>CAWEPK010000007.1:0-433810 GCA_963810935.1 uncultured delta proteobacterium | reverse complement strand
CGGTCTTTGAAGTAACCAATCGCCAGTGGGACGCCAGGGCAGTGAAGAATGATGAATTCCTCGCGCCCTCCGGTCGCGTGCTCGACTCGATGCTCAGCGAGCACCAGAGCGAGGGCTGGCTGGAGGGTTACCTGCTGACCGGACGGCACGGGTTGTTTAACTGCTACGAGGCCTTCATCCATATCATTGATTCTATGTTCAACCAGCACGCCAAGTGGCTGAAGGTCACGTTGGAACTGCCGTGGCGGCGGAAGATCGCCTCGCTCAACTATCTGCTCGCCTCCCACGTCTGGCAGCAGGACCACAACGGCTTTACCCATCAGGACCCAGGCTTCCTCGACCATGTCGTCAACAAGAAGGCCGATATAGTGCGCATCTACCTTCCGCCGGATGCCAACTGCCTGCTGTCGGTCTTCGATCACTGTCTGCGCAGCCGGCACTACGTGAACGTGGTGGTTGCGGGAAAGCACCCGGCGCCCCAATGGCTGACCACGCAGGAGGCGGTCGTGCATTGCACGGAAGGACTCGGCATCTGGCGATGGGCCAGCAACGACCAGGGCGCCGAGCCGGACGTGGTGATGGCCTGCTGCGGGGATACGCCGACCCTTGAGGTTCTGGCCGCCGTCTCCATTCTCCGCGAGCATCTTCCGGAGATGAAAATACGGGTGATCAATGTCGTCGATCTCATGAAGCTGCAGCCGCAAACCGAACACCCGCACGGGCTCCCCGACACGGATTACGATTCGCTCTTCACGAAAGACAGGCACATCATCTTCGGCTTTCATGGATACCCCTGGCTGGTCCACCGGCTGACCTACCGCCGGGCCAACCGCAATCTGCACGTCCGTGGTTATAAGGAAGAGGGCACGATTACGACGGCCTTCGACATGAGGGTGCAGAACGAACTCGACCGGTTCCACCTGGTGGCCGACGTGGTCGATAGGTTGCCGCAGTTGGGCTCCAAAGGGGTCTATCTGAAGCAGTTGGTGCAGGACAAGCTCATCGAGCACAAGCTGTACATTGACAAATACGGCCAGGACATGCCGGAAATCCGGAACTGGAAGTGGAATCCTGAGAAATAATCAGGCAAAGGAAGACTGACTCGGGACGCTCGCAAAGGCCCTATAATCAGAATGGAGGGCGATAATGGAGGATGTGAAGCGGATTCTTGTGGTAAGCAGGTCTACGAAAGACTGCAAAAAGGCTGTCCATTACGGTATTTCTCTCGCGAGAACATACGGAGTTCAGATCTCGATACTCCATACTATGTATGACCCCTTCTTCCTCAAGGGTGGTTCTCTCCCCATGCCCATCCTCCGGGCTTTGGGGGAAGAGTATCGGGCCATGGTGCAGGAGGTCAAAAGCGACCTCGACATAATGATACAAAAGGAAAGGGCCGGAGGAATGGCCATCAAAGAAATGGTGAAAGACGCCGAACCCGTCCATGAAATCGTGAAGATTGTGGAGGCGGAGAACATAGATCTGCTCATTATGGCCGCCCATAATGAAACCAGGATCGAACACGTAATCTACGGCCGCATCAATCACGAGATTGTGAGAAGACTGCCGTGCTCCTGCTTCCTTGTGAAGGGAGAATGAAGAAAGAATCATGCGGGGTGTTGGCCGATTCAACGAAACCTGCGGGTTGTGGGGTAATCCATGGGTCTGGGTCATATCGTTTTTCCGGACAGAGGTAAAAGCGTGAAGGTGCTGCCTGACCCTTGCGTAATGCTCCACGTACCTTGAAAAGGAGGAGAGCATCGTGGAAACAACAAGCAAATCCGATGCAAAAGGGGACCTGAAATCCCTCTCCTTGCAGGAATTACAGGCAAAGCTGGGGTCGTCGCCGGAAGGCCTCAGTCAAGCGGAGGCTACGACGCGGCTGGCCCAGTATGGGCCGAACGAGATCGAAGAAAAGAAGACCAACCCGCTCCTGAAATTCCTCGGCTATTTTTGGGGCCCCATCCCGTGGATGATCGAGGTGGCTGTGATCCTGTCGGGCGTGGTCCGTCATTGGCCGGACTTTTTCATCATCCTCCTCTTGCTCGTTGCCAACGCAGTGGTCGGATTCTGGGAAGAACACCAGGCGGGCAACGCCATCGAGGCCCTCAAGGCCAAGCTGGCGGTCAAGGCCCGCGTGAAACGCGATGGGAAGTGGGTCAACCCGGCGGCGCGAGAGCTCGTGCCGGGCGACGTCATCCGCGTGCGTCTCGGCGACATCGTGCCGGCGGATGCGCGATTACTTGCTGGCGACCCGGTGGAGGTGGATCAGTCCGCGCTGACGGGAGAGTCGTTGCCTGCCACCCGCAAACCCGGCGAGACGGTCTACTCGGGGTCGATCGTCCGTCAGGGTGAAATCGACGCGCTGGTCTACGCCACGGGCCAGAATACGTACTTTGGCAAGACCGCGCAACTGGTGCAGGAGGCGCACACGGTCAGCCACTTCCAGCGTGCCGTGCTGAAGATCGGCGACTACCTGATCGTACTGGCTGTGGCGCTTGTCGTATTGATCCTGGCGGTCGCGCTCTTCCGCGGCGACCGGATGCTCACCACGCTTCAGTTCGCCTTGGTGTTGACGGTAGCGGCGATTCCCGTGGCGATGCCGACGGTGCTGTCCGTGACCATGGCGGTCGGCGCGCGCCTGCTGGCCAAAAAAGAGGCGATTGTGACGCGGTTGGCGGCCATCGAGGAGTTGGCGGGCGTGGACGTGCTGTGCTCGGACAAGACCGGCACCCTGACCCAGAACAAGCTGACCCTTGGCGATCCGTTCAGCGTGAACGGCGTCCCCGCCGATCAAGTCATACTTAACGCCGCGCTGGCGTCGCGCGCGGAGAATAAGGACACGATAGACCTGGCCGTGCTGGCCGGCCTGAAGAATGATCAGGCATTGAAAGGATGCCAGGTCGTTCATTTCCAGCCCTTCGACCCAGTGCACAAACGCACCGAAGCCACGGTCAAGGGCCCGGACGGAAAAGAGTTCAAGGCGACCAAGGGTGCGCCCCAGGTGGTCATGGAGCTGGCGGCCAATGCCGCGCAGGTGAAGCCCGAGGTGGATAAGGCCGTCAACGACTTCGCGGCGCGCGGCTTCCGCTCGTTGGGAGTGGCTCGGACAGACGCACACGGTCAATGGCAGTTCCTCGGGGTACTGCCGCTTTTCGACCCGCCTCGCGAGGATTCCAAGGCGACCATCGCATCCGCGCGGCAGATGGGAGTAAACGTGAAGATGGTGACAGGCGATGCATTGGCCATTGCCCGGGAAACCGCCGGAAAACTGGGACTGGGCACGAACATCCTCGACGCCGGCGGCTTCGGCGACGTAAAACATCACGAGACGGCGCAGTTGGCGGAATCAATCGAGAAAGCGGACGGCTTCGCCCAGGTGTTCCCAGAACACAAGTTCCACATCGTAGATGTCCTGCAGCAACGCGGCCATATCGTCGGCATGACGGGCGACGGGGTGAACGACGCCCCCGCGCTGAAGAAAGCAGACTGCGGCATCGCCGTTTCAGGCGCGACGGACGCGGCGCGTGCCGCGGCGTCCATTGTGCTTCTGACGCCCGGCCTGTCGGTGATCATAGATGCGATGAAGGAAAGCCGGAAAATCTTCCAACGGATGAACAGCTACGCCATATATCGCATCGCCGAGACGCTGCGCGTCCTCTTGTTTATGACGCTGGCTATCCTGGTGTTTAACTTCTATCCGATGACCGCGGTCATGATCGTAATGCTCGCGTTGCTCAACGACGGGGCGATACTGTCGATTGCCTATGACAACGTCCGTTATAAAGACAAGCCCGAGGCATGGAACATGCGCTTAGTGCTGGGGATCGCCACGGTGCTGGGCGTCATCGGGCCCGTGGCTGCGTTTGGCCTGTTTTATCTCGGCGACCGCGTCTATCACCTCGACCGCTCGCACGTCCAGACGCTGATGTACCTGATGCTGTCCGTGGCGGGACATCTGACGATCTTCCTGACGCGCACGCGTGGCCCGTTCTGGTCCATACGCCCTGCACGGGCTCTATGGGCAGCCGTGCTCGGCACGCAAATCGTGGCGACGTTGATTGCGGTTTATGGGTTGTTTATGACGCCCCTTGGCTGGAGCTGGGCGCTGTTCGTCTGGGGTTATGCTCTCGCGTGGGCCCTCGTGACTGACCGCGTGAAACTGCTCGGGTACCGGGTGTTCGATCCTGCTGCCGCGCCCCTATTAGCCAAGATACCTGTCGATGTGACACCGCAGATCGCCACACGGGCCTATGAACTGTACGAACAGAGGGGGCGCCAGGACGGCCAAGCAGGTCGAGACTGGCTTGAGGCGGAGCGCGAGATCCGGAAAGATTAACCCCATAAATAAACAGACGCGAACCGCGCGGCGGGCATAGGGGAGTTGCAGCAACTCATCGAGGAGGATGGATTACGCGGTGTGACCTCAAACCGCTCCATTTCCATGAACCGGTAGTTGGTCTAGATGAGCTCGAAGCGGAAAATGGCCCGAGTAGTGGTTCTCTCCCCATGCCCCTCCTCCGGACTTTGAGGGAAGAATATCAGGCCATGGTGCAGGAGGTCAAAAGCGACCTCGACACGATAATACAAAAGGAAAGGGCCGGAGAATGGCCATCAAAGAGATGGTCAAGGATGGCGAACCCGTCCATGAAATCATAAAGATTGTGGAGGCGGAGAACATAGATCTGCTCATTATGACCGCCCATGATGAAACCAGGATCGAACATATTGTCTACGACCGGATCAATCACTAAATCGTGAGAAGACTGCCGTGCTCCTGCTTCCCTGTTAAGGGAGAATGAGGAAAGAAACACGCCGGATGTTGGACGATCCGGCGAGGCCCGTTGGAGGACGGCACCATGGAAACAACAGTAAACCGCATTTCTTGCACCGGGCCACCTGCTCCCGCAAAACTCATCGGGCGTCGGTTGTCAAGGCCCTGAATGACGACCGTCTCACAAGGCAGCCAATCGACGTCAGGTCGCAACTGATGTTTGCACTATCGCGTTTCGATGGCAATCCTCATTCTCACGGCGGCCGGTCAACCGCGCACTTGTACGTGAAGTCCGCAGACGACTGTAGCAATGTAATTGCACAATTACGTCTGCTTGACGGCAGCAGTGTAATTCCTCGCGCCTCGTTCACTTACGACCTCATCCATACTTATCGAAGAGAAAGGCATGTGCAGCTCAGACGGGAATGAATCCGGCGGATCGCTCCAGTTTTCGACGATAATCTTGCTGCTTCCTTTTCAGCGCCTGCTGATATATAGTATGTTCCTTCGACGCGCTTATCCGTCTATCTCTCGCGCATAGCCGGTCCCTGCACCTTAACCTGCTTTGCAATTCTCGACATTCGGACGGAACTTCCAAGCTCTGTGTGAGAGACTATACGGCAGGGGCGGCTGATCGACTAAACGAAAGAGGAAGCTATAATCGTATGAATCTACGCGTAAAATCGGTATTACTGGTTACGTTTCTCCTGGCCGGCTGCGCCTGGTTGCCGAGTCAGGCCGGCAGGAGCGATCCGGGGCTGCATAATTTCGGCGCAATCGAGAATGGAAAAATCTGCCGTTCCGCCCAGCCGGAATATCCACGCGGATACGAGACCTTCAGGCAGCAGGGCGGAAAGACTGTCATCAACCTGAGGAACGACTGGGACGAGCGGCAAGCCGTCAAAAAGGCCGGGCTTACCCCTGTCTGGTTCCGGCTCGACCCGGGCGATCCGCCGACCCTTGGAGAGCATAGAACGGATAGTAAAGACAATAGCCGATTCGGCCAACCAGCCGGTATTGGTCCATTGCAAGCTCGGCCAGGACCGGACAGGCCTCGTTATTGCGAGCTACCGCATCATAGAAGACCGCTGGACCTACAAACAGGCATACGAGGAATTGAAGAGCTATGCCTTCGCCGGTGTAGAGGTACACAGGCGGATCGTAAAACGCCTGAAGGAAGTAGCGGCAAAATACGGCCGGGCAGGGTAGCGAAAAGCCCCGGTTTCCATCGATCCTCGAAAAATCTCCCCCTGATCCCGAATCCATCGCCTGCCGCTATCGGTTGACTTGGCGGGCGGCACTTGGTGTACAATCTATTCTTGGGCGGCCGGCACGTACAACGACGTTCCGCCGGTTTGTCCGCCATCCATGAAGAGAGCCGATACCTATCGACGTTGCGAAGAGCTGCCCATAGGGGGGATTTTTCCCCTGAGCGGATACCTGTCGTGGATAGGGAAGTATAAGCGGATGGCCGCGGACCTGAAGGTTGAGATGATCAACGAAGGGGGAGGCATTGACGGCCGCCCCGTCAGGCTGATCGCCTTCGACGACCGCTCTTCTGTGCAGCATGCCCAGGCAATCGCGGAAACCCTGGTTTTCAGGCACCGCGTACTCGCCATCGTGGGGACCGGCTCCCTCCCCGTCTCGCGGGCGGTCGCCTCCGTGGCGAACCGTTACAGGACCCCGGCCTTCGTCAATTCCGGTTACGCAATCGACCCGCTGAAAGACCTATTCGTTTTCAACACGGCCCACAGGACTGAATTCACCGTCGCCCGCTCCTTCCGGTACTTTCTGGAAAGGGGCGTCAACAGGATGGCCCTCATGATGCCCGCCGGATCGCTCGGGGACCTGGGGAGCCTTCTGGCGAGGCGGCTGGGAAGGCAGATGGGCATGAGGATCGTCGGGGAAGAAAGGTTTGACCCCGGATCGGCAGACATGGCCTCCCGGCTGGCGAGACTCGGGGCTTTAAGGCCCCTCGCCCTCTTTTCTTTCGTCACGGGCCGGCCTGCCGCTGCCCTCGTCGAAGAGGCGGCCAAGGCCGGGCTGGGCATACCCCTTCTCGTCTCCCACGGGAACGCCAACCCCCGTTTTTTGAAGATGGTCTCCCACATTCCGGTCGAGGTCATCGTGCCCTCCGGCGGGACGACGGTCCCCGCGGGCCTTGGACACGACCATCCATGCAAGGGCAAAGTGGCCGATTTCAACAGGCGTCACATGGACCGCTACGGGGAGCCGGCCAATTATTATTCGGCGGAGCTTGCGGACGCAATCGACCTCGTAGCCGGCGGGCTGGGCCTGGCCGGAGAGGCGGACCCGGAAAAGCTGCGCGACGCCGTGGAGGAGATAAGGAACTTCGAAGGCATGCAGGGCGTCTACGACCTTACGCCCCTCGACCATTACGGGACGCGCATCGATGATGTTGCGATCCTGACGATAAAGGACGGCGCCTGGCAGATGGTGGGGGCTTCCTGCGCGGACGGCATCAGCGACCGGGGGATGCGCCTCGTGAGAAAGGTCGCCGACATGCTTTACGCGAGGCAGCCCGAGGCGCTCGTGCCGTCGCCGGATGCCGGGGCCATAGCGGCGTTTGTTTACGGCGCGACGCCCGGCGGCGCGGACGTGAAAGCCGACGCATGCTCCGGCTACAGGCTTTACTGCGAGCAGAAAAAGCAGCTTACAAGCGCCATGCGGGATAGGGACGCAGGCAAGGCCACGGAGGCATTCTTCCGCCTCCTCGCAGTCGTGCTCATCGGCAATGCCGGTGAGGTCCGGCCGTCTAGGCTGGCCATGCTGGAGATGTTTCTCGCCATGCTCGATACGGCAATCGACGAAGGGGCCGACTTCGAGGAGATGGTCTTCCTGAAACAGCGGCTCATCGCCGAATGGGAGGAGATTAAAGACAACGAACCGCTCTGCCTCTGGGCGCTGCGCGTTTTCGACGCGACGTCGACTGCCCTCACGACGGGGCGGCAGAGGAAAAACATCGACCTCCTCAGGAAGGTGACGGGTTTTATAGAGGCCCACCTTTCGGAAGATTTAACGATCAAGCGCATAGCCGGCCACGTCTGCCTCAGCCCATCCCGCCTCATCCACAGGATGAGAAGCGAGCTCGGCGTGACCGTGGGCAGTTGCGTAACCCGGATAAGGATCGAGAAGGCGAAACAGCTCCTGCGGAGCAGCGACGCCTCCATCAGCCGTGTGGCCCAGGAGGTGGGTTACGGCGACCAGAGTTATTTTACGCGGGTATTCAGGAAACAGGCAGGCTGCGCACCGAGCGGCTACAGGCGGATGACGTCACGCCTTTCTCCCGTCCCGGAAGTCCCTCCCGACTTCCCTGTTTTCCCGGCGCCTGAAGACCGCTAGGGCCGGAACGTCCGCCCTGCCCTCCCGGCTCTATTCTCCGAAATAATGACCGCATAACACAAGACACGGCCGCCTGGCAGGCGTTTAATCAGGATACGCACGAACAGCAGACAGGGCGGCCATCGCACCGGCTGCGGGCGCGGGCACAAAATATCCCTGATACGCGACAGGGTAACATTCTTTAAGGAGGATCTCATGAAGAACTGGGCTGTAGTTTGTTTGATTGTTGTATCACTCGCGCTGCCGGGCTTCTGTTTCGGCCAGCAGTCGGCCGGGACGACCGTAGCGGACACGAAAGGGTATCAACCCCCGAAGCCTGTGCTCCAGTACATGTCGCGCTTCTACGTTGACCTCGTTGCACCTGTATGGGAGATGGGCATGACGAGCGATCTCGGCAAGCGCCGCATCATCCCCATCACGGGCGGCAAGTTCGAGGGCCCGATGCTCAACGGCAAAATCCTGAATAACGGCGCCGACTGGCAGGTCGTGACGAAGGAAGGCCTGGCGATCATCGACACCCGCTACCTCCTGCAAGCCGATGACGGCTCCCTCATCTATCTCCAGACGAAGGGCTACCGTTACGGTCCGGCCGACGTGCTGGCCAGGGTGGGCAAAGGCGAGGCGGTTGACCCGCACCTCTATAATTTCCGGGTGACCATGCAGTTCGAGACGGCCTCGAAGAAGTACGATTGGCTCAACAAGGCCATCGGTATCGGCATCGCCATGCGCCTCGGCAACGCCGTAGTCTATGACGCCTATCTGGTCAAATAGCGTCGATCTATTTTTTCAGTGAACGAAGTGCAGGGGGGCGGCCCTTTAAGGGCTGTCCCCCTGCACTTGTTTTATGCCGCCGCGGCGTTTGAGAGTGTTATACAATTAAAATTTCAGGGTCATAGACGCGGGCAGTCTTAGCAGCAGATCCCTGAGCGGCCGGAGGAAATTTTGATGGAATTCGCGTGCTTTTCGAAGGCGCGCGGTGGAGCGTACGTACTCGGTACGTGAGCGCGCCGCGCCGAGGAAAGGACGCGAAGGCCGCGAAATTAACCCGGCCGCCCCCCTTCCTCTTCGGATTGACATGGGAACAGTGGTTATAGTACACTATTGGCTTATAAATTACCTAAGGGTGACCGATGAAAAGAACGTTCCAGCCGCACAATAAAAGCAGAAAAAGGACGCACGGCTTCCTGGTCAGAATGCGGACCGAACACGGCCGGGATGTCATTAGGAGAAGGCGCGCTAAGGGAAGGAAAAGACTCACGGTTTAATGGAGCAGACCCTCGGCAAAAGCGAAAGGCTGCATAAAAGGGATTTCCGTTTCACACGGTGGGTAAAAGCCGGTAAAACGCCGCATTTTCTCCTTTTCAAGAGCAAGGGCGAACAGCTTACCACGCGCTTCGGGGTCGTGGTAAGCCGAAAGATTAAGGGTGCGGTGAAGAGAAACAGGATCAAGAGGCTGCTGAGGGAGTATTTCAGGCTGCACAAGCAGGAGTTCGGCAACCCCGTGTCCTATTCCGTGCGGGTCACCGGGATGCCGCAGACGACCTGGGGCGCCGTCAGCCGCGAGATGGGCGAGCTGACCGCGAGGGCCGCCGGAAAATGACGAAGATAGCCGTACTTGCCATCAGGCTCTACAGGCTCTGCGTATCCCCTTACCTACCGACTTCGTGCAGGTTTTATCCGACGTGCTCGTGCTACATGGCCGAGGCCATCAAAAAGAAGGGCTTTTTCAAGGGGATCGCCCTGGGCCTCATCAGGCTCCTCAAGTGCCATCCCTTCCATCCGGGGGGCTTTGATCCTGTTAAATAGTAATATTGCATGAGGAGATAAGGGGACCGAACCAGCAAAGTTCAATGTTTCTTCCTTTTTATGAGGGGAAGGCTCCGCGAGCTTTGCTCGGTGGAGGGGGCGACGCTAGCCCCAGTAAGCTTATAACGAAAAAGGGGACCGAACCAACTAAGCTCAATGTTTCTTCCTTTTTATGAGGGGGAGGCGGGAGTACCCGCCTGACGTAAGGAGGAAGGGTCGCGCAAGGGGCGAAGCCGGCCCCGGAAATTGATCCCGTAAAATAACATGATGTTGACGATTGAGAGGGTATAAATGGACAAACGTACGATCATAGCCGTCGTCCTGTCGGTGGCCATCCTGTTCGCCTGGCAGTATTGGTTCTCTCCAAAACCGGGCGAGCAGCAAAAGCCGCAGGCGGCGGCAGTACAGGGTCAGACGCAGGCCACGGCCCCCAGCCAGCCGCAGGCGGCGGCCCCGGGGCAGCAGGCTGCTCCACAGGTGTCCGCTATTCCCGGCCAGCCGGCCATCCCGGGGGCCGCAGCGCCGAGGACCACGGCCCTGATGAGGCCCGGAAAAAAGATCACCGTTGAAACGCCTATAATGACCGTCAGGCTCACGGATATCGGCGGCGGCATCACGAGCGTGCGCCTCAAGGCGTACAAGGAAGAGCTGAACAAGCCGGAAGGCAAGGAAGTCATCCAGGATATCGAGCCCTACCGCTACCTGCCTACCGTCTCGACGATCATCGGCGGCCAAGTCGAGGGCGACGCCGTCCCGTTTACGGCGAACCGCGGCGACTTCACCGTCAGCGGCAAGCCGGAGACGATAAGCTTCAAGGGGACGCTGGCGAGCGGGGCCGTAATCACGAAAACTTACACCTTCTCACCCGATGGGTACAATGTCGGCCTCTCCGTCCGGACGGACTGGGGGCGCCGCGCAGGCACAACGCTCCTCGACTTTGTGACGATGAGCATGAAGCAGAAGTCGAGCTACATATTCAGGGGACCGTTCCTTTACGACGGCAAGAAATTCGAGCAGATCGACAAGCCCGATAAAGCGACCAACGCGGGCCAGGCATACAGTTATACCGGTTTCGACGAAGGCTATTTCTCGTTCATAATACGGCCGGTGGGGCAGAGGGCGGACCTCCTGGTGACGAAGGTGGGCGACACGCCCATTGACCGCCTGCTCTCGCCGGGCGGCAACGTCGCGGCAACGCTCTACTTCGTGCCGAACAAGATATCGCTCCTCAAGGGGCTCGACTTCAACGCGGACAAGATCGTCGATTTCGGCTGGTTCGACATCGTCGCCAAGCCGATGCTCTGGGGCATGAACTTCTCCAACAAGCTCACCCACAACTACGGCATCGACATCATACTGCTCACGATACTCATCAAGATCATCTTCTATCCCTTGAGCCTCAAAAGCTACAAGTCGATGAAGAACATGCAGAAGCTCCAGCCGAAGCTCGCCGCGCTCCGCGAGAAATACAAGAACGACAAGGAAAGGCTCAACCAGGAGATGATGGGCATCTACAAACGAGAGGGCATCAACCCTCTGGGCGGCTGCCTGCCCATGGTCATTCAGATACCGGTCTTCTTCGCCCTGTACAAGGTGCTGATGACCGCCATCGAGTTCCGCCACGCGCCGTTCATGCTCTGGATGAACGACCTGGCGGCGCCGGAGAACATCTTCACCATGCACGTGGCCGGGTATGCGCTGCCCTTCAGGGTGCTGCCTCTTATCATGGGCGTCACCATGGTCATCCAGCAGAAGATGACGCCGACCGGCGGCGACCCGATGCAGGCGAAGATGATGATGTTCATGCCTATATTCTTCACCTTCCTGTTCTGGGGGTTCCCGGCGGGCCTCGTCCTGTACTGGCTCGTAAATAACGTGATATCGATAGGTCAGCAGTATTACATCAACAAGCAGGTAACATAAGGAGGCTGGCGTATGGATTTTGTCGAAGTTGAGGCCAAGACCTACGAGGAGGCCGTGAAAAAAGCGGCCGCAAGCCTCGAAGCGGAAGAGAAAGACCTCGACATAGAAGTAACCGAAGTGGACACCAAGGGCATCCTCGGTCTTTTGGGGAGCAAGAAGATACGGATAAAGGCCAGGCGCAGGACGGACCTGGCGGAGGAAAACGCGGCGGACGCCAAAGCGGCGGACGCGGACGCGGCCTACTCCGGAGAGGCGGCGGATGTCCCAGCGGGAGAGCAGGCGCGCCCCACGCTGGAGGCTGAAGAGTTCGCCAAGACGTTCCTGAAGGACGTGGCCGCCCTGTGCGACATAGCCCTGCGTTCTGAAGTCGAGGCGCGTGAAGACAGGCTGATTTTCCATATAGAGGCTTCCGACACGGAGGCGATAACGGGGCGCGAGGGGGAAGTGCTCGAAGCGCTCCAGCACGTAGTCAAGCTGGCCGTCGCCAAGAAATACGGGCAGACGCTCAAGATACTCCTCGACGTCGACGGCTTCAGGGACCAGCGCAAGAAGAGCATCATCATCATGGCCAGGAAACTGGCGGACAGGGCAAAGAGAGAGGGCCGCCCCCAGTGGACGAAGCCCCTCAACCCCTACGAGCGGCGCGTAGTGCATACGCTTTTCAAGAACCAGGAAGGGATGAATACGCACAGCGAGGGAGAGGGCCACCTGAAGAAGGTGGTCATCACGCCCGAGGGGCCGGCGCGGCCGGCAAGGCCCGCAGGCGGCAGACCGGGAGGCAGACCCGTGGGCGGCCCGGAGGAAGACCGGGAGGACGGCCCGGCGGCGGCAGGCCGGGCGGCGGCGGCAATTACAACAGGTAGCGCGCCGACCAACTCTCCGGCCGATTCGGCTAGGTGCATCCGCATAATCACGATTCCTTCAGGCGCTCCTTTCGGAACCGACGCCGCTGCTAAGGTTTCATCCTTGTGCGGCGGCGGAAAACATCACATCCTAAGGACACATCACGGGCTTATTGAAAAATACTAACGCTACAGATAAGAGCGAAACGATTTGCGCGGTGTCTACGCCGACGGGCGAAGGCGGGATCGGGGTGGTCAGGCTTACCGGCCCTGCGTCGCATGCGGTCCTTCGCGGCGTGTTCAGGGCGCGAAAGCGCAGCCGCTCCTTCGCCTCGCACCGCCTCTACCTCGGCTTCATCTTCGACCCCGACGCAGGCTCGGACGTGGATGAAGTCTTCGCCGTCTTCATGAAACCTCCCCGCACTTACACGCGCGAGGAGATGGCAGAGGTCTACACGCACGGCGGCCGGGCCGCGCAAAAGGCCGTCCTTGCCCTGCTCGCGCGGCGCGGCGCGCGCCTGGCAGAGCCCGGTGAGTTCACGAGGCGCGCGTTCGAGAACGGCCGCATCGACCTCGCCCAGGCCGAATCGGTCCTCGACATCATCCAGAGCGAGAGCGCCGAGGAGCTGGCGTCCGCGCTCGCCCACGTCAAAGGCGCCCTCTCCGGCCGCCTAAGCGCGGCAAAGGGCGCGATCACCGCGCTCCTTGCGGACGTCGAGGCAGAGATAGATTTCCCCGAAGAAGAATTATCCGATGGACCCGGCGCGGGAGCGAACATCGCGGGGGCGCGCAGCGCGGCCATCGATGCGGTGCGGCGCGACATCGCGGCGCTGGCCGCCACCTACGAAGAAGGCAGGGCAGTGACGCGGGGCGTGGACGTCCTGATCGCGGGCAAAAGGAACGTAGGCAAATCGAGCATCCTGAATGCGCTGGTCGACAGGGACCGCGCCATCGTTACGGACATCCCCGGCACCACGCGCGACCTCGTCGAAGATACGCTGCGCATCGGCGGGGTTAAATTCGTCCTCACCGACACGGCGGGTCTGGGGCAACCGTCAGACGCCATCGAGGCAGAGGGCATGGAGCGCGTCAAGAAAAAGATGCCTGAAGCCGATATCGTGCTGTGGGTGCTCGATGCATCGCGGCCGTATGAGGACGATGACGAGGAAGTCTGGCGCACCGCAGCCGGGAAGACGGTCATAGCCTGCCTCAACAAGTCGGACCTGCCGCAAGCGGATGGGCCGGCACGCGCAGTTGCGGCGAAAGGCATACGCGCCGTAGCCACCTGCGCAATCGACGCCTCAGGCCTCGGCGGCCTGAAAGGTGCGCTCTACGAGACCTTCGTGGGTGCAGGCCACAGGGGCGCGGCGCTGCTCGTCACGAACGTCCGGCACAGGGACGCGCTCATGGCCACCGAGGCTGCCCTTGCCCGCGCTGAACCATGCGCCGGGCGGGAGGAACGGGCCGAGCTGTGCGCCTTCGAGCTGCGCGACGCCCTGTTCCACCTGGGCGTTATCACGGGCGAGACGGCGACCGAGGAAGTCCTCGCCGAGATATTCAGCAGGTTCTGCATAGGGAAATAGGCCGCAATCCGGTCGCCCGCAAGTTCTCTGCACTACCCGTACATCACAAGCAGGATCGCATTCAACAGAGCGTGGACCAGCACCACCGCAACAAACGACCGGCTCTTCTCGTACAACGAGGACAGCAGAAAGCCGTAGGCAAGAGGCACAACGTTCAAGCTAAGGTGCGCCGAGAAAAACATCAAAGCGTTTATGATCACCGCCGCCGCCGGCCCGTATTTCCTGCGGAAAGGAGCGTACGCAATGCCGCGCAGCAAAGTCTCCTCGACGAGAGGGGCAACGATGATGGCGCTCCACCAGTTGTCTATCACGATCGCGGCGGAGAGGAACCTGATGGACTGCACCGACTGCCCCACAATGTGCATCCGTATCATTACGTTCCTCACGGCGAAAGCAACGCCGGGCACGCTCAGGAAGAAAGGAACGAGGGAGCCGAGGCACGCAACCAGCACCAGGATGGTGATATACGCACCGGGCTCGCGGCCTAAGACCGACAGGTCCTGATGCCGCAGTTTTATATACGCGACCAGGCAAAGGAGGAAGATTACGTCCAGGGCGGACTTGTTGCTCGACAGGTAGAAGTTGAGCAGCGGCGAAGTACGGAGCGCAATAAGGCCGACGAGAAAAGCGGCGTTCATCGCCGTCACGATGAGGACGTCGTAAGACTTCCAGGGCTGTTTGTCGAAGAAGGGGTCCGGTCGCTTCCGGGGTGCGTCGGACTTGAGCAGGAACAACAGAAGCAACAGGTGAAATGCCGCCAGAAACCAGACAGTCATCAACCCCACCCCGTATAAAGCTAGAGCGACTGAAAGGACGGCCGAAAACCCGCCGCCTTCCACTGCACCAGAACCCCAACCGGGCAGATTCTATCACGGGCGTTGCTCAAGAATAAAGACTAAAATAAAGACTTAAGTGATGCGGAAATTATTCCATGTGTAAGGGAAGATTTTGAAGGGACCGGACCGATGTGTCGCGCCCGGTCCCTTCCGCTTTTGTTACTTTGCCACTCTACCCCTGTGCAGCACCCGCAGTGTCCGCGTCCGATTTGAGCTTCGCAACCGCCGCCTCTATGGCGCTGTTGACGACCGACGCGGCGACGGTGATGCCCTGTGTTTTCAGGTTGTCCGTGATCTGCCCGAAGGCCGCGGTCTGTTTACTCGCGCCCGGCATCTCGGAAGTGGCCAGGGCCCCCACAGCCTGTTCCGCCGCAGCCAGTACCACAGGCCCCACCTGCGTCTCGAACTGCTTCAGGAAAGGCCCGCAGAATGTCGCGATCTCGCTGAAAATCTCCTTCATCTTCGTCCATATCGTGTCAAGAAAGCTCATAAACCCTCCTTGCGTTTGATACGCCCGCAGGCGTTGTTACCACGTAACGTTAAGAACTGACAGGTGTACCTCCGCCTCCTTGTCCCCCGACACCGCCTGCATCTTTCGATCCAGCTCTTCCGCCGGATTCTCCGGCGCCCGCGGCTGCGGGCTCTCCTGTGCTGCCCGGCAAAGCCTGTCGATCCAGCCCAGCCATGATTCCTCCATCCTTGCCCACCATCCCTTTCAGGATTGCCGCAATCGGGGCGATCCATCCCTTCGTGATGAGGTCGAGCGTGCAGTTCGCCTTGATCTTCCCCGTCTTCGCCAGCCAGTTTTCGAAGACCACCCATGCCATAAGCAGTAGGCATAGAATTGCCATCGCTTCGGGCGGCAGGTAGTGCGCGAGTGCGCGCAGGATTATCCAATCGAGCATGGTGCCCCTCCTCTATGTCGCGTAATACCCTTCATACTGCGCCATGACTCCCGCTATCGCGTACTTCGATACGGACGCAAGCGGCGCGTCCTTGCCTACCTTCAACTGGCCGCAGACAAACTCAAGGTAGGCCGACGTATTATTCTCGTTCGGAGGCGCGAATTTTGCGATGAACTGTCTGAACGTCTCGCCCCTGCCCTGGTCTTTCTCGACCTGTGCGTGCGCTGCGTCCCAGCCGTGCCACGGCGCATCGAAGCGGGCGAACCTGCCGTCCGGATGCGCGTATGCCTGCCCGGCGAAATCGAGGTTGATCGGGTTGTTGTTCCTCTGGGCAACGTTCATTTGTGACCTCCCGCCTGCATGACTGCGGCATGCGCCCCTTCGAGCGTGGATAGGCGCTTTTCGTGCTCGTCCATGTGGTTCCACAGCTCCGTCTGGTTGCGGTCGATCTGGCGGAGCGTGCGCACGATGAACCACCCGATGACCGCTATCGCCAGGTATACATACGGGTTGAGCTCACGGATCAGCTCGGCTGCCATCTCACCCCTCGCTCGCCAAATAGGCCGCACGCGCGGCCTTCTTGACGTTGTACCGGGCTTGAGTCGCCGCCGGCAGGTCGGAAAGCGCGTAGCTGCCTTTGGCGATCGCGGTGTCGATCATGTCCTCTTCGGTCCTCGACAGCTCCGCGTCCGTCGCCTGCCACCCCAAAAACAACCTTACTCATACGCCCTCCTTAGAACTTCCGTTCTATTGTTACCGTGCCCGTCCATGCGGTAGGCAGTACGATTGTGCCAAGCGACGACCAGACGGTCGTTGTGTCGTTCCATTGATTACCGTAGACTGCGGACATATTTATGCCCGACCATCGCTCGAACTCCTGGGCCGCGACCATCTTTGCCGCTGTGGAAGTCCACGCCTGAATAATAGCGTGTACGGGTGAAGACCCGTACGATATCAAGGCGGTATTGTTCGTTCCGGCTCCCCCGCCAGTACCGGAATTAGCACCCCACTCAAGTGCTGCGGTCCATGCGCTTGCCTGTGTGGTATTGTTCGCGTTCAGATAGCTTGAATTACCCTGCGCGACTATGGCGGCCGTTCCCGCCAGGGTAATTTCGTAAAGCTCGCCCGTTGCCCCTGCCGTGGCAATATGCAGGGGAATTGACGTTGCACCGGATACGGTGATGTAGGCTTTCTGGCCGACGGCGAGGGTAATATCGCTGACTGCGCTGGTGTTATTGATTACGTTTGAGGTCCACGCAGAACCGGAGCTTATGGCGGCCCCTGCTGCGGGATAAACCATTGAGCCTCCACCGGACGGCACGGTTACGCCGTCCCAGGTTGAAAGTGTGCCCGCCTGCGCGATCCCGGCGATTATAAGGACTGTAAAGACCGCGAATAGAATCCGCTTCATGTTACAAGCCCCCAACGTCGAGCGACGGCATGATAAGCACCGTGTCGGCAGCGATCGCAACACCCACGCGCTGGACAAACTGGCCGGTTGTGGACGGCGCGGTTTGGGTCAACGCTCCTGCCGATGAGGCGGATAAGTAGAGTATGCCTCCCACGGTCCAGGACTGCGTAGCCGAGTAGCGATATACACCGGAGTAGACGCATTGGGTAGTCGAGATCGCAACGCAGACGGCGGGCAGCGTCGTGGATGCGTTCGCCTCGGCTACGGCCAAGCCGGATGAACCGAAATAGTATGCATTGCCCGCGGTCAGCGATGCGCCGGTCAGGGCGGACCCTGTGCCGGTGCTGGCGGCGATCGATGACATGGCGCCGACCGGGTTCGTATAAGCCGTCTTGCCGTCAACGTACGCAGTAGTCGCGAGCTTGGTCGAGTTGTCGCCCGCAGATGCCGTGCTGCCTGTGACGTTGCCGGGTATAGATGTTTGCTCCCCCGGTACACCCGATGAGTTTGTCACCAGCAGAGCATTGTTCACGGGGGTAACATAGCTGGTCACACCAATAGACGATTGGTAAGGGATACTGTTTGAAGTTGTACCCGTAAGGTATGTGGCGTTCGTGGCGTTCGTAGCACTCGCTGCCGTTAGCCGCGCTACCTGCCGTAGCCGCGTTGAGGTTTGCGACCTGAGTGGTCGATGAGACGGTAAATGGGGCGGTACCTGTCGCCACGGTGGAAGTAATTACGCCAGAAGCGCCAATGGTGCCTACACTGATGTTTGGCGTACCGGTTAATCCACCCGCCGTCCTGCGGTGGCCGCGTTCAAGTTAGCGACCTGGGTAGTTGAGGCTACGGTAAAGGGCGCGGTTCCTGTGGAAACCGTAGACGTAATCACGCCGGATGCGGATAATGTAGTGAATGCCCCGCTGCCTGCAGTCGTACCGCCTATCGCTCCAGGCGCTCCGAAAGGTATGTCGGCCGCAACTATTGCCCTGTAAGACGGGTTGCCCGCGCTGCCGTTCGGGGCCGCCAAGAATGTGTTGGCCGTCTGGGAGGGCGTCTGGATGATCTGGCCGCTTGCGTTGGTGCTGATGGCGGCCTGCGAGGCCGTCACCGACGCGCCGTTTAAGTAGCTCGCGTTGATCTGGATGCCGTTGATCGTCGTGATCGTGGCGGCCGAGGCGCTGATTGCAAAAGCGAGCAGTGCAAAAATGACAAGGACTTTCTTCATTGAAGACCTCCTGTTAGGGGGATAGGTTGAATGATTATCGTATCGGCCGCAGTGGCCGTGCCGATCGCCTGCAAATAGTGGCCGGATGCGGGGATGCTCTGCGTAAGGCCCCCCGCCGCGCTGTCGCTGACGTAGACGGGCGCACCGGGGGTAAAACCCTGCGAGAACGGGAATTGATAGGTCCCCGTAGTCAGGCACGTAGTCGCGCTGTTGGCGATGCAAATCGCAGGCAAGGTGGAGAGGCTGTCCGCCTGCGCGAGAGCGAGCGCGCTCGCACCCAGGCAGTAGGCGCTTCCCGGCACGAGCGACGAGCCGGTCATGAACTGGTTGACCGTGCCCCCCGCGCCAATGTTGAGGGTCGCGCCGTCGTTACCCGTGACCGTCAGCGTGTTCCTGAAGACAACGCTCTTCCCGGCCGCTGCCGTTATATTGCCGGTGACATTGGGGGGCGATCCGCAGTTCTGGTTCCACTGCCACGCGCCCGTCTGAGCATTCCAGGTGTAGCAATCGGTTGCCCGCGCCGATGCGGCCGTCATGACGGCCGCCATAATCAGAAAAGCTGAAACAAGTCTTTTCATAGGCGCCTCACGTTTTTATGATCCAGTTGACGACTGCGAACGGCGGCATGATAGTCATTGGCAGGCCGCCGCCCGCGTTGCTTATCGTTATCCCCGTAGAGGCTGCATTCGTGGGGTAGGCGCCTGACCCTGTAGACGAGCCGCCGCCCCAGGGAACACCTCCGCCGATGCCATACGGCGGGACGATATAGTGGGAATGTGCCGGATCGTTAAGCGGGTGGTTGTGGGCTGCCATCTCGGCCGTGCTCTGCGTGTGGACCTCCGCCCCGCCGTATGCGCCGAGCGTCCTGTTTGCCCATTTGGCGCGGCAGGTCCATGTGACCGAGCCGTCGAGGACCGTTGCATTGATCGTCGTGGGCCACGCGGGCTCGGTCGCGCCCGCCGTATCTTTCGCCATGCAGGTCCAGGTGACGCCGCCGTCCGTCACCGTCCCGCCTGCCGTTGTGGGCCACGCGGGCTCCGCGCTGCCCGACGTGCCCGCTCCCGTGCATTTGTAAGCGTAGTTGTAGGAGGCCGTGGCCGTGACCACCGCGCCGAGGGCGTAAGCCGTCGACGCAGTCCACGCGGAAGGCAACAACGCCTCGTAGACATAGTTGTATGAAGCCGTGGGCCTGACGCACGCATTGGGCGGATAAGCCCCGCCCGAGGCCCAGACAGGCGGCGTATCCTGCCCCGCCCCAATCGGGGTTTTACCGCGCAGGTCGGGGACGTTGAAGGTGGTCGATCCGTCGCCTTGCCCGAAGGTAGTGCCGATCACGCCGTAAAGTGCAGCAAAGGCGCTGCGCGGCCAGGCGGACCCGTCGCACAGCAGCCACCCTGAAGGCGCGGACGCGCCGCCGTAAGCCCTCATCTCGCCTGTAAGCAACCCGGTAGAGCCGCCCGGCAGCGATGAATGGGCCGACGCTGTTATGATCCCGGTCGCGATTGCAGAAAGCCCGGAATCGAGCCGGCCCGAATCCCACGTGACCGTGACGGTCGTCGTAAGGGGCGACCCCGATGCAGCCGATGCCTCGACCGTGCCGTAGACCGTACCTTCAGCCACCGTCGCCTGCACGCGCTGCCCCTGCTGGAAGAGGGCCGACTGGTCGCCGGGCGTCGAGAACTGCGTCGCCGACAGGTAAGTGAAAACAAGGCCGCTCTGCGTTATCCATTCCGTAACGCCCGTCGGCGCGGTGTTCGGCATGGATGAAACGTTATCGACGGTCCAGACCTGCACGCCGCTTGCGTCCTGTAGAACAAGTTTGGTGTAGCCCGAAAGCCAGACATCGGCCTCCCCGTTCGCGTCGAGAATAACGGGGTTCGTGTTGACCACGGTACCGCTCGAATCCGTGTAGGTGCTTTTAAGGAAGCCCGTGCCGGACGCGCAGTCGCGCACGAGGCGCAGGGCGTTCTCCGTGAAAAGCCCCAGGTCGTAAACCAGGCAGTGCTTGTTCTTGAGGTCCATGCTATTCCTCACCCTCCCCTCTATCCGGCCGCCGCCAGGCGGTCGTGGAGAGCGGAAAGTGTGCGCTGCCCCGTCCCGTGCTGCGCGGGATAACGTCTGCCCCGCCGCCGTACCGGCCGCCGTAAGGCGCGGCCGGCTGAGGCGCGGCCCCGAAGTCGGTCACCCTGCCCCTGTCCACCAGGTACATGTAGCGTCCGGGCGGGCTGCCTGCGATTGTGCCCGCAAGGCCGGGCGGGGCGTTTTGCGCGAGCGCGGCCAGCCCCTCCGGCGCAAGCGTGGCCGTCACGCTGAACGAATGCTTCCCCGTCGATTCGACGTCGAGGTCGGCCGGGACGATCCGCGAGACGTGCGGGTCCGACTTCGCGAGGTCGAGGAGCTTTTGCAGCGCCCGGTTGTCGCCCGTCCTGATGGCGTGGTTCGCGAAGTGGCCGAGGACGCGCAGCTTCTGCCGCCCTGCTGCAAGGTGGCCTGCATGGGCTGCATGCATGCGCGCCGCATGGACATGCGCGGGCAGACCGGCCGCACCCACGGGTCCGCGTTGCAGGCCGCCCGGCTGCCCGGAGGGCGCAAATCCGGGCGCACCCCTGCCCTGGCCCGCTTTCAGGCTAAGCACGCGGCGGCGCAGCTCGTTCATCCGCATCGCGTCGCCTACGGCGGCGACTGCGGCCATGTCGCGCAGGTCCGCCTGGCGCACGGCGCCTGCCTTCGGACCGTGTGCCTGCCGCGCGCTCCTGCCTTGCCTCGTATCGTTGACTCTGTAAGGCATATGCCCTCCTTTACGTGTTAAAGAAACGAGTTGTAATCCGCAAAGCCGTAATAGCCGAGCGGCGAAAGGCCGCCTGTAGCATTGCCGGACGCGCCGGAGCCTCCCCTGAATGTGCCCTGCATGTAGGGGTAGGCGCTCATGATCTGGCTGGCCAGACTGTTAAGCCCGCCCGCGTAGGCGTTCGCCGTCCCGATCTGGCCGGAAGCCAGCGCGCTCGCTGCGTCTGTCCCATACTGCCCCACCGTATTGGCCGTCTGGAGGCCGAGGCCCGCCACCGCCTGCGACTGGGTCTGCCCCGTGTTCGACATGGCCGCCAGCATGTTGTAGGGCATCGTGTACTGGGAGTTGAGGTTCTGGCCGTATGTCTGGAGGGCCTGGTTGTAATACTGGTTCATGTAGTTGGCTGCATTGTTCTGGCCGAACTGCGTAAGCGCAGTCCCCATGTTGCCGGAGCCGTAATTGCCCGCGGCCGCGCCTGAGGCGGCCAGGGCGTTGACGCCCTGCGCGGTCGTCCACTGGTAGTCGGGGTCGGAGGCGACCTGCGTAGGGTCGAAGGAAAACGCGGGAATGTTGAGCAGCCCGCCCTGCTTAGACGTTGAACCGCCCGTCGTCCCGCCGGACGTATAGCCCGGAAGCCCCATGCCATAGGCCAGCGCGTTGACACCCGCCGTACCCGCCTGTAGCCACGGCTGCATATCCGCCTGCTGCTGCTGCCACATCTGGTACTGAAGCTGCTGCCCCGCCAGGTCGGCGTCGGCCACCTGGCCGGCCGCCGAAGTTGCCGCATTCGCCTGCATTGCACTCCCGCCGAGGCCGGTCAGAAGCGTTGCGCCCAATATTGCCGGTGCTCCCATATCATCTCTCCTCGTTCCCGGATTTCGACGTTCCGGGGTTTGTTTTGCGGACGGGTCCTGTCCCGTCTTTTTTGTACACGGGTGATGTCCCGTTCGGCCCGTTTTTGAGGACCTTGACGTAATACTTGCCGAAGTCCGCGTAATGCATCCCCTCGAAGAGCCTGTAGACGCCGTTGTGCATTCCGCCGTGCGTCATCAAAAGCTGCGCGCCTGCACCTTCCGCCGCCCTTTCGCAGATGCGCACGAGACGCATGCCTTCCGGGCCTTTCCTGAAATCAGGATGGAGGAAGACGAGCGGCACGGTGCCGTAGACGCACGCGTAATGCGGGTGCGGGCCGATGACTATGACGCCGAAGGCTTTTAACCTGCCACGGGCGTCCCTGCCCGCGACAACCCGCAAGCGCCCCGCGCCTTGCAGCCCTTCGTATAAGGCCCAGTCCGCGTCAGGCGGGAAGTCGTGGAAGGGTGCCGCAACGTCCTGCCAGTAAAGGCTTGCCATATGTTCCATCTCGGCACGGAGCCTGTCGTCGAGCGCCTCTATCCTGTAGTCGAGCATCGCCTTAACCCACCAGTTTCCATGCCTGCCCCGTCCACCTGTAGTAGCCCTCCCCGCTGCCCGGGTCCCAGTCCGTCCCGTTCGCGTATGCCAGTATCCCGCGCGTGTGAGGCGGCTCGGCCTTACCGAACTGCGGGTTCGTCGGGTCGATCCACGCCAGTGACGCGCCTGTCGCCGCAACTTCGGCAAGCCACTGCTGCCAGCTTGGATCGGAAAGGGGAAGAGAAGTCGAAGGGAATTGCTTTATCATTCTGTGGACGCTCCTATGACGATCCTCTTCACGGGGTCCGATATGGAGATGCGGAATATCCTGTCGCGGAACGAGCCCAGCCTCCGCCATACGACGCGCGTTCTGTACCCGCCTGCCGCGCCCATCGACGCCGTGTAATCGGACGACCACGTATGTCCCCCGTCGTCAGACCATGAAAGGGCGCACGAGGGCACGAGGCCGCTGGATGCGTCGCCAGTGCCCGTCTCCATGTCGAGCACGAGGCGGTGAACGAAGAGCCTTCCCATCTCGTTCGGGTCGAACAGGTGCTGGCTGCACCTTACGGATACGAGAGGCAGGCCGTTGTCCGTGTAGACGTCGGAGCGCATCTCGTAGATATCGCCGCTCTGCCAGTCGCCCACCAAGTGCATCCCTGAGAAGTTCGCGTAGCAGTTGCCCACGTGCCTGCCTATCTGATAGGATTGCGGCGCCATTCCCGCGCCGTTTGCGGGTGTGGCTCCGCTCAAGGCTTGCTCGCCCGTCCAGGTGGAGCGCTCGTGCCACATGGCGGTCGTCGCGTCGTAGACCCACGTGGCGTTGCCCGACGGGAACGTGAGCACGTAGAATGTGTGGCCGCCGTCCGAGTAGCAGTAGCCGAAGGCGTCAGAGAGCATCGGGTAGAGGCCCATCCTGTATGTGATCTGCGGCGGGCTTACGATCTGCGGCGTGGATGCGGAGAGGGCGACTACGCCCACGAACTCGCCGCCGTCGTTGTTCCTCTGGTTAGCCAGGAAGAAGAGCGCGTCGCTGCCGCGCGCGACCGAATGGGGCGCGGGCGTGCCGTAATCAAGCACCATGCCCGGCAAGCGCATAAACGGGAAGCCCTGGCTCGTCGGCACGGCCGCGTCGTACCAGACTTCCGACGTGTACTCCTTTATGATCCAGAGCTGCTGGGCGAGGTTCGCAAGCGCCTGCACTGCGTCGGGCGCGGCCGACACCGGCGATGCGGCAAGCGCGTTCCAGACAGTGCCGTCGTAGAGATCGGACGCGCAGACGGTCATGCTGCCTTCCTCGGATGCGATGAAGTAGCCGTCGATGTATGTAAGTGCTGCCGCCCCGCCGGCAGGAAAGCCCCCGCCCGATATTGTGCTGAATGTGCCCGTCGCCGTGTTGTAAACGTAGCCTGCCGTGCCGTCCGCTATCATCAATTGATTGCCGCCTGCGCCCGACGACCCGGCGCCGTTGTCCGCCATCAGCACCCTTCCGCTCGACGTGGCAAGCAACCCCAGCGCGGACGACGGCGCGCCTGCCGCATTCACGGAAAAGAGCTTTCCTCCGGCGACGACGTATAGCACGCCGTTCATCACGTGCATGCCCCGCACCGGCGGCGCCCCTAGGGAGGCCCAAAGGCACGTACCCGGCGTGCCGACAAGGCTCATCGGCTGCTTGGCCCCTGCCGGGTTCGTCTCCGGGTAGAAGTTAATGGAGCGCGATGCGTCGATATTGCCCGAGCGGCCCGCGTAGGTAGGGCCGACGAATGGTATGTTCATAGCGCCCTCCGCCTCATACCGCGCCGCCCGTCAGGATCCCGTAGCGCCCGCGCCTGCCCGGCACTTCGATAACTGCGGTCGGGGTGCGGCTGCTCATCGTCTCGATGACTTTCATCGCGTCGCGCGCCAGCGTTACGAGGTCAGGGGGGATGGCGCGGTCCTCCTCGTGGTACTGCCGCCAGAGGCGCAGGGCCAGGTTGTATTCGAGGGCCTCGTAGTACGCGGGCTGGAACGTCACCGCGTCCGTCGGCCGCGCAAACTCCGAAAGCGGCTTCTGCTCCCCCAAGTAGAGGGTGTACTGCGTAGACGCGTCGGGCGCAGGATACAGGTTGACGACGCCCGACGGCACTGCGGCCTGCACCGGACCGGGGTCGAAGAAAAGCGCCATCGGCCTGCCCGAAGAGATCGTCTTGTCCGGCAGGCGGTCGTACTCGCCTTGCGTGATGATGTCGAGGGGCGTGTCCGTCCCCGCTGCGTCGCGCACGTAGGCGTCCGTCACGCGGGAGGGCTCCTCCGTGGAAAAATCGCCCCCAACGCCGATAGTGTAGGCGCGCTTGCCGCCTGTGAGGGCGAACCCTTCCAGCGCGGCCCCCAGTACTACCAGCGACCGGACCGACCAGGCGTCGATAAGGACGTTGAGCTTCAGGAGCCCGTCGGCAATTTCGTCAGCCGAAGGCGACTCCTGCTTGGCCAGCACGCCGATGTCCTGCATCGCGACCTTGATTAATTGCTGTGCCGTAATTATCATGGCTCTCCTTTATAGGGGCCGGGCCGACAGCTCGCGCCCGGCCCCTAAACCCACTAACCTAGCCCGTGATCCGACATGCTAATTCCGGCCGCAGGCAGGCCCATCCCGCAAGCACGTCTATCCTGCACGGGAACTGCTGGTAGTTGATGTCGTACGCCCGCACGATCAGCATCGAGACGCCGTCGTACGTTTCACGCGCCGCGAAATCGACGCCCTTCGGCATCTCCAGGTCCGCCGTCGCCAGCGTGAATGCGTCCTGGTGATAGGCCACGTTCATCGGGTACGACGTGTTCGCCGACCCGCTCATCAGCGTTACCGGTGCGTTCGGGGCCGGGCTCGCAGTCACCGTGCCGTCCGCCACGCCCGCCCCCGCCACGACGATCGACGGATAGATGGGGATCGCGACGTTGCCCGAAGAATCGGAGCTGCAATTGGCCGTGACGACGAAGTTCTGCACGTAGCCCGTCGTTGTCTGGTTCTCCGGGTTCACCGAGTTCACCCCGGCCACGGAGATGATCTCGCCCGCGGTAAGGATGTTGGACACGGAATCCGTCCAGCCGGACGTGTTGAGGGTTGCGCCCGTCTGGCCGCCGGTCGTCACTACGGGCGTGCCGCCGTGGGCGCCGGTCGTAAGCATGTTGACGTTCTGGTCCATAGCGAACTCGAAGCCCAGCGCGCTGCCTATCACGCCCTTCCTGTACTGCTCGCCTAATGCCTTGGAATCCTGAAAGAGGCCGGACAGGCCGCCGACTGACGCAGCCATCGCTGCCGGGTTGAGCACGCACCAGCGGTTCTCGTCCCTGGGCGCGGCGAGGTTGTCCATCTTCATGCCCGCGTTCAGGTAGACCTGCGGCGCGTTGTAATCGAGGAGCTGGCTCGCGAATGATCCCCCCGACGTGCCTGGTGTCGTGCCCGGCGTGCCCACCTGGCTGAAGACGTTCGACACGAGCCCGAGGCCGTCCTGGTCGATCTGGCTGGCCAGCCGCGCCATAGCGGGAACGAGCACGCGCTTGGAAAAATCATCCAGCGACAGGGTTAACTCTGCCTGCGTAAAGTTGAGGCCCACCTGGTAGTTGGTGGACAGCGTCAAAGGGACGGTGCTTTCGTTCGTCGTCTGCGGCGCTAGCTGCGTGCCCTTCGTTACGTAATAGCGGTTCGGCAGGCGCACGTTGATCGTCGCGCCCACCTTGGCGCCCGATATCGCGAATTCCTGGCTGTACTGCTTGTTGACGTTCTTTACGAAAACCAGGTTGTTGTGGAGGACGCGTAATGCCTCGCGCAAAACCTGCGTAGGTGTTAACAGTGTGTTCGGCATGGTTTATCTCCTTTTCCTTGAATGGCTGTACTGCGCCTCGTTCCGCCGCCTGACGAACTCCTCGATGGGGACCCGCTCGTCATCCGCCTCGATCGTGCCGGACCCGCCGCCTACGGGAACGACAGGCTCGGGTGCGGAAGAGACGCGCCTGGTATGTGGTTGTTCCTTTCCTGCGGACAGGCGCGATGCGATCCTGCCCAGCTCCGCTGCGGCCGCCAGCGGGTTGCCCCCCTGGACCTGCCTGCCGTCCGGCAGTATCATCGTCGGGGCAAGATCGTATATGCGCCTCGCCTCGTCCCTGTGCGCAGCTAAGTATCGCAGGAGCGCCGGCGCCTCCTCGGACGCCTTGATGACTGCCGCCATCGGGCCGCTCACGTGGAGCGTTACGTCGTTGACGATATTGGCGATTTCAGGGAACTCCCCTGCCGCAGCCTCGGCGATGCGCGCAGAAAATGCGCGGTCCGTCTCCGGCGCGCCGGGCGGCGGCAGTAATAGTGCGTCAACGGGCGCAGCGGACGGGTATCCATCGGACAGCGCCGTCGCGGCCCGGTCGAGCAGAGTGCTTCCGGCCGGCCCGCCTTCCGCCTCATCGTCCGGGTATCCGGAGAGCGCGTCCTCGTAGTCGTCGAGGTTCTCGAAGGCCGTAGGGTCGGGCGATGCAGCGCCGCCGCGCGGCGGCACGCCAGCTTGCGGGCCCATCCGGCCGTCGGCTACGCCTTTCCAGTACGCCGCGGCGGCCTGCGCCTCGCGCTTCTTTC
Source organism: uncultured delta proteobacterium (assembly GCA_963810935.1). GTDB lineage: Bacteria > Desulfobacterota > Syntrophorhabdia > Syntrophorhabdales > WCHB1-27 > CAWEPK01. The sequence goes on along the minus strand of CAWEPK010000007.1, from coordinate 406,365 downwards.
TCCGCTGGTCTTTCAGCTCGCGCACGATCCTGCTCTCCTGCCTCGGCCCGGACCCCGCCCGATCAGGCGCTTCCTGCGGTCCGGTCCCGCCGGCAGCTTCAACGGCGCCCGTTTCCGCCTGCCCGATTCCGGGCGATGCGGCCTGCCCGTCCGTTCCTCTCCCTTCTTCCATCGAGGGCGCCGACCCCTCATTTCCGGCCTGGCCGGCAACGTATCCGCCCCGGCCTCTCGTGGTCTCATCCACGGCGTTTGTCATGCGTCTTCTCCTTTTGCGCCTTTATGTCTTCGACGCAGCTAATATCTTTGGTGGCCCCCACCGCCTGAACGTCTTCTCTCATTCCACCCTTCTTCCTCCGTCATTCCCGCGAAGCTTGTCCCGGAAACGTTTCAATCCGGGAGCCGGAATCCAGCGATTTCCAAACCCTGGAGCGGTCCTGGACCCCGGCCTTCGCCGGGGTGACGTAGTAGTGAACCGCCGCTCCAGTCGGCGGGTCGCAATGGCGCGCAACACTCACGAATTCAGGCCGAACAAAAAGGACGACAGTGTAAGTGATGTAGGCACCTACACTGCCGTCCTCGTTGTCCGCTTTCGTCTCACCCCAGCCTGGCCGGGCCAGGGTGAGAACCCGAAATGTTAGTTATCGCTTTATACCGTCCTCCTCATCCAGCTTTCAGCGCACTCCGGACAAATAATTCGTCCTTCCTAACAAGCGGAATCAAGGTATTGGGGTCAGGCTCCGCCGTGCATTTTGTCACTCATTTTGTCACACCCTTTACCCGTAATAACAATGCGTTACACTCCGCGACCCCAAACTTTTGTCACAGGTTTTGTCACAACCCCTGTCACTCATCCCACCGTGCTTGGGCCGGAGAGATTTTCGATGGAATTCGCGTTGCTTTTCGACCAAGCGAGCCGCAGCGTATAAAATAATAGCCGGGTACCCGCGCTCCGGGCTTGCCAGGCGCGGGTGGCAAGTGAGGACTCGCGCCCGAGAAAACGACGCGAAGGCCGCGAAAAGATCCCGGCCCCCCCGTCAACTGAATACCTCGCTTAGCAGGTCGAGCAGCATACTCCTCACTTCACCGTTCTCACTCTGGGCTTCCTTCAGCGCCTTTAACTTCTCCACCTGTAGTTTCTGCTGCTGGACCTGTAGCTCCTGTCTCTTCACTTCCATCTCCATCATCTTGACCTGCATTTGTGGGGGCGGGGGCTGCGGGGGCCTTTGGGGCGCGCCCTCCTTGGGAGGCACAAGGTTGGGCGGCATGGTCCTCTCGATCCGCTCCGCTATCTCCTCCGCCCCGAGAAAATCCTGGAATTTATAGATCAGGTCGCCCGCTACCGCCATCACCTGCGGGAACGCGGCGACCAGCCGCTCCAGCGACGCGGCCGCTTCCTGCCTCTGCGTGGCGTAGCTCGGCCCCGTGCTGACTACCACGTCGTACCTGCCTGCCGTCAGGTCGTTGTACCGCGCGCCCGCGCCGTATTTTGCCGCGAGGCGCGCAAGGCCCTCCCTGTCTACGCCTGCATAGCGGGCCGGCTGCGCAGCCAGCGCCTCCAGCGCGCGCCCGGCCGTAGTGTTGACCGGCGTGAAATCTTCCGTCTCGTCCGCGTTCCTGATGCGCACGTCGCGCTCCGTGTCGTAGACCTGGGGGATCATCTCGTTAATGACCCGGCCCGAATGCGCGATGGCGCGCGTCAGGTTGTCGATGAAGGCAAACGTCGCCACGTCGCCCGGCTTCTGGCGCTGCAATATCGCCTTGCCGGAAAGCTCGGGCCCCCTGTCCCCGAGATCGGATGCGAACATGCCTATCGTATCCATAATGGCCTGCTTCGCCTGCCCTATCTGTTCGAAGACTGCGGCGGGTATGCCGCCGATCCCCACCCGCGAGGGCGGCGGCGCGCCCTGGTCGGCGTTGTACTTGAGGAAAGGGAAGTTCTCCGTGTTGGCGGCTGCGTAGTCGTTCTCGTAGCCCTCGAACTGCCTGGCCGTGCCGATCCACGGCGCCTTCGGGATCATATCGACGATCTCCGCCGAATCGGTGACCCAGAAATTGAGGAGGCGCTGCGGGTCTTTTGCGTCGCGGATCAGGCTGCGTACGTGGGTCTTGCCCTCGATGTTGCGCTCGGGCCCCTTGACTACGATGATGGGGATGTACCGGCCCGGTATCTCCTTCGGGCCGTCGAGCACCTGGTTCGCGGTGATTGCGTACCACCTGACGCTCGGCGCCTCCACGGTGCGCTCGTCGTCTATCGTAAGAGAAGGGGGCAGAGGCGGAAAAGGCACAGGGGCCACGGCCCCTTGCGTTACGGCGTCGCCGGCAGCCCCATCGGGGGTATCGAGGGGGCTGGGCGCCCCTGGGGCGATTGCCGCCTCCAAGGCCGCTTGGGCCTCACGATCTGCTGCGGCTGCCTGGCTGCGCCATTCGTCTGCGAGCCTTTCCGCCTCCGCCTTATCCATAAATGTGCCGTCGCCCATCAGGCAGACGGTCTTTTTTTCGCGCTCGATAACATAATAGTCGGCGATGAAAAAAGCGCCCTGCGCGTACCACGCTTCCTGCCCCACACCCTTGCCCGTCCTGACGGGGTCGCCGGGCGCTTCCTTGCCGGGGAACCGCTCCTCGAACTCTTCCTTCGTCACCTTTTCGAGGACAAAGCCATATTTGGCGTCCGCGTAAACTTCCGATTTTGCGGACGAGTCCATGTAGACGAGGAAAGGGTTGCGGATGCGCTCGGCGTAGACTTCCTGGAGGAACGGGTTGTCTTCGGTGTAACGCGTCCCTATGCGCCACGCCCCGTAGCCGCACGAGACCGCCATCTCGCCCGCGTAGTCGTAAATCGCTTCCGCGTTGGAGCAGTATTCGATATTGGCGATGAGGCCGGAGCGGATTTTCGCTATCTGGATGTCGCCTGCGGAATCGACGGGCCGCACTTTGACGCGCGCGCGGTTCTGGCGCATGTCGCCCACGACCTGGTTGACGTATTTGGGGAGCTCGTTCGTCCGCAGGCACGGCCTGCCGCGCAGGCGCCGGCGCTGCTCCTCGGATGCCTCCCACTGGTCGCCGTTCAGGAATTTCAGGTCTTCTATCGCGGCCTGCCTGTTGTGGTCGTCAGCGTCGATCTCGCGTGTCAGCCGCCGCGTCGCAATGTCAAGAAACTCACGCTCGTTGTTCATTACCATCTCCCTCCGAAATCGATGCTGTTCAGCACTGACGTGACCGACCTCTGCGTTGCGCGCGGAGTAAAGCCCGCCGCAAAAGTCCGATAAGCGTCCGCGCCGTGCGAGCACCAGTCGTGAATCGGCCGGTCGGCCAGCTTCTTTTTGTCGTCGTCGTACTCGGCCCTGTATCCTTCGAGGGCGGCAAGGCCCCGGCTACAGGCGCGTGCGTCGAACCAGCAGCGGGACATGGCGTTGCGGCCTGCCTCGATGCCCGGACAGCACCGCCTGCGTGTCGCGCGGCCTGGGCACGACGATGACGGGCCGGATGCCGAGCGCCTCGGCCGTTGCCCTGCGGCTCGTGCCTGTGCCAAGCTCGCGCACGTCCGCGTCGTGCGGCATGTAGTGGTCGCCGTAGACGTAGGGCTTGCCTTTCAGGACCGTAGCGTAGTGGGCAAGCCCCTCGCCCGCGGCCTCGTAATAGTCGATGAAGCGCAGCTCGCGCCCTATCGCCTGCATGAACCAGATGGACGTCGAATCGTCCATGCCCAAGTCCCAGAAGGTGTAGACCTCGTGGCCGGCCGCGTGCGGGACCGGGCCGATGCGCCCTTCGGAGCGCGCCGCGGCAAGCTGCTTCGCGTAATACGCGCCGTGCACCATCCCCTCGAAGGAGCATTGGTATTCCTGAAGGTAGAGCAACTCGCCTTCGGTTTCGCCGAACTCCGCGCACAGCTCGCGCCGCTCCCGATCGAGGACGCACGGCGTCGAAGACCGGCGTGTCTGCGGCGGACAAGACCTGGCTGAACCATCCTTCCTCGCTGCGTGCGAAGTCGTAGAGCGTCTTGCCGTGGTTGCGCCCGCGCGGGGTATAAATGAAGAGCGCCCACCCGCCGTTCTCCGCGAGGATCGGACGGAAATAGGCCCACGCCATCGGGTCGGCCAGGGCGTACTCGGAGAAGACGATGCCGACAGGGGGCGAGCCGACGAGGGAATCGAAATTGTCGGAGCCGACGAGCTGCCACGTCGAGCCGTTCGCAAGCTCGATCAGCATCTCGCCGTCGATGGTCCTGCGCCTGATCTCGTGGGGAAACGCCTCGTCGATGCGGCGGCGGCCCGTGCGCGGGTTTACCGCCTCCCAGATGACGCGCCGCGCCTGGCCGTACTGGGGCAGCATGTGCCAGTAGTTGCCCGGCCGCTGCACTGCCGCGACTGCCGCAAAGTGGAGGCCCACCTCGTCCTTGCCCCACCGCCTGTGCGCCACCATCACGGCCCGCTTCCCGCCTGACTCAAGATAGTCCCAAAGGGAGCGCTGGTCGGGGCGCGGGGTCCAGTCGAGGGGCAGCGTGATGACAGGGGCGTCTGCGGGGACGGGGGCTTTCCGGCCCCTCGGTTTAGCGGCCGGAGCGCGACGCGCCGATGCGCTGCCCGCGGCTTGTGCGGGTTTTGTCCGCGCTCTATTTGCCGCCATGTTTCACCTCCGAGAACCGGACGATCCTGACGATGAGCGTATTCCCGCCTTTGCGGTCTGAGTCCTGGCCGCCCGCGCGCTTGTAGCCCTTGTGCGCCTCGACGTCCTGCCGCGCCTTCTGCCTGATCGACATCTCCTTCAGGTCCGGAGTCTCGCCGCCCAGACGCAACTCCCGCTCCAGCTGGTCCACAAGGAGGTCGTCGGGGATGCGCTCTTCGAGCCGCGCGATGAAGCCCTCGTAAGCCCCTGACAACGCCCGCCCGCCGCCTGCCTTTACCTTCTCCTCCATGGGTTTTTTTCTTCTGCGCCGTGTTCATGGAGAGAAGCTTATTGCAGGCGGCAAAACCTGTCAAAGTGACAACCAGGGGTGACATGGAGGAGTGACAAGGAGGGGTGACAACCAGGGGTGACAATTTGCATGATTTAAATTTTTTTCAAAGTTTTTTCGCGCGGCTTCAAACACGATAACGGCACGCGACGGAGCACGTCTGCTTCCTGCGCTTCGCGGCGGCGTTCAACGTCCCTCCGGTGCATAGCACGTATCCCTTCGACCGCATCGAGACCCCGCAAGACGCCGAGGCCCGATCAGGCGTCACACAGTATTACCACTATGGCAAGACTTAGAACAAAAGAAAATGAAAAACAATTCCGGACGTGCTTTCTGTCACCCCTCCATGTCACCTCTCCATGTCATGTCTGGTTGTCACCCCTGGTTGTCGCTTTGACATAGTGGTATGAAAGGGATATCCTTGCAAAATCGGCCGGGGACGGGAAGAAAGTCGGCCGTGGGGGAGTCTTTATGAGAGAACTGCTGAAAGAAGGGCCGGGGAGAAGATGAACAAACGAATCAATCGCATAATCAGTTTCGCAGCAGCGTGCACACTCGTTGCATTTAGTCTGTGCCACGCTTCTGACACGGACCGGGCCGAGTACGGCGGCGGGTGGAAACAGGTAGGCATACTCGAAATCATGAACTGGAGTACCCGGGCGCCCCGGTGGTGCGGGAAAACTTGCCTTGCTGTCCCCAACGAGGGCGAGGGCACGGGCGGTATTCTCCTCGTCGATGTGGCAACGGGCAAACGGACGAATGCTGCGTACGGGCTGCTCGTCGCGTTCGACCACTTCTGCAGGCTTTGACGGCTCCAGCGTCTTCTTCAATATTCAGATGGGGGCACAGGGCGATCCAGGGGGTCCGCACACAGTGGGACTATGGGAGATTGACGCACGAACGGGCAAGACGCGTGAAGCAGGCTCGATTACCGACATTGTCGGCAACGGCCCCGAGATAGCTCCATCCCCCACGGAAAAGACGCTTGCAGTTGTATGTCTGGACAAAAAAATTATCTAGGGCTCGAAGAAGTACGACTTACCCGGCTGGAACGTCCTTTACTTCCCCAAAAACGGCCGCAGGCGGGACTACGAGTCTGACGTCAACTGGGCAAGTGATGGAAGCTACTTTATTCTTGGCGTCAGGCACGGTAGGCGCGACAAAATTATCCCTGATTATCAACTTATGGGGAATTTCGTTATCAAGCAAGGAAAAGGCAAGCGAGGGGTCGAAATCTACGACAACCGGGGCAGGTTGATCAAGTCGATCCTCCGCAGGTCTGACGACTACCTGGATGGTGTCAAGGCCCGGCCGGAAGGTATTTACTGGTTTGGGAAGGACCGACGCCTAAGACGGCTCAACGCAAAAACCGGGTTCACCGAAGAGAAAGTACCCATTGCCCCGCCTCCTGTCCGCAAACCAAACTTCAACGATTCAGATATGTCGGTTAACGATGAGATCGCTTACGCAGGCGAAGGCCGGATATGGATAACTTCAGGGATGGGACCAAAGGCCACTACAACCCTGCTCACCCCGGAAGGTAGTTATCCCTCAGAAAACCGCTATCCACGATTCTCGCCCACAGGAGAATATATAGCCTTTACCAGAGATCGATGGGAAGGGAATAAACTCCAGGGGGAACTGGTCATATTGAAGCGAGACCCTGAGGGAAGGAGGTAGGCCGCGCCGCGAAGTATACCCAAAGAAAAGGGGTGTTTAGATGGAAAGACATTGGAATCCACGCAGGGACGTAGATGGATCGGATTACAGGCACACTTCCGGCTTCGGGCCGAGGAAGGCGCCCACACCGGGGGCGTCCACGTATCACAGGGGTGAGGATTGGGCAGCGCAGGCCGGAACACCGGTTCCTGCCTATGATAACGGCAAGGTACACTATGTAGGGCAGACAAGCGGCTATGGAAACAATGTTGTTATCGAACATAGCGACAAAGAGGGGAAGATAATAGGTTATAGCAATCACGCCCACCTGGCTAAAGACCACATGGTCAAGCAAGGCCAAACGGTACTCAAAGGAGAGACGATCGGAAAAGTCGGCGGCCCGCAAGACACGCCGCCGGGCGGTAGTGTCCTAACTTGCGCTTGACTTGCTTTATGAGCATATGTACAAAATATACCATGAAGCTGGTTTTAATAGAATGGGTTGATTCTCACGGACCCTTGGATGGATGGAAACAGATTGAGGAAGACGATAAGCCAGAATCGTTAATCTGTGAATCGGTCGGGTGGCTTCTATATGACGGGAAGGACTGCAAAAAAATCGTGCCCCATAGGGCGGGCCATAGGAATCAGAATATAATCCTTCAAGGGCGTGGCGATATGACCATACCCACAAGGGCTATCCTTAAAATAACGAACTTAAAGGCTAAGTGAACGCTATTTCCTCTTGTCCTTTCTTTGCTCAAGCACAGATGCAGCAACGCTCCGTACGTTCTTCGGGGTCTTCGGATTGCTCAATAGCTTGCTGGCCTTGTGGGCTACACTTTTTGATGTTGTGCTCTTTTTCGTCATACACAATCCCCTTTTAGATGTATTTACGGAAAAACAATAGCATATCTCTCTATGGAATCAAGTCTTTTATTTCCCATATATGATCTGTAAGCCCTGCCGCCATAGCCGGGGTGACCCTTAGCGTCTTATGGACCCGCACAAAGTTGTAATGGCCGAAGTGAAGGGCAACGGCGGCCTTGAGGTTGTCCAGCTTTTTGCTAAAGCCATTAGTAAGGCGAGTAAGCCGCCTCATCTGCATACGCATGGTCAGATTCGACCGCTCTATGTGTGACGTGGATATCTTCCGCACGTCCGGGTTACCCGTCAGGACAGTACGTTCCGCGCTGACCACGTGCGGCGGGGAATAGCGGCCCGGCCCAATCGGTTCCGCCTCATCCGACTTTACTATCTGGCCGTAATCGACTTCCATGCCGAAAGCACGCTCAACGGCGTCCACGTAGAAGGACAAAGAATCGCTACTAAGCTGCACCCGGTTATCAAGGCGCTGTGAAAGGTCTTCTATGAAGCTGACCGTATTGGAGGCGGTGCGCTTGCCAACCAAAAAGGAAGGTATTAGCTTGCTTTCAGCGTCGAGGGCCACAAAGACCCACTGATCGCCCACTTCGTGTAGGTTATCTGTGATCTGCACATGGCGCTGTTTCTTCCCGACATAACACCATATCTCATCAACTTCAAGGTTCTCACACTTGAGGTTCTGCATATAATCATCCATGAGGGCCGCGCAGTTCTGGTCGGTACGGACCGCAAGACGCATGATCGTATCCCTATGGATGCCTGTCATGCGCTCCACGGAACGGATAGAAGAACCCTCCACCAAAGCCCCGATTGCCATTGCCTGTTTTTCTACCGGCAATTTATTCATTGTAGCCCTCACAGATATATGTTATAATTAAGAAAATGGAGCGCCGGGGATTCGGACCCCGAACGACCGGGTGTAAACCCCGATGCTGGTCACCAATCCGCGCCCCGTTAAGAATCACCACGGCCTCAAGTCCCGGTAGCTGGTAGGCGTCAGGACTTGAGGCCTTCTCTTTGTCGCCCTTGGTGGCGGTGATTCTGTGACCAGCAAGGGCTTCGTCTCTTCTCATTGTGTTTTTTCCTGTGCCTTTCTCAATCATAGCCTATCATATCCCTAATCACACATCATGTCAAGCCTTTTTATCATACAATCAGCACAAATATTTTAAAGTCTTTTCTTGACATCAGCATAATTTATCATGTACAATGGTGATAACGATCTTGAAGGAGGTTTGAAAGCTATGGCCAATGACAGTGCTGGAGCCGAAAAAGAAAAGAAGGGACGGCACAGGAGTGCCAATTTTCCTTCAATCTCTCTAGATAGGAGCATAATGATTGTTCGAACTTTATATGAAAAATATAGGCGTGGTTCGGTCGTCTTTGGGGTGGCAATGAAGGCCCTAAATATTTCCCCCACAAGCAGCGGTGCGCTGCGAGTCGTAGCGGCACTATTAGCATACAGGCTTGTGGAGGTTGACGGTACGGGTGACGCAAGGCAAATAAAGGTCTCTGACCTTGCTTTTAGGATTATCGCGGACAAAAGGGATGTCTCCCCAGAGCGGGATATGTCTATCAGGGAAAGCGCTCTAAGCCCGCCTATGTTTAAGAAAATATGGGAGGAACACCCGGAGCACCTGCCCCCCGATGACCTCTTGGAATATGAACTTACGTTTGTGCATAAGTTTAACCCCGGCACTTCAAAGGATTTTATCAACACTTTTAAGAAGACTATGGACTATGCAAGCGTCTATAATTCTGATATAATGGGGGATGAAAATCACTTTGTGGAGGACTCCCCAATGACAACTACAAGGGTGGGCATACAAGACCTCGCGGCCTTAGACCAACAGAGAGCATCTATGCCTTCGTACCCACGAAAGCTTAGTGCGGAGCATGAAATTGCGAATTATCGGATAATGGACGGCACAATCCGATTAACCGCCACAGGAACAGTGAACCAAGAGGCTATAAGGAAACTAATCAAACACCTGGAGTTGAGTTACGATATCAACAGCAAGGAGGGGCCATCTCCCACCAAAGATGAGCAGCACGACGAGAGTTGATGAACTAAGAACCGCCATTGAGCGTCTTCACAACTGTAAAGCCTCTTTTGTCGAGGACGTTGTTGTTGTGGAGAAGTTCGGAGATAAGACCGTCTGGCAGGGTAGCGTCTCAGTTTTCAATCTTGAGGGTCACCCGAAGGCCACCCGCGCTTATGCCTGGTCCTCGCCTATAGAGGGAAGTACTAAGCGCCGGTACTATGCCGTGCTTCATATTCCGCCGGTAGACTCACCGGAGAAAGCGGTTAGGGCGTCAATTGTAGGAGATCACAAAGGAGAGAATTGAAATATCGATTCTTTTTGGACGAAACCGGCGATCACGGATTAAGCTATGTAGACGAGAACTTTCCTTTGTTTCTTCTTTGTGGGTGCCTATTGAGGGAAGACGCGGCATTGGCCCTGCAAGACAGAGTTGATCGCTTCAAATTAGAATACTTTCACACAACCGATGTCATTCTTCACTCCAGAGATATAAGACGATGCGAAGGCCCGTTCCAAATTCTGTTCGATGTTGATCTGAAGGCCCGGTTCTATAAAGATTGGAATGACATAATAAGCTCTACCGACTTCATTGTTATCGGGTCAGGAGTACACAAGGGACAGCTTATCAAGAAATACGGGAAGGCGGCTAACGACCCCTATACCTTATCTCTTTCCTTCGTCATAGAGCGCCTAATATTCTGCCTAAATAGCATCGATAGAGATGCGAAGGTGGATGTCCGCGTAGAAAAGCGAGGGAAAAACCAAGACGAGCTTCTTTTAGCCCACTATCACTCGACTTACAATAAAGGCACGTTTTATGTAAATGCCGAAAGGCTCCAAAAAATTATATCCAGCTTCAAATTTCAGGCAAAGAAAGACAACGTGATAGGGCTTCAACTTGCAGACTTGTGTGCCTACCCTCTTGCGCGGCACCTACTTCAGCCAAAAGTACCATATATCCCCTTTGATGGGATTAAGGGCAAGATGTATTGTGACAGAAAGGGAAATTTTCGAGGTTTTGGTTTGAAACTCTTCCCATAAATAAACAGGCAGCCTCTCATTGTGAGAGGCTCCCTGCCGACCGAGTGACACCCCGATCCAAAACCTATATGATATTGATAACTTACTATTATAAGCAGGCAATGTCAAGAAAAAAACCGTTGACATTTAAAAAAATGTGGGTTATCGGACTTGGGCAACTCCCGTGCCATTCCCCACCCCTCCCCCAATCAAATTAGGACACTACCCGCCGGGCGAGAAAAGCACCGGCCCCCACGTCCATATCGAAGTGCGGCCTATCACTTCCGAGGAACAGAGAGGCATGGGGTGGTCCAAGGTTCCCGCCGTTGATCCGGCCAAACACCACGGGTTTAGCAGCCAGCCCCAACCACCCGTGAATTCTGTCCCCGCTCAAGGTGCTGAGCCCCTCCCTCCTTATGAGCCCGGCCCATACAGCCCTTCCTCCGTTGCACCCGCCCCGCAGTCTTCCCCCGCACCGGGAGGAGGAGCGGCCGATGCCCAGCCCTCGGCTCCGCAGGAAACAGCAGCGAGCCGGATGAGTTACAGTGGAGAGGTGGAAGACGATGATGACGACTACGACGGCGTCTATGACTTTTCTCGCCCCGGCGGAAGGGATTGGCGGCTGCTGCCCGATCACATAAAGGCATGGTTCGATGAAAGGGAATCACGCGGATTGCCCAAGACCGGTCCTTTACCGATGCCTGATTATACCGTTGACCCGGCAACGGGCCGTCGGCGGCGCAAAGCCTACGATCCCGACCCCGGCTTTGGCCGGTCCCCCGAAGACGTGCAAATTACCCCCTACATGCCTTCCACGCTTCCCGAACCTGAGGAAGCCGTCACGCAGTACGAACATGGCCCGTCCGCGGACGCGGACCAATCTGTCGCAAAACCCTATACGACAAAGGACATGCTCGGCTTCGTAGATGACGTCTATAACGAGGCAAAGCCCGTATCAGAGAGGACAGGTCTCTCTTTGCCTTTCATCATAGGCCACGCTGCTACCGAGACAGGCTGGGGCAAACGGATGGACGGCAACAACCTCTTCAACCTGGAGGCGGGAAGAGACTGGAGGGGGCCTACGATGGAGGCGAACGGCAGGACCATACGCGCCTACCCGTCTTACAAAGAGAGCCTTAAGGACTACATCGCCCACTTCAGGAACACGCCGGGATATACGGGCCTGTTCGACTCAGAGACAAGGACCGACCCCCGGAAGCTGGCAGAGGCCGTCCAGTACGGGGGTTTCAGGCAGAACGACCCGCTCTATGCCAAGAAGATCATGGTGAACGTGGGGCATCCGCTGATAAGCAGGTATGGGGAAGAGGAGGGGTGAGGATTACGTCAGATTGATCACGGTAACTTCCGGCGGCGAATTGAACCGTACCGGCGTGAACGTTGTCCCTACCCCCCTGCTCACGTATAGCCTCGACTTCGCCGATCTTGTACATCCCCTCCGGATACGGGCTGCGCATATGCGCGGGGCTGATTACTACTCCCGGCAGGATGAGCTTGATCTGGCCGCCGTGCCAGTGGCCGGCCAGCGTCAGGGGGATGCCGCAGGCTGCGGCGAGGGGGAAGATCTCCGGGCGGTGCGACAAAAGCAGCGTGGGCATGCCGGGGGGCACGCCGTTGAGGGCAAGGTCGAGGCGCGGGCGGCCGTTGCGTAAATCGTCAATCCCCGCCACCGCGAAAGGTCCGTCGTCCGCCGGGACAATTGCATGCGCGTTGACGAGGAGCGGCACGCCGGATTTCTTGAAGGCGCTTTTTAAGTCCTTCTGCACGCCGTACCAGCGCTCGTGGTTCCCGAGGACCGCGAACGTACCGTACCTTGCGGGCACCGCGGCCATCTCTTCGAGGCACTCGGGCAGGAAAACAGGAGAGTTGGATATGAAGTCGCCCGTCAGGACAAAGAGGTCCGGGCGGAGGTCCGCGGCCAGGCGCGCATACCGGCGTATATCGCGCCGCGTCATGTAGACGCCCGCGTGTATGTCGGAAAGCTGCACGATGCGCATCCGGCGGCCGAAAGGCACATCGACCGTGCACACCTCGTATGCCCTGCTTCCCCACGCGGCCCCGTATCCCGAGAGCACGAAAGGCGCGGCTGCAATGCCCGTCAGGCCCGTGCGCAAAAACCGGCGGCGACCTGCGTCGGCCGGCATTGCGCCCGCCGCACCCGGGTGCTCCTGCGCGCTCTGCGTCCGTGTATTCGGGACAACGCCCCCGCTGCCGTTGGCAGACATCAACCCCCGCGCCAGGTGCGCAACCCCGAGTATGACGGCCGTAAAGACGGAGCCGAGCGCCCAGACCGCCGGCACGTAGAAAAGAAGCACCTGCGCGATGGCCGGGGGGTCCACCCAGCGGATATGAGCCAGCACGTGCAACGCATTTAATACGAAGAGCAGGCAGATGACAGCCCCGGTGGCCGCTACCGCCGGTCTCCTTGCCGCAGCAGGAAGGCGCGAGGAGTGAATGGCCCTGCGTGCGCAGAAAAAGAGGTATGCCTGCGCGACCGCCGGGAGGAAAACGAGGGAGAGTCGGAATGCCGGGAAATCGGTTCTCTGGAACATTGCGGTCATGAAGTATACTACAAAAACGCCTGCCGCCGAAAGGGAAGGCAACGCGGCCGGCCATGCCTCTTATGAAGGTTTTTTCCGGATAAAGGCTGGGGCGGTTGAAAAGCCAACCCCCGAAAGATTAATATAAGGCCGATTCGCCGCTTTTCCAGCCGTCCTTCACACGCGGACCCGATAAGTAGTACTATATTGATGCAACGAAAGAGCAGATGACCGGAGATACTGCATACAGGCTGACGGCGACTGCCGCATTCGGGGTCGAGGGGATAGTGGCTGACGAGCTGCGTGCCTTTGGCTACGGGGACGTGACGGTCGAGAACGGGCGCGTCTCATTCAACGGGGGCGCGGCGGACATCGCCCGCTGCAACATCCGGCTCCGTACCGCCGACCGGCTCCTCATAAGGGTGGCTGACTTCGACGCGACCGACTTCGAGGAGCTTTTCCAGGGCACGAAGGAAATCGCGTGGGAAGAGTCTGGTCCCGAAGAACGGCAAGATGCACGTGACGGGCAAGTCCGTGCGGTCAAAGCTCGCTTCCGTGCCCGACTGCCAGTCGATAGTGAAGAAGGCCGTAGTCGAGGCAATGCGCAGGCGTTACCCCGGCGCCTGGTTCTCCGAAGCAGGGCCGGTTTACAGGATAGAGGTCGCCATAGTCGCGGACCGCGTGACTCTCACGATAGATACGACAGGGCCGGGCCTGCACAAGCGGGGCCACCTGACGATGCGCGGCGAAGCGCCCCTGAAGGAGACGCTGGCCGCCGCCATGGTCCGCCTCTCACGCTGGAAGCCCGGCCGCGTCCTGGCCGACCCGTTCTGCGGCTCCGGCACGATCCCCATCGAGGCCGCACTCGCCGGCATGAACATCGCCCCGGGCATAGGCCGCGCATTCGTATCGGAGACGTGGCCGTCGATACCGCCCGAGGTCTGGCGCGAGGCCCGGGAGGAGGCGCGTGCGCAGGAGCGGCGCGTGCCCCTCGATATCGAGGCGTCTGACTCAGACCCTGCATCTATCGAGATCGCCAGAAAGAACGCGAAAAGGGCGGGCGTGGCGGACGCGATCAGGTTCAGCGTAGCGCCCGTCGAGGCATTCTCATCCAACGCGCAGTACGGCTGCATAGTCTGCAACCCGCCCTACGGTATAAGGACCGAGGGCCCGCAGGCGCAAAGCGCCTGGAAAGCGCTGGGCGCTGTCTGGAAGCGCCTCGACGCCTGGTCACTATTCGCCCTCTCCCCCGACCCCCGCTTCGAAAGAATATTCGGCAGAAAGGCGGACAGGAAGCGAAAACTGTACAACGCTACAATTGAATGCAACCTGTATCAGTATTTAGGCCCGCTGCCGAGGTAGAGATAGGGACCGGGGTAATTCCGCCTTTGAGGTTGAAATAGTCGATTATCATTAGGAGGAAACCCATGCGTGCGAAGACTATGGAACCGGTGCATCCGGGTGAGATATTGGTGGAGGAGTTTTTGACGCCCTTGAGCGTTAGCCAATACAGGCTCGCCAAAGATATCAGCGTGTCGGCCAGGCGTATAAACGAGATCGTCCACGGCAAACGGGCGATAACGGCGGACACGGCGCTCAGGCTCTCCCGTTATTTCGGTCTTTCCGACCGTTTCTGGCTAAACCTCCAGTCGCGATACGACCTTGAAATCGAAAAGGACAGGCTGAGGGACCGCATCGAGAAAGGAGTGAAGGTGCTAACCAAAAAAAACTGCGTAGCGATCCGAAGTTTTTGAGCTAATAACAACAAACAAGCAAAGCGGGCCGGGAGATTTTGGATGGAATTCGCGTTGCTTTCCGACGAAGCGAGCCGGAGCATACGTATTGTGTATGTGAGGACTCGCGCCCGAGGAAACGACGCGAAGGCCGCCAAAAGATCCCGGCCCCACCAGACAAAACGATGGGGACGCCGGCGTGAGTGGCTAAATGAGATTCCGACATGTCTCCCGCCTGCGTCCTCATCGTCCCTACGTCGTTCACTTCATAACACCACGCCGTCTGCACTAATATCTTCGCCAGGCCCTCCGGGTCCGTGACCATGCAGTCGTGCCCGGCCTTAAAATCGAAGAACTGCCAGCTCCGGTCGCTGCGGAACCGCGTCGCGAACCGGTCGAATGACCCTATCGCCGGCGACGAGCAGTAAACATAGGTCTTGCGGACGGCCGCCTTTGCCGCGTCGGTCTTCAGGGCGATGGGCTGAGTGAACGTCCGGTACGGCTGCCTGCTCAGGTGACTCTCGACCCATCTTACGTCGTCGCCCTTCGTGACGCCGAACCGCTGCACGGGCCCGCAGGCCATCGTGCCCGACGCTTCCCCCTCCTTTTTCAGGCCCGCCGCCCTTTCGGGGGGCAGGTAATCAAAGAGACATTTGCCGTTCGCAGGCACGAAGGCGTCGAGGTAGACCACACGGCGGATGCGGGAGGGGACGCGGTCCGCAACGCCTGCGACCACCATGCCGCCGTAGCTGTGACCTACGAGGATTACGTTGCTCAGCTCTTCGGTCTCGATAACCGATATGACGTCCCTGATGTGCAGGTCGAGGTCTATATCCGGCCGCGCGAGGTGCGAGCGCGCGCCGAGCCCCGTGAGCGTTATGGGATAGGTGTTATGGCCTGCGGCCCGGAGGTATGGGGTCGTGCGCTTCCAGCACCAGCCGCCGTGCCAGGCCCCGTGCACCAGGACGAAGGCCGGAGCGCTGCCTCTTTCCGGAGCGGTCCGGGCACTGCCCGAAGACGCGGACGCCAGGACCGCAATTGCGCTTCCGGCCGCCGCTAACGCGCCTGCCCTGAGAAAGGCGCGTCTGGTAGAGCCGGCCGCTCGTTCCGCTTTCTTTTGCTTTTCCATTGCCCTCTCCTTGTCAGGCCACCCGCAGGAACAATCTGGCAAGACCTTCGGGTTCCGCGATCATGGAATCATGGCAGCCCTTGAAATCGACTAGCTGCCATGACGGGTCGCAACGCAGCCGGGCCGCGAACGTGCCGAACGTCCTCGTCGCCGGCGCAGTGCAGTGTATGTACGTCTTGCGGACCGGCGCCTTTGCCGCGTCCATCTTCAGTGCAATCGGCTGGGTCAGCGTGCGGTACGGCTGCCTGCTCAAAAAGCGCATAGCCCACCTGACGTCGGCCGGTTTCGTTAAGCCCCACTCGTAGACGGACGGAGGGTCTATCATGCCGGACACCTCCCCGCGCTTTCTCATCTGCGCCGCCTTTTCGGCGGGCTGTATGTAGTCCAGCACGCACTTCCCTCTGTCCGGGACGAAGGCGTCGAGATAGACCGCCCGGCGGATGCGGGAAGACATGCGGTCCGCTACGCCCGCAATCACCATGCCGCCGTATGCGTGGCCGACGAGGACAACGTCCCTAAGGTCCTCCGAGTCGATGACCGTCATAACGTCTTCAATGTGGCTCTCGAGGTCGATACCGGGGTGCGCGAGGTTCGACATAAGGCCGAGCCCCGTGAGCGAGATGCAATAGCAGGTGTAACCGGCGCCCAGCATATACCTCGTCAGGCGCTCCCAGCACCAGGCGCCGTGGAACGCCCCGTGGACCAGGAGGAAAGTCGGCTTGGCCTTCCTTTCCCACAGGGACGCGTACCCGCTGCGCGGCCGGCTGCGGCCCATAGGCATGGAGAACACGACTGCGAGGGAGTTTCCCGCTGCCCCTGATTCCCTTCGCGTCAGTCTGATCATCGGCCCGACCTCCATCTTTTCCGCTTCCGTATCTCTCGGAAAGATATTGGGCCGAACCGTGCCGCGTCAAGCCAAAACAGGCCGAAGCTATCCCTTTTCAGCCAATTAGCCGGACGTACGCGACGATTAGGGACAACAGCAGCCGCCGCGTCCCGAACGCGCCCGGATCGCCCGTATTTCCCTTGCCCGCCTCTTGCGCTTTATGGTAGCTTAACCTAACCGTAACAACGTAATACCTCAGTAAGCCGAAGACTCTCGCGGGAAGGAAGGAGACTATGAAAAAAGGCCGCCGCGCAATGTTCCCGGTTGTCGTGCTGTTGCTCTTTTTCATAGCCCCGGGACTGCATACTTCCGCCTGCGCCCAGACTGCCTTCAACGTCATCCATAGCTTCGCCGGCGGGTCTACCGACGGGGCGAACCCGCTGGGCGGCCTCGTCCTTTCCGGCAGCACCCTGTACGGTATGACCTCGGCCGGCGGCGGCACGGGATGCGGCGGCACGGGATGCGGCACGGCCTTCAAATCGGACCTCAGCGGCAACGTCACTCCGCTTTACAGCTTTACCGGCCCGACGTCCGACGGGGCCGCGCCGTGGTGGGGCACGCCCACTCTCTCATCCGACGGCTCCACGCTTTACGGGCTCACCTCGGCGGGCGGCGCGGGGAGACTGCGCTAACGCGCTCAACAACATCGCGGGCTGCGGCACGATCTTTAAAGTGGACACGACAAGCGGCGCAAGCTACAGCATGATGAAGGACTTGAGCAGCTCTACCAACCCGCACCTGACGGTCGGCTCCCTGGTGCTCCAGGGCGGCTACCTCTACGGCATGTCCGCTGCGGGCGGGACCGGGGCGGGGAACTTCGGCGGCGTAAGCGGCCTGGGCACTCTCTTCGCGTCGGACCTGAGCGGCAACGTCAACGTGCTCCACAATTTCGGCGCCCTCGTCGGCGACGGCGCGATGCCCCTCGGCTCGCTCGTCGCCTCAGGCACAAACCTGTACGGCGTGACGCTGGGCGGAGGAGGATCGGGATACGGTGCGATTATCACGTCCGACACGAACGGCAACGAGTCGGTCCTCCATTCTTTCAACGGATCGACCGACGGGCAGAACCCGGTAGGCACCCCGATCCTCTCCGGCGGCGTCCTGTACGGCACGACGTCCGCCGGCGGCGCAGGCGCCAAAGGCACGATTTATAAGTACGATACGTCGGGCGGCACCTTCAGCCTGCTCCATAGCTTCGGCGGGGGTTCTGCGGACGGGGCCACCCCGTGGGGCTCGCTCACGCTCTCAGCGGACGGCTCCACCCTCTACGGCATGACCCTTAAGGGCGGGGGAACAGGTTGCGGCGGCGACGGCTGCGGAACGGTCTTCAGGATATCGACAAGCGGAGGCCTCTCCACCTTTAAGATCCTCCACGCATTCAACGCGTCGGGGACAGACGGCGGGGTGCCTTACGGCTCTCTCGTCCTCTCCGGCAGCGGCGTCCTCTACGGCATGACCTCCGCCGGAGGCACGAGCGCAAAGGGCCTGATCTTCTCCCTCGGCCCTGCCGGGGTCGCTTCCGCTTCCCAAAGCCCCGCCCCCGGGGCGACCGGCGTCGCTATTAACAGCGTTGTCAGCGTGACTTTCAGCGGGGCCATGAATGCAGGCACCATCTCGAATACGACCTTCACCCTGACAAACGTGACGGCCGGCGGGACGGCCGTATCCGGCACCGTCTCATACGATTCGACCACGAACACGGCCACGTTCACCCCTGGAGCTAACCTCGATGGGGCGTCCAACTACAGGGCCACGCTCACGTCCGGCATAACGGACGCAGGCGGGGCCACCCTGGCGTCGGCCCCCGTCACATGGTCGTTCACGACGTCCCTGGCGCCCGTTGTAACGGCCGCGGGCCCCACCGGGAGCAACGTAGCGGTCACCAGCCCCATCACGGCCACCTTCAGCACGGCCATGGCGCAATCAACGATAACGTCGTCCAGCTTTACCGTGACGCACGTGGTGAGCGGCTCGACGGTCCCGGTCTCCGGCTCGTTCAGCTACGATTCGACGACCAACAGGGCAACATTCACTCCGGCGAGCAGCCTGAGCGCCAATACGGCCTACACGGTAACGATCTCGACGGGCGTCACCGACGCGACGGGCGAGGCCCTCGCCGCCCCTGTGATCTGGAGCTTCTTCACGGGTACTGCGGCGGGCGCACCGTCGGTAAGCATCACCTCGCCCCAGGCAGGTCAGGCCGGGGTGCCCCTGAACGCTACGATAAGAGCGCAGTTCGCGACCGATATGAACCCGGCGACCATAACCGCCTCCGGCACGTTCACGGTGGCCGTCTCTGGCGGGTCCGCCATTAGCGGCACAGTCTCTTACAGCAGTGATATCGCTACTTTCACACCCTCGTCCGCCTTGAGCGCGAGCACCACCTATACGGCGACGATCGGCACGGCAGCCCAGGACAGCTCCGGCGCGCCCCTGCCCGCGCCTTATACGTGGACGTTCACGACGGGCGCCGCAAGCGACACCACGGCGCCTTACGTCACCATCGCATACCCCAGTGACGGATCGACGGGAGCGGCCTCCAACACCGTCATCCAGGCTACTTTCGTCGAAACCATCGACCCGACCAGTGTAACCACATCCACATTCTATTTGACCCAGAACAGGTTTGAGGCTGGCCGTGGCCGGCACGGTAAGCGTGGCCGGCAACACGGCGACATTCGTGCCCGCGGGCCCGATCGGATATCCTTACGATTATACGGCCACAGTCACGACGGGAGTGAAGGACCTCGCGGGCAACGCAATGTCGGCCAACCACAGTTGGACCTTCTCGACCGTCGATACCTCCAGCCCGGTCGGCCTCAACACCGGCACTGCCTCGGTGGGAAGCGTCACGGGCACTGGCAATATCACGGTCCAGGTCTCCGCCGGCGTTATCACAGACATGCATGCCGTCGCGGACGGCAACGCGGCCCTCAACTCCACGAACAAACCTTCCGGATACTTCTTCCCCGACGGCCTGATCCTCTACCAGGTATCGGGGCTGGCCGGCGGCGACGTTATCACCGCCACGATCACCTTCCCCACCCCCGTCTCTACGAATGCCAAGGTCTACAAAGTGGGCCAGGGCGGCTTTTACGATTACGGCAGCCACGTGGTGAGTAAATCAGGCAACGTCGTAACGCTGCAACTGAAGGATGGCGACAGTACCTACGGAGACGATGACGGCACTGCGAACGGCGTCATTGCCGACCCGGTGGGCGTGGCGGAACTCATACCCGCCATAACTTCACCTCTTAGCTGGAGCTACGGCAGCCTCACCACGGGGCAGTCGTCTTCCCAGACCTTCACGATATCGGAGACCCAGGGCGGCCTGCTCACCCTTCACTCAGTTACGATTGTAGGCACTAATGCCGGCGACTTCTCCATCCCCTTCGGGAGCGACCACTGCTCGAACACCAGCCTCACCTCAACCTCGTGTACGTTCGTCGTGACGTTTGCACCAAGTTCTGCCGGGACCAAAATAGCCTATATATCGGTCCCCACGACCGACCCGTCCGCCACGAGCCTCACGGGTACGTTGACGGGGGTCTCCCTGCCGGCGGCAACAGCCGCTACGACCACTTCCTCGTCCGGCGGCGGGAATACCTGCTTCATCGCGACCGCGGCTTACGGCTCATACCTCGACCCCCATGTAGCGGCCTTGCGGGCGTTCAGGGACAGGCGGCTGCTGACGTGCGGGCCGGGGCGGGCGTTCATAGCGTTCTACTACAAACATTCGCCGCCGGTAGCGGAGTTTATCGCGCAGCACGAGAGCGTACGGGCCGTAACCCGCTGGGCCCTAGCCCCGGTAGTCTACAGCGTAGAGCATCCGTATCTGCTGCTTTTCACCATCGCGGGCGTAGCAATAGCGGGGGTCAGGCGGCGGGGCTCCAGACGGCTGAAGCAAAAAGCTAAGACAAAAAAGCAACGGCGGAGTAATGCGGGCGGCTGGACTCGCGCCTGCTGCGGGCCCCCGCTATGCGGCGCCCTGCTCGACGTGGGGCCTCCGATGTACCTACGTACGCCTCCGGCCGCCACTTCACATTGCATCCATATAGCACGACCCCTTGAGGCGTTCCTCCAACCGCAACCGCCGCTAAGGGAGCAGCTACGCTGCGTATTTATTGGGCGGCGGTAAAGGCAGGTTGTACTATGGAGCAATGTGGAATACTAAGACACTGGTCTTGTTGAGTTGTGTGCTTAATCATGCCGGGACGGGGCCGGGAGATTTTGGGTGGAATTCGCGTTGCTTTCCGAAGGCGCGCGGCGGAGCGTACTCTGTTGTAAGTGAGCACGCGCGCCCGAGGAAACGACGCGAAGGCCGCCAAAAGATCCCGGCCCCGCTACCTAGCTTCGGGGTTCAGGTAGTGCGGCATCCTCTCGCCCCGCAGCCCTGCCAGCAGGTTGCGCGCTGTCATTTCGCCCATCTTACTCCTGCTCGGCCCGGTTGCGCTGCCTATGTGGGGCGTGAGCGCTGCGTTCTCGAATTGCAAGAGCGGGCTCGCCGTATCAAGCGGCTCTTTTTCGTACACGTCGAGTCCTGCGCCCGCGATCCATCCTTCTTTCAGCGCAGTCGCGAGGGCGGCTTCATCGACGACCGGCCCGCGCGACGTGTTTACCAGTATGGCGCTCTTTTTCATCGCCTTGAGCGTTCTTTCATCGATGAGGTGATGCGTCGCCTTCGAGTAAGGGACGTGGAGGCTTACGAAATCCGATTCCGCAAGGAGGGCGTCCATGTCGCGGAACGCGGCGCCGAGCCTCTGCTCGTCTTCCGCCGTGGCGCGCTCCGCGTCGCTGTAAAGCACCTTCATGTTAAAGCCGCGGGCCCGCAAGGCCATCGCGCGGCCGATGCGGCCGAAGCCGATAATGCCTAAGGTCGCCTCCCAGACGGGCGCGCCGAGCATGAACATGAAGTCGAACCTGCCCGCCCATTTGCCCGCCCGCACAAACCTGTCGCCTTCGGCAGTCCTGCGGCCCGCAGTCATGAGAAGGGCGAACGCGAGGTCCGCAGTGGCATCGGTCAGCACCTCCGGCGTGTAGCCGACGTAGATGCCCCGCTTCGTCGCCTCCGCGACGTCGATGTGCTCGTACCCGACGCTGCACGTGCTGACCACCTTCAGCGACGGGGCCGCGTCAAAGACTTCTGCGTCGATCCTGTCTCCCGGTATGCAGACTAGGCCGTCTATCTCCCTGACGCTTGCAAGCAGCTCTTTCCTGTCGAGGGCCTGCGATCCCTGGTAAACGGTGACGTCGCACTCTTGCGAGATCAGCTCGATCCCCGGCGACGGTATCCTGCGCGTGGCGAACACCTTAGGTCTCACGGTCCCACCTCCTTTCGGTCTTAATTTTATATGACGGTTTGGGGGCGATGTAAAGACGAGAGGCCGGGGGCGATGCGTCAGCCCCGGCCTCATGCCGACCGTGATTGCATTAAGATAGATTATTTCGGCGGGAAGTTGCTGGGGTTGATGACGGACCAGAGCTGGTTGAAGCCGTTGCCTTTCGTCTCCCCGACTTTTGCGTCGCCCGACCAGTAGTAGAGGGGGTAACCCCGGAACGTCGTCTGCTTCCTGCCGTCCGCCCTGTCGATGGCGCCGAAGTCCTGCACGCCGATACCGTCCGGCGCTTTGACCGTCGCCGTATAGTAGACGGGCCATTTTTCCGCGCAGACGCCCGCGCATGCGCTCTTGCCCGGCGCGTCTTTCTTGAACCAGTAGAGGGTCATGTCCTTTCCGTCCGTAAGGTATGCGCCCACGCCTTCCTTAACCGCGACCTTGACGGCCCCATCCAGGGCGTACACCGCCCCTGCCGCCATCGCCACTGCCACAAGCACCGCCACCACCGTCAATAATCGTCTCATCACATTCCTCCCTTCATGGATTTGGCTGTCTTCGAACACGGCCGCCGTTGAATTAACGATAGTGTAATGCGGGCCTGTCGGAGCGGCAAGACAGCCGCACCGCGCCTACGCAATTGTCGATGAGGCGGGAGCGGCTCGACATTATTGTCTGCCCCGGAATGTCGTGCCCGCCTTGTACACCGCGCTGCCGCGGTTTCGCGCCCGCAGCCGCCGACGGCACGCCTCTTGCTATTCCTGGGGATCAGGGACAGGCTGCGACAGATGGGGCAAAAGCCCGGGCGCATCCGCCGAATGAAGAGCAAGAAAGGAGGATACATCAGTGAAACGTCAAATGAGAACAGCAGCACTCTTGGTAGCGGCCGGGTTTATTGTGGGCGCGGCGCTCTCTCCTGTTTATGCCCAGACCGAATGGCAGAAGAACCACCCCCGCAGGGCGGAGGTCAATAAACGGCTCGCAAACCAGAACAGCCGCATCAACCAGGGAGTGAAGAACGGCACGCTGAGCAAATCGCAGGCGGCCCAGCTTCATAAAGAGGACCGGCAGGTACGGCAGGAAGAGCGCGACATGGCGTCGCAGAACGGCGGCCACGTCACCAAGCAGGAGCAGCGCACCCTCAACCAGCAGGAGAACCAGGTCAGCCGCCAGATCTACGACGAGAAACACGGCCAGTAATATCACGGCCCTACAAAACAAAACGGCGGGACCGTTCATCGGTCCTGCCGTTTTGTTTTATTTCACTGCTTCGGATGCCGGGAACAATAACGGTGCCGTCCATGCCGCCCGTCCCGCCGGGCTTGATACGCTATACCGCTTTATGTATAATCTCGGTACATAGACGACAGCGGCCGGTTCTGCGGATAGACGCATTACTCCTTCGAACATCCGCTTGCCTGTCGCCTTTTCGCCACGCCACGAAGAGAAGACTATCGGAGGAAAAAGCATGGGGAAGAGAAGCACCGGCCCCAACCCCGGACGCCGCAAGACGGCAGGGGAAACGCCTGCCAAGAAGGGCACGGCCCCGGAATCAGGGACGGCAGGCATAAGAGCGCCATGGATGCCCGGCGCGAGCCGGGCTGCAAGCCCGGACAATAGTTCCAGTCGTTTTATCCCCTTGCGTATTGGGACCCTCGTCTACACGAACACGCCGGAGTTCATGGCCGTGAGCAAAGAGGTCGAAGAGACGTTCCGGGTAAAGATCTCTTCCTTCGGCGGCCTCGGGCAGCTTACCCGCTTCCGGGCCTTCCGGTCCGATGGGAGCGAGTATACGCCACAGGAGTGGCCCTTCATGCGCACCCTCTTGAGAGGCGAAACGGTCCGCAATGAAGAAATGCGCATTCTCCTGGACGACGGCTCCCCAGTCATCGCCCTCGTCTCGTCAAGCTATGTCACGGCCGGCTCAAAATCCCTGACTGTCGTCTTCAAGGAAATAACGGGACAGAGGGGGGCCGAGGCTGCGGTGACGGAGAGCGAGCAATGGCTGAACATCGCCCTCCAGGCAAGCAGCTCGGGGGCCTTCGTCTGGGACGCAAAGACCGATGAAAGCTATTGGTCCGACGAGATGCTGGCCCTTTACGGCATGACAAGGGCGGAGCATAACGGCCGCCGGCAGGACTGGTTCGACCGCCTGGCGCCGGAAGACCGCGCACTGTGCCGTGCCGCCGTGGACCAGGCATTGAAAGGGGATGAGTTTAAGGTCGATTTCAGGGTCCGCCGCCTGGATACCGGCGAAATGCGGTGGCTCCACGCCCGCGCCCGCGCCATCATGGATGAGAAGGGAAGGCCCGAAAAACTGATCGGCATCAACATGGATATAACCGACCGCAAGCGTGCGGAGGAGGAGGTTCGCAAAGCGAGAGACGGGCTGGAGGAGAGGGTCCGCGACAGGACGCAGGAGCTGGAGACGGTTTACACGTCGCTTCAAAGGTCCGAGGCAAGGTATAAGGACCTCTTCAACCAGGCAAACGACGTGATATTCACGACCGATCTCGAAGGCAGGATTACTTCGGCCAACCGGAAAGCGGCCGAGGTTTTCCTTCCTGGTAAGCCCGTTCAACACCTGTCCATCGGGGACCTCCTTACGCCCGAGAGCGCCGGGCGGGCGGCCGACGTTTTGCGGCGCGCAGTCGCCGCCAACTCAGACCTGCCCGACGAACAGCCGTGGGATTTCGAGGCGTGGACGAAGGACGGCAACCTCGTCAGCCTCGAGGTCACGGCGCGCTTTATGCGCGAGGACGGCGTCGTCACCGGCATACACGGCATAGCCAGGGACGTCACACAGCGTAAAAAAATGCAGGAAGAGATGGCGAAGCTCCTTTCCGCCGTGGAGCACGCGGGCGACGGCATTTTCATGCTCTCCCCCGACAGGCGGTACACCTACGTCAATTCAGCATTCGCCAGGATGTACGGCTATACGGCTGACGAGATGGTGGGGAACAGCCCTGTCATGACCCGCAGCGACGCCCACCCCGACTCGTTTCACGAGGCCATATATTCCGAGCTGCTTGCAGGGAATACATGGACCGGGCGCCAGACCCGAAAGAAGCAAGACGGCACCCTCGTAGAGATCGAGACGACCCTAGTGCCTATTCGCGACAAGTACGGGACGACCATCCAGTATGTCGGGGTAGACAGGGACATCACGAGACAACTGGAGATCGAGCAGCAGCTTCGCCAGAAGCAGAAGATGGAGGCCATAGGCACCCTCGCGGGCGGCATCGCCCACGACTTCAACAACATGCTCGCAGTCATCCTGGGAAATTCGGAGCTGGCACTCGACGACCTCGACGGCACCGATGCAAAACGCAACATAGAGCAGGTGATAAAGGCGTCCAAGCGGGCTCGCGACCTGATCAAGCAGATCCTCACCTTCAGCAGAAAGAGCGAGCGCGGCAAAAACGTCTTCCAGCTCACCCCCCTCGTCAAAGAGACGTTCAAGCTCCTCCGCAACTCCCTGCCGAGCACCATCCGGATGAAGCTCGACATACGCGCTGCGAACGACTACATTGCCGGCGACCCTTCCCAGGTACAACAGGTGTTGATGAACCTCGCCGGCAACGCAGCCCACGCGATGCAGCCCGGCGGGGGGAGCCTTTTGATCGCCGTCTCCGATGCGGTCTTTACGCGCCGCGACAAGCTGCCGGACGTTGACATGAAGCCCGGCGGGTACGTAAAGCTGCGCGTCAAGGACACGGGGGCCGGGATACCCGAGGACGTGCAAAAACGCATGTTCGAGCCGTTCTTCACTACGAAAGACGCCGGGCACGGGACGGGCATGGGGCTGGCCGTCGCCTACGGCATCGTCAAGAGCCACCAGGGCGCGATCTCCGTGGACAGCAAAATCGGCGAGGGCTCCACGTTCACCGTCTTTCTGCCATCCACCGAGCCGCCGATGGAAGAAACCGAGCAGAAGATCGACATACCGGGCGGAACGGAAAGGATACTCTTCGTTGACGACGAGCCCGCGGTCGTCGAGATGGGGGCCCTGCTGCTGCGGCGCCTGGGCTATGACGTCACTACGGCCAGGAAGGGCCTGGACGCATTCGAGATCTTCCTCCAGACGCCGAACCAGTACGATCTTTTGATAACAGACCAGACGATGCCCGATCTGGTCGGCTTCGAGCTTGCGAAGAAGGTGCTGAAGATACGCAAGGATTTACCCGTGATCCTCGTCACGGGGTTCAGCGAGTCGGTGTCGAAAGAGAAGGCGCTGGCAGCAGGCGTGAGGGAGTTTCTGATTAAGCCGGTGTCGAAAGAGGTCATGGCAGGGGCGATACGGCGGGTGTTGGACAGCGCGGGCGGCACTCCGACGTAATGCGGGATGCCGGGGGTATTAACTTTATCCCCCTGACTTGCCTTCCTCTGCCGGCTCGTGCTGTGTCTCCAGAATTTCGGTCAGGTTTTTCCGGGCCTCTGCGTAATCGGGCTTGATTGCGAGGGCCTTTCGGTATGCCGCCTCTGCCTCGGCGGGCCGGCCCCGGTCGTGGAGGATTACACCCAGGTTCGCCTGCGCCTCCACGTCGTTCGGCAGGAACGCGGCAGCTTTGCGCAGAGGATCGACTGCTTCTTCGTTCTTCCCCTGCATCGCGAGCACCGCGCCGAGGAGCTTCCAGGCCATCCCGCTGCCGGGAACGCGCGCCGTCACCTTTTTCGTAAGCGCCTCCGCCTCGCCGTAACGCCCATGGTTGACCAGATCGACCGCCGCGTCGATCGCCTTCACCAATTTGTTCGTTGTCATCTGCATCCTCGCAAGGCGGACTGGGCCTGTCCCTTAAGGAAGGCCCGCATTCCCGTAGCTTAATTCCCAAGTTGCGCAAGAGCAACAACAAGTGGGGCGATGGGCGTAAGATTGCTTGTGGTCCGATGACCAATTGCGCTATATTGACGGCGTGTCAATGGAAGGAACAGATCGCACGCAAGTTGCAGCGCTTAGACGCATATATGGCCGGTTGCTGCCGTTTTTGGCCCGCCCTGACGAGACCTACCTCGTCCAGTCCGTCGAGGCACAGGCCCTTTTCGTCTGTCGCGGCGACAGCATAATCGAGAGGTATGCGGCGTCGACGTCGCGCTTCGGCACAGGCATCCGCGAGAATTCGTTCAAGACCCCGCCCGGCGTCCACCGCATCAAAGAGAAGATTGGCGCAGGCGCGCCTTTGGGCCGCGTCTTCAGGGACCGCGCGGATACGGGCGCGGACTGGGACGGCGCATCGACAGAAGAGAACCTGATACTCAGCCGCATCATGCGGCTCGAAGGCGCAGAAGTCGGGATCAACAAAGGCCCCGGTGTCGATTCCTTCGATCGTTATATTTACATCCACGGCACGAACCGGGAAGACCTCATAGGGACGCCGCTCACCCACGGCTGCATCGCGCTGCGCAACAGCGACGTCGTCCGCCTCTTCGATATCGCCCGAGAGGGCATGCTCGTCTACATCGACCCCCCGGCATTGAGCATCGGCGGGCGGCAGGCAAGGAGCGTCCATTTCACGGGCATCTTCGGCACAGGCATGAGCGCCCTGGCGCAATACCTGCGGTTCCTCGGCATCATTGTGTCCGGCTCAGACCGCCTCCTGGCAAGCGACGACACGGCAGCCATGCGCACAAGCTTAGAAGCGCTCGGCGTGCGCATCGCAGGCCAGGACGGCTCCGGCGTCGGGCTTGATACGGACATCGTCTGCGTCTCGACCGCGATAGAAGAGACGAACCCCGACATCGCGGCAGCGGCCCGCTGCGGCGCTCCCGTCGTGCACCGCTCGGACCTGCTCGCAGCGATCATCGGCATGAGCCGGACGGTCGCCGTGGCGGGCACCAGCGGCAAATCGACAGTAACGGCAATCGTCTTCGAGCCTGCTGACTGCGTGCGGCAAATCGCCATCCCTTATAAGCGGCGCGCCCCTGAGAAGGCTCGAGAGGCAGGGTCTTATCGGCAATGCGTGGAGCGGCGCGTCGGACCTTTTGATCGTCGAGGCGGACGAGAGCGACGGGACCATCGTCAAGTATGCGCCGGAGGCGGCCGTTGTGCTCAACGTATCGAAAGACCACAAGGGCGTCGATGAGCTGAAAGGTCTTTTCGCGACGCTCATTTCACGCACCCGCTGGAGCGCGACGAACGCGGACGACCCCGTGCTCGCGTCATTGCCTGCGACGGTGCGCTTCGGCCTGGCGTCGGCTACGGCCGGGTGGCGGCCGGACGCAACCGAGCTGCTTCCCGCGTCAGTGCGCCTCGTCAAAGGCGGCGTCCGATACGACCTGCCCTTACCCGGCAGGCACAACCTCGAAAACCTGGCAGCCGCGCTCTGCGTCTGCGAATATCTCGGCTGCATCGGCGCAGGGCTGGCAGCGGCAGTGAAGGGCTTTGCGGGGACGGCGCGGCGCTTCGACATTACGCAGACGAAAGGGCGCGTAAGTGTGATCGACGATTTCGCGCACAACCCGGCAAAAATAACGGCCGCGCTGACCGCAGCAAAGGGGTTGTCCGCCCGCATCATCGCCGTCTACCAACCCCACGGCTTCGGCCCTACGCGCTTTTTAAAGGACGAATACATAGCCGCGTTCAGGGCCGCCATGCAGCCGGGCGATTCCCTGTATTTGCTGCCCATTTATTACGCGGGCGGGACAGCGCAGAAAAACATATCGTCGGAAGAAATCGTCGAGGCCCTGGGCGAGACGGAGTTTGTGGCGAAAGCGATCAAAGACAGGGATGATCTGCTGACTATACTGAAAGCCGACGCGCGCCCCGGCGATGCCATAATAATAATGGGTGCGCGCGATCCGTCCTTACCTAGGCTGGTCCGTCAAACAATAAAACTCTTCGGCGGACCGACATAGGGGCCGGGATCTTTTCGCGCTATGCGCCTGTCTCTCGGATTCGCGCGTCCTCACGTACCAACTGCGTACGCTCCGGGCGGCGGCCCCTCGATCACGGCGCCTATCATCGAAAATCTCCCGGCCCCTCCCCACCACTGTGCTAGTAAACGGCAATAATTCTATTTTTATTGTTGCACGTTGTGTCTCCAGACAGGCATAATGGGCTATGTAAAACAATAGCATTACTACACGTATGTGGGGGAGGGGTAATTGTGAAAGAAACTAACGCGGAAAGCAAAATGAATGTTGGTTACTATGCAGTATGTTTTATTGACGTGCTCGGACAACAAGAGAATCTGAGGGCTTTGGACGACCTTCCCGACAAAGAAGATAATGCACAAATGGAGACATTTGTGCATGCCCTAAAAGAAACGTACGGCGTTGTTTCTGGCACGAGAAAGCTGTTTAGGCATTATTTTGATTCCTTTTCTACTCTGCGACAGACCGACTTGAGCGCGCTTTCCCCTGAACAACGTGAGCAGTATAGCCTGATGACTAATAATCCAATACATATAGCATCATTTTCAGACTGCGTCGTGGCATCCACATCCTTGGCCACTGATCGTAACAAGGCACCAATGCGCGGTGTTTACGGGCTCTTCACCGCAGCGTCGTCAATCGCGCTTCTGTCACTTATGGCTGGGCATCCCGTAAGAGGTGGAATCGATATTGGAATAGGAATGGAGATCGAAAAAGGTGAGATTTATGGAGCCTGTCTATCTAGGGCCTATATCCTTGAATCTAAAATAGCGCAACATCCCAGGATCATTGTGGGGCGTAATTGTATCGATTACCTGCAACAAACTTTGAATCGCAGACCCGAGAACGTTTATGATACGGTCAGCGCGGACACGGCCAGAATCTGTCTTGATCTTCTGATGGTTGACGATGACGGATGGCCTACCGTTGATTATCTCGGCCAACCGTTTAGATCGGTGATGCAAAACAGAGTAGACAAAGAGACAGTCAAGCAAGCGTATGATAACGTTATTAAGTTTTGCGAAATATTTAAAGGCACCAATGATACCAAAAGGGGATTAAGGCTGGCCCTGCTTAGGGACTATTTTCAACACAGGCTTATCGAATGGGAAATCGACGTATAAAGATTCGATACGCGTGAAGAACCATACAGCATAGCCCCACTACTGAACGGGCGGCCGGAGATTTTCGATGGAATTCGCGTTGTTTTTCGAAGGCGAGAGCCGGAGCGTATAAAACGGTAGCCGGGTACCCGCGCTCAGGGCTTGCCAGGCGCGGGTGGCAAGTGAGGACTCGCGCCGAGAAAAACGACGCGAAGGCCGCCAAAAGATCCGGCCGCCCCCCTTCTTATTGTTTCGTTATTTGACGGGCGTATAGATCGTCGCCCTTAAGGTATCGCAGGGTAATAGTATCCCCCACGCTTATCTCATTCCCCATCCGCGAAACAGGCACCCTTCTGCCTTTGACGACTACTACCGTATCGGACTGTATCGCTGCGCCGACGGTCATGTGGCCGCTTGACCTGCCTGTCTTTATCACTATGCCGCCCGCGTCGTCCAGGGCTACTACCGTGCCCGTCTCCGTCAGCATCCTTCCGCCGCCGGCGTAGTGCCCGGAGGCGGCCATGCTGCTGACGCGGCCCTTTTTCCTCGGCTTTTCTGCGGGCGGCTCGGGCTCTGTTTGCGGGTCGAGTTCTGCCTGCGGCTCCTCCGGCCCTATCGACTCGGCCGGGCCGGCCTCGCTCGAAGCCGTGATCCTGTATTTGATCTCGCCGTCGAAGCCGTCGGCGAAGTCCTTTGTCACGTGCCACGTGATCCGTTTGTGCTTGCCGACCTTAACCGTACCGAAGTCTCCCGTCAGGTGAAGCTCGTTTTCCGGGTACTCCTTGCCGTCCAGGATGAGGACCACGCTGACCTCGGCCTCTTTCTCGCCCTTCTGGCCGACGAGGTCGTATGTGAATACGGCGCTGCCGTTTTTCTCGCCCGGCTTGAGGTTGCGCACCTCCGCCGCACTGCACGGCAAAGCCGCTGATACGAGGGCGGCGAAAGCTGCTCCCAGGAGGAGAACAAGTGCAACGTGAGCGGTCTTTTTCACGGACCGGCCGCAGGCGCGTTCAATTCCCTTCATTCTCTCCTCCTTGGGTCGTCCTGGCATAGCATCACTTTATCAAGATAGGAAAAACCTTGTCAATCAATTTAACGGGGGGTGCGGGACATGCCGGGCTCTTTTCGCGCCTTTTCCCTGTCTCTCGGGGACGTACGTCCCTCACGTGGTTGACAATTCGCCTCCCCGTTGCCACATTTAGCCCTAGGGGAATCACATAGGGGCCGGCACCGGCGGGACGAGAAAAGCGCGCTTTTTTCCCGTCCCGCCGTGCACTGACGGACACGTCCTGTTAATACAGCTAAACGACGATCCTCCCGGG
Organism: uncultured delta proteobacterium; assembly: GCA_963810935.1. Lineage (GTDB taxonomy): Bacteria > Desulfobacterota > Syntrophorhabdia > Syntrophorhabdales > WCHB1-27 > CAWEPK01. The sequence continues at coordinate 374,871 of CAWEPK010000007.1, read as the reverse complement.
CCGCGCCCATCACCTTTGCGCGCGGACAAGGCGTACGCTCACGCCCCTCCCCTCTAAAGGAGGCATGCGCTATGAAGCACGTCGAGATCGCGGCTATCGGCGAGAACGATTACGATTCCTGGGATAAATTCGTCTCAATCTCCGATAACGGCACCATCTTCCATAAGTCGTACTGGCTGAAGGCGTCAGGCAGGCCGTTCGACCTCTGGGGCGCGTACCGGTCGGGGAACCTCGTCGGCGGATACGTAGCCTCGCGCAAAAACATCCTGGGGATGCACATGGCGGGCGCCCCCTTCATGACGTTCTATTCCGGCTTCGTAGTCAAAAAGCCGGAAGGCAGCCTCGTCCACCAGATATCGTTCCAGCAGGAAGTGGCCTCCTCGTTTGCCAAGTTCCTGCCGGAAAAGTATTCCTGGGGGATCGCGCTCTTCGCCCCCGGCGTTGATTGTATGCTCCCCTTCATCTGGGACGATTTCGTCGTGCGGCCGTGGTACACGTACCGCCTTGATATCGGCGACACGGAGCAGGTCTGGCAGGGCCTGCACCAGCAGAGGCGGCAGGCCATAAGGGGCGCGAAGGCGGCGGGCGTGCGCGTGCTGACGGACGCCTCGACCGACAGGATCATGCTGGTGATCGCTCAGTCGTACGAAAGGCAGGGGATGCGGTTTCGGACCGAGGAGGCGCGGGCGTACCTCGACGAGCTGGAAAGGCGCAAGCAGTGCCGTATGTTCCTTTCGGTCGACAAAGACGGAAAAGAGTCTGTCGGCGATCTGCGCGGTCTGGGACGAGCACAGGATATACGCGCTGATGGGGGGATTCAGCGATGACAGCAACGGCGGGGCTTCGCCGCTGGCGTGGTGGGAGATGATAAAGTACGCCTCCGGGGAGCTGGGCCTGAAGGAGCTGGATACGCAAGGGACGCAATTGCCGAGGCTGGAGGCGTTTCAAAGGAAGTACGGGTGCACGCTGACGCCGCACTACGAAATCAGGTGGGGCAAGGCGATCGGCACGTTGGTGGGACTCAACAAATTTATCTCGCACCTGATGGTGTTGATCTAATAATGGCCGTGCACCAGGGTAAATGAATTAGCTTTTGCTCACCGAGCGGCCGGAGGAACTTTTGATGGAATTCGCGTTGTTTTTCGAAGGCGAGAGCCGGAGCGTACGGTTTGTGTACGTGAGGACTCGCGCCGAGAAAAACGACGCGAAGGCCGCAAAATTAACCGGGCCCACCCACCCAACTACCCTTCGGGGAGGTATACACTGACCGTCGTCCCCCTCCCCTCCTCACTCTCTATGTCAATCTGACCGTCGTGCTTTTTCACTATGCCGTAGGCCACGGAAAGCCCCAGGCCCAGGCCTTCGCCCGACGCCTTCGTCGTGAAGAAGGGCTCGAAGACGCGATGGATAATCTTCTCCTCGATGCCCTTCCCCGTATCCCGCACTCTGAGAAGGATGTACCGCCCCTTTTTCAACCCGGCGGGCAGTTTCCCCGCTTCCGCCCTCTCGATGCTTATCTCGATCTCTCCCCCCGTCTCCCGGACGGCTGCCGCAGCGTTGGCGCAGAGGTTCGTCACTAGTCTGCTCTATTTTTGCCGCATCGGCGAGGACGGCAGGCAGCGTATCGCCCAGGCGCATCGATATCCGGACAGCACTCGCCGTCGACGCCTCGAATTTACCGGCGGCCTTCCCGACCACCTCGCACAAATCGATCTTTTCCTTGCTCACATTCTTCTGGCGGCTGAAGGAGATCAGCGCCTTCGTCGTCTCGCGCACCCTTATGGCGGCTTTAAGGATGTGGCCCATGCTTTGCCGTACCTTCTTATCCTCCGCGTCCTCCAGGGCCATCTCTGCATAACCCATGATAATAGCGAGGGCATTGTTGACTTCATGGGCGATGCCGCCCGCCATCGTCAATAGGGCGTCCATCCTGTGATTCTCGCTCCGCTTCCGTTCCTGCTCCTCAGCTTCCCGCCTCGCCGTTATATCGATAAGGGCTATGTGACAAATCGCCTCGCCGGGGGAACGCCGCAGCGCCTGGGCGCAGAGGACCGCGCAAACAGGCTTGCCTTCGCGCCTCCTCACAAAAACCTCGCAGGTCTCTTTATCCGAGCCTTTTCTCATCTTGTAGAGGAGGTCGAGGAAGGCGCGCTTCGATTCCGGCGCAACGCACAGCGAGAACGGCGTGCGGAGAAGAAATTTCTTATTCCTGACCGACAGGAAAGACATGGCCGCAGCATTGAAGTCCTGGACCACCCCTGCCGTATCGACAATGAAGCAGGCTACGGGCGATGACTCAAAGAACCGGGCATACTTTGTCCGGGTCTCCTCGACCACCTGCTGCATCTCGATCAGGTTCTGGTTCTGCATCTCCAGTTCGATCTTGTGCAGGCGCAGCTCGTGGAACATCACGCCCACGCTTCTCTCCATCTCGTCGAGGTACATGTCCGGTTTCATTCGCAGCAATTCTTCCGCTGCCGACCTCAGCGGGAAATCGTCTTTTGTCATTGGGGGTTTGACCTCTCGTTAGTAGCAACCCCGGGCCGGGTCTTCCAGGCGTGCGGACGTGCCGGAAAAGGACGGGAGCCGTTGGAAGGAGGAGGGAGAGAAGAAAGAGGAAGCAATGCCATAGCTCTACAGTTCTTTACCTTCCGGATGTACCCGGATACATATTGTCGTAAGGATAGAGAATGATATCATTATTGCAATGTTTGTCAATAGTTAAGCCCGAGATGCCAACATCTCTTTGATTTTGGCGAGGAGTGCAGTTGGCGATACGGGCTTCTGGACAAATCCTGTCTGCCCGTCCTTCGCGGCCCGCCCCACGATGGCCTCTTTGGCCCGGCCTGTGATGAACAAGACGCGCACGCCGGGGTGCGCCTTCTTCAGGAACTCGTAAACCTCTTTCCCGTTCTTTTTCGGCATGTCCATATCGAGCAGGACGAGCTTCACGATCTCCTTGTTATCCGTAAACGTATCGATCGCCTCTTCGCCGTCGGAGGCTTCCAGCACGCCGTATCCTTCTTCGCGAAGGACCTCCGCAGTCGCGCTGCGCGCGGCCGTGTCGTCGTCCGCCAGTAGGAGTACATCCTGGGGACTTTCGGCAACCGGCCCCGCTTCCAAAGTTTCCGCGCGCCTGCTCTCTACCGCGAGCGGGAAATAAATGCGCACTCCGCGCCCGAAAACGCTATCCGGCAACGGTGGCGCCTCAGTGTCGCGTAGGCAGCGGAAAGGCGCATGGCTGCATCGGCGCGGCCGGCCTGTGCCGGACTTGCGCCTGCGCCTTCGCCTGTGTAGGAGATCGAGAGCATCCCCCAGGCGCGCTCCGCGCTCTCCGAGCCCTGCCCGTCCGCAGGCGCGGCGGCAATGCCCGTCTCTATCCGCAACTGCGTCTTCCCCGGCGTATCCTGTAAATCCCCGGCGAGGCAGACTATCGCCTCCGTGAGCTGCGCGGCGTCCGCCGATACGACGAGGCGCTCGCCTGCGAGCTTGACGCTCATCCGGCCCCCTCCGGCGAGCAGCGTCTTTGCCGCGCCCATTGCCGCGTCGTTCAGGTCGAGCGGCGCGAAAGAGGCCGCTTCAGCGCCCGCGTCCCCGAATGTCCGGACGAAGCCGGCCGCAGTCTCCGAGGCATTGATGATCAGGTCGGCGTATCTTTTCAGTTTGTCGTCGCCGGTGCTCGATTTCAGGAGGCTGGCGTACCCCATGAGCGCCATGAGGCTGTTGCCGACGTCGTGCGAAAGCTTACCCGCGAACGCGCCGAAGCCCTCGACGGACCTCTGAAGGCGCGCCTCCAGAACGGCCCTGTCGCTCTCAGCTTTTTTGCGGTCGGTGACGTCCCTGACGCATACGAGATAGGCAGGCCCGTCAGACGGGACGGCCGTAATGGAGACCTCGATGCGTGACTGCGTGCCGTCCTTGGCCACGCCCGTTGTCTCGAACCGGGCGGCCCCGCTCTGAAGAATGGCCTTTATGTCCGCAAGGCCCCGGCTGCCCGGCCCGCAGGCTGCGTCGGCCGATGCATCCGCACCGGTAGCGGCCCACCCCAGCATCCGTAAAAATTCGGGGTTGGCGAACAACTCGCCCTTCAGAAGTGCAATGCCCTCGCTCAGATCTTCCATAGCGGTTTTCCCGCCTCCGTCCACCTTATACCTCCAGCCCGTCCGGTGCGCAGCATACGTCCGGCGGCCATAGGTCGATGCCTCCCCGGCGAAACCGGCGGAGCGCCCGTTCGCTGCCCGCATGCGCTCCTTTCAGGGCCCTAACAGGGAGCTTTCACGTCTTCAGGGGGTGCAGCATACCGTTTCCTTTGGTCCGCACTCACCCGAGGTTTTTTATCAGGTTAACTAGTTTAATAAAGTATGACAATGGTGTCAAGAGAAATCGGCCTAACCCCGGAAGAACGTTTGTCTAATGGCCCTTTCCGGGCACATCTCTCCCGGCAAAAGAATCAACAAAACCTGGTCCCCTATTTCAACAACGAGGCGAAGTCTTTCGCCCCACACCCTTAAGGCGCTACGACGTTGAACAGATGCTCTGTCATCAATTCGCCGCTGCCCCGGTTATGGCAGCCGACCCTGCATCGTTAGTGCCGGGGCCGGAATATCCTTGACTTATGCCGCCTGCTGGGGTAATTTCAATCGGTAAATTTATCGGACCGGCATTCGCGCCAAAAGCCGTACAAATCCGACTGACGCCCCTCCAGAACGATGGAGGGAGAGGGGGGTGTAGAGTGGATAGGCCCGTAAAAACAACCCGCAAAAACGTTTTTCCGAAATCACCCACAGGTATAAACGGACTTGACGAGATCACCGGCGGAGGCATTCCGAAAGGCAGGCCCACGCTCGTGACCGGCCCGGCGGGCTCCGGCAAGACATTGATGGCGATGGAGTTCCTCGTCCATGGGGCGAACGACTACGGCGAGCCCGGCGTCTTCATGGCCTTCGAGGAAACCGCCGAGGAATTGGCGCAGAACGTGAAGTCCCTCGGGTTCGACCTCGCCACGCTTGCCAGGCAGAAAAAGCTCCTCGTGGACTACGTACATATCGAGCGGAGCGAGATAGAGGAGACGGGCGAATACGACCTCTCCGGCCTCTTCGCCCGCCTCGGCTACGCCATAGACACGATCAAAGCAAAGCGCGTTGTCCTCGACACGATAGAGGCGCTTTACGCCGGCCTGCCGAACGAGATGATCATACGCGCGGAATTGCGCCGCCTTTTCCGATGGCTGAAAGAGAAGAACGTAACGGCGGTCATCACCGGCGAGCGGGGCAAGGATACCCTCACCCGCCACGGCCTGGAAGAATACGTGGCAGACTGCGTGATCGTCCTCGACCACCGCGTGACCGATCAGCTATCGACCAGGCGCATGCGCGTAATCAAGTACCGGGGCTCGTCCCACGGGACGAACGAATACCCGTTCCTGATAGGCGATCGCGGCATCAGCGTGCTGCCCGTCACCTCTTTGGGCCTCAGGCACGTCGCATCGAGACAGCGCGTCTCGACCGGCATCCCGCGCCTCGACGCGATGTTCGAGGGCAAGGGGTTTTACCGCGGCAGCTCCGTCCTCATCTCGGGGACGGCGGGCACCGGTAAGTCGAGCATCTGCGCCGCCTTCGTAAAGGCGGCCTGCGAGCGCAAAGAGCGCGCTCTCTACTTCGCCTTCGAGGAATCGCAAAGCCAGCTCGTGCGGAACATGTCGTCGATAGGCGTCCACCTCCAGCCCTGTATCGACAAGGGCCTCCTCCTGCTCGAGGCGGCGCGGCCGACCGTTTTCGGGCTCGAGTCGCACCTGACGACGATGCACCGCATGGTCGAGACCCATAAGCCGTCGGTAATCGTCGTTGACCCGATATCCAACCTCATCGGCATGGGGAACGAGAAAGAGGTAAAATCGATGCTTACGCGCCTCATCGATTTCCTCAAGATGGAGCAGATCACGGCCGTATTCACCAACCTTACGGCGGGCGGGGGCAGCCAGGAGCGGACGGAGATAGGCCTCTCCTCCCTTATGGATACATGGCTCGTGCTCCGCGACATCGAATCGAACGGCGAGCGCAACCGGGGCCTGTGGGTCCTCAAGTCGCGCGGCATGGCGCACTCGAACCAGGTGCGCGAATTCCGCCTCACAGACAAGGGCATAGCCCTCGAAGACGTCTATATCGGCCCGGCGGGGGTGCTCACCGGCTCCGCCCGCGCGCAACAGGAGGCCAGGGAGAAGGCATCCGAATCGGAGCTGGAGAACGAGACGGGGCGCAGGCGGCGCGAGCTTGAGCGCAAGCGTGCCGTTGCCGAGGCGCAGTTGGCGGCGATAAGGGCGGGCATAGAGGCGGACGAAGAGGAGATCAGGAAGATCGAGCAGGAGGAGAAAAGGCGGTTGGCCATGATACAGCAGCAACGGAAGGAGATGGCGGTGCGCCGGCGGGCCGACAGAGAGCTGAAAGATGCCCGTTAAAAAGAAGGCGGCGGCGGCCAAGGCGCAAAAACAGGGCGGCGATATATTTAAGCTGCGCCTTTACATATTGGGGACCACTCCCCACTCGGTCGCAGCGTTCGAGAACCTGAAGAAGATATGCGAGGAGCACCTTTCCGCCAGGTACCGCCTGGAGATAATCGACCTGGCGAAGCACCCGAAGCTCGCGCTGGACGACCAGATCATAGCTGTGCCGACGCTCGTCCGGAAGCTGCCTACCCCTTTAAAGAAGATCATAGGCGATTTATCGAATACCGAGCGCGTGCTCGTCGGGCTTGATCTGAAGCCCGTAAAACCCAGGCAACAGAGGACCAGATGAAAAAGCAAGACCCGAAGGGCGACGTCGAGATATTCGAGAAGGCGGCCAGGGGATCGAAGAAGGCGGGTTACGTCCTGCGCCTCTATATCGCGGGCGCGTCGGCCAGATCGAGCCGCGCCGTAGAGAACATGAAGAGGATATGCGAGGAACACCTCCAGGGCCGCTACGACCTGGAAGTAATCGACATTTATCAGAAGCCGGTGCTCGCTGCGGGAGAGCAGATCATCGCCGCCCCCACGCTCATCAAGAAACTGCCCCCTCCCCTGCGCAAGCTCATCGGCGACATGACGGACGTTGAGAAAGTCCTTGTCGGCCTGGACGTCAAGGCAAAGGACAAGGAAACGGCTTAGCCGCCGATATCACAAAGTAAAGTTGAATTGGCTGCCGGTTGGTCCGGCCTATGCGTTCGGATAAGACCGCGAGCACGAACGAAGGCTGGAAGGAGGAACTCTTGTCGACAGGCCCGGAGAACCTTGAATATAAGAACGAGACCTTGAGCCTGCGCCTCCAGGAGGCAGAACAGGCGCTCAACGCAATAAGGAACGGCGAGGTCGACGCAATCATCGTGTCGGCGGAGAACCGGCCCAAAATCTACACATTGGAATCGCCCGACCTGCCTTACCGGCAGATCGTGGAGACGATGAACGCCGGGACGGTCACGCTCAACCGGGCAGGCACGGTGCTCTACGCGAACGGTGTCTTTGCCGACATGCTGAAAAGGCGCATGGAGACCGTGATCGGCGCCAAGTTCAGCAACTTCGTATCACCCGCCCACCGGGGCAGGCTTGCCTCCTTCCTGAAGGACCCTGCAAATCATTCCGACGAGATGGCCTTAGTCACCGAAAGCGGGGAAGAAGTGTTCGTCCAGCTTTCAGGGAGCATCCAGGCGATCGGGGGCCTGCCGAGGACGTGCCTCGTGGCAACGGACATCTCCCGGAGGGTATCTGCCGAAAACGCGCTGCGCAAGGCCCATGACGAGCTTGAGGAGAAGGTCGCGCAGCGGACCGCCGAGCTGCTGTGGACGAATGACCTGCTCCGCGGGGAGATCGAAGAGCGCAAGCGGGCGGAGGAGGCGTTGCGCCGCTCACGCGGCAAGCTTGAGCAGCGCGTTCGGGAGAGGACGAAAATCCTTCAGCGACAGGCAAGTCTGCTCGATCTTGCGCATAATGCCATTTTGGTCCGGGACATGGAGAACAGGATAACCTTCTGGAATCGTGGGGCCGAAGAAATGTACGGCTTTACGAAAGAAGAGGCCCTGGGCAAAGCCCCGGATATGCTTCTTAAGACCGAGTTCCCGGCCCCACTCGCCGACCTGATGCGCGAGGTGAACAAGGAAGAGCGATGGGAAGGGGAGCTTATCCACACGACGAAGAACGGACACCGCATCACGGTCCTGAGCCGCTGGGCGCTGCAAAGAGACGATGCAGGCACGCCGTCGGCCGTGATGGAGATAAACCTCGACATTACGAAAGGGAAGCAGGCGGAGCGCGCCTTGCAATCGGCCTACGTCTATAACCGTAGCCTTATCGAGGCGGGCCCCGACCCGCTCGTCACAATCACGACGGAAGGAAAGATAGGCGACGTGAACGCGGCAACAGAATCGATCACAGGCAGAGCAAGGGGCGAACTGATAGGCACGGACTTCTCCGACTACTTTACCGATCCGGAGGAAGCGCGGGCAGGCTATCGAAGGGTGTTTGATAAAGGCTATGTGCGGGACTATCCGCTTGAGATAAAGCGCAAGGACGGGCACGTTACTCAGGTGCTCTATAACGCGTCGGTTTATCGTGATGACGCCGGGAATGTCCTCGGCGTATTTGCGGCAGCTCGCGACATTACAGATCAGATACAGATGGAAGAGCAGCTCCGCCAGACCCACAAGCTGGAGGCCGTCGGCACCCTGGCGGGGGGCATCGCCCACGACTTCAACAACATGCTGGCCGTCATCATCGGGAACGCAGAATTGGCGCTCGACGGGGTCATCGATGAAGCGACGCGCCGCAACATCACGCAGATACTCGGCGCATCGAAGCGGTCCCGCGATTTGATCAAGCAGATCCTCACATTCACGAGGAAAGACAGCGGGAAGGGAAAATCCGCGGCCATAGCGCCCGTCCTCCGGGACGTCTATGAGCTGCTTCGGGGGTCGCTCCCGAGCACCATCGACATAGAGCTCGAAGGTACAGGCCATGGAAGAGGCCACGGTAGAGGTCGAGCCTTCCCGGATCGAGCAGGTCGTCGTCAACCTGGCGAGCAACGCGGCTCATGCCATGAGGGAGAAAGGCGGGAAGCTGTCGATCCGCCTTTCGACGGTGAGCGGCCGCAATTCCCTTTATTACGACGACGTCAAGCCTGGGAGGTACGTAAAACTAACCGTCAGGGACACGGGCACGGGCATCACCCCACAGGTGCGGGAGCGGATGTTCGATCCTTTCTTCACGACAAAGGAACAGGGCGAAGGGACAGGTATGGGGCTTGCCGTCGTTTACGGCATCGTTAAGGGCTGCGGCGGTGCGATCGCGGTCGAGAGCGAGCCGGGCAAGGGCGCGGTCTTCACCGTGCTCTTTCCGCAAAGCGGCGCTTTGCTAAAAGATGCGCCGGCAGAGGCGGAAGAAGTAAAGCCCGACACCTCGGAAAAAGGCCACGTGCTCTTCGTCGATGACGAGCCTGGCGTCATGGAGATATCGAAGGCGATGCTGGAGCGCGCCGGGTGGCGCGTGACCGCCTTCACCGAGCCCGGCCAGGCATTAAAGACCTTCACCGCGGACCCGCACCGCTTCGACCTCATCATCACGGACCAGACCATGCCGAAAATAACGGGGCTGGCCTTGGCAAAAAAAGCGATAGCCATGAGGAAAGAGATCCCGGTCATACTTTGCACGGGGTACAGCGAGGCGGTGACGCCGGAAAAGGCGAAAGAGGCAGGCATCAGGGAGTGCGTCCTGAAGCCGCTCTCGCGCAAGGAAATGTTCCAGGCGATAGCCAGGGCAATTGAAGAGACAGATTAATCGGGCCGGCCTCTTTACGCAGGCTGATTTTCCGGCATCCGTATGTAGACGGCCCTGGAGGCCGGAGGGTCCAGGGTAAAATGCCTGAGAAGCAAATTGATTCTGTATGCGTTAAGGACCGCGCCTTCCGAAAAAAGCAGAATGCCTGTGCCGCTCCTTACCTCCCTCGATACTATCATCCCCGGGGCCAGCTCTCCGGTAGCGAGCTTTTTCTCAACGCCCCGGTTCTGCGACCGCGCGCTTTCAAGAACCATCACGGCGTCTTCCAACGGGTGATAAAGGCTTGGATCGAACTGCACGCCCCTAAGCTTCGATAGCTCTTCGAGGGCAAGCCCGGCAGTGCGGTCCTGCAGCATCCTGTCGTACTTGTCCGCTATGGAGACGATGCGCCCGCCCAGGGGTATCCCGTCCCCTTTGAGGCCGTCCGGGAAGCCGCTTCCATCGAACCACTCGTGGTGGCTCCTGATGAAGGTTCCGGCCCTGGCCAATGGCTCGTTCGAATGTATCGCCGCCTGTCCGCGCACCGGGTGTTTCCTGTATTCCGACATTTCGTCAGGGGTCAGCTCGTTGGCCTGCTTCAACAGGATTGCGTCGGCCTCGGCGATTCTACCCACGTCATGGAGCTGCGCGGCAATAGCTATGTCTTCGACATCTTCATAGGCCAGCCCCATCTGCCTTGCCATCTCCCGCGCCACTGCGGCGACATTATTCGAGTGATTTATTATATTGGTGTTGCGAAGCTCGATCAGGCTCGATATGGTGACGATGAAATCGCGAAAGTTCTTCTTGAGCCTGTCGCCTGCCCGGACCAACTCCTTGTTCTTCTCGGTCAGATCGACAGTCTGCTCCTGTACGTAGATCTCAAGCTCCCTGTTCCATCTTGCCAGCTCGTCGTTCTGCTTTCGCGTAAGCTCCGTGAGGGACCTGTTATCTTTGACCAGCCTGTATTTTTCGGCAGCCCTCCGCACTGCGGCGATCAGGTTGTCATCGTCCCATGGCTTAGCTATGTATTGGTAAGCCCCGCCCCTGTTTATGAAATCGATTGTGGCTGTCAGGTCCGCTTGGCCTGTCAGGACGATCCTTACGGTATCGGGCCATGTCTCCTTTACCCGCTCGAGGAACTCGACGCCCTTCATCCGGGGCATCGACTGATCGGAAACGACTACGCCTACCTCCGTCCGTTTCAGGATTTCGAGGCCCTCCGTTCCCGACTCTGCCGTTATAACGCCGTATTCCTCATCCGCGAAAAGCCTCGACAGGGAGCGCAGCACGTTGACCTCGTCATCGACGAAGAGGACGTTGAGTTTTTCTTTTTGCGGCGTTTCACTCATCTTCCCGCTCCAGGACGCGAACCAATGTGTCTACGACCAGCGGGTCGGAATATGTCCCCTTGTTGCTTGCCATGATCTCCAGGGCCTTTTCTTTGCTCATCCTGTCCCGGTACGACCGGGCAGATGTCAATGCGTCATAAATATCGGCAACATGGACGATGCGGGCCTCCAGGGGGATATCGTTTCCCGCCAGGCCTGCGGGATAGCCCGACCCGTCGTAACGCTCATGGTGGTAGCGGATAATGCTTATGACCGATTCCGACAGACAGGCCGCCTTAGCCACATCGGCCCCCCAGCAAGGGTGCTTCCGGATTACCGCCATCTGGTCGTCTGTCAACGGACCCGGATAGTTAAGGATGGCTTCAGGCACGCCTATCTTGCCGCAGTCGTGGAGCCAGCTTCCCCGCCTGACACTCTCCTTCAGGTCTTCGTCGAGGCCCATCGCCCCCGCTATAGCCAGGGCGTATTTGGCAACCCTCTCGCAGTGGCCCTTCGTATAAGCGTCCTTTAGCTCTATAGTCTGCGCCAGGGACTGTAGCGCGTGCTCGTCGGCCTGTCTCATCGACTGCACCATTTTGTGCCGGTCGACAGCGCCGAAAATAATCTTCCTGAGCTCTTCGTCATCCCACGGTTTAATTACGAACTTATATACTTCCCCTTTGTTGATCGCATCGATTGCCGCCTGGACGTCGGTGTAGCCGGTGAGCATGATCCTCACGCTGTCGGGCGAGACGTACCTCGCCCGCTGCAGGAACTCTATGCCCCTCATCTCAGGCATGAGGTTGTCCGAGACGATTACCGAGACGTCCCTCGTTCTAATCGCCTCCAAAGCCTCCCGGCCGGACGTGAACGTCAGGATATCGAGCGCGTCGTCGATGAACAACCTGCTCAACGAGTTCAAAACGTTCCGTTCGTCGTCCAGAAAAAGTACCTTCTCCCCTTCCAACTCACATCTCCTTGTACGGGATTTTTACCACGAACGTCGTCCCTTTGCCGACCTGGCTTTCAACGTCGATCTCGCCATTATGCTTTTTGACGATGTCGTATGCAATGGAGAGGCCGAGGCCCGTGCCTTTGCCTATCTCTTTCGTAGTGAAGAAAGGCTCGAACACCTTGTCGAGTGGGCTTGCGGTATCCCGCAACCCGTGTCGGATATGGCCACCCGCACGTATTTGTCCTCTCCACTGGTGCTGATAGTGATTTCGCCGTGGTCTTCCATGGCCTGCGCGGCGTTCACAAGTATATTCATGAAGACCTGGCTCAGCTCTCCCGCGTTGCAGACGACCGGCGGCAGCTCCCCGTATTCCTTGGCGATCGTCGCCTTGTATTTCAACTCGTTCCAGACTATGTTGAGCGTCGTTTCGAGGATATTGTTAATGTCCGCCGGCGTGCGGTTCGTACCGTCGATCCGGGAAAAATCCTTGAGGTCCTGTACGATCCGCTTTACCCTGTCCTCGCCTTCGATCGATTCCCTGATGAGGTTGCGCGAGTCATCGAGGATATAATCGATCTTCAGGGAACGCCTGCGCTCGGCGACGGTCTCCGACATGGCAATCCTGGCCTCATCGCCCACCCCTGCCGCCTCCGACTGAAGGCTTACGAACTCGTATACCCTGTCCAGGTACTTTTGCAGAGTATGGAGGTTGCTCATCACGAACGCCGTCGGGTTATTGATCTCGTGCGCCACCCCCGCGGCGAGCTGCCCAATGGAGGCCATCTTCTCCTGCTGGATGATTTTCTTCTGCGATTCTTTCAGCTCGTTGTACGCGTCCTCCAGCTCCCTGTTCTTAAGCTCCAGCTCGCCAAGAAGAGTGCGAAGGCTATGCTCGCTCTTCCGAAGGGCCTCTTCGGCAAGCTTGCGGGACGTGATATCGGTGGCCGTGGTGACCACGCCCAGGGAAAGGTCGCCATGATCTATCGGCGCCATACACAAATGGACGTCTACCATCGTGCCGTCCTTGCGGACCCATCTCGTATCCGTTGTCCCGTCGGCGCCCTTCTCGATTTCCCCCCAGACGACCTCCTTGACACGCTGGTATTCTTCATCGCTCTCGTAAACCTTGCGGGCCCCGTAAATTCTTATTTCTTCCTGCGTGTAACCCGTAATGGAGGACATACTTGCGTTGAACCAGTGCGCGGCCCTGTCCGCATTCTGAACGGCTATACCTATCGGCGACGCAGAAAGTATGGACCTCATCGTTGCCTCGCTGCGCCTGAGCGATTCTTCCGTAAGCTTCCGGTGAGTTATATCGTGAAACGTCCATATGCGGCCGTAATGCCTGCCGTCTTTTACGACGGGCGCCGAGTACCTTTCCAGGACGGTCCCGTCGGTCAGCTCGATTTCATCCAGGCTGCTCTCGTACGGGTGCGAATAGAGGTGCTCGAGCTGTTCTATGAACTCCTCCCGGTTCTTGGTTGTTTCGGAGCAATACTCCAGCATCTTCTCGTCGCTCTCTTCATCGGCCAGGTGTGGCGGGAGCTTTCTCAGGTCTATGTAGCGCTGGTTCTTGAATATCTTGCGCCGGTTATCGTCGTCTACGAAAATCCCGTCCATGGAAGAATGAATCAGGGCCTCAAGGAAGGCCGTCTTTTCGCGCAGCACTTCTTCCGTAGCCTTACGCTCGGTAATATCGATCAAGGTCCCGATCATCGCCGGTTTACCGCCGTACGTTGTGGAGGAACCATAGATTTCCACCTGCCTGATCTCCCATTGTTTCGTGGCGATCCTGAACTCGTCATGTATCGAGCCGGCCTCCCCACGCCTTCCGATCTCCGCGTTTTCGAGCAACAAGGGCAGGTCTTCAGGCAGGACGAGATGCGACGGCCCCTTGACGTCGATTATCTCCTGGACCGGATACCCCGTTATTTCGGCGAACCGGGCGTTCACGTACCTGAAGATACCGCCTTGAACGAGGTAGATGCCGACTGTCGATCTTTCAGCGAAGTCCCTGAACTTGCTCTCCGACTCCCGCAGCGCCTTCTCCGCCTGCTTCCGCTCTGTAATATCCCTCACCACGCTCACGAGCGTGCGGACGCCCCCGATCGTCGCGCCGCGAGCGCTCACCTCGGCAGGGAACGTGCTGCCGTCGCTGCGCCGGTGTACGGTTTCGAAGAGCATGCCGCCGGAATCGGCCTCATCGAGGTCGCGCCGGACCCGGACGAGCGTCTCGGGGGCGCGTAAGTCCGCGACCGTGAGTCCCAACAGGTCCTCATGGCTGTAACCGTAAGCCTTTTCGGCGGCGGCGTTGGCCTCCAGGACCCTCCCATCGTCTTTGCGCACGAAGAGCATAATGTCACGGCTGTGCGCGGACAGCAGCTCGTATCGCCTCAATGCCTCTTCCGCCCGCTTCCGGTCGGAGATGTCCGTACAGTAGGCAAGAGACACCCGGCCTCCGATCATGGTGGCCTTGAGGCCGACCCAGATAAGCGATCCATCCTTTCTCCGGAAGCGGTATTCACCCTCAACGCGCCCTTCATGGGCCAGGTTTGTAAATTCGTTGAGCACAACTTCCCGGTCTTCTGCCGAGTGCAGCTCCCAGATAGGCATTTTTAACAACGTTGCCGCATCGTAACCCGTCAGCTCGGTAGCCGAATGGTTGACTTCGATTATGCGCCCTTCCTGATCGGCCACAAAGACCGCCAGAGGGGACCTTTCGATATAGGAGCGGAACTTGGCCTCGCTCTCCCTGAGGGAGTCCTCAGTCCTCCTGCGCTCGACCACCTCGTTTTGCAGGTCCGCATTGACTGCGGCAAGAGAACGGATGTGCGTTCCACTCGCAAGGAGCTGATTTATGATCAGGGCGCCCAGGAGGAACCCGGCAAGGAGCGCGCCCCACGGTTGCCATGACCTGTTGAGCGCGACATAAGAGGCATCGGCCGAGATCGCCATACGCCATTGGCGCTGCGCCACGTTCAGTATCTTGTTGTAAACGAAAGGGGGTTCCGAAACGGGTTTGCCCGGGGCGCCCGGCTTGGCGCCGGAAGCAACCTGCGACGTCCGGTGATAGAGAAGCTGCTCGTCGCTGGGGGCGGTAATGTCATAGAGAGTCAACGCAATGCCTGTCGACTCCTCGGTGAGCAAAGCCCCCGCCGCTATATCGGCGCAGCGAAAGACCCCGAGGACAAAACCTTGCAGGCTCCTGCGCCTTGCTTCGACCGAATCGGCCGGGCTGCCCCGGTAGACGGGGCCGAAGACCAGGAACCCGTACTGGCCTGCTTTCTCCTGCACGAGTTTTATCCGTTGGGACGTAACCAGGTTCCCTGTATCCCTCGCCGCGTCCAGTGCCGTCTTCCGCTCGGGGTTTGAAGCCAGGTCGAACCCGAGGGCTGCCTCGTTACCTTCATAAGGCTCCACGAACCCTACCGGGAAATACTGGTCCCGGCCGCCGGCCCTTATCATCTTGCCCCGGCCGTCCCGTTCGGTGATCTGGCGCACAGGATGGAGTCTGTCCGGCTGCGAGCACTTCATAGGACGACCGTCGCGAATTGGGGACCCTGGGTATCCATTCGAGCGCCTGTATGCTGGGGTTCTTCGACAACAGATACCGGGCAAAGGTGCTGAATTCGGTTTCCTTGACGTCGCTGTCGCTCGCGTACAGGGCCCTCAACGAGCGTACTGCGTGGAGATTCAGGTCGATTTCAAGCTTCAGGGTCTCATAACGGTGTTCCGCATCGGTTTCGAAAGAGCGTTCTATCCGCTGGTAATCGAGGTCCCTGAGCACTGCAAACAGCCACAGGGATAACACAGCCATCAATGCCACCAGGATGACGAACGGGTAATTACGCTTCAAGCTGTGCCTGCTGACCATCTTCCCTTTCCATTCGATACCGGCTTTGCCGCCTGCGACGCTGCATGGATCGAATCCCCGGCTGCGACCTTATACCCGCGCGCGGGGGCGGTGATAAGTCATCACCATCTAATCTTATCGGACCGTCCGGATAGTAGGTTAAGCGTTACAGGCGCTCGGAGCAAAAAACACCGCATTTGATGTACACGCCTGTACACGGCTGTCCGGCAATCCGCGCGCGTCGGACGCTTTCGGGGGCCTGCAGCGGCTGAATCCGCATGACACGGGGAACAGGGGCGCATATACTACCGTCGAGACGGACCGCCGCACCATGTTTCCGAACCCGAGGTGCCCGATGTTCCTGCACGAAAAAGAGATGACCATCCCCGTTATTCCGGGCCATGCGGGCCTGCTTGACGAGCTGCCGGAGATCGTCCTTGGCCGCCTTGGGCCCGATGAAGTCCCCGTCAGGTTCGTCGTCACGGAAACAGACCGGAAACATTACCATTGCGAGATGGGCGTGCTTGCGGGCGCGGGGCCGTCCGTGGGCATAGAGCCGGACAAGATATTCGAGTTCAGAAAGCGCACGCACGAAGACACCAGGAAGCTCAACATAGTGCTGATGGTGCCGACCGGCGTAGGCGCTGAGATCGGTGGACATTCCGGCGACGCCGGGGCGCTCGCCCGCCTGATCGCCTCTACGTGCGACACCCTGATAACCCATCCGAACGTAGTCAACGCGTCCGACATCAACGAGCTTCCGGAGAACGGCCTATACGTGGAAGGGAGCGTCCTGACACGCTTCATGATGGGCGCAATCGGCCTCCGCAAGGTCCGGTCGAACAGGGTCATCCTCGTCATCGACAAGCTTGACGAAAAGCCCCTCTACGAAGGGGCTATAAACGCCGTGTCGGCAGCCAGGGCGGCCATGGGCCTCGATTGCCCCGGCGTCGTGCTGATGAATGACCGGTTCAGCATGAAGTCGCTCTATTCGCGATCCGGAAGGGCGGTCGGCAGGATCGACCACTTCGACCGGCTGTGCGAGCTGCTGTCGGAATACAGGGGCGAGTACGACGCGGTGGCGGTCTCGTCGGTCATCGACGCGCCCATGCGCATACGGCGCGATTACTTCCACAGCAATGGCGATATCCTCAACCCGTGGGGCGGGGCGGAGGCGATGCTTACCCACGGCGTCTCCCTGCTTTTCGACGTGCCTTCCGCGCACTCGCCTATGATGCCCTCGATGTCCGACGGATACGACGCATACACGGAGTTGGGGGTCGTCGACCCGAGGAAAGCAGCAGAGGTCGTTTCGATCACGTGCCTCCATTGCATTATCAAGGGCATGCACAGAAGCCCCGCCATCGTGCCCATCGATGCGTGCACGGACGATACCCTCACCGCGGAGCACGTCTCCTGCCTTATAATCCCTTACGGCTGCCTCGGCCTGCCGGTTCTTGCGGCCCTCGAGCACGGCATACCGGTTATCGCCGTGCGGGAAAACGCCAACCGCATGAGAAATAAGCTCGAAGACCTGCCTTTCGCGCCCGGAAAGCTCTTTATCGTGGACAATTACCTGGAGGCGGCAGGGGTCATATCCGCCATGAGGGCGGGGGTGGACATCAGATCGGTCCGCCGCCCCCTGCTCGCTACGCCCGTCCGGGAGTTCTCTCTCTCCACGGTCAGGGAAACCGCGTCCCCCGGCCCGCATAACGGCCGCGCGCGGACCGTGCCTGCGGCCTGAAAAGGCCGCCACCACTAAATACGGCAGTACCCACCCTCCCCAACCTGCCCTCCCCCTTGCTACAAGGGGGAGGGCCTACTATCATTGGGGTTCAGCACCCCCTCCAGCGGCATCAGCCGCATGGAGCCTCCCCCCTCGGCGCGGCGCTTCGCTTGCTTTATTACTGCCGCGCTCGGCGCTCGCTCCGGCAGTAATCGGGTTCAACACCACCTCCAGGCAACCCTTCCCGCCCGGCGCCGGTGTGGCCCTGATGTCCTATAGAGCGACTTGCAGAATAAAGTCGCGGTTCGTTTCTCCGTCGCCCTGGCGGAACCTGTCCCGGGATGTTTCAATCCGGGAGCCAGGGTCCAGGTCATTCAAGGTCCTTAAAATCGCTGGATGCCGGCTTCCGCCGGCATGACGGAGGGAAAGGAGCCGGCGCACTTCAAACATGAATAACTTCCACGAACCGTATAACGATTTTATTTGGCGTCGGCGAAGCGTTCTGTTATCCTAGTATGGGATCAGTTTTACTTCTTTAGGGCATTAAGGTAAAGGATGATGCAAAGGTTTCGCGCTTCTATGGGAATCCGGAAGACGATCCTGCTTTTGCTTCTGTCCGTCTTTGTCCCCCTTCTCTTCCTCCAGGCGTTTACTTTCTATAGCTGGTACCGGGAGCGCAAACAGACGGAGATGCGGTCCAACGCGGAAATCGCCAGGACCGTCGCCAAATCCTTCGAGGCATTTGTCTTCGACGTAATCCGCACCGAGGCAGCGATAGGCAAGGCGGCCACCGTAAGGCCGCCGCCCTCGCAGGACGCCCTGCGCCAGATATTGCTCTCCGCGCAGTTGGAGAATAAGGCGTTCAGGGAGTTCCTCTGGGCTGCCCCCAACGGCCGGGTGCTGGCAGCGAGCAGGCCTGAAGCCGAGAGCCTCGACCTCGCGAAAAACGGCCGTCTCGCTGACTACATCTCCGCGGAAGACTGGGTCCTGACCGATCTTTTTACCTCCGAGCCTGACGGGCAGGGAGATATTCGCCATCGTCAGGCCTGTCCGCGACGCGTCAGGGAAGCTCCTGGGCATAGTGAGCGCGGCCATCGTGCCCGGGATGATGGACAACGTGCTCGCCATCGAACGGGAAGAAGACGGCGGCATAAGCCTGGTCGACGCAAAGGGCATCCACGTCTATCGTTATCCATCCACGCTATTTCCGATGGAGCACCGGAACTGGCTTAAGCTCTATCCCGTCATGGCTCAGACAATGAAGGGGAAAGAAGTCACGGCGAGGGTCTGGGCGCCCCGGACCCGGACGTGGCGGCTGGCCGCCTTCGCGCCCGTCGGCTCGCTGGGGTGGGTGGTCGCGGCAAGCCGGGCGGAAGCCGCAGTGGTAAAGGAGATAAGGCAGGCCCTCGTGCCGCAGGCGCTTCTCATACTCCTCGTGGCCGTCGCCGCCTTCACCGCCGTTATTGTTAACGCCGGTCCCATCTCGCAGGCGATCATCGGCCTCCGCGACAGGGCGCGCGCCCTGGGCCGGGGAGAACGGCGGCAAATGCGGTTGACTGCCGGACCGACCGAATTGCGGGAGCTTGCCGTCGAGTTCAATGAAATGGCGGAGAAGGTGCGCTTGCGCGAGGAGGCCCTGAGCGAAAGTGAAAAGCGTATGCGCCTTCTTGAAAATAACCTGCCGGACAGTGCGGTCTACCAGTATGCCCGCGAGCCGGACGGGACCACCTGTTTCCTCTACGTCAGCAGCGGCATCGAGCACATGAACGGCGTACGCGTGGCCGACGTGCTGGCCGACGCCTCCGTCCTGTACAGGCAGATCCCGAGGGAATACCGCCGGCGCATGTTGGAGGCGCAGGCGAAAAGCGCGGCCGACCTCTCGGACCTCGATATGGAAGTCCCCATGCGCAGGCCGGACGGCCAAACGCGGTGGATGTACCTCCATGCGCGGCCGCACCGCGCGCCGGACGGCCGCACGATATGGGACGGGGTGCAAAGCGACGTAACGGCCCGCAGGCAGGCTCAGGACGAGGTGCGCCGCTCGCGCGACGAGCTTGAGCAGCGGGTGCTGGAACGTACGGCGGAGCTTGAGAACGAGCGCCGCAGGCTGTACGACACGCTGGAGGCGGTGCCGCCCCTTGTTTGCCTGCTGACGGCCGACTATCACATAGCCTTTGCCAACCGCGCCTATCGTGAGAAATTCGGAGATGCCGGGGAGCGCCATTGTTACGAGCACCTGCACGGCAGGGAGGCGCCGTGCGACCCCTGCCCCGCGTTCTCCGTCCTTCAGACGGGCAGAGCGCTCCACTCGGAGCGCATGACGCGCGCAGGCGACGTCATGGCAGTCTACGACGCCCCGTTTACCGACGTAGACGGATCGTCCCTCGTCATCGAGGTGAGCATGGACATCACGGACCAGAGGAGGGCCGAGAAAGAAAAAGCCGTGCTGGAAGAGCACCTGCGCCAGTCGCAGAAGATGGAGGCGGTAGGCACGCTGGCGGGCGGCATCGCCCACGACTTCAACAATATGCTCGCGATCATACTCGGCAATGCGGAGCTGGTGCTGGACGACCTGAACGAGGCGTCGGGGACGTCCAGGAACGTGAAGCAGATCGTCAAGGCGTCGAAGCGCGCACGCGACCTGACCAAGCAGATACTGACGTTCAGCAGGAAGTCTGAGCGCGTGAGCAACCCCCTCAAGCTGAAGCCCGTCGTGAAGGAGACGTACCAGCTCCTGCGCAGCGCCATCCCCACAACGATCAAAATGGAGCTTGACCTGAAGGCGGAAGACGACATAATCCTGGCCGACCTTTCCCAGATACAGCAGATCGTGGTCAACCTCGGCACAAACGCCTTGCACGCGATGGAGAAAAAAGGGGGCGTGCTCACGATCGGCCTTGCGAACGTCGCCCTGCCGGGAGCGGACCCCCTGCCCGGCGTAAGCCTGCCGCCAGGCAAATATGCCTGCCTGAGCGTGCGTGACACGGGGGCGGGCATGAGCGACGACGTGCGCCGCCGCATATTCGAGCCCTTCTTCACGACCAAGGCGCAGGGCAAGGGGACGGGTATGGGGCTTGCAGTCGTTTACGGCATAGTGAGGGACCACGACGGGGAGATCACCGTGGAAAGCACGCCGGGCGCAGGCACCCTGTTCAACGTCTACCTGCCCCTGGCGCACGCGGAGGCAGCCTCCGAGCAGGAAGACGAAGGCCCGGCTGCGCGCGGCACGGAGCGCGTCCTTTTAGTGGACGACGAGCCGGGCATACTGCGCATGGCCTCTAAGGTGTTGAAAGGTCTTGGGTACATGGTGACGACGGCGACGGGCGGGATCAAGGCGTGGGAGATTTTCAGAAAGCATCCCGGCAGGTTCCGGCTCGTCATCACGGGCCAGGTGATGCCGGGGCTTACCGGCATCGGCCTCGCCGGGAAGGTGTTCAAGGCTGCGCCGGACGTGCCGGTGATCCTCATCACGGGCTACAGCGAGACGGTATCGGCGGAGCAGGCAAAGACGGCCGGCGTGAGCGCGTTCCTGATGAAGCCGCTCACGAGGAAAGAGGTGGCGGAAACGGTCCGCCGCGTAATCGATGCAAAAGGGGACGGTGGTAACGAGCGGGCGGCGCAATAGACATGGTCCGGGATATTAACAGGAATAGTTACGGCTGATTAAGGGCAGGCGGGCGTTTGCCCGTTTATCGTTCCATTCTCCCATATGCCTGAGTACCTCTTGCCTGATTTGCAGGTGAAAACTCCCTGGCCGCTGCGCTTCGTCGTCTCTGTATTCGCCAACGTATCTGCTGCCGTTTGCCCAGTTGTATGCCCCAACGCCATGGCGCTTATCGTCCCGGAAGTCACCCTCATACTTGTCTCCGTTAGCAAAGGTGAATACGCCCCGGCCGTTGCGCCTGTCGTCCTTGTAATCGCCCTCGTATGTATTGCCGTTGGCCCAGGTATACATGCCTTCGCCATGCTTATTACCGTTCTCGAAACTACCCTGGTAGCTATTCCTGCCTCTGGCGATGCTCCGGCCCGTCGCCAGGCCTTTCTCGCAGTCGCCGTAGTACTCCGCATTGATGTCCGTATCGTTGACCCGGCATCTTTCGGACGCGAAAACGGGAGAGATAAGAAGGACGGCCAATGCCGCCGCCGCAAGCAGCTTTATCCTGCACCTCCGTCTGCCCGTATTGTTATTTATTGCAAATTTCCAATACCATCCCTGACCGGCGCGTGTCAAGAGCATTCGCCCGCACCGGATTATACCGCCGGTCCCGCTTTTGCTTTATCGCTTTTTATCCGTGGCGCTGAAACAAACGGCGCGCTGGGGAAGCGCGAAACGCCGCACCAGCGCCGGAACGCCTGACGTCTCCACGCGCAGCACCGCCGCCTTCCGGCTCAACACCGCCATAAACGCGCTCGCCGACGCCGCCGCACAGAAAAGCCCTCCCACCGCATAGGCGTGCGCGAAGCCGGACAACAAAAGCTCCCTCGACGCAGCCGTCCGGCCGAAGCCGGCCGCTGTAGCCGCCAAGCCCTGGCTCGCGCTCGTGAAAATCGTCTGCAACAACGCCAACCCGAGCACCGTGCCGAGGTTGATCGTAGCGTTGAGCAGGCCCGAGACGCTCCCCTTCCTCTCAACCGGCGCGCGGCGCATGACCGCATTGCTGTTGGGCGCAAAGAACAGCACGTAAGAGACGCCCAGCCACCCGACGAATACGAACGTCCATGCGAGCCCGTCATGCAGGAGGGTCTGCGAGAACGTGAGAGCGCAGACGGACGCGGAAAGCATGCCCGCCCCGCAGAGGTAGTTCGGGTTCACCTTGTCGGACAACCTTCCCGCAAATGAGGAGAAGAAGACGTAAATGAGGGCGTAGACCAGGAGCAAAAAGCCGATCTGGCTCGCGTTGAAGCCTTTTACCACCGCCAGGTAGAACGGCAAAAGAAAGATCATCCCCGAAAAAGCCATATATGCGAAGATCGTCCCGACCAGCTCGAAGGCGAGCCCACGGTCGCCCAGGGACCGGACGTCTAGGAGCGCCTGGCCGCACGTGCGCTCTCTGTGCACGAACAGGGCAAGGAGACCGCCGCCTACGGCAAGCGTAAGGACTGTCACGGGAGACGACCATCCGAATCTTTTGGCGCCGTCGACGCCGAACACGAGGAAAACGAGGCCCGAGAAGCTGAGGACCGCGCCTATCACGTCGAACCCGCCGGACCCGCTTGCGGGTTTCCGGCATTCTTCCGGCAGCGGCGTGCCTTTTCCATGCGGTATCTTCAGTCCCATTGCCGCTGCCGCGAGGCCCACGGGGACGTTCAACAGGAAGATCCATTTCCAGGACAGCCAGTTGCTGATGAGACCGCCCAAAGGCGCGCCCACGGCGATTCCCGCGGCGGCAGCAGTAGACACGAGGCCGTAAGCCATGCCGATGCGCTCCTGCGGGACAAACTTCGACACTATGGCATAGGCCGAGGAGACGAGCATGGCCGCGCCCACGCCCTGCACTACGCGGAACCCGATCAGGGCTTCGACCCTCCACGCCATGCTGCAGCAGAAAGAACCGGCGGCGAATACAACGAAGCCCCACAAGAGGACCGGCCTTGGGCCAACGCGGTCGGAGACTTTTCCGAACACCAGGAAGGAGCCGGTGACGACGACCAGATAGGCGGTGACGGTCCTGGAGATCGCCCCCGGCCCTACCTGGAAATACCTGGACGTTGCCGGCAGACAGACGTTCAGGCTGTAATTGTTCATCCTTATCATGAACATGCCGGTGGCTACGCTGAAGATGACCCAAAAAGACTGACTCACGGTAACATGATCGCGCCCGGAGGCCCGTTGTGTCAACAGCAAAAGGGCGGGAAATGGGCGCGGTTGGCGGGAAAGCGCAACCATGTCGCAAGAAATGCATGAGCGGTGGTGGTTGCGCCCTTGGACGCGGAAAAGGCAAGGAGAAAAAGCTAAACCAATGCTCCGGGCGGCCGGACTCCCGCCTGCTGCGGGGTCGCGCTATGAGGCGCCTCTTCCCCTCCGTCATACCGGCGAAAGCCGGTATCCAGGGTTTTCCTGGCTTAGAGCCGCCTGGACCCCGGCGTCCGCCAGGGTGACGGAGGAAGGGAGAAGGCGTCTCTTCTATTTCCCTCGCCCCTTGGGGGTGTCTTGTCGTTGGTATAAAGCATATATGAAACGTCACAACGGTGATGCGGCAAAGAAGCGAAGCGTCTGTTGTCGTTGATTATTTATCGGCCGGCGTAACGCCGAGAAGCCCGGATATTTTCTTTGTTTCCGCCTCGATTATCCCGGCCCCCTCTCGGAGGATGAGGCTCTCGGGCCCGGATTCGTCGTCCGGGTTTTCGACGAACTTGTCTGCCGCCATGACGATCCCTGTAAGGGCGCTTTTGCCCTCGCCTCTTCCGTGATGGCCCGCTATGACCGCCGAGAATTCATCGGGGAACCGCCACTTGGTCGATATGAAATATCCAAGCTCTGCGTGGTCGATGCCGAACTGCTCCCTTTCGAGCGAGCAGATGTCTTTGCCTCCGTCGCGGGCCTCCTGCTGCAAGCGCCTGTAGCGGTCGCCGTACATGTAAAACGGGATCTTGCCTATGTCGTGGAGGATCGACACCGTGAATGCCTTTTCGCGGTCCTCGGCCATTGTCCTTTCGGCCAGCATCTTCGCCGCGCAGGCGACCGACAAAGCATGGTTCCAGAGAGACAGCAGATCGTCGTTGCTCAGGTTCCACTGGCTCAGCATCTCCTTGAGGAAAACGAGGCACATGACGATCCTTCGTATCTCGTCGAGGCCGATGGCAATCATGGCCCTTTCCAGGTTGACTATCTGCGCCCCTCTGCTGTAGTACGCGGAGTTGGCGATGGCTATTACCTTGGAGGACATGGCCTGATCGTATTTCACGACGCCGAACAGATCGTGGAAGGAGGCGTTGTCGTTCGACAGCACGGCGAGCACCTTATCGATGACTGCGTTCAGCGTAGGCAGAACTTTGATCGTGTCCACCCTCGCTATAAGCTCTTTTCTTATTACCGATGCATCCATTGAATTTCCCGAAGATGTTTTATGATAACGACTCAGGCGGCTCGGCTGTCTCTCTGATGAAATACTTGGGGGGTTAACGCTTGAGACCCTTTGACTTTTTCGCGCCTATGTCCGTGTGCAGCCAATATATAACAGTATATTAAACATCGTGTCAAGCAAAATGTATCACTGACGAGGGATAGAATGATTGTTATTTAGGACGAAACAGCCGTCGAAGGCACGAATACGAAGGATAACTTTTGCATCCGCACGCCTCTCCTGTACGAAAATTGCGGTCTTTGTTCACCGTTCACACAGTGGCCTACGATGATCACCATCCGGAATTACCTGTGGTCTTTTTTTAATACCACATAGTTTTCGACATATTTTCCGTTGTCGAAAAGACACAGCCTCAGTTACGAAGTAAAGCGGCAAGTATGAGGATGCAGTGGAAAGCCGGGTACGCGCTAAAGAAAAAGGGGCCGGGAGATTTTGGATCGGGGTACCCGCCCGACGTGAGGAGGGAAGGGTCGTTCGCGTTGCTTTTCGACGAAGCGAGCCGCAGCATATAAAACGGTAGCCGGGTACCCGCGCTCCAAGCTTGCTAAGCGCGGGTGGCAAGTGAGGACTCGCGCCCGAGAAAACGACGCGAAAGGCGCCAAAAGATCCCGGCCCCACCCCTACTGGGTCCACCATACCGGCAGTGCCGACTGGCGTCCCAATATCGCCGCCCGCAGCTCCGCTTTTTTCTGCTGCACCTGCGCCAGCGCCCTCTCGCGCTGGGCCAGGTCGGAGCTGTATTGTATGGCGGAAGGCAGGAGGAGCTGCAACTGCCTGTACCTTTCGGCCTCCTGCGCGTAGTTCTGCGTCGTAGCGCCCGTTATCTGCGAGATCAGGCTGTCCACCTGCCCCTTCTGCGACAGAAGGCCGTCCATCTGCTGCTGGAGCGCCGCCTCCTGCGCGGTATACTGCTGGTACTGCTGCCTGTAAACGCCCTCTATACTATCCATGTCCTGGGCCGCGGACGGGCCGGGAATGGAGAGGGCCGCAAAAAATAGCAGCCCTACGAGCGCAAAAGCGTGACTATGGCGAGCCATCTTAATCCTGCCTGACGAGTCGTTTGTTTACACCGTTAATCTAATCACCGGCATGCGTGCGGGCAAGCGGGGACCGAACGCCGATTCCTCTCGTCTTTGCGGCGGCTGAATGCTATTATTGCGGGTATCGCTGCAAGACGGGCACGGGACGCATGGGCCCGGCTTTCACTTCAAAGGAGACTGAATGAACAGCGCACTTATCGTCATCGACATCCAGAAGGACTATTTCCCCGGAGGGAAGATGGAACTCGCCGGGCCGGTCGAGGCAAGCAGGCAGGCCGGGCGCCTGCTGGCCTTCTTCAGGGAAAAACGCCTTCCGGTCGTCCACGTGCGGCACCTCTCGGCGCGAAAGGACGCGACGTTTCTGGCGCCCGGTACGCAGGGGGTCGAATTTCATGAGAACGTCGCGCCCCTTGCCGGCGAGACGATTATCGACAAGCATTTCCCCAATGCTTTCCGGGATACGCGCTTCGGCGAATACCTCCAATCGAAACAGATCGAACAACTGGTGATCTGCGGGATGATGTCGCACATGTGCATCGACGCTACAACGAGGGCCGCTTTCGATAAAGGGTACTCTTGCCTCATCGCCCATGACGCCTGCGCAACGGGAAGCCTCGCGTTCGGCGGCGTTGATGTCCCCGCGAAACACGTGCACACCGCCTTCATGGCCGCCCTGGCGTCGGTCTACGCCGGCGTGCATGCGGCGGAAGAGATCATTCTGATGATGGGAAAGGGGTCAGGTACATAGACGTCCGGCGAGTGACCGGAAGTGAACCGGCCATTCAAAAAATAAACTTACCGTTCCTGTAGATGATCTCCCCGTCTGCGAGTATCTCGCCGCCTCGCTTCATGTCGGCCAGCATGTCCCAATGCACTGCGCACTCATTCTTTCCGCCCGCCTCGCCGTACGACGAGCCGAGCGCCATGTGTATCGTGCCGCCCATCTTCTCGTCGAAGAGGATGTTTCTCGTGAAACGGTCGATGCCTGCGTTCGTGCCGATGGCAGCCTCGCCGAAGCGGTCCGCGCCCGGCACCTCCAGCACCTTGCCGAGAAGGCCCGCGCCCCTGGCCGCTTCCCAGCGCACCACCCGGCCGCCCTCCACTTCCAGGCGCACGTCTTCTACCTCCTGCCCCATGTAGATGGCCGGATAGGAGAAGCGGACGCGCCCTTCAACGGAGTTTTCGACGGGGCTCGTGAAGACCTCGCCGGACGGCATGTTGTGCCTGCCGTCAGAGTTGATCCACTTCCTGCCTTCAGTCGAAAATGTAATGTCCGTGTCGCGGCCCCGGAACGTGACGCTGCGCGCTGCATTGAGCCTATCGACAGCGCGCTGCTGGCGCTCGCGTACCTCATGCCATGCTGCGGCGGGGTCAGGCCGGTTCAGGAAGCAGGCGCGTGCGATGAACGCCTCGTACTCGCGGCGCGACATGCCGCATTCCTGCGCCTGCGCGTCCGTCGGGAACTCGCAGAGGGTCCAGGCAAGCTCGCCCGCGACGGAGCGCTCCCTGAAGCGCTTTTTCACCTTCGTCTCGCCGACTGCCACGGCCCGCAGGCGGTCGGGGTCGACGGACTGCATCTCGCGCGTGTGGAAGGGCGCGCGGATGAAGAGGAACGCCTGGTAGTGCTCGACTGCATAGGCATAGAGCGGCGACGGGTGGGCAAGCTGCGCGGGGCTGCCTTCGTCATAAAGGCGGCGGACCAGTCCTGCGGCGCTGAGCCATGTTTCAGGGTGCGCACCCGCCGCGAGGGCCGCGCTGAAGACCTCCTGCAGGAGGGGCTCGGAAAGGTAGGTGGATACGATAAGCAGCTTGTCGCCTTCGTGCAAATCGAGGCAGTAGCGAACGAGCAGGTCCGCGTACCGGGCGTACAGGCTGTCTTTCTTACTCTTCTTGGCGGTCATCCTATTCTCCTATCGCAGTGGGTCGCCCGGCCGTGGTTTTTTATTGAGGGACTTGCCAAAATGGTGAAGCCATTATTCGGCCGAGGCGATTTTCGATGACAGGCGCCGTGATCGAGGAGCCGCCGCCCGGAGCGTACGTTTTGTGTACGTGAGGACGCGCGGCCCGGAGAGACAGGCGCATGGCGCGAAAAGCGCCCGGCCACCCAGCGCCCCTCAAATCTTGACGAGTTTGTATGTCCTCTCTCCCATGCCCATCGCTCACCGCATGGTCCAATTGAATATTCCAATCTATCGACGGATAAATCAATCCAAACTTGTCCTCCCCTGCCGCTGCCCCTTTTTTAATTACTGTCCCCGGCAATGCCTCTTCGTTGTTCACCATGTCCACCGAGGCCGCGTCTATCGCCACCGGGTCGACCGACGCCAGTATTCCCAGGTCGCGCACTATCGGCGCGTCGTTGCTGGGATAGCAGTCGCACGCAGGGCTTATCTGCATCAGGAAGTTGATGAAGACACACTTGCCCGCCTTGCCGGCCAACGCTCCTGCCGCGTGCTCCACCATCTTCTTCTGGAACCTGTCCTGTTCCTCGTTCCACTCGATCTCGATTGCGCCCTGCGGGCAGACTACGATGCACTCGCCGCAGCCTATGCACCTGTGGCCTTCTATCGTTGCCTTCCTGCCTTTCCGGCCGGGCGCACCCGCGTCTCCCTTGCCCCCTTTCAGCTTTATCGCGTTCTGCGGGCAGTAGTCGAGGCAGAGTCCGCAGCCCTTGCACCGCTCCACGCTGATCGACGGGCCGACGGTCGAGTGCTGCACCAGTTTGCCCTCTCTGGTGGCGCACCCCATGCCCAGGTTCTTGATCGCACCGCCGAAGCCGCAAAGCTCGTGCCCCTTGAAGTGCGTAGCTGCGACGAGGGCGTCCGCATCGACGATCTCCCGCGCTATGCTCACCTCCGTGAGCACGCCCCCGGCCGGGACCGGCACCTTAGCGCCCGATGCGCCACGGAGGCCGTCCGCGATAACTACGGGGCAGCCGGCCACTGAGTAGTCGAAGCCGTTCAGCACGGCAGTCTCCATGTGCGTGACGCCGTTGCTGCGCGACCCTGTGTAGAGCGTGTTCGTATCGGTCAAAAACGGGCGCGCGCCCGAGGCCCGCAAATGGTCGGCGATGACGCGCAGGAAAATGGGCCGCAAATATGCGCAGTTGCCCCGCTCGCCGAAGTGCACTTTGATCGCGGCAAGGTCGTTCTTGCGCACCTTCCTGGAAAGCTTTACCCTCTTCAGCAGGTCCTCTATCTTGTCAAGCAGGCTCCTGCCCGGTTTCGCCCGCAGATCGGTAAAATAGACTGTCGCCATTCTCGCGTCTCCTCGCCGAATTCAAGTTTGATATTTTGGTCCTGATTATGGTACAAGTATACCTCAAATTTTAGCGCGCACCAAACATCGTAGCGCACGCTGCCAAGCCCGAAAAAAGGAGACGAGATGCCGCAGCTTTCCGAAAGCAACGCCTTAATACAAAAAATAGCCGAAAAGATGGCCAGGGAGAAAGTTGCGCCCAGGGCCAAGGCGATAGACGCAACCTGCGAATTTCCCTGGGACGTCGTAAACGCGTGCCGCGAGCACGGGTTCCTCTACCTCATGCTGCCCGAGGCGTACGGAGGGCTGAACGCAAGCATTACCTCCCTGTGCGTTATTATCGAGGAGCTTGCCAAAGCGTCCGGTACGACGTCGCTCATCGTGCTCGCCCATAACGTCGGCCTTATGCCTATCCTGATCGCGGCGTCGGACGAGCAAAAGAAGTTAATTTACGACAAGGTCGTCAGTTCCAAGGAGCCTTACCTCGCCGCATTCGCCCTCACCGAGCCCGAGGCCGGCTCGGACCCCGCGCGCATGACGACCACCTTCGTCAAAGACGGCAACGGCTTCATCCTGAACGGCAGGAAGTCGATGATAACCAACGGGGCAAGCTGCAAGCTGCTGACGCTCTTCGCATCGAGCAACCCCGCCCTGAAGCACAAGGGCATCACCGCGTTTTTCATGGAGACGGACCTCCCCGGCATCACCATCGGCAAGAACGAGGAGAAAATGGGGATGAACGGCTCCGACCTTACGGAGATCAGCTTCGACAACGTGCGGCTCACCCGCGACAACCTGCTCGGCGAAGTCAACGACGGGTGGGGCGTCGCGATGTCTACGCTCAACCTGTCGCGGCCCGCGGTCGGCGCGCAGGCGGTCGGCATAGCCCAGGGCGCCCTCGACTTCTCCGCGGAGTACGCGTGGGGCAGGACGCAGTTCGGCCAGAGGCTCGCAGAGCATGAAGGCATACAGGCGATGATAGGCGAGATGGCAACGGGCGTGGAAGCTGCCAGACAGCTTGTTTACCACGCCGCAATGCTCCTGGACGAGCTGCCCGGCAGGGACAGGGACACAATGGGCGCAATGGCCGCCGACAGGGCAAGCGCAATGGCAAAGGTCTATTCAGCAGACATGGCGATGAAGGTCACAACCGAGGCCGTGCAGATACTGGGGAGCTACGGGTACACGAAAGATTATCCGGTGGAGCGCATGATGCGCGACGCTAAAGCGACCCAGATATACGAAGGCGCGAACCAGATCCAGAGAATGGTCATAGCACGGTCGATCTTCCGCAAGTATAAGTTGAAGGGTTAGGGGATGGGGGGCCGGCGCGGACCGGCGATCTTTCCGCGCCTTTCGCGCCGCTTTCTCGGGCGCGAGTCCTCACTTGCCACCCGCGCCTGGCAAGCCCTGAGCGCGGGTACCCGGCTACCGTTTTATATGCTGCGGCTCGCTTGGTCGAAAAGCAGCACGAAATGCATCGAAAATCTCGCCAGCCCACACCGGCCCCTGTTGCATTCGGGGAAGTACGCTGCTAATCTCCCGGCCCACGGTACCGCGTCGCTGCTCCTTGCTTTCTTTATCACCCCTCGCCCCTTGGCGGAGAGGCCGGGGTGAGGGGTGCCAATTCGGCTTTTTCCCAGGGGACTTAGTTGGATATTCTTCTTGCAACATGGCGATCCATTGTGTAATTATTATCTAAATGAGCGTCATAATTAACGTATCGCCCGCGTATAGCTTCATAAAGGAACGAGTCGAGTTAGAGTTTCGGAAGCTGGAAGACGGCAAGGTGACACCGTGGGCATTCTTCTCATCCGGCAAGGAATTACGGCTAACAAATTTTATCGGGAAAGAGATACGCTATTCGGGGATATCTTTCGATGGCTCGCCGAGGAGAGTTTTTTGGCGTGGTTTTATTCAACCATTTCTACATGACGTTGTGTCTCGAAGCCTTTCTAAGACACGAACCTTCTGTCTAATGAACGGCATCGACCCAGAACGACCTTTAAAAGAGACGGCATCCTTACTTATGGCTGGCATTAAAGGAATCTATCGAAGAATGTCTGATATCGACCAGAGGATACGTGGGAAAGGTTATCCTTATACCGTGCCTAGATATGATGGCGTGACGGAAACAGCGCTCTCAGAAGAATTCGTTCGGGAAAGACTGTCCGCTGAGCTATTGCTGGCGTTACACACAGTGAGGAGGAAAAAGGTGGTTAAAAAAAGAGAAGAGCGCAAAACAAGTGTTTCAGCGCGTTCCATTGAAGTCAGCGATCCGTGGGGAGCCATAGAGACGGACTATGGCGAGTCCAAAAGGTCATTTGCAAAGAGAATAAATTTTGTAAAAGATCAGTTCAAACGGAAAGTAATATTCAGGGATGTGGAGCAGGCGTTTCTGCTTGCCCATCAAGGTTATAATAAACCTTCCGTAGTTTTGGCAGGGGGAGTAATTGAGGAATTGCTTCGACTCTATCTGGAAAGTAAGGGCATAAGGTCCGCAAAGAACAGCTTAGACTCGTATATAAGAGCATGTGAAGACAACAACCTTCTGAAAAGTGCTATTCAAAAACTTGCGGATTCAATCCGACAGTTTCGCAATATTGTTCACTTGGAAAGAGAAAGCTCGTCCAAACACAGCATTTCCAAAGCAACAGCAAAAGGCGCTTTGTCCTCCATTTTCACAATAGCGAATGACTTCGGTACATAGAAAGGAAACGTGGACACAGCACCACGATTGTTGTTTTAACCTGGCCTAATCCTATTTCACCCCACCTTCTTTCCCTATTCTTCTGTATAAATTATGATGCACCCATAGGGCGAGCAGGGAAAGGTTTTCCGCGTCGAATTCGTAGGCGAGGAGGTACTACCGGTCGCCTGCGCGCCGCTTGTAGACGCGGACGCCTGCGAGGTCGCCCCGCTTTTCTTCGCCGCAGGTGGGCTCGCCCATGATGCGGCGGATGGCTTCGTTAAATTGTATATTTCCCGACGATGGCCGATAGCAAGAATGCGGATTGACCTACCATTATCGTATAGCGTCATTCCTGCCGCTCGTGCACCTCACACTTGTACTTCTATATATACAGAAATGTCTTGCAAATAGTTTTATACCTATGTTAGAAAGGAATTTGAGCGGTAATGTCCCGTGGAGGATTCTTTGGGTTAATAATGATTCTATCCTCCATATAACGGGAGAGACAAATTGCTACATTTTATTTTTGAGCTGTTAGCGAATTCAACTATTCTCGTCTTAATAGGGATCCTCGTTCTAATAATAGTTGGCTTTATAGTACGCGAGGAATGGAGGCTTTAGAGAATTTGTCGGCTTCAAAAGGGCCGTCAGTCAAGCCACCGCACTTTTTAAGCCTTGACTCGTTACTCTCCGCAAACGCTTATCTTGGCGGCTGAGATATCTGTCCGGGGGACCGAGACTTCGAGCGTTTCCTCCGGAGAGCTCTTTTTTGCTTTTCTCTTTATGACCAGTTGTGCTACGGTGCCCGGCTTGCCGTAAAGCTTCAGCCGTGCCTCGCCCATGCTGCTCATCTTTGCCACTTCCGCCCCATCGATCGATACGATATGGTCGCCCGATTTCAACCCGGCCTTTTCCTCGCCGGGGCCTACCTGGGAAATGTATATGCTGCGGGGGGTGTCGGAATTTATCCCCAGCAGGAGGTATCCGCTGGGGACCGGGCCCATGAGGAGGTTCTCCTCGGCGACTGTCCCTGTCATGGAAACCCCTCCGCACGCCCACTTCGATGCTCCAGATACCGGGGTCCACAACCTCCACCCTGAATTTAGGCCGGGTGATCTTTACGGTGATGCGTCCCCCGGCCTCATCTACCTGCGCTTCCACTTCCGCCTGCGAAGTCGGGACGGTGCACGCGGTCGGGTAGGTGATTCCGGGGACTTCCCAGGTACCGACCCACTTGCCGCCTCGCTCGGTCAGAGTGGAAGCAAGACACTGCGTTCGTCCCATTTCGGGGCTATGCTTGCCGCTTATCACGTAGTCGATGGACTCGTCCGAACCTTTATGGAGCCCCCGGAGGGTCAACTTTCCACCGTCCGCGCCAACCCTGTATAGGGTGCCTGTCCACGATACCCAATACCCCGAGAGGCCCTTGAAGCTCTCCACCTGCTCGAGCCGGTACTCCAGCTTGATGATCTCGTCTTTGATCCGCCGGGCGTCATCCGCGTTGGGGGCCAGGGCGAGGTACGTCCGGTAGCTCTTGATAGCTTCCTTCAATTGCCCGATCTTCGCCTGGACGGAGCCCAGGTTGTACCAGGCCGCCGCCATATTCGGCGCATAGCCGGCGGCCTGGCCGAACTCGGAGGCGGCTTTGGCCAGGTCCGCCTCGCTCCTGGCCATCTCAATGGCCGCCGCGCCGCGTATTATATGCTTCCGGGCCAGGTCGTCCGCGGAGGCCCGAAGGACCGTGACGGTCCTCTCTTCCTCTTTTCTTTTTATTTTCAATTGCACCGGCGTCCCCGCGCGGCCCCGGACCTTTCCGCCCGCTTCCTCCTGGCTTTTGAACTGCGTCGCATCCGTTCCATCGATAGAGAGTATTTCGTCGCCGATCTGCAAACCGGCCTGCTCCGCCGGGCCCCCTTTTTCGACCCAGCGTATCAACACCCTGCCCGAAGCCTCGCGCTCTATGTTGATGCCGACGACACCGCTCGCCGGGGCCTTTCCTGCGTCGCCCTGGCCGAAAACGGGGACCGTAAGGCCCAGGCCAAGGATTAACGTTGCGGCTAACATGATGCTGTAACAGGACCTGTTCACTCTCTTCTCCCTTTCTGTGGATAGGATATGCCTTTACGCACGGCTACTTTTCTACAACATTGCAGCGGGCAAGGTCAACTGTATTGAGAAACCAGAGTGTTTCCTTGAGGCGACTGAATAATTCGCTTGACAATTGTATACGATGAAAGCAAATCTAGGGGCACCGATACGGAGGTATGGAATAGTGAATCGAAGGGTAGCCGTTGCCGTCTTCATCGCAGCGTTTCTCGCCGCTTGGCCGAATGCGGCCCTTGCCGAATGGAAAGTCTATTATACGGGCGAGGCGGCGAAGATGTTCGGGTCTCACGGCAGGGGGAACTTTAAAACAAAATCCCAATGCGAAACCTACCGGAGCGCGAGGCCGTGGTTCGAATCGAGCAAGTCCTATTGCTCGGGGTTCGACGTCCCTTCATTTCAACCCGCCAAACCGGCGCCCCAGGTGCAAGGCAACGCCCCTGCTGCGCAAGGCCCGCAAGTGCAGACGAAGGCCCCGGCGTCAGGCCAGCCCGACCCGGCAGAAGACCGGAAATTTAACGAACAAAAAGGCGCGCTGCTCAGGACCATCAGAATACCCGATCCAGGCGATGTGCCGCAGGGCCCTTCCATCAGCCCCTCCCGGTTCGTGACGCCTGACATGTGCAGGCAGGCAGAGCGGGACAGGGAGAAGCTTAAGGAAACGCTGGCGGGCTTGCAGGAGCGGTCGAGGTCCCTCGATTCTTCCATGCGCGGAAGCGATGCGAGAATTTATGCCGAAAAGATGGAGAAGGTGCAGGCAATGCTCGGAGTCGCTTCCAAACTGCTCGACCTGGGCGCGCCGGCAATAGAAAAGGGGGCGCCCGCATATCTGAAAGGATACCGGTACATCCAGACGACCTTGGCCGGGGTGGGTGTAGGCGCCAGTTTAAGCGCCGCCGAATTCAAGCAATCGGCGATGGACGCAGCCGATAAATGCAATGACCTTCTGAAGGATATCCGCCTCGACCCTAAAGCGCCGCAGGACCTGCGCGTGCGCCTGGAGAGCACCAACCGCGTCCTTTCGGTGCTCAATAAGGCGGTCGCCTTCGAGTTGAAGCAGCGCGGCGAGGATAAGGCCCGTGACGTGGACGCCCTCTCGAAGGACTATGCGAAGCTGGCTACCGATATGCTGTCTATCTACTACCCGCCGGCCCTGCCCGCCTCCGTGGGGATGGATATAGACGAATCGCTCAACAAGTACAGGGAAGCGCAGGACATGGAGAGGCGTCTCAATCTCCTCAAAGCCGCGCAGTTCAACGCCAGGGAATACGTCGACGTCGAGATGCGCAATGTGCAGGCGCAGCTTGAAGCCGTGGAGCGAACGGTGGGGATTTGCCATTCGGACAAAGCAATACCCGCCACATCCGGTCCTGCCCCTCTGGCGAAACCTGTGCCTCCCCTGAAGTAGACGGCCGCAATTAAAGAAACAGACACGGACGTCCGGCGCCTCTTCATCATGTTGCGCCGCACGGACCTGTAACAGGAGGAACATTATGACGACTGCCATTTGCCGGATGACTCTCCTTGCATCTGTTTTCACTCTCCTGTCTGCCCCGGTATTTGCTCAAACGGACAATACCGAGGCCCGGCGGCACCTGGTCCGCGGGCTGGCCGCTATCGAAATGGCCAAGAACAACGAGGAGCTGGGAGAGGCGGCCGAGGAATTCAGGAAAGCGACCGAGATTGCCCCGCAAATGGCGGCGGCCTGGTACAACCTGGGAGCAGTCCAGTCCAAAATGGGACAAGCAAGGGAAGGCATCGCCAGTTATCAGCGTTACCTCGCGCTGGCGCCCGGCGCACAAGACGCTCAGCGGGTGCGCGACGAGATCGTCAAGCTCGAATATCGTATGGAAAAAACGGAACAATTCAAGGCCCTCGGCGGTCAGTGGATAGATACCGAACGTAACGCGTACGGCGTCTATGTTGAAGAGAACAAGCTGATCGTGAAGGGGTCGCATCCCCGGTCCAGGGGCGATTTTGATTACAAGGATGTCATGCTTATCGATTGGGGAGGCATCGGCGGCCTGGGAGCGGAACAACTCACCATCCGCCTCGAACGGCGAGGCAGCAAGCTCGTCGGCTCGTGGGAGATGCCCTCGGGGAAGATTTATCCCTCCGACATATGTACTGTACCTGCTGAGAAAGGCGACGTCGAAGGAGAAATGAACGCCGCCAACAACCGCATGGCATTGCGGCTTATGAGGGCCAGGTACAGGGTAGTACAGGTAGACCCGCCCCTGTTCGGCAGCAAGACATGCGAGGAGGTCAGCATCACCGAGACCCGCCCGGTGGAGATGGTCTTTCTTGGTCCACTGCCCCGTGGCGACGTCCGTTTTACGAAAATCAACTCATCGGGCACCTTCACCATGCAAAACGTTGAGAAAGGGTCGCCCGAAGAGGCTGCGGGGCTGCTCAGGGGCGACGAGATAATTGCCATCGACGGGACAGAGGTCAGGCAAATGGGCACCGAGGGAGATAAACTGATGAAGCGGCGTGGAGAGCCGGGCAGCACCGTGCACTCCTTATAAAGAGGGCCGATAAGACCCTTACGGTCACGTTGCGCCGCAGCGAGATGTAGTGATTTCACGCTTAATAAATACCCTGCTGCAAGCAGCAGGGTATTAAAGCAAGCGTAGCGCCGCGCCGAGCGGGGACGACCCGCAAAGCGGGTGCCCCGACGGGCTTTGCCCGGCGAGGGGGTGCTGAACCCCAATAATTGTCACGGAGCGAAGCGGAAAAAGGTCTCCCTGCAGCAAGCTGCAGGGAATCCACAAATTGGATAACGGGAGGCAACGTTAATGACAACAAGATGCACTTCAGTGATCGTCGCAATGATGTTCATCATGATTTCAGGCTCCATCTCGATGGCAGCCGAGGTATGCACAAAGGACCGGGCAACGGGGGGCCAGCTCTGCGTATGGCTCTACAAGGACGCTTGCACGTTAAAAGAGGCAAGCTGGTCAGGGCCGGTGGTGGACGGCAAAGCTGACGGCAAAGGCGTACTGACGGCAAGCTACCATTGTGAGGAAGACCCTGCCGCAACTGCTCAATGTGACGGTATCATGAAGGAAGGGAGGCTCAACGGCAAAGGCGTTTGCCGGTCGCCCGAGGGTGAGGCTTACGAAGGCGACTTCCTGGACGGCAAAAGAGAAGGGAAAGGAGTTTACAAGTGGCCCGACGGTCGTGTTCACACGGGCGACTATAAGAATAACCAACCTAACGGCAAAGGCGTTCTTAAGAACGCCGACGGGACCGTGTATGAGGGCGACTTCAGGGACGGCAACCTCAATGGCAAAGGAACGGCCAAAAGGCTCGACGGGACAACGTATCAAGGCGATTTCAAAGAGGGCAAGCCTCACGGCAAAGGTGTTGTGAAGAAAGCCGACGGGGCCGTTTATGAAGGCGACTTCAAGAACGGCGACCCCAACGGCAAAGGGATTCTCAAACTCCCCAATGGGGCCGTTTACGAAGGTGATTTCAAAAACGGCAAGCCTCACGGCTACGGGATTGCACGGGTACTTGGCGAGGTAAAGTATGCAGGGGAATGGAAAAACGGCGAGCCGGCGACGACCCCCGGCCGGCCGGCAAAAGTGGAGTAAGGGACGGCAGAGGTTTTTAAAGAAGCACTTTATAACATAGGAGGTGAGGGCATAATCTGAGCCGGGTAAAGATCTGGAAAGAGGTACCCCGCAACAAAGATGGGAAACGCCAATCTCACTGGCCCCTTAGGCGTATCGGAAACAAGCAATCCCTCACTCAACAACTGCCCGAGCAGTATTCGCCCGGTTCGTTCCGCCATGCCGGAGACCCGGATTATGTCTCCTCTTGCTACCTCGCCCCTCAGCAAGGCTTCCTGCAGCATGTAAGCGGCCTCCGGCTTCAGCCGTGGTTGGCCCCGTTTGGGTGGAGGCGCAACCTGTGCCGCGCGTAGCTGAACGTATCCGTTTATCCGGTCCAGCAACGCATTGAGTCCCAGCAAACCCCTCATGTAATCAATCTGGTCAATACAGACGTTAAAGAAGAAGTCGCAAAACCTGACCAAACCTTCATGGGAAAGATTTCCCCGGCCATCGTAATCATTGCGGCCTGCTGCATCCGCCCACGTAAGAGCCGTCATGTAGTCTTCTCTCCGGCGGGCGAGGCCCCGGCTTACATTCCATAGACCGTATCCGGTAAGGGCAAACCTTCTAAAACAGGCGTCTGTATAGAGACGCGCTACCCTGCCGTTTCCATCCAGGAATGGGTGAATCCACACGAGGCGGTGATGAGATGCTGCTGCGGCAATCAATGGTATGATGCCGTGATGTCTATCGCTTCCGTAGAAGTCAGCGAACCGTTCTAAGAATGCCGGTACGGCATCAGCCTCCGGCCCTACATGGCGCGCAACCCTAACCTCCCTTTCTCGTAGCTCGCCGCCAATTACTTCGAGCACTTCCCCTGTCCTATCATCCCTCACGAGTCGCAGCCTTTCGGGGAGTCGGTCATAGAAAATTTTATGCAGCCAGCAAAGAAAAGGTGTAGCCGCCACGTTCAAGTCCGGTTCTATCTTAAGCCGCTCCTCCATCTTACGCTGACACTCAATGTGAGCCAAGCTTTCCTGTTGTAAATCCCGCTTAACCGGGTCACGGTCATAGTCCTCCCGCATTGCCTCTTCTATAGCTGTAGGATGGGTGCTGTGGCCCTCGATGAGGTTCGAGTAATAACTGTTTATAAGCCGCAAAAGCTCAATGACAGGCTGTAGGCTGATCGGATGCAGAGAACAGACAAGTGTCGCGGAACGGTCAACGATCTGCCTCGCTTTATCTTCCAAAACCATAGCTTGGGCAGGAAGCAGCGGTTCCATCTGGTGTATTTGATCATACATCTGCCGATCTTTATGCCGAATAGGCATGGTCACTATTCTTTAACATATAAGCATAACTGAGTCAATAATCGACTTAATATTGAGAAGAATCTGCCGATGTTGTTGCCGATAAATTGAGTGGTAAGAGTTCGCTCGTAAAATGGGCGTCCGGCCCTTATTTTGCGGGCCGGGCGCCCATTCATGTAAGGCTTGCTACTTCTTTGGCGGCGGGGGAGGCGGTGCTGAGTTCCTCGGCTTTCCGCCGCTGCCGGGTATCGAGCCCGGAGGCGGTGTAGTCATGTGGACCGTGCTCGTCGAGCCCTGGACCGTGCCGGTCGAAGGCTGTACCGCCCCGGCGTTGACTACGTTGTTCGTCGTAGTTTTTGCCTGGCTTAAATCGATCGAATGCTGGGGATTGCTGCTCTGCGCGCCGGCCGTGCCGATGCCTACAAAGAGCACCAGTCCCAATACGAGAAAACCTACCAGTACTTTCATACCGCTCCTCCTGTATGTGTAACTTCCCGTCGCATGGACTGCAACGGTCTTTCAGCGCAGTATCGACAATATATTTCTCTCACGCCTCGGGACGTCCTGTCTACAAAAATATTTTATCTTGCATCAATACCGTGGTGCTTATCGGCAATCATGTACTACAGGGCGGGAACAAGCGCGGAAGCTGCGCCGGGTGCGCTTATCTAGGTCGGTCCGTAAAGCGAATCGGGCAGCGATTCGATGTATGCCCTGATCTCGTCGCGCACGCGCCTGTAATGGCCCATGGCCTGCTCCTCGTCAAGGGCGTCCTTTGCGAGACGCGGCGGGTCGTCGAAGGCGTGATGGATGAGGGCGGTTTTGGCGGGGAAGAAGGGACACGATTTCTGCGCGTCGTCGCAAAGGGTGATGACGTAATCGAACTCCGTGTCCAAAAAGTCCATAGCCGGTTTGGACCGCTGGCCGGAAATATCGACGCCTGCCTCGGCCATGGCCCGCACGGCCCGCGGATCGACCGCTTTAGGCTCCGTACCCGCAGAGTATGCGTCTATGACGCCGGCCTTTAAACGTCTCGCCCACCCTTCGGCCATCTGGCTGCGGCAGGAGTTGCCCGTGCAAAGGAACAATATTTTCAGCTTTGGCATGTCCGGCTATCGTCATCGACTCCGCAGCAGGCCGTCTTTCTGCCGAGCATCCGGTTGATCATGCCCGCCGCGCAGCCGACCCCCGCCCTTACGTCGAGGGCGCCGCTCGGGCAGTTGCGCCTGCACGCGCCGCACTCCATGCACGCGTTGCGCGAGGCGAGTTGGACCTTGCCGTCGGAGGCCCGGAATACCTCGCGCGGGCAGACAACGAGGCACATACCGCAGCCCGTGCACTTCGTCTCGTCGAACGTAAGGGTGGTTACATCGTCAAGGTAAAGCAAAGGGCGCATAAGATATTTATCCTCCCGTTACAACGGCGGCAATCCACAGAATAAGGCCGCACGCCATGCCGGCAATCTCGAGCGGCAGGGCAACGCGCATCTCCTTTCGGACGCCGGAGAGCGACGTAAACGTTGACGAGCCGGTGAAGTTCATCGCCAGAAACGCAGCCATTGCCGGGATGAAGACGACACCCGCGAGGACCGCAGCCGCGCCGCTGTGGAGCGCGCCGCCGACCAGCGCAGCGCAAAGGCCGAAAAGAAGACCAGGGCCGAGCCCCTTTGTCGAAAAGGCCCTGCCTGGAAGCCACGGCAGCAGCACGGGCGTGAGCACGGCGCCCGCGAAGACCGCCGAGCCGAGCCAAACGCCGGCGAGCAGTGTCCAGCCCGCCGCCTTCGACGGCGAGAAGCCGGAAATGAAAA
Source organism: uncultured delta proteobacterium (assembly GCA_963810935.1). Classification (GTDB taxonomy): domain Bacteria; phylum Desulfobacterota; class Syntrophorhabdia; order Syntrophorhabdales; family WCHB1-27; genus CAWEPK01. Next base: position 334,373 of record CAWEPK010000007.1, on the reverse strand, counting down.
ATGATAGAACAGACAGCGCCGCAGCCGCGACGATGCCCCACTTTACGGCAGGCACGACTTCCATAGGGACCAGGGCGAGCCTTTCGGCGAGCGGGAAATCCTTCGTCCGCATCCGGCCCGTCGCTTTGAGGCCGCCATGCAGAAAAGCGGGCAGGTCGTCCGCCCGGACGGGTCCGTAGACCACCTTGAACCCGGAGCGCCGCCTAACCTCGTAGGCCGACACGCCCGGCGCGCCTAGCTGCGGCACTATAACCTGCCTGTGGGTCACCACACCGGCAAGACCGCTCGCTTCGATGCGCCCCACAAGCTCGTCGGTGCCGAACGTGCCCTTCCCCGCCGCGCACCAGACGTTGATGCCTTTCGTGTCGAGCACGAGTATCCAGCCGTCTATGCCTGCAAGGGCCCGCCGCAGGAGGTCGAAGGTCATCTTGTAGTTGGCCGTGACGAAAACGGGCGATTCCGGACGGGCCTCGCCTACGGCGTACAGGCCGGGATCAACGGTATAGGCCATGCGGCCTATACCCCACCGGGACTTCCACGCCCCGAGGCGGTCCGACCGGGAGAACACGTGCGAAACCAGCGCCACCGGGCCGGCAGCGGTATCTATCGAGCCGGTCACAAAAACCTGCTCCATTCGCGGTGGACCCGCCTGGGTCCGCATCTTCGGCCCTCAGCAGGATTGCGCGGCGGGCGTTTCTATCTCACAATGAGTTTTCATATTTTCATAATAAGCCTTTACGATGTCCCTGTCAAGACAACATATCAATCAGTTTCAATGTAGCATCAAAATTCTTTGGTTGACACCATGCATAATGTGCGTTATTAATATTCATTATAGTTGATGTAACCGGAGGATACGATGGACGAGCTTCTGTCCTTGTTCAAGGCATTGTCGGATGAAACGAGGCTCAGGATAGTCAAGCTCCTGGAAAACGGCGAGCTGTGCGTCTGCCACCTCGTGGCAGCAGTCGATATGCCACAGCCGAAGATTTCCTTCCACCTAAAAGCACTCAAAGAGGCCGGGCTGGTCAAGGACAGGCGCGAGGGCAAGTGGATGCACTACCGCCTCAACGAATCGGACCTGTTCAAGCGGCTCCTTTTCCTGTCGATTGCAGAGAGGGTCCGTGACGCGGAGGTCGCGTCCGACCGCGAAAGGCTGGACGCGTTCATGGCGGCAAAGGCTGACGCGGACGCCGCTTGCTGCGCGGCCGGTCAAAACTAAAAGGAGTAAGAAGAGTCATGGCGCTTTTTGAAAAAATAGGCTGAATGACCTGAGGGGACGAGTCCGACGCGCCCGCAGTTAGCTGGCGCATGCTGAAGTTTCCCGATGGCTCGCAAGTCCGCGTCAACGGCCTCACCGAGATACTGGCCGGCCTCCACGCCGAAGGCAGGCAGGCGGACCGCGAGACGGGCGAGGAGATCCTCAAAAGGCTTGAAGCGAACAAGAACTTCATACCATCGTCGGGCCGCGCCCGCACGGAGTACGCCCACGTGCTGCTCGGAGAATATAAGCAGTACCTGAGCGAGCACGGCTCCGGCCCGAAATAGCGGGTGGCCGCCTCTCCGGCCTGCGAGCGGTTATATGTTGGGCATCACCTGGTCAAGGGCAGTCCGTGAGAAAGATTTCATTCTACGGGTGGCTATATCAGAAAGCGGTGAAACGAATTGGCGGAGGGTTGCAAATAGTGCGCCTGCGAGGGTTGCATGAGGGCAAGGTTCGGGAATCACGGAATGCCGTGCGAAAGGTGGCAACATGGGTCACGGGGAAGTGGCCGCCTTTCCTATCCGATCAGGTTCGTTCTTAACCCGTTTGATATTGATTTTTGCTTGAGAAAATAACCAGTACAGTGGTACCTCCGATACCAAACCACAATTCTTACAAAGAATTTGTTCTGTCAGATATAATGCAGGCGCGTTCTTCTTCGTAACCTTCAGCTTAGCATCACAGTGGAGGCATTTCAGAAGTTCGCCCATTTGCGAATTCAGCATTCGCGCAATATGCTGGGACCTCCCATCCCGAAAAAGAGCCTCATAGCATCCCATAGTTGTGATGACCAAATGAGCATATGTCTTTTCATTTACGGCAGAAATCCTGCTGAATACTTCAAGCGAAAGCTGCATGACATAGATGAGCAAATAGGGCAGTTTCGAATACAGGAATTCATAATAGCCGTCGTCGCGCGGGTCTTCAAACACGAAGTTCAACGAATAGTCTTCCGTCTTCAGTAAATCGCCCATAGAAGTGACTAGATGCGTCGCTCTCTGCCATGTCGGTTCAAAACCGTAAGGGTGCTTCTTCGAGTAAATCATCGCCCAAACGACCTGAGGATCGAACATTTCGCTTGAGGCGAGGTGACTTATTGCGTTTGAGATCAGTTCTATTTGTCGATCTTTTGTTACCCCACTTAGCGTCTTGTAGTTCTTGGATTCGAACCTGGAGATGAAATCTGCGTCATCGGCAAGGACCCATGCGAGGTAGAGGATATGTTCTTTAAGTGGTTTCCGAAGTAACGAAAAACCGACAGAGAACTTGCGTTTCTCAAATGCCCGCAGTGCCTCGTATAGAAAGTTGAGCAAATCCGCAGTCAATGCGAGGACCACATGACTAAGAACATGATGTCGATATGGTTCGATAAGATTTCTTTCCTTCATCCACTCAAGAATATTTACACCTTCAAACTCCTGTTCTCTTCCCCGAATGCTTTCCAGAAATGCACTCGTAACAACATTGTGTATGCCGCTTGCCTCGTATTGTTTGAGCATATGCACAGAGCTGATCGTGAAGATGGAAACAGAATTCGTGCTTGCCCCAATAATTGCGAGGGATTAAGATAAGTCGCTCTTCTTCAATTATTCCGATAGATTCCGTCATACAGTGTTCTTGTCTTTGTTAGGTCTAACATGGGCGTCACCCGGCGCCTATTTCTTGGCGAGCGGGTGAAACGCCTTGGTCAGAGCCCATTTGTGTCTTCTCACAGCACATCGCTGGATGCTGGCCCCTTTGTCTGTCCCGATGGTGGCTTCCTGGTCCGTTTGACGTGTAGGGAGTGCAAGCTAATTGGCACATCCTCCGGAGGAAATATCTCATGAAACCCCTTATGGATGTTTCTGCCCATTGTGCGTCGATCTCTGCGATCCTCAACGCTGACGCCTGGTTTTCCCTAATTACCTGTTTAAGGCGCACGGAGGTGTCGCCACTGTCCCGGATGTACTTCTCATCCACCTCCCCGCCGTTATGCTCGTAAACGTGACGCCTGTGAAACATTAGAATTGCGAAGTCGATATCCGCAGGCTTAACACCCTTGAATATGTGGATATCAAAGACGGCGGCGAGATCGTCGGCGCACGGTTTGAGGTTATGAAAAAGCCGCCTTTCCCAGACGGACCGCCTAGATGAAGTCATGGGGACGCGTTTGGCAAGCTGCTTGGAGATCTGTCTAGCAAAGCTGTCAAACGCAGTTACTATATCCTTAGCACACGTTTCATAAAGGTGTGTCGCGGTAATTCTCTCGCGTAAGCTCTCGATTTCCAGTTCGAGTTGGTAAACCCCATTATGCGTACCGCAACAAGAGCAGTAACCGTATCGCCCAAGAATGTCATTCCAGTCACCACACGACGGGCACTTGTACTTGTTCTGCTGGCTTTCTTCGGCGTAATAAAATTTAGGTTTTTCGCAATCTTTTCCTACCATATCCGCAACTCGGTCCATGTCTACGACAAAGTCACCAGCCTTGTTTGCGTGTAAAGCTTCAGCTATTATGTCGCAGCAAGCTCGAACATATCGAGTTTGACCCTCGGTTAAGAACGCGTGACTTTCCGCTCGTTGACCACAATACGGACATGTCATTTTCCATCGAGAAGGAGTTCCCTGAGACCGCCAATAACCAGAACATTCTTGGCAGTAGTGCCCAAACATGCCAAGGCTGTCTGACGCTATAATAACCGGCCAGCAACCTGACGTGGGTGGCGGTGCCATAGGCTGGCCAATTCCACCGATTTCTAGTGTCCCAACTGGAATGCCTTGGGTAAGCGCGTAAATAGCGAAAATTGCCGCAGGAGTCGGACGGCTGTGTGTCCATCCGAATTGGATAGATCGTTGGCCGGCATCGTCAGTTTTAACCGTTACTATGAATTGCCCTCCGCAGTGTCCGATCTCCTGGAATTCCTTGTCGTATGCTGACATAAGCTATCTATGACCTATCATGTGGTAATTCTTCGCTCTTGTTCTAACGCTCCGCATCACCGGCTGGCAATGAAGCGCAGCGGAATTGCCAGTCCGAGTTGATGCGATTGTTAGAGAATCCAATCGTCGTCTCTCTTCATAGTCGACACACGGCCCAAAGCGATTGCTTATCTGTAACGCAGTTCGTAGGCGAAATGAAGTTCTGCGTTTGATATCGTCGTACGGGGTGTGACCCGCAGAACCTTGACGAGCGCAAATCCATGCTCATTCCGGAAGATAACAATCTCACCTTCATTGGCCGGCTTTGTGTAGTGTAAATCTTCCAGCCAACGGCCTGGGTCGTCCACCTGATCAAATTCACAACAGTTCTTGGCAACGCACACATTGTGGTCGTAATCTAGGGCATAAATTGAACCCGCCCCACGGTTTGTCCATCTCGTTTGAAATTCGACTCCCAGTACGCCCGAGTATGCGCAGTCCACCGTTGGATTCGTAGTCAAAAGATGCGCTTCCAGTTTCCTTGCGCGACAAGTAAAATTTGGCGAAAAATGCCGCATTGTCACGACGCGCTTCATTTCGAAGATCACCAGGGAAATCTTTGACGGTAATGCCATGCTTATGAAAGAGGCCCCATGCCAGAGCACCAATGTCTGGGTTCGGATCACAATTTCCAACATAAACGACTGCAATTCCACTAGCAACCAAGAGCTCCGCACACGACTCTCCTTTTTTACGTTTTGTGCAAGGCTCCAAAGTTATGTACGCCGTTGCGCCAGTGAGATCAGAGAAATGTAGCTTCGATAGCAGGGCTTGTTCGGCATGCTCGTGTTTCAGAATCTTAAAGGAATGCTCCACACCATCTATTACATACACGCCATTATGTCCTTTAGCAGCCCAACCGAGCATGACACCGTTTTTTTCTAGAACTATTCCAACACGCGGAGGGGGATTTTGCGAGGTCGCGTTTACCGAGCAAAGTTTGGCCTTGTCGACGGCAAGCCGTGCAAACTTATAGCTATCTCCAATGTCATTGTCCATAATTTCAATTTCCGTTTCTGACCGCATGCTGATTCTATTGCTTTCCAATAGATTGCGTCATTCAGCGCCTTGTTAACGGTCTCCTAGTCTATACACGATTGCAAACTCCAGCCCTCCATGATGAATTCCTCTGAATCTTTTCTCGTTCGGTCGTAACACCACAGCCGAAGGCGTAAGCTCCCCCGCCTCGGCCCTGTCCTTGTTGAGATATAAACAGATCACGAAAAGCCCGGAAACGGCATTGAGTACATTCTTGAGGCACGCCTTATGATAATCGGTGTGTCTATGATGCTTCGTCTTGTTATAGGCCGTCCACCAGGCGGGAGGGTTATTTGGCCGTCCCCAATTCGTCCACGGCTTAAGGCGCAGGCCGTGTCGCGGCATGAGAACCTCGAACTTGGGGATCATGGGAAAAGCATGCACGATCTCATCCCTGTACTGATTAATGGAACCCGCCCGGGATGCGGGGTTGATCGCTCTACAGAGCTCTTTGCAGACGACGTCGACTTCAGCGGCGGAGGCCATTAGGAGTCTAGCCATTTCAACGGAAAAGCAATTGTAGTTCTTCGGGTGAAATTCAATGAAGCGAGATAACCGGATCAGGTCCGCTTCAGTGGAAAGGAAGTAATTCCAGTGCATTTCCGTAGGTGTCGTTCTTATCCCCATCTTCTAATCGCTAACCGCTTTTTTTTATACACATTATACATATTCTTCGATTTTACATCCCTATCTTATAAAAGATCAACAAAAAGGGTGGCAAACTTGGCGCGCAGGTCCATTGCGTATAATACGACATATGGGGTGGATAAACTCAGTGAGTTTAATTGGGACCCCAATTAATCATTGGAGGCTATCATTACCGCTCTAAAATGGATAGAAACAGAAATTGGACCGGATAGGATCTTGAGCTCGTTTAGGCGTCACCGACCCCTGCCATCATGCAGGGCGGTGCCGGGACCGTTAGCTCGGGAGGACGAGCCGGCGGGTGCCTTGGCTGGCTGCCCCTGAGGCCGGTAATCGCCGCGCTTTTCGCAGCACTCGACATTCTCGCCAATTTATCTTAGAATCCAATTGTCGGAAAGAGTTATATTCCTTCTCGTGAAAGGAGAATCTCTTATGACTTATTCAGCAGATTTCGAAAAGGCGCTTCAATTCCGTCCCCCCAACATTAAACAGCTTTTCCCCAACTCCAAGGCGCTCATCGTCAGCGGCAAGGTCATCGACCGGGCCATGCGCGCCAAGGGGAAGGCAATAGCGATGGCGTGCAACGGCAGGAATTACTTCGTCGTCCGGGGTGCTTTGCGGGCCGCCCAGCGCGCCCGCGCCGCCGTCATCATCGAGATAGCGAAGTCGGAAGGCGGGCAGAAGGCGTATTGCGCGGTCAATTACTGGAACATGGCGCGCATCGTCGATACCCTGTGCGACGAGATGGGCATCACCGTGCCCGTCGCGGTCCACGCGGACCATTACGGCATCAAGAGCGCGGGTGACGTCGCCTCCGCGAAGGTCGAGATACCGACGATGTTCGAGGCAGGGCTGACCTCAATCGCCATCGACGCGTCGCATCTGTTCGACGATCAGAACCTGCTCGCCAACCTCGAGTTGAACCCGTTCGTCCCGAAATGGGCGGGCCTGGAGACGGAAGTCGGCGAGATTAAGGGCAAGGAGGGCCTCTCGACAGTGCCCGAGGCCATGTTCCTCATCCAGGGCCTCAACGCCAACGGCATCTTCCCCGACTGGATAGCCCTGAACAACGGCACGACGCACGGCATCGAGGCGTCCGACGCGGGCATCCAGGTCGAGCTTACAGCGGAGATCCACAAGGCCCTCACCCCTTACAGCATCAGCGGGGCGCAGCACGGCACGTCCGGCAACAGCTCCGAGCGGCTGCGCCAGATCGCGAACCTGACGGCGACGACCAAGGCGAACGTGGCCACCGCCCTCCAGTTCATCTCATGGGGGGTCGAGGTCAACGACTACGGAAACGCCCAGCTCGACCCGAACGGCAACTTCATCAAGCGCAAGGGCGAAGGCATGACGGACGAGTTGTGGGCCGAGATGATCGCCTACGCGGAAGGCAAGGGCTGGAAGAAGGGCGACTATAAGAACCTTAACCTGCCTTTCGAGAACAAGCTGCTTGCGCAGCCCGCCGCAGTCCGCGAAGGGATGGCGAAGGCAGTCGAGGAATTCGCGTACAAGATGATGACCAAGGTGCTCAACGGCGCAGACACGGCCGACCTCGGCATCGAGGCGCTCCTTTCGGCAGGCTCCTACGACCTGGGGCCCAAGGGCAAGCAGATAGAGAAGCCGGAAGAGTGGACGAAAGATAAGATCGTCGAGCGTGGAAAAGGGCTAGGCGCGAAGGGGTCGGGGGGCAACTTCGACGACTGAAGAAGGTAACCCGGCTGGTCAGTTTATTACAATGTTGTGATTTGTATTACTAGGCGGCACATGTAAAGGGCTGTGTAAGGAATAATAAAGAAAGGACGCTTGAGGTAGGTTTCTCGGCCCGGTCTCAAGCGCCCAAGGAGCAGAGCATGCCACGCTCTACTGTAGTACAATATCGATATTACTGCGCAATTGTCAAGCTTTCCCTCTACAATGTAATCGATACACTATCGAGATGCGAACTTATAACACTATATCCAGTTGAATCCTTCCACTTTATTCATACCGTTTCTCGGGTATTTGAACGCTTTTTCACGTAGAATTATGCTGCCGGATAAGAAACAATGACAGCCCACTCCGATAATATACCACGTCCGCGACAGCCCCGAGAGACAGGGAAAAGCCGCGAAAAGATCCCGCCCCATCTTACCCGCGCGAGCCCATAATTCTTGACAATGACTGCCCGCCCTAAAACATTTCCTCTAAAGGGGCATGTTCATCCGTTTCTCTCATACGCATCAACGTAATATATAACAATACAAATAGGGAACGTAGTTGACTAACGTGACGGGCGAAGGGCCGGGTCAGGCCCCTCCCTTCCGGACCAATTTGACAAGTCCCGCATTTGTATTTACACTGTAGTTACATGAGAAAGGAATATGATTTTTCTAAGGCGAAGAAGAACCCTTACGCGCACCTTCTCAAGAAACAGGTAACGATCAGGCTTGATGAAGAAACTGTCAAGTACTTTAAGGCATTGGCGGCAGACGCCGGTATCCCTTATCAAACCCTGATCAACCTTTATTTGAGGGATTGCGCCGCGTCCGGCCGCAAGCTCTCGCTGGAATGGAAGAAAGCGTCATAGCACGCGGCCAGCCGTTCCAATCCTAACCAAACCATCCTGCACAAACGGGGCCGGGGCAGGCCGGAGAGATTTTCGATGCAATTCGCGTTGTTTTCGACCGAGCGAGCCGTAGCGTACGTTGTGTGTACGCGAGGACTCGCGACCAAGGAAACGACGCGAAGGGCGCGAAAAGATCCCGGCCTGCCCCGGCCCCCGCAATTCCGGCCCCCCTTATTTCTTGACAATGCGTACCAGCACCCCTACACTTCGATTAAAAGCGTCAGGTTCCATTTACTGTGTGGGGCCGGAACCGGAGGGACCGAAACATTGGACTATACCATCCGCATCGGCGGGGAAGCCGGACAGGGCATGCAGACTATCGGCGATGCCCTGGGGAAGATTTTTACCAGGTCGGGCTACTACGTCTTCATCCACCAGGACTACGAGTCGCGTATAAGGGGCGGGCACAATTTTGTCCAGGTCAGGGTGTCGGACTCACCCGTCGGCTGCTCGCGCGACTGCGCCGATATCGTGCTCGCTTTCGACAGGGCGAGTATCGGCGAGACAGGCGGCAAACTCGCCCCGTCGGGCATAATCGTCTACGACCCCGCGATGCTCAAGGAGCACCACGAAGGCCCGCAGTTCCTGGAGGTGCCGTTCGTAGAGCTGGCAACGCAGGACGGCGGCAGTAGGATCATGGCGAACACGGTTGCAACGGGCGCGCTGCTCGGCATGCTCGGCCTGCCTCTCGACGTCTACATGGACGTCATAAACAGGCAGATGCGCAAGAAAGGCGATGCGGCCGTAGAGGAGAACCGGAAGGCCGCCGAAAGAGGGCGCGACTACGCGGCCGCCCACTGCACGCAGTGCAGCTTCACTAAGGCCCCGCCCGGCCCGGCCCGCATGCTGATCGACGGCAACGCAGGCGTCGGCGTCGGCGCTGTGCTGTCCGGCTGCGGCTTCTATTCCGGCTACCCGATGACCCCGTCCACCGGCGTGCTCCTCTATATGGCCGCCAAAGCGAAGGAATACGGCATCGTCGTGGAGCAGGCGGAGGACGAGATCGCGGCGATCAACATGGCCATCGGGGCATCCTACGCAGGACGGCGCGCCATGACTGCTACCGCGGGCGGGGGCTTTGCCCTCATGGTCGAAGGCGTCTCGCTGGCGGCGATGACGGAGACGCCCGTCGTGATCGTCGTCGGCCAAAGGCCCGCCCCATCGACCGGGCTTCCCACGCGCACCGAGCAGGGTGATTTGCTTTTCGTCCTGCACTCAGGCCACGGGGAGTTCCCGAGGGCGCTTTTTGCGCCGGGCACGCCCGAGCAGGCCGTCTTTCTGACGAACAAGGCCTTCGACCTGGCGGAGAAATACCAGATACCCGCCTTCGTGCTGACGGACCAGTACCTTGCCGACTCATCCTGGACATACGACGGGATCGAGACCGCGAAGATCGTCTACAAGGACTACCGTCTGCGCGATGCCGCAGCAGCAGGCGCGTCATACAAGCGGTACGCCTTCACCCCTTCCGGCATATCGCCCCTCGCGATCCCCGGCGCAGGGCCCGCCCTCGTCGTCGATGACAGCGACGAGCACAACGAGGAAGGCCACCTGATCGAGGACGCCCGTACCCGCGTAAAGATGGTGCAGAAGCGGCTGCTCCTGAAGCTGCCGGCACTGCGCAAGGAGATCGCCCCTCCCCTGCTCTACGGCAGCCGCGCACCCGACGTGGTGCTCGTCGGCTGGGGGAGCAATCACGGCGTGCTGCGGGAGGCGGTCGATAGCCTCGCCGGCCGCAAGGAGATCGCCCTTCTCCACTTCAGCGAAATCTGGCCCTTCCCTTTAACGGACAGCCTCGACTACCTCGGAATCCTGAAGGCCGCGAAAAAGACGATCTCCGTCGAGAACAACGCGACGTCCCAGTTCGCCCGGCTGCTTGCTGCGGAGACGGGCTTTTCGTGCGCTGCGGCGGTCAACAAATACGACGGCAGGCCGTACCTGCTGGATGAGCTTCTGGAGGAGTTGGATGGCAGACTCGGGTAAGTTCGACGGCGTCACGCCCGCCTGGTGTCCGGGGTGCGGCAATTTCGGCATCCTCGGCGCCTTTAAAAAAGCGATGGCGGACCTCGGCCTCGAGCCGCACCAGCTCATCGTCGTATCAGGCATAGGCCAGGCAGGCAAGTTCCCGCACTATACGCGATGCAACACATTTAACGGGCTGCACGGCAGGGGCCTGCCCGTTGCAACGGGCATCAGGCTCGCAGGCGCGCCCACGCCCGTCATCGCAGTCGCGGGAGACGGCGACGCCTACGGCGAAGGAGGGAACCACCTCATCCACGCGATCAGGCGCAACATCGACGTCAAGTTCTTCGTCCACGACAACCAAGTCTACGGGCTCACCAAGGGGCAGGCGTCCCCCACCTCGATGATGGGCATGAAGACGAAGGCCCAGCCGGAAGGCGCGCCCGCCGCTCCCGCTCAACCCGCTCGCCCTGGCGATAGCGCTCGATTGCAGCTTCGTCGCCAGAAGCTACGCAGGCGACCGGGACCACCTCGCCCTGATGATGAAGGAGGCGATCAACCACAAAGGCTTCGCGCTCCTCGACATCCTCCAGCCCTGCGTAACATTCAACCAGGTCAACACGTACCAATGGTTCGCCGACAGGGTCTACCACCTCGACGCCTCATACGACCCCACAAACAGGGCCGCCGCCTTCGCAAAGGCGTTGGAACCCCCCGATAAAATCCCCCTGGGCATAATCTACCGCAACGACCGGCCGCCTTACACAGCCCGCGCCGACAGGACCACGCCGCCCGCAGCGGCAGTCGTCCTTCGACCCCGCCCGCCTCGCGGGGATCATGCGGGAATTCTACTGATAGTTGTTTGGGGATTGACTGCCTTAGCCGAGTCCTCCCGGTCTTGCAGTGCAGAGTCAGCGATGGTAACCTTTGACACGTGTGGAGGGCTGGAGGGGCCGGTGAAATATCGGGGGAAGCATTGACTGAATTTCCGTACCTGGTAAAGGAAATTCTCTATGCACTTCAAGGTGAAGGCGCGAACGTCGGCCGCCCGGCCGTCTTGTTGCGGTTCAGCGGTTGTAACCTGTGGTCGGGAAAAGAGGAGGACCGGCGGGGGGCCGTATGCACGTTCTGCGACACTGATTTTCTGGGCACTGACGGACCTGATGGCGGAGAATATATCGATCCGCAACAGTTGGCTGAATCGGCAGCTCGCCTCCTCCCGCCTGTTCGGTGGGCACACGTTCGTCCCCTGATTGTTTGCACCGGGGGCGAGCCGCTGCTTCAATTGGATGAGCCGCTGATTGAGGCTCTCCACGCGGTCGGATTCGAGGTGGCCGTCGAAACGAACGGGACGATCATGCCCCCCGCCGGAATAGACTGGACCTGCGTCAGCCCTAAGGCGGGAGCGCCTTTGAAGGTCACGGTGGGCGACGAGCTAAAGCTGGTGTTTCCCCAGAGGGGAGCGGAGCCGGAGCAATATGAGGAGCTTGATTTCAGGTACTTCTTCCTTCAACCCAGAGACGGCTCGATGCGTGGGGAAAATACAAGGCTGGCGGTCAGATACTGCCTGGAGCATCCCCAATGGCGGCTAAGCCTGCAGACCCACAAGCTCCTGGGAATACCATAGCGAGGACGGAATGATAATCTTTAAAGCGTTCAAGGTAGATGCGGCCCATCTCCTCCCCAATGTTCCGGTGGGCCACAAATGTTCACGCATGCACGGTCATGCGTTCCGGATCGAGGTCCATATCAGAGGACCCCTGCAACCACGCACCGGGTGGGTCATGGACTTTGCAGACATAGCCAAGGCGTTTGCCCCCCTCCACGACCAGTTGGACCATCGGTGCCTGAACGATATAGAGGGCCTTGAGAATCCGACATCTGAGAACCTGGCCCGCTGGATATGGAAGCGCCTTAAACCATCCCTTCCGGGCCTTTGCAAGCTCATCGTGCAGGAAAGTCCTGAATCGGGCTGCATTTATGAAGGCGAGGATGAGGACGGTTGATACCGGGCGATCAAGAGCACATCATTGTCATGGCTATCCGTTGGGCGTGATCTACCGCAACAACCGCCGCGCAGAGATCATGCGGGAATTCTACTGACAGCCGTTTAGGTATTGACTACCTTAGCTTGCCCCCTACGCCGGACCTCTTCCATTTAGGGATGTAAGGGGCACCGAAGGTGCACGGGCCTCGCAGCAGGCGTCCTTCCTGCAAACCACAACGCAACCGCGCACAATAAAGTTAACCATTCGTGATGGCATTAAAGAGGAGTCGGATCGGCCGGCCAATCCCAGCACAGTGAGCCCGTGGATGATATCGAGCGAAACAGCCAAAGCATCGATCTGCGCTGCGTTTCTGTTCGATCAGAGTTTTCCCTTGCAAGATGCTATCACGAGGTGATAACATCGGCGGTTGGCGATGAGGCAATGTTTGGCAAAAGGAACCTCGTGTGATAGCCGAAAATAACTGTAGGTGGCGTACATGGACTTGATTCGTTTGTTCCTGATGCTCCTTGTCGGAAGGCAGGCGTACGAGAGGGGCAAGGCTGAAGGTACCTGGAGTGGAAGGCCTTCTTCCTCGTGATACTGGGCGCCGCCGTCATTCTGGGGGTCTCCATCCCGCTTATGATAAAATAGGGCGATGCCATACGCGCCGGGGCCACAGTCGCGGGAGGCATCGGCATCGGGTGCGTGGTGCTGTTCGTGATCTTTGGTATTGTGCTGCTAGCCGTCTGGACGAAGCCTAAAAAGCGCAAGTGAAGATCGAAGTGGCATGATGGATGTTGTCTGTCCGCGCGGTCTTAATGGAGTGCGGACTGCAATAGGAGATAAGCCAATGACACTGCAACAACTTCCGGCAGCACCCCGGTCTGGAAGAGGGCCCGCAATCCTGGCGGCGGCCACTCTGCTCCTCGCTTCCTTTTGGCTCCCCGAGAGGTGTGCCTCCAGCCAGACCTTCCCGACCTTGCAGCCAAGGCAGGGGCAGTACTTCAAGTGGTCGGTCCCGGCAGGGTGGCTGATCAACGAGACAAACGCAGGTGTCACGCGGCGCTGTGCATAGGGGCTTGAGTCCTCTGTACGAGCGGTCTTCGAGGGATCGCCATGACAACTAGTGAATACTGGAAGACCGAGGCCCCGGGGCGTAATCTTTGAGGCCTGGTCGCGAGGGGCGCCAGAGGTGTTCTTCCTGAAGTCCGTATAAAGCATAGGGGTCAGCCCTTGACGGCCTGTTGCCCACCGCAACTTCCGGCAATCACCGCCAAGGTGGGATCATCCTAACGGCGAGACCGGACATGACCCTTCAGCCCTTCATCCGCCTGTCCAAAAGGATCAGTAAGGCACAAACGATAAGGCCTATTGCGGAAGAGGCGGAGGCGGGATTGATTTCCGGAACCGCGACGACGGCCCACAATGTATTGCACCAGGCCACCCAGAAGAGTGTGGCTGCGATAACGCCCTTTACCAGTCTCATTGTTTCCTCCAGCGTGACACGCTTTGAAAGCCTTCGTCTGCAAACCCGCACGCAAAGGGCCGGCAACGGCGCGATAGGCGGTCTACGCCTGTAAGACCATCAATCTATGTGACTTGATTTCTTCAATCTTTTCCTCAAAGAGTTTCATCTCTGTCTTCCCTGGTTTCTTTCGCATCGCCTGCCTCATCCCTTCTCTCATACAGTGTAATACACTGTTATACACGAAGTCAAGGGAAAACTTAAGCGGGTTGAAACGATATTTAGAAAATACTTTTCCCCAATGGCGGGGGCATGGACGAGTCTAGATAAGGAAGCCGGGCCTCGCCGTTTAGTTTACTGCCTCGTTACATCGAGCGTTACCGCCTTTTGCTGGTTATTGTGATTTTTATGGAATGAGGCATGGGTGCGACTGGTAGGTGAAAACCCATATTTTCCGCCAGGATATAATCTTCAATAATCCGCCTTGCTCAGTGCCCCTCCCCTCCTTCCTGCGAGACAATGGGAGACGTAGTTGACTAACGTGACAAGAACAGCATGTAATGGGGGCTCAGCCCTTGACTACGGACAGAACGGGCTTGAGGCTTGAGGAACGATGGGGAAGGTCTGCACACCTTAGATAAGAGATGTGCGTTGTGCCTTGTCAAGGGCTGACCCCGGCCGTTCCCCGTCAGTAAGCCCAGTACGGTCCCGTACCAAGGGTGGATGTGGCGCTTTCGATGCCTATATAGATGTTCCTCCCGAGGAAGAAGGGAAGTCCCCAGTCAAAATAGCCGTCTGAACCGGGTCCTGCCAGATCACAAAAAACGTTGTTCGACGTTGCCATGAGGGCATTGTAGCTGCCCACCTGGAATTGTACCTGTCCGGACTGTGCTGAGTTGTACCCCGTGTTCGTAGCTGAGAGAGTGAGGAGCGAGGACGGATTGTACCACTGACCGCCATCCACGGTGGCGATTTGGCTTGATGGAAAGAACAATCCGTTCGAGCCCGTATCGAGAAAAGCACTGTAGTTTGCCCCGTTGTAGTTTGTGGTAAAGTCTCCATCACTCGGGTTTGCGGGATAAGCTACGACCCCCGAAGGGCTGTTGTTTGACTGCGTGCCGATCCCGAGGATAAGGTAGCCGCTAGCCGAGGGAGCGCCGGCCAGGGGTATGCTCGGGAAACTCACCAGTACGCCGTTGTTGTCGGTGGGAAGCGCGGAGACCGCGTTTCGGATCTGGCTTTGGGTAGGGACGGTCGTTCCCGCGCATGACGAGCCGGTGCACGTGAAATAGAGCCCGTTCCTGGCGCTGGTTGCGCATAGACTACCGCAGTCGTTGCTAAAGAGACCTACGCCAAGCGCGCCATTGTATTGGGCATCGCCCGGCGTTGTAAGGAGCGGTGATCCCCGGCAAATCGAGGAGGAGTTAAAAGAGGCGGGGCCAACGACATGAATCGGGATAGCGACGGGCTGCTCGCGTCCCAGGGTCACCTGCCCTGACTTGACCGGCCCCCAGACAGCAGAGCCGTCTCCGTACTCGATACATTCATAGAGGGGGAGGGAATTTACCTCCACCTGCGTCATGGCGGCAGCAAGGGACGAGTTGAGGACCTGGCCGAAAATACGGACTCCATAGTCCCCCGAGTCGAGCAGTATATTGTCGATCGTCTGGCAGTTGTTGCCGTTTGGATCGCAGACTGTCAAGCTGACGGTCGGCTCGTTGGCATAGGATGAAGGCCCCCCTACGCTAATCGTCAGCACGTTGTTGCCCGTTATGGTTGGAAGGGTGGGGCCGTTCGGAAGGCTGACGGGAGTACCGGACAGACTTCCGGAAGAGCCCTCCGGCGACGAGCCGCCGCCTCCCCCGCCTCCGCAGTGGGCCGCCATGGCAAATACCAGTAAAAGTACCAGCAGCTTACCTGATCTCATCTGTCGATACACCCTCAGGAATCAGGGCCGGGACGTATGCGCGTCCACGCAAGTTTCGTACATGGCCCCATTTTTGAACAACAACACCGTCCGCTTTGAGCGAGAGATGCCTCACCCCGGGCTGGTGGATCGTTCCCCGCAGCACTTGCTCGTAGCTCCCCGCGTAGCTTCCCAGGAGAACCGAGAGGTCGGGATGTCTGGTTCCGTTCCAGGCAACGGCGAATACCGTGCCGTCCGAGGAAACATATTCCCGCACGGCTGTTCCACCGTAGTTGATCTGGTGAACACTGTAACCGTTTCCGACAGTGACGGCGCCCCCGACACCGGAAAGCGCGGTCCTGTCGGCCTCTACGGAGTCGGCGGAGCGGCCTAACGCAGCGCCGCCCGGCTTAGGCAAAACAAGGGCTGACGCGCACAAAACGACAAAGATAAGCAAGAAGTGGATTGCGTTTCTCATCGTTATGACCCGATATATATTGTCAACAACCAAAATTACAGCAAGAGACATGCCGGAACATTGTTTGCCGTAGTGTAGTGCCCGTGGGTCGACTTGTCACAGTTCCAGTTCTATAGCCCTTCCCCGATGTAGATTCCAAAACAGATTGACTCCCTTTGCCAATCGGAAGCAAAGAATGGCAAGCGCCCCGCTGGAAATAAACTACCCCGCAGCAAGCAGAGGGGTATTACTGCCCTTCGTCATGCCGGACTTGGACAGCCCGGTAAATCCTTTGTGAATAGCATAAGGCCGGACCTGCTTCCTTCGGGTCCGGCCTTATAGCCGATGGCTGTTTTACCTGCTACTGAATGTTGGTCGATGTCGCAAGGAACGCCGGATAACTGCCGCCGTGGCCGTCCCTGACTGGTTAACCACCCCCGAAGACGGGTCGATCGTATAAGCGGCTACACTGTTATCGCCGGCATTTGCCACATAGAGGAACTGGCCGGTGGCGTCGGTCGCCGCGTTCATGGGCTGGTTGCCTGCGGGGGCCGTGGCGATCACGCTGAGTGACCCCGATGACTGGTTGATGAGGAAGGCCGTGACCAGCTTGGCCGACTGGCTGACGGCATAGACGAACCGCCCGCTGGGTTCGGTGGTGAGACCGAAAACCCCCGTATAGGATAAGGTCACGACGCTTGTCGAGTAGCCCGTGGAGCGGTTAATCGTAATGGTCGAGACGCTGCCGTCGGTAGTGTTCGCCACATAGAGGAACCGGCCGGACGGTTCGAAGGCAATAGCCCGGGAGCCCCTCCCAACCGTTATGCTCGCAAAAGTGGTAAGCGCGCCCGTTGACCTGTTGATGGAGAACGCCGAGACGAATGCCGAGCCGCAATTGGCCACATAGAGGAATTGGCCTGCCGGGTCTATCGCGATGCCGCCGGGCTGCGCCCCCGTCGATAGAGGCGTCCCGACCGCAGTGAGGCTGCCGGACGTCTGGTCGATGCTATAGACCTGGATCGTGGCGCCCGTCCAGTTCGTCGCATAGACGAACCTGCCGGACGGGTCCACGGCCACGGCCATTGGCCCCCCTCCCCCTCCTACGGACCCGGCGGAAGTGAGGCTGCCGGACGACGGGTCGATCGTGTAGGCCGTCACGTTATTGGACGAAAAAGCCGCGACATAAGCGAACCGCCCGAAGGGGTCTACAGCTACTCCCTCAGGCGAGCTGCCCGTAGATGCAGGCGTGCCGGCCGCACTCAGCGCCCCCGATGACGGGTCTATGGTAAAGGCGGAGACGGTGTTGTCGGACATGTTCGTCGCGTAGGCGAATTTAGACGAGTAGCCGACGGCGGTCGGGCCGTAGGAAATGGCGATTTGGGAGACGGTCGAGCGGGCGGCAGTCGTCGCAGTCGAAGCAACCGCCCCGGAAGACTGGTTAAGGGAGAAGACGGAGATCGTGTTCCCCGTGCTGTTCGCCGTGTAAAGGAACTGGCCGGACGGGTCTATCGTTATGTATACGGGCCCGCCCCCCGTTGCTGTTACCGTGCCTGTTGAGCTGAGCGCGCCCGTCGACTGGTCCACCTGGTAGATGGAGATCGTATTGTCCCCCTGGTTCGTTACGAAGACGAAATGCCCGGCCATGTCTGCGGAAACGTCTGACGCGCCATTTCCCGTCGTCACGGACGACCCTACCTGTGTTAAGGCGCCGCTCGTCTGGTCCACGGCATATGACGAGATTTTATCGCTGCTGTCTATCACGTAGACGAAGCTCCCGTTAGCGCTTACGTCGAGACTCACGGGGGCTGAAGTCGTTGCCGTCGTGCTCGTTTTGCTGACGCTGCCTGACGATTGGTCGATGGCGTAGACCGATATCCTGTTCGCTGACTCCGCAAAATAGAGCCACCTGCCCGCCGGATCGACTACGATCCCCACGGCGGACGAGGATCCGGTGGCAGTAGTCCCGGCCGAGGCGAGCGAGCCTGTGGACTGGTCGATCCTGAAGGCGGAGATATTATCGTCGCCGTAGTTTGCCGTGTAAACAAACCGGCCGAAAGGGTCTACAGCGATTGATATCGGACCGCCTCCCGTGCTCGCAGTCGAGCTGGTGGACGTGAGGCGACCGGTGGTCGGGTCTGCGCTGAAGCTGGAAATCGAGTTGTCGGTAAAGTTCCCCACATAGACAAATTGGCCGGAAGGCGTGACGGTTACCGACCTGGGCCCCGCCCCGGTGCTCACATAGCCGTTCTGGCGCAGCCTGCCCGATGATGAATCGACGACGAACACGGAGAGTGTATTGTCGCCGGCATTGACCGCGTAGGCAAAGCGGGCGTAAACGGGCATAGGGGGCGGCACGGGAGGCGACGGAGAGGGGGATGGAATCGAAGAGCCCGAGCCGCCGCCTCCACAGCCGGCAAGCGTCGCCAGGCAAAGAAAAAGCAGAAAACAGATTACACCTGATTTACCCCTCTGAAACACCAGACACCTCCTCAGTGATATGGGTTTACCCCACGGCATGCCCTTTTCTTAATACGGGGAAAAACGGCGGACAACGTAAACCACGTAATTACGCGACGTTACCGTGACACAGACGCCATACGGCCGCATTTGCGGACATTTGCGCCTGGATGGTTGAAAGGCGGGATTAAAATTGCTACCTATGTCCGGAGAAATCCCTGATGACTGCGGTCAACGGGTCAGAACGCAATTCACCGACCGTCGTCTTTTTGGGGGCGCGGTCTCCTTCCTGGAAGCGCTAGATTTTGCTCGACCGAGCCTATTCCTAGTGTTACAATCGGTAACCTAAAACTATCACAAATGAGAAAAGAGGCCGGAACAGGAGCATTTCCTGCACAAACCGAAGGAGTTACAAATGTCCGAGACTGAGGAAATCGCAAAAGCCATTCAGGAATCGGCGAGGTTTGGTCAGAGCGTGGTGGTAGGCATCGAAAGAATGGCCGGTTTTTTTGAAAAAGTGCTTAGGATACCCGCCCATGAAATCGCGGGGATGATCACAGATAAATTGCGTTTTGTAAGGTGGAAGCGCCTTATGGATATGACGGAAGAAGTCGGGCGGATACTCAGCGAAAAAGGGGTTGCCGTCCCCCGCTCAGTGCCACCCAAATTGGCTCTTCCTATTTTCGAGGAGGCATCACTTGAAGAGGAACCAGACATTCAAAGGCTTTGGAACCAACTCCTAGCGAATGCGCTGAATCCTGACTTCAATAGCGAAATTCGCTACGGATTCATAGATATGATAAAAGCCATAACTGGGAGGGAAGCTCGGCTGCTAAATTCACTCTATAGCGATTTAGAGGGACAGGGGGTGGCAAGACCCTTGGATGGCCTTCGCCAGTATGCTTGGGACAAGGAAGAATTAATGCAAAAACTATCTATGTCAGATGACGCCTACGCAGTTTCGGCCAATAACCTTATGCGTATGCAATTGATTGCTCCGATGATCTTTAGGGGGGGTATGTCCTTGATGTTCGGGCAGAGAACCGAATCAGTAACGGTCTACAAAGGAATCGATACCGTAGTAATGACGGCACTCGGCGTTTTGTTCGTTGAGGCCTGTATGAGATAGGCTCTGCAAAAGGAAATACCCGAATTATCTTCGGGTTTATCTGTAAAGGAGGCCTAACGTTTGAGAAGACACGAACTTTGGCGCCAACAGTACCGTTTATCGGGCCGATACATGCAGCATCTCAAAGAGGAGGAACTCCAACAAAGAGCACGAGACGTTTTCAACAACCTCATCCAACTGAACCACGAGCCGAAGATTAGTCTTCCGGTACCAAGGGAGGGAGAAAAATGGATGATCCTATGGACACATGTCCTGGAAGAATTCGTCATTAGGTTCGGGCCATTTCCTTCCGGGTTTGAAAATGGCTTCATGAAGAATATGAGAATCCCGGATACAGCGTCTACTCTCGCAAAAAGAGTCTGCTAACGCGATAAGAGTCATAGGCCTGCCCCTAGGAGGTTGCCTCTTTAAGTATGGAAAGCTTCAATACTTGAAGCAGGCTATGGATGAAAAGCAGATCAGGATATCACCTGCTTCATCATATAACGATCCGTCGCTTAACCCAGCGATAAGGGATGAGGAACTAGAGTTGGTGATTACGCCGACGCCCAGGCGGCTGAAGATGAAGGCGTACGACGGTAAAACAGGCCAATGCAAGGGGGGCTTCTCACCTGACTATTTTGTTTATACCACAAGGTCCGCCACTAATTACTATGTGTACTGCCTATCTCTATCGTTTGCCCCTCGCTTGTTCCTTGATTTCGATGCAAACGCATGCCTTATCATTGGAAACCCTAAGGAATTCGTTGAATCAGTGCTGTCGGCGGTCGAGAACAAGATGAAAGGCTGGTTTGGAGTTGGCATGGACATTAGTTACATCGATCCCGTGAACTATCCGATTAAGGACGTTGATGTCTTCGCATCAAAGCACTTTCGCTATGCCTACCAAAGGGAGTACAGATTCATCTGGCTGCCCCCAAGCCCAATACAAGTTCTAGAGCATTTTGTGATCGAAGTGCCAAATATAGAAAAATACTGCTATCTACTCGATCTGTCAGGTAACGGTGTGACTTAGCGCATCTGTATCTGGTTTTAAAAGATGGGGTGCCGAAAAGAATATGAAGAGAATGCAAGAAGTCGTGAAGTTAACAAAGGCCATTCGGCCATACGCGGTGCCGTTCCTATATAAGTATCGCTCTATGAAATCCCCAGGTCTACGAGACATTTTCATCGCGAGAAGCATATTCTTGAGTAGCGCAGCAGCCTTTAACGACCCATTTGAATGCAGGCATTGTCTCACCCTTGAAGGTTCTTCTCTTTCTCGCGCGGAATTCCTGAAACAGTTGACAAAAAAACATTTTCCTAAAGCAGGCAAGGGGGAGATCAAAAAAACGCATGCGCGGTAAGAACGCGGCCTTTACAAACCAGGACTTACTGAGGCGAGCGTATGAGGGTTTTGTTGCGAAGACGGGAATCTATTGCCTCTCCGAAAAGCGAGACGATGTCCTTATGTGGGCGCACTATTCGGATTCACACAAGGGCCTGTGTATTGAGTTCGACGCGTCAGATGAAGGGGGCTTCTTCTGGGAGGCTTTTGAGGCCCCGTTACCAGGAGGAGTATCGGGCCGTTGACGTGATGAAAATAGGCAAGCCTGATGAATCCCGTGCCCAACCGATCAAGCCATTTTAGCTGTCTCTGTCTTCCAGACGACATTGAATCGCACCATGTATCAAGTGGACATTAACAGGATCACTTAGTGAAAATACTGCAGCCGTGATGGATAGTGGGAGAATTGCAGACATCCAGAGGGGGGATAGTCAAGGTAACAAAAATTGTAGGTCGGTCGTTTCGTATGTGGTGGCCCAATGACGCGGTGGAATAGCCCGTCTTTCGACTGGTAAACCTCAGTTTTTAAAGTGTCGCTGGTGCGCTCCGGTAGCAGGTGTAACCCCATATCCCCCGTCAGGCCGTAATCTTCAATAATCCGCCTTGCCTGGCCTTGCTAACTGCCCCTCCCCTCCTTCCTGGCAGCGCATAGCATGTCTTTTTCCCGCATCCGGCAAGAAATGGCTTGATCGGTTGGGCGGTGAAATGGTAATCAATAGTGAGATGCGCGATCCTGAAGGCGGGATGGGCGATCTGTACCGGGTGTGGGGCACGGCCCGGATTGGAGAACGCGCGGCCCGGAGGAAAACATGAAGAAGATGCGTACCGCAGTAATGTTGATCCCAGCCGCGCTCGCCATGCTTTGCTTCGCCCCAGTCTGCTTCGCGCAGGCGCCGGAGATCGAAATGGTCTCCGTGAAGGGCGGGTGCTTCCAGATGGGCGACGTCTTCGACGACGGGTTTGCCGACGAGTCGCCCGTCCACGAGGTCTGCGTCGGTGATTTCCGGATAGGCAAGTACGAGGTGACCCTGGCCGAGTGGAAGGCGGTGATGGGGAGCGCCCCCGGCAAGCTCACGGGCGACCGCCGCCCCGTAGCCATGGTGAGCTGGGACGAGGCCCACTTGTTCATACGGATGCTCAACCAGGCGACTGGCAAGTCCTACCGCCTACCCACCGAGGCGGAATGGGAATACGCGGCGCGCAGCGGAGGCAAAAAGGAAAAGTGGTCGGGCACCTCCGACAGCACGAAGGTCGGGGATTATGCCTGGTATGCCCTGAACAGCGGCAAGATTAAGACGACGCACGACGTAGGCGCCAAAAAGCCGAACGGCCTCGGCATCTACGACATGAGCGGAAACGTATGGGAAATGCTCCAGGACCGCTACGATCACCTATGGTACGAAAAGACCACGAAAGACAACCCGCAGGGGCCGCCGGACGGCAGGTCCAGGGTGCTGCGTGGAGGCTCCTTCGCCAACGAGGCAAAGCATGTCCGCGTCATGGAGCGCAGCGGCAACGACCCGAACGGGCGGGATGAAGGCGTCGGCTTCCGCCTGGCCGCACCATAATGGGGCTCAGCACCCCCTCCACCGGCAAAGCTGCGACCCTTCCCTCCTTACGTCGGGCGGGTGCCCCGGCCTCCCCGCTCGGCGCGGCGCTACGCTTGCTTTATTGCCGCTGGGGCTCAGCGGCAATTATCGGGGTTCAGCACCCATCTCGCCGCTCGCATTCGCTTGCTTTTCCGTCCGGCCATCAAGGGCGTATCACATGGTGACGGCTTCATGGGCCGGGGACGGTCCATGTCCTGCCTTTCGTTCGCTTCAACGCGAAGCATCCCCTTGCCGGACGCGGATTTGCTTTTACTTGTTATATCGGAACCTTACAGAATCGGGAGAAAAATAGATCGAGGGGCAGGTACTTTTTGCTTGACAATATAGGCGGCCCTGTCTAAATATATATCACATCCGGCAAGTCTGTTATTAGTAAGCCCAACTGGGGTCGTTCGGGTCCAGCAGTGTTGGGAAGCCTCGGACTATCCAGAGGCAGGGATAAAGCGCCTCGTGCGCGTCGGACCCCCCTATGCGTAGCCGGAAGGCACTAGAGCGGCCGTACGATTGACATGTTTTTGGGTTGAAGAAAAGAACGAATGCAGAAAGTAAGGAACTTCTTCAAGAAGGCTTTTACGGCGATTACGATAATGGCTGTGCCGCACTCCAGGACGAGGCCGCGGCAGCTCAAGATCCCTTTCGCAGTGATCGTGCTTCTCATCGTCGGGTGGGGCTTCGGTACCGCTTATGCCGTCTCGGTCGGGGTCCGCACGGCCCAATACCTTGAGATGAGCAGGCGGCTCGCCTATTTCTCCGACAAGTTCCTTGAGATGCGGTCAAGCCTTTCCAGCCTCCAGACGCATGACAAAGAGTTCAGAGAGCTCCTTGCCATGAAGTCGAAGAAGGATATACTCAAGACGGCCGGCCATAGGGAAACAGGCTATCCGGACGTGGACCTGCTGAAGAAGGAGATCGACGAGTCAATGTCCTCCGTCGCGGAGATAAAGCAGTATCTCAGGGAAGAACGGGACGCCTATTACGCCACCCCGGAAGGATGGCCCGTGCCGGGCGTCTTAAGCTCTGTCTTCGGGAAGAGGCTCAGCCCCAAAACAGGCGAGCCGGCTTTCCATTCGGGCATAGACATCAGGGTGTCCGTGGGCACCCCTGTGAGGGCCACAGCCGACGGCGTCATAGGCGTCTCGGGCTGGGTCGGCGGCAACGGCAATATCGTCTTTATAGAGCACGGGCACGATTTCAGCACGGCTTATGCACATAACAGCAGGCTACTTGTGAAAGTCGGACAGAGGGTTAAGCGCGGCGACGTCATAGCCCTCTCGGGCAACACAGGAAACACTACCGGTCCACACGTACATTACGAGGTGTGGCGGCACAGGGTCCCAATGGACCCGATCCCATTCTTAGGGGGTAAGTCATGATGGGCGGTAAGAAAGAGCAGCAGTATATGACTGTGATAGGGGCCGATTCAAGTCTGCACGGCGAGCTGGTTTCCAAGGGGACAGTCAGGATTGACGGTTCTTTCGAGGGGAACATGCAGGCGGATTCGGTGATTATCGGCGAATCGGGCATCATAAAGGGCGACATCGTCTCGCGGAGCGCAACGATAGGCGGCAAGCTGGAGGGCTCCGTCACCTGCAGCGAGGCGGTCTCGATCACGACGAAAGGCCACGTCCAGGGCGACCTCTCGACGCCCAAGCTCTCTCTGCCCGAGGGTGGCATCTTCGAGGGCCGCGCCCATATGCTCGATGCAGACAGCGCGACCGTGCTGCCTATCACGGGCACAGAGAAAAAATAACGGCAGGGCGCTAAGCAAGGCAGGCCGGGTGAGCGGAAAGGACTTCCGCCCGCCCGGCTTTTTTTGCGCTCTGCTTATCACCCACATGTGTAGAGCGTCCCGCTTGAGGTTCGCCGGTTCCTTTCCCTCCGTCACGCCGGCGGAAGCCGGCATCCAGGGTCTTCGCAAGGGCTTAAAAAAAATGGATTCCGGGTCCAAGCCCGGAATGACGGAAGAAGAGAAACGCACGGCCGTCAGGGAGGACTTTCACCTCCAAGTCAGTGCGCCCTGCCGGGCGCACACAAAAACGGCCGCCCTTATCAGGGGCGGCCGCGTCGATGACGGATCGGGTAGTTTCGTGCCTTAGAGCTTGTACCTCTTCCTCATCACGCCAAGGCCTAACAGACCGGGCACAAGGAGGAGAACCGTTGGAGGAAGCGGGACAGGAGATGAAGGGTTCAGCATGAAACTCTGGATAGTGCCGTCCGCTGGAACGAAGACGGGATTGAGCAACAGGCCGATGTCGGTGTAATGGTTTTGGGCCTGTATGATATCGCTGATTGCGCCGGACGTCAGGGTCAGGTTGATTCCGGTGGCGCCGGACGCAACGCCTCCTGACACCGAGCCGCCCGCCATTATATACCATATCGCAAACTGGACGTCTCCTACGGTGCTGGCGATGGCATGGGCCTGAGTCAAATTTACTCCGGCCAGGTACGTATCCAGCAGGTACGACGCCTCTTTGAACTCGGTAACCACACCCGCTGAAAAGGTGCCGCCATAGTTGCCCGAGCTGCCCGGCGCATACCACGTACCGGGATTTAGCTGATTGTAAGGTCCCCCTAGCGCTTGATCGAGACAAGTAACGTATCCCGTGAACGGCGACCCGCCGTTCATCACGATACTGGCTGTGTAGGGAGTGACATAGTGGGTGGTGCCGGCCCCGTCCTGATACGATACAGCAGCACCGAAGGGATCGGTAAGTGTAACACTGTCAGCGAACGCGTTGGACGCAATCAACAGAAATACGAAAACCAATCCTATCGAGCCGACCTTCTTCATAGTATCCGCCCCTCTCCCATCCGTTCCTGCAGCCAACGCTGACTAACTGGTGCACGTGCCTTCGCTGCATGCCTTACGGTTCACTTGGATTGCTTGTTGTATAGTGTTATATAGGATCGGCTCCGATGTCAACACAAAAGTTTATCGGCAATAGCGAATTTTTCTTTATTCCAGGGCATATGCTTCGTCCGGCGCATGCCAGGAGAGGAGGTTATACTTGTGATTACAGATAGTTGCGATTTATAACGCAAAACAGTGATTGCATTGAAAAAAAGTATTTGACAATGTTATTACAAGCGCGTACACTATGCTTTCAAAAGAGCGTACAACACGGCGAGTCCCCAAGGTTATCGCTCGCGTATGGTTTGAAGCGTGAAGGGGGAAGAACCAAATGAGATTGTGTAAACGTGTCCTTGCAGGACTCTTCATGTTTGCAGCCTTCGCCGGTACAGCGTCGGCGGAATTAACCTACCCGGAGATCGACTGGTCCGGTGCATCATCCGCAATAGGGCTTCTCGTTTGCGCCGTCCTGGTTCTCTTCGAGAGAAGGGTTAAAATCTGACCCCCCGAAAGGGACACGTCCGGGCGTCCCTTATCGCAATCGCCGGTTTCGAGATATTCCTCTTAGCCATCCGGGTGGAAGCACCCACGTCCGGTTTTTTGTCTTACACAAGGGGCCTGCCTGCCCTCGCGATGGTCTTTATCCTGTTCGCCCTCCTCATGTCGCGCTGGGCGCCCGCCGCCGATTCGCGGGAGCGCATTCCCTTCGGCGAACCCTCCTCCCTGCTGTTCATCATGCTGCCCATCCAGGTGGCGATTTACATACTCTTCTCTCAACTGACCGTACTAGTTTTCCGGGCCGGCGCCCTCTCGTGGCCTCCGACGCTTGCGGCCGTGGGCTGGGTCGTATCGGGCCTCGGCGCTATCGTTTTATGGGGCATGGCGGCCGTGCCTGCGCGCCATTGGGGACGGCTGGCTTCCCGGTGCTCGCCGTTTATTGCGCCATGCGCGATACTCGCGGGCCTTTCCCTGATCTCCGGTGCGCTAGCTACGCGCGCCTGGGAGCCCTTAAGGAGCTCGACCTTCGCTTTGGCCGCAGGTCTTTTGAGGTGGCTCGGCCAGGACGTCTTCAGCCGGCCGAAAGAGATGATCCTCGGCGTGAACGGGTTCAACGCAGGCATCTATTGGCCGTGCTCCGGTTACGAGGGCATCGGCCTTATGGTGCTCTTCGTCGGGGCCTATCTCTGGTTCTTCCGGTCCAGGCTGCGCTTCCCCCTGGCCCTGTTGCTTTTCCCTATCGGCGCGCTGACTATCTGGCTCGTGAACGTCGGCAGGATCGCGGCTTTGCTCATGCTGGGCGCCTATGTCTCGCCGAAGCTCGCCTCCGAGGGTTTCCACTCCCAGGTCGGATGGCTCGCATTCATCGCAGTATCGCTTGGGACCGTGGGCCTGGCCGAGAAATCGAAAGTCTTTTCCAGGGTGGCCGGCACCCGCACCCGCCGTGCAGGGAGAGTGACCGCGTACCTCGTGCCGCTGATGGTCCTTCTCGGCTCGGGCCTTTTCATGGGCCTTTTTACGAACGGGTTCGACCGGTTCTATGTCCTGCGGAGCCTCGCCGCGGCTGCGGCGCTGCTTTATTACTGGCGGCCTGCACCGCTTAGGGAGATGTTTTCCGGGATTTCCTGGCGCCCGTTCGCAGCGGGCGTCCTCGCCTATATCGTCTGGACCGCCTTCCAGCCGGCAGCGGATCACCAGACGTCGACCGTAGCACACGGCCTGGCCCTCATGACGCCGGGACTTTCCGCTGCCTGGATTCTTTCCCGCGCAGCCGGCTCGGTGCTCGTAGTACCTGCGGTAGAGGAGCTAGCATTTCGCGGGTACCTCCTCCGGCGCCTCTCAACGCAAACCACAGCCGGGCTGCGCTTCTCGCCGGCGGCGTTCGTCCTTTCATCGGCCCTTTTCGGCGCGATGCACGGCCGCTGGGTAGTCGGAGCATTTGCCAGCGCATGCTATGCATGGACAATGTACAAGCGGGACCGCGTGGTGGATGCATGGATAGCGCACGCACTCACCAACGCGCTCATCGCCTGTGAAGTGCTGCTGCTCGGGCATTATTCGCTCTGGTCCTGATCGCGCGAAGGATTAAAGCAAGAAAAGCAAAACCAGTGCTTTGTGCGGCTGGACTCGCGCCTGCTGCGGACCACCCGCGTGCACGCTTGCGCCGTTTCAGCAGACGTTCTACCGTGCGGCCACCCGGCAAAACCTACTTCTAACTGATATGAAGGATGCGGCGAAATGCGCTCCTTGCGCCCTACGACATACCAGTGTAATCGTCACAAACCGTGCCGCAGTGCCTCTTCCTTTTTATGAGGGGGTGGCTCCACGAGCTTTGCTCGTGGAGGGGGCGACGCGAGCCCCAGTAATAGCGGCGCTCCTCCGGCCCCGACCGCCGCTAACGGAGCAGCTACGCTGCGCATTATTGGGCGGCGGTAAGAGCGGGTGGTACTGTATTGATGGGTGGGATAACAGGACATCAATTCTCAGAGGGTCTTTATGACCGTGCTTACACCTACCTACTCCTTAATTTCCGTTTCTTCGAACACCATAAGGAATACCGCCAGAAAGGACGCATGAGGATAATCCGTCCAGGAGATGCAGGACCGGTGATTTTGCTAGGTTACAATTCCTGCAATGTTGTGATACGTTCTGAAATTCTCACCTGTGGGGGTTTTGACAACCACCGCTAACCCAATTGATAACAATACGGGCATAATCGTCTGCATTATCTTCCCATGCAAAATGCCCGCTTTTGAGTAGATCAAGGCGTGCATTAGGGAGATTCTTGCCGAGATAATGAGCGTTTGAGAGTGGCACGAACTGGTCACTCTCTCCCCAAATAATTTGAACGGGGATTTTAATTGTAGAGAGCTTTTCTTTAAGGACTGGAAGAGCCTTTGGATAGGCACGCACAAAAGCGATAGACTTGACAAGTCTATTTCCTGCGTATGATTGGAAGTAATCTTGTCGGACAAAGTCAGGGACTTTGTATGTTTTAAGACCGGATAGCGCCCTATTCACAAACAACTTCGGACTTAATAGGCGGAAGGGCGCAGCAACAGGAGACTTAACCATCAAATTTAATGCCCCAGTGATATCGAGAGGATAGGCAACGCCACCACTGCCAATAACAATACTCGAAAACGCATTGGGATGATTAGCTGCTGCAAAAAGTAATGCAGAGGTGCCGACATCAGGTCCTACCACATGAGGTCGCTCTAAGCCAAAGGCTTTAATAGTTTTGACGATAAAATCGCCCATTGGTTCGGGGGCAAGTACCTCGGGGCTGCTCTCTGACATACCAAAGCCTGGCAGATCAATGGCAAGCAAAGAGAATTTCTTCGCTAAATCTCCCCATATAGGTAAAAAGGCATAAATACTTTCTGGCCACGGACTGAGGAGTACCACTTGTTCGCCAGTTGGTTGTCCACCTCGCGCATAGCGGATACGCATGCCATCAATATCACGAAACTGTGGCTGTATGGGGTTTTGTGTTTGGGATTGGTACGTCATTTTAGGCTCAACAGAACGTAAGTTAATACACCACAAAATTATAACAATAATGCCGATGAGAAATGATATAGATAGCAATATCTTCTTATTTTTATTGATTATCATTCATTTCCATCCTTTCACCCTGAGGATGGTTAGAATTTTGAACTCTCTCTAAAAAGTCACCTGTGCGGGTTTTGACAACCACCGCTAACCCAATAGCTAACAATACGGGCATAATCGTCTGCATTATCTTCCCATGTAAAATGCCCACTTTTAAGTGCATTGAAGGGTTTCCTGTTATTCCGGCCACTATCATTAAACGGACATTATTCATTTACTATTCCTATCAATATGACCAGTCATCTTTATCCTTGGCCAAAAAAGAGCGAGACTCTCTCGCTCTTTGATTCTATCACTTCAATAATTGATGAAACGCAATGTGTTCAAATTCCTTTAATATTGCTGGATCGTGCTCTGCACGCGCGCGAAGGAGCGTTCCCTCCCATGCGCTGATTAAAAAGCCCGCAAGTGCGTCTGCTTTTTGCTTTGATTCAATATCTCCTTGATCTTGGGCTTCTTTAATCACTCCACTTAGTAAAGCTATCCAATTAGAAAAAACGTTTTTTACTTTCGATTGAACGAGTGTGCTGTGATCAGAAAGTTCACTTGAGAAATTACCAATTAAGCAACCTTTTTTGTATCCAGACTCTGCAAACTCTTCAGCCAGCAAAGAAAAATACTGCTTTAGTCTTTTTACAGGAGCAATTTTCTTTTTTAAAAGACGCCCCTGCGGACCAGACGCGACGTAACGGTCAATGACTACGATGGCGAGGTCTTCCTTGCTTTTAAAATGATTATAAAAAGAGCCCTTTGGGACGCCAGCTGATCTTGTGATATCTTCAACACTACTGCCATTGAAGCCAGCCCCATGGAGTTGGTCGAGGGCGGCTTCTAAAAGTTGTTCTCGCACATTTGGTCTTGTCATGTCAATCTATAATATGACCAGTCGTCTTAAATGTCAATATAAAACTATTGGCAAATAATTTCCGGCACAAGGTGCTCAAGGTGCTGCGCGAACCGCGTGAGTTCTCATGGGGTCACCCACTGATCTTCTCTGCCGTGCCGTCACGGTACATAGGCAGGTCTTTCATCAAGTCAGAGGCTTCATCACAAATTCGTTGTCTCCCGCCAAGGCACCCCTCACCCCGCCCTCTCCCCAAAGGGGCGAGGGAGACAGAAGATACGTCTTCTCCTTTTCTCCGTCACCCTGGCAGAAGCCAGGGTCTAGGTCGTCCCAGGCCCCGGAATCGCTGGATACCGGCTTTCGCCGGTATGACGGAGAAAAAGAGGCAGGCATGACGGAGGAAAATAGGTCGGCGGGACTTAGCTTAGCCTTGAATGATTTGTGGGGAACGGTATAGTATCGTAACTATCGCCTCATCGTATTTACGTCTCAGTATCCCAACTATCGCCATAGTTCAACCCGCTCTTACCGCCGCCAAACAAATACGCAACGCAGCTGCTCCCTCAGCGGCGGTCGCGGCCGGAGGCCAACCCATATCAGTTGAAACTAGGTTTGCCGGGTACCCCCACGTTCCAAGCCTGTTGAAAAGGTGCCACGATGCATGGGGGTGGTAAACGTCGGAGGGCGCAGGGCGAGTATTTCGCCGCCTACGTCCTATCAGTTCAATGTAGGTTTGCCGGGTGCCCGCACGGTAAAACGCGTGCTGAAAAGGTGGCACCGTGCATGCGGGTGGTCCGCAGCAGGCGCGAGTCCGGCCGCCCGCATTACTCCGCAGTTGCTTTTTAGCTTTTTTACTTCAGCCGCGTCTGGATCCCCGCCGCCCGCCCCGCCCCCTTGCTCTCAAACAAAAAAAACTGCCGATAGAGACGGGCGGGCATTTCATTGACAGACGGCGGCGGGAAACCTATTTTAAAATACCTTATCGTCACGCCGGATATCGGTCTATGGCTGCCTTATGACTCACAGGTTCGGCATCGGGATTCTTATCGTTTTGGTCGCATTCTTAAGCTACCTCGCCTACCTTGTCCTCGCCCCGTTCTTTCTCCCTCTCACGTGGGCAGCGGTATTCGCAATCGTTTTCTATCCGGTATACGATTTCATCCTCCGCCGCATCGGGCGCCAGGCCCCGGCCTCGCTGGCAACGGTCGCCGTCGTTTTGATAGTGATTCTCGGGCCTCTTTCGTACCTGTCCTATCTCCTGGTCGGGGAAATACAGGACCTGGCAACTGCCGGATTGACCATGGAAGGGATACGGTCCGCATATCAGAATTCCCCCATTCACGGCCTTGCGAACCGGGTCCTGCCCGTCTTCCATCTCGA
Source organism: uncultured delta proteobacterium (assembly GCA_963810935.1). Taxonomy (GTDB): domain Bacteria; phylum Desulfobacterota; class Syntrophorhabdia; order Syntrophorhabdales; family WCHB1-27; genus CAWEPK01. Next base: position 302,872 of record CAWEPK010000007.1, on the reverse strand, counting down.
TGAACAACAGGCGCTCGCCTACGTGGCAGGCGCCCTTTCGAATCTTTCGAAAGAGCTGCTCCGCCGTGTCCCCAGGGGGCTGGGAAGTGTGGCCCATGCCTTAGCGACCTTCTTCATCATGGCCTTCATTCTCTTCTTTCTTTTCAAGGACGGAAGGACGTACGTGGCGACAATCCTCGATTACCTGCCTTTTTCGAAGCGGAACAAAGAGCGCCTTTCGCAGCAGGCAAAGGACGTGGTCGTTTCGACCATTTACGGCGGCGTGGCCGTAGCCCTGGCGCAGGGGATATTGGGGGCTGTAGGGTATGTTGCCGTCGGTATGTCTTCCCCCGTCTTGTGGGGCCTGGCGACCGCGATCGCTTCGTTCATCCCGTTTATCGGGTGCCATATCGTGTGGGTGCCCATGTGTCTCTACCTGCTCGCAACCGGATATATAGTAAAGGCCGTCATTCTCGCTGCTTTCGGGATTTTTGGCATAGGCGTGGTAGACCATGCGGTGCGTCCCCTCTTCTTAAGGGGCCGGGCAAGGATGTCCTTCCTTCTCACCTTCCTTTCCGTGCTCGGAGGGATCGAGGCGTTCGGCCTTATAGGCGTTATTGTCGGACCTCTCATCATGGCGCTCTACATCTCGCTCATTGCCATTCTCAAAGAGTCCGGGGGAGAGGGACTATACGTAACGGGCGGCCCATCGGACGTCGGCACTTCACCCCCTGCCGAGGGGATCGTGAGGCCACATGAGAGCAGGCTTCCTTAAGAAAAAGATCGTTATCGTCTTTGCAGTTGTCCTGGTCCTTCTTGTCGCGGTTTTTGCTTTGCTTCTCTATTTCTCGAACAGGCTCATCAAGGCCGAGATCGAGAAAACCCTCGGGGAGAGGGGCAAAATAGAGAGTATCTCCCTCGGCTGGAACAAGGTCGACGTCTACGGCGTCGACCTTTTGAAAGACGGGCAAAGCTACTTCCGCTCCAGAAGGGTACAGGTAAGGGCCAGCTTCCTTACCCTTATCGGCAGCCGCTACGCAATCTCCGACCTCACTATCGACCAGCCGGTCATCGTCCTTCGAATCGATGCCGCCGGAAATGTAGTCAACCCTATGGGCGGTGGTCCGAATGAGGCTGAAAAGAAAGGGGCGCCGCCTACGTCGCGCCCCATCGACCTGCACCACGTGGCCGTTTCCAACGGCACAGTCACGATCGACGACGAACAGCTCAAAAGTACGGGACCGATCGAGCTGACCGGAGTCGAGGCCACGCTCGACAATCTCTCCTTCCCCCTTACCGATTCGTCCTCAAAGATTTCGCTCAAAATGAATGTGAAAAGCAAGACGGCCTCCGGGACCGTGACGTGCAGTGGGAACATCAACCCCGAAAGCCTTGCGGGGCAGCTTACGGTGGACGTGGCAAACCTTGAGGCATTCGCGGACAGCCGGGGGCCGGCGGTCAAGACCGCAGCACTCCATTTTGTCGCTTCTTCAAAAGGCCGGGGCCAGGGCGCACAAAGCATTGTTCTTTCCGGCGTGACACTCGCCCAACCATTCATCCGGATTGAAGAAGACAAGGCCGGCAACATTGTGAGTCCTCTCCCCAAGCCTGCGAAGGGGCAGAAGACGGAAAAGATGCCGATTTCCATAACGGTAAACGACCTCGCCGTGACGGGCGGCGAGGTCCTCTATCTCGACGGCAAGATTTCCCGCCCGCCTTACCCTATCAGGATCACGGACATTTCCCTGAAAACGGACGCGTTCTCTCTCCCTGCAACGGACAAGTGGACCGCCTGGCAGTTGTCGGCCCATATACCGGGAAAGGCGTCAACCGGACAGCTCAGCGGCGCAGGCAGGACAAACATCCGCAGCTTCGACACGAGCGGCAAGCTGACGCTTCGCAACCTCGATATGATGGTGGTTAAACCCTATTTGCAGCAGAAAAGCGAGGCGGACCTGCGGGGCGGGACCTTCGATATGGACATGGACCTCACGATTAAGAATAAGTACATCCATGCGCCGACCCACACGGTCATAAAAAACCTCCAATTCGCCCCGGGCGGCGCCACGCAGCGGTTTCTGGGAATACCCAGATCGCTCATCGTCAAGCTCCTGGAGTCGTCCAAGAATGAAATACCCCTCGATTTCGTCGTCGAAGGACGCCTTGACGATCCGAAGTTCGACCTGAGCGAGGACCTTGTGCGGAAGTTCGCGGTTGCGATCGGCCGGAAGCTCGGTCTTAACGTCGTAGGGACGGGCGAGAGCGTAGTCAAGCAGGGGGGCAGCGTCATGAAGGGCATCGGGAAGAGCCTTAAGGGGATCTTCAAATAATAGAAAAAGGGCAGGGACCGTCTGCTGTCCCTGCCCTTTTGTATGCGATCTTCTCTCTTCCCTATCTACCCGACCAGCGACTTGGCCGTGCCGCTTAAGATGGCTTCCCCCACGCCTCCCATCCCCTTCAGATCGTCCACGAAGCGCTTCATCAGCTCGGCCGACCTGATTTCCTGGGGATAGTCCGTACCGAAAACGAGCTGGGACGGCTTCAGCTCCAGCAGGGCTGCGTTGACCGCGTTCATGTGGCCGAAGAAACCGCCCGTATCGAAGTATATCTTCTCCAGGTAATAATCGAACGGCTTGGGGGCATTCTTTCCGTGCCTCGGGTCGCCCGCCGTGCCCCAAAATTCTCTGTTCTGGTAGTTCCTCACGCGCCCGAGGAGCGCTGCTATGCCTCCTCCCAGGTGGGACATGACCACCTTCAGGCCGGGGAAGCGGTCGAGCACTCCGCCGTTAATCAGCCGTATGGTCCCCATGACGAGATTGAACTCCCGGCCGACTGCGCGCGCGAGGTCGAAGTCTTCGAAGCTGCCGACCGCCGGCACCGCCAGGCACGGATGGATGAACAGGAAAACACCCAGCTTCTCGACCAGTTCATAGAAGGGGAAAAGCTCCTCCGAATCGAGTTCCCGGCCTTCCACTATCGAGGCCATCGCCGCCCCCGCATAGCCAAGGTCGCCTACCGCCCTTTTCAGCTCGTCGAAGGCCGCAGGACCGCCAAGCGGCGGGACATGGGCCAGGCCCTTGATCTTACCGGGGTAGCGTTTCTCCCAGGCTGCCAGATCGTCGTTGATCATCCTGGCTATCTCCAGGTTGCCGCCCTCTATGCCGGGCGCGCTCGAAATGTATGCCCGGTCCACCCCGGCCGTCTCCATGGCCTCGACGTGTTTTTCCAGTTGATAGAGGCGCGGGTGATAGGAATAAGACGGTATACCGTTGCTGTACATGAGCTTGAACGGCGCGTCCCCCAGCTTGCTTTTAACCAGTTTCTCCGGTGCGTAATGGATGTGGAAATCGATGATCATCGGCCCCTCCTGCCCGACAAAGTGCGGGGATATAAAGGGCGTTTCGCCCTTTTTACCCTGGTCCTGACGTAAGGTCTGCCCCATTATCTTGCATATGCCCGGCGTCTGTCAATTTATTCCTTTTATTCCTTGCGATGACGGGGCAAACCCGTATGCCCGCCACTATTCGTTACATCCAAGCACCCTGAGCCGCCGGCGCCATTGAGTCTTCAACGTCGCGCTTCAGTGGGGCGACAGGGGCTCAGGTACGCTTAAGCCCCCGCCGTTCCCTTCACGCCTCTTTCTCTTTTGCCTCACCTGCGGATTAATACTTGTAGGCAGTCGGTATGTTCCTGAGCTTCTCCTGCCCCTTCCAGTATTCGATCCGCTCCTTGATGAAGCTTATCCAGCCGTCAATCTCATTTTCCTTATAGCCCTTGGACATAAGACTGCGTTTATACGCGGAAATGACAGGCTGGGTGACTTTTTGCCACCTGGCCGCTTCCTGGTCGCTCATCGGTATGAATTGTCCCCCCTTGCTTTTCTGGAAGTCCCTGCCTTCTATGTCCGCCTCGTTCCATGCGAGTGCCCATTTCTCTTTATACTCATCGGCCGTCTCCATGAAGATTTTCTTGATATCGGGCGGAAGCTTTTGCCATTTCTGCTTATTCATCACGACATAAAACGTATAGACGCTACCTACTTTCCACGACTCGGTGGTGTACTTCAGCAATTCGCCGAATTTGAACCCCGTCATCTGGTCCAAACCGCCGATAGCCCCGTCGAGGACACCCCGCCTGAACGCCTCATACACGTCGCCTATATCCATTGGAATGGGGCTCGCGCCGAGGGCCTTCACGATATCCGCTATCCTTCCCGTGGCCCTGATCTTCATTCCCTTAACGTCTTCGAGTGTCCTCACAGGCTTATTAAGGGTGTAAAGCACGTTGGAAGGGACCGGTGCTGAAGATCAGGGGATAATAGTCGTCCCATTCCTTCGGCTTCACTTTGTTGTAATAATCGTTGGCAACGTGACTCGCGACCCAACTGCTCGGGAACCCCAGGGGCAATTCCATAGCTTCCATGACGGGAAAGCGCCCGCGGGTATAGGAACAGTGCGACAGGCCGATGTCCGCGATGCCGGTGCTCACTCCGGCGGCCGTCTTCGTGGGGGTCAGGAGCGAGCCTCCAACAAAATAGGCCATCTCCACCCTGCCGTTCGTCTTTTTACTTATGTCCTTGCAGAAGGCCTCGAACACGGTGCCGCTCTTGTGCGTGGCCGGGAAGAAGTTCGAGAACTTGAGCTTTATGACCTCACCCCTCGCGAGAGAACCGGTAAGGAAAACAAGAGAAACGACAAACACAAAAATCAAAGACCTTCTTGCCATAGCCCCATACCTCCCTTTTTTATAATCAGGTGATTGCACCATCACCATACCCCCTTACTTGTAGAAGACAGACGGCAGCCAGAGCGCCATCTGCGGGAAAATGAACATCAGCACCCAGACGAGCACGAGGGATATCAGGAACGGCGTAATGCCCCTGTATATCTGCCATATGGGTACCTTGGTAATGTTCCGCACTACAAAAACACACGCGGCGATGGGCGGGATGACGACGCCGATGGTGATGACTACGGTGATCAGTATCCCGAACCACAGCGGGTTGAAGCCCAGCTTCAGCACGGTCGGGTAGAAGATAGGGGTGGCCAGGATTGTAAACGCCAGATCGTCTATGAACGAGCCGCCCAGCTCGTATACCAGGCAGATAAGCACCATGATCGCGTACCTGTTCAACGGCAGGGAGCAGATCCAATCTCCGGCTTGTTGCGGGATGCCCGACACGGCTATGAAGTGGCCGAATATCGTCGAGCCGGCCAGGATCATGAGGAACATGCCCGCGGTGCGGAGTGCCTGAAACATGGCCTCTCCGTATTTCTTGAAATTAAGGTCCCGTTTTATCAAAGTGAGAAGGACGACCGCGAAGGTACCGACAGCGCCCGCTTCGGTAGGTGTGAAGAAGCCCTGCATGATACCGCCGACGACCACCAGGAAAACCACGAAGACCCAGAATATGTCGGGCAGCGAGTGCAGCCTCTCGTTCCAGGACGACCGCATCCCCCTCGGGGCGACTGACGGATCGATCCGGGCCCATCCATAGATGACGCCGATGAAGAAGACCGCCATGAGCAGTCCGGGTATGATGCCCGCGAGAAAGAGTTGGCCTATCGACTGCTCCGTCAGGAAGCCGATTACTATGATAGTCACACTCGGTGGTATGATGCACCCCAAGCTGCCGGCGCTCGCAACAACGCCCGTTGAAAGCGTTTTGCTGTAACCGTAACGGTCCATCTCAGGAATGGCGATGCTCGAAAAGGTGGCTGCCGTCGCCGCCGTAGAGCCGCATATCGCCTTGAAGCCGACAGCGCCTCCTACCGTGGCCATGGCCAGACCGCCGGGAATGTGCCCCATGAACTTGTTGGCCGCGTTGTACAACCTGACGGCTATGCCCGCGCTGAAACCCACTTGACCCATCAGGATGAAAAGGGGGAACACCGAGTAGCCGTAGTTGGTTATGACCTCGTAGAAGTCGCGCCCGAGAAGGTTCATGGCCGAATGGAAATCGTTCAGGATGGCAAAGCCCGCGAAGCCGACAACCGCCATCGCAAAACCTATCTCAATCCCGGTAACGAAGAGAAAAAGCAGGCATACGAGGCCAATGACGCCTATCATGATCTCATTCATATTGGCCCCTCCATATCTTTACTATATCGAAAAAGAAAACACAGCATTCGATCAGGCAGCAGGCCGCGATGCCGTACGCAACCGGGAAGAACGGTATCTCCAGTATCGGTGACACCTCGCCGGAGTGATTGAACTCATTGCCTATGGAAACAAGGTTATAGGCGATAAGCACGAAAAGGATGAGACAAATGAGCCGTGTAAACGTATTCACGACCGCCCGTTTCCTCGTCGATAGCTTCTCAAGCACAAATTCCATGGATATATGTCCCCTGTCTATCGTAACCTTCGGGAGACAGAAGCCGATCACTACCCCCAGCATGGTGCTGACGATTTCGTAAGTGCCCAGCACCGCGTGCCCGAAAGCGCGACCCAGGACGTCCGCAACCGTCAGGAGCATCACGAAAGTGAGAGCTACGGCGGCAATGACCGTAAGCCACTTGCTGATCCTCACTAGAACGTTGTAAACACTATCCATACCCTCCCCCTTTTCAAGCTGCTGTTCGCCCGCCTTAGCGGCGGTTCCGCTCAATTCAGCGCCGAGCCCCCATCGACCAGGATGGTCTGGCCGCTGATGAAATCGCTGTCATCCGAGGATAGGAAGACTATCGTGCCCGCGAGATCGCGCGGCGTCGAGGCTCTTTTGATGCATTGGCTGGCGATAATCATCTTCGTGACCTCGGGGGCGTCCTGTGGGTTGTCCTTCAGGAATTCCGTCTCCGTGTAGCCCGGCGCGATCGTGTTGACGCATATGCCCGCGTCTCCCACTTCCCTTGCCATGGACCGGGTGATAGCCACGTTGCCTCCTTTCGATACGACATAATGCAGGAAGAAGGGGACTCCCTTGTAGTAAGTCCCCGAGGCCACGTTGATGATCTTCCCCTTTCCCTGTTTCTTCATCTGCGGGTAGACGGCCTTGGCGCATAGAAAAGGTCCTTTCAGATTGACCGCCATGACCGCGTCCCATTCCTCGGCCGGTATCTCCCAAAAAGGTTTCTTTACGATAGTCGCGAAGATGGCCGCGTTGTTCACGAGGACATCGATTGTGCCGAAGGCCGCGACGGCGGCGGCTGCCATCTCCCTGGTGCTCTCTTCGCTGGTGACGTCCGTCTTGATCGCCACCGCCTGGCCGCCCATAGCCTTTATTGCCTGTACCGTCCCGCCCCCATCGAGGATGTCAGCCACCACCACCTTCGCGCCCTCCTCGGCAAGCCTCAGCGCGTAGGCCCTTCCCAATCCACGGGCCGCTCCCGTAACGATGATCGCCCTGTCTTTCAGTCTCACGTCCACCTCCCATGATTTATTCATTTCTCGTCGTCGTCGTCTATGTAGATGTCCGTCTCCAGGACCCAGCCACTGCCTGCAAGTGCTCACGGCTTTTCGGACGCCAGCCCCGCCTTGATCTTTTCCCTGGTGATCGGCAGGTCGTAGATGCGTACGCCGCAGGCATGACGGACGGCGTTGCAGATGGCCGGCACCGTCGGCACCAGCGTAAGCTCGCCCACGCCGCAAGCACCGAACGGCCCGTTCTTGCGCGGCGAATCCACAACCACGATCTCTATCTCCGGCACATCCTTGGCTCTGGGCGTACGGAACTTCGCGAAGCTGTCGGTCTCCGGATACCGGTAGTCTTCCGTGAGGGCGTAGCCGAGGCCCTGGATTATGCCTCCCTGGGTCTGCCCTTCCACGTTCAGCTTGTTTATGGACCGGCCGATGTCCTGGACTGCCGTGATCTTCGTCACCGATACCCGGCCCGTCTTCACATCGACCGCCACCTCGGCCATCTGGACGGCGTACGCGAAAGTCTCGAAAAGCTTGCCGTGGGCGTCCACCGGATCGACCGCTTCCGTCTCCGTCTGGTGCACGAGCTTGACCATGGTCGGCAGGCCCTTCGACGTGAGGTCCGAATAGGTTACGCAGCCGTTGTCCGACATCAGCTTCTTCAACTCTCCCACCGCCTTCTGAACCGCCCTTCCGGACACATACGTTTGCCTGCTGCCCGAAGAGATGCTGCCGTCCGGCACACGGGCCGTGTCGGTGGTGCATACCGATACCCGGTCCAGGGGATAACCCATCGTTTCCGCGGCGATCTGCAAGAACATGGTATCCGACCCCTGGCCGACATCCGCCGAGCCGATCCAGACCTGAAGCCGCCCTTCCGGAAGGATCTCAGCCCATGCCTCCGACCTGTCGGGAAAGGGCACCCCCGACCCGAAGTGAACACAGGCAATCCCGACACCCCTTTTCACGGTGTCCGTCGAGAGGGCGGAGGCTTTATCCACGGCAGTTAAGTAGAGAGGCCTCAGTTGCTCGAGGCATTTGGCGAAACCGATGTCGTCGTCCAGCTTCTGGCCCGTTATGATTACGTCGCCGCCCCTGACCCCGTTCTTGATCCGCAGGTCGAGTGCGTCCATACCCAGCTTCATAGCCAGCTCATCCATCATCGATTCCTGGATGAAGGCATACTGGGGCGAGCCGAAGCCCCTCATCGCGCCTTTGAAGGCGGTATTGGTGAAGACCGTCCGGCCGACGATGCGGCAGCCGGGCAACCGGTAAGGGCCCCCGGCATGCACGCTGCCCCTCGTCATCACCGCCACCGAGTATGATTTGTAAGCCCCGCCGTCCGCGGTCGCGTCAAAATCGACGGCCGTCAGCGTCCCGTCCTTCCTCGCTCCTATTTTTCCCCGGATCGAAAAGGGATGTCGCTTGCTTGTCGCGATGAACGTTTCCTCGCGCGTGAAGACGAGCTTGACCGGCCTGTTCAGCGCCAGGGCGGCAGCGCCGAGAACTCCGCCCACGTTCACGTCCAGTTTCCCGCCGAAAGCACCCCCGGTCACCGTCTGCACTATCCGCAGCATGTCAGGGGCGATGCCCAGGGCGTCGGCTATCGCCTGGCGATGGCGGTACATGTTTTGCGACCCGGACATCACGACCAACTGCCCGTTATCGTGCACGTAAGCGATACCCGAGTCGTTCTCCAGATAGCCGTGCTCGATCGCCTGGGTGGAGTAGCTGCCCTCCACGATCACCTCGGCGTCCCGGAGTCCCGCTTCCACGTCCCCGAACACGACATTACGCGTGAAAAACAGGTTGGAGCCTTTCTCGCTCACTTGCGGGGCGTCAGGCTTCAGAGCCTCTTCTACCGTAAGAACGGCCGGCAATTCCTCATAGCGGACGCGCACGAGTCGCGCCCCTTCGGCCGCTATCTTCGGTGTCGCCGCCACCACTGCCGCCACGGGGTCCCCGATCATGCGGACCTTGTTGGCGCAAAGGACCGGCAGGTCGTCTCCGACCAATTTCAATAGGTTCGTCCCTTTGATATCACCGGCGGTGAAGACGGCGAAAACGCCGGGAACGGAAAGGGCGGGCCCTTTGTCGATCTCCTTTATCAGGGCGTGATGATAAGGACTTCTGACAATTTTCATGTGCGCGCAGCCGTCCACCCTGATGTCGTCCGCGAAAAGGGCGACGCCCGTTGCCTTACTGAGGCCGTCCGGCCGGGCGACCGCCTTCGAGATAAGCGTTCCTTCCCCTGCCCCGGGCAGCGGCGTTCCGTCCCTCATGTTGGCCGCCGCCACCTCGATAGCCTCGAAGATCTTTATATACCCCGTGCAGCGGCAAAGGTGCGGCTGCACCGCTTCCACGATGTCCTTCCGGGTGGGGTTCGGGTTCTTATCGAGGAGGGCCTTCGCGCGCACGATGATCCCCGGCGTGCAAAACCCGCACTGAACGGCCCCGCAAGCGGCAAATGCAGCCTGCAGCGGGTGAGGATTTGCGGGCGTTCCTATCCCCTCGATGGTGACGACGTGCTTGCCGGAGACTTTCGATACGGGGTGCTTGCACGCGTAGACGACCAGCCCGTCCACGAGTACGGCGCACGTGCCGCAGTGACCGGCGGAGCACCCCTCCTTCGTGCCCGTAAGCCTCAAATCTTCCCTTAGAACTTTCAGAAGGCTTTTGTTCGGATCGCTGATGATATGTTGAGGCAGGCCATTGACGCTGAATCTGATCTCTTCCATTTGCCCCCCTGCTTTAGAGAACGGCTAGCTTCTCCCGTCTTCGAGGCGGGATTTACATTGCATATTCGGGCAGGGCACGGGGATGCCTCGGCCGGCCCTGCCGCTTTCGATGATCGCTAATCTATATCAGGTCCGCTTCTGCACGTTGATGTACATATCGTCGATCGCGAGTATATGCTTTTCCAGCTCCAGCTCGGCGCGGCGCTGGTCGCCCTTCTCGATGGCGTCGATGATGCGGAGGTGCGCTTTGTGCGCGCCCCTGACAGTATTCACCCCTATGCGCAGCACGCTGTGAAAGTGGGCAACGACGGTCATCGTCGATTCCATCAGGATCACGAACATGAAATTCCCGGTAGCGCTCGCCATGAGCTTGTGAAAATTGAGGTTTTCCTCGAAGGCCGGTACTCCCTCGTCCAGTTTCCTGGCGGCTTCTTCCTCATTCCGCCTCATCCGGGCTATCGCCTCCGAATCCTTCGCCTTAAAAACGTTATTCAGCACCATCTTCTCAATTTCAAGCCGCGCCTCGGTAAGATCGGAGGTGCCCATCCTTTTGAAGAGGAAGGCGTCCACGAAAAGGGCGCCGATCGATTCCAGGATCGTATCCACGACAAAGGGGCCGCCCGAAGCCCCCTTCTGGACCACCACAAAGCCAGACAACTCGAGCCTGCGCAGCGCCTCGCGCACCGTCTGGCGGCTAACGCAAAACTGCGCGGCCAACTCGCCCTCGGAGGGCAGGGCGTCTCCCGGCTTTAGCTTCCCTGAAAAGATCATCCGCTTTATATCGATGGAAATTTCCTCGAAAGCCCTGCGCTTTTTGAGGGGCGCAAAGACCACCTTGCGCTTGCTCTCTGCCTCGGTTTTCCTGGGAACGTTGGGAACGGACTCCATCTCTTTCATTTTCCTCCGGTTAAGAACAAAAGGCCAAATGTCCGACACATGAATATATGTAGGTTTATACACTTCGACGAATGCTTGTCAAGAAAAAAATTGAGGAAAGTTAACGGCTCTCTTCCGGGCGCTGCGGAGGCTCCCTCATGCCCGGAGCGTAACTATGAGCAATCATGCAACAATTATGTTCCTTTCCGACTCGATCCCGTAAGGCGATCTATTTTTCGTCAACGGTTTTTTTCTTGACAAAGAACCGCAAGGCGGAGTATTCAATAAACCAACGTTTCAACTGTCTGACATTTCAAATACGAAAAGGGGGTGTCGTAAACATGGACAGACTCGCCGGCAGGACTGCGAAAGAACCCCCGGCTGCGAAGAGGCGGGACTTGCAGTTCAGTCCCCTCAAACCCAAGAGGGCCTTTGAAGACATCTCGGCCGAGATCAAGAGGCTGATCTTTTCCGGGGTCCTCAAGCAGGGGGACCTCCTGCCTTCCGAGATGACCCTGGCCGCCCAGTTCGGCGTATGCCGCCAGACGGTGCGGGAAGCCCTGTTGCGGCTCAAGCTCGCGGGCTTCATAGTCGTCCAGCAGGGGGCGACGGGCGGGGCCATCGTCGCCGACACCGTCCTCCACTCCATAAGCGAACTCTTCCTCGACGCCTTCTGCGTAAAGCAGATGACCACGGACCACCTGACGCAAGTCCGCCTCGACATCGAAAAAATCATACTGAAGAACGTCCTGGAGAAGAACGACCGCGCGGCCATAACCCGCATCAAGGAGGGGGTGCGGGAAGCAGAGGAAAAATTCAACAAGCACCTCCGGCCCTTCGAGGACCAGCTCCGGTTCCACACGCTCCTCGCGGAGGCCACGGGCAATTACGTTTACGTGATCATGGCGGAATCGCTGATGTCCGTCGTCGCCCATTTTCACAGCCTCCTCCGCATCGGCATGGACACGATCAGGAAGGCGCAGAAAACCCACCGCCGCATCATCGACGCCCTGGAGAAGGGCGACGGGGAGCTGGCGATGAAGGAGCTTGAGAAGGACATACGCCAGGTAGACCGGACTTACCGGAAGCTGAGGGCAGGCACGGAAAGCCCTCGTAGAGATAGTCAACAGGTAAATAATAAAAAATACAAAGAGGTGCAGAGATGAAAAAGAACCCTGATATGCGCGACTGGATCGATAAGCTGAAAAAGGCCGGAGAGCTGCTCACACTGACGAAACCGGTCGATCCCAACACTGAGATGGGCGCCCTCCTTTACGGCTCCCGCGACAAGGCCCTTCTCTTCGAAAACGTCAAGGGGTTCCCTGGTTGGAGGGCCTTAGGCATGGCCCCCGCGAACCTGAAGCATGCCGCCCTCGCGTTCGACGTCCCCCTGGAAGGCATGATAAAAGAGTTCTCGAGGCGGGCCAAGAACCTGAGAAAGACCGTCATGGTCGATGACGGCCCTGTCAAGGAAGTCGTCAAGTCGGGGGACGAGGTGGACATGACTTCCCTGCCCGCCCACGTCGCGGGCCAGAGGGACGGAGGGAGGTTCATCACGTCCGGCCTTGTCATAGTCCGCGACCCCGATACGGGCATCAGGAACATGAGCTTCCACCGCATGCAGATCAAGGGTCCGAGAAAGCTCGGCATTCTGATGGTGCCCAGGCACCTCTACCTGATCCACCAGAAGAACGAGGCCCAAAACAAGCCGACTCCCATAACCGTCATGATAGGCAACCATCCCATGTTCTACATGGCCGCCGCTTATACGGGACCGGCTGACATGGACGAGCTGGAGCTTGCAGGCGCACTCCTTCAGGAAGAGGTGCAGTTGGTCCAGTGCGAGACCAACGACCTCCAGGTGCCTGCGTTTGCCGAACTATGTTTTGAAGGAGAGATACTGCCCGGCGTAAGGGAGGAAGAAGGTCCCTTCTCGGAGTTCCAGGATTACTACATCTCCGGCACGGGCATGAACCCCGTGATACAGGTCAACAAGCTCATGATGCGCAAGGACGCCATCTACAAGGAGATACAGAACGGCTCCGAGGTCGAGGGCTGCGTCTACCATAAGGTCCCCATGTCGACGGCCCTTTACGAGCGGCTCCAGACGGTAGGCGGCTTCACGGACCTCCAGAACGTCCTCATGCTCCCGGGTATCTTCGCTGCCGTGGTCCAGTTGAAGCAGCGCTTCAAAGGAGAGGCAAAGAACGTCCTCATGGGCGCACTCTCTTCACAGTATCTCCACCCGAAGGTAGTGATCGCAGTGGACGAGGACGTCGATATCTTCAACCCGGCGGACGTGATATGGGCGATGAACACCCGCGTCAACCCGGCGACGGACGTATTCGTCGTAGATAACGTCAGGGTGCACCCGATGGACCCTACGGGCTTCGAGGTAGTGAAGCCCGGCAGCCCGCTGGGATGGTCGAGGATAGGCTCGAAGATGGGCATCGACGCCACCAAGCCGCCCCTGTCAGAGCCCGACGAGAGGTCCCAGTTCGAGAGGATCAGGCCCATCAACATCGACAAGATAAAGAGGGAAGACTATTTATAAAACGGGCGTGATCTAAAGGGGAGGAAGGTGCATGAGGGGCAGCGGAGATAGTTCCGGCGGGAAGATACTGAAGTACTGTTCCAACGCCTGTGCTCTAGCGGGTTTCATAATCGCCCTTTTTAAATCGGGGTTTGTCGGCATGCCCCTCGGCGCGACGCCCTGGGCGAGCGTATCGACGATAGTGCTATGGATAGCCGCGCTCCTGCTGGGGTATTTCGCCTTCGACAAGGGTCACAGGGCGGGGCGTCCGTCCCCCTTGTGGCTCAAGCTGTGCAGCTTCGTGAGCAGCTCTTCCTCTATCATTCTCACGCTCATGATCCTGTTCGGCTACCTCTTCTACCCCACGGTCGAGAAGAGCTTCGCGGCGCGCTGGAACGCCTATTACCTCATGGCGTCGCTCTTCGTGATGGGTCTTGCCATCAACGCCGATGACTGGAAGCGGATGATACGCAATCCGAGGCTCGTAGGCTTATGCGTGCTGATAAGGTGGACCTGCGTGCCGTTGGCCGCGTACGGCTGCGCCTATCTCAGCTTCATCAATCTCCTGCCGCCGGTCACCGGGCAGGCGCTTGCGGTGGGTATGATCCTTCTCGGGGCAGCCCCGACCGGGACTGCCTCTAACGCTCTCACCATGGTGGCGCAGGGAGACCTCGCCCTGTCGGTTTCCGTCACCACCGTCAACACGGTCCTCTCCCCTTTCCTGTTGCCCGTCATAACCTTTTTGATGGCGGGAAAGATGACGCACGTGGACACTCTCGGCATCTTTGAGGACCTCGTGCGCATGGTGATCCTGCCCGTGGGAGTGGGCAGCATACTGGGTTCCGTTTTCGTGCGGCAGTTGGGGCGCGTGAAACCCGCCCTCGGTCCCATCGCGGTAATCTGCCTCGGCATGATCATGATGGGGAGCATGTCGCGCGGCACGAGCACGATCCTGAAGCACCTCTATATACTCCCGTACCTCGCGGGCGGATGCGTGCTGTTCTCCCTGGTAAGTTATGTAATCGGCTACTACCTGCCCAAGTTAGCCGGTTTCGGACCCAGGCAGCGGACGGCCGCCTGCTTCGAGGTCGCCATAACCAACGCGGCGCTGACGATGACGATCGCCATCAGGCACTTCACCCCACTTGCCGTGGTCGTCTCGATCCTCTATGCAAAGATCATGGTGATCGTGGGCGCGGTAGTGGTCGTACCGATATTCCGGAAGTTGGGCGACCGTGAAGAGGAAGCGGCAAAGCGGTCTGCCTCCGCCTGAAAATGCGTGAGGTCTACGGGCAGATTATTGTAATATTATGATAGAGGCGCAACGCGCGACATTTTCTAAAAAGGGGCCGGACATGCGAAGAATAATAGTAGGGATCACGGGGGCGACGGGCGTTATTTACGGGGTCAGGCTCCTGGAAGTGCTTCACAACTCCGGCGTCGAGACGCACCTGGTCATGTCCGACCAGGCGGTGAAGAATATCGGAGTGGAGACCGATTATCAGATCGAAAGCGTGCAGCGCCTCGCGTCCTTCAATCACGATATCGACAACCTGGGCGCCAGCGTGGCGAGCGGTTCTTTCATGACGGATGGAATGGTAATAGCACCATGCACCGTGAAGACGCTGTCCGGCATCGCCCATTCATACGGCGAAAACCTTATGATACGGGCGGCCGACGTATCGCTCAAGGAAAGGAGGAGGCTCGTCCTCGTCGTCAGGGAGACGCCGCTCCATAAGGGACACCTGAAGCTCATGATGGAGGCGGCCGACCATGGCGCGATAATCCTTCCTCCCGTCCCCGCATTCTATCCTCATCCGAAAACGATCGACGACATCGTAGATCACACCGTCGGCAAAATACTCGACCTGTTCGACGTGCCCCATTCGCTTTTTAAAAGGTGGGAAGGGACAGAGTCGGAAACTGTATGATCAAGGTCCACCTTCAGCCGCCTCCCTCAATGGCTTCAGGGCATCCACTACCGGAAAGGCAAGCTGTTTGTTACGGTCGACGACGGCGACGCCGATTCCGAGTGCTCCTCAACCGGGGCGCCCGCATCGTGCTGGGCATGCCCAAGGGCTTCTACCCCGGATACGACCGTGAGATTTCCGAGGTCTACCGTTATAGGATGGAGCCGATTGCGGAGCAATTAGGCCGCTAAGTAACACAAGCAGTACCACAATGTTTTGTTTGCCCTTCAAGGGGCCGAGAGATTTCGATGATAGGCACCGTGACCGAAAGGCCGCCGCCCGGAGCGTACGTATTGTGTACGTGAGGACGCGCGGCCTTGAGGGACAGGTGCATAGCGCGAAAAGATCCCGGCCGCCTATATAAGTGCCACAGCGCGGCACCAGCCTGCGCTTGCCCTCTCTATCTTTATCGGGAAGACCGCAACCTTGAAACCGAACGGCTTGGGTATCATATCCAGGTTC
Organism: uncultured delta proteobacterium; assembly: GCA_963810935.1. Taxonomy (GTDB): domain Bacteria; phylum Desulfobacterota; class Syntrophorhabdia; order Syntrophorhabdales; family WCHB1-27; genus CAWEPK01. The sequence continues at coordinate 286,955 of CAWEPK010000007.1, read as the reverse complement.
GCCAGGTTTTCGATATGGCAGTACTCCTTTTCCTTGCCCGCGTAGTGGGCCTCCCATACCCTGCCTTTGACTCCCCGCTTCAATTCCTCGACCATGACCCCAAACGGCCTGTCCCATCCCCACGCGTCTATGCCCATGACCCTGATGCCCCGGTCGATGAGCCATAGCGTCGAGGCGCGCGTCGCCCCCGGATGGACGTCTGCATACTCGGGCCTGCCGTAATGTTTCGACGCCCCCGTCATGAAGAGCACGATGTCGAAAGGCTTGAGGCTGTAGCCGATCTTTGCGAGGGCCGCCTCGACGTCTGCCACGCCTATCTCTTCGCCCGCCAGCTTGTGCCTGAAATCGAGGACTACGCCGTCGCCGAAGCACCATTCGAGGGGTATCTCGTCGATCGTACGGCTGGGCTTGCCGCCTGATGTGGGGCCGAAATGCCACGGCGCGTCGAAGTGCGTTCCGCTGTGCGTCGTCAGCGTCACGTTCTCGACCGCCGCAAACTTGCCGTCCGGCAGGTCGTCGGGCGTCAGGCCGAGGGCGGCGCCGTGCGCCCTGGCGTTCTCTTCATGGGACATGTACTCGATGTCTACCTTTAACATCGCGCCCGGCTGCGTCTGCGCGAGCGGTACGCTCAAATCGATGACCAACACGTCCGGCCTGTTATCCGCCATGTCACGGCCTCCTCGGGATGCGCTTTCAATGCGTAGCTCTATTATTATCAAACGCATGTTGCTATGCAAGTGAAATGATAAGATCCCGGCCCCCCTTGTTTTTGCCGCTCGCCCAAGTATACAGTATCGCATGAACCGGTTCCCATCCCTTAAAGGCAAGGGTTTCTTATTTCTTTTCTTCCTTTGGTCCCTCTGGTTTCTGAACTTCATCGGGAAGACCGTCTTTGCCCCCGTCCTGCCCCTGTTCGAGGACGAATTCGGCATAGGCCACGCGGGCGCGGGCAGCATCGTCACCGTTCTCTTCGCGTCTTATGCCTGCGCCCTCTTTTTCTCTCCTCTCATAACCGATTATTTGGGTCCGAAGAGGTCCATCATCGCTTACCTCGTCGCGTGCGGACTGACTTTTTTGTGCATGCCCCTGGTCGGAGGCATGGGATCGCTCTATCTCGCATGCGCAGTGATCGGCCTGGCGTGTGGTTTCTACCTGCCCAACGCCATCCCCCTCATCACCAGCTACTACGAGCAGGGCCTATGGGGCAAGGCCATCTGCATGCACGAGTCGGCAGTGCCCGTCGCCGTCTTTGCGGGGCCCCTGGTCGTCCTCTTCTTCCTCTATTTCGTTTCGTGGCGCACGATGTTCGCCGTGCTCGGCATCCCCTTCCTGATCGCCGCAGTGCTGTGCGCGTGGAAGGTGCGGGACGTCCGGCCGGAGGAGAAAAAACGCTGCTTCCAATTCTCCCTGCTGAAGGACAAGAAGCTGTGGCTGCTGGGCGCGATCTGGGCCCTGGCGAGCGGCTCCTATCTCGCCGTCTACTTTATCATGCCCCTCTATCTGACCAGGGAGTGGCACGTGGAGGCGGCGAAAGCGAATATGACTTTCGGCCTCTCGCGCATCGCGGCCATACCGGTCGCCATTGCCGCGGGGTTTTGGGTGGACCGCTTCAGCATCAGGAAGACGACGCTGGCCATCCTGGTCGTCGCGGGGGTTCTCACCATGCTGCTCACAGTGAGGGACGTTGCCTGGATCGAAAGAATCCTGTACCTTCAGGCGGCCGTGATCCCGGCCTTCATGCCCCTTTCCCTGGTTTTCATATCGCGCATGTATTCCGAGGAAGAGAGGGGCCAGGTGACGGGCTTCGTGGCGACATGCGGCGCCGTCTGCGGCCTGGGCGGCATCACCTATCTTCTGGGACTCTGCGGGGACCTGGTGAGCTTCCGGGTAGGCCTATTCGCCCTCGGCCTCCTGACCGCCCTCTCCGGCTTCCTGCTGCCCGCCAGCCGCTGACGGAGGATGTTCTCCCTCAGGTCTGTAATCTTCAACAACTGGGGTTGGTTCGCGGCTGCGGGGTACTTCCTGAAAAAACGCCTCCGGCCCTCATTCGCGGCATATTGAATTTTAACTGGCATTCATTGACACAGCCGTAACGTTTTTTCTTGAAATTTCATCATGATTGCGGGAAAGTTTTCTTTTGGCTGGGGAAGAGTACGGGTGTGAGCGGGAATGAAACCGCGTGCAACACCATGAGGGGCAATTTCGCCTTCCTCAATTACGTCGCCAACCCGCGTCCTTGTGTACCGTAAAGCGATGAAGATTGGCCAGGATTATGTATGAAAGATACATTGACATCCCAAGCACGGGGAGGGAATTGATATGACAAAAGCCCACATGCCGGGAGTAGCATCACACCGTTTTTCGGGACCGCTACATCAGACAGTTTCTTATTGAAACCGTTTAAGTCTGACATTTTTGTATACTTAATATGTTTATAAAAAATATAATAAATGCTAAAAACACTGGTAGAGGACAACAAAATAAGGGAGGTTTTTGATGAAGCGAGGCTGCCCACATATGTTTGCTATTTTTTGTTTGTCTTTTGCATTATCTGTGATGACACTACTTTTCTGTATTCAACCTAGCGCAGAGGCGAGTTGCGAATTTCGCCCTGGTGAGGAAGTTGTTTATAAGCCGAATGATGACTTGTTGCTAACGATGTCATATTCGCAGGCGCGAAAAACAATAGAGTCTATGGAACGCCGCAACCTCCTGGCTCCCTCCGGCTACACTTGCTATAATTATAACTGCACCATAATCAAGGACATCAAAATACTTTTCGATAGGGTAACTTGGACTGAAAATAATACTTCTGGGGTGGTTGTATGGTTCCATACGTCGTATTTAAAATCAATGGATCCTTTTGTTGGGAAAAGTTCGTATGGGACGTATGACGTATTGCTTGGTCGTGGTGACGCTTCGTGGCATGAAACTGCGAGGCATAGATACGATTATGTAGGTAATGCTAATTTTTGGTGCGCACCCTATAGGGATGAAGCAGTCCCTTTGGCCGACGCCTTTTATGTGTTGAAACGCTATGCGGAAGGCTACACGCCTGAAGATCCTTCTGCCCAGGCCGCATTCTTAAATAGAGCCAGGACGTACCGCGAGATGCCGGTTAAGCCTCCCCTTCCCGAAGCCGTGCAGGAATGCCGGATAATGGCAGAGGACGCATTCAAGAATAAAGACTTCAAGAAGGCCCTCGATTATTACCGGAAGGGCCTCGCTATCGAACCCCTCTGGCCCCAGGGCTTATTCAACTCCGCCATGCTCGAAGCGGAACTGCAAACCTACGGATGGGCCGCCCTTCATATGAAGCATTATCTAGAGCTCGTTCCTGATGCAGCCAACTCCAAAGCCGCACGGGAAAAGATATATCTCTGGAAGGAAAAGGCTAAGGAGCAATTGGAGAAAATGACGGTAACGGGCAATGGAACAAGGCTGCCCAAATGAAAGGAACAGTAAGATGAAGAAAACAGGACTCATTCTGATAGCAGTCTGTTATGACCTTACTCTTCAGTATCCGACCGAGTTTAGCTGCTGATGGCGACGCGAGCAAAGATTATCGGCCGAACGACGACGTGTTGCTAACGATGTCATATCCACAGGCCAAGATAAAAATAGAGTCTATGGAAAATCGCGGTACCTACTATGGTGTTGCGGATTTGCTCAAGAACATTAAGATAAGTCCCGACAAGGTAACGTGGACCTGCGTGAGGTCGGATGGCTACTGGTGGTCCTATACGTCATATTTTAAATCCATGAAGATTGGTGCGTTTCCTTCGTTATCATCTGAGCATGGGATGGGTTATCGGGTGGAGGTGGGTATAGTAACAAAAACACAGCGAGCAAATAAGACTCCTATGAAAAGCGATCATCAATTTTTTATAATCTCAAGCAATGAGGACGAAGCGGTCTCCCTGGCCGACGCCTTTTATGTGTTGAAACGCTATGCGGAAGGCTACAAACCTGAGGATGGCTCTTTCTCGGAGGGGGCAGCTTGCATGGCGGGCCTTGGCCGTCAAACCCGAGTTGCCCGAAGATGTGCTGGGCTGCAGGATGGCTGCGGAGGAAGCATTCAAGAACAAGGACTTCAAGAAGGCCCTCGACTACTACAAGAAGGGACTCTCTATGGAACCTTTTTGGCCACAGGGGCTCTTCAACGCGGCCGTGTTGGAAGGTGAGCTTGGATCGTACAAGTCAGCCGTCTTTCATATGAAGCGCTACCTTGAGCTTCTCCCCGATGCGCCGAATGCCAAGGCCGCACGGGAGAAGATGTCCTTCTGGAAGATAAAGGGAGAGGAGCAGCAGTAGCAAGTCACGAAAGGGGCAGGCCCATGAAGCTGAGAGGCCTGTGAAGCAGGCCGATGCGAGGAGGAGAAGTATGAAAAGACAGTTAACAGGAGTAATGTTTTTTCTGATTGCTGTCATTACCTGCGGCCTGAATGTATTTTTTGCTCCTCCCGTGAATGCCCAGGTTCAGGGAGCGTGTGCATCCGCACCGTGCGATTGCACGAGTGTCGGGGGCAGCAGCCACCCTGCTGATCCCAGGTGGTGCAATTACCAGGCCTGCTATAACCAGTGCATGAGCGAGAAACGCGGGGGCAGTGCGCCAAAAAGCGGCGCCGGGGCGGCGGCAAGCGGACTTTCCCAGCCGTTTTACAATCTTGGTTACGCTATCGGCGACTCCATCGGCAAGACGCTCTTCGGCGACCCTGCACAGAAAGCGCGCCAGGAGGCGGAAGAGGCACAGAGAGCGCAAGAAGCGGCCCAGGAAGCCGCCATGCGTCGCAAGTGGGAGGAAGATCAGGCCCGCATACGGGCAGCCGAAGACGCGCGCAAGAGGCAGGAGGCGTACGACCGTCTGTCTTCACAAGCTCCAAATCTCCTCTAACTTTGACGGCAAGGCCGGAGGCCTTGACCTTATGCTGGGCGACGACGACCCTCTGAGGCCGCGCGGCACGGCGTTCTTCGGACTCGGAGGGGATAAGGGTGGAGCCGCGCCGGCAGCCCCGCCGCTTCCACAAAAAGGCTACACGGCCACGGTCGCGAGCCCCCCTCCCGCCGACGGGCTTCAACTGATGATCGGCGACCCGAACGTCGTCGATCTTAGCAAAGCGAAGGGGGCGGAGCAGGCGCCGGACAAGCCTGCGACGGTTTCCCAGGTAGCAGCAGCGACCCCTGGCCAGAAGGCCACGTCGAAACGGGCATCGGTCATGCCCGTCGTGAATCCCGCCACGGTGTCCGGCGGTATCAAACCGGCAGCCTACCAGCGGGGTGAAAGGATTTTCGACTGCGCCCAGGAGAAGGTAATCCGAGACAGGCTTGCCTTTGGCCTTACCGCTCAGGCCGACGCGATCAAGAGGACGGAGGCGCTCCTGGAGGCGTCCCGGGAAGGCCTCAAAGAGGCCAGGGAGGAGGCGAAGCGCATCCTGATCAAGGGTGCCCTCGAAGAGGCGAAGGAGTACGCGGAGGGGTTCTTCAAAGAATCCGAAAGGCTGAGGCGCCAGATAGAGAAGCTGAAAGGGATGAGCAAGAAGAAGCGGGGCCTGATCATCAGGTCGCTGCATACCATAGCCTTCCATGCGGACGACCTCCTGAAGGCCGCGAAAGCGGGCAACGAAGCGGGCAGGGAGGTGCAGAAGAAGACGCATGGCCTTGTCGTGGCGCTGAACGAGTTCAACAAACTCATGGAAGAAAGCAATATCGCGGAGGAGTCCTCGAAACAGTACCTCGGCAAGCTGTGGGGGCCGTGGGGTGAGTTCGCCTTCCGGGCGAGCAAGCTCTCCATCGACCTGGCCGAGGCGGTGGGTAACGAGTATATAAGCCTGGGCGACCTGGCGAGGGCTCAGGACAACCTGGACTTCATGAAGCGAAGGTATGAGGACGCGCGGTCCAGGATCTATGAGATAGACAACGATATGAAGGCGCTGTGCAAATCGCAGGCCTCCCGCTAACGGTAGACGCCGTGGGCCGGTTTGATGTCGCCCCGGGGAGAAAACCAGGCGCCTCTAGCTTGTAGGTGGCTTCGTGCATTCTCTGCGGGAGCGACCGGCACGGCTTTCCAAAGTAACAGTGAAACTGACTATGACCGCATGCCCTCGGGCGTGGCTGGCGAAGTCGGGTAAAGGGCAAAGGCGCGGTCTGCTCCGTTAGCCGCGGCCCGGTGTGACGGCATCTGCGGCGGTGCCGCCGGCGGGTTGTACGCTGAGCTTTTCCTGCATGAGCGCCCGGTCCCTTTCCGCCTGGTCGATCTGGCCTGCGACGAACGCCAGCTCCAGCACCACAGGCCCCGCCTCGCACTCCGACGCTGCGAGTATCGTGAGGCAATGTCTCCCTCCGGGCGTCTCCGTAAGCCACCTGTCAAAATTCATATACATGCACCCCTCGACACTATCAGTGATTTTACCGCCGCGGGTATGACGGAGCGGCAAGCCGGCCGGGGCAGGCACTTTAAGCAATTCAATGCTTCCTCCCCCCTTCCCTTCTCTCCCAGCCGGTCAGCGGGCAGGGCCTGGCGCAGTCGTACCGGGAGGGCGGGCAGTGCAGGTCCGCGTCCACTACGCAGCCAGGACCCGCCGGCTCGTCTTCGTCGCGCCGCACTGCCCCATCGCTGCCCGCTCCGTCGCCATGATTCGCCCGCCTTGTTCCATACTTCTGCATTAACCATATTACTATTACGGTAATACTGATGTCAAGCAAATACTACCGCTACAGTAATACTATAGGCGACGCGAATGTATTCTGATAGGGAGATCGTGGGGCAAACGAGTGCAATTGGGGACTTACAGGCCGATGAATATTACCTTATCGGCAGTGGAAAGCTCGTTGGCTTCTTTAGTTATTGTGCTGCCTCTGCCGAGGCCTTTTAAGAGAACGCGCCCGTCCGGCAATAGCTCGACTTCTTTGACTGCCGCAGAGCGCCCGTCATCGTAAAACACGATCAGGTTGTCGTCTTTGATGTCAGAAAGCGGCACGCTTTTGACATATAAATAGGAGCCCCGGCGTAGGTATGGGTGTAGTGTGTCTGTGGCCACCTTCAGGCAGTAGAGGCCGGGCGCAGGCGGGTTTTCCCGTGAATATCCGGGGCAGACTGGAACGAACTCCACTTCACGGTCAGATTGGTTACGGCGATGAACGGCGCCTTTCTCCATCACATCCCCGATGACCGGTATCCCTGCTTCAGGCTTCCTCAGGAACTCGGTTCTGTCTACATGAAAGATTTTTGACCACTTTTGTTGTGCCCTCGTCCCGAAGCTCACCGCGGCGGTCTCCACCTTTCCAACGTATCCCACGGTTACTTCCGCCAACGCTGCTGCGGCTTCCTGGGTTAAATCCAGGCGCTCGCGAATCCGGATGAAATTCCAAGCAATTACTATGCCATCGTCCGCAGTCTCCAGCTCGGCGGGCGTCATCTCCTTGATCTTCTTGCGCTGTTTCCTCCTTACCATAAGACGCTATTATCGGATATCCCGCCAAAAAGACAATAGAGTACTATGGGAGTATTCTCTAAGAAACTACTTGACAGTATACTCCCGTAGTGGTAATAGTTATGGCAGGTATCAGGTCTTCATCGGCAGTCTGCTATCATAAAGGTTCATTCGGCTCTATGCGAAGGTGACACATGGCGAGAAGCAGAGTAATCAAACCGGAGTTCTGGAGCGACGAGAAGCTGGCGATGGTGGACCTGCCGGCACGGCTGCTCTACATCGGCCTCTGGAACACGTGCGACGACACGGGCAGGAGCAAGGGTCACCCGCTGTGGCTGAAATCACAGATATTCCCCTATGACAACCTCCCGCCCGGTCAGATCGAGAAGTGGCTTTCCGACCTGGCGGGCCTGCGCCGCATATTGCCCTACACGGTCAACGGCGAGCAGTACTACTTCATCCCCGGCTTCCTCAAACACCAGAAGATCCAGCACCCCTCGCCCGCGCGCAACCCCGCGCCCCCGCCCGAGCTGCACCGGCAGGCAGACACAACAAACGGCAGTGCGGGCGATACGGGCGGCCCCGCCCCAACAATAGCACTCCCGAGCACCTCCGGAGAGGCTCACGAGCAAGCTGAAACTGAAGCGGAAACTGAAACTGAAACAGAAGACCGGCCCGAAACCGGGGCATGCGCGGCGGCGGCCGCGCGGGCGGAAGATGCGCCGTTTGCGCAATTCTGGAAAGCCTACCCCAGAAAGAAATCGAAAGGCCTCGCCGAGAAAGTCTGGGCCAGGCTCAGGCCGGACGCGGCGCTCCTCGCGCAGATACTTGCGGCGATCGATCGGGCAAGGGCCTCACCCGACTGGCAGCGCGACGGCGGCAAGTACATCCCCTACCCCGCCAACTGGCTCGATGCGAAAGGCTGGGAGGACGAGACCGGCCATGCCGAAGGCGAAAGGCGGGGTGCGGAAGCGCACTGGGCGGGCGCAGGCAGAGGCCGGGCTGACCCTGGTGGCGGCTTTCCGGGAGCGCAGCCCTGCGGCGGGCAGGCGCAGTTGTTCGCTCCCGGCGGTAACGGGCACGACACTCTCACGCATCTTCACGGGCCCGGAGCCGCTCAAGGAAATCCTCGTAAGGCATGGGCTCGATCCAATAACAGGGCAATTCCCGGACGGCTCCGATGGCTGAGCGCCAACAGGAGCAGCCGGGAGCGCAGCGGCGGGCCGCTGTGACGGGCAGCGCAGGAGGCCGACGCGCAGGCGGCGGACGCCCGATACGCCCGCCCATCGGCGAGCCGCGCCTCCAGGGATGGGAACAGATAGCCTCAGTCCTGGGATGGACAAGCCGGACAGCCATGCGCCACCGCGAAGAGCTGCGCAGCCACAAGGCAATATTCTACCAATGGCTGGGCAAGCCGCCGCGCAAGGTAGTCTGCTCGTATGAATCGCTGCTGAGGAGTTTCCTGGTCACGAGGTAATAGGAAGGACACTTTGCAGTCCTACGTCATCACTGTACCTCGCCTTTCGGTGAACCGCACTTCATACATTTTATCGCCGATAAAAGTGGTTTTCTTTGTCAGAAATATATGCTATCTTTTCTGACAAATGCCACAGGGAAAACGCTCAAAAAGCATTGATAGCAGAATGCTAAACAGAATTTACGGGTCCGGTAGGGGTTCAGTCTTCACTACAAGTAACTTTCTCGATCTCGCGAGCCGGGCTGCGATCGACAAAGTACTCTCGCGGCTGGTTCAAAGAGGCACCTTACGCCGCTTGGCCCGCGGTCTGTACGACTACCCAAAATCTCATCCCATTATCGGGGTTGTATCACCCAATCCCGACAAGGTCGCCAAGGCACTTTCGGGCAAGCATGGCATCCACCTTCAGCCGACAGGGGCCTATGCGGCAAACGTTCTGGGCTTGTCCGAACAGGTCCCTGCGAAGGTCGTCTTCCTCACAGACGGTCCATCTCGGGTGGTGCGCATCGGTAAGCAGGAGATACGGCTCCAGCACACCGTGCCGCGAAACATGGCGACAGCGGGCCGTGTAAGCGGCCTGGTTATTCAGGCCCTCCGCCATCTTGGCCCTAATTACGTGGATGACCGGGTTATTGCCATTCTGCGTAAGAAATTGAGCGATCGGGACAAATTGCGGTTGATTAAAGACATCGCCTACGCCCCTGCCTGGGCGGGTATGTATCTGCGAAGGATCGCAACGGGAGGACGGCAATCATGAATCTCTTTGCCCGCCTTTCGGAGAATGAACGTCTCGACTACTTTGTGGAAACAGGGCAGAGAATGGGCCTTAGCCCTCAAATGGTGGAAAAGGACTTCTGGGTATGCTGGGTGCTCGAGAAGCTGTTCTCTCTTGACGATGTCGGGCCGACGTTGATCTTCAAGGGCGGGACTTCCTTATCGAAAGCGTACGGTCTGATCGAAAGGTTTTCCGAGGATGTAGACCTGTCGATCGATCGGGCAAGCCTTGGCTTTGCGGGCACCGATTGCGATCCTGAGGCGGACATCGGGAGCAATGAGCGGAAACGACGGATCGAGCGGCTTCAGGAAGCCTGCCAAATGAGGGTTGTCAATAATTTGATGCCCGCCCTGGCTTCGGTTGTAGCGACTTCCCTCGGTACCACTGAAGGGTGGAAGCTGACCATCGACGAATCAGACCCCGACGCGCAGACACTGCTCTACGCATATCCGACAACGACGAAAGCAGACGGGGATCGGTACATAAGACCAGGGGTGAAGATCGAAATGGGTGCGCGGTCGGATCACTGGCCGAGTGAACGAACGACGATTGCGTCTTATACTGCCCTTCATTTCTCAGCGGCCTTTAAAACTCCGTCTTTTCAGGTCAAAGTCCTTGCCCCGGAAAGAACGTTCTGGGAAAAGGCGACCCTTCTCCACGCAGAATACCATCGCCCTCCGGATAAGACGACGCCCAACCGGCTGTCGCGTCACTATTATGATCTGTCCCGTCTTATAGAAGCGGGGCTCGGAGAAAAGGCGACGGCCAACCTGGAATTGCTCGGTCGGGTGGTTCGGCACAAGATGATATTCTTCCAGAGTCGCTGGGCGCGCTACGAAGAGGCGAGAAAAGGCACTCTCCGCCTTGCACCGTCCTCGGCAAGGATGGACGAACTTCTGGAAGACTACAGGAACATGAAAAGTATGTTCTTCAGCACGCAGCCCGACTTCATTGAAATTGTGAAAGTCCTTGCTGAATGGGTGACCGCCTTTAATCAGGGCGCGTCTTCCTCCCCTTCCGACGCGAACTAGCGCTCGACCTTTTCCTTGCATTCGGTAAGACCTAGTATTACATTGCGATTAAGCTCACCATGGAAAGAATATGGGAGCCGGCGGAGGCAAAACCTTCGCGAAGCATCACAAAAGGAGGCGCACCATGAGAACGACAGCTTTGGTAGTTGCATTAACCCTGGTTGCCTTCGGGATTTTCACTTCCGCGACTTTTGGCTACGTACCCGCTCCGGCCTGCGACTGGTCACACGCTGCTGCGATCGGCTCCCCACCTCCCGCTGCTGCCCAGGCCGCACAGGGGCTTTTCGGGGATTATTGCCTGACCCAGGTCCAGGCCTCGTTCGGACAGCCCCCCGCCACATACGGCAGCACGACTCTGTACGGCAGCACCTCGAACGTTGCCAGCGCCACTCTGTTCGGGAGTAGCGGCAGCGCCGGCAGCACTTTCATGAATAGGGGCGGCTTCATGTACGGGAGCGCCACCCTGTTCAGCGATAGAGGCGGTTTCCGCGCTTTCGCCGACCTGTCGCACTCCTCCGCATCGGCCCGGCCCCTGCCGGAGACCCCGATCCCGAGCCGCCACAACGTCTGAAAGCCTTAACACCCGCTGATCTTAAAAGGCCGGGGCACGCGCCCCGGCCTTTCGTTTGATCCAACCTCCACATCTTTCGGCGCGCACGGCCCCATCCTCATGTATTACACTGTTATCATACTTTGTATGACATCCCCTTCCCTATCCTCGCCCGTTGGGCCGCCTTAAGCTTTGGCCCTATCGCGCGATCATCGATAGAAGGGGCCGGACTATAAGGACCGAAGGCCCATTTGGCCGTAAAAACGCTACCTTAGTGAGGAGGAATGATGATCGGCAAGAAAGCTTATGTGGCAATGGCCTTCGCTAACGCCCTCCTCCTCGGCCTCATAGCCTGCACTTTCCTCTTTTTCAACGCGCGCGCAAATACGAAGCTGGAAGTGGTAACAAAGCGCGGCCAGGCCGTCCTCCGGGACCTTAATGAGATCGACTCGGCTGCCCTCGTGACCAGCCACGCCACGCGCAGCATCTTCATTGATCCCCAGGACGCAACGGCCAAAGAAAGCTACCAGGCGGCCTGCGACCGGTTCGCGAAGGCATACGGCGCGGCCCTGGCCCTTTCCGCAGGCGACGTGAGGGAAAAGCTGGCAAACATAAAGGCAGGCTGGGACGAAGACGACGGCCTCAAGAGGCAGGTCCAGGCCCTGGCTGCTGACGGCAAAAAAGACGAGGCAGCCGCAATACTTTCGGCCAGGCAGGCAACCGCCAACCGGGAATTGCGCGCTGCCATCGGCACGGCAGTCGAGGCCCAGGAAACACGGTTACGCAGCGGCGTCGCCTCCTGCGGGGCAGCAATAAGGACGGCCGCGACCGCGGCCCTCGCGGCGACGCTCGCGGCCTTCGCACTCCTTTCGCTCTTTTTGGTCTTGTCCTATAAGGCGGCCCGAAGGAGCCTCCACGAGACGCTCTCGTGCCTGGAGACACTGAAGAACAACGACCTGCGGGAAGAGAACCGCATCGCCGACTCCGGCCACATATTGAAAGAGACATACAACGCCATCCTCGACAACTTCAGGCGGACCGTCACGAAGGTACACGAGCTTGCCTCCGGCATGAACGCGAGCGTTCGCACCGCCCGCGAGAAGGGGGCCGAGATAGAAGCGGCCGCGGCCGAATCGCAGGAGCAGGCCGAGCACGTCGCCTCGGCGGCAGTCGAGATGTCCCAGACGATAATCGACGTGGCTAAGAACGCCGCGTCCGCGTCGAAGGCGGCAAGGAACGCCACGCTGATCGCCGACGAGGGGACCACTGCGGTCAGCCAGGTGGTGACCTCCATACTGACGGTCTCCGATTCCTTGCGGATGTCTTCCGACGTTATCCGCGAGCTGGGTGAAAGCTCCCAGGAGATAGGCCAGATCGTGACGGTGATCAACGACATCGCGGACCAGACCAACCTGCTCGCCCTCAACGCGGCCATCGAGGCTGCAAGGGCCGGGCAGCAGGGCCGGGGGTTTGCGGTCGTTGCGGACGAAGTGAAGAAGCTGGCTGAAAAGACGTCCGGGGCAACGGCCGAGATAGCAGGCAAGATCAGGGGCATTCAGGAGAAATCACGGGCCTCCGTGGCGATGATCGTAAAAACCAGCGAGGACGCCCAGGGAGGGGTATCGCTTGCACAGAACGCAGCCTCCGCTCTTGCGACCATCGTCCAGGGGACCCGGCACGCCCTGGAGATGATAGACAGGATCGCCGTAGCCACGGAGCAGCAAACGTCCGTCTCCGACGACATCGCCCGCAACATGGAGGCGCTCGGCCACCAGGCAAAAAAGACCGCGTTGGTCGTCCAGGATACGCACGGGGCCATGATGAACCTCAAAACCACGGCGAAGGAGCTGAAGGGAGCAGTAAAGGACTTCATGCTCTAAAAGCAGTTACCGGGATTCGAAAGCCAGGGCTTCGCAACGTAAACATCTATTTTCCCCCAATCCTTTTGTTCTTGACATCCGGTTATACACTGTTTTAGTATGGTTCATTCCTTAAAGAGTGTATGACCCGGGAAGCCCGTTGCGTGGGTTGCCGTACGTCGTTCGTCCGCGCGGCCGTCCGGGTAGCCTTATTTCCACGCATGCCTTTTCTTGTTGCGCAGTCCTTGGAGAGTTTATGGCAAGCAGGTTGGAAAGAGGGCCGGCGTTGGTGAGGGGGCTATCCCTCTCGCTGGCCTCCCTGTTAATGTTATGTTCGCTGCCTGTCGCGGGCCTGGCGCAAACGCCTACGACTGCAACATGGACCGGAGGAACGGGCGACTGGAGCGTCAGCAGCAACTGGAACCCCGCTACCGTACCGAACGGCGGTTATGACGTATTTATAAACACCGGGGCCGTCACCCTGGACCAATCCGCCTCTATCGCCGACCTGACTCTTGCCTCCGGCCAAAGCCTCTCTGCGTCGTCCGGCAACCTTCTAACGCTTTCCGGCCTGGGCGGGGCAAGCACCATAACCAACAACGGCGCCATAACCCTCAACAACGCAACCATCAGCCCTGGGATGGGCAGCCTGACGCTTTCCGGCTCGGGTACGCTCACGCTGTCGAACGGCGGTGTTCTCGGCAGCCCCGGCGCCGCGCTCGTGAACGATACGCTCCACACCATCAGGGGCGCGGGCATAGTGGGCGGCCAGGTCACGAACAACGGCACGATCACGGCCGACCAGAGCAGCGTCCTCACCGTGTACCTGGGCGGCGCCAGCAGCAACTCAAATATCATGCAGGCGACCGGGACAGGCGGGTTGAACATTAATGTCACGGGCTCCTTCACGAACACGGGCAATATCCTGGCAGCGGGCGGGCCGGTACAGATGACGGGGCCCCTTATCAACCAGGGCGCCATGCAGGCCACGAACGCGACCATGACTTTAAACTCACAGGCGCTCACCAATTCGGGCGCTATTCAGGCAGGCGCCGGGGGCACGGTATTATTCGGGAGCAGCACCGTAAACAATGCGGGCGGCACGATCAGCGCGTCGGGTGGCGGCACCGTCGATTTGGGCAGCAGTATGTTCACGGGCGGCAGCTTCACGGCGACCGGCGCAGGCTCGCTTATCCTCAGCTCCGGTAATGCCTCCCTTATGAACGTCAGCATGACCATAGGCCAAAATGCCGGCTTACAGGTAAACCCGGGCCAGTCTCTGACGGCTACAGGCACCATAACCAACAACGGCGCCATAACCCTCAACAACGCAACCATCAGCCCTGGGATGGGCAGCCTGACGCTTTCCGGCTCGGGTACGCTCACGCTGTCGAACGGCGGTGTTCTCGGCAGCCCCGGCGCCGCGCTCGTGAACGATACGCTCCACACCATCAGGGGCGCGGGCATAGTGGGCGGCCAGGTCACGAACAACGGCACGATCACGGCCGACCAGAGCAGCGTCCTCACCGTGTACCTGGGCGGCGCCAGCAGCAACTCAAATATCATGCAGGCGACCGGGACAGGCGGGTTGAACATTAATGTCACGGGCTCCTTCACGAATACGGGCACATTGCGCGCCTCTTCCGGCAGTACTTTGAATGTCTCCGGAAGTCTCGCCAACTACTCCGCCGGCACGCTTACGGGCGGCACGTACGACGTGGCTGGCACGCTCGTCCTGCCGGTCCTGACCACCGACAGCATCCAGACCAACGCAGCGACGATCATCCTAAACGGCGCGTCCGCGTCGATCACCCGCCCAGACAGCTCGAACGCCCTCTCCGGCTTCAGTGCGAACGCGGCCGGAGGCAGCTTCACCATCACGAACGGCGCCAATTTTACCACCGCCGGGGCCTTCAGCAACGCGGGTTCGATGACCTTCGGGACGGGCAGCACCTTTGCGGTCGGAGGCGGCGGCGCCTATACGCAAACCGCAGGCACGACCGTAGTAAACGGCGGCCTGTCCGCAGACCTTATCTCCATCCAGGGCGGGATCCTGCAAGGCGCAGGCAGCATCAACGGGGGCCTAACGGTAGGGACGGGCGGCAGCCTGCATCCGGGCAACTCGCCTGGGGTAGTCACGGTGAACGGCACTTACTCCAACACGGGCGCACTTGCCGTCGACATACTGAAAGCAGCAGGCGGCGCCGGGACGGGCTACAGCCAGCTCGTAGTGAACAGCACCGGCGTAACCGTGCTGGGAGGCACTCTCCAGATCAACGTCCTCACCGGGGCGGTCATAATGGCGGGTGACAGGTTCGACATCGTCCACGCGGCAGGCGGATTGACCGGTACGTTCGCGCAGTTGACGGGGTCTACCGATTTCTATATGGATTACGAGTCGAACGATGCATACCTCGTCGTTACCCCTGTACCGCCGGGCATTCTGCTTCTGGCGCCGGGGCTCGCGGGCCTTTACGGCCTGCGCATGCGGACCCGGCGAAAGAAACCGGCAGGCAAGCGCTAAACTAAAAAGGAATTGAAAGGAGATATATGATGCCACCAAAGAGGGCTCTTTTCGGCATAGTCCTGCTGGCGGTGCTGTGCCTTTTCCTGGGCGCGTGCGAGCAGGGCGGCCCGGCGCTGACGACGGAGTACCAGGCGGTCTTCATGGACAACGGGCAGGTATTCTTCGGCAAGATGGAGAAGGGGGCTTCCGCCTTTCCGCTTTTGCGCGACGTCTATTATATAGGCAGGCAGACCTCGCCGGACGGCAAGCAGGTGGCGAATATATTGGTGAAGCGGGGGAGCGAGTGGCACGGCCCCGACCATATGAGCATCAATAAGCAGCATATCGTCATAATCGAGCCGGTGTCGGCGACGTCGAGGGTGGCGCAGCTCATTAAAGACGCGAAGGCGCAGCAGCCGCAGGCAAGCGCGCCGGCGGCGCCGGAAGGGGCGCCGAAGTAGCCCGCGCCCCGTTTCCAACGTAACAACAATTGTCTTCGAGTTTTACGATTCCACAAAAGAATAAGGGGGCGCCCGAAGGCGCCCCCTTACCCCTGCTCAAGGTGCGGTGCTATCGTTCGGCCGCAAACAAATCGAACCGCCCGCCGAACGTGGCGTCCCGGCTGTGGGTCGAGCCTTAAGCTCACAGGACCGACAAAGCCGATATATCAAATAGCGACTCGCGTTGTCAAGGCAATTGATGCCGGCGCGGGCATAAGTCCATTTTCCGGTTGACAAGCCCACTGCTTCCAATTACCATGTAAATAGTTGTCGTACCGGACAGCGGGCGGCTTTTCGGGCCGCCCTTCGAAGCAAAGAACAGACCAAGACAGAAGAAGAGAAGCCGAGAGAGGCAAAAAAGCCGGGCGGGATGCGAAGGCCGTATGCGCCTTTTCCGCGTCGCCCCCCCCAAGGCAACACGAGCTTAACATGGGAGGTATGCCGATGTCCCCGAGATCTTCCTCCGGATCGAGAAATACTTTCAGGGTCCTGACTGCAGCCCTAATCTTCGTGGCGACTGCCGTCCTGCCGGCGGCCTGCCCGCCGAGCGCCGGTTCCGCCGAATCGGACCGGTTCATCGCCGTGACCTATCACGATATAACGGATAAGCCCGTAGCGCCTGACGACTTCACTCCCGAGAAGTTCATCGAGCAGCTCGGCTTTTTCCGGGCCGCGGGTTTTCACCCCGTCTCCATGAACGATATACTGGAGGCCGCGGCAGGCAAAAAGGCGCTGCCCGAAAGGGCGCTCCTCCTCACGTTCGACGACGGCTACGAGAGCTTCTATAAGATCGTCTACCCTGCGCTTAAGCTCTACAGCTACCCGGCAGTCCTCTCCATAGTCACTTCCTGGACGGACCGGAGGGACGCACCCGGCGCCTTTTATAAGGAAAAGCAGTTCATGAGCTGGGACCAGGTACGTGAGGTGGCGGCCTCCGGTCTCGTCACTATGGCCACCCACTCGGACGGGCTCCATAAGCTGGTCGCTTCGAATCCCCAGGGCAATATCGAGCCCGCAGGCGTGACGTTCGTCTACGACCGGACAAGCAGCTCCTACGAGACGGAGGAGGGCTTCAGAAGGCGTATACGGGCCGACATGGAAAAGACCCTTGCCGTCTTCGGGGAGAAGCTCGGAAAAAAACCCGTCGTCTACACCTGGCCTTACGGGGCCTATAACATGATCGCCCTGGAAGAAGGGAAGAAGGCGGGCTTCGCCGTTTTCCTCACACTCGACGACGGTTTCGGCGACATACACCGCCTGGACAGGATAAACCGCTATTACGCGCACAACATGCTCTACTGGGTGCCCACCTTCAAGGAAGAGATGAAGCAGGGGCTCCTCGACGCGCTCCTCATCAGGGCCGTCCGGATCGACCTCGACAGGATCGTGGAGCGGGGTTCTTACGAAGGAAGCGACGCGAACCTGGGCAAGTGCCTCGACAGGCTCTCGGCCCTCGGAGTCAACACGGTCATCGTGCCGGCGTTCTCCGACCCTGACGGGACAGGCAGCGCGCGCGCGCTGTACTTCAGCAACCAGACCCTGCCCGTTGAGATGGACTTCCTGAGCCACGCAGTCAACAGGATAAGGGCAAGGGGGATGCAGGTCTTCGTGTCTATGCCGGCACTCGCCTTTGATCTGCCCGATACACCGAAGACCGAACCCCTTTGGGTCCGCGATAGGGAGGACGGTAAGGTCCGCGCTTCCGACTCATCGCACAAGCGACTTTCCCCATTTGACGCCGGAAGCCTCCAGGTCTCGCGGGCCATGTTCAAAGACCTGGCCGCCCAGATGGACTTCGACGGGATACTCATCGAGGACGACGCCTACCTCTCCGACGAGGAGGACTACCATCCGGCCGCGTCATCCGCTTACGAGAAAGCGTTCGGCCGGGCGCTCTCGCCTGATGCCCTCGCCGATCCTGAGTCCGCGAAGGAATGGACGGCCATGAAGACGGCCGCCCTCGATGCATACGTTGCGGCCCTCATCGAGACCGTCCGTACCTTCCGGCCCATCATCAAGACGGCGCGGAGCATTTACAGCGAGGTCGTCACCAACCCGGCTTCCCAGGAAAGGTTTGCCCAGGAGCTCGCCTCCTTCGTCAGGAACTACGATTACACGCTCATCATGGCGCACTCCCGCGCGGAGAAGATCGGCGGCAAAAGCAGCGTCAAAAAATGGATGAGGACCATGTTCGACCGCGTGAAAAAAGAGAACGGGACGGCGAAGGCCATCTTCGAGGTCCAGGCATACGACTGGGACAGGCAGGCATGGGTCGACGAGACGACGTTGAAGGAGGAGATCTCTTACCTGCTTTCACTAGGCGCGAAGCACGTGGCGTACACCCCCGACGGCGTGACGGAGGATAAACCGAGGAGGGACGCGATAGCGTCAGTACTGTCAGGCCAGGAGTATATACGCGACATGCGCAAGCACTAGCGGGTGGGAGCGATCGCCATCAAATCGCGATAGGCCAAAAAAAAAGCAAAACCAATGCTTTGGGCGGCGGCAAGGGCGGGTTGTACTATGGCGTAATGTGGGATACTACAAAAGCGATGCCAACGGCGCTAAGGGCGGGCTGCCCCCCTGTCTCCCTCTCCCCTTGGGGGAGAGGGCGGGGTGAGGGGTCTTCTCACTTAAAACTTACCGATATTTCTACCGGGCCTTTTGGATCCAGACCTGTATATATGGAACGGACGGTCATGCCTGGTTTGACTTGTATCGGCCTCGTCAGCGAACCGAGAGATAGAAGGTCGCCCTTCTTTAGCTTCTTGCCCTCCGCGGCGAGGGAGTTTTTGATCCACAGGACTACGTTGAGCGGGCCGCCCAGCAGCGCGGTACCCTTGCCTTCGCCGAGGACCGTCCCTTTTTCGTCAACCACTTTTACAGAGAAATCCTTCAGGCGCGCAATCCACTCGGGTGTCGCGGAGAGAGGGATCGGGACGCCGATTATACCGTAGCGGGCGCCGACGTTAATCGCGACAACGGCAGGCGCGGTCAGCTTGACGCTCTTGTCATAGACCATATCCGGAAGCTCGGTGAAAGGGATAACCGCATCGAGCCATTTCAAGGTCTCTTCCGGCGTTTTGGCCTGGTTGACGGCCTCGTCCCCTACCCGGACGACCAGGTCCCCTTCACAGAAGGGAAGGGAGCCGAATGCCGCAGGCACGACACTCCCATTCGGCAGGAACATCTTCCTGAGCATGGTGCCCCTGACCGGCTGGGAGACGCCGAACATTTTCTGTGCGACGGGGTTCGTCAGCCCGGCCTTGTAACCTACCGGCTCTCCAAACTCCCTGCTGATAGCACCGATAAACTCTTCCTGGGCTTTTATCCCCTGCTCCATGGTCATTGCCGGATCGCTCGTTGTCACGGGCGTCTTATTAAGGAATTGCCCGGCGAGCTGTGCGCCTGTGCCTGCCGCATTCGCCTCACAAAAGACGACCGCAAGAAAAAGGATCGACATCATGACCGACAATGCAACAACGCTTTCCGGCCTACGTACTCTCATGTTTCCCCCATTTATTTTCAGTTATGATTCGTCTGACTTCCGTTGTCCATTCTTGCACACCCTCTTGTTCGTTGCAAGACAAATCCACCCCTCACCCTACCCTCTCCCCCAAGGGGCGAGGGAGATATGGTATAGCCCGCTCTTAGTGCCAGTAGCATTGCCTTTGCAGTATCACATTGAATGTACGTCGGAGGGCACGCGCTGAGCAGGGCGCCGCATCCGTCATATCGGTTGAAAGTAGGTTTGCCGGGTGCCCGCACGGTAAAACGCGTGCTGAAAAGATGCCACCGTGCATGCGGGTGGTCCGCGGACGGCGCGAGTCACCCCACTGTACGTTTCCTTTATACTGACAACTAATCCTACACCACCCCCGAAACCCTTGTCCCACCTCGCTCTGCAGCACTCTCTGTCCTGTCCGCCCCGGCCCCGCCTGTTCTATTCCTTTACATCAGCCGACCATGTCATTGTTCACTTTAACTTGTCATTACTTGTAATAGCGCAATACTTTGCGATGGCACGCTCCTTGCTTTTCCCTCACGAACAAGGACAGGAAGCGGCTGACTATCGGTAGGCGCTTTTCACTTCCCGTCCCTATCGCCGGTTTACGACATACTACATAAACATCCGGAGGACTTCAATGGTCGCAAGCTTGACGGGCTATTTTCTTCTCTTTTACCCGATCTGCATGGTGGTCGTCTGGGTAGTAGGGGGAATTATATTCAGGCTCCGCTGGGAGAACAAGAACGTTGCCGGCGACGGAATATACCCCTTCGTCACAATCGTTGTGCCTGCCCACGACGAGGAAGACTGCATCCAGGAGACCCTCGACAACATGAGGGACCTCGAGTACCCCTATTACGAGGTCATAGTGGTGGATGACGGCAGCACGGACAGGACGGGCCGGATCATAGACCGCATGGCGGCGCAGAACTCCCAGTGGCTCAAGGCCATGCATCAATCTCCGAACAAGGGTAAGGCGATGGCCCTCAACAAGGCAGTGGCGAAGGCGAACGGCGAGATAATCGTCGTCGTCGACGCGGACAGCTTGCTTGAGAAAGACGCCCTTACCTACCTCGTCGGTCACTTCGTCGCATCGGACAACGTCGGCGCTGTGACGGGCAGCCCGCGCGTCCGGAACCGCACCACGCTCCTCGGAAAGATACAGGTGGGCGAATATTCTTATATCATCGGCCTTATTAAAAGGGCGCAGCGGGTCTACGGCAGGATACTCACGGTTTCCGGCGCGGTAGTGGCGTACAGAAAAAGCGCCGTCTTCGACGTGGGCCTCTTCGACCCTGCCGCAGTCACCGAAGACATCGAGATAACGTGGAAGATGCACACCAGGTCCTGGGATGTGCGCTACGAGCCGCGCGCCCTTTGCTGGGTCCTCGTCCCGGAGACCGTCGGGGGGCTGTGGCGGCAGAGGGTGCGCTGGGCCCAGGGAGGGATCGAGGTATTGAAAAAGCATTACCGGGTGATGTTCCAGGCGAGGCACAGGCGGCTGTGGCCCATTTACATGGAGTACGTGTTTTCGACCGTCTGGGCCCACCTCCTGATATTTTCCTGCCTGTACATGGTGTGCTCGGCCGGGGTCGACATCGTCCGCTCGGTGGCCCAGGCGCCCTCCGCCGCGGACGGCCTTAAAGTCGCGTTCGCCGCTCTCGCGCCCTCGTCGCCCGACACGGCTGCCACCCGCACGGTCCTCGCCATGCTTTGCATGTGGCAGTTCCTGGTGAGCCTCATCATCGATTTCCACTACGAGAAGCACACAAGCCGGCTGAAGATCTACTTTTGGATCGTATGGTATCCGGCAGCATACTGGCTGATCCAAAGCCTTGCCTGCATAACCGCGGTTTATAAACTAATTACAAGGAGGTCAAGAATATGCGCAGCGTGGCAGAGTCCGGACAGAGGGATACACACGTTAACGGGAAACAAGCGCACGGAAGTAATATGGCGGCGGTTCCGGCACGCGCAGTGAGCTGGTCGGGGGTGCAGAACATCCTGGACAACCTGGCGTCCCGCCGGCAGTCCGTCGATACCGTCCTTATAGTGCAGACAAGGAACCTGCAAGGCGGGGGCAATGAGGTACAGGACATACGCGCGCTGGTGGCTCCCCGGCCCGGACAGCAGCACCAGGGCTCCAAGCAGTTTTGGGGCGACGTGCTGGAGATGCGCCCCGCCCTGCCCGGAAGAACGGACGCGGCAAATAAGCAAGGCGGGCTCAACGTCATCGACAAGCCGTACCTGAAATCGAAAACGCGTATCATCACGGAAACGGTCCTGACGGCGGGCTTGTGGGGGGCTTTCCTTTATTGCATGCTGCCCGCCATCAGGGCGCTGGTGGCGCTCGCCTGGCCCGGCCTCGCCACAGTCCCGGTCGTCCTCGGCTCCCTCAGCGGCACCATATGGGACCTGCTCGGCGGCGGCGCCTTCCCGGCAACCGCTCCGAGCCTCATGGGGCTCGTCCTCCTGACCGGACAGATCGCCTTCGCGGTCCTCGCCCTGTACACACTCTGGATTTGTTATAACCACCTCATCCTCCGCTTCAAACAGCCCGGCGAGGCGTTCAGGCTGCTGACGGGCAGGTTCCCCGACGCATCGCTGGAGGACCGGCCGGAGGTGAAGACCATCCGCAGGCGCCGCAGCTCACGCCGCGCAAAGCCGGAGGCCAATGCGTGCGACCAGGTTGAAAACAGTGCGCCGGCCGGGATAGCGGATGGGCCGGCTGCGCAGCGCGCGACCCGACAGCCGATGGGCGCACCTGCCCAGGCAGCGCCTTCAGCACAGCAATCGGGTCAGACGGTAAAGGCGCCCCGTCCCCAGCGGAAGGGGAAGGCCAAACCCCCGTCAATCGACGAGCGCCTGGGCCAGGCCCCCGTTTTCATCCCTGCCCCTCAACCGGTAAACGGGTCAGCGCCGTGCGTCGCGTGATGGGCCGATGAGAGGTACGCCCGTGAGACACATGCGCTGCGGCCCGCCACCGCAGCGCCGCATCGCAGGAAACAGCGGACAGCACGCCGGTATTATTGACATTGCGGAGCTGAAATCGGATAGGCGGCTGGTCTTTGAATGGGCCGTCACTTTAAGCCTGTGGGCCGCCTTCCTTTATTGCCTGCTGCCGCTGGCCCAGGTGATAGCGCCCGGCCTGTCGGAGAGGCTCGCAAAAGGCGCATTCAGCCTCGGCCCTTTCCACGCGAGCCTCTCCGACCTGCCGGGCTTCGGGCTCTTCGCCTCCCGGCCCTCGACGCTGGTTCCGATTCTTCTGGACCTCGGCAAGATAGTCCTTGCCGTCGCTTCCCTCTATCTACTATGGGTTTCGTACAACTGTATCCCGTGGGGCGGCCTGAGAGCATCTGAAGGGGCTGTCCCGCGCCTTTATCCCGAGGCATCGTTCTTCCTGGTCGGCGCGGCGTGTGCGGTATTCTGGGTCCTCATCGCCGGTGAGATCGCCCATAGCACGGCGGACGCCAACGAGGCCTGGCAGACCTACCCTGCCCCTGCGAGGATCCTCGAAGAAAAAACGATAATAGCATCCGTGCGGCCTGCGGCCATCTCGACAACGGACGGCCGGATGTGGCCGGCCCGCGTCGAACGGAGCGGCCTCCAGGCGTATGCCGGCTTCTCATGGCCGTATTCGGGCTCGGCTGCCGCTGCCGACCCGCAGGGGGCAACGCTCTTCAAAATGGCCTGCGCCGGCCCGGTCGCAGCCACGCCGGCCGCGGACCCCGGAGGGCCGAAAGAGAGCGTGGCAAACGTGCAAACATCGGCAGCAGCCACCCCTCTGCACCGCGCGCCCTATAAGACCGTGAAGGGCCGGGCCAGGGGGGCGCTTGCAGCAAAGGCGTGGGCCGAAAGCGTGAAGACCCGAAAGGCGCTTATGCTGAGGATGGCGCTGCCGAAGTGGGAGCTTCTCCTGTCTGCCAGGCCTGCGCCTTCCGCAGGCGCAAACGGCGCTGCCGATTAACGGCACGCTCACAACCGGGCAAAAACAATGCCGCTTGCACGGCCTGCGTATCAGCCGTGCCGGCGGCATCTTTTCCTCGTTATATCAGCAATATCAGCAACGCGATTTTCCACCAATCTGCCCGGGGGTTATCCTGTATCAGCCGTTCCATTTGTTCAGGGGTATAGATTTCCGTCTCCTGTTTTGTGCGGCTCAAGGAGAAATCCGTCTCCCCCGTAATCTTCCCGTTCGATACCCATTTCCATTCCCCGTTCAGCTCGGCCTGCGCCTGACAGTGCGACGGCCAGAACACGTAACCGAGGGATGGGCGCGGGGCCGTGTGGTAGCATGCGACCCGCGTCGGATGCTGGGGGGCCAGGACGCGGGCGTCACGGATGGCAGTCTCCCGGCAGTTGGCGCAGGAGACGAGGACCAGGAAGAGAAAAATGGGCGATAGGCGCATCAGGCGGCTTAGCGACATAATCTCACCTCTCGCCCGTCCATATAGCGATCATCGTGCCAAAGTGAGATTATTCTGTGGCTATCGCGTAAGTTACTGTAATATCAAGATATACGCGGCAGGCAAATGGCGGCCCCGGCCGTTCCGCAGCTACTTGACATGGGCGGATATGCCCGGTGCTATGTCATTTTTGGAATACTGCCCGCCGCTCGTTGACTTCAGACATAGCGTCCGGACAGCGAGTGAGGAAAGAGGCCAACGTGAATCCGGATGGTCCGCAGCAGGCGCGGGCCCGGCCGAAGGGAGGGTAAAAACCTCTATCGATGCGCAAAAGGCCCTTCCGCGGTTTTGCGGGGATACTATAGAATACGGCGGATTCCGCAGCATACTGCGAACTACGATGGGCGGCCTATATATGTTCAGCATAGTAAACGGCAAGTCCTGTCGCCCTCCTGAATAGTCAATTGTGTTCAGCTTGGTGAACATATTGTGGCACCTTTCATGCATTCAAGAGATGCATGCCGGCATTTAGGCTATATCTCATCCCTTGAGAGGGAAAAGAAAGAAGGATGTACGATGAACTATGCACAGATGAAGAAGGTACGGAAGATCATAGCGAAGGTGCAGAGAATGCCACGGCACCTTGAGATAGGAGGATGGGTCGAGAAAGAGTACGTTTACATCTTCGTGAAGGCTGAGCATTTCGAGGAGTCCGGGAAGGATGCGCGCTGCCTTTTTGCGATTGATCGCATGGGCAATGTCGCGGCACATCATAATTACGCGCCCATGGAATTGCGGGACGATGCCTTGATCATGAATTGCCGGGCATAGACATATCCCCGGTGTGACGCTTGTTGCGTAGTGACCGCCCGAAAGGCAAGGAAAATCGTAGGCTTCCAATATAGCAGGCCATCATGTTTCTGGGCCGACTGAATGTCAGGTGTCTCGGCGGCAGGCGCGGGTCCGGCCGGCGGCTCGGCCTGCTAGTGCCGCCTGATGTCGCGCACGTACTCCTGACCCGAGATGACCGGCGCTATCTTGTCCTTTCCCGGCTTGTCCTCTATCACGCCGTCAGGATAATACGCCACATGCTTTGCGCCGAGGGATAGCACGTACTCGATCTCTTCCCTTATCGCGGACTCGTCGATCCATGCGTCCTTGTCCCAGTCGTAAGCCTGTACCTTGAATATGACCTTGTCCGTCCCGTGAGCGGCCTTCACCCGGTCGAACATCTCTTTGAACCACCTTCTCGCCTTCGCCTTATCCCTGATCTTCTCCATGCGCGAATAGGCCATGATAACCGTATAATCGTAGTTGCGCAGGAACGACGGCAGGTCCTGGGCGAACCAGACGGTCGCTTCCGGGTTGGTGACGACCTCGCTGTAAATGTTCCTTGCAATCTTCGCGCACGGGTGGTACGCGCGCACGACGCCGGTGAGGTCGGCCAGGTACCTGTCGATCGCCTGTGTCTTCATAGCCGCCCACCTCGTCATGACCCCCTTCTTTTTGAGCGCCTTGGGCGAGAGGTCCATGCGGAACCTTTTTTTGAATGCCGCTGCCGCCGCCGGGTGGTAGTCCTCTTCGTCGGTCAGGTACGCATCGTCCTGGAAGAGAAGGCCGTCGAAATCTACGTATGCAGCGAGGTCGCGGAAGATCTGCCTCGAAGCAACAAGGCTCCTTGCGTCGAAGGGAGAAAGCCTCTTATACGACGCATCGGATAAGTGCACCTTCCCGCCGCGAAGCTCGCGCACCCGGAGTGCCTCGTTCGCCGCCGTGTCGGGCGTCTCGAAGGCAAGGGACGGCATCCAGACGAATGCCTGCATGCCCCTGGCCATTATCCGGTTGACTGCGTGGCTCAGAAAATCCATCACTACGGGAAGCGCCGAGGTCGCGAAATAGACGGACTTCACATTGCCCGTGCCTTCCGTGTCGCAGAAGGCCTGGACGATGACGGTGTTAACGCCGAGGGAAGCGAGCCTGTCCAGGCACGCGCCCAAGCGCGCGTCGCTCTCTTTTGCCGAAGCCGGATCGACTATCTTGTCCAGGTCGATCTGGACTGCGCGGATGGGCATTGCATCGACGAGCCCGCCTTTCAAATCTTCCTTGAAGGAGGGCGCCGGACAGACCATGTTCTGCGCGTAGATGCGGTTGACGCGGTCGAGGCGACCCGTATCTGCAAGGCCCTCGTCAACGGTCAAAAAGACGCGGAAGCCCGCCCTCTTCGCCTCGTCGAGGGCTATGCTGTTGTAGGCGCTGTACGGCCACGTGTAGACGGTAGGCTTCGAGCCGAGCCGCTCTGAAAAAACGGAAACGGTCTTCTCCATGTCAGCCCTGACCCGCGCCCTGTAGTGCTCCTCCGTCTCGTACGCGCCCGCCTTATCATCGAATATGAACGTAGTCATCGACGGCTCGATGTTGCCCTGCGGGTTCGAGCGGACGAACTCGTGCATGGAGTCCGAATGTGGAACGACGGTGACGAGCCCGGAGGCAGCCACTTCCCTTATCTGGTCCCACGTCAGGAACTGTTTATCCTTGTAAGGCGGGCCGGGGGCGTCGCGTCCATCCGCCCATGACGTGACCACCGAAAGGACCGCAGGCCAGTTGAACGCGCGGAGAATGGGGTAGACGATCTTGTAGAAGCTGAGGTAGCCGTCGTCGAAAGTAAGGAGGAGCGCCTTTTCGGGGAGTGCTTTTCTGCCCGCCGCCGCCTCCTCAATGTCTGCGATGCGGACAGGCCGGTAGCCGTTCTCGCGGAAAAAGGCGAGCTGCTTCGCCAGATCATCCGGCGTAAAATCCTCCCGCGCAACCGGCCTCTCGGTAATGTCGTGATAGCAGACGGCAAGGAACCGATCACCGGCAAAGCAGGAGGCCGCAGGCGCCAGGAGAAGAAGCAGGATCGAAAGAATAAGGACGCAGCGTTTCATCGATCACCCCCAGTTGCCGCAATCACGCATGAAGGCAAAATGGATTCCGGCGTGCGCCGGAATGACGGAGGAAAGCCAATGTCAGCCCTACAATTACATCCCATCCGCAGTTACAGCAATCGTTCATAAAGAACTTGTTCCCTCCTTCCGTCACTCTTCCTTTCTCCGTCACCCCGGCGAAAGCCGGGGTCCAGATTTCTCGGATCAATGGATTCCGGCGTACGCCGGAATGACGGAGGTAGACCGCCTTGCAATTACATCTCACTTGCAGTTGCAGCAATTGGCCCCCGGCTCAATTGCTGCCGTGGTCTTAAGGAGCGCCTCATAAGGATCGTGATAGGCGGATGAAATGTGCGCCTTGCTGACCGGCGTACGTCTGTACGTCGGAGGGCGCAAGGCGCACATTTCGCCGCATCCGTCCTATCAGTTCAAAGTCGGTTTGCCGGGTGCCCGCACGGTAGAGCGCGTGCTGAAAAGACGCCACCGTGCATGCGGGTGGTCTTTGAGGCGCGACCAAACCTTGCCACACATCCGCCTTTGTCTCTATGCTCACACCACCCCCGGAGTAGGTCCGACGCACACTAAAAGTACTTATTCACCCGCAGCCCGACCTCAAAAACATTCGTATACTTCCCGTCGTACACGCGTTCCGCATAACCCGCCGTCCATCGGAGCGACACGGTCTTCGATATCTTCAGCTCCTGGATATAGCCGAACCCGCCGATCAGGTAGTACGTGGGGAAGAGGTGCTCCTTATAGAAACCCGCATCGGCGTAGATGCTCGATTTGAGCGACGCGTCGTAAAGATCGTAGTGGGTGATGTGGAGGACGGGCTTGATAACGACGCTCGCCTCGTTGGTCGGGCTGAAATAAGGGACGGCCTCCTGGCTCTTCGCGTATCGCCCGTAATAGGCCTCCGGCTCTATACGCAGCCTCCAGTCGTCGCCCTGGAGCACCGTCTGCTCGAAGCGGCCTATGGCCGACTGGTTGACGTTGCCGTCGGAGAACCAGTTCGACTGGAGGATAAGTCCGTACCCGCGCAGGTCGCTCTCGTGGTAGTGCATGTCGATGATGCCCGACTGGCCGGTAATACCGGCGACCATCGCCCGCAGCGGCAGGTCGAGGCTGAACGACTCGAAGCCGGCAAGGAGCTTGAAGTGGTCGTCCGCCTGCCAGCCGACCTTGGTGGTAGAGCCGAACTGTGCGCTCTTGACGTAGTCCCAGCTAAGCTCCTCCGATACGCTGAGCCCAGGCACGACGAGGTAACTCGCTCCCGCGCCGAACCTGTCCCATGTCGTTGAGAACCGGTCGTCCGCGAGCGTCTGGTACGCGTGCATGTGGAGGACGTCGGTAAAGAGCTTGAAGGAGGGCGTGATGGGCATAGTTGCGGCCAGCATGGCCCTCCACTCGGTAGTCCCCGGCGCCTCGTTGATGAAGCGGGCATCCCCCGTCACCTGGGGCTCTCCGTTAAGGCGGATGTTCTCGTAGACATCGCGCACGTTCATGTCGTAAGGATATACGGAGTATAGCTGCGAGGCGAGAGACGCAGCCTGGACCTTGTAATCGAGGTCGAGGAGCGTCTGCGCGAGGCCGACCTTGTTGGTCGTCTCCTCCGGGTTTACGTTCTCCCCTATCTTGAACTGCTCAAGGGCCAGCGTGGGCCATCCCCTGTAATAATAGACATGGGCGAGGCCGGACCTGAAGCCGGAGTCGAGCCCAGCTTCCATCAACAGGGACTCGAAATGCTTCTGGGCCTCGGCCAGCCTGTCCTGGCCGATGAGGAGCCAGCCCCGCGCAGTCAGCGCCTCGTGCCGCTCCATCCAGTTGAGGTCGCCGCTCTGCATCAACTCTTCGATCTTCTTCCACGTCTCGGCGGCCGTTTTCCAGTCCCGCAGCGCGGTGGACGTCGTGTAGATGCCCATGTACGCTTTGAACGAAGTGGACGGGCTCTGGGCAAGCATTCGCTCGTAGTACCGGCGCGCCTCAAGCGGTCTCCTAAGCGAGACGAGGGCCTCCGCCACGGCCTCCGTCGCAGCGATGGGTACAACCTCGGGGCGGGTCTGCGCCTCGTCGGAGCCTTCTGTAACCTCCGAGTAGATGGCATCCACGACTGCGTACTGGTTGATCACATCTTCTGCCCTGTGCTTCTTACCCAGGGCGATCAGGTACTGGCAGCGGGCAGAGACATTCGAGGGGTTTGCGGCCACCTCTTTTTCGAGGATATCGAGCGCCTTGTCGTACTCCTCCCATTTGATCAGGTCCGAAGCGGTCCTGACCGCCTCGGTATCATGCGCAGGTTCTTCAACGGGCGCCTCTGCGGGCGCCGCCTCTTTCACGACGGCTGCGCCCTTCGCCCCTTCGGCCGCCTGCGCAGTTACTTGCGATTGTCCGTCGTTCGCTCTCGGGCATGCCGCGTCCTGCCCGCAGGCCGGCCACGAATAAACCGCAAGAAGAAACAAACAGACAAAGAAAGCCGGCAGACCCCGGCCTGAGACCCACATGTTTACACGCATTCTCCAGCCTCCTCATTTAAGGTTGGATACCTGGTTCTTTTCTTTGTTTTTCTTCAGTCTTTCGAAGGGGGCGGCCGGCCCCCGGCGAGTACGTTCTACCCGGCCACTAGCTTATCGCATTGTCTTACGAGTACGATGGTCAAATACAATGGTAAAGGAAGGGCGAGGTCTTGTCAACCGGAAAATGAGCGCGCCGCCCGCGCGGCCCGTTTATACAGCCTACCCCGGCGGCCCCGATCCATGCTATTCTTCATGGCGTGACTATACGTTACAGACATTATTGCCTGCTGTTGCTTTCCTTCATGGCTGCTGCCGCCCTGCTCTTTCCTTCCCCGGCTCAATCCGCCATGAAGCCCGGCCAGCTCCTCCTCTTGATAAACAGGGCCGTGCCGGGAAGCAATCGCCTCGCCCGGTACTACGCGCAAAAGCGCGGCGTGCCGCTGCAAAACATAATGTCTGTCGAGACAGTCACGGGGGAAGACATCAGCCGCCAGGATTACGAAAAACAGATAGCCGGGCCGGTCCGCAGCTTTCTGTCCAGGCACGGCCGCGAAGGAACGAACTTCGCGTGCATCGTCCTTTTCTACGGCATGCCCCTGCGCGTAGGACCGCCCCGCCCCGGGCCGCTCGACAGCCTGCACATCCGCGAGCTGCGGGCGCAGCTTGGCCCCTTGAGGCAGAAGGCAACGGCCGCGAACAACCCGCAGGAAGCAAAGGCGCTGAATGATGAGATCGCCCGGACGGAAGGCGAGATATCGCGCCTTTCCCTGTCGAGCCAGGGCGCGTCCGTAGATTCGGAGATCGCCCTCGTGATGGAAGACAAACATACCCTGGAAGGATGGCTCCGCAACAGGTACTTCGCCGCTTTCAGGGGAAAAGATATACCCGACATGCCGCTTTCGGTGATGGCCGTCTGCCGCCTTGACGGGCCCACGGAAGCGACCGTCCGCCGCATCATCGACGACAGCCTTTTCGCCGAGGAGCACGGCCTGAAGGGCAAGGCGTACTTCGACGCGCGCTGGCCCTATCCGTCCGCCAATGAGACGTCCCATTACAGGCTTTACGACAAGGCGATCCATAATACGGCCCGCATAGTCAAAAAAACCGGCAGGATGCCGGTAGTCCTGGACGAGCGCGAGGCCCTCTTCGGCCCCAATGAGGCGCCGGACGCCGCGCTTTACTGCGGCTGGTACAGCCTTGGGAAATATATCGACGCCTTCACCTGGGCAAGGGGGGCGGTCGCCTACCACGTGGCGAGCGCGGAATGCACTACCCTGAAGGATGCGGGCAGCACAGTATGGTGCAAGCGGATGCTGGAAAAAGGGGTGGCCGCCACGGTCGGCCCCGTGGCCGAGCCGTACCTGGAATCGTTTCCCGCGCCGGAGGCCTTCTTCGGCTGCCTCCTCGACGGGGGCGCCCTCGTCGAATGCTATATGGTATCGAACCCGTTCTGGTCGTGGCGGATGGTCCTCATCGGCGACCCCCTATACCGCCCGTTCAGGCCGCTGCTCGAACGCAGGGACTAGTCTCGTGCGCGGGTGGATGAGAGCGATCTTTTGTACTGTATTCGTTGTCGATACGTTCGTATCCCAAAAGGACTGAGGTGAGCCCGGATGAAAGATGCCAGGAAGGCAAAATGCTCTACTACGAAAGTCCATGAGAAATCAATGAAAGAGACGCCTGAGGGACAGTTTCGCTCACTTTTCGATCACAGTCTCGACGGCGCCATGCTCGTATCGCTTGATGGCGCTATCATCTATGCGAACCACGAGGTCTGTCAAATGCTCGGGATGACTGAGGACGAGATAAGACTGGCGGGCAGACAGGGGATAGTCGTCCAGGATGGCAAGCTTGAGGCCGCCTCCGAGGAGCGAAGACGGACCGGCCGGTTCAAGGGGGAGCTGCTGTTCCGCCGCAAGGATGGGACTGAATTTCCGGTCGAGACGTCGTGCTCCGTATTTCAAGAGCGGAACGGACAGAAGCTGGTTGCGGTAATGGCGAGAGACATCACGGAGCGCAAGCACATCGAACAAAAGCTGGCTTCGAGCGAAATCAAGTACCGGCGGATTTTCGAGTCGCTTGACGACGTATACTATCAGACGGACAACAAAGGAAGGATAAGGATCCTCTCCCCTTCGTTGAAGCGTATCGCAGGCTGGGAGCCCGACGGAGCTTATCGGACGGTCTGTCGCCGATGTCTACGTCGAACCAGGCGACAGGAAATTGCTTCTGTCTATTCTTGCAGAAGAAAAGCATGTCAGGGACTATGATGTGGCGCTGAAGAAGAAGGATGGAACGCCTATTTATGCATCATTGAGCTGCCAATTGCTCTTTGATGATAATGGGCAACCCGATGGAATTTGCGGAATACTTAAAGATATCACGGTGCGCAAGTTGATGGAGGAACAGCTCCGGGACAGCGAGGAGAAATACCGGAACGTTTTTGCAGTAGAAAGCGATGCGGTATTCCTGATTGATGAAGAGACAGAGGAGATACTCGACCTCAACGAAGCTGCCTGCGTCCTGTATCAATACAGACAACAAGAATTGAAACAAATGAAAGCAGCCGATTTGTCCGCGGAGCCCAAACTGTCACGGAGGGCATGGGAAAAACACCAGACAAGGGTGCAGCTTCATCATCACAGGAAAAAAGATAATACAATTTTCCCTGTTGATATTTCTTTGAGTTATCTCACCCTTAAAGGACGCTCCGTTTTTCTCATGGCGATACGGGACGTAACCGAGCAGCAGGCCGCGGAAGAAGAGTTGAAAGAACACCGCAAGAACCTTGAGACATTGGTATGGGAGCAGACTCAGGAGCTGCGGATGAAATCGGAAGCCGTCGAGGAGCTCAACGTGGCGCTGAGGGTCCTCCTGCGTCAGGTCCAGGAAGACAAAGACACTCTCGAGCAGAGATTCGTGGCTAATGTTAACAAGCTCGTTCTGCCTTATCTAAAAAAGATAAACAAAAGCCGGCTCGATAAGCAACAAAGCTCCTACCTCGATATAATGGAAGCCAATCTCAATGAAATCATGTCCCCGCTCCTTCACAACTTACAGCAGATCAACCTCAGCCCCAGAGAAATACAGGTCGCAAACCTGGTAAAAGAAGGAAAGACCACAAAGGAGATAGCGCAGATCGTAGGAGTCGCTGCCGATGCGGTCAATTCATATAGAAACAGCATCAGACA
This sequence comes from uncultured delta proteobacterium, assembly GCA_963810935.1. Lineage (GTDB taxonomy): Bacteria > Desulfobacterota > Syntrophorhabdia > Syntrophorhabdales > WCHB1-27 > CAWEPK01. The sequence continues at coordinate 254,285 of CAWEPK010000007.1, read as the reverse complement.
GAAACTGGGTCTGAATAATAAGAAGGTCAATCTTCAGTCATACTTGCAGTCGCTCAAATAATATAGTAAATATCACCACATTATCGCCTCATTAAACTACCACTATCGGTTCGTCTTTTTAGTATATGATTAACGCGCGAATAAGAGCGGCGCTTTCTCGCTCGCATTTTTCTCAATCTATCCTGAGAGGTTAGATGCCCTACCAAATAGATGAAGTTGATTCGATATTCGAGGTCCGTGTGTGGGACCCTACCTCGGCGCTGGAGATCCTCCACGCAATAACGGAGCTTGCGCGCAGAGACCCCCGGAAGGAACGGTGCGATCTCTGGTTTTTTAATACCAGCCTTTTCATTAGCTTAGCCGAGTATCCAGGCATGGTACGGGAGGTAGCCGGCCTTTGTGGAAAAGATTTCGTCGGGAACAGGTCGGCCATTCTCGTTTACAACGGATTGCAGGAGGCGATTGCCGAGATGTTCCGGAATGAAGCGGCCGGAAAACTCCCTTATGAAATCGGGGTATTCACTTCGCGGGAGGACGCCGTCCGATGGCTTAAGGAGGGTTCGCCGCAAGGCGAAGCCAAAAAAGCCGGTAAAGAGATAGCGTAGCCATTTCGCGCGTGCTCTTTCGACCGGCAAGTAAGAGGCATTCTCATTTGCCTATCTTGCGTCATTCTGCAAAGCGTCTACATTTACGTATGATCCATGCTCCCGATCCTTACGTTTATGTATCTTTCCCATCCCGCCTCTTTTGGCCCGGCATGGGCCCGCAATAACCGAAGACATCGCTAATTTCCTGTAACGGCGCGTATTTCAAGCGCGCCATCCTTTTCGCGAGACCCGTGGCACGGTAATTGATATTACAGTTATCAGCGGGGGCGACTCACACTCTTGCGTGAGGCGCCCTCTCCTCCCAGGGGCCGGACGACGCGGTTCGGCCCCCCCTAAAATATGCGCTGGCGCATCCGCTTTCCGGTACATCAGGGCCTAGAAGCGGCAATAATCGAGCATCGCAAAAAAAACGGCACGGTCCGCATCTGTCAGGCTAGGTGCGCCCTGACCGGCTCAAGAACGGCATCTTTACCCCTCTAGGGGGAGACTATAAACGGGCCTTGAAAGCTGCGTATGGATGGATCGCGGCCAGGGCCGGGAAAGGAGGAGCAACGTGGTAAAGATCGAGGCAATCATAAAATGGAGCAAACACGAAGAGGTACAAAACGCTTTGCTCGACATCGGCATCCAGGGCATGACCGTTACCGAGGTGAAGGGGTTCGGCCGGCAAAAGGGGCAGACCGAGAGTTACAGGGGCACCGAGATAAAGGTCAGCTTCGTGCCCAAGCTGATGCTCATGCTGGTCGTCGATGACGACAAACTGGACGCAGCCGTTCAGGCCATCCAGAAGGCGGCCCGGACAGGCAACATCGGCGACGGGAAGATTTTCGTCACGAAGGTGGAGCAGGCCTACCGGATACGCACGGGAGAGTCCGGGCCGGCAACCCTTTGATGTTGAACCATAATGAGAGGAGATACTGAAATGAGACTACGAGAAAGAGTATACCCGGTTCTGACGGTTTTATTGGTCATCGGCCTTACGCTGCTGGCGCTGCCGGCGGCTGCGGACGAGCCGCCCGGCCAGGGCGCCGCGCAGCAGACGGCAGCGGCGCCGGGTGTTCCGCCCGGCCCCAAGCCCGACCCGGCAGGCATTGCGACGGGAGACAAATCGAACGTACTCGACGCGGCCGGCAACCCGTTCGTCGTCGCGGAGCCGACCGACAAGAAGGCCGCGGACTACGCGGATAAGAAGAAAGAGTACGATCAGTTCAAGGAACAGGCCGTGAAAGAGCCGCTGGCCATGAAGCTTGCGGATTCCGTGGGGCACGTGCGGATCGGCGGCAACTTTAGCTGGACCCTCCTGACCGGGTATCTGGTCCTCTTCATGCAGGCAGGCTTTGCATTGCTCACCTGCGGCCTCGTGCGAAGGAAGAACGCGGCGCACCTTATGATGCTTAACTTTGCGGCTTATGTATTCGCATTCCTTGCCTACTACGTATGCGGCTACGCCTTCCAGTTCGGCGCTGCCGCTGTGAACGCCGCGCCGGCGAACCTCGGAGGCACCCCGACGCTCGACAAGTTCCTGCTCGGCAGCGGGCTGTGGGGGTTTTTGGGCGGCAAAGGCTTCTTCTTAAGCGGACCGGGTTATGACGCGGGCAGCATGTGCCTCACCCTCTTCCAGGTCGTCTTCATGGAGACGGCGGGCTACATCATCGTCGGCGCCATCTGCGAGCGCATCACCTTCTGGGCGTTCGTCATCGCCGAGCTGTTCATCGGCGGCATCCTCTACCCGATGTCCGGCTGCTGGGTATGGGGCGGCGGCTGGCTCTCCCAGCTCGGCAACACCATGGGACTGGCCCACGGCTACGTCGATTTCGCGGGCTCGACCGTCGTACACGCGGTAGGCGGCTTCTGCGCCATGGCGCTCGCGGTCATCCTCGGCCCGCGCCTCGGCAAGTACGGGCCGGACGGCAAGCCGCGCGCCTTCCCTGCGCACAACATCGCCTTTGTCGTGACGGGCACTTTCATCCTCCTTTTCGGGTGGATGGGCTTCAACCCCGGCTCCACCCTCGGCTCGTCCGACCTGCGCATCTCGGTCGTCGCCGTCAATACCAACCTCGCGGCCGTCGCAGCGTCGGCCACAGCGCTCATTTTCTGGTACATCAAATTCGGCAAGCCGGATATCAGTATGGCGTGTAACGGCATGCTCGCGGGCCTTGTCGCCATCACGGCGCCCTGCGCCTTCGTCAGCCCGAACGGCGCCGTAGTAATCGGCATCCTTGCAGGTATACTCGTCTGCGTCGGCGTCCTCTTCAACGAGCGGGTTATTAAGGTAGATGACCCGTGCGGCGCCATCTCCGTGCACGGCTACTGCGGTTGGCTGGGGGCGGTCAGCGTTGGTATTTTCGCCGACGGCACGTATGGCGCGGGTTGGAACGGCGTCGGCGCGACGAGCTACCTCGGAAAGGCCGGTCAGGGCGTGACGGGCCTGCTGCACGGCGACTCGACCCAGTTCTTCCTGCAGCTCGGCGGCGCCACGATGATCTGCCTGTATTCGTTCCTCTTTACGTTCATCGTCTTCAAGATCGTGAACGCGATCAAGCCTATGCGCGTATCGAAGGAAGTTGAGCAGGAAGGTCTCGATGTCCCGGAGTTCGGCATGACGGCGTATCCGGACGGCGACTCGATGGCTGCGTGATGGCCATCGGCGCTACGGAATGGAGCGACAGATGATTATTACGATCGGAATGTAAGATACGTACCCCCCGAACAGGCTGCACGCTCTCCCCAAGCTGCATGCCTCTCAAAAGGGCGCCCGCGCCGGACACCCGCGGGCGCCCCTCCTCTTTTTCGACGTATGGCATCAGGAATCTTTCATGCCTGCCTGCACCGGAACGGCGGGATAGGAATCTTTAATAGCCGAACTCGGCCTCAAAAGAATCGAAGCAGACAAGTGGTTTAACGGTCTTCTTTTCCTTGCGCAGGCTCGACAATTCCATACTGTTCCATGTTCTTTAATGTCCGGGACAGATTACCCGGGGTCCGCCCCGTAACCTCTGCGAGTTCTTTGAGCGAGCCGGGCGTCCGTTCTTTGATTATTTTCAGAAGCTCTCTGTTCTTAGTGCTCAACACCTGAGCCAGCGACTCCAGTGAGTCGAACCATATCTTCGGTTCTCCTTTTTGGGGTTTTCGTTTGCCCCCGGCAATGTCCAGCGTGTATTGCTTAAACTTATCGCGCGACATAATGCCTATTTCCATTTTGCGGACCATTGAGAACCTCCTTTCCCGGCTAGACATATTCTTCAACCGTATTCCAGAAATCTTCCAGCAATTGCGCTGCGGAATCAAATTCATAGGGATAAATTCGGTCTTGTTTATGAACATGATCCCATGTCGATTTACGCGCCTGGTATCTGCCTTTTCCTGGTAGTCCCCCGTGGGCATTATCGTATCCGACAACTCTCAAATTGTTCCTGTCATGCAGAGTCAGCGAATACCTTACCCCGTGCGGGACTTCTCTGGTTGGTTCGACCATCCAAACATCAAATTTGACCCAATATCCTCCTGACATATGATAAGTTATCCCATCCAGATCCAGTAAGAAGCGAAGCTCGTAATCACTGTCAGGCAAATCAGTCGTCACACTTAACGTTATCACCCGGTGATAAGTATGTCAAGAGCTGTACCGCTGTACCGTGTAAGTGGATGGCAAATCAGCACGTCGATCGATCATTGCACGTGCCCGCTTTCTTTACACTCTCACCCACCCCATCCCTCCAAAACCCCCGCTGCTTTGCGCCTATTTCACACCTGACCGCTTCCTTTACATGTCCATCCGCCGCTCATGCACGCCCCATTGCGCCCGCATTCCCGCTGCCGGCGCTGGTTTCCGTGCTCCACCCTCCTATACACTGTCCGTTTCATTTACATTACACTTGGCCCTGTCTCCATACGTCCCCAGTAATATCAATTAGTTACACAATGGCACGCCTATTGCTTTCCTGATCCTTCAAGCGGCCGTCGGCAAACGCCGTCCCAGCCCGGCCCCTTCAATAAAAACACAGGAGATGAGACATGACGAGCAGACTTGCAATGCTGGCAGCCCTGTTACTGATCTTTGCGGCAGCGCCCTGCGCGGCCCCGGCGGCGGATAACGATTTCGTCGTCTCTTTCGGGACGGGCGGGATAGCGACCTATAAGGTCGTTGACAACACGTGCTTCGTCTATACCCTCGGCTACCCGAAACAAGAGAAGGACGTCTCCCAGCTCATGAACAACGTGCTGACGGACAGCATCGGGAAGGCCCGCAAGCAGTTCGCGAAGCAGAATGACGGGCTCGTGAACGTAAAGGTGGCCTGGCAGGTCCTCGGTAAAGAAAAGATCCTCTACCAGGTGTGCGGCGACGTAATAAAGAAATCGGGCAAGTAACCCACGGCCTTTACCGGCCATCTCCTCCTTACCACGGGGGTGTAAAAACTGACGCGCCTTATATAACGGCGCACCGGTTTTTACACCCCCGTCTTTGTCTGTCTGAAAGAGTAAAATAGGTTTAACCAGTCTCGCCTCTAACGTTGATTCCGACTTTACATCTGTCCTGTTTATTTTACATCTCATGGCCTTACACTGTAACACAATATCCCGTCATTTCAGATAGTTAGATTTGGCACAGCCCTTGCTCACAGCCTTAGTAAGTGACCCTGCTGCAGCCGGCAGGGTATTCAGGACAACGAGCGAAGCGAGTCATTGAGGGGGACGACCCGCTAAAGCGGGTACCCCGACGGACTTTGTTCGTGGAGGGGGCGACGCTAGCCCCGGTAATTGTGGAGACCTCTAACAAGAAAGGGGTGCCTTATGGGGGGTAACGCACGTCACAGCCGCCTGTTTTATTTGCTCTTCATCTGCCTTTTTCTCCTGGCCCCTGCCCTGCTCTTTGCACAGGCGCAAGCATCGCCAGGCGAGGAAAAACCTGCGCCGAAACACGGTTCTTTCCGGCTCCTCAGCCAGAAAGAGATGGACGCAGTATTCGCGAAAGGGATTGCGGCAAGCCCCGCAGACCTCATTGTTGCCCGCAGGGCGAACCCCGGCAGGATAATCCTCTGGGACGAGGGGCCGATGGGCGCAGCCAGGCACATGTCGATTTCGATCAGCATCAAAAACGAAGAAAGACAAGGGAGGTGATATTAAGAAAACGCATTGCAGGGGAGGAGTAACAGCCTAAAATGCTGAGGATCGAACAAAAAATCAGAGAAAGGAGGAATTATGAAACGGTCCGTTTTTCGGTTCGTGTTATCGTCTCTTCTCGTCGTCGCGCCATTCTTCACCGCGTCAGCGGGCGTCAGCGTGATGACCGACGAAGACCTCGGGACAGTCAGCGCAAAGGGCTTCGAAACGGTTACACCGGGGATTTCAGCGGAATACAACAATTTCAATGCCGTGCAACTCGGAGGGACGGCCCAATCAGGCTCCTCCGCCATGACTGTCTACAACGTGGTCATGGATAACATGAACATCCACCAGAACATCGTCGATCTCGAAAGCGTGACGCACTTCAGCTCCTATTCAGACACGACCGAGAGCGCGACGAATAGTGCGATGCCGCTCTTCGTCTCCCAGACAAACCACACCTCCGTGGGCAACCAGTACAATAACGTGGGCTCGGTGGTATTGGGCGGGAGCGCGCAGTCGGGGGCCTCAGCATTCCAGATGCTCAACTCCGGGTACGCAGCAGCCGATATCTCCCAGCAGATCGCGAGCGTGGGAGATATGTCATCCGACGTCGACCTCCGCCAGAACAACTCCCAGGTCGGCACGTTCACAGGCGCGGCCGAGCAGAAAGTTACAAACAAGATGTGGGTCATGAGCCAGGCCAACAACAACGGGTCGGTCGACCTGGGCGGCTCGGCCCAGTCGAATATCTCGGCATTGGCGCTCGGGAACGTGGCAGCCTCGGCGCTTAATATCGGGCAGACGCTGGCCTCCCTGGGCAAGGCTGACGGCATCTACGTCCAGCAGGTCAATTCCCAGGAAGCGACAAGCGACGCGTCGGCCGTACAGTACGTCAAGAACTACGGGACAGTCGCCGGCCAGGCAAGTAACAACGGCTCGGTAGTTGCCGGCGATACCGCGCAGAATGAGGCCAGCGGCCTTGCTATCGCCAACGCGGCCCTTTCAGCGGTTAATATCGGCCAGAACTTCATCTCCTCTACGGCGTACGACCTCAAGGCGAGCCAGAACAATAGCCAGGATGCAACCAATTTCGCCGCGACTGAGCAGACGGTGAAGAACAAGTACGCCGTCACGGGTCAGAGCAACTTCAGCACCGCTGTCGCCATCGGCGATTCGGCGCAGTCTTACTCGAAGACGGACGCCCTGACGAACACCGCCAACTCGGCTGTCAACGTGGGGCAGAACATCGCCTCCGCAGATATGTCCGGCATGATGGAACGCGGCAAGTTCTCCTTCAACCAGAAGAATTATCAGACGGCGAACAACGGCGTTTTCGACGACCCGATAATCACGGGCAACACGCAGAAAGTCACCAATTACGGCATGGTCACGAACCAGGCCAACTCCAACGCCTCCGTCATGGCTGCGGATAACGCACAGGAAGGCGCCTCGTCTATAGCGCTGGTCGACGCCGCGCTGTCTGCCGTCAACGTCGGGCAGAACGTCGCCTCGATAACGGGCGGCGGGGACAAGGCGTACATAAGCGTCAATCAGAAAAACGTGCAGACCGCAAACAACTCCGGCGACGTGTACCAGACGGTCGAGAACAAGAAGGGCGTAGCCGGCCAGATCAACAACGCCGGGTCCGTCCAGGTGTATGACGGCGCTCAGAACAGCGTGAACGCCATCGCCATGACGAACGCCGCGCAGTCTGCCGTCAACGTCGGGCAGAACATCGCCTCCGTCAAGAACGGGCCTTTCGACGTGACGCAGTTGAACAGGCAGACCGCCTTTTCTGAAGCGGATGCCTCCCAGTACGTGACCAACTACGGGAAGACGAGCAACCAGTTCAACAACGACGGCTCCGTCCAGATATGGGACGCCCAGAACGCCGTCTCCGCCGACTCCCTCGTCAACGCCGCAGCGTCGGCGGTCAACGTGGGGCAGAACGTGGCCGACGTGACAAGCATGGGCGATACGAACGTCAAGCAGACGAACAAGCAATCCGCGCAGATCGACGCAACGGAGATTACTTACGGGCAGACGGTCGAAAACAAGGGCATGACCGACCACCAGAACAACAACGCCGAGTCGGTGCAGCTCGCAGGCGCCCAGAACGCCGCGACCGGCCTGTCGATCCTGAATGCGGCTGAGACGCAGGCCAATATCGGCCAGAACATCGCGAGCATCACCACCACAAAGGTGGCCTATGCCACGCAGAAGAACTTGCAGAGCGACAAGGTAGTCGCAGTCGACGGCCTGGTGCCGGGCGAAAGAAGACCGGGCGACTCTTCTTACTCCAACAACAATTACGACTCCGTATGGCTCTCCGGTTCGCAAGGCAACGCGAGCGCGATGAGCATTGCCAACCTGGCGGGCGCCGCGGCCAACATCGGGCAGAACATCATCGACGTCGCCGCGCTGAGCACGAGTTTCCTCCAGACCAACCTCCAGAAGACCGGAGTGGACAGCACCGCAGTCCAGTACGTGGATAATATGAACGCGACCAGCCAGACGAACAACAACGGCTCGGTCTACATGATCGACAGCCAGAACATCGCAAGCGGCGTCTCGATACTCGACGCGGCCCTCTCTTCCGTCAACCTCGGTCAGAACGTCGCGAGCGTGGTGGCCGGCCTGGCCGGGTTCGCGCAGGCCAACCTCCAGACTGCCTCTACGGAGGCGACGGGCGTACAGTTCGTGACCGGGTACGGCGTGACGGGACAGGCCAATAACAACGGGTCCCTCCAGATCCTGGGCGGCGGCTCGCAGAACTACGTTGATGCCGATTCCCTGGCCAACATCGCGGGCTCGGCGGGCAACATCGGCCAGAACATAGCGAACGTCGAGGCCTTAGGGGCCATCTTTACCCAGTTGAACGGCCAGGTCGCGCTCAGCACGGAAGGCTTCTCACAGACAGTCGTGAGCGGCAGTGCAACAGAACAGGTGAATAACAACGCTTCCGTCCGGCTCGATGACTCCCAGAACCACGTCCAGGCACTTTCAGTGGCAAACGTAGCCTCTTCGGCGGCGAACGTAGGGCAGAACATGGCGAGCGTGGAAGTGGCCGAAGCGGCAGCTTTCCTCCAGCTCAACCTCCAGCTCGCGGCCTCCTACAACGGGTCGGCCCAGACAGTGGCGAGCGGCATGGCCACGAAGCAGGCTAACAACAACGGATCGGTGCAGCTCCTGGGCGGCGGCTCGCAGAACTACGTTGATGCCGATTCCCTGGCCAACATCGCGGGTTCTGCGGCTAACATCGGCCAGAACATAGCGAACGTCGAGGGAGTGGACAAAATGCAGTCCGCGCTTGTAGCGTTCGCGCAGGCCAACGTGCAGGTCGCGCTCGAAGCGGCGCCGGTCCTCCAGACGGTGATGAGCTACGGCGTGATGCAGCAGGCCAATAACAACGGCTCCGTGCAGGCCGTCGATTCACAGAACGACGGGAAGGGGATCTCTTTTGCTAACATGGCCGCCACCGCCGGCAACATAGGGCAGAACATCGCCACGGCGGACGGGAAAAACGTTTACTTTGTCCAGGCGAACCTCCAGGGCGCCGGACTCGACACCGCCGTAACGCAGGAAGTCGGCAGCAAAGGCGTAATGAAGCAGGCGAGCAACAACGCCTCGATCCAGCTTATCGACTCCCAGAGCGTCACGAGCGCACTCTCCATCCTTAACGCGGCAGGCTCCGCGGCCAACGTCGGCCAGAACGTAGCAGACGTAACCGCGACCATGAACGCGGGCTTCATCCAGGCGAACGCGCAGGCATCAGGCGTCCTGGGCACTTACACACAGTCGATCATGAACGGCGACACGGACAAGGCGACGGCGAACAACGCCTCCATACAGATGGTCGGCTCGCAGGATTACGCGTCTGCGGAATCCATCGCGAACCTGGCGGGGTCGGCGGGCAACATCGGCCAGAACATAGCCACGGTCCAGGCGGGAAGCCATATAAACGTGCTACAGGCGAACCTGCAGGTCGCAGCAGCCGACGTCTATGCGGACCAGCAGGTGAAGTCCGGAAAAACGATGTCCCAGACTGCCAACAACGGCTCCATAGACCTTATCAACTCGCAGAACGGGTTATCGGCACTGTCCGTAGTGAACGCAGCCATGTCGGCCGTCAACGTGGGTCAGAACATCATCGAAGCCTGCGGGGCGGACGTCGATATCCACCAGGTCAACGTTCAGTACGCTTATGCAAAGAGCAAAGCGGACCAGTCTAACAGCTATATGGGATCGTCAGGCGGGCAGAACAACAGCTCTTCGATCGTCCTGGACGGCTCGCAGTCGAATACGTCCGGCATGATCATCCTGAACGCTGTAGGGTCGGCGGTCAACGTCGGGCAGAACATCGCAACCATATACAACGCGAGGGGCGGAGCGATCTACCAGACGAACTTCCAGAAGGCTTGGTAGGGGTATAGGGGGATGGATTGAGGGGCGTAGTTAAGCCCCTCAATCCTCATGCCTCGGGCACGGGCGGATGGCCGGCGCCGGGGTGAATAAAGTCTTTACAAGGAGGAGACAATGGGTAAGGTAAAATATCTCGCATTCATTATGGCGTTCGTCTTCCTCGTCGCCGCAAGCCCATCGTTCGCGAAGGGCCTGCAGGCGGTGAGCGACACAGAGCTGGACGGCGTCCACGCGCGGGGCCTCGATTTCTTTTTCGACGCCAACTCGCTTATGTCGGGGAACTTCTGGGGCACGGGCTCGACTTCAGGCGGATCGAACACGTACACGTTCAACGCCAGCGACATGACGTTCAAAAACTCCATCATGCTCTCCGGCAGCAGCCAGAGCGGGCTGGGCGTTGTGAACGCAGTCAATTCCACCGTTCAGATGCCCATCAACATCACGATACTGATCAACTCGTCGGTCACGGGAGGGATCAACCTGCAAAACTTCCTGTCGGCTATCAAGCATTAACGAAAGCTGTATGGAAAAAGGGGAAGGGGAAAACGCACACCCGTCGGGGCCGCGCAAACCGTGGCCCCGACGGGCTTTTTGGCTATCAAGGATGTTCTACGGCTTACACCTTGCGCATCACGCCGACGAGCTTCCCCTGCACCTCGACGTTGTCCGCAGCTTCGTAAATCGGCATCATGTAAGGGTTGCAGGGCTGGAGCCGGACGCGCTCGCCTTCGAAGTAGATCTTCTTTAGCGTTACTTCCTGCTGGTTTTTGAGCCAGCAGGCGGCCACGTCGCCGCTGCGCACTTCTTCGCCCGCCTGCATGATCACTATGTCGCCGTCGCCGATGAGGGCGTCGACCATCGAGTTGCCGCGCACGCGCAGCGCGTAGACGTCTTTCTTCCCCTGCGTGACTGCCAGCGGCACGTCCAGCCACTCCCCGGCAGTACGCCGCGTATCGGCGTCAGGCACAGCCACGGGACTGCCTGCCGCGATTGCGCCCAGCACGGGTATTGCCTCGTGTTCCCCAACCTGTTCAGAAAGGGCGATGCAACGCGACTTTTCCCTGTCCCTCTTTATGATCCCGTCCCGCTCCAGCCTGTCTAGGTGGAACTGGACGGCAGAAAGGCTCTTCACCCCGCACGCCCGCGCAATCTCGCGCATAGTGGGCGCGTAGCCGTGCTGGAGGCGATGTTCCTGCAGGAAAGCAAGCATTTTGTCCCTGGTAGGGGTTGTCCTGGGTGCCATAGTAATACAAATGTATCATGACGCGTAAGGGATATCAATACAAATCAACAAAAGAACACAGGGATGGGCAAGCGATAAGCCGGAAAAATCACAAGACGCGGCTGGCGGATCGGGAGATTTCCGATGGATTTCGCGTTGTTTTTCGACGAAGCGAGCCGGAGCGTATAAAATGGTAGCCGGGTACCCGCGCTCAGGGCTTGCCAGGCGCGGGTGGCAAGTGAGGACTCGCGCCCGAGAAAACGACGCGAAAGGCGCGGAAAGATCCCGGTCCGCCGGCCGCGTCCCAAATAACACTTGATTAATATAGTACGCATGTACTATATTAATCAAGCCATGCGAATTATCTGCGTTCATTTTCCTCATTTCTATGTCCAGGTCGAGGGCTTGTCCCGCCCCCTTCCCCCTGACCGCCCTGTCGTCATATACGATGCGGCGGATGGCGGCGGGCGCGCCCTCGACTGCTCGGAAGAGGCAGCGCAGGCCGGCGTGCTTGCCGGCATGTCGATGCGGGACGCCTCCCTGCGCTGCCCCGACGCCCTCTTCCTCCCCGACAGCGGCAAGTGCCAATCCGTATGGGCGGACGTTTTATTCGCCCTCGGCGCCTTCTCTTTGAGGATCGAGCCGGAAGGATGCGGGACGGCCTACCTGGACATCACCAGGGCGTCGCACGTCCACGGCGGAGAGAAGGCCGCTGCCGCCGCCGTCTGCCGCGACATGCTCGCTCTCGCGCGTTTGCGTGCGAGGACGGGCGTCGGCAACTCGCGCTTTATCGCGCGGCAGGCCGCATCCTGCGCCTGGGACAGCCTCGTCATCGAGCCGGGCGGAGAGATCGAGTTTCTTTCGCTCCTGCCCGCCGATGCCCTCCCCCTCGACGAGGCGGAAAAAGAGCATTTGCAGATGCTGGGCCTGTCAACGCTGAAAAAAGTCGCCGCCCTGTCGCGCAAGGCGCTCACTGCGCAATTCGGCCCGAAGGGGTCCGCCATTTTCGAGACCGCGCACGGCATGGACGAGAGAAGACCCATCGTACGGCGCCGCAACCCTATCTGCCTTGAAAGGGAGTTTACGTGCGACGCGCCCTTAGAGACGTCGGGGCAGGTGCGCGCAGTTATGGAGGGCCTGTTGTCGGAGCTTGCCGAAGAGCTTGGCCGCATGCGCATGGCGTGCAGGAAGATCGAGGCGTCTTTCCGCCTCCAGGGCGGGGGTGCGCTCAAGAAGGCCATCGTGATGAAGAAGCCGGCGGGACAGGCCCACGAGGTGCTTGCGCGGCTGTCGGACTTCGTAGAGAGCCTAACCCTGGACGGGCCGGTAGTAGCGCTGCGGCTAGCGATACCGGAGCCGGTCTTCGCGGACGGCGAGCAGGAGAGCCTGTTCCGCAAGCGCTCGGCGTTCCTTGAGCGCCTGGACGGCGTGCGGTCCTATTTCAATGCACGGTACGGGCATATGCCGCTTTTGAAGGTGGAGGAAGGGGACACATACTCGCGCCTGCCGGAGAGACAGTTGAGGTTTGTGGATGCGTAGCGGGTGGTGGTGGCAAAACCAACGCGGATAGATGTGACAAAAACAAGAGGCAAAAAAGCAACGGCGGAGCACTGCGGGCGGCTGGACTCGCGCCTGCTGCGGGGCCGCGCTATGCGGCGCCCTGCTCGACTTGGGGCCTCCGATGTACCTATGTACGATCTCCGGCCGCCACGTCTCACATTGCATCCACATATCACGACCCCTTGAGGCGTTCCTCCAACCGCAACCGCCGCTAACGGAAGCAGCGATGCTGCGCATCCATTGGGCGGCGGTAAGAGCGGGTTGTCCTAGGTTGATAGTTGGGATACTGCAAAAGCGATGCAGGCTACCCTTTTCCCTCTCCCTTTGGGGGGGGAGGAGGGGTGTCGTGAGGCGGACGCAGCGAGAGCAAAGCCGTAATGCAGGCAAGCCGGGATATTGAAACGTCCCATAAGTAACGCGGTAAGAACAGGTTAGTAATGTCCAGGCCGGGCCCATACGAGCCGGAAGGTATTGACGTGATAGACGGCGAAGGGAGGCCACTGGCGGTAGCCTATAAAAAGAGGCGGCTGCGGGTGGCAAGTATCGTAGATGCATGGCGCATCGACGAAGAATGGTGGCGAGACGAAGTCTCGCGGCTCTATTTCCTGGTCGAGCTGGAAAACCGGAAGCGCATCACCCTATTCCGCGACCTAATCAGCGACGGGTGGTTCCGGCAGGATAGCATGTAATATAGTAGCATATATGCGCTGGCTACATGGCTTGTCGCCTATATCAACCACTGGGCCATCAGGCCCATCATCGGGAGCGGTGCGCGGTTCTCTGCATAGCACGGTTAGAGATCATTCCTTTATTCCTTCATACGCATTCCCTATTACTTCAAAACCCTGCGAATCATATTGAGTGTTTACAGGAAAATAGTTCTTCTCGTTAACAAGCCAAGGCCATATCGGGTTTGTTCTGTTGTTGTGTGCGTGTGCTTCATAGAAGAATTTCATTATTGCCAGTGGGCATTCACAGGCTGGGAAAACAGTGGCCTTGAAATACTCTTTATAGAAGCTGGTGCTGGTAATCGTCTTTTGATGGATAATGTCATTGCGGTACCGTTCCAAATTAGAAAGGTGTCCCCACCATTCCCTATGTTCCGCCTTCTCAGTTGCATAGATTTCCGTTAGGATATGCTGGACCTTGACCTTCAGACTTAGCCAGCGCTCTATGGCATTTTTGTCATAAGTTTCTTTTACGCCTTTCGATTTGTTTTCAGTCTGATACAGGTATCCTTCAGGAATGCTGAGATTTGTAAATGTCTCCAAGGCCGTGTAAGCAAACACAACGGACGTCTGTACGTACTCGATATAATCGCATACCTCGCTGGATACCTGATTTAGAAAAGCCTTCTTGTCCCCTTCAATCTTTTCTATCCGAAACTCCATATCCGGCGCGCGAAAGAACTTCTTGTACAACTCTTTTGCCTTGCCAAGGGCCTTGGAACTCACAGACAACAATACGGCTACATTGTTGGGGCAAAAATAGGTAACCTCTTTGCCTCCGTCGATTGTTGCTATCTCAAGGTCCTGCAGCAGCATTGAGCCTGTAACTTTCCCTTCTTCTATTTGCTGGTGGCAAACGGGCTTGTTCAGTCGCGGATCAGCAATCCTATACTGTTCGGGAAAGAGGCCGACAACAAGCCCTATCTTATAGTTCTTTTTCTTCATATAGCTTTCACGCGTGGCTGAACCGGACGATAAGTAGTCGGCTCCATCCGTTTGTTGTGTGACTCACATAGCCCACTCTGCGTCGGCCAGGACACCGATACACCGATAGGGGACGTAGTTGACTGAGTTGACTTGCCCCTCATTTGGTTCTCGCCATTTGCCTTGTCAATTTAGTCAACTACGTCCCCCATGTCCGTCTTGGCCGCGATATTAATCCTCTTTTACATACTCGCACCATGCGTCCTGCGTTCTATTTGGACATTGATTGGCTCCCATGCAGTTTCCGACCCTACCATTGTAGGCCCCCGTTGTTGGCGTATGGTTGCCGTGATGAGGACAATCACGGTAGTCTCTTTTCCTTCCTCGTCCCTGAGTGAAATCAAACTTGCCATTGCACCGGTCGGTCATATTACATCTCATCATCTCTGCGACCTCCTTCTACACCGATAGGAGACGTAGTTGACTAACTTGACTTGCCCCTCATTTTGTTCTCGCCATTTGCCTTGTCAACTTAGTCAACCACGTCCCCCACGTCACAGGTACTCACTTATTAAGTGGCATCGCACTACCCCGTGTTCCCACTGATTGAAAACGCGTCAATCGGCCTCGCAATAATTGATGTTCGACAATACCTCTTATAGAAGTACGCAATCATCTACCCCCGGCAAAGCCGGGGGTTTGTTAAAACCGTGAACCGCTCAAAGCGGTTAGTTGTGCGTTAGCTGCCTAAAGGCAGCTATTTGTCCTTCTCAAACAGTTTCATCTGGTCGAGCCTTCGATCTGTCTCTTCCTGGGCTTGGATGTACGCTCGTATGGCTTGCTCGTCCAACCCTATGGTCGATACGCAATAACCTCTGGCCCAAAAGCTCTGACCTACGAAGTTGCGTCTCCTGCCGCTCATCCGGGCTATGTAGATCGCGCTCTTCCCTTTGATAAAGCCTACCACCTGGGCAACGGCATACTTTGGGGGAACCGAGAGCAACACGTGGACGTGGTCCACTACCAGTTTCCCCTCCAACACCTCGCTCTCCTTCTGCCGCGCCAGCTCCTTGATGATGGGCCCTAGCTCCTTCCTGAGATTCCCGTATAGTACCTTTTTCCGGTACTTCGGAATCCACACCACATGATACTTGCAATCCCATACCGTATGACATAAGCTCTGAATATCTTCCACCGAAAGCCTCCTTAACTCTGCCGACCGCCTAAACGGTTCACGGATACAGGAGGCTTTCCTAT
The DNA here is from genome assembly GCA_963810935.1 of uncultured delta proteobacterium. GTDB lineage: Bacteria > Desulfobacterota > Syntrophorhabdia > Syntrophorhabdales > WCHB1-27 > CAWEPK01. The sequence goes on along the minus strand of CAWEPK010000007.1, from coordinate 238,458 downwards.
ATATTCCCGGAATTGTCAAACTCCGGGATTCCCCCGGCAGAGCCGGGGGTTTACCAGAATGAAATTATTTCCATTTTGAATTTGACGTACTCCTCATAGTCAGAAATCGTCCTGAGTTTCTTGAATTCCGGCTGCTCTAGCGAGAGCTGAAAACCCCTCATCAATCTTCTCCCACACCGTGACATGCGCTCGAATATCACCATTTCGGTATGTCTGTCTAAATGACGTTCTAATCGAACTCGCATTCACTCCATCATAGCCCATGACCCGTGCATCTCTGCTAAGAAAATCCTCCCTTGCCGCGTACACTCCTGTGATACTTTTGCGATCATCCTCCACATTGCGGACGAACCAGAATTCTGGCATTCCACCAGCAGTATAACCGGCAATGTGAAACCCCGATATATATTTCTGTCGTGACTGCGCGGGAATAGCTGTGTTTAACTGCTCCGCCAATTTATTCGCAAAAAGTGACAGAGTCCCAAGACTTGAATTATTTCGTATAAAGCTCGACAGCCAATCGCTCATAGGCAAGGACGTTGTGGGTGTAATAAACACCTCAGCCAGGCCGAAGAAACCAATCCCGGCCCTAAGATATGGAATAGGGAATATTTTTTTTCGACTACCCTCGTAATTACCGCTTCGCGAAATACGCCGGTCTGCGGCGAATACGATAAAGCCATTAGATAATAGGCTATTTATACAATGGATTTCAGTGATAAGCATGGTCATATCGACATAGTCTCTTTTTTTGTTGGGGCCGCTTAGGGAGTCGGTGGCAAGGTTGTTTCGTTTGTTGACTCAATGAATGAAGCCGGCCCTTGCCCTTTCTCGGAAAGCTCATATCTCCTGGTTAGAGCAATCATTACGGATTGTAACACTTGCCCTCGGCCCAGTCGAGCGAAATATAGCCCTTCAGGAAGAAATACTCGACCGCCGGGCCAGCTAAAGGACGCAGCTATCCATAGTCCACAACCGCGCACACGGCGTAGGAAGCCCAAGGGGACGACCGTAAATAAGTAAATAACCTCGGTCGCCGAAAAAGCCTGAACCGATTAGGTGACGCAGTTGACTAACTTGACTTGCCCCTCATTTGGTTCTCGCCATTTGCCTTGTCAACTTAGTCAACTACGTCCCCCCACATAGTCCCCCCACATATAGTTGCACTTCTTCACCACAAGGTATATACTCATAAGTATAGACTAAGAAGGAGGCTCGGACATGCATACTGCGAAGATATTCAAGAACGGCAAGAGCCAGGCAATAAGACTGCCGAAGGAGTATCGTTTCGAGGGGGATGAGGTTTACGTGAACAAGGTTGGAGGCACCGTAATCCTCTTTCCGAAGGAAGACCCGTGGAAGCCGTTCTTCGAAAGTCTCGGCCGCTTCTCCGACGATTTCATGACCGAAAGAAAGCAGCCGGCCGTGGAACAAAGGGACTTCTGATGCGCTTCATGCTCGATACGAACATCTGCATATACGTCATCAAGAAGAACCCCCCTGCCGTAGCCAAACGGCTCAGGGCGTTGAAGCCCTTCGATGTCGGCATATCGTCGGTAACTCTCGCCGAATTGAGGTATGGCGTCGTCAAGAGCGGCAGTCCGGAGCGCAACGAAGAAGCACTAATGGGCTTTCTTGCTCCTTTCGAGATAGCTCCTTTTGACGACATTGCGGCGGTCCACTACGGAGAGATAAGAACTCATCTGGAGAAGGCGGGACTGCCCATAGGGGCGATGGATCTGATGATCGCCTCTCACGCCCGGAGCCTTGACGCGATTCTCGTGACCAACAATCTGAAGGAATTCAAAAGAATCCCGGGGCTCACGATCGAGAACTGGGCATGACCGGACGATAGGGGATGTAATTGACCAACTTGACTTGCCCTTCATTTGGTTCTCGCCACTTGCCACAGCGGCCTTGATTGTATCAAGCTTCTTCTTTGAAGGGATGGATAGAGTCAGCTTACCCTTGCTGTATGCGTCGAGAATAGATTTCTCTTCTTTGTCGCACTTCATGGTTTACTCCTTCTGCTCCTGCTCTTGTTTGTAATCTCTGGCTGCCTTTCTTATGTACATCTAATGTCTGTACAGGTCAAGCTCCGATAGAAAATGTACGCCGAGCTTCATGCCCATTCCAACTTTTCCCTCCTCGACGGAGCATCCTTCCCGGAAGCCCTCGTTGAGGCCGCATCTCAGATGCGCCTTTCCGCCCTCGCCCTCACCGACCACGACGGCCTCTACGCCGTCCCGCGCTTTTGCCGCGCCGCCGGCGCCGCCGGCGTCAAGCCTATTGTCGGCGCGGAGTTGACTCTTTGCGGCGGCGCCCACCTTACCCTGCTTGTCCGCAATGCTGTCGGCTATGCGAATTTGAGCGGCCTGATTACAAAATCCCAGCTCTCCGGTGTCAAAGGCTTGCCGCGCCTCGACCCTGCCCTTCTCGCGGGCCGGACGGACGGACTTATCTGCCTTTCCGGCTGCGCGAAAGGTGAAGTCCCCTCCCTTGTTGCCGCGCACAGGTACGACGACGCGCAGGCAGCCGCCCGCCGCCTGCTTTCCCTTTTCGGCCCCGGCAATTTTTTCATCGAGCTTCAGCACCACCTCAACCCCGGCGACGCGCGCTTCTGCCGCAAGCTTTGTGACCTCGCCCGCGCAACAGGCATCCCCGCTGTTGCCACGAACAACGTCCACTACGCCGCCCGGCCAGGCCACAGGCTCGCAGACGTGCTCGCCTGCATCAAAAACAGGGTGAGCCTCGATGACTCCGCTCCTTTCCGCCGCCCCAACTCGGAATACTACCTGAAAGGATATGACGAAATGCGCCGCCTTTCGGGCATGCCGGAGGACGCGATACGGCGGACACTCGCGGTCGCGGACGCCTGCGCGTTCGACCTCGATTTCTCGTCCTACTCGCTGCCTGTGTTCGCGTGTCCGCCGGGAGAGACCGAATCTGCCCTCCTGCGGCGGCTCTGCATAGAGCGCATCCCGGTGCGCTACGGCGAAGCCCCTCCCCCCGATGCGCTGCCGAGGCTCGACCAGGAGCTTGCCATCATCGAGCGCAAGGGCATGTGCGGCTATTTCCTCATTGTATGGGACATCATAGAGTTCGCCCGTTCGCACGCCATCCTCGCGCAGGGGCGCGGCTCGGCCGCAGGCTCGCTCGTCGCCTATCTGCTGGGCATCACCCCCGTCGATCCCATCAGGCACGCCCTTTTCGTCGGCCGCTTCCTGAACGAGTCGTCCGCTGTCCCGGACATCGACATAGATATCGACACGCAGCGGCGCGAGGAAGTGATCCAGTACGTCTACCGGAAGTACGGCGAAGAGCACGCGGCGATGGTCTGCACCTACGTGACGTTCCGGGCGCGCAACGCGATACGCGAGGTGGGCAAGGCCTTCGGCCTGCCGCCCCACGTGCTCGACAGGATGGCGAAATCAGTCTCCGCTTACAGCCCCGCCTCCGCCATTGACGACCTGCGGAACGTACCGGAGTTCGCCCGGTACCTCGGCTCGGAAGCGTGGGGCCGCTTCACCGCCGTCGCCGGGCAGATAGCCGATTTCCCGAGGCACCTGTCCATCCACGTCGGCGGGATGATCGTCTCGTGTGAGCCGATCTCCCGTATGGTCCCCCTTGAGCGGGCGCGGGCGGAAGGTCGCGTAGTCTGCCAGTGGGACAAGGACGGCGTCGATGACTCGGGGTTGATCAAGATGGACCTCCTCGGCCTGCGCATGCTCTCCCTCATCGACGAGGCGCTCCGCCTGATAAGGCATACGCGCGGTGCGGCTGCCGCGCCCGATTTCGACCGCCTGCCCGAGGACGACCCGCGCGTCTACGACATGATAGGCAGGGCCGATACGGTGGGCGTCTTCCAGGTCGAGAGCCGCGCCCAGATGCAGAGCCTGCCGAGGGTGAAGCCTAAGAGCCTCGAAGACTTAGGGATAGAAGTCGCCATCATACGCCCCGGCCCATTGCAGGGGCACATGGTCAACCCTTACATGCGCAGGCGCGCAGGCCGCGAGCCGCCATCCTACATCCATCCGCTCCTGGAGCCCGTGCTGCGGGAGACCCTCGGCGTCATACTCTTTCAGGAGCAGATATTGCAAGTGGCGATGGCCGCGGCGGGCTTCACCGCAGCCGAGGCGAACGGGCTGCGCAAGGCGATGGGGCGGAAGTACGCGCGGGCCGAGTTCGCAAGATGGCAGGAGCGCTTCGTCGCAGGCGCGAAAGGAGAAAGGGATAGACGGGCAGACCGCGCTGCGCCATATTCGAGCTGATCGGCGGCTTTGCCGAGTTCGGCTTCTGTAAGAGCCACGCCATGAGCTTCGCGCTGCTCTGCTACCGCTCCGCCTACCTGAAGCTCTACTACCCGGCGGAATTCTACTGCGCACTTCTGAACAACCAGCCGATGGGGTTCTACCTGCCGGAGGTGATCGTGGGCAACGCGAGGCGGCACGATGTCGCGATTCTCCCCGTTGACGTGAACGCGAGCGGGCCGCTCTGCGCAGTCGAAGGAGAAAAAGGTGCGACTCGGTTTCCGCTATGTGAAGGACCTGGGCGAGGAGGCAGCGCGCGCCGTAGAGGCTGCACGGGACAAGGACGGCCCTTTCCTCTCTTTCAAAGATTTCACAGTCCGCACGCGCCTCGATAAAGGCGCTCTGCGGAGTCTGATCGTCGTCGGCGCCTTCGACGCCCTGGAACGCTCGCGCAGGCAGTTGCTCTGGGCACTCGGCGCGATGGGCCAGGGCGCGCACGCGGCGGACGCGATCGACTTCGGGGCCGCGGAAATTGCGCCACTCGACGAGATGAGCGGCACAGATGAGCTGCTTGCCGCTTACGGCGTGCAGGGCTTTTCCGCGACGGGCCACCTCCTGGACATATACGAAGAGGGGCTATCCCGCGCGGGCGTTGCAAAAAGCAGCGACCTTGCACGCCTGCGCGCAGGCAGGCCCGTCAGGGTGAGCGGCTACAACGTCTGCCTTCAGATGCCGCCTACGGCCAGGGGCTTCGCCTTCATAACGCTCGAAGACCCGGACGGCCTGATCAACGTAGTGCTAAGGCCCGACGTCTACAACAAATACAGGCAGGTCGTCCGCCTGGAACCGCTTCTCGTCGTTGACGGCTCGCTTGAGCGCAAGGACGGCGTGATAAACGTCATGGCCGAAAAAATCGCGCCCCTGCAAACCGGGCTTCCGGGACATATATTGCTATAAACTACACCACGATCTGGCCCCGGCCCAAGGAGAATATGAACATCGTTTGCTGCATCAAACAGGTGCCCGACACTGCGGACGTAAAGATCGATCCGGAGACGAACACGCTCATCCGGGCAGGGATCGAGTCGATCACCAACCCGTACGACCTCGTAGCCGTGCAGGCGGCGGTTAACCTGAAGGAAAGCTGCGGCGGAACGGTCACGGTCATAACTATGGGGCCGGCCCAGGCGGAACAGGCCCTGCGGGAAACGCTCTCTATCGGCGGGGACAGGGCAGTCCTGCTCTCCGACCGGGCGTTCGCCGGCGCCGACACCCTCGCGACGAGCTACACCCTCGCGCGCGCAATCGACAGGCTGCGGCAGGATGCCCCCGTAGACCTGGTGATATGCGGGAAACAGGCCATCGACGGCGATACGGCGCAGGTGGGACCGGGCGTCGCTACCCGCCTCGGCTTCACGCAGCTCACCTACGTAACGGAGATCGTCCACGTCGATACAGCCGCGGGCGGCGTGACGGTGAGACGAAAAGCGGAGGGCGGCGCGGAAGTGATAGCCGGCAGCCTGCCCGCTGTACTCACTGTCGAGCTGGATATGGTCGCAATAAAAAGGGCTTCCCTCCCCCGCCTGATCGCATCGCTGCGCGCGCAGGTGGACGTGTGGGACGCCGCGTCCTTGCAGGCGGATGCCGGGCGGTTGGGCCTGAAAGGCTCGCCTACGTGGGTGAGAAAGATATTCTCGCCCCCTGCGAAGAAAGGCGGGTCCAGCTTTGACGGGCGGGAGGACCCCATGGCTGCGGTCGAGGCCTGCGTGGACGCCCTCATGGGAAACGAGGCGTATGCAGAGGGGCTTTTGAAGCGCTGGGAGAGCTGAAAAAAGAGAGATGGCGAAAAATAAAAAGGGGTTCGAGCTTGCCGAGATAATAACCGACAAATGCATCGGCTGCCAGGTTTGCACGGGCGTCTGCCCGGTAGGCGCCATCGAGATGGCGGACGGCACGGCACGCATCGACCCCGAGGTCTGCATCGGCTGCGGGAAGTGCTTCGACGTCTGCCCGGTCGATTCGATCAAGTTCGAAGGCAAAAGGCGCAAGGGCGCAGGGCCGAAGAAGGCGCAGGCGGGCGTCCCCGGTTACGCCGGGGTAGGCATCTTCGTCGAGATAGCAGACGGCCGGGGCGCGACCGTATCATGGGAGCTTGCGGGCAAGGCAAGGGAGCTGGCGGCAAAGCTCGGCACGACCGTGATCGGCTTCGTTCTGGGCAGCGGGGTGGAGGACGTGGCAAGGCAGGCCGTAGCTTACGGCTGCGACGACGTGCACGTTATCGACGACCCGATGCTTGCCTCCTACCTGTCCCGCCCTTACGGCAAGGCGCTAAGCGACCTTTGCGCTGCGGTCAAGCCCGAGATACTGCTGATCGGCGCGACCCTTGCCGGCCGCGACCTGTCCGGCGTAGTGGCCACCATCCTGGAGACCGGGCTGACGGCGGACTGCACCGGCCTCGACATCGATGAGGAAAAGCGCATCCTGCTGATGACGCGGCCTACCTTCGGCGGCAACATCATGGCGACTATATTCTGCGAGCGGCACAGGCCGCAGATGAGCACCGTCAGGCCCAAGGTCTTCGGCCTGCCGAAAGAAGACCCGGAAAGAAAAGGGGACATACACCATCACCCGTTCGATCCGCCGCCGGGCGATCTGCCGTCCATGGTCGAGTTCATCAAAGACGCGGCGGACGGCAAGGTCGATATTACCCGATTCCCAGCCCTTATCGTAGCCGGAAAAGGGGCATGCGACGCGGAAGCGATGCCTATGCTGGAGCGGCTCGCGGACGTCCTCGGCGGCGCAGTCGCCTGTTCCAGGCCGGTCGTCGAGTCGGGCCTTCTGCCCTACGAGCGGCAGGTCGGCCAGACCGGAAAGACGGTCGCGCCCAGGCTGTACGTGGCCGTGGGCGTCTCCGGGGCCGTCCAGCACCTCGTCGGCATGCAGGGCTCGGAGCGGATCGTGGCCATCAACTCGGACCCTCACGCGCCCATATTCGGCGTGGCGGATGTAAGCATCGTAGGCGATTACAGGAAAAGTACTGCCCCTTTTCACAGACGAATTAGAGCGCAGGATAAAAGGGAAGACGAGAGAGGCTTAAGGCGGACATGGGAGAAGAATTCGACGTCGCCATAGTCGGAGCGGGTCCGGCCGGCAGCTCGGCCGCGTGCATCCTTGCGGAAAAAGGCGTAAAGACCATAGTCTTCGAGCGGGGAGAATACCCCGGCGCCAAGAATATGTCGGGCGGCGTCATGTACGGGCATGACCTGGCCGCAGTCGTCCCCGATTTCGCGGCCAAGAATTGCCCCGTCGAGCGGAACATCGTCGAAACCCAGATGTGGTACCTCTCCGACAGCGGCGGCTACACCGTCTCTTTCCTCGACCGGGCCTTCGAGGAGGACCGCAGGCTGAACAGCTTCACCGTAGGCAGGGCCAAATTCGACCGATGGCTCGCGGAGCAGGCGGCATCCAGGGGCGCGCTCGTCGTGCCGGCCACCGTGGTCACCGACCTGCTTAGGGACGGGCGGCCGTGTGGCGGGCGTGCGGACCGACCGTCCCGACGGCGACGTCCGCGCGAAGGTCGTGCTCCTGGCGGACGGCGTCAACTCGCCGCTTGCCGCAAAGACGGGTTTCAGGCCGGAAGTGAAACCCGACCAGGTGGCGCTGGCCGTCAAGGAGGTCATAGAGCTGTCCGAAGAGACGATCAACGAGCGGTTCCACGTCGGCACGGGCTCGGGCGTAACCGCGGAGGTGCTGGGCACGATTACGAAGGGCATGGACGGGATAGCCATAATTTACACGAACCGGACCTCCCTCTCCGTCGCCGTCGGCGCCAACCTTTCCGACCTTCAGGCGCACCGGGTGAGACCGTACGAGATGCTCGATGAATTCAAGGCGCACCCGCGCGTCGCGCCCCTCATCGCGGGCGGCAAGCCGAGGGAGTACATGGCCCACTGGATAGCGGAGGGCGGCTACGACTCCATGCCCGATTTGGCAGGGGACGGTTATCTCATCGCGGGCGATTCGGGGATGCTCTTCAACGCCCTTCACAGGGAAGGGTCGAACATGGCCATGGCCTCCGGCAGGCTGGCCGCGGAATCTATCGCCGAGGCTTTCGGAAAAGGTGATTTCAGCAGGCGCGGCCTCGGAGGCTACGTGTCCCGCCTGCGGGACTCCTACGTGATCGCCGATATGAAAAAATACCGGGGGTTCAACGCGTTCCGCCTCCGCCGTCACGAGCTGTTCTCCGGGCTGCCGCAGGCCGCCGCGTTTGCGGCCAGGGAGATGCTGACTGTTGATGGGACGCCCAAAAAAGTGAAGCAGAAGGCCATCAGGCGGGGGATCTTCAAACAGGCCCCCGCCCTCAGGCTGCTCCGTATCCTGTGGGACGGCTGGAGGAGCGTAAAGTGAGCGTAAAGATCGAAGACGAGCTGTTCCTCGACCGCTTCCGCATAGCAGACGAGGCCCATATCAGGATCATCGACGGCGCGGTCTGTGAAACGCGCTGCGCAGGACAGCCGTGCCTCTATTTCTGTCCCGCAAACGTCTACCGCCTCGAAAACGGCCGCATCGGCGTTGCCTGGGAAGGCTGCGTGGAATGCGGCTCGTGCAGGGTGGCATGCCCGCACCTCAACATAGAATGGCGCTTCCCCACAGGCGGCTGCGGCGTAAGCTTGAGGTTCGGTTAGCGGGCAAGTTACAGGCAGGTAGTCCGCCTGGAACCGCTTCTCATCATTAACGGCTCGCTTGAGTGCAAGGACGGCGTGATAAACGTCATGGCTGAGAGGACCGCGCCGTTGCGCGAGGCAGACGGCGAGGACGCCAGTGCAAATGCCGGCGATTCCGCCTTCGTCCCCGGGTGCGGAGTGACTATCCATACATAAGGAGGGCGGCCGGCCCGGTCTTATAAGAATAATCAGCAAAATAGCACTGCTTGTTCCCTTCAATCAAAGTAGTTACACTATGAGTTATTGACACACGCATTCGGGCACGATAAAATGCGCAAAGGGCGGGCCTTATGGAAAGAGCACCCATAAATAGCAGAATTTTAAAATGGGCGAGAGAAGAAGCGCGGCTTTCTCTTGAAGAGGCGGCCAGCAGGGCGGGACTTCAAAATCTCAAGCCAAGGGGAGCGTTCAAAGGCATGAATGCGCCCGAACGGCTTGAGAGATGGGAGGGCGGCTCGGAATCGCCTACCTTCGCACAATTAGAGAAAATGGCAAAGGCTTATAGGCGGCCGGTCCTGACGTTTTTTTTGGCAAACCCTCCGTTTTCTGAAACCAAAATAGCTGATTTCCGCACTATTGGGGACGCTCTGGTTGGCAGGACTGACTCTCCCGAATTTGCAGCCTTTATCCGCCATGCAGAGAGTTTTCAGAGACAAGTGAAAGACTTGCTCAAGGAGGAAAGAAAAGGGGTTCTTTCTTTCATCGGCTCCGTTCGCTTCGATACGCCTATAAAAGAGGTGGTCGCGAGCATAAGGCAAGTGATTAGATTCTCTATTCAGGACCAACGGAAGACCAAGACCTCGGAAAACCTGTTTTCGCTCATCCGCAATAGGGCCGAGGAAGTCGGAATATTGGTCCTTCTTGAAGGTAATTTGGGTAGTCACCATAGCGCAATATCGACAGATCAATTCCGTGGCTTAGCGATTAGTGATCCCGTTGCCCCAATGGTTGTCATTAATCCTAATGACCCCAAGGTGGCCAGGATTTTCTCGTTAATTCATGAATTATCTCATCTATGGCTCGGAGAAACAGGGGTATCTAACGAGGACGCTCTGGCTGTCAGCAGGACTAACCAACGGATCAATGAGGCGTTCTGCAATAAAGTGGCGGCGGAATTTCTTGTTCCAGAGGATGAGTTGCGCAATGAATGGCAATTTCGACAGCCCAATCTATACGACTCTATTGCAAACATATCTCACATGTTTAGAGTTAGCCGAATAGTCGTCGCTCGAAGGCTTCTGAACTTGGGTATGATAGATGAGAAGTTTTACTGGACCTTCTATAAACAGATCAAGGTCCAGTGGCAAGCAGATAAAGAACGCTTGCAAGAAGCAGAGGGAGGTCCAGGATACGCAATGAGAGTTCAGAACAGACTGGGCAAGAGGTTGATAAAGACCATCATTGAAGCCGCTCAAGCAGGAAAATTATCTTTCCTCAATGCCTCGCAGCTCATGAACGTTAAAATCGATCATTTTAGTAAGCTGTATACTGGTGCTAAGGCGTGATATTCCTGATGGACTCCGATGCTCTGATTCACGCTTTCCGTTATGATTTTCCACCGGATGGCAATCACGGTGATTTTTGGGATTGGATTCGAGACCCTGATAACGAACACCAGATATTGATATGCGACAAGGTAATGGAGGAAATAGAGAGGGGTGACGATGGCCTATTCCGCCTTCTCACTGGTCTGTCAGGAATTCGAAGAGAAAATATCACATCAGCTTTACCGCATATCAGCAGCGTCCTCACGGCTTATGGTGAGATGGACGACGTTGATATAGAAATACTAGATAGAAAAGCGGACCCGTATTTGATAGCACACGCTATCCAACTAGACGCAACGGTCGTAACAAATGAGGTACCAAGGCCAGGAGTTACTGCGCCTATCAAAAAGAAAATACCTGACATCTGTTCCCTCTTAGGCGTTCCTTACATCAGATATCCACGTTTCCTATGGAACATGGGTCGAGAGTAAGGTATAGCCTTAGACAATCGACCCCTCAAAACCCAGCGGGCTTTCCTTGACCGCCTTCGGCGGCTCTGTTAAATTTCTATTTATCGCTATGTAAAAAAACCACAAGACCAATGACCAGGGAGGCCAAAATGATCCATCTTCTCGTTTCTATCAAGGCGAAGGAAGGGAAGCTGAACGATTTTCTGCGACTGTTCAATGAGACGGCGCTTGAGCGTGAGGAAGGAGAAGGGCTGCGTCGAGTATTTCGTCGCCGTCGATATGGACGCGGGTCTGCCGGGCCAGGCGCGCGACGCGAGCAGGGTTGTCATACTGGAGAAGTGGGAGGACATAGACGCGCTGAAGGCCCACGGGGCGACGCCGCACATGTTGGCCTTCTCGAAGGCTGTAAAAGACCTCAGAGAGTCCACGTCGATCATGGTGCTGAAAGAGGTGTAAAGACGGCCCGCAGGCAGCGGTTCATTTATTTCGCACCCCGACTGTGGCATAATACCTGAAGCGAGAGTCAAATTTACTCCAGGAGCAGACCATGCCCGAAGCCGATGAATCGCAAAAGGAAAAAGAGTTTTATACGGACGTCCCGGCCACGTGCGAGGCGTTCTTTCTGAAAGGCTGCAACTCCACCGACTGGGGGATGAAGAACCGCCTGTCGCGGATATTCGACCCTGTCTCCGGTAGGACCGTCATGCTCGCTATCGACCACGGATATTTCCAGGGGCCGACAACGGGCCTTGAGCGCGTCGACGTCACCATCCTGCCGCTGCTGCCCTACGCAGACACGCTGATGCTTACGCGCGGCATCCTGCGCGCGGTCATACCGCCCACGTTCGGCAAGGGGATCGTGCTGCGGGCGAGCGGCGGCCCGAGCATTTTAAGCGACCTGTCGAACGAGCAGATCGCCATCGACATCGACGAGGCGATCCGCCTGAACGTCGCGGCCATGGCCGTGCAGGTCTTTATCGGCGGCAAGATGGAGACGCAGTCGGTACACAACATGACGCGCCTCGTCGACATGGGCAACCGCTACGGCATCCCCACGCTGGGCGTCACCGCCGTCGGCACGAACATGGCCCGCGACGCGAAATATATGCGCCTCGCCTGCCGCATCATCGCGGAGCTTGGCGTCACCTACGTCAAGACGTACTACACGGAAGAAGGGTTCGACACGGTCGCTGCCTCGTGCCCCGTGCCGATAGTCATCGCGGGCGGGAAGAAACTGCCCGAGCTGGACGCGCTGACGATGGCCTACAACGCGCTCCAGCAGGGCGCATCGGGCGTTGACATGGGGCGCAATATTTTTCAGTCGGACGCGCCCGTCGCGATGATAAAGGCGGTGAGGAAGGTCGTCCACGAGAATGAAAAACCGAAGGCTGCGTATGACTTTTACCTGTCGGAGAAGGCCGCGCAATCGAAGGGCCGGAAAAAACGGTAGCACCGAAAGATAGAGGGCGTCACATGCGCGTCGGGATGTACTACAACAACAGCAAAGTCGAGCTCGAAGAGCTGCCGGTGCCGAAGGTCGGCGCGAGGGACATCCTTATAAAAGTCATGGCGAGCGGCATCTGCGGCAGCGACGTGCTCGAATGGTACCGCATAAAGAAGGCGCCCCTCGTACTAGGCCATGAGCTTGCCGGCGAGGTGGTCGAGGTCGGCGAGGCGATCACGGAATTCAAGCCGGGCGACAGGGTCTTCGCGACGCACCATGTCCCGTGCGACGCCTGCCATTGGTGCGTGCGCGGCCACCAGACGGCCTGCCCGGTATTCCAGACGAAGAACAATTTCGACCCCGGCGGCTTTGCGGAATACCTGCGCGTGACGGGAAAGAGCATCGAGACGGGCACGCTCGTGCTGCCGGACAGCGTCTCCTACGAACAGGGATCGTTCATCGAGCCCCTGGGCACGGTAGTCAGGGGCATGAGGGCGATAGAGATTTCGCCGGGCGATACGCTCGCCGTGCTCGGCTGCGGGCTTGCGGGCCTGCTCATGATAAAGGTAGCGCGCGCCCTGGGCGCAGGCAGCATCATAGCGACCGACGTAGACGCATACAGGCTGGAGGCGGCAAAACGCTTCGGCGCGCAGGTTGCGATACGGGCGGACGCGGACCTGCCCGCCGCAATCCGCGAGGTCACGGGCGGGCGGCTCGCGGACAAGGTGATCGTCTGCGCAGGCGTGCTGTCGGCTGCGCAGCAGGCGCTTCTGGCGGTTGACCGTGGCGGGACTGTGCTCTTCTTTGCGGTGCCGAACCCCGGCGAGATGTTGAGCGTGGACCTGACGCCGTTCTGGCGCAACGACGTGCGGATGAAGACGTGCTACGGGGCCGCGCCGCTCGATAACAGGCAGGCGCTCGACTTAATCACGGCGGGGAGCGTCGAGGTGCGGGACATGATCACGCACAGGTTCGGCCTTGCCGACATCGCGAAGGGGTTCAGGACAGCGGGCGCAGGGAAGGACTGCCTCAAAGTCATCATCACCCCGCACGATTGATCCGTTTGTGTGCAAGCAGACGGTCTAACTTCGATTTTATCTGCATGCCGATCAGCCTCCTGATGCTCAATTTGCCCCTCGCCCTGCCCAGCCTTATGTAAGTTCCGATTATATTTCCCGGCAGGTACGGCTGCTCCGTCTTCCGCACGAGCGAGAGGGAGCCGGTGGGACACGTGGTAACGCAGAGCCCGCATCCTATGCAGCGGTCCGCATCGAGCGCCGCCTTATCGTCTTTGACGGAAAAGGCCCTCATCTGGCAGCGTTTGACACATGCGCCGCAGCCCTTGCACGTCTTTGCATCGAGCTTCGCAAAGAACGGGCTCGAAACGACGCTTGCGGGCTTCGGGTGGTGCCTGAGGCTCTTGAGCACACCGCAGCAGCAGCCGCAGCACGTGCAGATGAACAGCACGTCTTTGGCATTCGACGGCTGAAGGACCAGACCTGCCTTTTCCGCCCGGTGGAGGATTTCGAGGGCTTCCTCGCGGCTGATGGCCCTGCCCCGGCCGGTGCGCACCACGCTTTCCGCCGCCATGCCCATCTGGAGGCAGCTTTCCAGGGGCTTCCCGCACCCCTTGCCCATAACCTGCCGCTCCTGCCTGCAGATGCAATTGGAGACGGCGAAGGTTTCCTTGGCGGCCACCAGCTCTTCGGCCTGCTCGTAGGGCATGATCTCGCTCTTTGCGTCGATGCTCTTGTTCACCGGGATCGTGCGAAGCTGCGGGGCCTTCTTCCACGTGTCGATGTCGAGCAGGGACGGCGCGTATTCTTCGTAGTCCTCGACAAGCTCCTTGCTCAGCCTGTTTATCTGCGCCTCCCAGATGCCCACGACGAATTGCTGGGCCATGTAAAGGACGGTCCCGCCCTCGCGCCGGACGGCAAGGACAAGTCCCCTCTTGTCCATGTCCGCAAGCCGCCCGGCAGCCTCCCCGACCGCGATCCCGGCCCGCCGCGCAATCACGCGGGGCTCCTCGGGGATAAGCGTCAGGTGCAACGCGAGCGCCGTGTCTTCCGGGGTGAACAGCCGCCGGAGGATCCGCAGCTCCACCCCGCTTTCGGTCTTAGGATAACCCCCCGGCAGGCCGTCCAGGTGGCGCGCGAGCTTTTCATAAAGATCTTTCTCCACAACGGCCTCCTCACCGGGCGGTATGGGCACCACGGCACTTACGAAAGGTATCATAATATAAAAACATAAGCAGCGCCCTTTTTCACGACAGAAGAACTTGTGGGGCAGATAAGAAAACCCGGCCGCGCATCCCGCGGCCGGGTTGGTGTATGCAGGGTGTGAAAGCCGGGGCGGCCGCGCATCTTGCGGCCGCCCCGGTCTTATAAGATCGCTATTTGGAGAACGCGCTGCCGAGGCTGAAAGGGAATGCCTGGTAGCCTAAAGCGGGAGTCATCCTTATCTGGACGGAAGGCTCCTTGGCCATCCATTTGAATTCGTCGATCTCCGGGCTCGGCACGCCCACCGGCATCCCCGTGGCGATGTCGAACTGCATGCCCGCGGTCGCGGAATAGACGAATATCGAGTTCTTGTCCGGCTGGTATTCGGTGATCGACGTAACCGAGCTGTACCAGTCGAAGCCGCGCTCTTTGCCGTATTCCCAGACTTGCTCCACGGTCTTCTTCTTCTGGTCTATCTTGTAGATCACCGAGCGTGAATATTTCATGGTAGGCAGGGCCGGCTGCTCCATGCCCCTGGCGTCGCCGTTGTCAAAAATGGAGAGCCACAAGACGTCGCCCTTGCTCATGCTCTCGATCTTGAAAGCGGTGTGCTGGGTCCAGGGAAAGTCAAAGGTCGTCCCGGCGCACTTGCTGTTTTTACAGTCGAGCTTCTTGCCGCTTGCATCGACGGGGGTCAGGAACTTGGCCTGGAACTCCGGCTTCCAGCCTTCCGGGCTGCCGAGGATCCATTTGATCTGCTTGTCCCTGCCGATCTTTACGACTGCACTCTGGTGGCGCGAAGAGATAATGATGGAGTCATCGGCCGCGTCATGGTAGACGCTGTTGACGTGCGCCCAGTTCCTGCCGGGGCTGACGCCCACGACGTCGCCGAACCTGTCTGATTTATCCAGCTTGGCAAGATCTTCCGCGGTTACCGTATGGCCCGCCTGGGTCGCGTCGATATTGAGGCATACGGCGCCCTGATCGAGGACTTTTATAACGATGTCCCTGTACGAGTCGAGGATGTCGAAAAGCTTCCAGTCGTCGACGGCGTTGCCGTTCTCGTCAACCTCCACGATGACGTCGCGGACGGTCCTTACGTTCTTGCCGTCAAGACGCCTGTAGTCGGAGCTTGCGACCCTCAGGAAATAATGGCCGTTCGGGTCGTTGTACATGGAATGGGAAAAGTCGTTGTATGAGGCGGGCAGCTCCCTGTTGAAGACCTCCCTGCCCATGATGTCGTATTTGACGTACCTCTGCCCGTAACCCCAGGACACGGCTCCGTCCGCGTTCTGTCTGAAGCCCATCATGACGCCCGCGTGGAAAGCCGATTTCATGTGGTAGATAGGCTCGGGCAGCATGTACCACCTGATCGCGCCGGTCGTATCGAGGATAAAGCACTCCGGGTTGTAGTTCCATTCGAGCGCGCCGCCCATCGGGTTGTTCCAGACGACCTTGGTGCCCTTGCCGCTCTTGAGGGCGATGTTGTTCACGAAATAGAGCCTGTCCTTGAACTCGGGATCGACCTTCGTCACTTTGATCGAGCCGAAGAAAGGCCCCTTTTGGACCGGCACGCCGGAAGGGTCTACGTAGACCGCCGGGGCATACATTTTGTAGGTCTCTTTGAAGTGCTCGGTCTTCTTGACGTAAGTCCTGTCGTACTCGACCTGGACCGTGTTCACGTAATCGGGATAAAGACCGAATACGGGGATGCCGCCGTGCGTCCTGCAATGCTTATCGCTCACCATGTAGCTGATGGTCTGGCCGCCCTCCCTGGGGACGATGGTGACTCTGGCATTGGTCACATAGTAGCCGCCGTTCTTGATGACCGCTGTCAGCGGGGCGATGCCGTACGGGTTCATGACTACCTCGCCGAGCTTCCCCGTTACGGTGTAATCGAGCTTCGGACCCGAAGGGCCGCCGATGGCCAGCGCCATCGAGGCGGTAAGCGCCAGTACAAACAACACCGCCAACAACGATAAAACTGTCTTACGCCCTTGCATAAGATTACCTCCTTCCTGGTAATTCGAGCCCACGACGCCTGTTTCTTACTTCCCTGATAACCCATGCGACCAGACAAAGAACGATTGCGGCCAGGAACACGCCGAAGCAAAGCAGCATGGCCTGCTCCATGGTCATAAAGCGGCGGGACGGTATCAGATACCAGCCGTCCCTGTACAAATCGATAAAGTATTTCTGCAACCCGCCCAGCGCGGCGCCCGACGGCACTATGGGATAGTCGATGCCGCAGTCGCCGGTAGGAAGGAACGTGCCGGGGAACCAACGGTGCAAAGGCAGATGGAACGGGAACGTAGGCGTGTAGCTGCACCCCTGCACGCCGAAGGGGTTGTCGCTCATGATGGCCGTGTGGACCTTATATAACGTGAGGGAGTAGCCGATGCCTTTCACCGCCCCGAAGACGGCTATGGCGCAACCTGCAATCTTGAGGATTGTGCTCCTGGGGTTTACTGCTCCGACGAGCCCCGCGACGACCAGGCAGAGCATGGCGAACCTGATGTATACGCACTGCTCGCACGGCCTCATGAAGAGCCACTTCTGGAATACGTGGTAAGCCGTCTGCTCGAGGCCGAGGGCTATAACGACCATTAAAACCCACGGCAGCCGGCGGTCCGGAAGGCCGGCTATCTTCCCGATGAAATTCACACTCACTCCCTGCGGAGCAACCTGCCCCCCTGACAGGCCGCCTACTTCGCCATCAGCTCTTTAATCGTTTCCGCCATCCCGTCGATCGATTTTATGCTTTTCGTATAAAGCAGGTACTTTCCCTTGACGACGAAGGCGGGGATGCCCTGTATCTTTGCTATGTTGACCGCGCCCTCCCAATCCTTGAGTCTCGCCTGGGTGGCGGGGTCCTTCAGGAGCGCCTGGAACTCAGGCCTGGAGACGCCCGCTGCCTCAAGGCCCGTCCCGATGAATGCGTCCGCGCCTTTGTCCCATCTTTCCCTCTTATCGTGATAGGCCGTGTAATAGGCGAACTTTGCTTTCTTGAACGATGCCTTGTCGTCGAAAAGGCCGAGGCCCGCCTTCTGGTCTTTGGTGATCAGCGCGGCAAAAACCTCGCTCGCCTGGACGCCGTACTGCCCTTTGTTCTTGAGGTGCCACACGGTAAACTTTACGCCGTCCTTCGCCAGGATGGCCGCGACGTTGGCGGTGACGGCCTTGTCGTACCTGTAGCAGAACGGGCAGTCGTAGCTGAAGACCTTCAATACGGTGTTGGCCATGTTGGGGACCGGTTTCTCCAGGACCAGGTAATCGACGCCCTCCTGGGCGGCGGCAAAGGCCGTCGCAGCGAGAATGACGAGCACGAGGACCGACAGCAGTCCCACGGAGCCGTGTCTTGCGAACGCATTGCTCATAGGATTTTTCCTTCTCGATCTGGTTTGGTGAGACTCACGCATGCTTACTGGGCAACCTGCCTTCTTAACAAGTACGGTCGTTGTCCGGCCGCGCAACCGACGGCGACGCCAATCGGTTCTGACTGTTCTACATCATGCGCCCGACACTGTCAAGCCGCATATGCCATATATTGTTTACAATACCTGCCACGATTGTATGCAAAGCACATGCCTTGTATACAATGTGATTGCAGGCAGAGCGGATTGTCTTTATATAGGCCGAAATACAGGCAATGGAGTCATGGTCCACATGCTCCTTATGTTAACGCTTTTGAACACCGGTTGGTTAACAGATGTTAATGCAACGCCCACAGCGTAAACCCACACGCCAGGGGGATGGTGAAATTATCGTCCACCGCCCGCCCCGAAAACAGCTCCGCCGCCGTCCCCGCGCACGCGCCCGCTATCGCTGCCGCAGCCCCGAAGTGAAAGCAGGCTATCACGACCGCCGCAGACGCGAAGAAGACCGCCGTCCCCTCGAGCGTCTTCCCGAGCAGCTTCCGCCTGCCCCACCTCGACCCGATCAGCGACGACAGCGGATCGGACACGATGAGGACGAAGATCGAGGCTACAGCTATCCACTTCTCGAAGATCAGTATGGCGAGCAGGCACGAGCCTGCATAAAACAACGCGCCTGTCGGCCTTCGCGCCTCTTTCTCTTTCAACTGGCCTTTCAGGACAGGCGGCGCTAAAATCCCAGTGAGCCGCAAGGCCTCGCACGCCGCCATCAGCACAAAAACCGCCGTAGCCAGGCCAAGGGCCGCGCCCCTGCCCCACGCAATGTACGTAAGCGGGATGACTGCGCCCAAAACGTGGAACAGCGTTCGCAGCAACGGATGTCTCGCGCCCAATGCGCCTCCTGGGTAATCCATTATAGCAGATGCCGCAGTTTTCGCGAAAGACGCAATCATTGGGGCTCAGCGCCCCCTCGCCGGGCGAAGCCCGGCGAGCCTCCCCGCTCGGCGCGGCGCTTCGCTTGCTTTATACCTGCTGCAAGCAGCAGGTATTTCGATACCCGATCCTTATCTCCTGCTTGACAATTATTGGGGCTCAGCACCCCCTCCACGGGCAAAGCCCGAGCCTTCCCTCCTTACGTCGGGCGGGTGCCCCGGCCTCCCCCCTTGTATCTTATATGCATGTTTTCTTACCTGCTGTCATCTGACTATACTTATCCCAGGAAGCATCAGGGTGTGACAGGCCGATTCCCCCTTGGGACATATGATCCCGGCGCCGAGCGCGGGTCGTCACACCCCATTCCCTACAAGCTCGGACAGTTGCTTGGGCCTCATGAGCCCGCATTTCGCAAGGAGGAGCGATAGTGGAAAAGTTCGCAGGCATCGATGTGGCAAAGGATACGTTGGAAGTCTTCATTACGCCCGGTACGCAAAAGAGCTTCCTCAACAATGATGAGGGACGAAAGGAACTCAGCCGGTTCCTCTCAGATGCGCGCCCTGGGCTGGTGGTGCTGGAGGCCACCGGAGGGTACCAGATACCTGTAGTAGAAACCCTGGCCTTACGCAAACTCCCCGTAGTGGTGGTAAACCCCAGGCAGGTAAGGGACTTTGCGAAGGCAACGGGAAGATTGGCCAAGACCGATACGATCGATGCGGAGATCATCGCCCGCTTCGCGGAAGCGATAAAACCCGAAGCCAGGCCCCTCAAAGACAGCGATGCCCACCGGCTGCAGAGCTTCGTTGCCAGGAGAAGGCAGCTCGTCGAAATGCTGACTATGGAGAGAAACCGCCTGGAAACCGCTTCCGATTGGACAAGACCCGATATAGAGGCCCATATCGAGTGGCTGGCTGACTGCATCAAGAAAACGGACAAGGACATCTCGTCCTTCATACGGAAGACTCCCTTATGGAGGGAAAAGGAGAACCTGCTGAGAAGCGTCAAGGGGATCGGCCCCGTCAACGCTTCCATACTACTTGCACGGCTCCCCGAGCTAGGTAAGCTCAATAGAAAAAAGATTAGTGCCCTCGTGGGTCTAGCGCCCTTCAACCGGGACAGCGGCAGGTTTAAGGGAAGGCGCTCTATTTTCGGAGGCAGGGCCGATATAAGGGCAGTCTTATACATGGCGGCCCTCTCGGCCATTCGCTACAACCCTATAATCAAGACCTTTTACGAACGCCTCATTCATGCCGGCAAGCTCCCCAAGGTTGCCATCACCGCCTGTATGAGAAAACTTGTTGTTATCCTGAATGCCATGATGAGGACCAATACCCCCTGGTGCGCCCAATGAAAAGCCTTGACATCGAACACAGTTGCTCGGCGCGGCGCATTCGCTTGCTTTATGGTCGCGAGGCCCTATTTCGCCATTGTGAAGACGCCGATGGCGCTCACGCTGCTTCCGGGGCCGGATCGGGACAGACCCGTCCTCTTTTGCTGCTTTCGCTTCGCAAGCGGGTCCGTCCCTGTCCCGCAGTCGTTACCTCTATCCGGCCTGGCCGACCTGTATCTTCTGCAGGCGGTCGCCTATCTGCTCGGCCACCTTCTCGAGCGCCCTTTTCGACGCGCCCCACTCGGTAGGCACGGCCGTGACATCCATCGCGTTCGGCGCCTCTTTCGCAAGGAACGACGCAACCAGGGCGCCGGTGGTCGAGTCGGTGAACTCGCCGCCCACAGTAGCGTTCCCCATGAAAGAACCGTTCTTCCCCATCGCCCCCTTCCCCAGGTTCAGGGCGAGGCCGACAGGCAGGGCATGGGTGATCGTTGAAGCGACGGGCCGCGTCTTATCAAGCCCCGCAAGGATCAGCTTGAGGTTGGCGACGCCGGGCCCCGGCTCGCGCGCGAGCAGGCCCTTCTCCCGCAGGTTCTTCTCTACCTGCGCACGGAGATACTGCGCCATCTCCTGCTGCTCTTCGGCGCTCGCTCCGTGGAATTCCGCGTCAGGACCCGTATATATCTCTACGGGGAGAAGCACGACGCGCCTGTATGTGGCCATATTAATGTCCGGGTTCTTGTAGACCATCACGTCAGGGTTCCACTCGGTCTTCTGCATCTGAGAGGACATCGGTACTTCCGATGCCGCCGGCGGCTTGCTGGAACAGCCGGCCAAAACAGCCGCAGACAGTAAGCAAACGATAACCAAAACCAACCTTGACTTCATGACTGCCTCCTTAGGGTCCTATATTCCTGATGTTTTTTTATATAGTACCGCCGCTTCGTAAATGGAAGGGGCACCCCCTTATCGGGCGTCGTAAAAAACTCTTCCCCTCACATTCTCTCTACGGTATAATGCGGCATTCCATGACAGCCATTACGTAAATATTTGCAAGCCGGATTGAGTCGAGACGTAATTCCTAATCGGGTCCTTGGGGTTTCGGAAAGGGGCTTAACACGTGCAGAACGGGCATATCAGGGGAGAATCGTCCGGAAGCTTGCCGGCAGCCGCCATGCCTGCCTTCCTCCGGGACAAAATCACGGATATCTCCTGCATCACCTCGGGGAAAACGGCTCACACGGAGAAGCTGTCCGTAGTCATCCCCTGCTTCAATGAAGAGAGGAATATTTACGGGAATATCCGGAAAGTGCACTACTATCTCAGCCGCCATTTTGAAACTTTCGAGATCATTGCCGTCAACGACGGGAGCACGGATAAAACCATGGACGAGCTGCTGAGAATTCAACGCAGGGTCCCCTTGGCGATCATCGACAATCCCGTAAACCAGGGAAAAGGCAAGGTGGTCAAAGACGGCGTCCTCAGGAGCAAGAACGATATCATAATGTTCCTGGACGCAGACCTGGGGATCCCGATCGAGGAATTGGGGAAATTCGTAGCGGAGATCAAAAAGGGGTGCCACCTCGCAATCGCTTCCAGGTTCATACCTGGAGGAAAGAGTACGTGGAAGGCGTTATGGTACCGGAAGGTCATGGAAAGGGCTTTCCGGCGCATAAGGGCAACGATCATGAACGACTACCGGATAAAAGATGCCCAATGCGGATTCAAGGTCTTCACGCGGGAAGCCGCCATGGCGATCTTCCCGCTGATGACGGTAAAGCGCTTTGCCTTCGATTCGGAAATAATATTCCTGGCGGGGAAGCACAAATTCAGGATAAAAGAGATCCCGGTGACTCTCCAGAATCCGGTCCACAGTCATGTAAGGATAATCCGCGATCCCCTCAACATGCTTTGCGACCTCATCAAAATAAGGGTTAATCACGCAAAGACGACGCCATTCCGGCGGGCGCACCATATGCGCGAGGCGGGTTTCCTGATCGACGAAAACCGCAGTGGGGCCGCCGGGGCGCTGCGCTGATTCAGCCTGCCGCCTCATTACGGCTATCGGGAGATACAACGGAATAAAAATATATAAGGACGACACCCGCCGCGATGACGACGGGGTTGAGCAGTACAAGCAGGGATACGCCGTAATAGACAATATAATTTTTAGGCGACAGGAGAAAACAGGAAACGACAAAGATAACCGCGTATGAACGACCGTTGCGTCCGCAGAGGATCGATGACAAAGCGGCCCCGCGCGGCTCCATGCTCAAAAATATAAGCGGGATAAAGAAAATTAACAAATGATAATCGCACGAGTGGGTCGTGCCGATCATGTATGCGGCGCACATTACAAATACGAACGACGTGGCGTTAAGCGATCTTTTGAGGTAGAGCCGAAAACCGATCAGCATCAGGGCCAATGAGCCGAGCAGGCAAGACGATTCAAGGTATTCGTGGTAACCGAATATATATTTCAGCAGCGTGAAAACGGAAGAGTTATAGGCGATGCCCAGGTCTCCGACGACGTACATCGTGCGCCATATCCTCAACGCTGAAAGAAAATTAGGGATCGAATATGCGGGATACAACGCCGTCGAGACAGCCAGCGACGCAGCGAAAACCGCGCACGATAACGCTGAGAATAGAATGAGCCTGGACAGAACTTTTCCATCTCTGACCAGAAACAGGCCGAGAGCGAAGATGACGGCATTCGGTTTTATATTTACGGCAAGGGCAAGCAGGAAAATAGCAATGCCGGTGTTCTTGCCTTTTTGCAGGAACACCATGTAGTAGATGATGAGGATAGAAGTCGCCGCAGAGAACAGGTTCGCTCTCTGCAATATAAACAGAGAGGGGTAAGAGAGCAAGAAGCAGCCGAGCCAGGCCGCCGATGTTCTCCTGTCCGAGCTGATTTCCCTTGCAACCCCGTATAGTGCGAGAACGGCTAAAAAAATCATCAGATAAAGAACAAGCTGCGGGCCGAGAAGCTTCATCAGGCGGAGGCTGAACAGTGCATAAGCAGTCGAGAGGGGCGGCAGGTGAAAATGAGTAAGGGCCCCTATCTCAAGCCCCTCTACGCCTAAATGGGGATTATTTAAGACGTAATCGGACACGAGTGCAGTCAGGCCTAAACGGCTGTTCTGCGGTACTTCGAAAGCGCCGGGATACGAAAGGACAACTTTCAGGTAATCCGCGAACACGTCGCCGACAAAGATAAAAGTGCCCGGTCCTCTCCCCAGGGCAAATGCTATAGACAGGAAAATAGCATTGGCCGCCGTCGCGACAAATATTATTTTCAACACCTGCAGGGGGACGTCTTTCGGCTCGATTATCTTGTTGAGGAAAGGCGGCCTCATACCATCAGCTCACGTTTTTTCCGTTCGCCCGCGGCATGCCGGGTGGCGCATAGCTCACGCCGATCTTTCTCCAGTGGACCGCAAGCTCGCGCTCGTCGTTATTGTTGAGGCCGAGCGCCCGAAGACTTGCGGATTTTTCATGCCCGATGGTGACGGTAATCTCTTCTCCCGCCGGAAACTCAAGGGCCACCCTGTAGCTGTTCCAACCGGGTTTCACGATGACCTCGGCCGTAGTAAGGGGAGATTTGACGAGTATTTTCCTGTTTCTCATGACAAGAAAAGGCTCGATATCGAAATCGAGCAAGAGCCGTGTCCGGCGGCGCACCTGGACGCCCAGGAACTTTACCGTGCTTTCTTTTCCCCCCGCCCATCGCGAGTAAATGGTCCCGCCTGCATGGGGCTCCTCTTCCTTTGAAAAAAAGCCCTGGAGCCATACCCCTTCTTCTCCGGGGGCGCCGATATCGACGGAGAGCCCCTTTTCGGGGAGGTAGGCGACCCTTCGCTGACGGACGACCTCTCGCACCGTAAGGGGGGACCGCAAAAGATCGCGAGGGTTTGCGACATCGACGACCACTATGCCCGGAGGCTTGTCCACCTCGTTCGGAGTTACATAAAAAGAGAGCCGGCGCCCTGGCGCATGCGCGTCGTCGAAAAGGTCTCTGCCGGCCATCTCTTTTTGGCCTGCTTTCATACCGAGAAGGGCAGCTAAGCTGGGATAGACATCAAGCAACTGGGCCGGCTCTTCGGAAACGGCAAATGGATGGACGCTTCGGGCGGGTTTTATCATCAGGGTCGCCATGATCCGTCCCCTGACCGCGCTCTTCGACCACCCCGTCTGGTTGTCCGCAAACGGGAGTCCGCCGTTCTCCTCCGCCGGTGCTGCCGAAAGGGCGCTCGGTCCGTACTCCCCACGCGGCCCGAGGTTCGAGCCGTGGTCGGACTGGATTATTATTGTCGCATCGTCGTACCGGCCGAGCGCCCTGAGCATCGCGAGATACCGCGAGACCAGGTTGATGGCGCAGCCCGTCTGGGCGTCGTATCTCCGGGTAAGCGGCGCCTTCCACGCAGGCCGGTACCTGCACTCGTCGTCCAGGACGTACGGCTCGTGCGGGACAAGGGCGTGCAGGTATACATACTCGCCGGCGGCGGCCCTCTTCGGCTCGTCCTTCATGGCCCTCTCGACCGTCAAAACGGCAGAGAACGGATGTATGCCTTCATCGTCGGATGTGGGTACATGGGCCGCATACGACGGCCCTTCCAAGGAAGCCTCTATCCGAGCGCCCAGACTGCGGCCTGCGGCGAGGGCGGCGTTGGTCCCGAAGTTGGGCATCACCCTGGCAAGCCAGATCTGCGTAAAGTCTTTTATCGAGTATAGAGGCGAGCCGTACTTCTCCCTGAAGACCTCCTCGCTCGTCAAATGCACCGAGGGGGACCTGGCGAAATCCAGGAAGGCGGGGGTATATTCGGTGATCCGGTATCCCCTTTTTTGGAGATCGTTCAGGAGGCCCCCCGTCTTATACCCGTCTACCCATTTCGCGTAGTCGACGGCGTCGTACACCGTCCCCGTGAAGTAGCTGTGGAAGGACTGGTACGTATAGAGATAGTTCGATATCGTGTTTTTGAAAAACGTGAAGCCTGGAAAGGCGTCCGCGTTTCTTTTGTCGCGGAGGCGGGCGAGCGCCACGTTGCCCTGCATCTCGTCGAGGACTATGTGGTAGACGTTGCCGCGTATCGTCGTATCGGGGCGGCCGGTAACGCCGTGGCTGATATCGCCTGATACCGCCGTATTCCGGCGTGCATCGGCCGCGTGGGCTGCCGGATGGCCGGAAGCGGCGACAAGCGCGCCGTACGAAAGGGAAACGACAAGAAGAAAGGCGACGGTGAAGAGGCCGAACGCGGACGTCCGGTGCGATCTCACGCGAAACGCCGCTACTGCCGCCAGGAGGAACAAGACCGCCTGCTCGATCGTACGGTTCAGCGGCTGGCTGCTGAGAAGGGGGCGCCCGTCGAGCAGCGTGATTTTCGGCGGCACAAAGACGAACGAGAGAAGCACGTAAAGGCCGAGCCAGAACATGG
This sequence comes from uncultured delta proteobacterium, assembly GCA_963810935.1. Classification (GTDB taxonomy): domain Bacteria; phylum Desulfobacterota; class Syntrophorhabdia; order Syntrophorhabdales; family WCHB1-27; genus CAWEPK01. The sequence goes on along the minus strand of CAWEPK010000007.1, from coordinate 212,789 downwards.
CCGTCGAGAATAGATAGGCCCACCGCGGACGTCCTTTAAGCAGGACCCATACGGCCGCGGCCAGGATGAGATAGGCGCATAACCCGGCGAGGACGAACCCGGCGGGTATGAGGCGGCTCCAGTCAACGTATCCTCTCCCGTTAAGGAAGAGCTGCATGGGGATGATGAAGAAGACCGCGATGACGGGGGAAGCGATCAGAAGGTAGTGACGCATGGCCGAACCGTCTATCCGGGCTATCATCCGGTCTACGCGCTGCAAGGCTACACGCCTTTCCTTGCGAATACCCAGAGCGAACGGGAAGCGGTCAATGCCCTCTTTTCTATGACCCTGAAATAACGGGCAAAGCTCGATTCAAACAGGCCTTGCGAGTACGGAAGGTGTTCGTCGCCCCTTGCCCTGAGGAGGCGCTTGACCATCGGATCGTCCGCCGACACGAATTCGACTGCCGCGCAGTCCCCTATGCCGTCGAGCCATTCGGCGATAAGGGGCAGAGGTATGTTGTGCGAGAAAACGAGATGGTGAACGAGGGCCAGCGCCATTACGAGGTCGGCGCGACCCCGCGCCCGCAGGCCGCTCCGCTCCTTTTCGTTCCAGCCGAGGGCAGGCGTTGGGTTGGCCAGGTCGATTGTGAGGGGGAGGATGCTCTTGCCCTGAAGGTCGCCCTTCAGCCTGTTGTAAAGGTGCTCCGTGCACGCCGGGTCTCCATCGATGCTCACGACGAAAGAGCCGTGGGAGGCCGCGATTGCGGAGAATTCCCCCGTGTTGCCGCCTAAGTCCCAGACAAGCTTCGGCTTCATGGCATGGACGAGCTTATCGATAAGCTCTTTTTTCAGAAGCAGGCCGTCGCCGCCGTAATTCTGCTCCGAATGATAGCCGCGCCACAGGGACGAAGGCGCATTCCACTTCAGCCCCGCAACGGTCCGGCGCAGAGAACGGACGAGGCCAAGGAGCGATGCATAGGAAAACTTCGGCGTCTCATACGCGCCTTCCCCGTCGCCGCCCTGCCCCTTTTGCTGAAAGCGGGCATGGAGCGTGAGATGGACGAGGAGGCGTGACAGGTAGCGCCTGCGAGGGGGGATCATGGCCGCCGCAAGGTCGAGGGGGTAGCCGTCTACGTAAGTGCGCCAGAGCGCCAGCGTCCGGATGTCTCCATAGGCGGCAAGGGCGAGGGGGGCGAGGAAATGCGAGCAGAACTGCCTGTACGCGATCCAGGGAGACCCTTTCTTCATGGAGCCGATGGAGAGGGTGTCGATGAGGCGGAGCCTCGAACCATCGTATTGCACGTTGACGGCGCTCCCGTCCCGCAGCCAGAAACCTTGCGGAAGGAGCATCTCCATCGCATCGAGGTGGAGAAGAGCGGCATCCTTCAGCATCGAAAAAGACCATTCCCAGGGATAGCTGATCATCGGAAGGGCCTTGTATCGCAGGCAATGGAGGGTGCCTTCGGGGGCCGAAGGCGGCGGACTTACCTCCTCATGGGCAAGCAGGATGCCTGCCTCGGAGAGCTTCGTGTAAACCCCGCCGGTCTTTGCCGAGACGTAGTCCGCGGCGCCCGGAGCGAATATTGCCCTGTAGACGTCTCCATCAAGGGTGAAAACGAGGTTCGCAGGGTCCCTGAAGGAACCCGGGTCTTGCATCATCGGGCCCGTCGCGTCACTGCTTCTCCTTCGAGACAAAACGGCGCCACCATGACTTGATCCGCCGCCGGAATATCCCGAGGTACGCCACTACCGCAAAGAACGCGGCAAACAAGCCCTGAAGGAACATGCTTCCCGCGCCGGGGTCCAGGTAGGCGTGCGCGCTTTTCGGGAAGGCACAGAAAAACAACGCGATAACGACCGCCGCTTCGAAACGGGTGGTCAACCCGCTTTCCCTCCTTATACACCGCGCGCCCTTCATTATCGAAAACGCCTCTCGTTTGATAGAGTAATAACGTACCCTGACGATGTTTGTCAAATCCAGTCAGGGCGGTGACGCGGCCTGCCATTCTTTTTAAAAGATTAGAGGTTGACGGGCGGTGCGGGTCCCGGCGGGACCGCCCTTATGGACGCAATGGGCCGTCCCGGCGGGACCTATCTCGTAAATGTGATGCGGGTGGCTTTTCCTACCCTGTTGTGGTGTTGCCGGTCACGTCCAGGTCCGCCCTCCTGTTGGCTGAATAGCAATTCTCCGCCTGCTCCGCGCAAACCGGCTTGTCCTTGCCGTAGCTGCTGGTCGTGATACGGTCGGAGCTGACCCCCTGCTGCGCCAGATACCCTTTAACTGCGTCGGCTCTTTCCTGGCCCAGCTTCTTGTTGTATTCTTCAGTGCCGCGCTCGTCTGCGTACCCTGAGACCGACACCTTCGCGTCCGGGTTCTGTTTGAGCCATTCCGCCTGGTTTTTGAGCGCCACCGCTGCCCGAGGCGTAATGTCCGCTTTGTCGAAAGAGAAGAAAACGGATTCGGGCACTGGTATTGCGGGCGCAGGCGCCTGCGCTACCGGCGCGGGCGGCGGCGGCTGAACTGGTACAGGTTCAGGGACAGGCTCGACTTGTGCGACCGGCGGCGGAGGGTTCTGCGCTACGGCAGGCTTTTGTTGAAAGCAGCCGCAGCCCGCCAGGCAGATGGCCATCAACGCGACTAATACCACTAAACAATACTTCCCACTCATAAGGCCTCCACTTAAAAGATGTTAGTAGCTGAAGACAAAGGCGATCGGAAATTCAGAATCGATCTGTCACAAGCCCAATCTGGACTACGGCGACCGGACGTCAAGGCTCGCCTTCAGCCCCGATTCTAATTTGGGTTCGCTGCTACCGGGTGTCAATACGCCCTCTTCCGCCTGCATTCACGTGCGGGCGGCGTTAACTTACGTTAAGGAACTATAGTTTACAAAGTTAACATCGGGATGCGACGGGCAGGCGCGGAGCACCGCATTTTTAGCCGATACCGGGGCAAATCGTTGCTTTCGGGGGATGCGCTTGAAACAGGCACGTGCGTTGCATAGCACCATATGGATACGCATTATTCACTGTAAGAGGGAGGAGAACGCCATGTTGAAGAGGTTAATCGTTATGGCTGTAATGCTTGCTTTCGGGCTTTTGGCGGCATCGGCCGCTATAGCGCAGAACACCGCACCCGCCGTCCAGCAGAAGGCGCAGGAGATGGTCGCAAAGGCAAAGGCGTCTGTAGCAAAGGTCAACGCGCAGGCGGTCAGGGCGGCTATCGACTCGAAGGAAAAGGCCGTATTCCTTGACGTCCGCGATCCCCAGGAATACGCGGACGGCCATCTGCCCGGCGCAGTGGGCGTCTCGCGGGGGACACTCGAATTCGCCATTTCCGGCAAGGTCCCCGACCAGGACACGAAGATCTACGTGTACTGCAAGACCGGAGGCAGGGCAGCGCTGGCGACAAAGACGCTCAATGACCTTGGTTACAAGAACGCGGTGCTGGCGGACATGGTCTTCGCCGACTGGGTAAAGGCCGGCAACCCGGTGGAGAAATAAAGCTATCCTGCACCGAGCGCTTCCGTCATGAAATGGAGAGATTACGGCGAGATAACGCTCCCCGGCATCATTGGCGTCAACCACTGGATCGTCATAGCAGCCTTCGCACTGGGAGGCATATTGCTATTTTTCCGGTTCGAGAAGAAAGGGCTGTAAGGGGGCATCAGTATTTAAGCTCCCCCCATCCCCGAAACTGGTGCTCCCTTCAGCCCATCTTTCTTATCCCACACTTGGTAGCGCCTACTTCTTGGGCGCTTCCTTTTTCGGCGGCGGCATAGGCGGGATCTGAGGCACCTGTGACTTCTTATCGCTCAGGTCCACGACATTGGCGCTTCCGCTGCCCTTGGGCTGCGGCTTCGGCTTTTCCACCTCTGTTTTGAGCGGCGCCCATGCGGGTGTCGCCACTACAGCCAGGAAAGCCATACCCATGAGCAACATTAACAGTTTTTTCATCATCTCGCCCTCCTTTTATTTACTAATACCACGGGCCTGGGACGGGCCGCAAGGAAAACCGAAGGGGCCGGCGGGCGGTTTCGAAACGATGGATGGGGTGCAAATGGAAAAGGCCCGTTGGAAAAACGGGCCGTGTACTGATTACGCTGCGTTATATGCGCGTGCGACGCGGGCCAGGCCCGTAAAAGCTACCGGCGGGCCCAGTCGCGAAGAGTTCGGCGTCTATGCGGCAAGCCTGTGTTGCTGGGAGACGGCGGGCACGGCTGCACCTTTGAAACCGACTGTCTCTGCTTCCTGCTCTTCCGCCTTTGGCATCATCCACGTGAAGGGCAAAAGAAGCAGCATGAAGCTTACAATCGGGATGACCTTTATGATCGTTACTGCTGCGCGTAGCCTTTCCATGATTACCTCCTGCCTTTCGTTTTCCTGGGACAGGTCCCGGTTTATGTCCGAGCCTGAGAGTGTTTTATGTGTGTCATAGCTTGTCATACGTTAATAGTATACCTTGTCAGACTTCATGTCAAGGAAAAGTTTTACAAATCGTGCCAGTACTCCATCTCCTTTTTAATTACACGCCATTTGGGGACCCTTTAGCTTCCCTGCCCCGGGTAATTCCCATTCCGGCACAATATATGTTTTCGGCCCATTGAGGGAAACATTAAGTCAAAGGGAGCGAAAATGTATTACACTCGCACGGCCGTCAAGACATCCTTATGATATTAAAGGCGGTTTATCGAACAGGAGGTGACCCGTCATGGGAGATAGCGAGATTCAAGCGGCGTTGGAACGCCACTGGGCTGCATCGGCCGGGGGCGACCTTAATGCGGAACATGAGATTTATCACGATGACTGCATATGCGACTATCCCCAATCAGGGGAGCGCATCTACGGCCGGGCGAACCTTGAGGCGCTTCGGGGGCACCATCCGTCGAAGCCGTCGGGTTTCGCCGTTCGACGGATAATTGGAGCAGGCGATCTCTGGGTCTCCGAGTTCGTGATCGCATACGAGGGCCGCGGGCCGGCCAATACGGTAAGCATCATGGAGTTCAGGTCCGGCAAGGTGTTCCATGATACACAGTATTTCGCCGACCCTTTCCCGGCCCCCGCGTGGCGTTCCCAGTGGGTCGGACGGATGGACTGAGAAGCCACATTGCGGAACCTGCGTATACGCCATCTTCGCCGCCCGGAGCTGCCTGTCGACACGGTCGGCCTGGCCCGTTACCTGATCGGCAAGACGCTGGTCCACGATACGGCGGAAGGCAGGACGAGCGGGCGCATCGTCGAGACGGAAGGCTATGTGCCGGGCGATGCAAGCGGCCATGCCTTTCACGGGCAGACGCAGAGCAACCGCTCGCTTTATCTCGAACACGGCCACGCATACGTTTATTTCATTTATGGCTCGTCCTACCTGCTCAATGTCGCGAGCGAGCGGCTGGGGGTGGGCGCCGGGGTGCTGCTCCGGGCTTTAGAACCGCTGGAGGGCATCGGGCTCATGCAGGCCCGCCGGGGCACTACGCGCCCGACCGACCTTGCAAGAGGGCCGGGCCGCCTGACTGTCGCAATGGGGGTCCGGATAGAACATGACGGCGTAGACCTGTGCACCGACAGGTCGCTATGGCTGGGCCCGGCAGTGCGGCAGACGGCCCCGATAGCGGAAAGCACGCGCATAGGACTGGCAAAGGAGGCAAACCGGGTGCTCCGCTTTTACGAGTCAGGCAGCCCGTTCGTCAGCGGCCCGAAAAGCCTGCGCGCATAACGTCTCTTGCGACGAGTGATTATACTATGGAAATAGATGTGAAAAGGAGGGCCTGTCGCATGGATAAAGAGGCGTACATATGCCGGAAGTGCGGTTTTGAGTTCAAGGCGATCCCTGGAGAAGAGGAGCCGCCCGAGTGTCCGGAATGCCAGAGCGACGAGATAGAAAAGCTGGAGCTTGCCACCATAGGCAGGAAGACCGGGCCCGGCGCCGAACCGCCAAGGAAATCAGGCTCAGGCTGAAGGTGACGTAAGGGCGGCAGGGCCGCCCAAATCCGCTTTAGCCTTTGTCCAAGGGGCAATACCTGCAAGGTTTCACACCCTATTCCCGCCGGCGCTGCATCTCTTTCTTGCTCTTGTGGAAGCCTCTTTGTAGAATATGGGCCATGCAAAAGATCATCGTATGCGTCGACATGGACGCCTTCTTCGCTTCCGTCGAGCAGCGGGACAACCCGGACCTGAAGGGTAAGGCCATAGCGGTCACGGGCGCGGGCGAAAGGACGATCGTCACCACCTCTTCATACGAGGCCCGCGCCTTTGGCGTGCGGACAGCCATGACCGTCGGCGAGGCGAAGAGGCTCTGCCCGCACATAATACTCGTCGTAGGGAACAACGCGAAATACGCAGAGGCCTGCCGGCAGCTCGAAGCGGTCTGCCTGCGGTTCACCCCTGACATAGAGATTTACTCCATCGACGAGGTCTTCCTCGATATCACCCGCTCGCACCACCTGTTAGGCGGCCCGGAGGAGCTTGCGCGCTCCCTCAAGACCGCAGTAAAGACGGGCCTTGACCTGACCTGCACGGTCGGCATCGGCCCCAATGTCCTTGTCGCAAAGCTCGCGAGCGACATAGCAAAGCCTGACGGCCTCCGGTGGATCAAAGAAGGGGAAATCCCGTCCGTATTCGAGTCCCTTCCCGTAAAGAAGCTCTGGGGCATAGGCCCGCATACCGAAGAGAAGCTTAAAAAGATGGGCATCACGACCTGCGGGCAGCTCGGCAGGGCGTCCCTGCCCCTCCTCGTCAGGCGGTTCGGCGTATTCGGCAACCAGCTCGCGGACATGGGCAAGGGAGTGCTGGAGCGGCCGCTGGAGGTTGCCTCCGCAGACCCGAAGTCGATAGGCCACAGCACTACGCTGCCGAAAGACATCTGGAAGCGGGAAGAGCTTACAAGCTGCATCCTGCGCCTCAGCGAGAGGGTCGGCCGCAGGGCAAGGCGCTACGGCTATAAAGGTAAGAGGATCACCCTTACCGTGAGGTACCCCGATTTCAAGACCTTCACGAAGCAGACCACTCTGACCGCGCCGACGAACGACACGGGCGAAGTTTACCGTGCAGCCGTCTCCATCCTCGATACGATTGACCTCAAGAAAAGCGTCAGGCTCTTAGGCGTCTCCCTCTCGTCCTTATCGAAGGGTGAAGAACAGCTCCCGCTCTTCGGCCAGGCGGGCGAAGACAAAAAAGCCGCCCTGGCGAAGGCCGTCGATGCAGTCAACGACAAATTCGGCGAGAACGCCCTCACCCACGCCTCTACCCTTAAGCAGGAAAAAGGACAGAAGGTTATTTCTCCGGCCTGGCGTCCGTCAGGCGTGAGAAAAAGCGACGTATAGACAGGCAGTTCGGCGGCCCGCCCTTGAAGACGGCGGGCCGTTTCATGCCGGTCTTTGCTGCTTCCCTCTGGACAAGGACATCGCTTCCGTATTTGAATATCTGTTTTATCCGAAAGGGGCGATGACGTGCGTTTAGCGCAAAGATTTCATCATGGAGCTAATAGTGCAAAAAAACCGCACCACGCAAGATCTCAAGTCTCAGCTCAATCAGGCCCAGTACGAGGCTGTAACGACCACGGAAGGGCCCGTCCTCGTGATAGCCGGGGCTGGCAGCGGCAAGACCAGGGTGATCGAGTACCGTTCGCTCTATCTCGTCCGGCAGAACGTCGACCCGGAATCGATCCTCCTCCTCACCTTCACGCGCAGGAGCGCCCAGGAAATGATCGAGCGGGCATCCCGTAACGACCCGAGGTGTGCGAAGATCGACGGAGGCACTTTTCACTCCTTCGCGAGCAAGGCCTTAAGGCGCTTCAGCTCGAGCCTCGGCTTTTCCGGCTCCTTCACCATATACGACGAGGGCGATTCGGAAGAGGCCATCAGGCGCTGCTGCAACAAGATGGGATACGACCAGGACAAGGAGTTCCCGAAAAAGAACGAGTTGAAGACCGTTTTCAGCGCAGTTGCCAACAAAGGCATGACCATCGACGCCGCAGTTCAGAAAATGTACGGCGATTACGATGAGTTCACCGCCGACATAAAGACCATCCAGAAGGAGTACAGGGACTACAAGCGAAAGAACAACTGCCTCGACTACGACGACCTGCTCATCTACCTGAAGCTCGCCCTCGACAGCGATGAGGTAAGGGACCGGATATCCTCCAGGTACCGCTACATCATGGTCGATGAGTTCCAGGACACGAACGGAGTCCAGGCCGACATTGCGCGGCTCCTTGCCCGGAAAAACGGCAACATCATGGCAGTGGGGGACGACGCGCAGAGCATCTACGGGTTCAGGGGCGCGAACCACTTGAACATCCTGCAATTTCCGAAAACGTTCCCCGGCTGCAAGGTGATAATGCTCGAGCAGAACTACCGCTCCACCCAGCCCATACTCGACGTGGGCAACGCGGTCCTTTCGAACATGAAGCACAAGTTCGAAAAAAGGCTTGTATCAGGGCCCGGCCTCACGGGAGAGAAGCCGGGCTTGCGCCGCTTCGCGGACATGTACGAGGAGGCAGCCTGGGTAGCGGACAGGGTGCAGTCCTTAAGGGCCCAGGGCGTCCCCACGAGGGAGATGGCCGTGCTCTTCCGCACCGCCTTCGCCTCGATGCCGCTCCAGTCCGAGCTTATCAAGAAAGGTATACGGTTCAGGCTCTTCGGCGGCCGCAAGTTCTACGAGACCGCCCACGTCCGCGATGTCATCTCTTATTTGAGGATCGTCGCCAACCCGGCGGACGAGCTTTCATGGCACAGGGTGCTCCTTTTGCTCCCCGGCATAGGGACGAGGACCGTCGAAAGGCTTCTCGACCTGATCTCCGCGCAGGACAGCCTCGCCCGTATCATCGACAAGGCCATCACCCCTTTCTGCACCGGCCAGAAGCACTCGGACGTCCTGGCATCGTTCAGGGCGCTCGTGCAGTCGATAGACAATCCTTCCCTGACCCCGGCCGAACAGCTCGACAGGGTGATCGCGCATTACGACCCGATCATGAAAGGGAAGTACAAGAAAGACGCCTCCAGGGCGAAAGAGCTGATCATGCTGCGGAACATGGCCCGGCGATACGACAGCCTGAAGGAGTTCCTGGGCGATGTATCGGTAGACCCCGACAAGGAAGGGCCGGACGAGTCCGAGTATTTGACCCTCTCGACGGTCCATTCGGCAAAGGGGCTGGAGTGGGGCAGGGTTTTTCTGATCGGCCTGGTCGACGGGGTCTTCCCGTCCGGCCGGTCGCTCATCGACAACGACGCCTTCGAGATCGAGGAAGAGCAGCGGCTTTTTTACGTGGCGGTGACGCGGGCCAAAGAGGAGCTGTCGTTGAGCTTCTACGACAGGGCCGCCGGGGAGAAAAGGTCCGGGGGCCTTTGCAGGTTCATCGTGCCGAAGAACGTGAAAGGGACCATCGAGGAGCAAGGCAACATCGCAGCCGCAGCAAGGCCGTCGCCGAGCCGCTTTCCGAAACGCAGGCGATAACCGAAGGCCGGGGGAATAGGAACAGAGGTTAACATTGACCTGATGTCTGTATCCTTTGGACCGATTCGACGCCCTTGTATGGGGGCAGAAACTATATTCCGGCCTTCCGCAACACCTCCGGCGGTATCTTGGCGCCAAGCTCCTGCGCCCTTCTCAGGTACTTTCCGGCTCGGTCGATGTTTCCAGTCTCAAGATGAGACAGCCCGAGAAAGTAATTGACTCGCAAATCGTTTTGCTTCTTGCCATAGCTCCTTTCGAGATAATTGATGGATGTTCCATAATCCTTCATCCGGTAGTAGGTAATACCCAGCAGATACTGGGCGTCCGCAGCCAATGGCGAATTTGCTTCGAGGTAGAGTTGCTCTGCTTTCTTGAACTGCTCGGATGCAGCGCTAAAGTTGTTAGAGCCTAAATATACGGTCCCCAGACCGTAATAGCCTTCGGGGTCTCGGGGGTTCATTTTCAGCAAAACCTGGTATTCGGAGATGGCAGCGTCGTTCTTGCCCTGATAGCGATAGGCGACAGCCAGGTTGGTATGCGCAGCACGGTTCCCCGGTAAGACTCCGATCGACCGTTTATACCAATAGATCGCATCATCCAATTTGTTCTGTTGTCTAAGCAATCGCCCAAGGTTGTCCATGGCGTCACAGTAGTTCGCATCGAGGACTATTGCTTTTTGGTATGCCCTCATTGCCTCATCCGCCTTGCCTTCATTTTCCAGCTTGTACCCATTGTTATAGGATTGCCTCGCTGCTTCATTCTGCGTAGGGCACAAAACGGGGTCTATGAGCGCAGGCTTGTTCCCACTCCCGGCAGGCGACCCATCAGCAGGGAATACGTATCCGGGCGTATAAACAGCCAGGATGACAATTGCGCCAATGAGAGATACCTTGAATTTCATATATTATCTCCTTTCAAGCCCGAACGTGCTCTTGTTTGCAAAGATACAAGGGGCAGCGAGCGGGGCTCATACCCCAGCGTAAAGGACGTTTTCTGCTTCCGCCCTGTACTCACCATATCCGCTCCCGTTATATGTGTTAATCATAGCCGCCTGTAATGCTGTCTTGCAAGGAAAACATTCAACCGCTCTCTTGCAGGAAGAAGATCACACGCGGAAAAGGGCGCTGGTCAGAGAAAGTTCTGTAACCAACAAGGCCCGGAAGTAGTCTCGGGCCACTTACGGGCACGTTTTTAGCCACGATTCAAGAAGTTTTACGACTTCTTCCGTATTGACTCCGCAGTCTTCTTCTTGTGCGAACTGCGCTATCATCAATTTATATTCAATTTCCTCAAGCTCTTTGATCATTGAAAACGGCATCATTTCCAATGCTCGGCCATTAAGTTCTATCGATCCCCTCAGTTCTTTTAAATCGATTTTGTTCGCTTTAAAATCATCGATCGATTTGCTTATTCGCTCTTTGATTGATTCATTCGACATTTCTGCCCTTACTATCGCACGAAGAGGAGCAAGAGATAAAGCAAAGTTTCCAGAAGAAGGCGTGTAGAAATCGAAATTTTCCGGCTTCTTCCGGTTCTCTTCAGCAATCTCGCCGGCATACAAACCGGCATTTTCTTCTTGTCATGCGATTCGTATCGTGAAAGAATGGAAAAATGAATCGTCGTCACGCAAGGAAAGGGGGCCGGATGGACAAATGGGCGGCGGGGTTGATTATTATAGCGGCAATATTAATAATCAAACCGGTTTGGGGGTTGCAGCAAAATTGCTACACCAGTTGCAGTAATTATATACGGGGCCAGTGCGTCGAGTATACCCGGCATTGTATAGAGACGGACGAGCTCTATGCTACCCCCGACTTTGGTGCTATCGCATATGGCAAAGCCAGGAAATCTTACGGCACCTCTTATAAATGGGCTTCCAGAACCAAGGCCGAAGGCGTGGCTCTGCAGAAATGCAGCCAACATGAAAATGACTGCGAAATAGCAGTATGGTTTAGAAATCAATGTGGAGCAGTGGTAACTCGAAGTGATAATCAGCTTTATTATTGGGGACTCGGCACAACGGAAGGTGAGGCAAAAAGTGCAGCTATGAAGAAATGCACAAAGGATAACGGCCGGAATTGCGAGGCGTTAACCTCGCAATGCGCCAATCACAAATAAGCCGGCCATATGCTCGGCCCAATCTCAACCCTGAATTATTTGATAGTCCCTGTCCGACGGCCTGGAGGGGCCATTCGTTTTTTTGCCACATAGGCGAACTTGCCCGAAGGGTCAACGGCGACGCTCTGCGGGGCCGTTCCCGCCGACACCCTGCCGGGGGAGCCCGCGCTGATTGCAGCAGGGCCGCTTACTTCACAGCGAGGGCCAAAGAAACAAGGGATCGGGAGCTAATTCATTATACCGCGCCTCGACATTAGAATTTCATCGTGAAGTGCCCCAGGTCCCCTCTTGTACCTTTGCTATGTGCTTTTTTATGACGTCCTTTCCGCGTATTATATGCCTGCCAATCAGCTTTCCTATCTGCTTGGTCTTCTTTGCCTGGAGCAAAGCCACCATCTCCTTGTGTTCTTTAACCGACAGGCTAAGCCTGGCGCGGGATCGAAATATTATGACGCGATATCGTTCCATGTGGTCCCTGAGCCCGCGCACATTGTTGTAAAGAAGATCGTTCTTCGCGGCCTTATGGATTGCATCGTGGAACTCGCTGTCCAGCCATATGAACTTCTCGACGCTTAACTCCCTAAGGCAGTCTTCCTGAACTCTGATGAGATCGACCAGGGAAGTTATCTCGGCATCCGTGATCCTCGATGCCGCAAGGTGGCAGGCATAGCTCTCCAAGGCACGCTGAACTTCCAGAATCTCCTCGACGTCTTCTTCGCTTACTCCTTTTACCGCGAACCCGCTTGCGGAACGTCTCAAAATGAGACCTTCTTTCTCCAGTTGCTGTAACGCCTCCCTGATCGGCGTCCGGCTGATGCCCAGATCGGAGGCAAGCGCCTCTTCTATGAGCCGTTGATCAGTTTCAAGCTGGCCTGTAATAATGGCGTTTTTAATCGATGCGTAAGCCCTGGCTTTCAAAAAACCACGTTTATTGTCTTTCTTTCGACCACTCATGTTCCCCCCCACGTATGGCCATTGGCCGTTAATGTACCCAATGGTGTAAGGTTATCACTCTTGAGCGGTATTTGCCAGCCCGGGGTTTTGCCCTACCAGATCGGGTCGGGTGAGCTGCCGTATTCACGGACGCGGGTCGGTACTTATCGCACCGCAGCGTTTCTCGCCGCCGACCGCGCTGCTTCGACATTAAAGGATATGGCGATAACAATCGGCATCTCTTTAGGCGGTTTCTCGAACGGGGTGCTCGCGAGGGCCGATTTCAGGGCGCTCGAATCGAGGGCGGCGTAGCCGCTGCTCCTCCGCACCCTCAATGAGCCCTCCTTTATGGCCCCGGATTCCGTGATGATGAAGGCGATCGTCGAAACGCCCTCGATGCCGTTTCTTCGGACTTCCGGCGGATACACGAGCACGGAATACATGCGCTTGGCCATCTTTCCCACGTACTCCTGGATCCTGGCCGCTAACTTGTCCCCTTCCCGCTCGGCGTGTCTTATGGATTGTCCCTTCTGCTCGTCATCGCTGCCCGCCATTTTGTAAATGACGCTCGCCGAAGCATTCTGCCCGGCGGCGTATTGCCTGTCATCAGGCCTTTGGGCCGGTACAGGGGTATCCGGCTTCACGGGCCTTTCGGGCTCCTTGGGCTGCTGTTTATCCGGCTTAGGCCGTGGCGGGGCTTGCCGCTCTACTCTTTTAGGCTGACGGACGACGGTCGCCGCTTTATGTTTTTCCTCGGCTTGCCTGTTCGAGATCATGCCGTAAAGCTCGACCACGAGCTTGGATCGCCTGTTGTTATCGGGCATACGGAGGGTGCCGAAAATAAAAGGTAATACTATGACGGCGTGCATAAGCAGGGAAGCAGCCAACCATTGATAAAAACTAAACTTGCCTCGCAGACGAACCATAAACCCCTACCAAGCTGTCTCTTCGTTAAGTGCGGCTCTTCGTCTGGACGGCCACCTTTTTAAAACCCAACTGTTTCAGTACGTCGGCCACGTCGATAAAGCGCTGCAAGGAGATCTCCTTGTCCGCCCTGATGACGAAGCCCGTCTCCCTGCCGATCGGCACAAGCAAGGTTTTCAAGGATTCCAGAGTGACCGCCCTGTTGTTGAGATACATATCTCCCGCAGCGGACAGCTCGATGATCGCGGCCTTGTCCGCATCGGTAACGCTTTTTGAGGCCTGCGGCAAGTTGACCGGTATCCTCCCGGCGGCAATGAAGCTCGACGTGGTCAGCACGATGGTGAGAAGCACCAGCATGATGTCCACAAATGGGATGACGTTCATCGTCTCAAAGGGTTTTTCGTCCATTGGCAATCTCCCATTTCAGCATCAACACCCTGACCTTCCGCAAAAGCGCGTTGTAGATCACGACCGCGATAAGCGCTACCACAAGCCCGACGGCCGTCGATTTCAGGGCAAGGGCCAGGCCGGTCATGATCCTGCCCGTGTCCATGGCCGCATCCTGCCCCATGTTGTAAAAGGTGAGCATGATCCCGAGCACGGTGCCCAAAAGCCCCAGGTAAGGGGCATTGCTGCCCACCGAGGCGATGACGGACAATTTCGCCGTCAGCACCAGCTCCAGGGACTTTATATCCGCAAAGGCCGCGATCCTGCACTTACGGTAAAGGGCGTAACGTTCAAGGGCGACCGCCACCACGATGACGCTGAGGGCGGCCAAAAGACCGATGATTCCGTAGTCGACTAATCCCGACAGCCATTTTACACTCATATCCCATTCCTCTCCTGGCTTGCGCTGTGCGCATTCGGCCCACGCAATCTAGAACGACGCTCCGAGCTGCATCAGGATGCGAATCCCCGGTTCACTCTCGATCTTGTTGTTCGTCTGCCCTACTGCCTGCGCTATCTGCAAGCTGCCGAAGAGCTGTTTAAGGTTCAGGTAGTAGCCCATACCCACATCCGATAGCATGGTCTGGGTGCGGGCTGTCGTCCAACTGCCCTGCTGGGCATAGACCCAGCCGTTATCGGCAAAGACGCCGATGTAGTGCTTCATCGGAGAAAGCGACGGAAGGGCGTACCTTAATTCCATGTTGGCCACGTAGCCGTTGTCCCCGCCGATCATCTCGGTGAAGGACTTTACCCCTGACGAGCCGTTTATGAACATCTGCTCGATCACGTCGAGGTTGTTCCCGGTCAGGACCTTCTGCCCCCTGATCGAGCCCTTCAAGGAGAACTTGTCGTTAAGGGTCAGGTTCCCGAGGAGGCTGACGTTCGCTTTTGCGAAAGTTCCCCCGGTATTGGCACCTGCCTGGTTCAGGAGCCTCTGGCTGGGATCCTGTATGGTGAGCGTCCCGTAGCTTACGCTTCCCGACATCATGGTAAAGAGGTCTTTACCCAGAAGGCTGCCGTATGCACCCTTCTGTATGCCTAAGGTGGCGACTTCATCGCCCCTCGGGTTCGTTGACCCTACCGCCGACTGGTTGTCCCGTAACTGCTTGTAAGCGAGGTTCAGGGAGACGTCCACGCTCTGCTCGCGGGTCCTGATCAGGGGGTAGAAGAGGGTGCTGTCGTAGATGTTGGCATACCCAACAGCATTCAGCGGGGCGTATATGCCGCCTAAGCCATAATTAGTGTGGGCTGCCGAAAACTCGGCGCGCAGGCCGCTGTAACCCAGAGGCAAGGAGTAGGCCGCCCGGCCGTTATACATCCCATTGTTTTCATTCGCTACTGACTTGTTGGTCGCCATGGCGCTTAAGGAGAGCTTGTCTCCGATACCGAAGGGGGAGTTTGTGTCGAGGCCCGCGTAAGCCCTGTTCTGACCCGTATAGCGTGATCCCTGGTTGTCCACCATCGTGTAGCCGTTGAGGCGCTGCGTCGGGTCCACGGTCACGTCGAAGTCGGATGTCCCCGGCGCTGTGCCCGGAGCGATGGCGACTGTAGGCAGCTTTGCGCCCGGCATGTCCCGGACGAGTAGCATGGAGCGTTCGAGGCTATCCCGCGTGACGTCGGGCGATGTTTTTTTTGTCCTGTCGAAAACCCCCTGGAGAAAGGATTGTCTGATGTATGATTTGTCTTTTATGGAGAACTTACCGTATTTGCCGATGATTACCTTTATCACCAGCGTGCCTTCGGTTGCGTCCTGCTTCGGGACGTAAGCCTTTGCGACGAGGTATCCCTTGTCACGATAGAAGACCGTGATCTTATTGGCGGCCTCAGTGATCTCGGCCATGGTCAGTTCCTTGTCCTTGTAAGGCGCAAGCAAGGCCGACAGCTTGGCCTCATCTTTCTTCAGGGCCCCTTCTATCTTGAAGTCCTTCACCATGAGTTTTTGGCCTTCCGGCAGGGCGAAGGGCTTCTCCTCTTCCTGGACAATGACCGGCTTCGCCGGCTCTTTCGCGGCGGGCCTTGCCTCGGCCTGCGGGGTGATCGCCTGGTTTACCGCGCCGCCTATGGTCGGCGGAGGCGCGATCTGGGCGGAAGCGGTGGAGCTTACGATGATGAGTGCGGAGAGGAAGAGCACCCACACGGTTGCTGCGGAGATGAGCTTGCATATCTTACACATTTCAGTTTCCCCCTTGCTTGATCGCTGTCTTATTTTTTCACCTTTCCTCGCCCTTTTATACCCCTCGCCCCTTGGGGAGAGGGTAGGGTGAAGGGTGGTGTGTCTACCCGCTATCTGTTAGGCCCGCCCTGGCTGCCGCCTTCCAGGTCGAACTGCATGCCGTCTGCATTGATCGACTTTATGGTGGCCGAGTAACTGCCCGAATCGGAGTAGACGATATGGTTATCCATCGTCCCGTTCACCGTCCCGGTGTTGGAAGGCGTGAAGGAGCCGATCTGGTTATTGAGCCCCTGGCCGGTAGAATTGCTCCCCTGCCCGCTAAAGGAAGCCTGCCCGCCGGTTTGCTGTCCGTTGCCTTCGAATATGGCTTCCTGCTGCGCCTCGAATGCCCGAGCGGCGATAGCACCTGGCCGATGGTGCCGTTGAGATAATTGGCAATATCTCCGTTCTTAAATTCTGCGCTGCTTATGCCCTGGCTGTTGGTAATGGTGGCGGCAGCCGGGGTATAGGCCGAGTTCGACTGATAAGTGCCGACGGCGTTGGGTTGGCTGCTAGAGTTCCAGTAATCGTTGTTCAGGGTGTTATTATTGTATCGTACGAGGCCGATAAACCCGCCCACATTGGTGGAGCCGTTTACCGTGCCGCCCGACCAGGAATCGGCAATATTCGTGTTCTGGCCCAGTTGTCCTGAGAAGCCCCCTACCTGGTCCACTCCCGTCACGTTGCCCGTAGAGTACGAGTCCGTGACGTTTGCGGATGACAAAACCCCCGCGAATCCGCCCACCGTGATCGTGCCGGAGACGTTGCCGGTCGAGTAGGAATTACTGATATTGCCGGTGCCGGTGGCAGCCAAGCCGCCCACCATCTGGTAGCCGGATACGTTGCCGGTCGAGTAGGAATTGGCGACGTTGTCGGCCCAGCCTGCCAGGCCGCCGACGCCCTGGTAGCCGGAGACATTACCGGTCGCGTAGCAATTGCTGATGTTAGTGCCTGCGCCGACGAGGCCACCGACGACCCAGGCGGCGGCGCCTTTGACGTTGCCCGTGGCGTGGGATTTTGTGATGGATCCGCTCTCGAGATATCCGACCAGGCCGCCGACATATTCAAAAAGATTGTCGGTAATACTATTAAAAGTACCTATTGGCTCACCGGCGGTACGCGCGATGGAGGCAACTACGTCACCCGTGGCAAAGGAGACTGCCCACGTTGGTATACGTGGCGTAGCCGATAAGCCCGCCCTCGTAGCCGACATACCCGCTGGAAGCAAAGCCGCTGCCGACTGCCGTCACAGCGCCGGTGGCGTAGTCGTTCGTGACAATCGCCGGAGACCCGCTGGAGCCTGTGCTTTGCCCTATCAGGCCGCCGACGTAACCTAATGCCGTGACGGGGCCGGTCGCAAAGGAGTTGGTCGCCGAACCCGCGAAATTCCCGAGCAATCCGCCTACATACCGGCCATGGGTATCGCTCACGACGCCCGTCGCATAGCAATTGCTTACTGTACCACTCATCCCTGCTACCAATCCGCCTGCGTAATCGATGATAGCACCGCCCGCATTCCCATCCGGATCCTCAACCCCGGTATAGGCGCCGCCGATGAGCGTCACGGCCCCTGAGGCGTGAGAGCTCGTGATGGTGCTGTTGCTGGCGTAGGAAATCAAGCCGCCGACCTGGCCTGTTTGCGAGGCGGTAACGGCGACATTGGCATAAGCGTTTGTAACCGTAGTGCCGGTGACCGAGGCGATCAGACCGGCGCCGTTGCCAAGCACGTTCACGTTTCCCGTGGCGTATACGCCGCTGACGGTCCCGCCGGAGAATGAGCCCACCAACGTCGCGCCGCTGTCGGCGGTAACGTTGGTATTTATCAGCCCGAGGTCGCGGACGACGTTTGTCGATCCCGTGGTCGTGCCTATCAGCGCTGCATCGGCCGAAAATGGCCCATAGACGTCGGTTATTGTCGTGGTAGGCGTGGTGCTCGGGTTCTGAATCGGCGCATTTATGGTCAGGTTACTGATGGTATGGCCCAGGCCCGCGAACGTCCCCGAGAAGCTGCTTATGAGCGAAGTTATGTAGGTAGTGCCCGAGGCGTCGAGGTTCCGCGCCAGGGCGTAGTTGCCGGTGATGGGGGTTATTGAAGTCAGGTCGTATTGGCCGTCGGCCGGGTTGTAGTATTTGACGTTCATATTCCAGCCCCACGAATATGTGGTGATGACCATGTAGGTGGCGGGGATGTCGTATGCGTGGGTGGCGGTGTCATAGTACATGTTGGTGACGGCATTTATATTGTCCAATGCGTCCAGTTGACTCATACTCTGGATCAGCGTATATGTGACGCCGTTGATCTTGAGGCCGGCATTGGAGCCGTAAAGATTAATGCTGCCGTACACCCCACCGCTCGTATCCTGCTGGGCCACCGGTATGCCGGCAGAGTTGAGGACCGCGCCGCTAAAGGAGGCCGGGGTGAGGATGTTGTAGTTGCCCACGTAATTCATGACCAATGCTGCGTTCGTCCCTGTGGCGGTGATCGCGTTATTGATGTTGATATTGTTCGCTGCGTTAAGAGACAGCGTGTTATCGGTCGACCAGGTCACGGGGTCATTGAATGTGATGTCGCCGGTCAGCGAGTTGAGGGAGAGGTTGCGCAGCGCCAGGTTGTTGCCGACGAACGTCCCGGTCATGGTCCCGCCAGTGCCGATGGTGATGGAGGTATGGTCCACGACCAGGTTCCGTTGTTGCCCGTGCCGAGCATGAAATTATTCGACATGATGATGTTCCCGCCGGCCCTACCCAGAAGCCCGCCGTTGCCGCTGGTAGCGGCGACGTCCACGACGCCGTTCACCGCAGTCGTCCCGTCGAGACTGCTTATGTTATAACTGCCCAAGCCTCTGTCGGAGCTGTCCAGGGTGAGGGTGAGGTTGTCGGCCGATGCAAGGAGGGCCTTGCCGCCCAGGGCCGTGATGGTGCCGGAGCTTGCCACGCCGTTGTTGCTCGCCAGGGCGACGAAGCCGCCATCCACTATGACGATGTCGCCCTCGGAGATCACCGAGTTGTTGCCGCTTGCGACGGTGAAGACGTAGTTGCTGTTCTGGAAGTTGGTGTCCGTTATATTGAGGGTGCTTGCAAGGAGAGCCCCCACGTTGACGCTGGAGCCGGGCGCGAAGAGTATGCCGTTGGAATTGATGATAAAGACCCTGCCGTTGGCGCTGAGGATGTCGGCGATCACGCTCGGCTCATTGCCCGTCACCCGGTTGAGGACGATAGAGGTGACTGCCGGCTGGACGAATGTCAGCGTCTCGCCGACCCCTACGTTGAAGCGTACCCAGTCGATCACTGCCCTGTCGGACGTGTTGATCGTCGTCGTGTTGCCTACCGTGTTGATAATGGTCGTGCCGCTTGCCACATGGTCCAGGACCAGGTTATTCGTCCCCACCGCCACCGAGCCGACGGCGCCTACCACCGTGTAATTGGGGTTGCTCACCGTAAGCGAGGCCAGGTTGGTGATCGGCTGGACGCCGCTTGCGCCTGAAGCCAGGGTGGCCGTGCCGCTTAAGGTGACTGAGTCACTCGCCGCCACGTTAAGCAGGGTCAGGCTGCTCGCAGGGACGCTGGTGGCGCCGTCCGCCGTCTTGTAGCCTGTGATGTTCAAAGGCCGGGGCGTGATATCGGCCATAGTCAGGACAGTGGTGCTTTGCAGCGTGTAGTTGCCGGCCGCCGTTCCACCTAGGCTGAGGCCGTTGACGGTTACCGCCTTGTTTGTTCCGGCGTTCGGGTCGGCGAAGGCGGCGCTGCCGTACGTTACGGAAACGTTATCCCCGGCAAGCACGCCGTTCAGAGCGCAGGAGGCCGTGGCGGTCGTCGTGGCGTCATAGACCTTGTCGTTGCCCATGGCGGTGGCGCTGATCGTCAACGGAGTGATGCTTGCCGTGGTCGTGGTCGCATTGCTGGGAAGCGTGTAGTTGCTCGCCCTGGCGGTGCCGGAGGTGGTATACTCGAGGATAACGGTTTTGTCCGTGCCGGCGTTCTTATCGGAAAAGGCCGCCCCCGTGTAGCTGATGTTGAGGGTCTGGTTGCCCACCAGGCCGGTTGTCACGGTCGCGGTGGCTCCGCTGCTCAAGGTGGCTGCCGTTGTGCCGTCGTAGACCTTGTCCGCGACGCTTATACCCGAAGTGGCGGCGGTCAGCGGCATGGGGTTGACCGTGATCAGGCCGTTGATGTTCGTGTAGACCGAAGACGACAGGACGGCCGAGGCGGCCTGGGTGCCTGCATCGACATAGCCGTTGTCAAGGGCTACGGTGAATGTGCTATCCACCTGGCCTATCCCGCCTCCGCCCTGTAAGCCCCATCCCGGCAACAGGTTCAGGTCGGATAACGTGCTGACGGTGCCGTAGGTCGGAATGCCCGCGGTCCACCAGTCAGTGGAAGTATCGGTGTAGATGTAAACCATGATGTTTCGAAGAACGGGGAAACCTGCCTGGCCCTGCCCCCAGATGCTGGAGTTGAAGCCCGTATAGCTGGAAAGGGCGGCCGCTGCGGTGGCGTCCGTCAATTGGGTCGCGGTCGAACCTGTTCCGTCGGTCACCGGCGTTGCCCCGGAGGCTGTCGCTGCGTACCAGTAGGCATTCGTGATCGTGCCGGTGTTCGACTCTACGAACCCGTATCTGGCGGCGTTTGCGGTGTTGCCGGAATATTCGGTGGCGTAGGCGCTGCTGATCGTGCCTTCATTCGTGTAGGCAAACCCGGCATTCCATTGCGACGATGGATCGGTGGTGTAGAGGGCCGTAGTATAAGAGTTCGTGATCTTGCCGGTTGCGGTGTTGTCGTAGACGAATCCCGCGAGAGTGGCAGCCTGGTTGGTTCCGGACATATATGCATAGCACTGGTCGATGGTTCCGTTATTCTGTCCGACAAAACCACCGGCCGTTGAAGTCGAGTCTGAAAGCTGTAACTGGACGTTGGAATAGGAGCGTTCGATTTGGCCGTTATTTATCCCTACCAGACCACCCACGTAGGTAATGCCAGTGGCGTTGGTATTTTGGATAGAGCCGAGGTAAGTATTGGGGTCGGACCGCGCCGAGCTGTCGATGATCTTGCCGGACGCTTCGTTGATGCCGACCAGGCCGCCGGCGACATTCGTCGCATACATAGGGGCGCCGAAAACATAGGTCTGCGCTATCAGCCCGGAATTGTCGCCGACCAGGCCGCCAGCATAGGTGATGTTCAAGTTATTAAAGACCACACCCCAATTGAGGCTGGAGACAAAGCTGTTGATGATGCTGCCCTGGTTTATGTTCGCGAACATCCCTACGGCCGGGATCGCGACAGAGGGGTTCGTCTGGGGGTCGATCTGGGGATCGAAGATAGCCAGGTTGCTGACCGTACCGCCGTGGCCGATGGCGCCGAAAAGTCCCGTCGCGGCCAACTCGGGGATCTGGACCGCATGGCCTAAGCCGTTGAAGTTGCCGGTGAAAGGGGTGCCGGCGCTGCCGATGGAGTTGGGGACGGTGAATTCATTCCAATACGCAGTCGGGCCAAAGTACATGACGCTGCCGATGTCGGCGCCGAGTACGTAGTTTCCGGCCAGATTGTTGTTGACTGCTTCCAGTCCGTTCAAATCGCTAATGACTGTGTAGGTTGTGCCGTTCAGCTTCACGGTGCCGGTCCCGCTGAAATAGATCTGGCCGGCGAACGACCTGGTCCAGGAGTTCGGGTTAAACATGCCCTGGCTCATGTACAGCCCATAAGGCGTGCCGTCCGCGTTGCCCGTGCCGCTCGGCGTCGTCGTCGGGACACCGTTGTTAAGAACGTAACCGTAATTGGCCGCAAAGCTCGCCGTCCCTGTGGCCGTCATCACGTTATTGACGTAAATGTTGTTGGTGGCGTTAAGGGTGAGCGTATTGGCCGACCAGGACACCGGGTCGTTTACGTTTATGTTGCCGTCTGTGCCGGAGCCGGACGTAGAGGCGATAGTGACATTCCCGCTATTAAGGGCATTGGAGAGCGCCGTGCCGCTCATGTCTCCGTTCAGCACGCTGATGGTAAACCCATCCGGGTCTATAACCCACGTCCCCGCCTTGCCGTAAGCCGCCGCAGTGGTGATGACTGCGCTGTCGGCCACCTTCACGCTGTTGCCCGACGTCTCTATCAACCCCCCGTCCCCGCCGTTAGGGGCCGAGGCGTCCAGCGTACCTGCCACGTTGACCGTACCTCCCTGGGCGAGAAGCTTTATGTTGCCTTTAAGGTCGTCTATGGTGCGCGCCTGGATCAGCCCTGAGTTATTCACCTGGGCGGATAGGAGGTCGTCTGCTGCTTTGGCGGTGAGGATTACCGTACCCCCGTCTGCATAGATGGCCTGCTTGTTCTCTACCAGGGCATTTAAGGTGCCCTGGTCTATCGTTACGTTAAGGAGGGAGTTGCCGTTGAAGTTTAAGGTTATCTGGTCGCCTGAGGCTAGAGCTACCGTACCCTTGGTGGCTGCTATTACCCCCTGGTTGGATACCGTATTGCCCAGAAGGGCTACATACCCTCCGTTGTTGGCTGTTATAGTCCCCTGGTTTACTATGGAGCCTAAAGAACCGTTGGCGTTGAATACGTAGTTGCCTGCGTTGAAGTCCGCATCCGTTATGTTCAGGGTACTGGCTAAGAAGCCTGAGGTATTTACACTAGACCCCTTGGTGAAGAGGATGCCGTTGGAGTTGATAAGGTATACCCTGCCTGTAGCGTTTAATGCACCCTGGATTAGGCTGCTTTCATTGCCTACCACCCTGTTCAGGGTAACGGCGTAGATGCCAGGCTGGTTGAAGTTGACCGTCTCTGCCGGGGCTATGCTGAATGTCTGCCAGTTTATGGAGGCCTTGTTCGTGGACTGGTTGATGTTCGTTGTATTGCCCGACTGGACTATGGCGGCGGTGCCGCTTGTCACTACGCCGCCCGTGGGGGCGGCCAGAAGAGGGCCTGCCAGGAGGCCGTAGAGCCAAAGCAGGGCCAAGGCAAGAGACATCGGTTTCTTACTATGACTCCATTTCATACGCATAAAGCCCCCCATGTTATTTGTTAGGCTCCGTGACACAAACGGCTCCAGCCCTCCACCTATTCCTCCGCAGGCAGGAATGTTTCGACAGCGGCTTTCTCCCGCACCTTTACGATATAGGCGTTAGCTTCCTGCTGCCCCTTTTCCTGCCGGAGGGCTGTGCGCAACTGGTCCTTCACGTTCTCGAAAGGCATTGTGGTCTCGGGCTTGCGCTCTACGGCCTTTACGAGGTTATAGCCCACCTTCGTTTCGACTATGTCGCTCACTTCTCCAGGCTTCAGCGAAAAAAGGGCTTCCTCGACGGGCTTGTTCAATTGCCCCTGCCGCACGTAACCCAGGTCCCCGCCGCGTGCGCCGGTGATGTCGTCGGAATTGGCGCGCGCGAGGGCGGCAAAGTCTTCTCCTGCGGAAAGTTTCTTTTTGATGTCTTCTATCTTCTTTTTCGACTCCGCTTTTTTGGCCTCATTCTGAGGATCGACCTTGACGAATATGTAGGCTGCTTTCACCTGCTCGGGCTGGCGGAAGCCGTCCCTGTGGCCGTCGTAATAGGACCTTGATCTCCGCGTCCGTCACGGTCGCCTTGGAGACGTAAGCGCTGTCTATGTATTTGCGGATCGCGAGGCCTCGTTCTACCTGCACCCGCAGCACGGGAGTGAGCCTTGTGAAGTCGGACGTGTTCTGGAACTGGTCCTTCAGCTTCTCCAGCTCCCCCGCGATCTCGGTGTCTGTAACCCGGACCGTCTTCCTGGCTTCCTGGTAAAGAAGCTCCTGCCTGACCAGGGCTTCCAGCACCTCTGACTTCAGACGCGTCACCTGCAGCGCGGAGAGCGGCCTGCCTGCGTTAAGGATTTGGCGCTCCGCCCGGTACAGCTCCACTGTAAAAGTGTCAAGGTTGATATCGGAGCCGTTTACTACAGCCACTACCCCCGGCTTTTTCTCGGCGGCGGGCTTAGGGTTTGTTGCAGCGGGCTTCGTCGCGGTTTTCTGCGCGAAGACCGGGGAAAACCCGAGAGAAACCATGATAAGAGCAAGTATAAGCGATCTTATTACGTTCATATTTTTATCCTTTCCATAGTTAGTCGAAGTCCGGTCATTTATTTGTCCCGCCTGGGACATTTGCACCGTCCGGCGCGCCGCCCTCCAGGTCGAACTGCATGCCGTCTGCATTGATCGACTTTATGGTGGCTGAGTAGCTGCCCGAATCGGAGTAGACGATATGGTTATCCATCGTCCCGTTAACCGTCCCGGTGTTGGAAGGCGTAAAGCTGCTGATCTGGTTATTGAGCCCCTGGCCGGTAGCGTTGCTCTCCTGGCCGCTGAATGATGCCTGGCCGCCGGTCTGCTGTCCGTCGGCCTCGAAATTGGCTTCCTGCTGGGCTGCGTAGGCCGCCTCCGCCGCGCGCACTGCAAGCACTTGATTGATGGTGCCGTTCATGTAGTACTGCACGTCGTTCATCTGTGTCGTGGTGAGGCCCTGGGAGTTGTTATAGTTGGCGTGGCCCGGGAGAGAGCCGGCGGTATCCGTCTGGCCGGCCGGATTCCCCTGGCTGCTCCCGTTCCAGAACGTATTGGTGATGTTGTTACCCCCGTACTGTAATTCTCCGACAAGTGGACCCGCAATACCGGTGCTGCTGGTGACGGTGCCCGTCGTATAGAAGTCCGTGACGGTGTTATTGGCATCCAATCTTCCGAACCCGCCTCCCGCAGCGCCGTTTGCCGTGACATTGCCCGTGGCGTACGAGTTGATAATGGTCATATAAGCGATATCTCCGGCGAACCCTCCGGCCCACCGACCGGCGTACACGTTGCCCGTGGAATATGAATTGGTGATGGTGCCGCCGCCACAACCTACCAGGCCGCCGGCAATCTCGAAAGTGGCGTACACGTTGCCCGTGGCATAGGAGTTGCTTGTCGTGGCGGAGTTCACTCCCAGCAGGCCCCCGACATCCTGGTAGCCTGTTACGTTACCCGTGGCATAGGAGTTGGTGACGGTGGTACCGGCCGAGCCCCCCAAGCCGCCCACGTAGTAACCGGCCGCCCCGGCATTGACATTTCCCGTGGCGTAGGAGTCGGTAACCGATCCCTTCTGTATCTCGCCAACAAGGCCGCCTATGTACTGAAATTGAACGCTTGTACTCGTCGTGGGCAGGCTCACGGCGCCCGTGGCAAAGGAGTTGGTGATGTTTACATAGTACGCATAGCCGATAAGGCCTCCCAGGCCTGCTCCGTTATAATAATTACTGTCGTTAGAGTTAGAGTCGTTCCAGGTTGACGTCACGTTGCCCGTTGCATAGCAGTTACTGACGGTCAGCAGACCCCCGGACCCGACCATGCCTACAGTTCCTATGAGGCCGCCGACGGTGTTGTATCCCACCACACTTCCGGTCGCAAAGGAGTTAGTGACCGAGTCACCCGTTTGTGAGTTGAGCCACCCGATGAGGCCGCCTACGTATTCCGATGAGACGGCTGCGGTCACGTTGCCGGTTGCGTAAGAATTGGTTACTGTCGTACCACCGGTGGTATATCCGGCAAGGCCGCCTTCACCCATATAAGTGAGTGCCCCTGCCGTTCCCTCGATCACCGTTCCCGAAGCATGTGAACTGGTGATAGGTGTGGTAGTGGCTGCGCCGATCAGCCCGCCGACATACTGCCCTGTGGGGTCAGTCACGTTCACGTTGGTGTAACAGTTCGTAACGCTTGATCTCGTAATGGTCCCTATCAGCCCGCCTACGCTACCCCCCGTACCGGTTACGCTGCCTTGATCGGCATATGCCTGGCTGATGGTGGTTCCGGCACCGGCATTGCCTATCAACGCTCCCAGAAGACCGCCCCCGGTGATGCTGACGTTCGTGAGCCCTATATCACGTATCACGGTAGTCCCTGCGGATGCCGTTGTGCCTATGAGCCCTACCGCGCTCAAGGGCGTGTTCAGGGTAAGGCTGCTGATGGTGTGCCCGAGACCGGCGAAGGTGCCGGAGAAGCCGCCTATGAGCGGTGCCTCGTAAGTTGTGCCGGAGGCATTGAGGTTCTGAGCCAGGGCATAGTACCCGGAGATGGTGCCTGTGTCCACCGTGGTTGTGGAGTTAAAGCCGTCGAGCAAATCGGGACTGGCTCATGCTGTGGATCAGTGTGTAGGCATTACCGTTTATCTTTAGGCATGCACCCGAGCCCGATAGGGAGACGCTCCCATAAACCCCTCCGCTCGTATCCGTCTGGGCAATCGGTATCCCGGCGGAGTTGAGGACCGCGCCGCTGAAGGAAGCAGGAGTAAGGATGTTGTAGCTGCCGCCGTAGTTCATGGCCAGGCCGGAACTTGTGCCCGTCCCAGCGATGGCGTTGTTGATGTTGATGTTGTTCGCCGCGTTGAGCGTGAGGAGGTAGTTCCCGGACCAGGTGACGGCGTCGTTGAAGGTGATATTGCCGTTAAGTGCATTGAAAGTGAGGTTGCGAAGGGCCAGACTATTTTCTATGAATAAGGCGGCCACATTCCCGCTGCTGCCGATGGTGATAGTGGGCAGGCTGTAGGACCAGGGCCCGCTGTTGCCGGTGCCTATCTGGTAGCCATTGCCCAGGCTGATGACCGAACCGGCTGTTTCTATGAGCCCCCCGTTACTGAGAGATCCCGCTACGTTCACCACGCCGTTCAAGATCGTCGTCCCATCGAGTGAGGCGATGGCATAGCTCGTAAGGCCGTTCGTGGCCGTATTCGGGCTCAGGGTCAGACTGTCGGCCGACACCAGAAGGGCCTTACCGTCAGGGGCGTTAAGGGTGCCGGAGTTGGTGACGCCCTGGTTGCTTGACAGGGCGATGAACCCTCCATCGCTTGTAGTAATGCCGCCGTTGTTGATGACCGGGGCGCTTGTGCTGGCCGGGGCGAAGACGTAGTTACCGCCATTGAAGTTGGTGTCGCTTATGCTGAGACTGCTAGCCAGGAA
This sequence comes from uncultured delta proteobacterium, assembly GCA_963810935.1. GTDB lineage: Bacteria > Desulfobacterota > Syntrophorhabdia > Syntrophorhabdales > WCHB1-27 > CAWEPK01. The sequence continues at coordinate 185,803 of CAWEPK010000007.1, read as the reverse complement.
GGCGCCGACGTTGACGCTGGAGCCTGACCCGAAGAGGATACCGTTCGAATTGATAAGGAAGACCCTGCCATTCGCCGTCAGGATACCGTTGATCACGCTCTGCTCGCTACCCGTTACCCTGTTGAGCACGATGGATGTGGCCGAAGGCTCGACGAAGTTCACCGTCTCGTTGGCGGCGATCATGAAGCGCCACCAGTCGATTACCGTACTATTAGTACTTGTCGTAATAGTGGTGGTAGTGCCTGAGGTGGAGATATTGGCCGTGCCGCTGGCCACGTGGTCCAGCGCCAGGCTCTGGTGACCTATCACAACCGCGCCGGTTGCCCCGGTGAGTGTGTAATTTGGGTTACTGACGGTCAGGCTGCTTACGTTTGTGATCGGCTGGGCGCCCGACGAGGTGCCGGCGATGGTCGCCGAACCGCCTATAGCAACCGTATCGCCCACGACTACGTTGGTGGCGCTGAGGGTCGAGGCGGGGATGGTTGTGCTACCGGGATTCGAGGATAGGGCACCGTAAAGGATGAGCGCCAAGGGGCTGATGGTCGCCGTTGTCTGAAGAGTAGAAGTGTTAGTCAACGAATAATTGCCGGCGGATGTTCCCGAGAGGGATATTCCCGTAATGTTCACCGTCTTGTTCGCTGCAGCGTTCGGGTCGGTGAAGGCTGCGCTGTACGCCAAAGACAGGTTGTCTCCAGAGATCACGCCGGGCAGCGTGTAGGTCGCGGTGTCCGTCGTGGTGCCGTCGTAGGTCTTGTTATTCGCCGAGATAGTGGCGGTGATGCTCTTAGGCGTGATCGTTGCCGTGGTCGTGCTCGGGATCGTGTAATTGTTCAATTGGCCGCCGTTCGTGCCGTTGGCCGCGGTATAGGTGAGATTGACGGTCTGGCCCGTCCCTGCGTTCGGGCTGGCAAAGGCGGCGGACGTATAGGTAACGTTGAGGGTCTGGCCGTTCACGAAGCCGCTGAGGGTCGGCGTGCCGTTGAACGCCGCCGACGTGGTGCCGTCGTAGGTCTTGTTCTGAACCGTGCCGGAGGCAAGGGTCAGGGCCTTGCGGTTTACCATGACAACGCCCTTGATGTTCTCGTATGGCGTTGATGATGACAGGATAGCCGTAGCCTTCCAGACACCGGCATCTACATAACCGTTGTCCGTCGTTACGGTGAACGGATTGTACGTGGTCGAGGTGATGCTGTCCAGCAGACTGGTTGTGCCGCCGCCGCCGCCGGCGCCGCCTCCTCCCTGTAGACCCCGCGCCGTTAGACCCAGCGTGGATATGGTCGACGTGGCACTGCCATAGGTGGGGGTGCTGCTGTTGCTCACATATACGAAGAGGTTGTCAAGGATGGGGTAGCCGGATTTAGAGGCCGCCCAGTCGCTGGTGCCAAACCCTGTGTAGCTTGAGAAGGTAGCTGCCTGGGTGGCGGTCAGGTTCGTCGCGCCTGATGTGTCGGTAACTGGCGTCGAGCCGGAACTCGTGTATGCGTACCAGTAGGCGTCCGTGATCGTGCCCGTGTTGCTGTATACGAATCCGTATCGCGCGCTGTTTAAGGTGCCGGCGGAATACGAGGTGGCGTAGGCGTTCGTGATCGTGCCCTCGTTCTCGTAGGCGAAGCCGGCTGTCCAGTTCGCGCTTGTTGAGCTGCTGTAAAGGGCCGTGGTATATGAGTTGGTGATCGTGCCGGTTGAGGTGTTGTTCCAGACGAACCCTGCGAGATTGGGGCCTATGGGGAAACCGAGCGTGCTGTACTTGTATGCGTAACACTGGTCGATGGAGCCGCTGTTCTCCCCGACAAAAGCACCGGCCGTGGAAGTCGTGTCGCTCATCTTTATCAGGTTTCCTGCATAGGACCGGCTGATCGTTCCGCCATATTGGTTTACGCCGACCAGGCCGCCCACATAGGTGATGCCTGTGGCCCCGGAGGTATTCCAGACGTAATAGGCGGCTCCCGAACCCGGCGCCGAGCTGTCGAGGACCGTCCCGCCGCTTGCGTTCGTGCCGACCAGGCCGCCCGCGATATTCACGGCGAAGACCTGGCCCGCATAGTAGCTTTGCGCGATCAGGCCGGAGTTGGCGCCCACCAAACCGCCGGCGCTAGTGATGTTCGAGTTATTCAGTGTGCCGCTGGCGAAGCTGTTGATGATGTCGCCCTGGTTATAGTTCGCGAGTGTCCCGACGGCTGGCACCGTGCTTGCGCCACTTGCGGCGGCGGTGACAGTGGCGGAGACGACGCCGATGTTGCTGACCGTTCCGCCGGAGCCGATAGTGCCGAACACTCCAGTTGCCGTCAGGATGGGTGAAGAGATCGTATGGCCGAAGCCGTTGAAATTGCCTGTAAAATCGGATGCCGAGATAGGGCCGGTCCAGGAACCCGTGATGTTGCTGCCCAGCACGTAGTTCCCCGCCAGGTTGTTTGCGATGTAATCCAGTCCATAGGCCATCACGCCATTTGTCGCGGTGGTTGTCGCGGCGTTGATGAGGGTGTAGTTCTGGCCGTTCAACATCACGGTCCCGATCCCGCTGAAATTGACGCTGCCGACGAACGAGCCGAGTGCAGCGCCCTGGTAACAGTAAAGCCCATACGGCGTCCCATCGGCATTTCCCGTCCCGCTCGGTGTAGTCGTAGGGACACCGTTGCTGAGCAGATAGCCGTAGTTGGCGGCGAAGCTCGCCGTCCCCGTGGCGGTCATTACCGCGTTGACATAAACATTGTTCGTGGCGTTCAGGGTTAAGGTATTGGCAGACCAGGTCACTGCACCATTGACATTGATGTTGCCGTCGGTCCCTGACCCGCTGGTAGACGCGATGGTGACATTGCCGGAGGTGAGGGCCGTGTTGAGGGCGGTGGCGGTCATGTCGCCGTCTGCCGATGTAAGCCCTATCGTAAACCCATCCGGGTCCAGGAGCCATGTGCCGTTAGTACCGTAGGCCGATTTGGTGGTTACAATGGCGCTATCCGCTATGCTCACTTTGTTCCCGCTCGTCTCTATCAACCCCCCGTCTCCCCCATTAGGAGCCGAGGCATCGAGCGTGCCCGACACGTTGACCGTACCCCCATCCGCATAGAGCTTTATATTGCCTTTCAGGTCGTCTATAGTGCGCGCCTGGATCAGCCCTGAGTTATTCACCTGGGCGGATAGGAGGTCGTCTGCTGCTTTGGCGGTAAGGATTACCGTACCCCCGTCTGCATAGATGGCCTGCTTGTTCTCTACCAGGGCATTTAAGGTTCCCTGGTCTATCGTTACGTTAAGGAGGGAGTTGCCGTTGAAGTTTAAGGTTATCTGGTCGCCTGAGGCTAAGGCTACCGTCCCCTTGGTAGCTGCTATTACCCCCTGGTTGGATACCGTATTGCCTAGAAGGGCTACATACCCTCCGTTGTTGGCTGTTATAGTCCCCTGGTTTACTACGGAGCCTAAAGAGCCGTTGGCGTTGAATACGTAATTGCCTGCGTTGAAGTCCGCATCCGTTATGTTCAGGGTACTGGCTAAGAAGCCTGAGGTATTTACACTAGACCCCTTGGTGAAGAGGATGCCGTTGGAGTTGATAAGGTATACCCTGCCTGTGGCGTTAAGGGCCCCCTGGATGATACTGCTCTCATTGCCGACTACCCTGTTCAAGGTGATGGCGTAGATGCTAGGCTGGTTGAAGTTGACCGTCTCTGCCGGGGCTATGCTGAAGGTCTGCCAGTTGATGGAGGCCTTGTTCGTGGACTGGTTGATGTTCGTTGTATTGCCCGACTGGACTATGGCGGCGGCGCCGCTTGTGACTACGCCGCCTGTTGGGGCGGCAAGGGCAGGGGTTGCAAGGAGACCGTAGAGCCAAAGCAGGGCCAAGGGCGAGTGAGATATCCTTCTTCTTCTCTTTAAACACCTTCCGGTTGATCCACTTCATCACATCCTCCTTTGCTCCTTACAGGTTGAGAAAACAAGAATCGTCACGATCCGAATTCCCCGGATGCCGAGGGTGTTTAAAAGTGCAAATCCTTGCGGGACTCGGCCGGGTGTAAATTTTAAACGGTTGTCCACGGGACGCTTTAAACGCCGGGATGAGGCTTGCCGGTGCGGGTAATTTCCTTTGTGCTGTGCCGGAGATGAACGCCGCCGACTTCAAAACAGTCCCACCTTGCCTCTTATCTATTACTTTCCGTTGCCCACACGATTTCCGCCGCCGGCTCAGGGCGGTCGAAAAATAACCGAACATTCCGCATGACCCCCGGCGCAACTCCCTCGATAAGGGGGTGGCCCGAACGTCCGGGATCACCGGCCGGACTGCATACACAATTTCCGGCCCCGCAGAGTTGATGCATTACGATAACGGCTGACAGACTTGGTCTTCCAGTGCCATTCCGCAGGCGTTATTCCTCAGGGCGACATAAAGCTTAAGCGTTATATCTCATGAGTAGCAACGTCATGTCAAGCTTTTTCTTCGGTCAATACAGTTTTCACAGAAGGATTAGAAAAAGCTTGACAAGCCGTTCTATCCTATGCGATATAACGCGTAACGGTATTCTTCGACATGCATAACGCTCTGAGCATAGAACGGAACTTTCAATTATATAGCCGTAAAACCGGTGCGCTGACAGACGCGGCAGCCTGCATATTGCATCCAAACAGCTTAGCTACCGGAACTGATCGAGGAGGATGAGGGATGAAGGCATCCAGAAGTGTTACGCTGTCGTGTGCAATTCTTTCCGTGTTCATGTTGCTCTGTTCGTGCGGCGGCAGCGGTGGTGGCTCGACGGCCTCTCCCTCCCCCGCCTCTCCTTCTGCTGCCTCTCCCTCCCAGACAATCCTGCCTCATGAGTGGACCTGGACGTCGGGCAGTGATACTGTAAATCATTCAGGCGCCTACGGCGCGACCACGGGCACGACGGGCACGCCGGGGACCAGGATGACGTCCGCCTCCTGGACCGATCCGGCAGGCAACTTCTGGCTTTTCGGCGGATACGGCTACGATTCGGTCGGCGACAACGGCGTCCTCAACGATCTCTGGGAATTCAACCCGGCTACTACTACATGGACCTGGGTGTCGGGCAGCAATACCGTAAATCATTCAGGCACCTACGGCGCGACTACGGGCACGACGGGTATGCCGGGGGCCAGGCTCGCCTCCGCCTCCTGGGCCGATTCGGCGGGCAACTTATGGCTCTTCGGCGGAAATAACGGCACTGGCTCCACATACAACGACCTATGGAAATTCAACCCCGCTGCTGCCACATGGACCTGGATTTCGGGCAGCAAGAACATAGGTACGGGAGGCACCTACGGTGCCACCACGGGAACGACGGGCATGCCGGGGGCCAGGGCCTGGCCCGCCTTCTGGACCGACTCTGCCGGCAAATTCTGGCTCTTCGGCGGATACGGCGAGGATGCGGGGGCGAACAGCGGCGATCTCAACGACCTCTGGGAATTCGACCCGTCTACCACTACATGGACCTGGGTCTCCGGCGGCAATGCCGAAGGTAAGTCAGGTACCTATGGCGCGACGACAGGGACGACGGGCATGCCGGGGTGCAGGTACGCCTCCATCTCCTGGATCGACTCGGCCGGCAACCTCTGGCTCTTCGGCGGATACGGCCACGATTCGACGGGTAGTTATGGCGACCTCAACGACCTCTGGGAATTCAACCCGTCTACCAGCACGTGGACCTGGGTTTCCGGCGGCAAAACTCAAGGTAAGCCGGGCACCTATGGCGCGACGACGGGGACGACGGGCACGCCGGGGTGCAGGGGTTGGTCCGCCTCCTGGACCGACTCTGCCGGCAAATTCTGGCTCTTCGGCGGATACGGCTACGATTCGGCCGGCAATTATGGCGACCTCAGCGACCTCTGGACATTCGACCCGTCTACCACTACATGGACCTGGGTGTCGGGCAGCAATACCATAAATCAGTCAGTCAGCTACGCGGGGGCGGCGGCCACGCCGGGGGGCAGGAATTCTCCCGTCTCCTGGATCGACTCGGCCGGCAACTTCCGGCTGTTCGGCGGAGAGGACGTCAGCGGCAACGTATACAACGACTTCTGGGCGTACCAGCCGTGATTTGGCCAGCGGTTCTCTGAAGGTCATTCGCGCGAGCAAATGGGCCGCCTGGTCGGATGCGCCACCAGACGGCCCATCTTCATAGTAAACGCCCGTTAAGTCTTCCAATACGTCGAAGGCATGTCCGCGCTCATGCTTGACTTGTCCCACGTTAGGCATGATCAAATATAACAGGCCTTGTACATGCAACGGCCCTTTTTTCCGAATTCAGGAGGAAGCGATGAGAAAAGTCATTCTAAAGTCCCTTACCGTGATATTTTTTGTTATCTTCTTTGCTTTCCCGGCGGCGGCCGTGGACATTTACGCGTCGGTGGCTGCCAGCCTCACCGAGCGTGGAGAATAACTTCTCGGCGAAGAACGCAGGGATAACGTTCCGGAACAATTTCGGGGCGTCGGGCTTCCTTGCCAAACAAGTCGAGAATGGCGCTCCCGCCGACCTTTTCTTCTCCGCGAACACGGAATGGATGGACTACCTGAAGGAAAAGAAGATTATAGGTGAGAAGAATACCACGCTCTTCGCGTACAATGACCTGGTGTTCGTCGGCAAGCCGGCATTGAAGGTGAGCGGGCTCAAAGACCTTACAAAACTGAGTAAGATAGCGATTGGCAGCCCCAATAGCGTGCCCGCGGGTCAATACGCCGTCGAAGCACTCAAAAAAGCGGGCATGTACTCGCAACTTGAAGGCAAGATGATAATGGCAAAGGACGTACGCGCCTGCCTCACGTATGCGGACAGCGGCGAAGTGGACGGCGCCTTCGTCTACAAGACGGATGCGCTCGAAATGGCCAGGAACGTGAAAATCCTTTTTACGGTGCCACAAGACCTGTACCCCCGCGTGACATATCCCGTCGGATTGACGGCCGGGGGTGTCGGCAAGCCCGAGGCGGCCGCGTTCTTTAAGTACGTACAGTCGGCAGAAGCCGGGAAGGTCCTTATCAAACACGGCTTCATCCTCAGGTAATCAAGGCTCCGGGCTTTAGCAAGCCGACTGGCGGGCGCCTGACCTGCGGCCCTTTCGCCTCAATACATGGAGACGTTCTTTTCTACGTAATGGGGCGGGGCAAACACCGAGCAAACCGTTATCTGGACGGGGATCCGCTTGCGCCCGCCTTCGCCTGCCCGTAAGCCTGCCCAGACCTCGTAGACACCTCCTTCAAGGGCAACAAAGGCGAACCCGTTCTTATCAGCGACAATGGGGACCGCCCGGCCGCCGGCCGCTCTCAGCGACAACTCCACCGGGCCGGCGCCATTAAGGCTCACCCATCTGATCCTATATTCCTGCCCCTGCTTCATGTGGACCTCGCAAACAGATGCCTCGGTCTCGCCCACTTCCCCGCACAACCTCCGGAGAAGCTTTTCCTGCAACAAGAGACGCGTTAATGAATCAAGTATTCGGCCCATGATGCTCGCTCCTTTTTCATCATTCGGCATTGCCGCCTTCTTCAACCACGCGGCGGGATGCGTTATATCCGATAGGAAATAACGCTAAGTTTACAGACCGCCTCGCCGCTTGTCAAGTCTATTTTTCACTATGGGATACTGAAGTTAAGGAGACGCTGCGGGGTAGACGGGTAAGTGCGCAATATTAGAGGACACGGAACGGTTGTGTGTTCATGGAGCCGAACACGCTCCTGTGCGTTACCCACAAATAACGCTTGCCGGAGAGGGGCACAGCGCCGTCGTGTGTGAGGAGGTTAACCCTCCGGCCATTGAACTCGGGAGTCACTACCTATCTGCAGAACAAATGAATATTCTCCCATTCCCTTGCATATGCTACTAGTTGCATTATGGTTTATTAAGAACATATTCTTGAAGGAGGATCCCATGCAGCTAAGCGCAAGGAACGTTCTCAAGGGAAAGGTCAAGAGCATTACTCACGGTGCAGTCAATTCAGAGGTAGTGGTGGAGGTCCCGGGTGGCGCCGAGATCGTCTCCATCATAACGAAGACGTCCGCCGAGGCGCTAAAGATTTCGAAAGGGAAGGAAGTTTACGCGGTGATCAAGGCAAGCAACGTTATAATCGCGGCAGACTAGAAACCGAAACCTCTTCCCCGCAGGTCCCTGCCCCGCGTACTCTCAGCACTCGAGCAGAAAGGGACTGCCCGAGGTCACGCCGCGCATTCCGTTCTTTTAAACGTCTCTCCGGATGAAGCCGGGTTGCAGGGGCGAAGGCGGATGGGCCGGACCCATCTGCCTTCGCAGTGTGCGTTAGGGTAAGGTAAATCGGTCCGTTCCTTCCGGTCTTCTGACCTTCTATCGCGGCTAGAACGGGTACTGGCGAGGCGTGAGCTGCGCGCTGATCCACCTGAGCTCGGTGAATTCCTCAAGAGCGGCTTTGCCTCCGAAGCGTCCCCAGCCCGAGTCCTTTATGCCGCCAAAGGGTATCTGCGGTTCGTCGTGGACCGTCTGGTCATTGATGTGGACTATTCCCGATTCGATCCTACCGGCAACGGCCATGCCCTTTGCGAGGTCGCGCGTGAAGACGGCTGCCGAAAGTCCGTACGTCGTGTCGTTTGCGGCCGCGATGGCGTCCTCAACGCTGTCAACCTCGATTACCGAGAGGACAGGGCCGAATGTCTCCTCGCACGAGAAAGAGGTGCCGGCCTTGACGTTGGTGAGTACGGTCGGGTGATAGCACGGTCCCTCCGCTTTACCGCCGCAGAGGACCTTTGCCCCGTCGCGGACGGCGGCCTCGACGCTGTTTCTGATCTTGCCGAGCTGGTGCCGATTGATCAGGGGGCCGATAATAGTGTCCGGTTCCTTGGGGTCGCCCACCTTGAAAGACGAGACTTTCTTAACCAGTTTTTCGACAAACTCGTGAGCCACCGGCGCCTCCACGATGATCCTGCGGGTGGACATGCAGATCTGACCCTGATGAAGGAAGCCGCCGAAGGCAGCCGCATTGACGGCGGCGTCGATGTCGGCGTCCCTCAGGATGATGAGCGGGTTCTGCCCTCCCAGCTCCAGGGCAACTCGTTTCAGGTAGCGCCCCGCCTTCTCCGCCAGTTGGCGTCCAACCTCGCTGGAACCGGTCAGGTTGATGCGCCTCACCTTTGGGTTTTCGATGAACTCATCACCTATTGCGCCGCTTCCCCCCGGTCCGTTTGTAACGACATTCAAAACGCCTTTCGGGAAGCCCGCCTCATGGAAGACCTCTGCAATCACCACGCCCCCCGCTGCCGACGATTCCATCGAAGGCTTCAGCACCGCTGTGTTGCCGTAGGCAATGGGCATGCAGATGGCGCGCAACGACAGTATGAGCGGCGCGTTCCACGGGGCGATGCCCGCGATCACTCCGAGTGGCTGACGGATGGCCATGTTGAACGCACCCGGAAGGTCACCGGGGATGATCTCACCCGTGGGCTGATGGACTTGCCCCGCAGCCTCGCGCAGAAGCCCGGGGGTAAACATCGTCTGGAACATGGCGAAGCCGAAGGTGCAGCCCGTCTCCTCGGCCAGGACCGCGACTATCTCCATCTGTTTCTTTTCGAGTATATCTGCTGCCTTCAGGAACAAGGATTGCCGTTCGGCCGGGAGGGTGGCCGACCATACAGGAAATGCCGCCGCCGCCGCTTCCACTGCGCGCTTCGCGTCGGCCCGCTTTCCCGCCGGGACCCGCGCGAAGACCTCACCGGTATAAGGGTTCAGGTCTTCATATCCGGCGCCGTCCAGGGCGTCAACCCACTCACCGTCAATGTACATCTTGTATTCTCTGGCCATTTCTGCTCCTCCTTAGCCTTCTATTTCTTCAAGCTCTATGAGGTTCATTTGGTTGTGCACTCCGGCAGCCACGACTTCCAGATAACCTCCAGGATGACGCCTATAGCCTTGTCCGTATCGAAGTAGCAGGCCCTGAGGTTTCCCTTGTAAACCTCTACGTATGAAGCGCCCTGCAGGATGGGGCTGAAGCCGTTCTCGCGGAATCGTGCGCATACGCCGTCGAAGTCGGCCACGTTGAAGCCGAAGTGTTGCACGCCTTCGCCTCGCGTACGGAGCCAGTCCATGTGAGGCGACCTCCCTTTCACAGGCTCGATCAGTTCCATCTCTATACCGTTCCAGGCGGCCTTTCCCATCTTGAGTATGGTCCCTTCCATCCTTTCTCCGTTATAAAGATCGGATTCGGGCCTGAACTCGTAAATGGTAAACGGGCCGATGCCGAGAAGCGATGAATAGTGCCGCGCGGCCTCATCGACGTTCCGCACGACTACGCCGATCTGGCTGATGGGCGGCAGGCCCAGTTGCGTTTTGAGTGAGTGTAAGTCGGTCATCTGTTACCTCCGCTAAACTTTATCACCCTTGCCCGCCGTATCGAAGTCCGGAAGGGCTGTATATCCTAATACGAAGCCCTTCCTCCGGATATGTCGAACACAGACCCGGTTGTAAAGCTGACCTCGCCGGACGCGAGCCAATGGACCATGGCGGCTATCTCCCCGGGCTTCGCAAACCGGGCGATTGGGGTGCGCTCGAGCAGCGCATTTTGCCTCTCGACAGGCATCTCCTCCAGGAGCGGTGTCTCCGTCATACCCGGCGTTACCGCGTTGACCAGTATGTTGTATCCGGCCACTTCTTTCGCCAACGCTTTTGTAAGGCCGATGGCCCCTGCTTTGGCCGCGCTGTAAGGGAGCAGGTTAGGGCTTCCCTCTTTGCCCGCTATGCTGGACACGGTCACAATGCGGCCGTAGGAACGGCTCATCATGTGCGGGATAACGGCCCTACAACAGTAAAAGACACCCGTCAGGTCGACGCCGATCACGCGTTGCCATTCATCGTCTGTCTGTTCGTGCATCGGAACCTGGCGGCCGCCGATACCCGCATTATTGACGAGGATATCCACTTTACCGAATTTTGCGAGCACGTCGTCGACCATGCGCGCCACCGATGAGGAATCGGAGACGTCGCAGGCGAAAGCGGCCGCATCATAGCCTTCTTTCGACATATCGAGCGCGGCCTTCTTTGCTTCAGGGAGGTTTATATCCGCAACGGAAACGGAAGCACCGGCGGCGGCGAGACGCCTCGCAATCGCAAGCCCGATGCCTTGGGCCCCGCCCGTGACGATCGCGGTACGACCGGTAAGATTCAGGTAATCCATTGTTTGCTTCTCCTTTTGAGCCGCAATTTCGCCTGACCTCGGGAGACCGGGACCTCCATATAGGCTCGCAGGGCGTGCCGGCACCGATCTTTGTCGGTCCCGCCTAGTGCATGACGTGCTTGCCGCAACTGACGACGAGGGTATGGCCGGTTATCGCGCTCGATTCGTCGCACGCCAGGAATACGGCTGCCTTCGCCACCTCTGATGCCTCCACAAACCGCTTCAGCGAACAATCGGCAATCAAGCCCTCCCGGACTTCCTCCTCAGGCACATTGCCGGACCGGGCCATGAGCCGCACCGACTCTTTAAGCATGTTCGTGATGACCCTGCCGGGGCTGATCGCGTTTACCCTTATACCATATACCCCGGCCTCTATAGCCAAGGTCTCTGTCAGGGCTATGATGCCCCGCTTCGTGATGGAGTAAGCCGCCCGTCCGGGGAAACCCGACCTGCCTCCTTCTGAGGTGATATTGACGATCGCGCCGCTGCGGGACGCCATCATCGGCTTCAGTACCTCCCGCGAACAAAGGAGCGGCCCCGTAAGGTTGACGCCGATAGCCTTGTTCCAGCCCTCAAGGTCTATGTCAGCCACATCGGCCCGGACGCCCGGTATGGCCGCGTTGTTCACGAGCACATTTATAGTGCCGAACTTTTCGATGGTCCGGGCCGCCATTGCCTTTATTTGCCCTTCGTGCGCCAGGTCGGTCTCCAAAAAGTCTGCCCTGCCTCCCGCCGCCTCTATATCCCGGACGGTCTTCTCCATTCCGGCCACGTCGATGTCGGCTATAACGACTACGGCGCCCTCCTCGCCAAAGGCGAGCGCAATCTCCCTGCCTATGCCGCTTGCACCGCCCGTCACAATGGCGACTTTATCTTTCAGTCTCATAAAGACTTCCTCCCATGCGGACCCGCTTCACGATCTTTCCCCGGCCGGATTCTTTGCGCTACCTCCCCAAAAAGAAATCGACGGCCCCTTGCGGCTCCTTTCTGCTTACCACAAAATCGAGAACGGCCGGGATGCCCCTCTTATTTGCATCTATGGCCCGCTTCAGCGCCTCGCCTATCTGTTCCGGGTCCTCGACCTTTTCCCCGTAACAATGGCACGCCTCTGCCATCTTAACGAAATCGGGCATGACCTCAAAAACGGTCCCGATGTACCGGCCCTCGTACACCCTGTCCTGGCTGTCTCTTATGGAGCCCAGGCTTTGGTTGTTAAGGATACACCAGGTGACCGGCAGGCGGTGCTCCACAGCCACCAGCATCACGTCCATCACCATCTGGAACGATCCGTCGCCGCAGAACCCCACTGCGGGCCTATCCGGATGGACGAGCTTTGCCACGGGAAGTGCTGCCGTAGCAAATCCCATGGCATAGAAGCTGGTGCACGGTATGCACGACCGGGGCTCGTACACGTTAAAATAGGGGTAGGCTCCGCCCAGGGCCTGGGCGAGACAGCCGACGTCTATCGCAGTTGTCGTCTCCCTGGGGAAGGCCTTTCGCACCTCGGCGACAACCTGTATGGCGTTCATCGGCCGTTCGTTGGAGCGCGCCGCCAACGCTATCTCTTTTTCCAGGCCCTTCTTCGCGTCGGCGAGACTCCTTGACGCGGGGCAGCTCCAGGTAAGAGTTTCTGTAATCGATTCCCTCTTCCCCGGCCGCGTGCAGCATATCCTTCAGCACGAGTTTGATATCGCCCATGATGGCGATGTCCGGGACAAAGCTGTGCCTCATCTCGCTAGGATCGGCGTCCACCTGGACGAAGCAAGCGCCAGGGGCCGGAGAATAGGCAGGGCCCCAGTTTGTCTCCATCTCACCAAAGCGGCAACCCAGGCCCAGGATGAAATCGGCTTCAGCCAGGAGCTTCCTGGAAACCGATGTACGATGAAAACCCATCCCGCCGGCCGCAAGCGGATGGTCGTCCGGCAGAGACGTCCTCCCTGACAGGCTTGTCAAAACGGGGAGGGCGAACGTCTCGGCGAGTTCCTTCAGCTCATCGAAAGCGCCTGATGCCACCGTGCCTCCCCCTGCAATGACTATCGGCCGGGAGGAATTTACAAGCCGCTTCACCGCACGTTTGATAAGCTCGGCATCCCCCCTTGCCCTCGGCGGCTTCCCGACAGGTACATATTTGTCGAACTCTATCGAGGCCGACAGCATGTCCTTAGGAAAATCGACCAGTACAGGGCCCGGCTTTCCCGATGTGGCAATGGCAAAGGCGCGCCCCATTATCTCAACGATGGTATCGGGACGGTCCACTCTTACCGTCCATTTCGTGATAGGAGCAAATATCTTGTCCTGCGGTATCTCCTGAGAGGCGCCCCGCAGTGCGTTGCGGGTGATGCCCCGGCCGGCAAGAATGATCACAGGAAGGCAGCCTTCGTAGGCCTCTACTATCCCCGTTATAAGGTTTGTGGCGCCCGGTCCGGCCGTGGCGCAGCAGACCCCTGCCTCTCCTGTCAGTATTGCGTATGCCGCAGCCATGCTGGCGGCCGACTGTTCGTGCCTGACCAGGATATGCCTGATCTCCGGCGTGTGATAAAGTCCGTCGTAAATGGGCAGCGTGTGGCCGCCCGGAAGGCCGAACACGAACTTTACGCCTTCCGCCTTCAGGACCTCTACGACCGCTTCTCCTCCCGTCATAATCGACATCGCGACCTCCGTTTGCCGTTCATCTTCCGTTTGGGCGGTCCTATCTTCCCTTATAGGGTTTCCACCCGTAATCCTCCGGTTTGTACTCGGTCTGCTCTCGCGGTACAGTCATTACCGGCGTGAAATAGGGATAATCAAAATATCTGGTTTTCCCCTCGACCTTCCCGACGTACAAGGGCAATATGGCTTGGTGGTCCTGCGCCCGCATCAGCACCTTTCCGTACGGGCCGTCCCATTCGAGGCCTTCCCACGCCTTTATCACCTTCTGCGTGTCGAAAGAGCCGGCCTTCCTGACCGCAGCCGCGTACATCATGACCCCGCTCCATCCCTGGTAGATCTGCTCTACGGGCCAGGTTTTCGTCTCTTTGTAAAAAGTCTCCTCGAACTGCTTCGCCTTGGGGCTGTTCGTGCCCAGCAGCATAAAAGTTGCGGCAACCGACCCGATGGCGGAATCCCCCATCACAGGCAAACCGTTTGCATCCGCCAGAAAGATGCCCGCGACAGGCGCAGTCAACCCCATGCTCCTTCCCTGCTTCACGATCTGGATGAGATCGGTGCCCCAGTCGCAGGTAAAGATGTAATCGGCGCCCGACGCCTTTATCTTGGTCAGGTAAGGAGCAAAGTCTTTAGTGAAAACCGGGTGGAATTCGGAGCCTACGACCTGGGTGGACGGCGAGACCTGCTTGATGAACGATTCGTAGTACTTCGCCACGTCATGGCCCAGGGCGTTGTCGAAATTGATCAGAAAAACTTTCTTGTACTTCTTCTCTTTGGCGAAGTAAGCAGCGTGCCCCTTAAGGTACTGTATGACGTTCCCCGTCGTGCGGAAGACGTAAGGGCTGTAGTTCTCCGTGGTGGGCCCCATGGTCCCCGCCCCCTCACAGACGTAGATCGTCTTGTATCGCGGTATCGTCTGGGCGATGGCCAGGGCGATAGATGAGGAGGATTGGTGGAAAACAACCGCTACCTTGTCCTCGAGGATCAACTTTTTGAGTTTCTGGACAGCCATTTCAGGGTTCATCTGGTTGTCCTCGATGGCCAGCTCGATCTGGCGCCCGAGGAGACCCCCGTTCCTATTGATTTCCTTTATCGCCGTCTCCATGCCGATGAGGGCCATGTCGCCGTTGTTTTTGAAAGGACCGGAGCGGACGTCGTCGTAGCCGAATTTAACCGGCGGCGCGGCATGCGAGCCACTCGCCGGCAGGGCAATACTGAACAGCACGGCCAGAACCAGGCAGAACCTCTTCATCGATACCTCCTTTTTTTCTCGTCCCGGACGTCCTCAGGACTTACCCGGGTTACGTTCAGGGAGCCACGACTTCCATATAATCCCGAAAGGAACGCCCGCTACTTTAAATCAGCGCCTCAAACCTCCAGATATCGCTTGCATATATCGTCCCGTCCTTTCAACTCGCCGGGCGTGCCCTCCCATTGAATCAGGCCTTTGCTCATGACGTAGACACGGTCCGCGAGGCCGAGCACGAGGGGCAGCTTCTGCTCCACGAGAAGAACGGTGGCGCCTGACGCGTGGATCTCTTTTACGAGCTTGCTTACTTCTGCCACCATCAGCGGGCTTAAGCCCTCGGTCGGTTCGTCGATCATGATAAGGTCCGGGTTGCCCATCAGGCTCCGGGCTATTGTCAGTATCTGCATCTCACCGCCGGAGAGCGTGCCTCCCCGCTGGCGGCTTTTCCGTTCCAGCATGGGGAAGTGCCGGTAACAGCCGTCTATGTCCCAGCCCTTTTCGACTCTCTTTCCGTAGCAGCCCGGTTTTATGCCCATAACGAGGTTCTGGTGGACGGTGAGGTTGGGAAAAATACACCGTTCCTCCGGTACGAATCCTACGCCTGACATGGCTATCTGGTGCGGTTTTTTCCCGGTAATCTCCTGTCCCTGTACGCGTATCGAGCCTGTTGCCGGAGGCGTAAGGCCGATAATGGTTCTCAGGGTAGTTGTCTTGCCGACGCCGTTTCGCCCTAAAAGGCCTACGATCTCACCCTTTCTTACCTCCATCGAGATACCGAAAAGAACGTGGCTTTTCCCGTAATAGGTATTAACGTCGGTTAGCTGTAACATACGTCCTGGTCTCCCAGATAGGCTTCCTTTACCTTCGGGTCATTGCGAATATCATCGGGTGAGCCCGTGGCCAGAACCTTCCCGTACTGAAGGACGGTGATCGTGTCTGCAATATTGAATATGACCTCCATGTCGTGCTCTATAATCAGAAGCGTCTTGCCCTCCGCCACGTCGCCGATCAGTTTTATGGCCTCGCGGGTCTCATCAACAGACATGCCGGCAGTCGGCTCATCGAGAAGGATCAGCTCCGGGTCGGAAGCCACGGTGAGAGCGATTTCCAGCGCCCTTTGCTCGCCATAGGCCAGATTGCCGGCGAGCGTCTCCTTCTTGCCGGTGAGTCCCGTCTTTTCCAGGAGTGCGTCCGTCTCGATTGCAACCTTTTTCCAGCAGGCGATATGCCTGACAAAATTGAAGTAAACCCGGTGTTTGGCCATTACGACGGAACGGACGTTCTCGTAGACAGTCAGCTTAGGAAAGATATTGGTGATCTGGAAGGACCGCGCCATGCCCAGGCGGTTGATTTTGTACGGGGCGAGGCCGGTGATGTCGTGGTCGTTGAGCACGATGCGGCCTGAAGTCGGCTCGTAACGGCCGCTGAACAGGTTGAAAAGCGTAGTCTTGCCCGCTCCGTTGGGCCCGATGATGGCGTGCCTGCTGCCCCGTTCGATGGCCAGCGAGAAGCCGTCGATGATCGTTGTCTTCCCAAAGCTTTTGCGAACGTCGATTGCTTCCAGGATTGTGTTGCTCATCGGCTCAACCTCTTTCGACGTCCAGATGCGCCTGTTCCTTGGCGCGGAAGCGTTCCTTGAGCCATCCTTTCGCCCGGCCGAGCAGGCCGATTATCCCCTGGGGCGCGTACAGGACGAGCACGATGAAGAGGATACCCTGGACTATGCGCCAGTGCTTCGTCATAGTGCTCAAGGCATCGTTCAGGTACGTGAGAAAGCACGCCCCGACTATAGGCCCCCAGAAGGCGCTGCTGCCCCCGACGAATGTCATCATGAGCGGGTCGGAGCCCTTATCGGGATGGATGTAGGTGGTCGCCACGAACTCCTGATACGAGGAAGCGAGCGCCCCCGCAAGGCCGGCGAAGAAAGTCGATATCACGTATATCCAGAACTTCGTCGCGAACGTATTGTATCCGATGAATCCGGCCCTTTCTTCGTTCTCCCTGATGCAGACATTGAGCTTGCCCAGCGGCGTCTTCGTGAAGAAATAGCAGTAGCCCATACAGAGGGCGGCAATTACCAGGACGAAGTAGTACCAGTTGGTTTGGGAGAGCATATCGATGGTACCTAGGCCGGGTATATGAAGGTCGGGACGGGTGCCTGACATGCCGTCATCCCCGTTCGTGACCGCGCGCCATTTGTCGGCGGCCGTAAAAATGAATTGGTTGAAAGCAACCGTAAGCAGCGCGAAGGTCATGCCCCGGAACCGGGAAAGGAATATGCCGAAACAGGCGCCCAGGAGACAGCCGAAGACGGCCCCGCCGAGGATACCGGCAAGCAGCGGCGCCTCGAAGAACTTGTAGGCGATGATCGCAACGTAAGCCCCCATCCCAAAATAAGCGGCATGGCCGAACGTGAGAAGGCCCGCGTAGCCGAAGAGGATGTTGAAGCTGACGGCAAACAGCGAGTAGATAATCATAGTAATGACGAGGCTGAGGAGGTACTCCGAGAGCAGCTTCGGCAAAAGGATCAGCACCACGGCGAGACAGGCCAGCGCGCATATCGTCAGAATCCTGCTTCTGCTCATAACTTCTCTCCCAGGAGGCCCTCAGGCTTGAGGATCAGGACAACCGCCATCAACAGGAACTCAAAGATAAGGGCTGCCTGGGGCAGGAAAAGAATGCCGAAAGACTGGAGCTGGCCGATCAGGAAGGCCGCGAGGAGTGCGCCCTGGATCGACCCCATGCCGCCGACGACGACAACCACGAACAGGTCCAGGAGTATGGCGCTGCCCATCGCCGGATGGGTAATCAGATAGGGGCCGCCCACTACGCCCGCCAACCCCGCGAGCCAGGCGCCCACCCCGAAAAGAAGCAGGAATACCATGGGCACATTGAAACCGAGGGCATCCACCATGTCCTTGTTCGCCACTGCAGCCCGCACTATGATGCCCGCCCTGGTCCGGTAGAGGATCAGGAAGAGAAAGACGAAGACCAGAAAAGCGACGAGCAGGATGAAGAGGCGATATACGGGGAAAGGCGTGCCCATGATGGGTACCGAGCCCGACAGTATCGCCGGTATGTCCACTTTCAGGGGTTCGGTGCCCCATATCAGCTTGACGACATCCTCAAGGACATAAGCGATGCCGAATGTCAGTAATAGCTCCGAAACGTGTCCGAAGGCATGCACCCTTCTGAGGAAGAAACGCTCCATGAAGACGCCGACGAGACCCACGACTACCGGGGCAATAATGAGGCTGAGCCAGAATTGTCCCGTCCAGACCAGCACCGAGAACGATACGTAGGCGCCCAGCATGTAGAGCGCCCCGTGGGCGAAATTCAGGACCCCCATCATGCCGAAAATCAACGTGAGACCCGAGGCGAGCAGGAAGAGGACCATGCCGTAGACAAGGCCGTGCAGGGTGTAGATTATAGCGGTAGTGACCCATTCCATCGAAAATTCCTGCCAGTGTTTATCGCCGGAGGCCGAGCCGCGTCATCGGAACGTCCGTGCCCTGGCGACAGTCCCCTGGGCGTGGCCCTTCCTGACGGCCTTCCCTTTTCCTGTGTCCTCCGGATCTTCCAGAAGGGGGGTGATGATCCTCGCTGCCTGCTTGAGGTCTTCCAGCAGCCACGCCTTGAGTCCTTCCGGGTCCTTCTCCAAAAGCGCCCTGCACATGGCTTCATGTGTCCTGACGGCGATCTCCTTGTGGTCCACCTTTTCCAATCCCATCGTCATGTATGGGCCGACCCGCGCCCACAGCGAATCGATTATCCTGAGCAGTGAGGGCGAGCCTGCGTATGAATACAGGGTAAAATGAAACCCGCTGTTAAGAAGCAGGAATTTGTCGGGTTTCCCTGAAGCCTTCTTCATCTCGTTGAGGAGACTTGCCATTTTCCGCAGTCCCTGCTCCGTTATGCGGCTGCAAGCCCTTTCGGCCGCAATCGCTTCGAGGATCAGCCGGAGGTCGAGGATTTCCTCCATCTCGTTTCGTCTCAGGGCATTTACGTGGATCGATTTATTGCTTTCGATGACGACCACCCCTTCCGATTCAAGCTGCCATAGGGCCTCTCTCACCGGCATGACGCTCACCTCGAATTGTTTGGCGAGCCCCTGGATCGTCACAACCTGTCCTGGAAGGATTTCGGCTGCAATGATCTTCTTGCGGAGTTGATCGTAAATTTGCTGGCGGAGCGTTTTTGTTGTTATCTTATCAATGTGCATATATGTGATCACATATTTGTTTTCAATCATATCTATAACCCGTATACCTTTGTCAAGTAAATTTTTGTAACTCTCCTGATACTCAGGTGAAATGGAATTGCGTATCCCAGCCAAACCCGATCGCCCCGAACTCTTGAGCGTCCGATAAAAAGCTCGTTCCGCGACTTCGTTTGCTTACCGAAATCCGTGGACGTGTTGAGCGAAGCCCTCGGGCAGGGCCCGTGCTTCACATTTACTTCACAATGGGGGGGTAAAGTGAAATGAAAAGGGGCCGCGATTTGCTCGCGGCCCCTGCTGTCTTATCTGGCTGGGGGAGAGGGGGTCGAACCCCCATTCATGGAGTCAGAGTCCATTGTCCTGCCATTGAACGATCCCCCAGTAATTTACCCGGGCGTCTATATGTAAACGTTACCAAAATAGCCTTATCATGTCAACCTTTTTGCTTTTAAATATTGCTTGACTTTTGCGCCCGTTACATCTATTTTTACCGATGTAACGGGTATAGGTTTTACAATGGCAACAACCAAGCCAAAACGTTCCGGCCGCGCACGCAAAACTACCTATGCTACCTTCACCGGCCTCGTCACCCTTTTCGAGTCCAGGGGCTGGCTCAACCGCTCGCTCAAGGTCAGCCGCGCAGGCGTCAGCTACAGGGTCTCGTGCAGCGTCACGGAGTTCGAGGTATACCGCGTCAACGAGAACGGCCACATTGCGCCCGGCGTACCCGGCTGGCCTGTCTGCACCCTGAGGGCCCGGCGCGCCTTCCATGATTCCGTCCTCTCCCCCTTCCCTTCGACGGAGGCCGGGCCGGAGGAGTGGCTCCGCTGCCTGGCCGCAGGCGATTTCGACGCACTGATGGAGCTATAGTGAGAAAAAATATCGTCGTGTCCGGCTCCCTGGCCTACGACAGGATCATGGACTTCCCCGGATACTTTTCCGACCACATCCTTCCCGAAAAGATCCACGTCCTGAACGTCTGCTTTCAGGTAGACGGGGTCAAGGAGAAATTCGGCGGCACGGGGGGCAACATAGCCTATTCCCTGAAGCTCATGGGCGAGACGCCGCTCGTCTCCGCGGCCGTCGGCGGCTTCGACCATCACCGCTACTTCCAGTGGCTCGAAAAAAACGGCATATCGACGGCGCACATAAAGGTGATTGAAGAAGAGTTTACCGCCGCTGCCTACATCACGACGGACAAGGCCGACAACCAGATAACCGGCTTCCACCCCGGCGCTATGAAGTATACGTCCGACCTCGATTTCGACAGACTGGAGCCTGCGCGGACGATAGTCATCATCTCCCCCGGCAACCTGGTGGACATGATCCGTTACCCGGGCCTTTGCAGGGAGAGGGGCATAGACTATATCTTCGACCCCGGCCAGTCGCTGCCGATGCTCGCCGGGCCGGACCTGGTAAACGCAATCACCGGCTGCCGCGTCCTCATATCGAACGACTACGAGCTGGACCTGATAATGAAGCAGACGGGCCTGTCGAAGGCCGACCTCATCGGGCGCGCCGGCGCGCTGGTCGTCACCATGGGCGACCTCGGCTCGAAGGTGCTGGCGCCCGGAGGCGAGCTGTCCATACCGGTCGTGCGGGCAAGGCAGGTACTCGACCCGACAGGCGCCGGAGACTCATACAGGGGCGGGTTGATCGCGGGCCTCATCGCGGGGATGGATATCGAGGCGTGCGCCCGGATGGGCAGCGTCTGCGCCTCCTTCGCGGTCGAATGCTACGGCACGCAGGAGTACAGCTTCACCGAGGACGAGTTCAAGGACCGCCTGGCGTCCTGCGGCTGCTAAACCGGCCGCGTCAGGGCCGTATCGCGCGGAGGGCCATGGCCGCTCACCCTGTCTGCGCCTTCAAATATCCTCTATTTCGGAAAGCCAATCGACGGCGTCTTCAAAACGTGTGAATACCTCGTAGCGCGACGGCCCGACCTCGATATCTACCAGCGCCTTGAATGTCTGCGCCAGTGCGACCCTGGCTTCATCGGGCGGTATGATAACGGCGACCCTGCCGCGAAAGCTCGATTCGTACCGGGCGACCTCCGCGGCAACGTCGAGCAGGCCGGCCATGTCCGTGCCCGCGACCACCGTCTGCCTCAGGTCGACCAGGATGTTTTCAGCCGGACTGAACGAGGCGGTGGCGGAGAGCCGGCGAATCAATTCTTTTGAGCGCTCCGCGTCGAGGACGCCCTGCTTATCGACCCGGATGAATTCTTTTATTTTATAGACCCTGATCGACGTAGACATCATCGGCCTCGCGCGCGGCCCGACAGAACAGGCCGGGCTATAGCGAAAACCTAAGCCAATCGCTTTTGCGGTGCAAGGGGCGGGCAATATACGATTGAGGCATAATCATCAAGAGTAGTATAAGAATGGCCCCGGCCGGCTTCATTTTGTAAATACGCCATAAGACACAACCGGGGTTGGAGAGAAAAACAACGTGCCGATCGAGGCGGTGCAGTGGTCGAAACGTCGAACTCCGGCTCAAGCCTGTCAGCCAAAGCCGGTACCTACGAGGGATAGAAACGGCACCCTAACCCCATCATGAAGATAACCGGAAGAAAGAAACGCCTCAGTGCAATAGGCGAAGGGTGCAAACCGCTCACGCTGCCCGGCCTATTTTAGATCACCGGAATAATACGTCATATATTTACCGAGCAGGTCCTTCATCTGCTTCGGGTCCTTCAATGCCGTTGCAGTAGGCCCGCCCATGAACGGGGGGTCCTGCACGTGATCGGCGAACCGTTTGACTACCCATAGATTGTTCTCAGACCTGACCTTTGCCGAGCGTATGTCGTTTTCAAGCTGTCCGTAAATCCTGTGGCGGGCGGTCATGAGCTCGTTATCATAGACTACGTCCGTCTTCTCTTTTTCAGCCAGGTTGTCGCCGGGCTTGATGATCCCTTTCTTTTCCATCTCCGCGAATTGGGCGTTCATGTCGGCAGCCGCTTTTCTGCATGCCTCACGGATGGCCTTCGTTTCCCTGTCCACGATCTTTTTGATGCTTTGATCTATAATCCTGTCGACCACGGGGCTCTGCCCTCTCGGGTAGGGCTTATCGGTATCGAGATGGAAAAGCACTTCCTGATACTCCTCCTCGGCTATCTGCCGGCCGAGCTTTGTTTGGTTGAGGCGGGCGAAAAAGGCATCACCCGTCTCGCCTTTTGTCGGCAGGCTCTCCCCTTTAGGAAGCTCGATCAGGGGATTTAAGAGCGGCTGGCCGGGGTGCTTCGGGAAGGTACCCTTGACGCCGAAGAGAAACTCGTCTCCCGATGAGGGCGCGGGTGCTGCCGGGGCGGCAGGCTTGGCCGAGGCGGTCTGCACCGGGGGTGGCCCTGCACCCCCCTTCACGGTATTGGGGTCGACCACATAAGGAGGTTTCTTGTCGCTCAGGTCGACGACGTTGGAGTCGCGGAGCATAACGGGCAGGCCGCCGACCGACGCGGGGGCTGCCGCAGTCGCAGAATAGCCCTGGGATCTTCTGGCGTTGTCATTACCGGCCGCACCGGCGGTCGAGCCGCCCGCGCCTCCGCCGAGGCCGAAAAAGGACGCACCCTGCGGCCGAAGGCCGTCGTCCTTGAGCATTACCGGGAGAGCGTCCTCCCTTGAGGCAAACCCCTCGGAAAGCTGGGCCTGTGCGAGTATGCGGTCGAACGTCTCCTGTCTCTTGCGGGCCTCCTCCTCCGCTCGTCTGCGGGCCTCCTCCTCCGCCCTCTGGCGCGCTTCTTCGGCCTGCCTCGCCCTCGCCTCCGCCTCTGCCCGCCTGGCGGCCTCCTCTGCCGGGTCGCCAACTATCGCCCTGCCGATCGCCTGTCCGATGGCGTTTCCAAGGTTGAAGAAGGGCTGGGAGAGCCCGCCGGCTGCGCCGGCCCCGGTACCGCCCCCACGCCTCTCACTCATGCATTGGTTATAGCAGAGCTGGTAATTACACCACTTAGCTTCAGGAGAGTGGAAGCTGCCCCCGACACTCGTGCAGTCGCATGGTGCGGCTGCACACCCTCCCTGCGCCTGGACCGGGGAAACAAAAAACACATTGAGGCCGCATATAATGAACGCAACAGCCAGAATCAGAAGATGATTCCTCATCGGCGTGCTCCTTCCAATAGTCTATTCTTCCTTGTCGGTTTCCCTGCCGGTTTTACTTGCGGCTTTGACAACACCCTTTGCCTTTTCCGGATTTTAGCGCGGCCGCGAGATAAATGTCTCAGTTCAAGGGACCCCAGATGTCGCCGGCCGCGACGGAGCCTCTCCCGCCTTTACTTCCCACAGGTACATCTTATCCCGTAGAGCTTTGGCGTTCTTGACGTCCGGGACAAGCGCGAGGTAATTCTTCATATGGACGGCAGCCCTCACGTACTGATGCAATTCACCCTCGATTATGGCGGCCATGTACTGTCCCTGGGGCCAGAGAGGCTCGATCTCCAGGCCTTTTCCGTAATAGCCGGCCGCCTTCTGAAAAGCCTTATTCTCGAGAGCATCCTCGGCCGCCACCCAATATCGCTGGACTTCTTCGGGAAGGGCGGGCTTTACCGCCAGGGCGCGCCACGCCTCAATCTGAGAGCTTGAGAGGCTCACCGCCTCTTTCTGCAGGGCACCGCCTTTATCAGCCGAAAGCTCGGGCGCCGTCACCGTTACCGTCGGCGGGCCAGGAGCCGCCGCCATCGAACGCACGGCCGGAGCGACGGCACACACAAGGACAAACGCTGCCGCCAGGACAAGTAATTGTTTATTCATCTGGGCCCTCCCATCGCTCACCTATCCGTGGTATGGTGCGCCCCGCTGCAAAAGGTTCCCGATAGGCTGGCGACTTACTTCCTTAATGATGTCGCCGGCCGCGACGGAGCCTCTCCCGCCTTTACTTCCCACAGGTACATCTTATCCCGTAGAGCTTTGGCGTTCTTGACGTCCGGGACAAGCGCGAGGTAATTCTTCATATGGACGGCAGCCCTCACGTACTGATGCAATTCACCCTCGATTATGGCGGCCATGTACTGTCCCTGGGGCCAGAGAGGCTCGATCTCCAGGCCTTTTCCGTAATAGCCGGCCGCCTTCTGAAAAGCCTTATTCTCGAGAGCATCCTCGGCCGCCACCCAATATCGCTGGACTTCTTCGGGAAGGGCGGGCTTTACCGCCAGGGCGCGCCACGCCTCAATCTGAGAGCTTGAGAGGCTCACCGCCTCTTTCTGCAGGGCGCCGCCTTTATCAGCCGAAAGCTCGGGCGCCGTCACGACCCGCTCGGCATAAGCCGTGGATTGGGTGCCCCATTCGACAAAGGTTATGAGGCCGGGTAAAACGGCAACAGCGACAAGCAGCATACTGATCGGCCTGTACCATATATCCCGTTTGCTCATTTAATTCCCCCATCCCCGGCACGGCTGCGCTGCTTACCCCAAGGAGACTTAAGATACCGGGGAAGATTTTATTTTTCATGATTTTTGCGTAAAAACCGGCAGGTGTCAAGCGAATTCTACAAAGCAAACGTTCGCATTATGACTTTATTCAGAAACAGGGATTCGGCCTCCCACTAACAATTGCCGGTTGAAATGAAGCAGCCCAACGAGAAGTGCTGAGTTGCGGACTGCAGGAAGTAAATCACGGGCGCAAAGCGAGGATGGCCATTGAAGATTACGCGCGGCTATATAAAGAAAAGGCCCGGACCTTTTGGGTCCGGGCCTTTTCGTGAAGACGTTAGCTGTTTTATGCTGCAGTTACCTCTGCCTTATTCTCGGCTTCCTCCACACTGTGCGCAGTCTTGACGAACCCGTGCAGGACCAGCATCAGCATTGCAACCAGCAGCGGCACCAGGGCCTGGACACCGCATATCTTCGCGATGCTCCAGTTCATGCCCAGGAGGAGACCGCCGACCAACGGGGCGAGCATGGCGCCCACCTTGCCGACGGCGTAGGCCCAGCCGATGCCGGTACCCCTGATCGAGACGGGATAGAATATGCCCGGCACAGCGACGAACCCGTTGTTGCTGCCGTTATTCAAGACGCCGGACAGGAAGGCCATCATGAAGACGATGCCGAACGAGGCGCCCGCCACCTGGCCGAAGGCCGCGAGGCTAAAGCAGGACAGCGTGAAGCCGACCGCCAGCGCATAGAATGGATTGAGCTTGTCCATCACGCGGCCTATGAAGATCGTGGCGAGGAAAGCGCCGAAGTGCAGGCCCGCGATGGCCATGCTGTACTGCTGTACGGATGCGCCGCTTTTTTTCATAAGAGCAGGCGCCCAGGTGGTAAGGACCCACATTGAATAGAGGCTGCCGATCATGGCGATCCACAGAAAAATGGTAACCATTGCCCGCCCGTTCTTGAAGAGGTACTTGACGGGCACGCCGGGCGTCTTCCTCTCCGTAGAGATGAACTCGACCTCCTTGTCTGCCGCCAGGGCCGGGGTTATCTTGCGGACGATGTCAAGGATCCGCGTCTTGTCTTTCGGCCTTCCCTGTTTCACCATGAACTCAACCGACTCGGGCAGGGCAATTGCCGTCAGGATAGCGATCAGGACCGGCACTGCGCCGCCTATCATGTAGAGTGACTGCCACCCGTAGTTGGGGATCAGCCATATCGCTGCAATGGCGGCCGCTACGGACCCTCCGGGCATACCCGCGTACATCGTGGTTATGATGCTCGCGCGCTTGTTGCTCGGCGCAAACTCGGAACCGAATGCCAGGGCGTTAGGCACTGCCCCGCCGAGGCCGATACCTGCCAGGAAGCGGTACAGGGCCATCTCCTGGGGGCTGTGGATATAAGCGATCATGAACGTGAAAATCCCGAAAAACATCGCGGAGATAACCAGCATCCACTTGCGCCCGAAACGGTCGGCGAGCATGCCGAGCACGATTGCGCCCAGTATCGGGCCGAACATACCCGCTGAAAGCGCAAGGCCCAGAGCGCCGGGCTTCACGCCGAGAGTCTCGGCCATCTTCGGCAGGGTCACGCCGATCATCGTCAGGTCGAAGCCGTCCAGGAATGTGACCAGGAAGCACAGGAAACAAACCATGGACTGGTAGCCGGTAAATTGGCCGGTGTCGAAAATACTTCTTACGTTTACTTGTTTAGTCGCCATCTTTCGTCCTCCTCAAAACCCTCACATTTTTGGAATCGATCGTATCGGTCTTATTCCCATCAAGGATCCCCTTCAGCTCTCCCCATACGGGCTTGAAGATGCCCTCTCTCATTTTCTTGAGGTCGGGCGAGATGACGGGTTTGAACTCCATGTGCGCCAACACGTCCCTCTCCAGGTCGACACCGGGGGCTACCTCGGTCAGCATCAGGCCTTCCTTCGTCAGCTCGAAGACTGCGCGCTCCGTCACATAGACGGCCTTCTGGCCCACCTTCCACGCATAGTCGCCGCTGAAGGCGATCTGCTCGACCTGTTTCAGGAACTTCTTGGTCTTCCCTTCCTTCACGATAACCAGCTTTCCGTCCTGCGCCTTGACTTCGAGCCCGCCGGCCGTGAAGGTGCCGCAGAAGACGACCTTCTTCGCGTGCTGGGTGGTGTTTATAAATCCGCCGGGGCCCATCGGCTTGTCGCCGAATTTGCCGGCGTTTATGTTGCCCCGGTCGTCCGTCTGGGCAAGGCCGGTAAAGGCCATCGTAAGACCACCTCCGTCAAACCAGGTAAAATGCTGGTCCTGCTGCACCATGGCCTCGCCGTTGTAATGCGCGCCGAACTCTATCGTCGCGCCCGGTATGCCGCCTATGTTGCCCGACTCGGATATGAGCGTCAGCTTGTCGCCGCATTTCTCCTCGGCGACGATGTTGGCGATACCCTGAGGTATACCTATGCCAAGGTTGACCGGGCCTTCCATAAGCTCCTCTGCCGCCCTGCGGGCGATGAACTTGCGCTCGTCGAACGGCAGGGGCGCTATCGTCGTCTCGGGCACCTTTATGTCTCCGGCCAGCGCCGGCTTGAACTGGGTGCCCATGGTCTGCATCTGCGGCTTCTTTGCCACGACGACGTAATCGACCATTACGCCCGGCACCTTCACGCGCTGCGGGTGCAGCGTGCCCGCCTTCGCCAGGTTCTCCACCTGTACGATGACTATGCCTCCGGACGCCCTGACGGCCTGCGCGATGGGCAGCGCCTCCAGCGCGATCGCCTCTTTCTCGAAGGTTACGTTGCCTTTTTCGTCCGCGGTCGTGCCGCGCAACAGAGCGACGGTCATGGGGAACGACTTGTAAAGGAGCCATTCCTCGCCCTCGAACTCGACCAGCTTTATCAGGTCTTCCTTGCTTATCTTGTTGACCTTGCCGCCTTCCAGACGGGGGTCGATGAACGTACCGAGGCCCGTCTTGCTCAACTGGCCCGGCGAGTGCCTCGCCACCTCCGTATACCACTGGGTCATGACGCCCAGGGGCCAGAAATAGCACTCCATCTTGTTTTCCTGGATCGCCTTCGACATTTGCGGCTCCGAGCCTACGTGCGAGGAGACTACCTTTCTCACGAGACCCTCGGTGCCCTCCTCGGCCCATATGCCGCCTCCCCGGCTCTTCCAGTCACCCACGCCCGCTGCGTGGACGAAGGTAATGCCCTTGGGATGGCCTTCTTTCACATACCGGTCGCGGACGGCATAGGCGACTTCTTCCGCCCAGCCGGCCAGGCCGAATGTGGCGGCAGCCAGGACGTCCCCATCCTTAATGAGCTGTGCCGCTTCTTCTGCCGTGATGATCTTAGCCATAACCTTCTCCTTCTGTTCTCGCCGCCTTGCCCCTGCCGGCGTTAGAAAATCCTCTCCTGCTCTCCTCTATCGATCCACTCCGGATACCAGCGGTAATGCTCCTTCGGAAATGCCTCGCGCAAGCCCTTGTACGACGCCTTCGCCAGCTCGATCCCTTTCTTCGTCCTGTTGAGCCAGACCAGGCCCTTCGCCTCCAGAGAAACGAGCAGCGCGTCTAGCTTCGCGTCGTCCATCTCGAAGCCGACCTTCATATCTTCCCTCGTCATATAGAGGCCGGGGTTGACCCTGTAGTCTTCAGCGAGGAACTTGAGGAGCTTGTCCTCGTCCACGTTCTTCTCTTTCGGCGTCTCCCCGTACACGGGCACGGGCACGCCCAGCTTGGGATGAGGCACCCGGCGCCGCCAGGATATCTGGTCGCCGAGCTGCTTCATGGCAGTGCGGAAAATGACCATCCTGCACGCCTCCATGCTACCGCCGGAGATCGAGTCGACCTTCGCGACCTTCATGACCTCCTCGAACGGGTAGAACATGGTGGTGCCGTCCCCGCCGACGAGCTGGATCGCATCGATGCTCGCCTGCATCGCGCATTCGAGGTTGAACACCTTAATGAGGTTGGAATCTATCGTGATGTCTTTGCCGAGGTCCCACTGGTAGGCAGTGTGATAGGTGAAGAGCCGCGCCGCCTTTTTCTTCAGGACCAGGTCGGCGATCTTGAACTGGTTCGTGGGTATATCGATTGTGGGACGGCCGAACTGGACCCTCCTCTGCGTATAGGGGACGGCGTTCTTCAAAAGATCGCCGAGCCAGCCCATCGCCTGGGCGGAGATGATCGTCCGCTCGAAATTGAGGCCGCTGGTCATGACGGCCCATCCCTCGCCTTCCTTGCCTATCCTGTTCCCGACGGGTATCTCCACGTCCTCGAAATTGAGGACGCCGTTCTGGATGTTGCTGAAGCCGATAAGCTCGTTGATCTTCTCAACCGTGAAGCCCTTCGCGCCCTTCTCGAGGATGAAGGCCGTAAGGTGGCGGTGCTTCTTTATGTCTTCCGGGTCGTCGCTCGTCCGCGCATAGAGCATGTAGCGCGTTGCGAGGCCCGCAGCCACTATGAACCTCTTCTTGCCGTTAAGGATATACGCGCCGCCCTTGAGCTTTGCCTCGGCCGATATGTTGGCCGCGTCCGTGCCGACGACGGGCTCCGTGATGACGATGGCCCCTATCTCGCCGTTGACGATGCGCGGCAGTATCTTCTTTTTCTGCTCCTCCGTGCCGTGGCTCAGAACCTGATGGAGCCCGCCCAGCATGTTGCCGCCCACCACCCTCATGAGACCCGGCATCCCGCCGAGGGCTTCCGTCAGGATGCAGGCCCCCGTACACCCGAGGCCGAGGCCGCCGTACTCTTTCGGGATTGCCGCGCCCGTGTAGTGCTTCTCGCCTATCTTCCTGAAAACGTCCCAGGGGAACTCCCTCGTCCAGCGCGTCTCTGCGTCTCTGGGCAGGATGCTTGCCGCGAATTCTTCCACTTCATCGGCAAACTTCTTTTGTTCTTCCGTCCACCATTCGAACTTATCCATCGCTCGTCTCCTTAACTATCGTTTTGTAAACCATTCCCCCTCGTCCCTTTCTCGTTTTCCACGCGTCCCGCGTGGTATTTATTGTATACAGATGCAAGTATTATACCACAGCGTTTGTCCATTATGGAAAACACATCGGGCCGCACGGACGCAGTGTAATTACCGGCCGTCCATTATGGAAAACGGAGACCTGCAAGGTGCAGGAATGGTCCATCATGTACCACCCGGCTGCACGGCTCCGCCTTCACGAATAGCCATTTCTGAGAAGTTACGCAGCTTTACAATGTATGCAATTGCACCCGAACCGTGCATGCAATCGGTCCATTATGGACCACTGTGCACATCCACGCCCAGCCTGCGCCGACAGGCGGTGCGCGGGCCAAGCGCACCTTTCGTGTCCGCCGGGACCGGCAATAAGGCAACCCGCAACAAACTGCGGAAACGCCCTCAATTTATCACTGTTTCTTCACCCGGAAATACCCCTGCCTGCCTTGAATTTCGGGCTGGAATCGCATATAATTTAGGGGTAATATACGGGTCCGCCTTTCCCGGCGCGCGCAAGATTCTCACACGCTCGCGTCCCGCTCCCGCTGACAATATTCCCGCGACGGGGATCACGTAAGAGGACCCAAAGAGAGGACCATGGATCTTAGTCTCTATACAGGCCTGGGCATCCTCCAATCGATCGTCGATTCGGTGGACCTCGGCATCTACATACTCGACCGGAACCTCAACATACAGTGGCTCAATACGAAGGCTTCCCGGTGGCGCCGCAAGGACGGCTTCTCCCCTGCGGAAAGCGAGAAGAGGTGCTACAAGGAGGTCCTGGGGAGGGACTGCTCCTGCGAGAACTGCCCCGTACTGAAAACCTTCGAGACAGGCAGGAGCCAGCGGCTCCAGATGGCCGTGGAGGGCCAGGACGG
This sequence comes from uncultured delta proteobacterium, assembly GCA_963810935.1. Lineage (GTDB taxonomy): Bacteria > Desulfobacterota > Syntrophorhabdia > Syntrophorhabdales > WCHB1-27 > CAWEPK01. The sequence continues at coordinate 155,371 of CAWEPK010000007.1, read as the reverse complement.
CCACCCGACCCGTTACTACTACCTGACCGCTACGCCGCTCAAGCAGGGGCCGGGCCCGGAATTCGAGTACGTCGTCGAGACGGTGCAGAACATAACCGACCAGAAGATGGCGACCATGGAACTGGCCCGCGTCAACGACCTTAACGCGGCCATCATAGAGAACGCGCCTATCGCCATCTTCACCATCGATAAAGAAGGGACGTTTATGAGCGTCAACCCCGCCCTCGCCGCGTTATCCGGGCTCGGGGGCGAGGTCGAAGAGAAGCTCATCGGCTTCAACTGGCTGAAGAACCGCTATACCAGGGAGTCCGGCCTCGCCGCCCACATCGAAAAGGGCCTGCGGGGCGAGGCATTCCAGTTGCAGGATTTTCCGTTCAATACATACAGGGGCGACAGACCCCACTATATCGACTTCAACGGCGTCCCCCTTAAGGGGAAGGACGGCCGGACGGAAGGGCTCCTCTGCATCGTGAAGGAAGTGACGGACAGGGTCAACGAGAAGCGGCTCCTCAAAGAGCGGACGATGCTCCTCGAAGAGCACCTCCACCGCGTGGACGCCCCGGACTCCTTCATCGGCGAGAGCAGGGCCATCCGAGAGGTAAAGAAGCTGATCTCTACGGTCGCCTCCTCCAACACGCCCGTTTTAATCCTCGGCGAGACCGGCACGGGCAAGGAAGTGGTGGCGCGGGCCATCCACAAGCTGAGCGCGCGCGCAGAAAACCCGTTCGTCGTGATCAATTCGAGCGCCCTTCAGGAAAGCATGGTGGAGAGCGAGCTTTTCGGCCACAAAAAGGGCGCATTCACGAGCGCCACCGCAGACAAGATAGGGCTTTTGAAGATAGCCGACAAGGGGACCTTTTTCATGGACGAGGTGGGCGATTTGCCCACGGCGATCCAGGCCAAGCTCCTGCGCGTCCTGGAGACGGGGAATTTCAGGCGGCTCGGGGACACCCAGGAGACGAGCGTTGACGTGCGCTTCATATTCGCGACGAACAAGAACCTCCAGAAGGAGGTGGACGAGCACGCATTCCGCAAGGACCTCTTCTACCGCCTCAACGGCTTCACGATCACCGTCCCGCCCCTGACGGAGCGGCGCGAGGACATCCCTCTTTTGACGGACTACTTCCTCACCAAGCTGGCGCGGGGCGGCAGGAAGAAGAGCGTGCCGCCGGAGGTGATGGAACTGCTCACGGCCTACCCGTGGCCGGGCAACGTCAGGGAGCTTGCGAACATCCTCGAAAGGGCCGTCCTGATCTCGGGAGACAGGGACCGGATAAGGGTGGGCGACTTTCCGCAAGGCACCATGAAGGTCCGCAGTATTGCAGCGCCTGGGACGCCCCCCGGGAGCGGCAAAGTGCCCCTGCTGTCCAAGATGCAGCAGGACTACGTGTGGCAGGTCCTCGAATCCGTCGGAGGGAACAAGAGCAAGGCAGCCCTCCTCCTGGGCATCAGCCGCAGGAAGCTCTACCGCTCCATAGGGCAGGCCCGCAGCCGGGACGGCGCATCCCAGAAGCAGGGGCGATAGCCCGCCCAAACCCACAAATCCTTCTAAAAACGCATTATAGCATTCTCAAAATAGAGTAACGATTCACATTCACCGTCACCCCGGCGGACGCCGGGGTCTAGGCGGCTCTAAGCCCAGGGAAACCCTGGATACCGGCTTTCGCCGGTATGACGGAGGAAAAGAGGCCGGAATGACGGAGGGATCGTAAGCCGCCGCGCGTGCCATCCGTGCCGCGCCCCTGCTGCGCGCTTATATTTCCTATATACAATCTAAAATGGAGGTAAAGCGTGGAAAGAAACGGGATAGTAACATTCAGGGGAAACCCGCTCACACTGGTTGGAAACGCAGTAAAAGAGGGCGACAAGGCGCCGGTCTTCACCGCACTCGACAAAGACATGACGCCCGTCTCCCTGTCCGACTTTGCGGGCAAGGTGAAGATCGTAAGCGTGACGCCGTCGCTCGACACGCCGACGTGCAACCTCCAGGCGATGACGTTCAACGACAGGGCGGCGTCGCTCTCGGACAACATCGTCATCGTGAACATCAGCATGGACCTTCCCTTTGCCATCGCGCGGTTCTGCTCGGCCGAGGGCATCGACAAGCTGCGGACCCTGTCGGACCACAGGGACGCCTCTTTCGGCAACGCATACGGCGTCCTGATGAAGGAGTTGCGCCTGCTCGCCCGGTCCATCTTCGTAATAGACAAAGGCGATGTGATACGCTACGTGCAGATAGTACCGGAAATGACCGACGAGCCGGATTACGACAAGGCCCTGGAAGCGGCTAAAAAGCTGGTGTGAAAGTTTCTACTCGCCTTCGTGGCGGATGTGGCGCTTGTCTACCTTGAAGCAGCTCCCCTTCGTCCGCTTCGCGAAGACCTTCATCTCGGAGACGGCCTCAGTCATCTCTCCGTAATGCGAGAACCGGCGGTAGGCGTTGGTCGTGATGCCGATGGACATGGTCATCACCGGGAAAGACCTGCTGTTGCCCTGCCTGTCCAGGGCCACGATGCCTTCCGTTTTCTCCGATTCGTCGTAGAACGTGGTGATGATGCGGTCGAAGGTGGAGAGTACCTCGGCGGCTGCGTCCTCGATGGCTTCCGCGTCCATGATGAAGATGAAATCGTCTCCCCCGATATGGCCTATGAAGCTCCCCTGGGGCTGCCTGTTCTTGACGATGTTCAGGATGAGCCTTCCCGTCATCTTGATCACCTCGTCGCCCCTGGCGAAGCCGTAATGGTCGTTGAAAGGCTTGAAGTTGTCCAGGTCGGCGTATCCGACGCCGAAAGGCTCGTCCCTGTCGATAAAGGCCTGGATCGCCCTGTTTATCGAGATATTGCCGGGAAGGCGCGTGAGGGGGTTGACCTCGACGACGCGCTCCGCTCTGGCTACGCAAAGCTCCGCCCGCGCCCGTAAGTCCCTCTCGATCTGCGACTTCCAGACGTAGTCTTCCAGCATGACGTCGTCCCAGCGGGGCAGCGGCAGGGCGTCGTCGATCAGGGCGAGCGTAGGCAGGTGGGTGAATATAGGGTCCGTCTTGATTGTGTTGAGGGCCTCCACGGTGGCCGGGTCGTTGGCCGTCAGGTCGATGATGAGCAGGTCGGGTATGAGGGAATAGATATAATCGACGCCGGAGCGTATGTTGCCCAGGGGTATCGTCCGGCAGTAGCCCGTAAGCAGCCTTTCGACTATGGCGATCAAGGCGGTGTCGCGGGAGATATGGACGGCGCTTTTCATTGCTGTTGTCCGCTCTTGCCGTAATATGAAAACCGCGCAAACGCAACTACGACCGAAAGGGCTAGAATGAAAGCTCCGCGGCTTCTTCCAGGAGGTCTTCGGCCTCCGTAAGCATCTCTTTGATATCGGCCTCCGACAGGTCGAGCAGCTCCCACGCCGAAGGGTGGATCGGCGGCACGCTGGTGTCCCCGGCGAAGCCGAACCCCCTTGCCCGCAGGATGACGTCCGCGAAATGGACTACAGCCGTCGCTTTTGGGGCCACCTTGGCAAGCTGTGGCCTGTGATGGAGCCCTATTACATCGACGACGGGCTTCGGGAAGCTCCATTGCTCCGTTACCCAGGCGCCTACTGTCGCATGGGTCGTGCCGAAGAAGTCCGTCTCCACGTCGTAGACAGTGACGCCCTCCTTCTCGGCCTTCTCCATCACCTTTGCATATTCCTTGGGGAAGTTGAGCACGAGGACCATCTTGCCGATGTCGTGCAGCAGGCCGAAGATGAAGATCTCTTCCGGGTCTTTCATACCCTTCTTTTTGGCGATGATGCGCGAGAAGATCGCACACCCCAGGGAATGGTCCCGCAGGCCGATCATAGCCTGCTGCATAAGATCGAAAACGGTAACGCCCACCAAAAGGCCGCGCAGCACGTTGAGCCCGAGCAAAAGGACGGCCTGGTTGACCGACGATATCCGGCCCGGAAAACCGTAAACCGGAGAGTTGACCATCTTGAGGACCTTCGTAGCGAGCACGGGGTCGCGGGAGACGAAATCGCTGATCTCCCCGAGCGAGACGGTCGGCTTGCCGACGATCTCGAGGAGGCGCTTGGCTACCGACGGCGTCGTTGCCAGGTTCTGTATCGACTCGATCCTGGTCTTTAGCGTCTTAAGGTCCATCGCTCCCGCAAACAGCCTCCAGGTGCTCCCTGAGCAATCTCTTCAGGACGTCCATGTGGGGGGCCGTCTCCACTTTCCTGAAACGGGCATCCAACTGCGCGAGGGCCTCCGCCCTGCCGGGCAATGATGGCGCCTTGCCCTGCACGTCCGCAGCTTCGATACCCATCGTCATTATTTTCTCGATCAGCCCTTCGGTAAGCTCGATGCCTTCCGGCAGTACCGTCACGCCCCCCTTGTTCAGGAGGGGACGGCGAAGCTTCATCCCAGGTGTGAGGCTGCTCGTCAGGACTCTCGCCATATGTACCTTTGCATTTACGGCCGTGGCTGGGGCGCTTCCGGCACGGGCACTGCGCCCTTTCCGCTGCCCTTATCCTTCTCCGTCGTCCGGCTTTCAGGGGCCTGCTTCACTTCGCCTGCCTGCGACTGCCGGGCCGTCTCCGACAAGGCGGCGCGCACGTCCGAAAGCACCAGGAGCGCGTCCCTCACGGTAAGGGACGTCTGCGCGAAAGCGGCCGGGATCCAAAGGACGCATACGAATGAAAAAACGGCCATTAATCGTTGAAAAAACACAAGAAGCCTCCGGAGGTCACGGAACATGAATCGACCGCCCATTATAAGATTACCCAATGGAATAATCAATCATATTCTTTTCAAGAGTGGGGCCGGAAGCTTTTCGCGGCCTTCGCGCCGTTTCCTCGGTCGCGAGTCCGGCCGCAAATAGCATTGGTTTTGCTTTTTCTCTGTCTTATCGCTTCTTTTTCGAGGCTACGTGGTTTCGGTCGTCTCGGACGTGAATATTTCGTAGATATACCGCGTCGCCGAATAGAGGCTGAAACAGAGCGACACGTACAGGATCACCAGCCCCGCCGTATGGAACGACCTGCTCGCTCCGAAGGGGAAAAAGTTATAGATCATGTCCGGCCCCGACGCCAGCGGTATCATCTGGAGCGGACCGCCGAACAGGACGCAAGCAATGCCTACGATCTGGAGCGTTGTCTTCAGCTTGCCCGCAAAAGACGGGAGTATGGTAAAGCCGCCCATCGCGTAGAAAGACCGCAAGCCGTTTATCAGGAAATCGCGGCCCACCATCACGATGGTCAGCCACAGCGGCACGAGCCGGTAATAGGAAAGCGTGATCAGGACGGTCGATACGAGGAGCTTGTCGGCTATCGGGTCCAGGTAGACGCCGAGGCGCGTTTTCGTGCCCATGCGCCGCGCTATCAGCCCGTCCAGCCCGTCCGTGATACCCGCGATGACGAAAAGGACGCACGACACGAAGCGGAGCTGCTCGTTCTGCATCGATATGAGGTAAAGTATGACCGGTATGAGGAGTATTCTTGCCAGGCTCAGCCTGTTTGGAAGCGTCCAGACCGATAGCGTCTCATCCCTTCTTTTCATTGTGTTTCTTTTAGCTTGCCGTAATAGAGCTTGACCCTCTTGACGTAGCTGATCGTCTCGTTGATGGGAGGGACGGCCATGCGCTCCATGACCTTCTGCGGACCGGCGTTATATGCAGCCAGCACCAGCTCGAGGTCGCCCTTGAAAAGCCCGTACAGGGTCTTTAAGTACCTCGCGCCTGCCTGGATGTTCTCTTCAGGGTCGAAAGGGTTGCGCAGGGCCAGGTCGCGCCCGGTATCCGGCATGATCTGCATCAGCCCGCGCGCGCCCTTATGGGAAACGGCGGTCGGGTTCCCCCGCGACTCGGCCATCATCACTGCCTTGACCAGGCGGTAATCGAGGCCGTTGATCTCGGAATGGCGCCTTATCAGGCGGTCGTAAGTGCTGTTGCGCAAGAGCGTAGTCGGGTCCGTCACAGGCTCGTCGCTCTCGCTGCCCGTTATGATAATGTGATAACCCTTACCCGCAGGCGGCCGGGTGTTGGCGAAATGATAGATGCCGTGCTCGTCGACATAGCCGTAAATCGCCCCCATCGCCGAAAGGGGCAGAGCTATCATGACGGCGAGAAACACTAACGCTTTGAGCATGTTGTTATTTTCTTAAAATAATGCCGAAATGTCAAGATAACAATGGTGTTTCACCTTAGCCGACACGCGCAAACGCAACAAATATCGACCGGCCGCGCCCGCTCCTCTTGCCCTTACCCGCCCCCACGGAGTAGATTATTGGAAATCTTTATCGGATAGATGATGACAGGACCCGGAATTCTATACGTCGTCGCAACGCCCATCGGCAACCTGGGCGACATCACGCTACGCGCCATAGAGGTATTGCGCGAGGCGGACCTGGTCGTCGCCGAGGACCGGCATCGTGCCCTCGGCCTTCTCTCCCACCTCGGCTTGCGCAAGCCCATCGTCACCATCAACAGCTACAACGAGCAAAGCCGCGCCCGCTCCATCGCTGCCCAGCTCTCCGCAGGCAGCACCGCGGCCCTCATCACCGCAGCAGGCACGCCCTGCATCTCCGACCCCGGCGACCGCGTCGTCAAGACCTGCCTCGATGCAGGAATCGAGGTCCGGGCCGTCCCCGGCGCGTCGTCCGCGCTGGCGGCCCTTTCCGTCTCCGGCCTCTCGCCCGACCGCTTTCTTTTCTACGGCTTCCTCCCGCAGAAGAAGGGTAAAAAGCGCAAAGTGCTGCTGGACGTCCTTGCCGGCCCCTTCCCCGTCGTACTCTTCGAGTCGCCCAGAAGGGTGAAAGAGCTGCTCGAAGTCGTGGCGGAGGTCGCGCCGGAGCGCAATGTCGTAGTATGCAGGGAGCTGACAAAGATGCACGAGGAAGTCCTGAGAGGGACGGCGTCCCAAATCACCCTCGAAGTCGCCTCTTCCGAGACGCGCGGCGAGTACACTGTTATCGTCGACGGGAAAGGAAGGCAGGCACCGCCTTGATGCCGTAAAGCACGAGGAAAAAGGCGAAGTTCAGCAGGACGATCGTCGCGCCCGTCGGCACGTTCAGGACAAACGAAAGAAAAATACCCGCCCATACAGACAGCACCGCAGTAAAGGCGGCGAAGATAAGCGTGCCCCTGAAGCTACGCGCCCGCTGAAATGCGCACAGTGCGGGGATGATGAGAAGGGCTGAGGTGAGCATGATGCCTACGAGCTTCATGGCGAGGACGACGGTAACCGCCGTGAGCACGCCGATGAGGGCGTTGATGCGGCTCGCGTGTACGCCGGAGGTCCGGGCGAACTCCTCGTCGAAGGCGAGCGACAGAAGCTCCCTGTAGCGCATGGCAATGACGGAAAGGACGACGAGGGAGAGCAGGACCGAGATCGTCACCTCCGCTGTAGTAATCGCAAGGATATTGCCGAAAAGGTAGCTGAGCAAATCGACGTTGAAGCCGCCCGCGAGGGCGGCGAGCACTACACCCCCCGATATGCCGAAGGCCGATATGATGCCGATGGCCGCGTCGCTGTACACGCGCGCCTTTTCCGCTAGCTTCAGGATGGCAAGCGCGCTTAATGCGACGACCGGCATGGATACGTAGATGGGCTCCACCCGGAGCGCAAGTGCGAGGGCAACGCTTCCGAAGGTGACGTGGGCAAGGCCGTCACCGATCAGCGACAGGCGCTTCAAAACGAGAATGACGCCCAGGCCCGCGCAAAGCAGGGCGACAAACGAGCCCGCCACCAGCGCGCGCAGGATGAATGAATACCGCAGGAAGTCTAGAAAATCCATCGTGAGCCCTGAATTATAACCACCCGCCTAATCCTTGTCTTTTTATTCCATTACCAATACCGACCACCCGCAGTTGCAGCAATTATTCATGCCTGTGGCATATCAGGTGCTGCGCAAAAGCACCGAACAGCTTCGTCATCTCCTCGGAGAGGCAGAACTCGTCGAACCCCCCGTAGAAGACGACCTCGTTTTCCAGGTAGAGCAGCTTTTTTGCGTACTTCCCGATGCTGCCCGTGTCGTGCGTAACCAGCAGCACCGTCACGCCCGTCTCGCTGTTGAGGCCGGACAGGACTTTTAAGAAGCGCTCCCTGATCTCCGGGTCTATCGCGATAGTCGGCTCGTCGAGGATGAGCAGTTCCGGCTCCCTGACGAGGGCCCGCGCGAGCAGCACCCGCTGCTGCTGGCCGCCTGATAGCGACCCTATGAGCCTGCCCCCGATGTCTGCGATATCGACCAGCTCCATCGCCCTGCTCACTGCCTTACGCGCGTGCGAGCCGCTGCGGCCGCCTTTGTGGTGCGACCCTTTCTGCACAAGGCCCAGGGCAACGATCTCCTGCACGGTCGCCGGAAAGAACCTGCTCAGGGCCGCGTTTTTCTGCGGCAGGTAGCCGACCCTGTGCCACTCCTGGAAGGACTGCGAGGGTACGCCGAAAAGCGAGATGCTCCCCGCGCCCGGCGCCTCCAGGCCGAGGAGCAGTCGGACGAGCGTGCTCTTGCCCGAGCCGTTCGGCCCCACAAGCCCCACGTAGTCGCCCGCCGAGACCGAGAAGGCGACGTCCCGCAGGACGGGCTTCGTCTCGTAGCTGAACGAAAGGCCGGCCGCTGATACCACGTCTATTTGCATTGCAGCCCCACGCTCAGGTTGGCGAGGTCGCCTTCCAGTATCGATATGAACGTGACGCCCTTCGCCAGGTCGTCGCGCGTCACGTTATGACCGCCGTTCAGAGGCAGCAGGCGCGCGCCGGTCTCCGACGCGAGCGTCTCGGCCATCCTCGGCTGAAGAAGCTCCTCATAAAAGATATACTTGAGATGGTTGCGCCTGATCTGATCGACGATGGAGGCGAGGCGCCTGGGGCTCGGCTCCGCGTCGGGCGTCAAGCCGTAAACGGAGACGTACCTCAGCCCGTACCTCCTGGCGAGGTAGTTGAAAGCATAATGGCCGCCGTGGACGAAGAGGCGCGTTTTGCACGAGGCCAGGGTCGCCCTGAACTTCTCATCGAGGGCCGAAAGATTCGCCTTGTACTCCCCCGCGTTCTTCTCGTAAAACTGCCTGTTTGCCGGGTCCCTCGCAACGAACGCCGCAAGGATGTTATCGACCATGACCTTCGCGTTGGCGAGGTCGAGCCAGATGTGCGGGTCGCGCAAACCTGGACCATTGCCTGCCGCTCCGTCGTCAGCGTGCCCGTGCCTTTCGTCGGCAGCGCCTCCTGTCTGCTTCTGTGAGAGCGCCAAGCCCTTGCTCGAATCGACGACGAGGGGCCCGTCCTTACCTACGCCTTTAACCAGCGTGGCGGCCCACGGCTCCATGAAGTCCCCGGTGTAGACGAATATGTCCGCCTTGTGTATCCGCAGGAGGTCGGCCGGCCTGGGCTCGAAGCTGTGCGGCTCGACGCCCGGAGGCAGAAGCAGCGAGACATCGGCCTTGTCGCCGCCTACGGTCCGGCTGAAATCGTAGAGGGGGAAGAGCGTAGTTACGACTGTGAGGCGCTTGCCTCCGTGCCCGCCCCGGCTCGCCTCCTGTCTGCCGCATGCGGCAAACGAAAGCATGACGGCAAGCACGGCTATGGCGGCAATATATGCGATGGGGTGTATGAGGGTTGCGGCCGGTCTGCTCAAGCCTTTTCCCTCCTTTCGCAGCAATCGCGGCAGAGGCCCTGCAACTGGAGGACGTGCGAGACAAGGGCGCCCTGAATGCGCTGTTCCACCTCGCGCTCCAGCGCGTCGAGGGCGCACAGGTCGACGTCCTCGACCTTGTGGCAGGAGAGGCAGACGAAATGGTGGTGATGGCGCGGGTTCGTGCAAAGGTAATAGTAAAGCTGGCGGTTGTCGTGGAGCACGCGCGTGACGACCCCGCCGGACGCAAGCTCTTCGAGGATGCGGTAGACGGTGGGCAGGCCGACGCTGCCTGCGCGCCTGCGGACCTTTTTCCAGATTTCTTCGGGCGAGAGAAAAACGGATGCGCCGGACATGACCGAGAGGACGGCGAGGCGCCGGGGGGTGACCTTGAGGCCGAGGCCTCTCAACAGCGCGTCGAAGTCGTTGTCATCCGGCATGTGTCCCTGCTTAGATAGAAATGGTTTCTATTTAGTTTAAGGGCGCGGGCGGTGGATGTCAATGGCTATCGCCGTTAACGGCATGCCAAGCCCATTTGGCCAACCCACCCCGGTTCGGAAGCGTACGACACCCTTCCTTAAGCGCATGTGGTGGAACGACCGCTAACCATCGTTGGCGTAGCATAGCGGTCCTGGAAGGATGGTGTGCGTGCTCGATCTTCCTTGCTCGTGCTACGCCACGCACATCAAGCGAGGCGGAGCCTTACGATGGTGGGGAGTGGAGCCTTTATGCGCGTAGGAACGGGTGTCGTACGCTTCCGGGTAGGGGCAAAGTTTCCAAGTGCGCTTGGCCTGCCGTTTACGGGGCGGGCTGTTGGTGGTGGGACGGGTTCTTGAGGGCTTCCATGCGGCTGTGGTACGCGCCGGTGATTTCTTTGCGGCCTACGAGGGCGATGACCTTTCCGGGGTCGTCTTCGTCCACAACCGGAAGCTCCCTGACGTCGAGGACGGCGAGTGCGCGCAGGGCCTCATTGAGGGTATCGTCCATCTTCACAGCCATGACCCCGGTCGTCATGGAGATGTCGCGGGCGGAAAGGCGGCTGTGGGCAACTCTATCGGCCATCGCCTCCCGCAGGTCGGTCATCGAGATGATGCCCGTAAGCTTGTCGTTTTTGTCCACTACAGGGAAATCCTGCTGGCTGGAGCCGAGCATGAGCGTAAGGATTTGCTCGAAGGGCATATCCTCCGGGAGCGTGTCGAACTTCCGGCCGCCCGCGACTGCGTCCCTCACCCGCAGGTGGTCCATGATATCGACGGCAAAGTCGCCCATGTGGGCGGGGGAATCGACCCTTGCGGCCACCTGTTTTTCGTACAGGGAAACATTCCCCAGCAGGAGATACGCAAGCGACGAGACAATCATCATGGGGACGATGAGACTGTAGCCTCCGGTCATCTCCGCAACCATGATGAGGGCCGCTATCGGCACCTTGGCCACCCCCGCGAAGAAACCGCCCATGCCTACGATTACGAACGCCGAAGGCTCGGTCACTATATGCGGAAAAAACGTATGGCAGGTGATGCCGAAGGCGCCCCCGAGCATGGAGCCTATGAACAGGGAGGGGGCGAAGACGCCGCCGCTGCCTCCGGAGCTTATGGTGAACGACGTGGCGACGATCTTGGCGAAGACGAGGGCGGCCATGACATTGACGGCCATCCGGCCGTCGATGGCCGCCTGCATCCATGAATAGCCGCCGCCCAGCACCTGGGGGAGATAGACGGCGATAAGCCCGACCACGAGGCCGCCGACAGCGGGCTTGAGCGAGCGGGGCATGTCGAGCCGCCTGAAGAACCTGTCGCGCAGTCCATAAAAGAACCTGACGTAAGGAAGGCCTATAAGCGCGCAGAGCACGCCCAGCACCGCGTAGAACGGAAGCTGGGCAGGCGTGGCGATGGCTAGAGCAGGGACGTGGAAGACCGTCTCGCTGCCGTTAAAAAAAGTATAGACCGTGAAGGCCACGATGGAAGAAAGTATGCACGGGATGATGGCCTCGAACTCGAAGGCCTCCTTGCGGTAGAGCACTTCCGTCGCGAAAAGTGCGGCCCCGAGCGGGGCCTTGAAGATGGCGCCGATCCCTCCCGCTGCCCCGGCAAGGAGCATCGTGCGGCGCTCCCTGTCGTCCACCTTCAGGACAGACGCCAGGAACGACCCGAAGCCCGCGCCGATCTGCGCAATGGGGCCCTCTTTTCCCGCCGATCCGCCCGAGCCTATGGTGATAGCCGACGCTATGGTCTTGATTATCGGGACCCTCCTGCGGATGACGCCCTTCTTCCGGTGGAAGCTGTCGACCATGGCGTCGGTGCCGTGCCCCTCGGCCTCCGGCGCGAAGTTGAAGACGATCAGCCCGGCGATGAGGCCGCCGATGGCAGGGAACGCAATAGCCACCCACCGCACAAGCGGCACGCCTAGGAAGAAGACGTCCGCCCGGCTCGCGGGAAGTATGAACCGGATCAGGTCTTCCATGAAAAAACGCGTCGAGGTCTGGAGGAGGAAATTGAAAACGATGGCCCCGAAGCCGGAAACGACCCCTATCAGGATGCCTATAAGGGTCCCGCGCCAGATGCGCTTGATCCTTCGAGGATGAAATGCGTTGCCGCTGCCGGTCATCGCCATAGAGTAAACCTTTTCAGCACCGGCCGTCCATACGCTCAGCCGGCCGGACAGGCGTGCCGGCCATTATCGGTCTAAGACCGGCGCCCGGGAAAGGCAGCCCCCTTGCAACCTTCCCCGGGCTTGCCCCTGCACCGGTCAGGCAGAACCTGTATGCATCATTCCTTGTCGAAAAAGAATGTAACCTTTACGTTGTCGGCTTCCACGATCTCGGCCAGTTTCTTCACGGACACGTAGATTGTGCGCAGCTCTTCGCCGTCCAGTTTCCTGAGCCCGTGTATCATCTTCCCCTGGACGGGGTTGGGCGCCCTCCCGACCAGCTCCTTCCCTTTGGGCGTAAGGCAAACCGTGACGACCCTCCTGTCTCTCGCGCTCCTGTCCCTGGATACGTACCCTTTGGCTTCCAGCCGGTCCACTACCCCCGTGACCGTGCTGGGGTGGAGGTACATCTTTTTGCTCAGCTCGCCCAGCGGCAGCGCCTCGTGCCCGGCAATGGTCGTGAGCGCCCAGAGCTGCGGCCCCGTTACGCCGAAGCTGCGCGATACCTCCTGCGAGTAATCCTGTATCGCCTTGAAGATACGGCGCAGGGATTGAACTGTATCGGAAACCTCAAAATCCCGCCCGGTTTTACGCATCGGCAATATCCATTGTACACATAATATTTGGATGCCAACTATATCAGCATCAAATATAGTAGCCGCTCGTGCAGCTTGTCAAGAAGAAAACATTATTACTTATACAGCTCGCGCAGCTTGGTCTTTTCCAGTTTGCCCGTCGGGTTCCTCGGCACGGTCGCGAAGATGATCTTCTTCGGCTGCTTGTAGCGCGGCAGGTTCTCCTTGCAGTAGGCAGCCATCTCCGCTTCCGTACACGTCTCGCCCGCTGCCGTCTCTATCACGGCAGTCACCACCTCGCCAAGCCTGTCGTCGGCTGTCCCGATGACCGCAACGTCGCGCACCTTTGCGTGCCTCTGGATCACCTCTTCCACTTCCACCGGATAGACGTTCTCTCCGCCGCTGATGACCAGGTCTTTCAGCCTGTCCACGAGGTATATAAAGCCGTCCTCGTCCATCTTCCCGAGGTCGCCCGTATGGAGCCATCCGTTCCTTATCGTCCGGCCGGTCAACTCCGGGTTCTTGTAGTATTCCTTCATGACGCCCATGCCCTTGAGGACGATCTCGCCGACCCCGCCGACCGGCACGTCCCCGCCCGCGCCGTCGACGATGCGGGCGTCCCACAGGAGGCCGGGCTTTCCGATGGCGCCTATCTTGCTCTCGTCTTCCAGCTTGTTGTGTATGGCGCCCGGTCCCATGCTCTCGCTCAGCCCGTACGTGTTATGGCATTCCATCGCGGGGAAATGGACCTTCCACCGCCTCACCAGGCTCGTCGGTATCGGCTGCGCGCCCATCTGGAGGATGTGCCATTGCGCGAGCGAGTAGTCTTCCTTCTTGATCCGCCCGCTGTCGATGGCCTCCAGGATGTCGAGCACCCAGGGCACGAGCATGAAGGCATAGCGCAGCTTTTCTGCGTCCATCGTTCCGAAGATCGTCTGCGGCGTCACCACTTCCGTCAGAAGGACCGTTTTGGCCCCTGTGAGCATCGAGCCGAGCAGGTGCCCCATCGCCACGTGGTAGAGGGGCGGTATCATGAGAAGGGAGTCGTCTTTGGTCAGGAACAGGTTGGTCGCCTCGTTGACCGCAGTGCAGAAGAGGTTCTTGTGGAGAAGGAGTATCGGCTTGGGCGCGCCCGTCGTGCCCGACGTGAAGTAGAGGCCGCATTCGTCCTCGTCGCTCAATTCAACGGCCGGTGCGGCCGGGCTCCCGGCCTCTATCATCCCTTCCTTGCCGAGCACGTCCGGCAAGCCTGCCTTCCCCATGTTGACGAAGGCGGCCACGGAGGGCAGCTCGCCCCGCATGGCGAGCACCAGCGGCGCATACTCCTCGTCGAAGAAGAAGCAGACGGGCTGCGCAGCGGCAGCACAGTAAGCGATGTTCTCACGGGTAAAACGGAAGTTGAGGGGGTTCACCCACGCGCCTGTCTTTACGATCGAAAAATACGCCTCGAGCCAGTTTATCGAGTTCCTCCCCATCAGGAAGACCCTGTCCCCTTTTTTGACGCCGGCCCGGAGGAGCGCATTTGCCAGTCTGCTCGTCCGCTCGTCGAACTGCCTCCACGTGATGCCGAGCCTCTCCTTAGACTGCGGCCTCACCTCGACGAAAGCAGTATCGTCCGGCCACATGCGCGCGTTTCTCGTTAAAAGATCGATTGTGTTCATTGGTTCCCCCTGTTGTCGGCGATAAAGCGCCTTTGTCGGCCCCCGCTTATCATATCACAACCGACCCGGCGGAGCGCAACAGTATGCCCTATTCGGAATAATCATTTACTTTTGCACCCACGGCGATTAACATATAGCTACGTGAAAACTAAATACGTTCTGTTTCTTCTAGCCTGCCTGTCGGTTTCGATCCTGGGTCTCGCTTTCCACCATCACGAGGACTGCGTTTCCCACGACAACGACTGTCCGTTTTGTCTTTGTGCGTCCCTCCATTCCAACCTGGTCCTCCCGGATTCGCCGCAAGTCGCACCGCCGGATCCTATCATACTGACTATCCCCATCGAAGGAACGGTCAGCCTTTCGGAAGTTCCCTGCCTTATCCACCGTAACCGGGCGCCTCCCGCCTAAGAACATTCTCTAACCGGATTTAAGCCGTCAAAACAAAGCTGTTTTAAGGTGCCGAATCGGAGGCCAATCATGAGGACCATGATAGTGCTTGTCTCCATATCTCTGATCATTGCGGGCGCGGCTGCCCTAGCCCACGCCGCCCCCGAAAGAACTGACACAATCCAGGGGACGGTCAAGGACGCCCTGGGAAGACCGCTGCCCGGAGTCGACCTGACATTGAGGACACCCGATCAAAAGACCCTGGAAAAAACCCAGAGCGATAAAGACGGCAACTTCACTTTTGGGGGCATTGCGCCGGGCGCCTACGCAATCTTGGGTGCAAAAAAAGGCTTTCAGGAAAGCACGGCCATCGTAACAGTGGAAGCCGGATCGGTTGCGTCTGCGACGTTGACCATGGCCGCCCAGGAGGCGCTGGAGATGTCCGTCGTGGCGGAGCGATTGGCACAGGCAAGAACCAACCTGTCGCCCAAGACGGGGGGGAGCCAGTATACGATCAGTCACGAAGATATTACGACCCTACCCGAGGGGGAGAATACATCCTTTAACCAGGTGCTGCTCCAAATGCCAGGCGTGGCGAACGACTC
Source organism: uncultured delta proteobacterium (assembly GCA_963810935.1). Classification (GTDB taxonomy): domain Bacteria; phylum Desulfobacterota; class Syntrophorhabdia; order Syntrophorhabdales; family WCHB1-27; genus CAWEPK01. The sequence goes on along the minus strand of CAWEPK010000007.1, from coordinate 139,902 downwards.
CTTCGGCCACCTCCACGTGAGGGGCGACCATGCGAACATCCAGTACCGCATTGACGGTGTCACACTCCCGGAGGGGATCACGGGTTTCGGCCAGGTCCTCGATACCCGGTTCGCTAAAAGGGTGGACCTCCTGACCGGCGCCCTGCCTGCCCAATACGGCTACCGGGAGGCGGGGGTAATAGAGATAGAGACCAAGACAGCCATCGAGAACGGAGGTCGCGTCGATATGTACGGCGGAAGCCGCGATACGGTGCAGCCGAGCTTTCAGTTCGGCGGCTCCCAAGGGAAGGCAAGCTATTATTTAACCGGTTCCTACCTGCATAACAGTATCGGGATCGAGAACCCCGTCCCGGGTCCTAATGCCATCCATGATAACACCGATCAGTTCAAGGGTTTCGGCTATGCGTCGTACCTACTCAATCCAAGCACGAAGGTCAGCGTTCTGTTCGGAAGCTACGACGGCTACTTTCAAATCCCCAACCGTCCGAGGGCGGCCCCCAATCCGGACTACCTTACCGCCCTGGGCGTTAACTCCGTCGACTCAGGCACTTTGAACGAGCGGCAAAATGAGACCAACCGTTATGCCATCGTCGCGCTGCAAAGCTCCATCGGGACTGACATCGATTATCAAATTGCCTACTTCACCCGCGACACGACGGTCAGCTTCAGACCTGATATCATCGGAGACCTCGCCTTCGACGGGGTTGCGTCGAAGCTCTCCCGCAGCGCCATAAGCAACGGAATGCAGGGCGACAGCAGCTACCACTTGAGTGATAGCCACACTATCCGGACGGGCTTTTTCGGGTTTGTCGAAAACGTGGAAAGCCAGAACACATCCTCGGTCTTCCCGGTAGACGCCAACGGGAACACGACCGGCGGTCCTTACAATGTAACGGACAACACCCACAAGAACGGCACTAACGTCGGGGCGCTCTACGCTCAGGACGAGTGGAAAGTGATTGACAAACTGACGGTTAACTACGGCCTGAGGGCCGACCAGATGAATGCCTACGTGAATGCGGGCCAGTTGAGCCCCCGCCTCGGCCTGGTTTACAAGGCGACGCCCGAGACCACGCTGCACGCCGCATACGCCCGATACTTCACCCCTCCGCCGACAGAGCTGGTGTCGCCAACGGACATAGCCCTGTTCCAGGGCACCTCAAATGCGCCCTCGGTTACGGCCGATTCGCCGGTCAAGCCCGAGCGGTCACATTATTTCGACGCCGGCATTATCCAAAAGGTTACACCTGAGTTGCGCTTCGGCCTCGACGGTTTCTACAAGATTGTCAGGGATTTGATCGACGAGGGCCAGTTCACCGAGGCCCCGATCTTCACCCCTTTCAATTATTCCCAGGGAAAAATCTACGGAGTGGAGCTGACGAGCAGCTATAAGTCAGGCAATTTTGCCGCCTACGGCAACCTCGCCCGCACCGTGAGCCTGGCCAAAGAGGTAATCTCCGGGCAGTTCAACTTCGAGCCGGACGAGCTCGCTTACATTTCTAACCACTGGGTCCATACGGACCACGACCAGCCTCTACACGGCTTCGGGTGGTGTCTCCTACATCTGGCGGGGAACGAAATTCACCACCGATGCCACATTCGGAAGCGGCTTGCGGTCGGGGTTCGCGAACACGGACCACGTGGCCAGCAGCACCTCGGTCAATTTAGGGGCAGTGCGTAAATTCGTGGCTGGGTGGTTCGGCCCTATCGAGGCGCGCGTCTCGATAATCAACGTTCTCGACAAGATCAACCCTATCCGGGCCGGGACGGGGATCGGCGTGTTCGCACCCCAATTCGGACCCCGTATCGGCTTTTTCGCAGGGCTTGCCAAGTTGTTTTGATGGAGAGTCACCGGCGATAACAAAATCACAACATAAGAAGGGACTACCATGAAAGAGGTACACATTGCACTGGAGGCACTGAAGTTCGGCGGTCTGATGGTCTACCCGCTGGTGCTGCTCGCGGTCCTGGCGGTCGTGATCGTGCTGGACAAGGCGTTCGTCTACTGGCGCTACATGCGCTTTCCAGGGTCACTACTAGAGCGCTTCGAGACCCTCGATGTTTCCCTGTCGGATCTGGACCGGCAATCGGCGGGACTCGACAGGAGGAACTATTTCCTGCGGTTCATCGAAGTCGTTATTGCGAACCGCGCCAAGCCGGTCTGGTGGATAGAGATGGTTGCGGACAACGAGGCGCAGTTGATAGAAAAGGCGCTTAGCCGGGGCCTGTGGGTGCTCGAAACCATCATAACAGCCGCCCCCCTGCTGGGTCTTTTGGGGACGATCACGGGCATGATGCACGCCTTTAACCTGATCGGGACAAGTGGCCTCGTGGACCCGACCGGTGTGACGGGCGGCGTGGCCCAGGCCCTCATCGCGACTGCCCTTGGGCTCCTGATCGCCGTAATCGCCTTGTTCGCCCATAATTTCTTCTCGCGGCGACAGGCGCAGATGCTCGACGAAATGGAGCGGCTGGGAACGCGTCTCGTGGGTAACATCCGCATGGGTGAAGGCCCGGAAGGGGGCCGTCATGAAATTCCGTAAATCCCGCCAGTACAAGCGCGGACGCATCGAGATCATCCCGATGATCGACGTGATGTTCTTTCTCCTCGTCACGTTCATGCTCGCATCCCTCTCCATGCAGAATCTGCATTCGATGGCCGTCAACCTGCCGCAGGGGCACGCCGCGCTAATGCAACCGAAGGACCCGGTGACGCTGACCGTGACGAGGGACAGCCGCATACTGCTCGACAAGACGCCCGTGACTCTGGAAACGCTTGCCCCGACCCTGAAGACCATGCTCAAGGGCACGGATTCGAACGTCATTGTAGCGGCCGATAGGAACGCGACGCACGGCGTGATTGTCGAGGCGATGCTGCAAGCCCGCCTGGCGGGGGTGCAGCGCTTCCTGATAGCCGTCAAACATGCTGATTGAGGGGTGCCTGCTTGTTTGCTGCTTTGAATGCCGATAGCCCCTGGAGCCGTCTTCGCTGGACGTTGCCCCTTGCCCTTCTGATCTGCGCGGCGGCTATGTGGGTTTTTGCCTGTTTTATGGAGAAGCCCGCCGGCAGGCAAGAAGAGCCGCTAGGGCTGGAGGCCCAGCTCATCGAGCAGCCCGCCCCGGCCGCAACCCGGAGCGGTCCGCCGGGTAAGCCTGCCGCCCCGCACCAGCCCAAGCCCAAACAACAGGCGAGACCGTCCGCCCCCGAGGCGCCCCTGCCGGCGAGCCGGCCCGCCGAGCAGAATGCGCCATCCCTCAGGCCGGACATCGCACCAAGGAATAACGTCGAGGTGCCTTCCGCACCCAGTGAAGGACAGGCCGGTACCGGAAAGGACCCGTCCGGTATGGCATGGTCAGGTCCGGGCGGCGGGCGCGCATCCGGGAGCGCCACCGGCGGCGGCCAGGGAGGGCCGGGCGGTGGAACGGGCGGCGGCAATATGTTTGCGAGCAGCGGCGCCCGGGCGATCATCCGGCATATGCCCCAGATCCCCGATGACCTAAGGGAGGAGGCGTTCAATTCGGTCGCCCTGGCGCGGTTCCACGTAGCCGTCGACGGCAGTGCAACGGTGGAACTCGCCAGACCGACCCCAAATCCGCGCCTCAATCGCATCTTGCTGGAAAGTCTCAAAAAGTGGCGGTTCATGCCGGCGATAAGAAATGGCAGGCCCACCCCCTCGACCGAAGACATACTTATTAAGATCGAGGTCAAATGAAACGTTTCGCTCAGTTGTTCCGGTCGGGCCGCGTTCTCCGTTCTTCCGGCTTTGAAGCCATCCAAGACGGCTTCTTCGCCCGAAGATGCGTCTCGGAGCCCCGTCCGTCTTCCCGCCTTTAAACTATCGCCCCCAGGGGCGGCAGAGGTATCAGGGACGTACCCTGCCGACGGCGGCTGGGCGTTCGCGAGGGCCGCGAGGCCCCTCGCCCGTTCAGGCTGGAAAGTCCGGCGGACAGGGACGTCGCAAGGCCCGCAGGACAGATTTCTCTTGTGCCGGGAACACTGCAGATGTTAATCATTAGACATGCGGTCGAAGACCGGCGAGGTACTCCTTTCCCTGGGGCGTCCCCTCACCCTGCACCCTCGCGCGGAGCACGAGAACAGAAAAGGAGGAAAGAATGTCTTCGAAAGCCCTCAGAATTTACCTTCCTGCCGGCATCGCGACCTGCTGCGTGCTCCTTTCCTTATGCCTCTTCGCAGCCATCGAAAAGCGGACCTGGGGCGCTTACGGCGCCTGGACGGTCCTTTTGGCCGGGGCGGTCCTGACCGCCTTCCTGGTTAAATACCTCCGCGCGGGCGCCAACCGTTTCAAGGCCATCGAGGAAATGATGGCCGAGCGGGGCCGCGAGCTTGAAAAAACCAATGAAGCCCTAAAGCAAAGCGAAGCGAAATACAGGCACATTTTCGAGTCCATGGAGGACGTTTACTACGAGACCGACGCAGAGGGCACCCTGACGGCGCTCTCGCCCTCGGCATATCACGTGGCCGGATGGCGGCCCGAAGAGCTTGTGGGAAAACCGGTAATCGACGTTTACGCGGACCCGGCAGACAGAGACGCGATGATGGCACGTCTCATGCGAGAGAAACGCGTGAACGACTATGAAGTCGCGCTCAGGAAGAAAGACGGGACCATTTTCTTCCTTTCCGTCAGCTCCCGTCTCATAATGGACGAAGACGGCTACATTTCCGGCGTAGCAGGCATCCTGCGCGACATCTCGGAGCGCAAGCAGGCGGAAGAAGCGCTCCAGAAGAGCGAGCAGAAATACCGGAGCATCTTCGAGAACGCGCTGGAAGGCATCTTCCAGAGTACCGGCGACGGCAGGCTCCTTAGCGTGAACCCTGCCCTCGCCCGCATCCACGGTTATGACAGCCCGGAAGAAATGATGCGCGACGTAGATGATATCGGGAAGAAGCTCTGGGTCAGCCATGAAGAAAGGATGCGTTACGTAAACATTCTAACGAAGGATAACGCGGTCGTCTTCGAAGCGGAGCAGTACCGCAAAGACAGAAGCACCTGCCACTTGTCGCTGTCCACGCGCGCGGTCAAGGACGAGGCGGGAAGGATCGTATACTACGAGGGCATGATCAAGGACGTCACCGAGCAAAAGCGGGCCCAGGAGGCGCTGCGCACCAGCCAGCTCAAGCTGTCGGAAGCCATGGACCTTGCCAAGCTCGTTTACTGGGAAGTCGATCCTGCGACCGAAGAGTTCGTCTTCAACGATACCTTCTACGCCTTCTACGGCACTACCGCGGAAGCCGAGGGCGGCTACCGGATGTCCAGGGACGATTACGGCAAAAGGTTCATGCATCCGGACGACACGTGTATCTTCGACGACTTCAGGCGACGGCGCGAGACCAACATGGCGAAGGAGTTCCAGGTTGACGGCGTGCACCGCATCGTGAGGAGGGACGGCGATGTGCGGTACGTATATACCCGGACGTACATAAACCGGGGCGAGCAAGGCAATGTGACCCGCTACTATGGCGCCAACCAGGATATCACCGAGCAAAAGAGGGCGCAGGAGACAATCGACAAGAGCATGGCCCTGCTCCGGTCCATCGCTTCCGCTTCCCCCATCGGCATCGCCGTGAGCACCCCCGAAAGGATCATCCTCTGGATGAACGACCGGCTGGCCTCGTTGTGGGGCTGTGATATCGACGAGATGACGGGCAAGTCGGCCCGCCTCGCATACCCGACGGACGAGGAATTCGACAGCGTGGGGGGCATGCTGCGCGATGAGGTATGGCACGGCCGCATAGGGACCATTGACACCCGGTTCATGCGCAAGGACGGGGAGATCCTCGAAGTGCGGCTCTCCGCCGCCCCCATCAACCCGAAAGACATCTCGGACGGCATAGTCTTTACCGTGCAGGACATCACCGACCGCAAGCGCGCGGAAGAGGACCTGCGCAACCTGAACCAGCGTCTCACCGACGTCATTGAATTCCTCCCCGACGCCACTTTCGTCATCGACAGCGACAAGAAGATAATCGCCTGGAACCAGGCCATCGAAGAGATGACCGGCTTTAAGAAGGAGCAGATGCTTGGAAAAGGCGACCACGCGTACGGCAGGCCTTTCTACGGCGAGCCCCGGCGCCTCGCCGTTGACCTCGTGTTCAGCGAGGATGATGACTACGCGAAATCGTACGATTTCTTTCAGAAGGCGGGCCGCACCATTTACGTGGAGCACTATGCCCTGCTGACGGTCGGGGGCAAATCGAGGAACCTCCTGGCCGTAGCCGCCCCCTTTTACGACGCAGGGGGTAACATCATCGGCGCCATCCAATCGATAAAGGACGTGACGGAGCAGAGGCGCACGGAAAAAACGCTGCGTGAATCCGAAGAGCGCTACCGGGTGGCGATAGAAAGCTCGAACGACGGCGTCGTGCTCTACGTGGGACCGGATATCGTTTACGCCAACAAGCGCTTCCTCGACATGTTCGACTATGAGGAGCTTGAGGAGGCGCAGTGTACCGACCGCTTCCAGAGGATCGACCCGCTGGACCGTGAAATGGTGGCCGGGTACACCGCCCGGAGGGAAAGAGGCGAATACGCTCCGCCCTTTTACGAGTGCAAGGGGATCGGGAAAAACGGCGCGACCATGTACCTGGAGGTCTCCGTCGCCAACGTGACGTACCTCGGAAAACCGGCCCACCTCGCCTACCTGCGGGACGTCACCGAGAATAAGAACCTCGAGGCGCAGCTCCGCCAGGCGCAGAAGATGGAGGCCATAGGGACGCTGGCGGGCGGCGTGGCCCACGACTTCAACAACATCCTCGCCGTCATCATGGGCCTCTCCAACCTCATCCAGATGACGGTCGGCCCCGACGACCGCATACGGCCGCACGTCGACCAGATAGTCGTCTCGTCCGAACGGGCGGCCGAGCTTACCCAAAGTCTCCTGGCCTTCAGCCGGAAACAGCAGGTGGACCTGAGGTCGCACGACGTCAACGCAGTCGTCCGAAGCACGGCAAAGCTGCTCAAAAGGCTTTTGCCTGAGGACGTCGAGCTGAAGGTAAACACGGCCGACCACGAGATATTCACCATGCTCGATATCTCCCAGATAGACCAGGTCCTGATGAACCTCGCCACCAACGCCAGGGACGCCATGCCGAACGGCGGGCGTTTCACCATCACCATAAAAACGGTCGCCCTCGACCAGAAGTTCAAAAAAGCGCACGGCTTCGGGAGGCCGGGCAGGTACGCCCTCATATCCGTCTCCGATACCGGGGTCGGCATGGACGAAAAGACCGTGGCCCGTATCTTCGACCCGTTCTTCACGACCAAAGAAGTGGGCAAAGGGACGGGGCTTGGTCTTTCGAGCGTTTACGGCATAGTGAAGCAGCACGGCGGGTACGTCGCGGTCGACAGCATGCCCGGCCGGGGCGCCACTTTCGACGTATACCTTCCGCTGGTCGATTCGGAGGACCGCCAGGCGGCGTCGGAAGGCGTCGAGGTCAAGGGGGGCTCCGAGACGATCCTCGTCGTCGAAGACGACGCCGGCGTGCGGAGCATGATGACGCGGGTGCTTCTAAGCAACGGCTACAGGACGCTGGAGGCCGTTGACGGCGGCGACGCCATGCGGGTCTTCAACAAGCACAGGGAGGCAATCGACCTCGTCATCCTGGACGTCGTTATACCGGGTAAGAACGGCAAGGAGGTCTTCGACGAGATGACGCGCATCGACCCGTCTGCGAAGGTCATCTTCGTCAGCGGATATACGGGCGACATCGTGCTGGACAAGGGCGTAAGAAAGGACAGCGTCGATTTTCTGCAGAAGCCCGTCGCCGTGTCGAAACTGCTCTCTACGGTCAGAGACGTGCTGGATAGATAAGCCCGTAAGCCCGGCGCTCTCGAAAAAGCCGCCGGGCTTACGGGAAATGCAAAAATCTTTAATGAATACCCTGCTGCAAGCAGCAGGGTATTAAAGCAAGCGAATGCGCCGCGCAGAGGGGGGAGGCTCCGCCGGCTTTGCCGGTGGAGGGGGCGCTGAGCCCCAATGATTGCCCTACTGCTGAGGCTGAGGCTGAGTCAACTGGTCGATCACGTCCGAGGACAGGGCCACGTCCTGCGCCGACTCCGGTACATAGTTCGGGTCCTGGGGCGTCCCCTGGCTCTGGAGCTGCACCACTTGCTGGTCCATCGTCGCCAGCTTCGCTCTCAGCTCTGCGTTGTCTGCCGCCATCTGGTCCATCTGCTGCCGCCACTGGACAAACGCCTCATCATTCTGGTGGTTATAGTACATGAGCGCGTACTCCCGCTCCGCTACGTGGTCCACCATGAACGCAAGGAACACCGCGTCGAAGAGACCGTACCTCGGCGCAAGGTTATAGACGTACGGCGGCGGTCCCCAGGCGTAGGTATCGTAGAACATGTTGCGCCGGTAATAGTACGTACCCGGGACGATCCTGATCATGTGAAGCATCGCCCTGTTCTCGGGCCTGAACCTTAGAGGCTCCACGTGCCTCACGAAGCGCGTGCGCTCCTCATGGCGGTACCTTTCGGCCGCCAGCCTGGCGTCTTCCCTGCGGATGGGGGCCCTCATCTGCTCATGCAGCACTGCCCTGTCCACCGGGTGCGTATTGCCGATGACCCTCGGGGGGCGCTCGCCTGGCCTGACCTGCGGGCCTGGGCCTGCCGGGGAGCGTGGAGGCTGCGGCCTCATCTGAGGAGGCTGCGGCCTCACCGGCTCAGGCTTCCCCTGAACCTGCGGCCCTTCCGGACGCTGCACGGGCTTAATCCCCGGCTGCTGCGGTTTCATCGGCTCGACTTTTCCAGGAACCTGCGGCCCGACAGGCTGCTGGGGTTTTACCCCCGGCTGATGCTGCTGCGGCCCGACAGGCTGCTGCACGGGCTTAATCCCCGGCTGCTGCGGCTTGGGTTGCTGTGCGGGCGCCGGCGGTTTAGCTGCGGGCGCCGGCTTCGGAGCGGGCTTGGCCGGATGCTCCTCCGCCAGACAGAACGATGAAGCAAAGAGGAACGCCGTTGCCATTACTGCGATAATGTAAAGTTTTCTCATGCATCCACCTCATGGATTGTCTCTCCGGCTGCCCTGCGGAACAAGTGTCGGCCTCAGGCCCGGCCGGGAAGATCTGAACAATATTGCGTGTTTTGCCCCAAACAGCATTGAAAAACAAGGAACGAAAACACTTTCATCTATACTTCATGTGAAATGGTTTTGTCAACATTCGGGCAAGGACGCATGGGAGGGTGAATGGACCCGGGCGCGGGACCGACCGTATGTCCGCGCCCGGGATTTGCTGAAGGCACGGCCCGTCACCTCAGTCTTTTTCTTATGGCCGCCATTACGAAGAGCGCCGTGGTGAAGAGGTAGAAACCCGGAGGGACGGCCGCCGGGGAGGCCTGGGTCTCGGCCGTGCCGAGGGTCATCGAGCCTGAAGCGAAAGCGGCTAGGTCGTTCTCCATCTGGATAAGGCCTCCGGTGAAGGTGCTGGCCGGCAGGCCGAGAGCCATCGCGAGGGACTGATTGAGAGAGCCGTTGTAATGGGCAATCATCGTCTCTGATTCATTCGGGCCGCCCGGGTCTTTCACCGTTACCAGATCACCCCCGGTGGGACTGAAGGTCCCGCTGAGCTGTATGTACTGGCCGTTGATATACCCGTTGAGCATGATCGAGCCGCCCGAAGCGAGGGAATAGGTATACTGGGCGGGCAGGGTGCTGCCGCCCCTGCCGGTGCCGGCGGGCGTGTACGTCTGGTTAGTCAGGTTGTCGGTAAACGTCAGGTTGAGGTAGGCCGTCGGGGTTGCGGGGTTAAGCGTGTCGGTCCCTATCGTCAGGCTGGGGCCGCTGTTGGGCTGTACATCGCCTATATGGACGTAGCCGGCCAGCGTCTTGCTGATGTTATCGACCGAGAGATAGCTCTGTATGTCGTTAGGAGTGGCGTAAAACGTGGTAGCCAATGCAGGCAACGCCACGAGCGCAACCAGCACGACAAGCAGGCAACACAACAGCACGACCGCCAGCTTCCTCTTCTTCTTCTCCTCTTCGCTCGTCGACATCGAGAAACCTCCTTCCGTTTCCGTCCTTCTTTCCCTCCGGGGGCCATTGACAAATCGATCTTCGGGAGGCGTTTTTCAGGCTGCCCGATTAACCTCACCTGCTTCGCGCGCTGATATTGCAGCCCAGCGAATTTTAAGACGGGCACAGGGGGTAACTCAAGCTAAACTAGCGTTATTACAGAAGATTATGTGACAGACCCGCCGCGTATGCTCAATCTGACCCGCTCTTGACTCTTCGCGACATAGTGGTCAGATTACGCCATATGGACCCGGCCGCTGCGTCGTGTCCACACGTACCGGCGGCAAGGCGTGTAAACAGGCAGAATAAATACCCTGCTGCAAGCAGCAGGGTATTAAAGCAAGCGTAGCGCCGCGCCGAGCGGGGAGTCTCGCCGGGCTTTGCCCGGCGAGGGGGGTGCTGAACCCCAATAATTGTCACGGAGCGAAGCGGAAAAAGGTTTCCCTGCAGCAAGCTGCAGGGAATCCACAAGTTGAATACCCAAAGGAGGGACCATGGCGGGACGAACCGCTGAGGAGGCTGCGGCCGGCGAAGAGGAGATCGACATGCTGAAGAACGAAATAAGGGACGCGGAAGGGAAGCTGCTCCAGACCGTCCGGGAGATCAGGAAGCGCGTCTCTTTTGAGGCGCTCAAGCACAGGGCGTTTGAGCAGGTGCGGGAGACCGCGCTCGAAAAACCGAAGCAGGCGGCAGGCACCGCCTTAAACGCTACGTGCGCGCTCGCCCGTAAGGCGCGAGGGGTCGCGGCCAGGTATCCCCTGCTCCCCATCGCGCTCGGCATCGCCGTCATCACCCCGCTGATGATCGGCAGGATCCTGCGCCATCGGCGCGGGGCAGACTAAGCAGCGCGCGCCGCACCGTAAAGAGCGCAAGGCGAGTCAGGCCGGAACCGGAGCGCCTATTCCGGCCAGCGGGCCGATCATGCCCGAAGAATGGGCGATGGAGGCCGCCGCCAGCATCGCGGACCTCTTGACGACGAGCCCCTCGACTATCGCCTTCTCAAGCTTCGTCAGATCTTCATCGTCGAGGAATTTTTCCATGTTCTCGACTATCTCCGATATCTTCATCTCCCCCCGCCCCTTGAAGACCCTGCTGTCGCTGTAGCGGACGAGGTCATCCCATTTAGCGCGGCTCAGGTTCAGCACCTCGTTCTGATCTTTGCCGGAGTTATGCTCGAACCCGTGGCTGCTGACGCATGCCTTCTGCAGACCGTCGGGGTCCTCCATCGCCTGTTTCACGATGTTGGCGGCAAGCACCGGCCCGGCCATCATGATTATCATGGCCCTGTCCCGGTTGTCGAGGTCGGGCTCCTGGAGGATGGACGACCCCATGAGCAACTCGATGGCCATGGTAGGGCACGTGCCCGCGGCCTCGACGATCCTGAATGCAAGAAGGGCGGCCCTCGGCTCCAGCTCCTTCCGGACGACGTCTTCCGAGTAGCCGGCGGCGGCGAAGGCCGGCTCGAGTGAATGGTCGAATGTATCGCGTTTCGCAAGTCCCATGTAGCCTCCTTTGTGCAGCTATACAACGATCATGCGACCGATACCTTGTCTTGTAAAGGGAGGCGGAGGCTTATCTTGGCCGGGTTGGTCCTGAAATGATGCACTTCTTCATTGCTTTCGCTATCCCTGCGGCGGTAAGATTGTGCAGAGACAAAGACACGCTGCCTGGGGGACATGCGACTGTCCGGCGGGCAAAGGAGCCGCTCCATGAAAGAATGGATGAGACGCGCACTGGCGCTACCGTTGCTGGCCCTGCTATTGGCGGGATGCCCGATGGCCCTTCCCGCCAACCGCCCGTATACGCAGGTCCCGTTGAACAGCTCGCAGCATTCACAGGTCTCCGTCTATGCCGCCGGCGACTGGCAGGACTCGAACGTGACCCTGAGGAACGGCGACCGCTTCTTCCTCGATGCGCAGGGGACGTGGTCCGGCGGGTTGGGGTGGGTCAGCGGCCCAAGCGGCGCGGTCGGCATCGACATAGGACGCATAATGGCCGAGGAACCGGCCGCGACTGCGCTCATAGGGCGCATAGGCGACGGCCCGCCGTTCTCGGTCCGCGACCAGTACCTAGGCACGGCCGCCGCTGACGGCAATCTTCTCATGCGAATGAACGACCCGACCACGTTCGACAACAGCGGGGCGCTCACGGTAGACATATACGTCGAGCAGCCGCTATCGGGCAATATCACGTCCCCGAACGTCCACTAGCGGCAGATAACAGAATTCAGCCCGCTCTTAGCGTCAATAACATCAGCGGTGTAGTATCCCACATTGCTCCATAGTACAACCCGCTCTTACCGCCGCCCAACAACTACGCAGCGTAGCTGCTTCCGTTAGCGGCGGTTGCGGTTGGAGGAGCGCCTCAAGGGGTTGCGATATGTGGATGCAATGTGAAGTGCGTCGGCCGGAGGCGTACGTATGTACGTCGGAGGACACGCGCTGAGCAGGGCGCCGCATAGCGCGGCCCCGCAGCAGGCGCGAGTCCAGCCGCCCGCATTACTCCGCCGTTGCCTTTTTTGTTTAGCTTCGGCTCTTACGCCTGCGGCTCTATTTTTTCCCCACGCACACGAGGTACACTTCTGCGCTCACCGCTCGTGATGACTTCGGCTTGAACGTCGTCACGTTGGCGAATTGCTTCTTCAGCCTCGCCGCCATGCCGCCGAACTCCGGGCTTGCGAACAGCTTTATCACAAAACTCCCGCCAGGCCGCAGCACCTTCCCCACCACCCCCAGCACCGCCTCATACAGCTCCAGCACGCGCGCGTCGTCCACCTCTCTTACGCCGGACAGGTTCGGGGCGATGTCGCACGTCACTACGTCGAAGGCGTCGACGGCCGCGTCCGCAAGCAGCCTGCTTGCGTCGATCTCCCTTATGTCCGCCTGCATGAGCAGCACGTTAGGCGCGGTCACGGGCTCTATGGGCAATATGTCCAGGCCGACCACCCGGCCGCTCCCGCCTGCGAGGCCGGCTGCCACCTGCACCCAGCTCCCCGGCGCTGCCCCAAGGTCGAGCACGCGGTCGCCCCTTTTTATAACGCGGAAGCGCTGCACGATCTCTTGCAGCTTATAGGCGCTGCGCGCGCGATACCCTTCTTGTTTGGCTTTTTTATAGAACGTGTCTTTTACTACGTAGCGGGCGTGCATGGCTTTACTTTCGCTGTTAACGCGGCTCTTTCCCGGCCGAGTACGGATCGACGATAACGCCCGGCATCTTTCCTTCCTCGGCCTCTTTCTTCATCCTGCCGAACGCCTTGTTTACAAAATGGAGGAGCGCCCGTTTCACGTACGCCTCGTCGTGTATGCGGCCGGCTATGCCCGCGTACAGGTCATATCGCTTCAGGCAGTAAAACATGTACGCGTAATCCGCGAGCATCCGCTTGAAACCGGGTGTCAGCCCGGCGAGCCTGCCGCCTGCGACGAGGGCGTTCAGGGACGCCTGCCGCCTCTCCTCGACTACGTACTGCGGAAGTACGATGCCGGAGTTGACCGCTTCGTCGAGTTTCTTTTTGTCCTCTTCGATGCCGGGCCACGCAAGGTTGAAGGGCTCGAACATGGAATCGTTGAGCACGTCCTCGAAGGCGGCGGGCGCCGCGCCATGCGCATCGAGCAGATAGATGTCCTCAGGCTTGCGCACGTCGCCTTTCACCGCAGACATCATGCGGTTGATGCCGCGCGCCTCTTCCGCCTGCCTGCCGGAGGCGCGTGCGCCTTCCTCGACGAGGTAGCCGGCAAAAGGCGGCGATATCGCGGGCAGCACGATGGGCGCAACGGCGCTCGACGTATATTCCGGGATGAGCATCTCGAGTTGGTTTCTCGGCAGCTCGGCCGTCTGCATCTCGGTCAGGCCGTCCGGGAAGTGGAGCGCGATGTGGCTGAAAAGGAAATGGTTCTTCCGCGTTGCGACGACCACCAGAAGGAGCCGCGTGAGCGTCTCGTCGTAATTCGAAAGGTAGGCCGCCCCCTCGCGCTCCGTCTCTACTTTATGGAGGGCGGACTCGCCTGCCGGCCTCGGCGCCTCCGTACGCACCCCTTTCGTGCCGAGCAAAAACAGCGCCTTCTTGGCGAGCTTTTGCAGGCGTTTGTCGGAAAGCCCGGCATAAACGAGGGCCAGGAAACGCGCCGCGGCCTCGCTATTCAGACTGCCCGCGGCCGCAAAGAGCGCCTCCTGCTCTGCGGCCGGCAGGCCGAGCGCGCGGCCTACCAGACCGGCCGGGTCTGCGCCGCCGGCGAGGGCTTTTATTATCTCATCCATAATTGATTTTGCCCATAACAGGCCCGCAAAGTCAACGATGCGCGAGTTCCGGGGGCCAGGATCCCGCTGCGCCTTTCGCATTCTCTTCCTTCATCGGCTACGTTGTCTAATCCTGCCCCGCGACTTAGCTTCTTATCAGGATTTTACCGGAGTGGCATGAAAAGGGACCGACACGACGGCAGGCAAAATATCAGGCGGGCGTTTTTTGTCGCCGGCGCCCTGCTTGCGTTTAGCGCAGCGGCCATGTACTGGACGGAGTTGACCGCTTTGAGGAGTGAGCGCAGGGTCACGCAGGACCGCATGATAATCGAGCAGCTCCTTGAAGTCTTATCGACCGTGAAGGATGCTGAGACGGGAGAGCGCGGGTACCTGCTGACGGGGGATGAGGGCTATCTCGTCCCCTATCGCCATGCCAAATCCCGCATCGCATCCAGCCTGGACGGACTGCGCCGGATGGCGAAAGACGGGGAGTTACCGGAGGAACAGGTTAAGAAGGTGATAGAACTGGCGGGCAGGGAACTGCATGAGCTGGAAGAAACGATCGGCCTGCGGCGCAAAGGAATGCTTTCGCCTGCACAGGCGGCGGCCATCTCCGGAAGGGCCAGGTATATCATGGACGAGATGCAGTCCGCAATCGGCAGTATGGACGCCCGGGAAGAAGCAGAATGCCGAGCCGCGATACAGGGCACAACGCGGGCGGTGCGCAGGTGCGCGGCGGCATTTATCGTCCTCGGCCTCGGCAACCTTCTCTTTCTGGGATGGGTCTATCGCCGATGCATGGCAGAAATATCGCGACGCAAAAAGGCCGAGGAAGAAATAGGCAAAGCCAACCACGAGCTGGAGCTGCGCGTAGAGGAGCGCACTGCGGAGTTGCAAAAGGCATATAGCAGGCTCGTTATCGAAACAGAGCAACGGCAGAAGGTGGAGGAGCAGCTTCGCCATGCCCAGAAGATGGAGGCCGTCGGAACGCTGGCCGGCGGCATTGCCCACGGTTTTAACAACATGCTCGCTGTGATCATAGGCAACACGGAGCTTGCCCTCGATGAGATCAGGGCCGATAGCCTCGCCGGCCAACTCCTTCAACAGGTACTCGAGGCCTCGATGCGGTCGCGCGCGCTGGTCAGGCAAATCCTGACCTTCAGCAGAAAGGGTGACAGCGCAAGATCGGCCGTAAGCCTGGCCCCTCTCATTGAGGAGACCATGAAACTCCTCCATGGGTCTATCCCCGGCGCCGTCAGGACCGAATTACGCATCGAGGCGGAGTCCGACACCGTCCGCGCCGACCCCTCACAAATTCAGCAAGTACTTATGAACCTCTGCAATAACGCCGTCCACGCGATGGCAGAAAATGGGGGCACGCTCACGGTGCGTCTTTCCAATACTACCGTCCGGGAGGGTGAGCCCGCCCCCGACAGGGGCATGCCGCCCGGCGCGTACGCCGTGCTCACCGTGGCCGATACGGGCTCCGGGATCCCCGAAGGGATACGCGGCAGAATTTTCGACCCCTTTTTCACCACGAAAGCGACCGGCCAGGGAACCGGAATGGGCCTGGCCGTCGTCTTCGGCATTGTCAAGGGACATGAAGGGTTCATTACAGTGGAAAGCGAGGAAGGCAAGGGGTCTGTCTTCAAGGTATTCTTTCCCCTGTTTATGCAAGCCGCGGACGAAGAGTCCGGCCGGGCATCCTCCCTCCCGACAGGCAACGAGACAGTCCTCCTGGTAGACGACGAGCCTTCGGTGCTGTCGATGGCGTCGGAAATCCTCAAACGGCTCGGTTACCACGTGATTGCCGCCGGAGGCGCGTCGGAAGCCTGGAGGACGTTCGAATCCGATCCCGGCCTGTTCGACCTCGTCATTACCGACCATGTGATGCCTGAAATGACGGGCATAACGCTCGCCGGTAAGATGCTGGCCGTGCGAAAGGACCTGCCCGTAATTCTTTTTACCGGGTATGCCGGGGCGGCGTCTTCAGAGGCGATTGAGGCAGCGGGAATCAGCGCATGCCTCGTGAAGCCGGTGCCGAAGCGAGAGCTTGCTGAAACGCTGCGCCGTTTGCTCGATAGTAGAAGCAGGGAGACGCCTCTTGAAGAACGAAAGGCGGAGCTATAGGACATTTCTATTTTGGCTTTACAGAAGGGCAAAATAGTCTTTATGTCATAAAGCCCTTCTGGTATAATGTTCCGGCTCTAACGCCGGTTCACGCGTATTAATTGGTCACAAGAGAATATTAGAGAGGATGCATGGCAAAGAAGAGCCCCTCCGCGAACTCAACGACCTCCGCAAAACAAACGAAAAGCACGTGCAGGCCATGAAGCCCCCTGATCGAGGGCGGCAGGACTTCTTATCGGGCGGCGGCGAGATGGGCGCGTTGATCCGCTCGATGGACTGGTCGGCCACGTCCCTGGGGCCGCGCGATGCCTGGCCGGAAAGTTTGCGCACCGTAGTCAACCTGATACTGGCCGGCAGCTTCCCCATGGCTATACTTTGGGGCAGCGACCTGATTTGCATTTACAATGACGCCTACCGGGTCATCGCCGGCGACAGGCATCCCAATGCGATGGGGCGGTCCCCGCGAGAGGTCTGGCCGGAAGTCTGGGACTTCAACAAACCCGTCCTTGAAAGGGTAATGTCACGGAGGAAACGGTCCATTTTGAGGACCAGCCTTTCCCCATCGTCCGCCACGGCCGCATGGAGGATGCCTACTTTACCCTTTCCTACAGCCCCGTACGCTCGGAGGCCGGCCGGGTCGCCGGCATGCTGGTAGTGCTTGTCGAAACCACCCAACGAAAGCGTGCCGAAAAAGAACTTCTGGCGGCCGAACACAAGCGGATGGAGGAAGAGCTGGCCGTAGCTCAGAGGCAGGTCCAGAGTATAATCGACAACACAACGGCTATTATCTATGCCTTCGATCTGGAAGAGCGCTTCCTATTGGCAAATACCGCCGTCGCAGAGTTGCTTAACTCCACGCCGGAGCAGTTGATCGGCAAAAGACGGCACGAGTTCATGCCCAAGGATGACGCAGGCCGGCACGAGGCAAACGACCGCCGGGTGATCGAGGCGGGGAAGGCGCTGGAGTTCGAGGAGTGCAGCCAACTCAAGGGCCGTTCGAGTACATGGCTTACGACGAAGTTCCCGCTTCGCGACGCTCAGGGGAGGATATACGCGGTAGCCGGCATCTCCGCTGACGTCTCGGAGCGCAAGAAGATCGAGGAAGAGCTTCGCAAATCGCGTGACGAGCTTGAGCTGCGGGTAACCGAGCGGACAGCGGCGGTCGCTCGTCTCGCGGCGGCGGTCGAAAGCACGGCAGAAGCAATCTTCACCACTGATTCGTCCTGGCACATCGATTATGCAAACCCGGTATTTTACCGTATGACGGGGTATGGGGCCGACGAAGTTATCGGGCACGACATGCGCTTTCTGCGGTCGGAGAAAGACGACCCTTCCAAGTATGATCGGACTAAGCAGGGGGCTATTGCGGGTAAGCCCTGCGCCGGCCGATATAAAATACGGAGGAAGGACGGGACTGACTTTACTGTCGATTGTGTTATATCTCCTGTCAACGATGCGTCGGGAGCAATCACGAACTTCGTGCTTGTCTGGCATGACATGAGCGAAAACCTCAGGCTCGAAGAGCAGCTCCGCCAATCCCACAAGATGGAGGCCGTCGGCGCCCTCGCGGGCGGCATCGCCCACGACTTCAACAATATGCTGGCCATCATCATGGGCAATGCGGAGCTTGCCCTCGACGAGCTTGACGGAGACGGGCCCCGGCAGAACATCGACCAG
Source organism: uncultured delta proteobacterium (assembly GCA_963810935.1). GTDB lineage: Bacteria > Desulfobacterota > Syntrophorhabdia > Syntrophorhabdales > WCHB1-27 > CAWEPK01. The sequence goes on along the minus strand of CAWEPK010000007.1, from coordinate 121,827 downwards.
ATTCTAAAGGCGTCAAAGAGATCGCGAGACCTGGTGAAGAAGATCCTCACCTTCAGCAAGAAGAACGTTGGGGAAGGGAAAGTGGTAAATATCGTCCCCCTGCTGAAGGAGACGCATGAGTTGCTCAGGTCATCCATCCCGGCCACGATCAGGATGGACCTGAACATAAGGGCAAGGGCAGATACAGCCGTAGTCGCTCAACCGTCTGAAATCCAGCAGGTTGTGGTCAACCTTGCCAACAACGCAGCCCACGCAATGCGGGAAGACGGAGGGACGCTGACTATCGGGCTTTCATCGGTTACCCTCGGTTCGGACTCCCTGCCGGAAGACAACATGAAACCGGGCCGCTATGTGAAGCTGACCGTAAAGGATACGGGGACAGGCATAGCCCCGGACGTGCAGAGGCGCATGTTCGAGCCTTTCTTTACTACAAAGGAGCAAAGCCAAGGCACGGGCATGGGCCTGTCCGTGGTCTACGGCATAGTCAGGGCATACAACGGCGCGATCGAGGTGGAAAGCGTTGTCGGCGAGGGTGCAAAGTTCACGATCCTCCTTCCGCAGTCCGATGTCTCTCTGCCGGCAGAAACGGCAGGAGAAGAAACTTCCTGTTCTAAAGCCGAATCCGTTCTCTTTGTCGATGACGAGCCGGCCATCGTGGAGATGGCGGAAATGATGCTCAAACGTATGGGCTGCCGCGTGACTGCCTTCACCGACCCATTGAAGGCCTTGAAAGCTTTTATGGAGGACCCGGCTGCGTTCGATCTTATCATTACCGATCAGACCATGCCGGAGATGACGGGCGTCGCGCTTGCCAGGGAAGTCCTCGCGGTAAGAAAGGAGATGCCCATCATCCTCTGCACGGGATTCAGCGAAACCGTGTCACCGGAGAAGGCCGCAAAGGCCGGTATCCGGGCGTTCGTCATGAAACCCGTTACGAAGAAAGACATGGCGCAGGCGATCCGCCGGGTGCTGGAACGGGAAGCCATGTAAGACCGATCGTCAGATTATTCTCTCAAACCACCTACATCGAAGCCGGGGGCGCACCTGTAGCAGCCGACAGGTTTGTCGAAAAAACGTCCCTGCGTTCGACAAGATTGTCCTACCAGACACCCAGAGGGCGGCGGAACGTGAAGTCATACGGTTTCCGCACAAGGGTATCGCTCACCTTGTTCATGTTCCCGCTAGGCACGGCGACAGGGATTGCCACAATAGTCCCTGCCGTGCCTAAGACAAGGCCGGCCGCACCGACAGGCCTTATGACAAGGACATCGGTCACAATCCGCGCGAGAGGCTGAGGCCGGCGGTGGATAGCTGCGCGCCGGGCACAGGCCCCGGCTGCTTTGGCGATAAGGGGACAGGCGACAATTGCGATAAGGGCGAGAGCTATGGGCAGGGTTTTTCTCATGTTGTACCTCTCGGAATCGCTGATCGGCACCGGGCGTCGGGGCGATATTGAGTAAGCGGCCGGCGGCCGTTCCTGCTTACCGGGATTGCAAGCGCCGTGCCTGCCGGTCGCGCCGAACCGTTGTATACAACTTTTCGCCGTCCGGCTTGACTTTAAGCCCTCCCCCGGTTTAACTATACGTGATATTTCAAGGGAGAGAGCCATGGCAAAGACAGCGCGGGAAATCGTCCAAAAAGCGGCAGCGGAAAAAAGGCGTTACCTGATGGAGCATGAGTCGAAGGCGATCCTTGAAGAAGAGCGGATCGCGACGACGGGCGGCATCCTTGCCCGCTCCGAGCAGGAGGCATGCGATGCCTTCGACGCAGTCGGCGGCCACGCGGCTATGAAAGTCGTCTCGCCCCAGGTCGTCCATAAATCGGACGCCGGCGGGGTAAAGCTCGATATACGGGACAGGCAGCAGGCGGCTGATGCATATCAGGCCATAGCCGGCGTTTTCGGACGGGAGAACATCGAGGGCGTCTCCGTGCAGAAAATGGCCAAACCGGGCATCGAGGCCATCATCGGCATCACCCGGGACCCGGCCTTCGGTCCCATCCTCATGTTCGGCCTGGGCGGCATTTTCGTCGAGGTGCTGAAGGACGTCGCATTGAGGAGCATACCCGTATCGCCCGAGGACGTCTCGTCGATGATCGAAGAGATCAAAGGGTATGCGCTGCTCCGTGGGGCGCGTGGATATTCGGCCGACCTGGAGTCCCTGAAACAGCTCCTCATACAGGTGTCGCAATTGGTCGTCGCCTATCCGGAGATCAGCGAAATAGACCTCAACCCTGTCTTCCTCTATCCCGACGGCTACGTCGTCGTCGATGCCCGCATGTTCGTCGATTCCGCCCCCGTCCCCGCGCCGCAGTTCAGGGACGGGGACCTCCGCACGTTCTTCTATCCCGAAAGCATAGCGGTCCTCGGTGCATCGAACAGCGAGGGTAAGCTGGGGTGGAACGTATTCCACAATCTGGTCGGCCACGGCTTTGCAGGGAAGCTCTACCCGATCAACCCCAGGGTCGAAGAGGTGCAGGGAGTGAAAGCCTACAGCAGCGTCGCGGAAGTGACCGGCGACATCGACGCAGGCATCGTCCTCGTGCCTGCCGCAGCTACGCCGAAGGCCGTAGAGGAATGCTGCGCGAAGGGGATAAAGTCGATCGTGGTGGAGTCTGCCGGCTTCGCCGAGCTTGGCGCGGACGGCAAGAAAGCGGAAAAAGAAATGAAGGAGACGATCCTCCGCTACGGGTGCAGGCTCTTAGGGCCCAACTGCTCCGGCATCATCAATACCCACAGCAATATGGTCCAGTCGATAGGGGCCGTAGACGAGCTCGGTAAAGGCAACGTAGGGTTGATCGCCCAGGCGGGCGTATACGCGGCCGGCATGCTCTGGGGCCTGCGGCGCATACTCGACTTCGGCATTGTCGCGACCATCGGGAACAAGCTCGACGTGAACGAAACGGACGTCTTGGAAACATTGGGCGCGGACCCCAATATCTCAGTCGTCTGCATGTACATAGAGGACGTCAAAGCAGGAAGAAGGTTCATCGACGTCGCCCGCAAAGTCAGCAGGGAGAAGCCGGTCATAGCCGTGAAGTCGGGGAGATCGGACGCGGGCAAGAAGGCCGTGTCGTCCCATACGGCCTCCCTTGCGGGCAACGACGACGTCTACAGCGCGGCATTCAAGCAGGGCAACATCATAAGGGCGACGGACAACGAGCAGATGTTCGATATCGCGAGGGGCTTCTCCAAGCAGCCCCTGCCCCAAAAGCCGGGCGTCCTGATTATCAGCTACGCCGGCTCGTTGGGCGTCATGGCGACGGACGCGGTCCATTTCTCCGGGATGCGCTTAGCCGATTTGGAGCCTGGCCTGAAAGACAGGCTCCGGTCAATACTCCCCGGTATGACGGGCGGCCTCAACCCCGTAGATTACACCTTCTCGATGACCCCGGACGACGTGACGAACACGATAAAGATAGGCGTAGAAAGCGCAGACGTGGGGGCCTTCATCGTTGTCCTGCAGACGGAGATACTGAAGGAGTACGTCGCTCCTCTCAAGGCGGTAGACTGTAAGGGCAAGCCGGTGCTCGCCTGCGTGGCGTGCAAGGAGTTCGTGACGGAGGACGTAGTGGCGATGGAAAAGGCGGGCATACCCGTTTACGGTACGCCGGAGACAGCAGCGGATGTGCTGTCAGCGATGTACCGCCATTATTTGCGCACGCGATAGCAGCATAGTGGGTTGAACTAAGGCGTTGTGGTATCGTATGTGTGAGATCACGACTGAATTGGGGGTCTTATGCAGATAGTTACGCGCTGGTATCACTTTATCGCTTACTTCTTCGGCGGGGCCTTCCTAGCAAACGCGATCCCGCATCTGGTGAACGGCATGTCAGGCAACACTTTCCAGAGCCCGTTCGCATCACCGCCCGGACAGGGCTTGTCGTCGTCGACGGTCAACGTCCTGTGGGGAATGTTCAACCTGATTGTGGCTTATGTACTGGTGGCCCGCGTTGGCCGGTTCGAGTTGCGCAAGACGAGGCACTGCATCGTTCTGGGGCTCGGGGCGCTGCTCATTGCACTTATGGCGGCGCGGACTTTTGGAAAGTTGCATGGGGGCAGCCTCTGACCAAAACCGGTCTGTCGAGAGTGAAAGCGGCTCTGCTGCGGGTGCAAGGCGGTCTATTCTTAAGGAGGAGAGGCACGTGAGGATGAAGAAGAGTTTACGCTGGGCGGTAATCCTGGTCATCGGCGTCTGGTTTGCAGCTTTCCAGCTTGCGGGTGTTTCGCAGGGCGCGGTAATCGATAACAGCGCCCCGGCAGGAAAGTCCGCGCCGGCGCCATTCAACTACACGGGCCTGCCGAAGGTTATCGTGGTCTCCGGCACCGACTACGAAATGGGCGTGCAGTACGGCGAGCAGGCCTCCGCCGCCATCGAGCATAATCTCGCCCTCTTCAAGAGCCGACTCAACAAGGCTTTCGGAAGCGCAAATGTCGAGAAGGATATGAAGGTCTGGGATTATTACATCAGGAAGTTCGACCCAACCCTGGTGCAATGGATAGAGGGGATAAAGGAGGGCTGCAGGAAGAAAGGGGTCGAGGCCGGTTATCTCGATATTCTGGCCGTGACAGTTTATCCCGCCGAGATGTGGCAGAGGCCCAAGATCCCTTATCCGAAAGAGGCGCGCGTCGAAGCCGCAGAAAAGCGCCTCCTCGCGGGCGCCGATATCGACAATTACGAATACCATTCGTGCAACGCGTTTGCGGCTGCCGGTGCAGCCACAACCGATGGGAAACCCGTGGTAGCCCTTGAGCAAGATGGTCCCAATGGAGGCGATGCACAGCCTTATCCTCATTGGCTTCCCCAAAACCGGACCGAGCTTCGTGACGAACCCTTACGCCGGAGGGATGGCTCAGAACTCCGGGATGAACGGCAGCGGTTTTGCGTGGACCATGACAGCTATAAACCAGAAAGTACCGATCTGGGGGCTCCAGTCAGAGGCGATTTTCCACTATCTGACGGAAATCGCGAAATCGCCCGCTGAAGCGCAGGCGTATTTGAAATCCGTCCCCCGGGCAGGCGTCTCGGGCAACTTTACCTTGGGTGACGCGTCCGGAAGCATATCTGTTTTTGAATCCAATGCAGAACATTTCGTTATAAGAAAGCCTGGCGACGAGGGCGAGAAGTCCAGCTTCATGGTCATTACGAACCATCTCGTGGACCCGGCCAACCAGGCATATAACCCGCCGGGCAGAGGAGTGCCGGGGCCTGACGGCAGCATGGGCAATACTTTTTATCGTTACGCGACTCTATGGGAATTCGTTTCGCCCGCCGCCGCAGGCGCCAAGATAGACTTTAATTTCGCCAGGAAGCTTTTCATGTCAGACGACTGGTACGATCCCATAGCGAAAAAATGGCATTACAACGACCCCGGCTCGCCTAACGGCATGAACAATTTCGGCTACGGCGGGACAACGACGACGAGCATCTTCTTCCCCGCCGACCTCACCGCCTATTTCGGGACCGGTACGCCCAGCGGTATCGGACTGCCCGCCTATGCTACGGGGGAGTATGTAAAAATCCAGTTGGCGGACAACCCTGAGGCAGTCGCTGCAAAAGCGGCAAGCACGTCGTTTGCCTTTTACAAGGACGCAAGGGATTTGTTCCAGAAGGAGATGAACCGGCGGGCCTTTTACCTCACGCCCGTGCTCGCCCGGGCCATAAAGAAACGGCTGGATCTAGCGTTTGCCGCTCACGAGCTGGGTATGGACAGGCACGCCTATGCATTTCTGGAAAATGGGCCGAACGCAAAACCGGCTCTATATGGCGACGCGCTTACCTACTATGCCAAAGCGCAATTGTATAGCCAGATGGTGAAAACGGAACTCCTGCGGGCAGGCGCCCAAGGCGCCCGGTAGGTCCGAAGGGCACAGGGTTAGCCCCCGGCTTTCGTTCGGGCCTGTCTCTCGTCCCCGGCCGGGCCGATGGCAACCTTGTTCCCTTTGATATACCTGTTCTTCATCAGCCTGATCACTTCGGATGCGGCGTCCTCGGGGACTTCGACCAGACTGAAGTTGTCGCGGATATCGATCTTGCCTATCGCGCTGCCCCGCAGCCCCGTCTCGCCGGCTACCGCACCGAGGATATCGCTCGCCGTGACCCTGTGTTTGCGGCCTACATTCAAACGGAGCTTTGTCGTTGAGCGCATCCGTGGCTCCGGCTCGCGGAAGACCTGCTCCCGGAAATCGACGTCCTCTCCACCTGTGGCTAGCATCATCTTCAGCAATGCCGCTCCCACCTCCACCGAGGAGAAGTCTTCCCCAAGCAGTCTGTCCAAAATGCCCTCGTACTTGTCCAGGCCGCCCTCTTTTATCTGTTCTCTAATCTTTTCGACGATCGCTGTCGACCGGCTTTCCTCCACTTCCCTAAGTGTTGGAATCGGCTCTCGCCTGATCTTCGCATGGGTGTAGCTCTGTATTTCGCGCAGCTTGTAGGTCTCTCTACCCGAAACAAAGGTGAAGGCATATCCTGCTTTGCCCGCGCGGGCGGTCCGCCCGATCCTGTGCACGTAGTATTCCTCATCCTGGGGGACGTCATAATTGACTACCGCTTCTATCCCTCCCACGTCCAGGCCCCTGGCCGCCACATCGGTGGCTATAAGGACCTCGACCGAACCCTTCCGGAACTTCTCCATCACCCGGTCGCGCTGTGACTGGTTCATGTCGCCGTGCAGGCCTTCCGCCAGATAACCCCGTCCCTGCAGCTCCGGCACCACCTCGTCTACTTTCCTCTTGGTATTGCAGAATACCAGGGCGAGCTTCAGACCGTACATATCGATGACCCGGCTTAGCGCCTCGGGCTTCAATGACTCCGTTACCTCGAAATAAACCTGCTCGACCTCCGGGACCGTAAGGGCCTTATGCGCAACCTTGATGTATTCCGCGTCTTTCATATAACGCTTTGTGACGTTGAGTATCGGTTTGGGCATGGTGGCGGAGAAGAGGAGCGTCTGCCTGTCGGCAGGGACTGCCGCGAGGATCGTCTTCACATCTTCCATGAACCCCATGTTCAGCATCTCGTCGGCCTCGTCCAGAACGACGATCTTGACGCTGTCCAGCTTCAATGTGCCCCGGTTTATGTGGTCTATAGTCCGGCCCGGCGTCCCTATCACTATATGGGCGCCTTCCTTGAGCACGCGAAGCTGCCGGTCGATAGGCTGGCCTCCGTATACCGGGAGCACACGTATATCCTTTCGATATTTGGCGACCCGTTTGATCTCCTCCGACACCTGGATGGCCAGCTCCCTTGTCGGGCAGAGGACGATGGCATGGGTCCGTTTGCTCCGCTGCTTCACCGCCTCGATGATGGGGATCGCAAAGGCTATCGTCTTGCCCGTCCCCGTCTGGGCCTGGCCGACAACGTCCCTGCCGTCGAGGATCGGCGGTATCGTCATTGCCTGAATGGGCGTCATTTCTTCGAACCCCATATCGGCGATCGCCTTCTCTACCTCTTTTGTCAACGTCACATCCTGGAACCTGATTGTCTCCATGGCCTATCCCTTTGTCGTCCGTATTTAAGTCTTCTACCCAATAAATCAATTTTCAACGTCAGCGTGGTTGTTGTAAAACGAAAGCCGGGGGAACGCAAAGCTACAGTTTGCTTCTCCCGGATCGGTCAAATATTTTTCTCAGTCTTTCGGGCGGCGTTCCTTGCTAGGCTTACAGTCGCAGGCTCACCTTCGTCACTCCCTCTTCCGACGGCTCCGACGTGAACCCCAGCAACGTGCACATGCGGATCATCCTCACGTTCTCGGAAAGGACATAGCCGTAAATCTCTTTCACGCCCTTTTCCTGGCCTATCCCTATGATCGTATCCACCAGCTTGTAGCCCAGCCCCCTGCCCTGATAATCGTCGTGGACTAAGACGGCGAACTCGGCCGTTTTGAAGTCGTACTCAATGATCAGCCTGCCTATGCCTATGATCCTTTTCTTGTCTCCCTCCGGCACCTCGGCCACTATGGCCATCTCCCTGTCGTAATCGATGTTGCACATGCGCGCGTGCATGTCGTGGGTGATCTGCCTGATCACCTGGAAGAACCGTTCCTTCAGGGTGTTTTCCGAAAGGCTAGTGAGCATCTCGTGATGCGCCGGCTCGTCCTCCGGCCTTACCGGCCGCAGCGTCACGTCGGTACCGTCCGGCATCGTCCAATGCGTGATGTATCTCGTCGGGTACGGGCTGATGATCAGGTGGGGATGGGAAGGCGCCTCCGTGGAATAATCGGGGTCGAGCACTATGCGCGCATCGAGCGCCAGCGCCGTGCCGTCGCTAAGCAGAGCCAGGGGATTAATGTCCATTTCGGCTATCTCCGGGAAATCGGCAACGAGGTTGGAGAAGCTCAGAATAACGCGCTCCAGGAGGCCGATGTCGGCCGCCGGCCTCCCCCTGTATCCCTGGAGCAGCCTGAAGACCTTTGTTTCCTCCATCAGCTTCAGGGCCAGGGCTTGGTTGAGAGGGGGGAGGCCGATGGAAAAGTCCTGGAATATCTGGACTGCGGTCCCGCCCATGCCGAAGAGGATTACCGACCCGAAGTCCGGGTCCGTCTTTGCCCCGAGGATGACCTCGTAGTCGATCTTCTCCACCATCTTCTGTACGGTTACGCCCTTCACAACGCACCCGGGGCAATATGCCGATACACTCTCCATCATCTTCGCGTATGCGTCCCGCAATTTTGTTTCCGAGCTTACGCTGAGGACTACGCCGCCCGCGTCGGTTTTATAGACTACATCGGGAGAGACGATCTTGAGGACGACCGGATAACCTTCAGTTTTGCCGATGCTGACCGCTTCCTCCACGTTGCGCGCCATATGGGTCTTTACGGTAGGTATGCGGTAATCACGGAGGAACCGCTTAGACTCTTCTTCCGTGAGGACCGTGCGCCCTTCCGCCAGCACCTTGCGGACAAGCGCCTTCAGCGTGTTCTTCGGCGGTCCCAGGTCGACGCGGACGTCCGCGGGCGTCTCCGTCAGGATCTCCAGGTTCCGCTCGTAGCTGTACATATAGAGGTAGGTCCTGACTGCCGCCTCCGGCGTATAATAGTTAGGGATATTATTTCTGGAGAGTATATCGCGCCCTTCCTGGCTCTCCCTGCCTCCCATAAAGGTCGCGATGATCGGTTTTTCAACCTTAGCGGCAATGCGGACGAGCGCCTCGGCGAGCTCGTGGGCCCTGGCGGCCCCCTGGGGCGTAAATATCACGAGGATGCCGTCTACCCCCTCATCTTCCAGGCAGATTTCGATCGCCTCGCTGTAACGCCGGACATCGGCTTCCCGCAGCAGGTCGACGGGCGTGCCCTCGACCCGGAAAGGAGGTAAGAGACGCTTGAGCCTGTCTATGCTGCCGGCGCCAAGGGCCGCAGCCTTGCCTCCGAACTCGTCGAGCGTGTTTGCGGCCATGACCCCGATGCCCATCGCGTTCGTAAGGATAAGCAGCCTCGGGCCCTTCGGCAGGTGCTTCGAATAGAGGACACCTGCGGTGTTGAAAAGGTCGGCTACCGTCTTCACCCTGACTGCGCCCGCCCTCCTGAGCACCGCGTCATAGACCTTGTCGCTCGTAGCAAGGTATCCGGTATGCGACTTGGATTGGGCGCCGCTGTTGGACCTTCTCGCAGGCTTCAGGACGACTACCGGCTTGTTGCGCGCAAAACCCCTCGCCGCGCTCATAAACTTCTTCGCGTCGCCGACGCCCTCCTCCATGTAGACCATGATGCTCCTGGTATGCGGATCGGACCCCAGGAAATCGATCATATCGCCCAGCTCGACGTCTATCATCGATCCGAGAGAGGCGAACATGCTCAAGCCCAGGTGCTTGTCTATGCCCCATTCGATCAATGCCCGGCCGAAGGCGCCGCTCTGCGTGATGAAGGCTATCTGCCCTGCGGGAGGATTGGCCGGAAGCGCAGTTACATTAAGGCCCAGGTGCGGCCTTATGAAGCCAAGGCAGTTGGGGCCGATCAATCTTATAGGATAGCGCTTCAGGACACCGCGAAGCTCTTCCTCGCGCCGCTCCCCTTCTTCCCCTATCTCCCTGAAGCCGGAGGAGATAACGACTGCCCCTTCGACACCGGCCTTTCCGCACTCCTCGACGATGGAAACGACCGTAGGAGCCGGGGTTAGGATAACGGCCAGATCGATCTGGCCGGGGACCTTTGCGACGTCGGTGTAGGCGTCGATGCCGAGAAGGCGCTTTTTCCGCAGATTGACGGGAAAGACCTGTCTCCCCTTCGCGAGGAGCAGGTTCTTCAATATAACTCTGCCCAGAGAGCCGGGCACATCGCTCGCTCCGATCAGGGCAATGCTTTTCGGGTCAAGCAGTTTTCGGATGTCACCCATCAGTCACTCATTTCCCCAGGGGGCCACGGCTTTGTAGACGTATTGTAATTCTATTTCTTCCTTCACGCCGTAAGTAGACCGAGGAGTGTCGTCCATACGCAATGTCTCATATTGGAGGCGCCTTTTGCGCATGAGGATAATAGACAGGCTACGCCCTTTGCCGGGGTGATGTCAAGATTGCACAGTTATGCCGCCCGAAGTGGTATCATATCTCATCCAACTTTTACAAAAACCAAAGGAGGAAGCCGATGAAACGCCCCCTTCTCGCAATCGCCTCTCTGGTCGTCGCTGCCGCCCTTTCCTTCGGCGCGGCCGCCCCCGTTTACGCCCAGGCCCCGGACAAGCCCAAACGCTTCCCGCAGCTCACCCTCGACCAGCTCAACGACCAGCAGCGCCCCCTCGGCGAAAAAATAGTCAAGATCTCGGCCGTCGGTCTCGGCGGGCCGTATAACCCCCTCCTCCGGAGCCCCGTGCTCGCCCAGCGCGTTTACGACCTCCTCGATTACCTCCGCTGGAATTCGTCGCTTTCGCGCAAGCTCACCGAATTCGCCATCCTGATCGTCGCGCGGCAATGGCGCAGCCAGGTCGAATGGTACGCCCACTACCCGTTAGCGATAAAGGAGGGGCTCCCCAAACAGGTGGCGGACGACATCAAGGCCAACAAACGGCCCGCCGGCATGACGCCCGACGTAGAGGCCGTCTATGACTTCTGCACGGAGCTTTCCAGGACCCACGAGGTCTCTGACGCCACGTACAACCGCACGAAGAAATACCTGAACGACCAACAGATCGTCGATTTGACGACGCTAAGCGGCACATACGTGACGTTGGCGATGGTGCTGAGCATGGCCCGGGAGAGCGTACCGCCGGGCAAAGAGCCGCCTTTCAAGCCGGGCGAGCCCTGATGCGCGCTATCTGCCCCATAGTAGTACATTAATGTCGACCGCCCTGTGCGTTATCGACACGTTTGTCGCCTCCGCGCAACGCAAAACCGACCGCCAATGCGGCGCGCAAAAAGACGCCGGCGCCCGCATCGGCGCGCCCGGACCGGTCAAAGACGGATAAGGCATATTCAACCCGGCCGGTTCGCCATCTCGGGCACGCCTTTTGCTTCTCATATCTTTCGGGAAGGGAGTTCTTTGTCGAGCAACACTCGTTGGGTAGAGGCGCCCGCAGCCCTTGCACCTGGGGAAAAATAAGGCGAGGCCGATATCCCTCGGGCTCCAACACGGTGCCCGGCGGCAGGACGATCGGATCGAAAGTCAGCGCACGCAGCAAGCCGCCGGTCTAAGAGATAGGGGAGGATTAGATGCCTTTCGACCTCGCCAGAATAGGGCAGCTTCTTAGGGAAACAAGGGAACACCAGGGGTTATCGTACGAAGAGATTTCTGAAGTCCTGTTCATAAGGAAACGGGTGGTCGGCGCAATCGAGGCGGGCAACTGGCGCGAGCTGCCCGACCCCGTTTACGTAAGAGGATACGTCAGGCAGTATGCCGCGTTCCTCGACATCGCCGACCTCCTGAGGAAAGAAGTGACGTCCGGGGAAGCCGATTCTTCCGGCCGGGATGCGCCAAAAAAGCTAAGGAAGGGCATTCTCCGGGGGTGGCAGATCAGCAGGAAAAAGGAGGACGAAGCGGCGCTCGCCGCCGCAAGGGTGCCCTGGAGCGTCATCGACCAGCTCTAGGCCCTAAAGCAACAAGCCGCCTGAGTTTCTAATCGCCTTTATCGGCACGGAGCCTTCTCTGCCTTTCCGTGGCCGCTTCCGCTATCTCTATGTATTCATCGAGCCCTATGGCCCGGAACCACTCCCTTATCATATCGCCGTAATGGTTCACGGCAAGGCCGTCGCGGTCCGACAAAGGTACTTTCAGCGACAGGCGGCCTTTCGAAGCAAAGCTGTCCGCGACGAGCAGGCGCGCCATCTGCACGATCGTCGCGACGTCGAACGATTCTTCATCGAAGGCAACTGCGTCTTCCAGGAGTATGTCGTTGAGGTAAGAGGGGAGGCGGAACAGCTCGACGACTTTCAGGCCTATGAAGAGGTTGAACTTGTTGGGGAAATCCTCTGCCGGCCGGTACTTCTGCTCTTTTTCCCCGTACGTCAGTGCGACCATCTTGCCTATGTCGCGGAACAGGCCGGCAAGCTCGGCCCTGCTCGCGGCGCCGTGCGACAACCCCATTTTGTCTGCGACGATCTTCCCCATTATCGACGTAGCGATGCTCCCGGCGAGGAACCCCCTGGTGTCGGCGCTGCTCGCCATCTGGAGAAGGGAGAGCACGATAATATACATCTTGGTATGGACTGTGCCGAGCCGCATCACCACGTCGAAAAAAGAGCTGACGTTCCCTTTTCGCATCCTGCCGTAGTAGACGGAGTTGCCCACGCCGTACAGGCGCGCGCTGATCGGCGGGCTCAGCATGTCCTTGATCGATTCTATCTCTTTCTGGGCAGCGTCTTCGTTGTCGAGGATCTGCATGACTTCCGGGTCGAAGCCTAGGCCCATCGTCTCCAGGAACTTCTCCTGCATGTCGAGTAGGATGTCCCGCTCATCGCCGGACATTTCCTTCCCGATGGCCTTCATTCGCCCCTGGGCGCGCGTCAGCATTTAACTCCCCCGTGGATTGCCTGTACGCTTATCCGGCTGGCCTATCCTAAAGGATTATCGGCAGATGTCACCGATAATTGAGCACTCATCGAATGCCCACGCTTGTAGCGCAGACGGCAGGCGTGTTACGATCATCTGCAAAGGGATACGGAGTCTAGCGGCGCCGCAGTCTCTTTTTTTTATGAGGGGGTGGCCGGGGCGCCCGCCTGACGTAAGGAGAGAAGGGTCGCGTGGAGGGGGCGACGCGAGCCCCCGGCAGTAACAAAGCGAGCGTAGCGAAGTGCCGAGGGGGGTGGCTCCGTGAGCTTTGCTCGTGGAGGGGGCGCTGAGCCCCAATGATTGCTCGACAAAAATTACTTTCCGACCACCATTGACGCCCACCTTGACTTGCTGCACGCCACGGGGTTTTCGGTTGTCGAGGTCTTCTGGCTGTCACATATGCAGGCCGGCCTCTATGCTATAAAGTAGCGTTTCCCCGCGTAACTAGGTAATTATTTCCGGCGGGGAGAACCGTCAGGGCGTCCCCCGCGCCGCCCTCCGGGGTCCGGAAGCGGGTCTTTCTCCACGTCCAACTTTTTCCCAACAAAGTATTACATTTATCTGGACAAGGGGTTTTTTATGGTGTATAAATAAGAAAAACATTTGGAAGAGGTCGCGGATCATGCGGGATACCGTTATCTGCTTTCGTACGTCCGAGCAGTTGCGTAAGGCGCTCGAAGGCATTTCGCAGAACGACAGAAGGTCACTCTCTTCAGTCATCGAGAACGCTCTGTATGATTATGTGAGCAAGAGCGCGCCGGTCAAGGTGCAGGAAGAGAAGCGGCGCTACCCCAGGAAGAAGATCTCCGTCCCTGCCCTCGTGACGGGCCCGGATGGGGTCGTGCATGCGGGCATGGTAAACGATATCTCGTTGGGCGGCCTCAACCTCTCGATGCCGAACGGCTCGTTTCAGGAGTCGGATGGGGAACCCAGGTTGTCGCTGGTGTTTGCTCTGCCGCAGAGCGAGAAACCGCTGACAATGCAGTGCTCGCCCAGGCACGTGCGGGCGGATGCCCAGACGAATATGGGCCTGACGCTGGTCGACACGGATTTTCAGAGTTATCAGACGTTACAGAACTACCTCGTAGCATAGCGGGCACGGGATCACACCTATATCGCGTTTTTAATCAACAAGCGACAAAACTAAAAAGCTAAACCAATGCTTTGGGCGGCTGGACTCGCGCCGTCTGCGGGATCGCGCTATGCGGCGCCTTGCTCAGCGCGTGCCCTCCGACGTACATGCGTACGCCTCCGGCCGACGCACTTCACATTGCATCCGCCTATCCCGACCCCTTGAGGCGCTCCTCCGGCCGCGACCGCCGCTAACGGAAGCAGCTACGCTGCGCATCCCTTGGGCGGCGGTAAGAGCAGGTGGTACTATGGAGCAATGTGGGATACTACGGAGATCAACAGCGGTGGGTGGTAAGAGCGGTTTCTTTTGTTCCCCTCGCCCCTGGGGGAGCGGGCAGGGTGGGGGGTGCCCTTTACAATCTTCTCTTACTATTTTAATCTAAAGTCAGCTATGGCTGCTTCCGAGTTCAAAACCCCCATCGAGACCCGGTACTTCGAGGACTACGAACTGGGCTCGGTATACGAGTTCGGCGAGATAACAGCCGAGCAGGACGAGATGATCGCCTTCGCCAACCGCTACGACCCGCAGGTTTTCCACAACGACCCGGCAGGCGCGGCGAAGACCCCGTTCGGCGGCCTCATCGCAAGCGGCTGGCTCACTGCAAGCCTTGCCATGCGCCTGATCGTGGAACATTACCTCTCCCACGCGGCAAGCCTGGGCTCCCCGGGCGTCGACAAGGTGCGCTGGCTCAAACCGGTGCGCCCCGGAGACAAGCTTTCGGTGAGGGCAACCATCCTGGAGGCGCGCAGGTCGCGCACAAAACCTGACCGGGGCTCTATCCGGGCCCTCGTCGAGGTGCTCAACCAGCACCGGGAGACAGTAATGACCTGGAAAGGTATCAACATCCTTCGCTGCCGGGATGCCGCCCCTCCTGAAGGGCCCTGAAAACCCATTCATAAAATCTTACGCGGATAAAAAAACGATTGAGCGGCGGGGCAAAAAAATGCCTCGATGGCCGGCGGGACGGGCCCTCATCGGGCAACCGCTCCGGCTATCGAGGCTGTCGCAGCGTCACGGACGAATACGAAGGGCCGTCCGTCCCCTTATGGAAGCCTTTGAATGTCTCTTCCTTTTTATGAGGGGGTGGCTCCGCGAGCTTCGCTCGTGGAGGGGGCGACGCTAGCCCCGGTAATCACAGCGCCGAGAACGGCGATAGTCCGGCTCACCGGCTTAATCTTCACAAACCGCGCCGCAGTGTCTCTTCCTTTTTATGAGGGGGTGGCTCCGCGAGCTTCGCTCGTGGAGGGGGCGACGCTAGCCCCAATGCTAGTGGCCCCTTGCCCTGAAGTACTCGCTGATCTGCCTCTGACAGCCGAGCCGTATCCTTCTGGTGAATCTGGAATGCGGACACAACCTCGTCAGCAGCATTACGGAGAAATAGAACCGGATTTTGCTCATTCCGTCCTCCCCGGTGGCCTGCCGTTTCTTCGTCAAACGGCAATTATGGCTTTTGCAAAGTCAAATAACGTTACATGCGCCGCGAATAATGTATAACCACTTATAGCGCATGTCAAGAAAAATCTTAATCATTACCCGACTTTCCTTCATATCTCTGTCTATATGCTTCATGTTACACATCTATGACCACGGAATCCTGTCTCTTAAGGAGGGGTACAGCCGGTAAATGATTATGGAATGTAGTACCGCGTATATAATCCGGCCAAAAAGGGTCTAGCCTCTCCGCCCTATTCTATCCCGCGACTCGCCTGGAAGCAAGCCTATTAGCCGGTTTTGGCTGTTTCAGGGCACCCCTTCCCTCTACTGCAATCGTGATACATCCGCTGGTAATTATTGGTTATATTACGTGCTACGGCCTCGCACGACCGACCGCTTATTGTTGCAGGGACGGGGTGCTTACCGGGGGTCTTCTTGATTTCGCGGCTTGCTCCAGGCAGTAGGCAAGCCTTATCAGCTCTCCATCGCTCCACGGCCTGCCCACAAGCTCGATGCCTATGGGCATGCCGATAGGCGCTGTCTCCGAAGGCGCGGAAAAACCGGCAGGCATCACGATAGAGGGGAACCCGGTCGCGGAGGTCAATATCCCCTGCCTTTCGGCCTGCGTCCGGCCGACCGGCGCTACAAGGCAGCGCTGGTGCGGGAAAATCATCGCGTCGAGCCTGTTGTCCGCCATGATCTTCATGAACGCATCCTGAAGCCTCGCCCTTTTTATGAGCCGGTCCTTGTACTCCACGTCGCTCGTCGAAAGACCGAGTGCCTGTCTGATGATGCTTCCAATGCCGGGATGGAACTTGCCCGAGGCATAGACCTCCTCAAGCGATTTCACCGGGGCCTTGCGCGATTTCAGGTAGGCGTCGAGGTGGTCCCTCAGCTCCATTGTGTGGACGCTCACGTCCGACACCAGATTGTCCGTGGATATATCGCAGTCGAAGGGGACAACAATCGCCGCGTGCTTTTTCATCATCTCTATCGAGGCGCGAACAGCCGCGTTCACCTCCGCGTGCTCGGGCCCCGTACCGAAGAAGCCGCGAGGCACGCCTATCCGCGCCCCTTTGAGCCCGCCTTTCTTAAGAAACGCCGTATATGTCTCCGGTATGCGGCCCACACCCCAGGCAGTCGATGCATCCTGCGGGTCATAGCCTGCGATGACGTCGAGCAGCAGCACGGCATCTGCCACTGTGCGCGCCATGGCGCCTGCCGTGTCCTGCGTCAGCGCGTACGGGACGATGCCCGACCTGCTCACTACGCCGATGGTCGGCCTGATACCGACAATGCTGTTGGCGCTGGCAGGGGAGCGCACCGAGTTGACCGTGTCGGTACCTATGCCTGCGACGGCGAAATCGGCGGCAAGGCCCGCGCCCGTACCGCCGCTCGATCCGCCCGGCGTCCTCGTAAGGTCGTATGGGTTTAAGGTCTGGCCGGCGATCGAGCTGAACGTCTCGCCCGCCATGGCAAATTCGTGCAGGTTGGCCTTGGCGATGATTATCGCCCCGGCTTTCCGCATCCTGGCGACTATCGGGGCGTCGGCCGGCGGCATGAAGCCTTTGAGGCTCAACGATCCGGCAGTCGTCGCCATGTCTGCGGTCTCGACGTTGTCTTTCAGGAGCACCGGGATGCCGTGCAGCGGCCCGACAAAGCCCGACTTCCTGAGCTTCCCGTCGAGTGCGTCCGCCTCTTTGGCAGCGTTGGGGTTGACCAGGATCACGGCGTTAATCGCCGGCCCTTTTTTGTCGTAGGCCTCGATGCGGGCGAGGTACATCTCGACTAGCTGCCTGGCGGTGAGCCTGCCCGCCTTCATCGCGGCGTGTATGCCGGCGATGGTCGCCTCCCCGAACACGAAATTACACCCGTCCGCAGCATGCACCATAAACTCCCTCATATTCTATCCTAACACCGAACGCGCCGGGCCGGACAATCTATATTTTGCCCCTGCCGTCAGGCCGGCAGCTTGCAACCGGCCGCACCATATCTTATATTGCTCGCAACAGCCTTCACGGCAAACGGGAAACATATGGGCTACTGCATCAACTGCGACAACAGGCACGGCTGCAAAACAATTACTGGGGCTTGCGTCGCCCCCTCCACCAGCAAAGCTGGCGGAGCCACCCCCTCATAAAAAGGAAGAGACGGTAACGGCTTACTGGGGCTTGCGTCGCCCCTGCCTTGCAACACGCCACCCTGTATCTTATATTGCAAAGCAAATGAGTTATTGCATCAACTGCGACAACAGGCACGGCTGCAAATCGGGGACGCCCCCATGCATCGGCGAGATGGCAAAGCACGGGGTGACCGACAGGTCGGGCAAGCGATACCTGATAGAGACGGGCCGGATAGAACGATGCCGGGAGTGCAGTTTCTTCCGCTCGTGCTGGGACAGCGAGCAATACGAAGCGCTAGTCCGCTCGCGTTAGCGAACGTTAATTCGCTCACTCTTATATTATTTTCGCACTTTCGTTATGTCGATGGAACAGGTAATGCGAGTGGATATGACGGTGGGCTACTTCGCCGTGGAAGTGCACGTGCTCGTGGATCAGGTTCACTTTTAAAAGAAGCTCGTTGTCGTTAAGTATCGCTTCCGATTCTCCGATGCGCTCGATCGCGTGCGCTTCCGAAAGCACCGCGACCGTGCACCGCAGCTCGCTTACCAGCGACAGGTCGTGGGTGGCGATCACAATCGTCTTGCCCGCCTCATTCAGGGCGAGGACCAGCTCCACCAGGAAAACCTGCGTCCTCGGGTCGAGGCCGTTCGTCGGCTCGTCCATCAGCAGGACGTCCGGGTTCATGGTAAGCGCCGCGCCCAGGGCCACCCTCTTCTTCTCGCCTGACGAAAGCATGTACGGCGGCCTGTCCGCTAGGGCGCTTACCTCCAGCATCTCCAGCACCTGCATGCCCCTATCCTGCGCCTCTTTGTCGCCGAGGCCGAGCTGCAAAGGCCCGAACTTCAACTCGTCGAGCACGGTCGGGCAGAATAGCTGGACGTCCGAATCCTGGAAGACATAGCCGACCTCCCCCCTGAAGCGGCGCAAAAACTGCGGGTCCTTCAGGGAGCGCTCGCTCACCTCCGCCCCCTTGAATAGCACCGCGCCGGAAGCGGGGTAGACCAGGCCGTCGAGCACGTGGAGGAGCGTCGATTTGCCGCATCCGTTGGAGCCTATGACAGCCACTATCCGGCCTTCCGGGATGTCGAGCGTGACGCCGGACAACGCGGTGATCTTCCCGTGATATGAGTATGAAACGTCCCTTGCCTGGAGGATGCCCGGCCAGTCCGTCACAGCCATAACAGCAGACCTCCCGCAACAGCCAGGCCAAGGCCGGCGCCGATATCGGCCGCCTTCAGGGCGCACGAATCGGCAAGGACGATCCCCTTGTTAAGGCCCCTCGCAGTCATCGCCTGGAACACGTCTTCACACCTTTCCTGGGTCTTCCGGAAGAGCACCGCCCCCCTGCCTGCGGACCAGTCCCTCGCCTCTTTCATGCTGAAGGAGCCGGCGAGCCTGCTGCGCGCGGCCAGGTACATATCCTCGAGCATCTTCGAAAAAAGGAAGATATATTTGTAGGCCAGGAAGAGCACGAGGACGACCGCGTCGGGCACCCGGAAAACTTTCAGCGACCTGATGATCTGCGAAAGCGGCGTCGTGTACAGCAAAAGGAAAGAGGCGCACAGGCAATCCGCGACGCGAAGGAACAGGCGGGCGACGATGGTCAGCCCCTCGGCCGTTATGCCTATCGCAGCGGGCAAGGCAAACGGGCCGATGCGGACAGGGCCGTCGAACGCGACGATGGGCAGCACGACCCTGCCCGGCGTCACCAGGTTGAAGGCAGCGGGAAGACCCACCAGCACGCCGAAAAGGACCGCAAGCACGCAGACCCTGCGCAGGAAGAAGCCGAGGGCGATCCTTGATAACGCCGCAAGCAGGACGAGGAAACAGCCGAGGGCGAACAGCGCCGCGAGGTCGTTCTTCAGCGTTGCGGCCACCGCAAGAAAGAGCATGCAGACCACCTTGACGCGGGCGTCTACCGATTGAAGGAGGCCCTTTTTCGAGGCAAGCTCCCACTGGACGAAGGTGACGGTGATCACGGAGCCGATGCGGTTGAGGGCACGGTCGATGAACGGGCGGCGGATGCGGCTGTGGGCACGCGGCGCAGGCGGCTCCGCCTTCGATAATAAAAACTTCGGCACCCTATCGTTCATGGCCTTTGATTACCTTCATCACGATAAATACGACCGCCACTATTATGAGCAGCCCGGCCACGCCGGAGGCGGCATACGACGCTATCTGCGAGGCAAGGGAGTCTCCTGCGGCCGGAAGCGCGTAGCCCGAGACAGGCGCATGCCAGACGCCGATACTCTTCTGCAAGCCTTCGGGCAAATACCCGAGCGCCTTGTGCAAATATTCCGGGCCCCACTCCCCCCAAGCCTCGCCCCCGCCTGCAATCCGCGGGAGGATAATGCCGAGAGGCGTGAGGCAGGCAAGCACGATGAGCCCGATGAGGAGCTTCTTTTTGAATGCCCGCTCGTCCCGATCGCTATTCTCGGTCGCCGCCTTTTTCAATCATGCCGGCCCCCGCAGGCCCTTGAACCGGTCCGGCTCCTGGCGGAATACGTAGGCGACGATCAGGGCCGTGACGAGGCCCTCCATGACGCCGAACACGAGCAGGTGGCTTAAAGCCATCGCGGGTACTGCGATCTTCAACGGGTACGGGGCGTAAAGCGGCCTGCCGTCGGGTCCGCTCGCGATGAGCGGCTGTATGCCGAACTCGAAGCCCGCCGCTGTCGCTGCCGCGCAAAGACCCGCGTAGCCCGCGACGAAGGCGGCCACGAAGACCCTGCGGCGGCCGGGCGCGCCCCTCGCTATGAGCCTGAAAAAAGCATAAGAGACAAACGGCATCAGCACCGCCATGTTGAAGCAGTTAGCGCCGAGCGCCGTGATCCCGCCGTCTCCGAAGACTAGGGCCTGGATAACGAGGACGACCGAAAGCGCGATGACAGCGGTCCAGGGCCCCAGGAGAATGGCGACAACCGCTGCCCCGACCGCATGTCCCGACGTCCCCCCCGGCGCAGGCACGTTGAACATCTGGATCAAAAAGCAAAAGGCGGCTGCCATCGCAAGGTATGGGACATGCTTAGCTGGCAGGTCCCGCCTGACTTTCTTCACGGCGACGGACCAGAACACGGCCGATGCGCCGTAAAGCGGCAGGTAGGTTTGCGGGCTCAAATATCCGTCCGGAATATGCAGGCGCCTCTCCTTAGGCAAAAAAATGCCACGACGCAACTTTACCTGGGCCGGCCTTCGGACCAGTCGCTGCCTTCATGGCACGTTTAGTTTAGAATCGTAAGCGAGCTATGTCAAGATATTGCGCGGCATAGGTTTACTATTTCTTCCTCGAAGCCTCGCCCCGCCGATGGACTGAAACGTTGAAGATTTCGCACGGCAATCGGGACGTGGGGAGTCCTGTGAGGGCAAAAAGTGTGAGTCAAGAGACTTATCCCCCGTCACTCCTGGTTGGAGGCTCTTTTCGCTTTAAGGTCTCTTAATAGCATTACAATCCGTTCCTGTCCTGACCGGCGAGATGCTGCTGCAGACCGGTGTTCTTATACATAATCGTAAAGACACTGGTACAGTACTGCCCTCCGCAACGTTCGGATTCAGGGTCGCAAGACACATATATCTGGACAGCGTCCGGGGAACCGGGAGGTTGAAGCCCGTCCCATTGAAATTCTGTCATGCCCTGCCGATTACCCGTTTGCGTTGGTGAGCCATATTTGGCCTGAATAATGGGTAAGAACTTCGAGCATGCACGTTGCACGGTACCACCACCATCGCTTACCTGGATCATAAAACGGCCGGAGTAGAAAGCGTCGTTAAGAAAACTAAACTCAAGGTATCCGGGAGTCCCGGCCAGATTACCATGGTAGGCGGCGCAAGTAATCCCAGGACTGCATAGATTACGAGGATCGGGCCTGAACCCCTGCCGCGCCATCGCCTGGTCGACTTGCAGCTTCGTCGCCCCCCAGGGGATATTGGCAAAGCCGTCCGGTCCTGCGGCGTATACCGAAAAAGAACAACTAACGATGAGGAGGCAAAACAAGGTTGCAAAGATGAATGCTTCGCGTTTCAATCCCATGGATTTTACCAATGCTGCAAGGCCCATGTTCTTCACGGTTTGCCTCTCCTGTGCACTTGTTTGGTGTTTTACGTTCTATATGCTAACAAGAACAGCGCAGGTTTAACAACATCTTTCTTGCGCTTGTTGCTCATGGTTCGGGGAGTATGATCCCGGAAGACGAAAAGATTGATACTGGCCCTTCTTTGCAGACGAACCCGATGGCGACGTCCGGTTGGCGACAGCAACACTTTCTCCTACCAAAACTAGCGACTCAGCCGGACAGGCGCTCGCAGGAAGGGATGAACCGGCGCCATATTCGGTATCTTGTTGGGCATCGCCACAACTGAAGTAACGAGCATCAACAAATAGCCTTCATGTTTCGCTCGACAGACTTGAAAAAAGCAGCCCGTCCCCTTCTTCTTTTCCGTTCTTCCCTGCGCCCTTGCGTCGCCTCAAAGAGACGTGATGTTCATGCTGGTTGTCGTATCCGCGTCCCAATTGTCCCACAGGTACTCGTCTTCCCTGCCGTCGGCTATCACCCGCAAGGCGTAGCGAACCTGTTCTTCGTACAGACTCGCAAAATGCGCCCGGCCGGTCGATTCCGCCGTTCATTGCGTAGGCTTCCGCCGGACACGGCGAACCGCAGAAATGGCGGACGGCGCAGGAGGCGCACGGCTCGATCCTTTCGATAAGGCGGCCGGTGACTTTCTTGAAGGCGGGGCTATCGAGGGCCTGTCTGATCTCGCCCTTGAAAAGGTTTCCCCCGCAAAACTCCGGGATCCCTATGAACTCGCTGCACGGGAAGAGGTCTCCTTTTGCAGAAACGGCGAAGAAGCAGCGACCGCCGCCGCACGGGGATATATCGCACATGAGCCGGCGCGCGGTCGGGGCGACGATGCTCAACAAGACATTGGCAAAATTTGCGACTACCATCTTTCGGCCCGTTGTCCGGTACAATTCGTAATTCCGGTCCAGGGCCTTGAGGTAATGGCCTGCCAGCTCATGGTCTTGCGGTTTGAGGTTGCGGCCGCCGGGCAGCGTGCACCGCACAGGGTTGAGCATACAGGAGGGGATACCCAGGGAATGGAAGTGGTCTACGATATCGGGCAGGGCCTCCATGTTCCGTTGCGTTACGGTGCAGATGACGCTGTAATTCTCATAGTTCCGCAGCTTCCTGATGACGGAGACGACCTTCCCGGAGACGCCCGCTCCGTCCCAGTTCCTCCTGGCCGCGTCCGCTAACTCCCCGACGTGACCGTCAAGGGACAGACCGATGCTGATGCCGCGCTCCGTCAGGAATTCTACGGCGGCGTCATCCAGCAGCGTCCCGTTTGTCTGTATCCCGAAAAGGAAAGCATCCTTATAGCGTTCGATGGCCGCAAACACGACCTTGCGGGCCATCATTGGCTCCGAGCCGTGGAAGACGACCTGGGGGCGCCGTCCGTCCGTTACCGTTTCCGCGAAGTGCTCTTGCAGTATAGCCAATGCCTCGAACAGCGCTTCCTCCGACATGTGCTCGCCGTTTTTCCGCATGGCCTCAGGGATATAGCAATAATCGCAATTGAGGTTACACCTCTCTGTCGGATTGAAATAAACAGCGCCGGGGCTGAGACCGAAGCGGAGCGTCTCCATTTCGGCGGAGAAACTTGCAGCCTTTTCACGATATTGCTCCATGAAAGGACCGTTGGAGAGGGCTTCTCCAACCTTGTCTTTCTTGAGAAGCGACCAGAAGGCTGTTTCAGGGGCCAGCAGGGCAATATAATCCTGATGCCCTATATCGATAAGTTGAATAGTCGGCCCGTTTCCGGTATTGAAGTATGTACCTCTCGATGACGCATGGTTACTTGTTCCGACGTTTGACACCGCAAACCTCCAGAGCTGATCTTTCCGGGACGTTGCAGGAGACGCCTCGGCAAAAGCACCGGGGCGTCTCCTGTTTCGCAATTAAAACTACTCTTCCTTCTTCGTTGCCATGATGTAGTGGGACAGGCCCGCTCCGCTCGACTTACAGGACTTGCGATAGGCGATCACGTCTTTCTTCATGTCCGTCACCTCCTTTCAAGAGAAATTGAGCTCGTTCATCAATAAGGGGCATAAAAAAAATCCCCAAACTGATCTTAATCAGCCTGGGGATTTACCTTTTCTCCAAGTGTTATCGGGTTTGCGGCAGGTCTTCTGACTCGTGGATCACCCTACTCCCCGCGCCTTCCCATGCCGCTTCGTCTTTAAGGCTTGCGACACAGTGGCCTATCAGCGGGTTTCGTCCCCACACACAGCGGCGGGTCCGTGCCGGAATCGCACCGGCTTCCCTTTTAAGGCCCTTTCCAGGGCCTCCGACTACCCGTTAGACTATAGAGTATTTAGCACGCACTCTTACTGTTGTCAAATGATAATTCCGCAAAACAGGCTTGACTTCCCCCCGGCCGATGGCTTATAGATAAATATCTCACGAGAGGCCATATAGGCCATAACAGGGAAGACGGTGCAAATCCGTCGCGGACCCGCCGCCGTAACCGGGGATGAAAGCCGCACGATGTCACTGTTCCGCCCAAGCGGGATGGGAAGACGCGGCAAGTAATATGATCCGGAAGCCGGAAGACCTTCTTGGAGGCTATACACAGACTCGTCCCCCGTGGTAAAGGGGCGGTCGCTTTTTTTGTTCGGAGGATGAAAAACGGTATCCCCGGACCTGGTAGATCCAGGTCCGGGGATTTTTTTGTGCCTGGAACGGAGGACTGTCATTAGAACACTGCAATAGCTGATTTCGGAGGGAATATGAAAAAAGCTTTACTGACCTTCATTTCTTTTTCAACCTTTACTTTTTTTCATGTGCTCGACCCCTGCCCCGTTCATGCCATGCACATCACGGAGGGAATACTTCCCCTGCCCTGGGCAGTATTGTGGTTCGTCGTGGCAACGCCTTTCGTAGTGTACGGTCTATACAGGCTGAAACGGCTTTCTTCTATTGACATTTCGTTTAAGCCCCTGGTCGGGTTCATGGCCGCTGCGGTCTTTGTCATCTCGTGCATGCCCATACCCGTGCCCACTGTGGGGACATGCTCGCACCCGTGCGGCACGGGGATGTCCGCGATACTCCTTGGCCCCGGTATAAGCGTGCTTGCCGCCTCCGTGGCACTCCTGATACAGGCGCTCTTCCTCTCACACGGGGGCTTAAGCACCTTAGGCGCCAACATCATGTCCATGGGCGTCATGGGGTCCTATGCGGGTTATTTGACGTTCAAGGCACTTAGAAGACTGGGGGTCGGAATCGGCATAGCCGCTTTTGTTGCAGGTTTATTCGCGGACTGGGCAACCTACATCGCGACCTCCGTCGAGCTTGCCTCGGGCATAAAGGGCGACACGCCGTTCATTCCTCTTTTCTGGAAGCTCCTGATCGCCTTCATCCCGACACAGCTTCCCCTCGGAATAGTCGAGGGGGCCATGACTGCGGGGGTCATAGTGCTGCTCAGCAGAAGAAGGCCGGAGCTTCTCGTAAAAATGCACGTGATTAGGAAGGAGGAAACAAAGCCATGAGCAGACTAAGACTTCTAAGCGCAATGGTCTTGATATCGCTATTGATCGTTCTCCTTCTCTCCCTGGCGCCCCTCGCTTGCGCTGAACAGGAAAAATGGCAGGGCGTCGATGAAACGGTTGTCGGGCGTGTTGCCAAAGAGCACGGAAGAGAAGCAAGGACTCCTCTCATCAATACCGATCAGGGGGACCTTCTCCTCTTCGTTTTTCTCATCGCCGGCGCGGTCGGCGGGTTTGCTATGGGGTACTGCTGGAGAAGTCTCACTGAAAGGAAACCGAAATGAACCGTGACACCGTAATCCTGTATCACAATATGAAAGGAAAGTGTGATACGCGCTTACTCAATCCTCTCCGACGGGGCCGATATACGAAAATTATGCGGGGCACGCTCCTTTGGCCCGTTCTCATCTTTATCGGCGCGGCGAGCCTTTGCCTCTCGTTGACGACCGCCTTCGCCGCAGACGGCCCATCCGCAAACTGGCCCTCCTGGACGCCGCAGCTCCTGGGTGCCCAGGTGAACGCCGTCTACCAGAATGCCCCTGGTTTTCCCAGCCCCTATACGGGAGATAAGAGCTTTATTTTAGACCACAGCTTCAAGCAGCAGTTGACCCATGTCTACGGCATCTACTTAGGGTCGCAGATAACCAATTCCCTCCAGGCATACGCCGACTTCGAGATGTTCAGGGGATCGGGCATAAGCAACGGCATTGGTTTGGGCGGGTATACGAATGCAGACGTTATAAGGGCAGGACCCGCCAATCTGGGCCAGGACCCTTACCTCGCGCGTCTCTACGGGAGGTATGTGATCCCCTTATCGAATATCACGACGGAGCCTGTAGAAAGAGGCGTGGACCAGATACCGGGCAAGCAGTTTGCCCACCGGATAGAGATAAAGGGGGGCAAGCTCGCCCCTACGGACGACTTCGACCAGAACCGCTATGCCAATAACGGCCGCACGCAGTTCATGAACTATGACTTTTTATTTAATACCGCCTGGGACTATGCATCCGATACAAGGGGATACTCGATAGGCTTCTCCGCCGCTCTTGTCCACCCGGCATGGAGGCTTATCTTAGGCAGCTACCAGGTCCCTACCAGCAGAAACGGTTATGAATTGGACAGCAATATTTACAAGGCCAGGGGAGACAACCTTGAGCTTGACCTCGCCCACTGGGAGAAGGGTCCCGTAATTCGTCTTCTCGCTTACCGTAACGAGGGGCGCATGGGCGACTACAAGGATGCCATCGCCTTAGGTGCATTAACAGGTAACGCACCCGATACCACCCTCAACGGCCGGCCGGGCCACGTCAAGTACGGCTTCGGCATCAATGTAGAGCAGCCACTTGCCAACGAAGGGGATACGGGCCTTTTCGCAAGACTCGGCTGGGCCAACGGCACAAACTCCAACTGGTCCTACACGGAGTCGGACAGGCACGCAAGCGTAGGGATGCAGGTAAGCGGCAAGAACTGGGGTAGGCAGGAGGACCAGGCAGGCCTGGCCTTCGGGTTGAGCGGCATTACATCCTCCCACCAGCATTATCTCCAACAGGGAGGCATAGGCATGCTCGTAGGGGACGGGACGCTGAACTACGGCCTGGAGCAGGTGACGGAGGCCTACTACAGGATACAGGTAGGCAGGTACGTGCAGATAAGCCCCGACTTCCAGTACATCTGGAACCCTGCCTACAACAAAGACAGGGGGCCGGTGCAGGTCTACGGGATGAGGATGAGGATTTATTACTGAGATTCTTAGTGCAATCCGGTCATGTGCGACAATTAAGGGCCGCTACGGGACCGGATAGGAGGATACGGTGAAGATAGGTCTACTTATGGCGGTAGGAATCATATTGGCTCTTGCTACGGCGGCCCACGCGGTAAGCCTCCTCGGCCCGGCCGAGCCAGCCGCGTCTCCCGGCAAATTCTCGTTCGGGATGGGGTATTTCTTCTACGATGATAAGTGGAAAAACAGCGGGAGCTTCAGGTTCCAGCAGAGCCAGGTATTCGCGGAAGGCAGCTACGGCTTCTGCAAAGGGATGGAGGTCTTCCTGAGGCTTGGCGGCGCCGATGCGCAGTTGCCCAATTTCTCACCCGATTTCTCATTCAAGGACAACATGAAACCCTATAGCGGCATCGGAGCCCGTGGCGTCCTTTACAAGTTCAACCCTCAGTTCGATATCGGCGGAACGCTCTATATCGACCGCGTCTGGTCGGACTACAACGAGTCCGTTACCCCTGCCGGCTCCGTCAAATTGAAGGCCCCCTGGTCGGCCAGCTTCGCCGTCCTGGGTCAATGGACTCCCTGCAAGGTTTTCGTCTTTTACGGCGGCCCTAAGGTCTTCTACGGCGCATCTACGCAGGACGTGCGCACCCAAATGAACGGAGCGGCCGTCGAGTCGTCACGTTCGATAAGGAACGACAGCCTCGCGGGAGGGGTTTTCGGAACAAGGTTCTCCATACTGGGGCTGGAGCAGCTCAAGTTCGGCCTGGAGATACAGTTTACCGAGAGGGTCTCGGTGGGCGGCACGGCGAGCTACGCCTTTTAATATCAACGGCGGATCGATTCCCGACCGTTTTCCTTGACGGGGGCGGAGGCTTATGTTAAAAATAATAAGGAACTTTAAGCTGCCCGGTAGGGCGGCATGGCCCTGCAGGGGCCGATTCAAACAGGTAATTTGTAGAGGGGCCACGAAGGCCGGATGTCCTCTTGAAGAGGGACGCCTTCGCGGCTGTTTTTTTGTGATGGCGGCTGCGCGAGACGCGCTGTAGGGAGCCGCGTCCGGCTTTCCATTATCGCACACGGAGCACATATTCGGATGAGGCCATGAAGGCCGCAATCAGCCGGAAGGCTGGGGCGGCCCTCATGGCCTTTTTTTATGAGACAGGATGAGACATAAGAGCAGACTCGAAAAAATATCGGCATGCGCTCCCGCGCTGCTTCTCATCATCTTGAGCGGCCTGCCCGCCTTATGCGCCCTACCGCTTGCCTTTGCCGCACCGCCCGAACCGATACAGACTTTAGACGTCGTCGAAGTCACCGGTTCGGCCGAGCCCCCCGCCGGTCCTAAGGACGCAGCGAGTGAAGGCGTCGCGCCGCGCAAGGAAGTGGAGGCGCAGGTGACCTACGACCCCGGCGAGGTATTGCAGGTCACGCCCGGCCTCGTCGTCACACAGCACAGCGGCGAAGGCAAGGCGAACCAGTATTTCCTGCGCGGCGTCAACCTCGACCACGGCACCGACCTGCGCATCTCCTTAGACGGCATGCTCGTCAACCAGCGGACGAACGCCCACGGGCAGGGTTATGCAGACCTCAACTTCCTCATACCGGAGCTGGTGCAGGGCGTCGCCTATCGCAAGGGACCGTATTATGCGGACGAGGGCGATTTCTCATCAGTCGGGGCAATCAACATCGGTTACGTCGATAAGCTCGAAAAAGGGTTCGCCATGGTGACGGGCGGGCAGAACAACTACGCCCGCGCCCTCCTCGCAGACTCGGCCAAGCTGGGCCAGGGCAACCTCCTCTTCGCCTCGGAGACGCTTATACAATGACGGCCCGTGGACCAACCCCGAGCACTTCCGCAAGTTCAACGGACTCGTGAAATACAGCCTCGCGGACGGGCCGGACAGCCTCGTCATCGAGGGCATGGGATACCACAGCGAGGGGAACGCGACGAACCAGATCGCCCAGCGCGCAGTGGATGAGGGCATCATCGGCCGATACGGCAGCCTCAACCCGACGGACGGCACGAACACCTCGCGCTACAGCCTTTCCGGGGCCTGGCAGCACACGTCCGGCACCTCCGTCACCCGCGTCAACGCATACGCGATCGCAAGCAGCCTCGACTTGTATTCCGACTTCACTTATTTCCTGAACGACCCTGTCCACGGCGACCAGTTCCAGCAGACGGACCGGCGCGTCACCGAGGCGATCAACATAAGCCACGCCTGGCTCACTAACGTCGGCGGCCGTGACGTACAGCACACGATCGGCCTGCAAACGCAAAACGACAACATCAACGTGGGACTCAACAACACGCAGAACAGGCAGCTTTTGTCGATCGTCCGCTCCGACCGCGTCATGGAGACTTCCGAAGGCCTTTACTACCAGGTCGGCATCCCCTGGCTTTCCAAGTTCCGCAGCGAGACGGGGGTGCGGGCCGACTTCTACCAGTTCCGCGTGAGCAGCGACAACCCCGCCAATTCCGGCACTTCGGGCGCGGGCATGGCCAACCCGAAGCTGAGCCTTATTTTCGGCCCGTGGGACAAAACGGAGTATTTTATTAACGCGGGCGGAGGCTTCCACTCGAACGACGCCAGGGGGACGACGATGACCGTAACCCCCGGAAACGGGCCGGATTCCAACCTGCCCAGCCAGAGGGTTACCCCGCTGGTGCGCACCGAAGGGTACGAGGTCGGGGCGCGCACGTCCTTTATCCCCAACCTGCAAAGCGCGCTCACCGTTTACCGGCTCGATATGGGATCGGAGCTTATTTTCGACGGCGACTCCGGCACGACAACGCCCGGACCGCCGAGTCGCCGCACCGGCGTTGAGCTCGACGAACGCCTATAACCCGAAGCCGTGGCTCACCATCCGCGCGGATTACGCTTACGTCGAGGCCCGCCTTACCGGCATTGACCCATCCGCGCCGGGCAGTCACATACCCGGAGCGGTCGAGGGTGTGGGCACGTTCAACGTCGCCGTGCATGACCTGGGACCCTACTTCGGCAGCCTGCAACTGCATTACAAGGGCCCTTATCCGCTCGTCGACAACAACACGGAAAGGGCCCCGGCAACGTGGCTCCTCAACGGCCGGGTGGGATACAAGCTGACGAAAAGCTGGACCGTTATGCTCGATGGATTGAACCTTTTAAACACGAAGGCGGCCAACATCGAATACTATTATACGTCCCGCCTGCCGGGAGAGCCGGCCGCAGGGGTCAATAACGTCCACTTCCATCCCGTCGAGCCCCTGACTTTTCGGCTGAGCATGATCTATTATTTCTGAAGGAGACGAACATGGACAACTTTTTCCAGACAATGAAGGCGCTCCAGTTCGGGGGGCTCATGGTATACCCCCTGCTGCTCATGGGCCTCGTCGCCATTACGATCATCCTCGACAAGGCGTTCATTTACTGGCGGCACGGGCGGCTGCCGGGGTCGATGGCGGCCGTCCTGGACGGCGACCGCTCAGGCTGGTCCGAGCTTGAGGCTGAGATGGGGGCGGCGAAGGCGGAGAGCTACTTCGCGCGCTTTTTCGGTGTGATCCTGGCGAACCGCGCCCAGCCGCCCTGGTGGGTGGAATCGCGGGCGGCCAGAGAGGCCCGGCTGATCGAGAAGTCCCTCAAGCGGGGGCTGTGGGTGCTGGAGACGGTCGTTACGGGCGCGCCTTTGCTCGGGCTCGTCGGTACGATCGTAGGCATGATGGACTCCTTCAAGCTCATCGGCGGAAGCGGCCTCGTCAACCCGACGGGCATCACGGGCGGCGTTGCCCAGGCGCTAATCGCAACGACCCTCGGCCTCATTATCGCGCTGATCGCGCTGTTCGCCTTCAACTTCTTCTCCCACCTCGAGTCGAGGACGATGGACGAGATGGAACGCCTCGGCACGGACCTTATCGACCACATCCGGCGCGAGCAGGACGGGGTGACCGCGACTGCCGACGCGGCAGGCCGCGCAGGAGGCCTCAGATGAAGATCCCCAGGTCCAGAGAAGCGCGGAGCGGCCGCATCCAGATCATCCCCATGATCGACGTGATGTTCTTTTTGCTTGCGACCTTCATGCTCGCGTCCCTCTCCCTGCAGAGCCTCCATTCCCTGCCCGTGAACCTCCCCGAGGGGAAGGCAGACCCGATACAGGCAAAGGCCCCGATCACGCTCACCGTGACGAAGGAACAGGCGATTTTCCTGGATGCGACGCCCGTCACGCTGGCCACCCTTACGCAGGTGCTGATGCCGAAACTGAAGGCGTCTAACGGCCACGTAATAGTTGCTGCCGACAATGCCGCGCCCCAGGGGGTAGTAGTCAAGGCCATGCTTGAGGCGCGTCGCGCCGGCGCGCAGCACTTTCTCATAGCAGTCAAATATAACGGATAAAGCAAATGCATAGGGCGACGGAGCGTCTTGACGATCACTGGCGGCGGCTGCCGTGGCTTGCCGGGCTGGCCTGCCTTTTGTGGGCTGCGCTGATTTACGGCTTCGGCCTGATGCTCGGCCACATGTCGGCCGTGCCGGACGCCTCGGCCCCAATCGATGCGGAGCTTCTCGAAGAGCGCGTGCCCCCGAAGTCCGTCGCAGCGCCCGCAGTCAGGCCGCCGAAGCCGCTCCCCATGGCCGCCAGGGCCGCTCCCGCCAAAGAGCCGCCGGCGCGGCAGGCCCCCGAGCGGCCCGCGCCCGATGCCCCATCCCCGCCCGGACCGCCGTCCGATGCGCCCGCGTCATCGACGCCGGTGAACCTGCCGGGGACGAACCTACCTGCCGGGAGCGCCGTCTCCCGCGACGCAGGGCTGCCCGGATTTCAGACGCACGCATCCATGCCTCCGGCGCCGTCGATGGGGTCGGCCGTGACTGCGACCCCTCCCAGGTTCGGCGCAGCCTACCTGAACAACCCGCGGCCCGCCTATCCGCCTGTGGCGCGGAAGATGGGGATGGAAGGGACGGTGATGCTGAAGGTGCTGGTGAGCCGGGAGGGGCATGTCCTGCAACTGGAGGTTGCCCGCTCGTCGGGCTATGATGTGCTCGACAAGGCGGCCGGCGAGGCGGTGCGGAGCTGGCGCTTTGTCCCGGCAAAGCGGGGCGAGACAGCCGTGGATGAGTGGGTGCAGGTGCCGCTGGCCTTTCGCCTCAGCAGGTAAGGGCCGCGGCACCCCGCATGAAAGATAACGCTATTTCACGCTGCTTATCTGTTCCATCCCGGCTGCCTGCTGCTGGAGCTTCATTCTCTTGAGAAGGCCCGTATAGCCCTCCTGCTTCATGACGCGCGAGAAGGCGCTGCGGTAATTGCCCACCATGCTCACGCCGTCCGCGGCAACGTCGCTGACCTGATATTTCCCGCTTTTCTGCATAAGGGAATAGTCCACCGTGATGTCGCTGCCGACGAACTTCATGACCGTTTTCACCGTCACCTGGCTACCGCCCTCCGACTCCCCCTTGAAGTCAATTTTTTCATTCTTCACGAAATCCATGACCATCTTGGCATATGAAATGAGAAAGAGGTCCTGAAAGACCGACTTGAACTCGGTGAGCTGCGCCTGATTCAGGCTGCTGTAATACTGGCCCAGGGCGCCCTTCATCATCTCTTCAAAATTGAAGTTTTTGAGGATGACGTTCCTGATTTCGGTCTTCTTCGTTGCCTGTCCTTCCTGGCCCTGGAGGCCCTGGTTGTTCTGGATCGCGATTACCTGGTCCATCATTCCGCGCACTGCGTCAGTGGCCCGCCCCGATACTGCCATGGCATTGTTTGAGATAAGGCATGCTAATGCGATCACCAACGGTAAAACTATTTTTCCTTTCACGAATACTCCTTCTGTATCTTGTATTTGCGGCGAAAAGCCACACAGGCGGCAAAAGAATCCGCCGACGGGGTAGTGTAACAGAGTGCTTCTATTGTGTAAAGCGGGGTAGTGTGGGGCCGGGGTGAGGCAGGTTTCACCATTCGCCCGCTTGACGGGGAGTAACTTATAAGTTACAATTAATCATGGCGATTTTCCCATACGAGATTGAATATTACATAACTCGTGAAGGGAAAAAACCTTTCCAAGCCTGGCTTGAGAATCTTAGAGACGTTATGGCGAGGGCTAAGATACGCATCCGATTGGACCGTGCCCGCCTGGGTAACCTCGGTGATTACCGTACCGTCGGCACAGGTGTTTATGAACTGAAGGTCGATTACGGACCGGGATACCGCATCTACTTTGGGATTGAAGGCAAGCGCCTCCTGTTGCTTCTGCTCGGCGGAAATAAATCGAGTCAGCAAAAGGACATAGCAACCGCAAGAGAGTACTGGCAAGATTATAAGGAGAGGAATAAACATGGCTGAATCTTCTTATCAAAAAGATTTGATCGAGGCGCTAAAGGACCATAACGAGGCTGCGGCGTACCTGAGTGCAGCCATCGCAGAAAGAGACCGCGCCGTCTTCCTGCTCGCGCTGAGAAACGTCGTGGAGGCTAACGGCGGTATGGCGGCAATTGCAGAGAGGGCCAATCTAACGCGGGAAAGCCTTTATCGTATGCTTTCCGGGCGGGGAAACCCCGAATTCAAAAGCCTCCTCAGCATCCTCCACGCAATGGGCTTTAAGCTGTCGATCGAGGCCGAAGGACTCAGCACCGCCGCCTGACGGTAGGGGCATAGGGGGTGGCCGGGTCAATTGCCTTGCGGTGCCGCTGCCTTCCTTACAATCCCGTCATTCCTCTTGACAAAGTGTAGCCAACAGGCTACACTATATTCATGGTCGAGGTCCGCAAAACTAAAGTCTTCGCCCGGTGGCTTGACGGGCTGAATGATGTCCGTGCGCGTGCTCGTGTGCTTGTAAGAATAGAGCGGTTGGCGGCAGGGAACCCCGGAGATGTAGGGCCTGTCGGCGAAGGCGTGTCGGAATTGCGGATCGACTACGGACCGGGTTACCGCGTCTACTATAAAGAGTGCGGACAATCGCTTGTAATTCTATTAGCCGGAGGCGACAAACGCACGCAGGCCAGGGATATCAAAACCGCCTTGCGATTGGCAAGGGGTTTACAGGAGTAAGCAATGGCACGCACCACTACTACCAAATACGATGTTGCCGAGCACCTTCGCACCCCGGAGGAAATGGCCGCTTACCTCGAAGCGAGCATTGAGGAGGCTAACGGGGACGCCGGCTTTATCGCCAAGGCCCTGGGCGACATAGCGCGGGCCAGAGGCATGTCCCAGGTAGCGCGCGACGCCGGCCTGTCCCGTGAAAGCCTCTATAAGGCGCTTTCCGGGGAACGCAGCCCCGGCTTCGACACCGTTCTGAAGGTCATCGACGCCCTCGGTTTGGCTTTGCACGCGGAACCGGTTTACGTGAAGGATGCGCCTGCCCGGCCCCCAAACCCGTCCAAAAGCAGGAAGACACCGGCCGTGAGGGCCAAAGAGCGGGTTTAGGGGCGGGGAAAGCAACGTGGGGGCCGGGTTGGTGAGACCGCATGGGCTTCGGTCTTCCTTCCTGTAGTCCGTTATCCGCCTCTTCCGCCATCGTTTGCAGCTTTCGGCCGGCAATCGTGGGCCTGACTTCCCGGAAAGAAATAAAAATACTTGCCGCGACCCCGTTTCGGCCGCTGTCTCGTCATTTTTTCTTGACCGCCTTCAATACTAAACGTAGAATGGAGAGCAAACACGTAAAAGGATAAAAAATAGTTAGGGCTACAAAATAGGGAAGAAATAAGATAGGATGAATAATGGCAGCATTATCACCTGCACAAATCGTCGGTGCGATTGAAGACGCATTCACAGAAGCAGGAGCATCCGCCGCACTCGTTTCCGAGAAGCGAATACACCCCCGTAGGTTCTATATTGTCGCGGGCGAGATGTCATTCTCGGTCTGGATATATATTTGGACCTTAACTCATGGTGGCGGGGCTGCACGCCCCGTTGATGAATATCGAATACAATTGACATCGGTGACACCGCCACTTCCCGAAAACCCCGACGGCCCGACCCTTCTCCTTGGTTATGACCCAGGCACGAAGTGTTTTGCCGGTTTTGATCTGCGCAAACACCGAGATTTCTCCCTTCGGTCTCCATCCATACAGATAAACATCACTGCACTTCGTAACGCGGTTCGAGACGGGTTTACGTTTGTACGAAAGGGAAATGACGAAATTGCAATAGGATTCCGGCCCGACAATATCCTCGTGTATTCACTGAATGTAGAGGCCCTTCATGAGAGTGGAGCAGACGCAAGGGTCTCAGACATCCTGAGCAAGGTCACCCGTTTTGAGGCTGTGACCGATGAAGAAGTTGCTACCGTTCCAGAAGAACGACGTCGTATTATTGCCAAAATATCACGCCTCGCAAGAGACAGCGACTTTCGCCGCAAGGTTACCGTTGCATACGATCGCAAGTGCGCTGTTACCGGCCTTCAGCTACGGCTGGTTGAGGCCGCCCACATTCTGCCCGTAGGAGCCGAAGGCAGTACCGACGAGGTCACGAACGGGATTTGTCTTTCACCAACCTACCATAGGGCGTATGACCGGGGCCTGATTTATCTGACCGAAGATAGAAGGATGCTGATTAATGCCACAAAAAAGCGCGACTTGGTCCGGTTGGGGCTCGGCGGAGGCATGCCCGAATTTGAAGCACGCCTAAACCGGGAAATCTTTTTGCCACCAGACCGACGACAGTGGCCCAGCATTGATTTCATCAGGCGGGCCAATACCTTTCGCGAAGCCGGATGACATCGGGTATTTGTCATACAGAAATAAGTTGACTTAGATTAGTTTTTGTCTTACTGTAACTCGATGCCGCGTCCAAAGAGCCAGAATCCTCGAAGTCGTGTTGTTAACTTCCGTCTCGCAGCAAATGAATATGCTGAGATGGAACAAGCAGACTCGGCGAGAAGGCTTCGATTCGTTAAGCGGCTATCTTCGACACTTACACGCTACATCTCAAAAACCCGAGACCCTCGACTCCCAAATAAAGGAAACAGGGATGTTCTATGGCCTGTTGGACCCGACATTGTTTGAGGAGACCAATTTAGGGCAGATTTACCATGGTGATTCGCTTGGTTTGTTGCATAGGACGTTGGAGCCGAACAGCGTTGACCTAATAGTCACATCTCCGCCTTTCGGGCTAGTAAGGAAAAAGGCTTATGGCAATGAGGATGCCGACCAATATGTAAAGTGGTTTCGTCCTTTTGCCGAGGGAATGAGAAGGGTTCTAAAGAATCAGGGAAGCTTAGTCATTGATATCGGCGGGTCTTGGAAGTCGGGCATGCCCACACGGTCTTTATATCACTTTGAACTGCTTATTACGTTGTGTCGGGACTATGATTTTCATTTGTGTCAAGAACACTATTGGTGGAACCCCGCTAAACTCCCCACCCCTGCAGAATGGGTAAATGTACGACGAATACGGGTCAAAGACGCAGTAGATTGTATCTGGTGGCTTTCTCGGTCGCCTTGGCCAAAGGCATCGAACAAGCGGGTCCTTGCGCCCTATAGCGACTCGATGAAGTCACTTTTGAAGAACGGTTATACCCCTAAACTAAGACCTTCGGGACATGACATCTCAGATAAGTTCGGCAAAGACAACGGCGGTTCCGTTCCGCCTAATTTAATCGCTCTCGCCAATACGGAGTCAAATGGCGCATACCAAGAGTATTGCCGTGCTAACTCTTTGCCGGTTCATCCCGCACGGTTTCCTGCCGGCATCCCTGAATACTTCATCAGAATGCTTACAGACAAGAACGATCTGGTAGTCGATCCCTTCGCCGGTTCCTGTGTTACGGGGGAAGTCGCTGAGGCTCTAAGCCGCAGATGGGCCTGCTGCGAACTTTCCGAGGAATACCTTAAAGGCGCAAGAGCGCGTTTTGTCGGCCTCAAACCAAGGCTCCGAAGCCAAGAGAACCAAGCCTACCAAATTTATCCGCCCTGTTCCATGAACGGAAAGACAGACACCTCACCGCTTTCTGTTGACGGCGGTTTCAAACGTCCGCTGACCACAGTTCACGAAAAGACGCCCCAACAAGACGTTGGAATCGATAGCTAACGCTCCGGCTTAAGTCTGCATTATCATGTTTCCGCGGTAATGCGTGATTCATGGCCTCTGGCCCGACGCGCCACTTGCAGGTGGAACATTCACTGTGCCTCCAGCCCCCTCAAATCCGACATGTGATCCCTAAACACCCCCACCTCGACCTCCGGCCGCGGCTATCTCCCTCGGCCTGTAATCAGGCCTTCTTGCGTATATCCGGCCGAGGGATTATCTTGATTGTTAGTAAATGTAAACAATAAGGAGCGATCCTATGCGGTTGGATAAATTTACCGTTAAGTCCCAGGAGGCCATTGCCGAGGCGCAGAAAAAGGCCGAGGAGCTGGGCCACCAGGCGCTGGAGAACGAGCACCTGCTCTATGCCCTGCTCCAGGAGAAAGAGGGCACGGTCCGGGCCATCCTGGAAAAGCTTGGCGCTAGCGCGGACGCGCTGGTCGCCAACGTCGAGGGCGAGCTTGGCCGGCTGCCCGTAGTTCAGGGCGCGGGCGGCGAGGTCTACATGGGCCCCGGCCTGAAAAAAGCGCTCGACGTCGCCACAACGGAGGCCGACCGGCTCAAAGACGAATACGTCAGCACCGAGCACCTGCTTATCGGCATCGCCGAGAGCCACACGAGCGCGGCCGCCGGGCTGCTGCACCGGGCGGGCGTGACCAAAGACCGGATATACGCGATCCTGAAAGACATCCGGGGGTCGCAGCGCATTACCGACCAGAACCCCGAAGAGAAATACCAGGCCCTCCAGCGGTATTGCCGCGACCTTACCGCAGAGGCGCGAAAAGGGAAGCTCGACCCCGTCATCGGGCGCGACGACGAGATCAGGCGCGTCATGCAGGTACTATCCCGCCGCACGAAGAACAACCCCGTCATCATCGGGGAGGCGGGCGTCGGCAAAACGGCCGTCGTGGAAGGTCTCGCGCAGAGGATCGTGCAGGGCGACGTGCCGGAAACCTTGAAAAACAAGAAAATCATGGCCCTCGACCTTGGCGCGCTCCTCGCCGGGGCGAAGTACCGGGGCGAGTTCGAAGACAGACTGAAGGCCGTGCTGAAAGAGATCGACGAGGCGGCCGGGGCGATCATCATCTTCATCGACGAACTTCACACGATAGTCGGCGCAGGCGCGGCCCAAGGCGCGATAGACGCGTCGAACATGCTCAAGCCCAAGCTCGCGCGGGGCGAGCTGCGCGCCATCGGCGCGACCACCCTCAACGAGTACAGGAAGTACATCGAGAAGGACGCGGCCCTGGAGCGCCGGTTCCAGCCCGTGCTCGTCGGCGAGCCGAGCGTGGAGGAGACGATAGCCATTCTGCGCGGCCTGAAAGAGCGCTACGAGCTGCACCACGGCGTCAAGATCAAGGACTCCGCGCTCATCGAGGCGGCAACGCTCTCGCACCGCTACATCACGGACAGGTTCCTCCCCGACAAGGCGATTGACCTCGTCGACGAGGCGGCATCCAGGCTGCGCATCGAGATGGACAGCGTGCCCGCGGAGATCGACGAGCTACAGCGCAGGCTCATACAGGTGCAGATCGAGATCGAGGCCCTTAAGCGAGAGAGGGACGAGGCATCCGCAGAGAGGCGCAGGAAGCTCGAAAAAGAGGCGGCGGACCTGAAGAAAGAGGTAGACAAGCACAGGAAGCACTGGGAGAAGGAGCGCCTGCTTATCACTGCGATCCGCGACATCAAGGAGAAGACCGACAAGGCCCGCACGGAAGGCGACGAGGCGGAGCGCAGGGGCGATTTCGGCAAGGCCGCTGAAATCCGCTACGGCACCATCGTCGCGCTGGAAAAGGAATTGGCCGGCAAAGATAAAGAGCTTGCCGCGTTGCAGTCCGGCAAGAAGATGCTCAAGGAAGAGGTGGACGAGGAGGACATCGCCGAGATCGTCTCCAAGTGGACGGGCATCCCCGTGTCGCGCATGCTCGAAGGCGAGCGGCACAAGATGATACAGATGGAAGAGCGCCTCCATCAGAGGGTGATCGACCAGGAAGAGGCGATCACGGCAGTCGCCAACACCATCAGGCGCGCCAGGGCGGGCTTGCAGGACCCGAACCGGCCGCTCGGCAGCTTCCTCTTCATGGGGCCTACGGGCGTCGGCAAGACGGAGCTTGCCAAGGCGCTCGCGGAATTTCTTTTTGACGACGAGCAGGCCATCATCAGGATCGACATGAGCGAATTCCAGGAGAGGCACACGGTCTCGCGGCTGATCGGCGCGCCCCCCGGCTACGTCGGCTACGAGGAGGGCGGCTTCCTGACGGAGGCTGTCCGCAGGCGGCCGTACTCGATAGTTCTCCTCGACGAGATAGAGAAGGCGCACCAGGACGTCTTCAACGTGCTGCTCCAGGTGCTCGACGACGGGCGGCTCACGGACGGCCAGGGGCGGACGGTCGATTTCAAGAACAGCGTCATCGTCATGACCTCGAACATCGGCAGCCAGTTCATCACGAGCGAGGCGACGGCAGGCAACTACGACCGCCTGAAGGAGCGCGTCATGGAGGCGGTAAGGGCACAGTTCAAGCCGGAGTTCATCAACCGCATCGACGAGCAGATCATCTTCAAGCCGCTCAGCCGTGAAGACCTGAAGAAGATCGTCGAGCTGCAACTGCGGTACCTCTCGAAGAGGACCGCCGAGCAGGGCATCACCCTGGATTTCACCGACCGCCTGAAAGAGGCCTTAGCAACGGAGGGCTACGACCCGGTGTACGGCGCGCGACCGCTCAAAAGGCTCATCCAGCGGAAGGTGCAGGACGAGCTTGCCATGGAGATACTGAAAGGGGACGTGGCGGAAGGGGCCGTCATTACGGTGGACGCGGACGGATCGGGGAACGCGGTCTTCAGCAAGAAGGGAGAAAAGCGGCGGGCCGCGGCGTCGTAAAAAAGCACTGCGAATCGCCCGGGTAAATGCCCCTTCCTTTTTATGAAGGGGAGGCCCGCTAATGCGGCTGATCCCGCCGGACGTTGCGACGCGAGCCCCAGCAATTGCCGCTGAACAAACAGCGGCAATAAAGCATGCGTATGCGCAGCGCTGAGACGCGCGGCTCCGGCGGCTTTGCCGACGAGGGGGCGCTGAGCCGCCGTAATTGCCGGCCGCACAGGCATGCCATAATATCGGAGCAGGGAACGCTTATCACACGCTCCCTGCTCCGTTTCGTTTTCTTTTTTCCCGTATAAGCCCGGGTTAGAACCTGTAGCCGACGTTGAACGTGCTTATTATGCCCTCGGTCCTGAAATTATAGACCAGGCGCTCTCCGAAGATGTTTGTCGTATATTTGGGCCTAGCCGTCGAGAGGTACTTGCCCTCAACGCCGACAAACCAGTTCCTCGTCAGGTTGTAGTTCACGCCCGCGCCCACGAAGCCGCCGTAAGTGACGCTGTGGCCTGTCCACTTGACGCTGCCCTCACCGGGGATGGTGAAGGTATTGCTGTTGTTGATGTAATACCCTCCGGCTCCTATCAGGCCGAAGACCTCGAATTCCTTGGTGATCGGTATGATCGGCTTGAGTGCCAGGGTAAGGGGCACGGCGTATACCGTCTGCTTGTTCGTGATTGTCCCGAAGTCCGGGTCGGACTGGCGCAGCGTCTTACCCAGGTTGAGATAACCCGAGCCAAGCTCAACGGCTGCGTACTGCGAGAACCGCCATCCGTAGGCGAACTCCCCGGTAAAGCCCGTTCCCAAGGGCTGCAAGTCGCCCTTAGGCCAGAAGGCTCCGCCTTTCAGTATAAAATAATTGGTAGGGTCCGGCTGATCCGCGACCTTCTTCACGGGCTGCGCGAGGACTTTGCCGTCCGAAGGGGCAGGCGCCTGCGCGCCCGCTGTTTGAGCGTAAACGACGCTAAAAAAACCGAGAACGAAGAAAAACACGATAAATGCCGGGAACACTTTCTTTCCCATAATCCAATCTCCTCCTTGCTTCAATGTATGTAGACCGCGATGCTCTTCATCGCGTTTCATAACATTTGACGATTGTCGTCTGTCAATGCTAATCGCTCAAAAAACCACCAAATGACGGAAATTCGGGACATCTGTCTCAATTACCGTCTCCTTACATTGCCTTCGCTTGCCATGTTTGGCTCCGCTTGGCCGGCTGCTTCGCACCCGCCGGCTAGGCCGCACTGCTCGGCCCCGCTGCCTGCGCTCATGCTCCATTATCGGAAGATAGGGCCGGGCACTTAACGGCAAACCGGATAAAACCCGAAAAAGGCAGCGGGGGACGCGTTGCAAAAAGAGGGACCGGACTCCGGTACGGGCTATTTTATTCACGGCGAAGCTTGACAGAGACGGGCCGGACGATTATATCTGGAATAGGAACGATTCCGAATAGCAAAATTAGGGCAGCAAGCCACGCGGAGGCGCGCATGTTGGGACCTCTACTGACGAGGGAATCGATAATAGGGCGGCTCAGGCAAGGGGGGCTGAAAACCACTTCCCAGAGACTCGCCGTTATCGATGTCCTTATCGAGAAGAGGCTGCTTCACCCCGGACCCACCCTGATCTACAGGGAGGCAAGAAAAAAGAGGAAGGGCGTGAGCCTTTCAACCGTTTACGCCACCCTTGACGCACTTTCCAGGCTCGGTGTAATCAAGGCCCTCCAGTTCGACAGGATGGAGAACCGCTACGAGGCGGACCCGGAAGAGCACGTAAACCTGATCTGCGGACGGTGCGGAAGCATAACGGACTACCGGCCGCCGGTTGCCGCCAACCGGGAGGACGTGACCGAAAAAACCGGCTTCACGATAACGGGCGGCAGGCTTGAATATTACGGGTACTGCCGGGAGTGCCGGGATAAACAAAACAGCAGGTCGAAAAAGAAACGCTCAATAAGAGAATAATAAAGGGAGGCACGATATGGCAAGCTTGAAAGGAACACAGACGGAGAAGAACTTATTACAGGCATTCGCGGGAGAATCGCAGGCGAGGAACAGGTACACCTATTTCTCCTCGCAGGCGAAGAAAGAAGGATACGAGCAGATCTCCTGGATTTTTGCCGACACGGCCGACAACGAGAAGGAGCACGCCAAAAGGTTTTTCTCCTTCCTGGAAGGTGGCGACGTTACGATCAACGCGACCTTCCCCGCAGGCGTCGTGGGGACTACCGCGCAAAACCTCGAAGAAGCGGCGGCCGGGGAGCGCATGGAGTGGGGCACCATCTATCCCGATTTCGCGGACGTAGCGGACAAGGAAGGTTTCCCCGAAATCGCGAAGGTCTTCAGGATGATAGCAATCGCCGAAACGTCTCACGAAAAACGGTACTTAGCCCTCTTAGAAAACATCAAGAAGAATAAGGTCTTCAAGAGGGACGGCAAAGTGAAGTGGAGATGCAGGAACTGCGGCTACGTACACGAAGGTCCGGAAGCCCCGGACACCTGCCCGGCCTGTGCACATCCACAAGCGCATTACGAGCTGCTGGGGGAGAACTACTAGACTGGCGGGGCGGCGGAGCGGCGGCCCGCTGCCCCTTTCCGGACCCAGTCTTATCGCATCGCCCGGTATGACAGGGTGTAGAGGCGCACTATGGACACCCGCAACAATCAGGCCCTGCTCCGGGCGTTCTGGCTGTCGGAGATAACGGCCGAAAGCCTGTACCGTTTTCTCGCCGGGCGGTACAAAGATGACGACCGCAAAAGGGCCATCCTGGAAATAGCAAGAATGGAGCGGGGCCATGCGAACGTGTGGAGCGGCCTGTCAGAGCGCATCCATGGCGTCTCGTTCCGGGTATCCCGCATAGTGAAATGGAGGATAGCGTGGGCGAAGCTCATTTCGCTTCTCCTCCCCCTCACGATATTCATCCATTACCTCGAACACGGCGAAAAGAAAGCGATCCTCGATTACGCCCAGCTTCTTGATGTCTACAGAGATAACGATCAAGCCCGCACGATCATCATGAACGTGATAAGACAGGAGATAGGCCACGAGTGGCACATGATGGAGCAAATCGCGGACAGAAGGGTCTACATAGCGAACCTAAAGGAAGCAATACCGGGGATGACGGCCGGCATCATAGAGACCCTCGGATTGGTCATCGGACTCGTCGCCGCCCATGCAAGGACGCTCGTCATAGGACTGACCGGAGTGATCGGTATGGTTGGCGGCATGATAGCCGAGACATCGGTATCATATATAGGGGCCAAGGGTCATCACGATCTTCACATGGGAAGGGAAAAAGAGCTGAACATAAAAACAGAGGTCACCCCTGCCGTGCTGCGCAGGGAACTAGAGCTTGATCTTAACGAAAGAGGAATCGGCGACGAGACCGTAAAGCTCATCATGGACCTCGTGGGTGGCGACAATGTAATCCTTTCGAGCCTGGTCAGGACAATCCGGACAGGCGTAGACATGCCCCATCCAGGAGACTCCCTGAAGATCACCGCCATATTCTTCATTATAGGGGCCATACCGATCTTAGCCCCTTTCTTTGTGGCCTCTTTATGTGGGGTAAATCCGTCGGTTCCGGCCGTAGTTGCCTTTGTCCTTGCGGCAACCAGCATATCTGTTGCGGGGTTCTTCGCAGCCGTCCTGGCCGGAAGGAGCATTTGGTCGAACATCGTGCACAACATTATCATAATCATGGGAACCTGCGTGCTCACGTACGCGGTCGGCCTGGCAGCAAGATTTCTTTTATAACTGCTATTTCTCGCGCCCCCGGCCGCCGCCGCTAACGGGGCATGTTGTGTCTTACCTCAGACGGGGGCAACTGATGCAAATGCCCGCTGTGCGCATCATTACCACAAATGGGGCCGGGAGGTTTTCGATGCAATTCGCGTTGTTTTTCGACGGCGCGCGACGAGCATACTTTTTGTGTATGTGAGGAGCCGCGCCTGAAAAACGGCGCGAAGGGCGCAGAAAGCTCCCGGCCCCACCCCTCAAACCGCCGCTTCTATCACACCCCTTAGCGCCGCTGGCGACAGCCCTTCTACTACCTCATCGTCCCATACCAGGGCGCAGGCGCCGCCCGGCGCTACTACCTGCTTGTGGACCTTGTTGTCGTCTGCGTCAACGTAAAGAATGCCCTTCTCTCCTGCCGGAGATACGCTTTTGAAATGAGCGCAGGAGGTATAGGCCAACAGAAATTCCCTGCCGTCGTCGACTACCTTGTAGGTTGTTGTGATGATGGAACCGTTGTCGGATACGTCGGTGGCTATCTTGGTGATCTCTATTCCCATCGGCTAATATTCCGGCATGAATATAAACCTGAAGCGGCAGTAAACTCAAGGCCGGGAGATTCTCGATGAATTTCACCGTGATCGAGGAGCCGCCGCCCGGAGCGTACGTTTTCTGTACGTGAGGACGTGCGGCCCGGAGAGACAGGTGAAAGGCGCGAGAAGATCCCGGCCGGCCTACCCTAGATCTCGAAATTTAACGCTTTTAACTGAGATAACGTAAACACCGGGCCGTCTTTGCATATATACTGCCCGCCTATGTTGCACCTGCCGCACAGGCCGATGCCGCACTTCATGCGCGCCTCCAGGGTCGTCACGATCTGCTCGTCTTTGAACCCCAGCTTGACCAGGTTTTCGAGGACGTACTTGATCATGATCGGCGGGCCGCAGG
This sequence comes from uncultured delta proteobacterium, assembly GCA_963810935.1. Taxonomy (GTDB): domain Bacteria; phylum Desulfobacterota; class Syntrophorhabdia; order Syntrophorhabdales; family WCHB1-27; genus CAWEPK01. Next base: position 77,358 of record CAWEPK010000007.1, on the reverse strand, counting down.
TTATGGCTATCGTGTCTTCCGGCTTTGGGGCCACGTCGGCGAGGACAGCCGGCACGAACCCTTCCCGTATGGGAGCGCCCGGCGACCCTGCATCGACGGTGAGGATAAGGTTGACGTCGCCGCGCTTGCCCCAGTCCTCCAGGTCGGTCTTGTAGCAAAGGTCCGGGTAGCTGCGGCTGCCGTAAATGATCGAGATGTCGCCGTAGTCGGCGCGGTTGTCGAGCATGAAGAGTATCAGTGTCCGCAGCGGGGCAAGGCCGATCCCGCCGCCGATGAATAGGATTTTTTTGCCCTTCATCTGCTCGTAGGGGAACCAGTTGCCAAGCGGTGCGCGCACGCCCACCTGGTCCCCGGCCGCCAGATCGTGGATCGCGGCGGTTACCTCGCCTGCCTTCATCACGCTCAACTGAAGAAATTCCCTGCGGGTGGGCGGAGAGTTTATGACGAAGGTCGATTCGCCGACGCCGAAGACGGAAAGCTGGGCGACCTGGCCGGGCTCGAAGGCAAAGCTGCTCATCTTCCCCGCATCGTTAAGGAGCACCTTGAACGACCTGATATTGGGCGTCTCTTCTATGACCTCTATCACGGTTGCGAGGTCGGGCAGGTAGGGGTTGCTTGCGGCCATGGTCCTCCTCAGGCGCTTGCGGCAGTAAGGGTCGCCACTATCTCGCTTATCTCCATAGAGACCGGGCAGAGGCGTATGCAGCGTCCGCAGCCTGTGCAGCCCGGCTCGCCGTATTTTTCGGGATAATGGGTGAACTTGTGGGCCACCCTGTTGCGCAGCCGTTTCGATTTTTGGGCGCGGGGGTTGTGGCCGCTCGCCTCTTTAGTGAAGTGGGCGAACATGCATGAATCCCAGCTCCTCAACCGCCTTCCGCCGGAGCCGACCGCCTGCTCGTCCGTGATGTTGAAGCAGTAGCACGTGGGGCAAAGGTACGTGCATGCGCCGCAGGCAATGCATTTCTGCGAGACCTCGTCCCAGTACGCGTCAGAGCCTTCGGCCGGTTTTGCTGCTGAGGAAAACACCTGCTTTACCGCCTGCGTCGCGGCTGCTTTCCGCTCCCCGGCTTCCTTCTCATAAGGCGCGCCGTCTTTGAGGGCAGCGCCTTCTATCGCGTTTGCGCCTTTTTCGGTCAACGCCTCGACGTAGTAGCCGTGGCCCAAATCCGTCAGAATGACATCGGAGCCAGCCCCTTCAGCAGGGCCACCGCCTACTGACGTGCAGAAACAGCCGGTATACGGTCCGTTGCATGCGAGGGTGACAAGCGTCGTCTTCTCGCGGCGCGCAGTGTAATAGGGATCGACGCCCAAAAAGACGCGGTCGAGGATCGTGAAGCCTTTTGCGTCGCACGGGCGGCCGCAGAGAACGACGGCGTCCGGCGCATCCGTCGGCGCGGACAATTCGATGGCCGTTTTGTCCGGCGCGGCGGGGTCTTTTTTGAAATCAAAGGTAAAAAGGGAATGGCTTTGCGGATAGATAACGCCTTTGGGCGCGGCCGCTGCCGGCTCGTCGAGACAGGGCTCCTGGCCTGCGCCGATGCGCCGGAAAGCTACCGTCTCCCCGTCCCTGCACGGTGCGTAAACCTCTGCACGATTCGCGATCCCGGCAACGAATTCCTTCCATCCTTCTTTTGGTATATAGGCCGCCTTCATCATGAAAGCTTGTGCTCCTCTATCCGTTCTTCGTCCACCTTGAAAGTGTAAAGGGGCGGTTTGTCGTCGCACTTGACGCCCGCGGTGTAGCCGAACAGGTCGAGCATTTCCTTGTTGATTTTCTTTTTCAGCTTCATCAGAGGGACGCCCATGGGACAGGCGCGCTCGCACTCGCCGCATTCTGTGCAGCGGCCGGCCGTGTGGAGGGCGTGCACCATGTGGAACATCGACTTCTCGGCGGGCGTGACTCCTGCGTCATCCAGTGCGGGTCGCGCGTCTCGGCGATGCACGATTCCTCGCAAACGCACAGCGGGCAGGCGTTGCGGCAGGCGTAGCAGCGGACGCACCGGCCAAGCGCCTTTTCCCAGTATGCCCGGCGCTCAGGCAAAGTCATTGCCTCGATGGCCGCGATGTCGTCGTACCCGGACGCATCACTACCGGCAGCCGCCTTAGCGGGCTCACCGACGACCACGTCGTGGATCAGCGGTGCGGGATATTTGCAGGGTGCGCACTTGTCGCGCACGATATCGGCAAGGCTGATGCGTTTTTCGCCGCTCGCGGTCCCGACTTTTAAAGCATCATTCTCGAAGGAAACCGAGTCTATCTTTTCGCCGCCTGCCGCCGCCGCGGCCTTCTTCACGCTGACGGTCCCCGTGCAGGGGATGCCGATCACGTAGACGTTATCTCTCGCTATCAGCCCTTCCTGAAGGAGCTGGACGACGGTCCTGGAATCGCAGCCCTTGACGATGACGCCGACTTTCTTACCTTTCAGGCGCGTCAGATACGGCGCGAGGTTCTGCTCGCACAGGGGCGAGAAAACAAGCTGCTCTACCTGCTCCGGCTTCTCGATGAAGCACGGCTCGACATGCAGCGGGTCGAAGCCCTGTTTCCAGCCGACAACCACATCGACAGTGGAGAGCGCATCCGCTGCGGCTTTTTTGAGCGCCTCGACCTGTTCTTTCGACGGGACGCTCACCCCTGCCGCGCCTGCTGCCCGCGGTATTACGCCCGGCGTTGCCGCCGCTGCCTTTTCCGCATCATCCGCCGCCGGGCCAAGCTCGTGTATCTGCTTTGTGAACTGGGTGACTGTCTGCTGCCACCTCTGGCCTTCGGATGCCGAGACCCAGGTATAATGGAACCTGCGGCCGTCTATGCCGATGAACGGGAGGAACTGTTTAAGCATCTCGAGCCGCCTGCGCGCGTAGAAATTGCCGTCCGAGTAATGGCAATCACGCGGATGGCAGCCGGAGACGAGTACGCCGTCCGCGCCGGATAAAAGCGTCCGCACAACGAACAGCGGATCGACCCTGCCGGAGCATGGCACCCTGATTATGCGCAGGTCCGTCGGCTGCCTGAAACGGGAGACACCCGCAGTGTCGGCGCCGCCGTAAGAGCACCAGTTGCACAAAAAGCCGACTATTCTGAGTGTTCCTGCCTTTACATCCTGCATAGGGTGTTCACCTCGGCCAGGAGCTGATTATCCGTAAAATGGGAAAGCTGTATCGCCCCGCACGGGCATGTAGACGTGCAGACGCCGCACCCGGCGCAGACCGTCTCTATGACCGAAGCGACGGTCTTACCCCTGACGGTCGTTTCCTTGATCGCCTGGAACGGGCACGTGCTTACGCACTTCAGACAGCCCACACAGGCGTTTGTGTTGACGGTCGATATGACGGGGTCCGAATCGATCATGTCTTTCGAAAGGAGCGAGAGCACCTTTGCGGCAGCGGCGCTGCCCTGGCCGACGGATGCCGGTATGTCCTTCGGCCCCTGCGCGGCCCCTGCCAGAAATACCCCGGCGGTGTTCGTCTCAACGGGCCGCAGCTTCGGGTGGCTCTCTACATAGAAGCCGTTCGTGTCGTAGGATATGTGGAGCTTCTCCGCCAGTGCGGCCGCCCCCGGCGCGGCAATCGCCGCAGTCGCCAGGACGACGAGGTCCGCCTCGATCTCCACCTGCGCGCCGAGGAGCGTATCCGCCCCTTTGACGACCATCTTTTTTCCCTTCGGGTAGATCCGGGAGACGCGCCCGCGTATGTAGCGCACCCCGTACTCTTCCTGCGCGCGGCGGGTGAACTCGTCGTAGCCCTTCCCCGGCGCGCGCACGTCCATATAGAAGACGTACGACTGGGAATGAGGGATGTGGTCTTTCGTCAGTATCGCCTGCTTGGCGGTGTACATGCAGCAGAAGTTCGAACAGTACGGGACGCCTATCGACTTGTCGCGCGACCCCGCGCAGGAGACGAAGACGACCGTCTTCGGCTCCTCGCCGTCCGACGGCCTCTGTATGTGCCCCTGCGTCGGGCCGGAGGCGTTGAGCAGCCGCTCGTACTGTATGCCCGTGATCACGTCCTTGTACCGCCCGCCGCCGTACTCGGTAAGCTTCTCGATGTCGAGGAGGCCGTAGCCGGACGCGACGACGATGGCACCCACCTCTTCCGTGACGATCTGATCTTCCATCTCGTAGTCGATGGCCTTGGTCGGGCAGACCTTCGCGCAGACGCCGCACTTGCCTTTAACAAACTGCCGGCAGTATTCGGGTCGATCTTCGCCTTCTTCGGGATCGCCTGCGGGAAGGGGATGTTTATCGCCTTCGTCGGCGCAACGCCGTAGTTAAAAACATCGTAGGCGTTCTTTCCGGGGCACTTCTCCATGCACTCGCCGCAGCCCGTGCACTTCGTCCAATCGACGTAGGTCGCCTTCTTGCGGATATTCACCGTATAGTTGCCCACGTATCCCTTGATGTCTTCTATCTCGGAATAGGCGTGCAGCGTGATAAGCTCGTGCTGGGCGACATCGACCATCTTGGGACCGAGGATGCAGATGGAGCAGTCGATAGTAGGGAACGTCTTGTCGAGGCGCGCCATCATGCCGCCGACGCTCGGGCTCTTCTCGACGATGACCGTCTCTATCCCGCCGTCCGCGCAGTCGAGCGCAGCCTGCATGCCTGCGACCCCCGCGCCTATCACGAGCACCCTCTTCTTCGCGGGGAACGACGACGAATGGAGCGGCTTGTCGAGCATTACCTTGGCGACGGCCATGCGGACGGCCTCTATGGCCTTGGCCGTGTTCAGCTCTTTGTCCTCGCCTATCCAGGAGCAGTGCTCCCTGATGTTCGCCATCTCGAAGAAATAACGGTTAAGCCCCGCTTTCTCGACGGTGCGCCTGAACGTCAGCTCGTGCATGCGCGGCGAGCAGGCAGCCACGACGACCCTGTTGAGCCCCCGTTCCGTTATGGCCTTCTTGATCTCGTCCTGGCCCGGCTCCGAGCACGTGTACATGTAATCCGTCGCGTAGACGACACCCGGCAGCTTGCGGGTCTCCTCGGCCACTCGGGCCACGTCGACCGTCCCGGCGATATTGTTGCCGCAATGGCAGATGAATACACCTACTCTCATTTCGCGGCTCTCCCTGGTTCAGTAATCGGCTTCTCTTCTACCGGCCGGCGGTCCGCAATCACGCCGTCGGCACTCACGATATTCTTCGTCAGCCCCGCCTCCTCCGACGTGTATCCGTAGGTGAGGGCCATTATCTGCGAAAAGTAAAGGACCGGGATCGAAAAGGACTCGCCGAGCGCCTTGTTGACCTGCGACTGCCGCAGGTCGAGGTTTTGCTGGCACAGGGGGCAGGCCACGGCTATGCAGTTCGCCCCTGCGTCGAGCGCCATCGAAAGGACTTTCGCCGTGAGCTTGAGCACCATCTCCTTCTTAGGCACGCCGAAAGCCGCGCCGCAGCACTCCAGCTTGAAAGCGAAATCTGCGACATCCACCCCGACGGCACTGAGGATGCGGTCCATCGAGACGGGGTTTTCCGGGTCGTCGAAGGCGGCGACCTTCGGCGGCCTGTTGAGTATGCAGCCGTAATAAGGTGCAACCCGCAGGCCCGGCAGCGCAAGCTTGACCGGCCGCGCTATCTCTTCCAATCCCAGGTCTTCGTAAAGCACCTGGAGGGCCGACTTGGCCGTCACCGTGCAATCGTAAGGGCTGTCGAGCAGCCCGTTGACTTCCTCTTTGAAGGCCTTGTCGCCGGCCATCGCGTGCTGCGTCTTCTTGAATGCGGAAAGGCAGGAGGGGCACGGCGTAAGCAGGGTCCGGCTGCCCATGCGCTCGACTATGGCGAGGTTGCGGGCGGCCAGCGCACCGGCCAGCAGGCGGTCTACGGCATGGGCCGGCGTCGAGCCGCAGCAGCTCCAGTCCTCAGGCTCGGCAAGGTTCACGCCGAGGCTTTTCATGACGAGCCTGATCGACGTATCGTAGGCCGCCGCCGTCCCTTCCAGCGAGCAACCCTGGTAGTAGGCATATTCTTTCATAGCGATCGTGCCCTTTTTTCGGCGAACTTCCTGAAAATCTTCGCCACTTCCTCACGGCCCTTTATATTCTTGGGCAGGAAGTGGATCAACCCTTTTTTCATGACCTGGGGAGCGAGGTCCGCGTCCGTGAAGGGGTGCCCCGAAACGAGGTTGTAGCGCATCAGGATGCCCGCCTCGAAAATACGGCCGTGGCTTTTCATGGACGACAGGAAGGATTCGTAGAAAGTCTTGATATCCTTCTCCGTCCGTTTCCCTTCCCTCAAGGCGGTGGCCCGCAGGCTGTCCATTATATGCGCGACGTCGATCTCGCACGGGCACCTCGTGGTGCACGTCTCGCACGTGGCGCAAAGCCATATGGCCCTGGAAGAGAGCGCAACGTCTCTCATGCCCATCTGGATAAGGTGTATTATCTGGTTTACGGGAAAATCGAAGAATTCGGTGTACGGGCACCCTGCCGTGCAGTTGCCGCACTGGTAACAGACGGATACGTCCTGAGAAGTCTCTTTCCTGACTTCGCCGGCAAAGTCTTCCCCAAGGCCTGCCGAAGGCCTCAAAACGTCCATTCAAGCACCCCCCGAGTGCACGCTTTTTCGGCTAACATTTGCCTTCTTGGATAGCCGATGCAACGACTGAATCGGTCCCCAAGGTTTGATCGTAGCACAAAGCCCACCTGCGTTTCAAGTACTCTGGGACTAAAAAAATACCAATTAAGAGCGGTATGTACGCCGCTATTTAACGCATATTGCGTAAGGCCCTTTAATCCCTGCGTTTTTGTATACATTTAATTTTTAAAAAAAGTTGAAGAAAGTGAAATTATTCACGGACAGGGTCGCAAACCCCTGCCCTGCTGCTCTTCCAGGAACCTGGGGGAACGCAGTTGGCTGGAGACCCTTAACCGGCGGTTTCCCTGCGCAACCTCGAAAGAAAGGCGAAGTGCATCCTCTCTTCGTCGATGATCATATCGACCGTTTCCGCATGGTCCCCCAGGAGGCTCTTTATCTCCTGGTAATAAAGGATCGAATCCATCTCCCGCTGAATGGCAAAGTCGAGTGCGCCCACGATAGTGGCCGCCTTGGCCAGCTCCGGGATCCTGGGGTGGTCCCTGAACACGGCTTTGCCGTCGATGAAGTCTTTCAGGTAGGCAAGGTACTCGCCATCATACGTTTCGGGCGGCTGGTAGTCGCCGAGGCTCGCCAGCAGCCTTTCGAAAGTCCTCTTGTGCACCGTTTCCTCTTCGGCAAGCCGCGTGAACAATTCCCTGACAGGTCCGTCGGGAATGATCTCCGCGGCTTCCCGGTAAAACTTCTCCCCGTTTTCCTCGATCCTGATGGCGAAGTTGACAACGTCGTGCATATTGAAGATAGTCATGTATACTCCCCTGTTTTAAGGATACTGTAAGGCCACCGGGCACATAGCGTAAGTAACTTTGCTTACAATATTATAGCCGATGTCCAGGCCGATTGCACAGAAGCGGGGAGATTTCGGCGGGCGCGTCGGTATTACCATGTGAAAGCGAGGCAGGTGCCCCAACCACCTCTCACATACTCCACTTGACAAGACGGAACAGCGGTACAAGAGAATATAAATGAGGATGAACGAGCCTCGGTACAGTAAGTAATATGTGAAACGCCGGTGTGCGAGAAGAGTCCGCAAAGTTTGCAATATGGCCTCGGAAAACAAACTACGTAATATGACAGGAGGGATGTCAAATGAAGAAGATTCTTGTAGTTGTATTCGTTCTGTTTAGTTTTGCCCTTGTCGGCAGTGTTTTTTCGCAAGCGGTTCCTTCCAAAGAGGACGTCAGCCCCTCTGAGCTCGGAAACGCTCCCACCGGCGCCTTCTCAGGCCAAGTCGTCAGTGTAAATCCCAAGGACGGCACGGCAACGATCCAGACCGATAAGTATGGCACACGAGAGGCAAGAATAGGCTACGCAAAAACACCGACCGGCTACAATGCAGCAAGGACAATAAAACCGGGCGACAAAGTGTCGGGTAGCTGGATCAAAGTGGAAAATGACATTTATATTACGAAAATCAATAAGATGGGGTAGTCGCCAAACGGTAAACGATTAAAAGGCAACAGAGTAAAACCTTGAGGGGCTGGCGACCGACAGGTGGAAATAGGTAGGCTCGCGTCTTCGTGGCACCCCGTAGTTCCTTCCGGAGGGTCGCCGGCCACTACCCACTAACAATATACCGCCATCGGATCGCGGGAGATTCGGGAGCCTGTCTCTCGGCGCCCTTACACCATAGTGGGGTAAGGATCAGGCCAAAAGGTTCGTTTTCACTTTAAGAGGACGCAGATGGAGATAAATGCTTAAACTCTATATGAGCTATCATTTAGCTGAATGATGTTCTTGCACAATTGTTTTTGCAAGGGTCACTTCTCTGTATTATAAGTATTATTAGACGCACGAAGGACTGCGCTCAGCCTCACGCCAGAGCAACAGCACCCTGTTCGTTCAATCCGAAAGGCAGTTTAGAGAAAACAAGATTCGTAAGGGGGGGAAGGATGACGCCAATCACAGGGTCAGGCTCCGAGAAGGGTCATATCCTATTGGTCGAGGACGAACCCACGCTCTTGGAGACTCAGGCTGAGCTTCTCAGGCGCATGGGCTACGCTGTAGAAACGAGCGCAGACCCCATTCATGCGGTCAGTATCTTTAATGAAAACCCGCACCGATTCGGACTTGTGATCGCGGACGAGATAATGCCGCATATGCGAGGCACCGAGATGGCCGTGTTGATGAGAGCCGTCCGCCCCGATCTCCCCTTCGTAATAGTCACCGCTGGTCTGAACCTCGAAATGACCAGAGAAAGCGCAGAAGCCGCGCAGATCAGTCACGTCTTTCTCAAGCCGCTGGAAAGGGCTTCCTTTGAGACAGCCATAAAGACGATCCTACCTTAGAGCAATTCGGATATCTGTAATAAGGCTTGTACCCTTCTTTCGGCTCTCATGGGTTACTGATCGGCGGGCGGCTCAAGAGGCGGAGTAATCAACGAATGTCCCCCCCCCCTGATCTAGCGACTTTTCGTATCGACTCGGCCAGTTCGCGCCTATCGAGCGGTTTCATAACATAGCCGTCTATCCCCTGTGCCTTCGCTTGCTCGGCGGAGACCATATGACTGTACCCGGTGCAGAGAAGGACCGGAATATCGGACCTTATCGTTTTCATCTTCTGCGACAGCACCACCCCTGTGACCTGTGGCATGGTCTGGTCCGTTATGACAAGGTCGAAATCATGCGGAGTCTCGGTGAAGGCGTTAAGGGCAACCTCGGGATCGGTGAAGGAAGTTACTTTATAGCCGAGGCGCTCAAGCATAACAGTCGTCATTTCGACAACCGCGTCCTCATCGTCCACGAACAGGATGCGTTCCTCTCCGCCGACTGGGGCATATTCAGGCTCGCTTTCAGACACAGCCTTACCTCTGGCTTTCGGAATCAGGACTGTGAAGGTCGAGCCGCTGCCCGGCTCACTCTGAACAGTAATGATGCCCTCGTGGGACTCTACAATGCCGTGGACGACGGCGAGGCCCATCCCCGTACCCTCTCCATGGCCTTTGGTCGTGAAGAAGGGGTCGAATATCCTTTTCTTCACCTCCTTGTCAATCCCCGTGCCTGTGTCGCTCACCGTCAGCTTAAGGTATTTTTGAGGCTTCGCATCTGAAGAGTCCTCAAGGATTTCATCCTCAAGGGATAACTCAAGAAGACCGCCTTTCTCCCTCATGGCATAAGCGGCGTTCGTGCAAAGGTTGAGGATGACCTGTTGAAATTGCGGAGCGTTAACCCGTGCCGAATCCGACTTTGTCTTAAGATTGAGCTTCATTTCTATGTTAGAAGGGATCGAAGCCCGCAGGAGCTTGAAAGACTCCTCGATGAGGGGGCCGAGGTGCTGGTTCTTCTTCTGCTGCTCGTTCTTCCGGGTAAATGTGAGAATCTGCTTGACGAGGTCCCTGCCGCGCTTTCCCGCCTTGAAAATAGCATCTAGGTTATGGCGTATGCCGTCGCTTTCCGGCGAGGCGTCATCAATCGCCAGTTCCGCGTTTCCTATGATGACGGCGAGCATGTTATTAAAATCATGGGCGATGCCCCCCGCGAGGGTGCCAAGGGCTTCCATCTTGTGGGACTGGCGGAGTTGGTCTTCGAGCTTGAGTTGCTCGCTCATGTCGCGCCAGATAAACACGAAGTTCGTGATTGCTCCCGACGCATCCTTGACGGGCGATGTAAGACTATCGACAGGAACGGCGGTTCCGTCTTTCGTCCGTATCATATATCTGGTGGCATGAGGCTTGCCTGTCATTGGCCCCGACCTGTTCTGGTCATATACAGAAGCGTCCTCTTTTTCTGACCGCAGGAAACGTATCTCACGCCCGACGATTTCGTCCGTCTCATACCCCGTCAAATGGTAGAATGCCGGATTTGCGTACTCGCCGTGCCAAGTAGGATCGGTAATAAGGACTGATTCTGCTGCGCTTTCCACCGCCGCTGCGAGACGGGTGACCGCCGCTGTCCGCTCGGCCACCCGTTGCTCCAGTTCTTCATGGGATCGGCGAAGCTCTTCTTCCGCCCGTGTGTGTTCGATAATGTCGGCAGCTTGACGAGCGATCAAGTCGATTCTCCACAGGTCGTGCTCGTCTGGCAGATAGGGAACGCCCCACTGCGTCGTGAGGATGCCAAGCAGCTCCCCCTGTCGGCGGAGCAGAGGCGTGGACTGCACGGCGCGTACACCGGCGTCTCGGAGGACCGGCAGCGACGGGGTCCCGGCGAAGAGTGGGCTCGCCTCCACATCCTCGACCACCACGCGCTCCCCGCGCCTAGTCGCCTCCCCGCACACGGAAGCCACATTATCAGCCGAGGCGAAGAAGTCGAGAAAAGGACGCTCATGTCCATGATGTGCAACGATGCGAAGCGAATCGCCTTCCACCAGTTGCAGGGTGCCTTTGTCAGCCCCCACTATGGCAACAGCCGCATCCATGATCCCCTGTAATAATGGTTCGAGTCCGCCCGCTTCGAGGCGTTTTATGCTCAGATCGTGTATCCGGGTTAGGGCGGCGAGGTCGTTAGCCAGACTATCTTCGGCCCGTCTACGGACCGTGATGTCAGTGTGGTACCATAACCTGCCGAATGATTTTCCGTTCATATTTATAGGGATGAAGTCCCGCAGGAATGAACGGCCACCCCGTATAGCCACTTCCTCACCTCTTACGGGCTGACCCATATTTACGATTTCGTTGATGCGGGCCATTGCCTCGTCAGGATATAGATAGGCTTTCCTGATTTTCGCAATTATCTCGGATGGACTGAGTCCCACGAGGTCCGCAGGTGAGTCTTTCAAATCGAAGTAGTCACAGAACGCCTGATTGGCAAACTCAACCCGGCCTTCATCGGTCACGAGCAGAATGGCGGTATACATGCTTGAAAAAACGGTATAGAAGCGTTGCAAGGTCGTTTGGACGACCTCTTCTGCCCGCTTACGCTCGGTAATGTCAAATGCATAAACACGGGCGACATTAAACTGAGGCACAAGATGGATGTTCTCTGCAAAGACTTTGTTCTTTAGCAGTATCTCGCGATAAATAGTCGATTCGCTTTTCTTGTCCCAATTCCGAAGGATGTCGCCGAGGTCTTCCGGCAGGAGGCGCTGGCAATCTGCTCCGTTCATCCCGGCCTCATTTAATATGCTAAGTGCGCCGGGGTTACAAAAGGTGATCTCGCCGGAGACATTGACCTCCAAAATAGGAGCGGGATTCAACTCCGGAAAGGAGGCAAGGTGACTCGCCCTCTCTTCGGCTTCCTTGCGCTCGGTGATGTCGCGGAAAATGAGAACGACGCCTCTGGTGTTACCGACCTCATCTCTTATGGGTGCGCCGCTGTCGTCAATAGGGATTTCCGATCCGTCTTTCCTGATGAGAACAGTGTGGTTGGCGAGACCGACAATCATTCCTTCCCGGAGCACTTTCGTGACGGGGTTCTCAACCTGAGTACGGGTCTGCTCGTTGATGATGTTGAATATCTCTGTCACGGGTTTCGCTGCGGCTTCTTCGAGGGTCCAGCCGGTCAGCCCTTGCGCAACGGCGTTCATAAATGTGATCTTCCCTTTAACATCGGTTGCAATTACCGCATCACCGATGCTCGAAAGCGTGGTGGACCAACGCTCCTCGCTTGTCCGAAGGGCGGTCTTTTCCTGAATCAAAGTCTCAGCCATATCGTCGAATGTGCGAGCTACGCTCTCCGAGTTCGCCGTCTGTCACAACGGAAGACACATTGACCGTATCCGCACCCGCGGCCAATTGCTCGGATGCGCCTTTAAGCGCCATAAGGGGTTTAACGATGACGCGCTTCCCGATGAACCAAGCCAGCAACAAGCCGATAAGAAACAGCGACACGAATGCCGAGAGGTTCCTGAACATTACGGCATTTGCGTTCGACACGGCTGAAGCGAGCGGTATACTGTCGCGCACATAAATATAAGGCGTTGTTTCGTGAGGGAGACTTATTCTTTTATACGCAGAAACTCGGAACTTGCCATCATTTCCCGTGGCTTCCCAAGTTCCCTCATCAGGACCTTCTGTCATTCGTGTGAATAGTTCTTCCCTAACATCACGCTGACCCATAAGTTTTTGTGAGAACGGATCGCTGAGGTTCCTGATGAAGATGTTGCCTTTATGATCGAGTAGGCTGAATGACGAGTAGGGCGGGAGGTTAAGCATTTCGAACACATGCTGGCTGTAGTCTAAGCTCTGAATGATGCCTATCACCCCTACCACCTGATTCGCGGTATTCTTCACCGGGTATCCAAAGCCTATGCAAAGTTTTTTCGTTATCCGGCCCAAGACGGCTTCGCCGGAAGAAAACATCCCGGTACGTAATGCCTCTCGGAAATAGGTCCGGTCGGCCTGCGACACATTCCCCTCAAAAGGGACTGCCGACGCCCAGACACGGCCCGATTTATCACAGACGAGTATGTTGTTATATTGAGGGTTCTTTTTCAAAAGCTCGGCAAAAAAATGGTTGGCGGCTGAGGCGTTTCGGGTTTGTATCGCGGGAACCAAGGAAAGTGCGGCTGCCAGTTGCTCCGCCCCTGCAACCATGGCTTGCTGCTGTCCGGCAACCTCATTAACGAACTTCAAACAATCAGACTTGGCGCTGGCTATTGCTTCACGACGCTCGGTTATCCCTGAGTAGACGATCAGGCTTATGCAAGGGACCGCCAGCAGGGCGATCAAAGTCACTAAGTGTGTACTTATGGACCACGAACGGAATTTTCTCAACATGCTTCCGGACCCCTCCGTAACCTATGTCGGCGTGTCGAGGATTGTGTACGATAGTCACAAATATTAGCTGATTGCTTTGGAAACTACAAGAGCCCTCCCCTTGCCTCTTCTATGCCTTTATGCTCGGATTAACGCACAGGCGCTACCGAGTAGGGGGCGGACGGAGCCGTTTTGCTTCCGTTATGCTGCTGACCGGAAACCGAGCAGGGAGAACGCGCCCCGTGGGTTCGAATCCTACTCCCGCCGATTCACACCGGGCGGTCGGGCAGGTGGCAACGTGACGAGCCGCGCCTAGCAAAAACGACGTGGAAGGCCCCAATAGAACCCCGCCCTGTCCACTATCGTTAAGCAAACAGTCCGGGCGGCCGATAATCACGCATGGGCGCATTTGTCCTTGTTTGTCGCGCTAATCGACGCCCGTCAGTCTTTTTCACGGGCGCTGCGGGGAGAAAATGGAAGTTCGGGCGGACAATCCGGCTTTTCCCGAATAGATTATGTCCGCACCTAACCGGTGTGATACGGCCGTCGAGTCCGTTAGGCCCACTTTTTTAGAAACGGCCAGGAGGAACCGAACATGAGCGATTCGGGCCAGGCATTTATTCGCCCAGCCTTCCTGCTGCGCCCTTCACGGGCCGTTTTCCTTTCGTCCTTCGCCTGCCTCTCCCTTTGCCTGGCAGCGGCGGGGTGCGGCAAAGCGCCGGCGCCGCCGCGACACGCGCCTGCGCAGGTGACCGCGATCAAGGTGGAAGCGAAAGACACGCCGATAGTCTTTGAATTCGTCGGCCAGACGCAGGGCTCGCACACGGTCGAGATCAGGGCCCGTGTTGACGGCTTTCTCGATAAGCGCATGTACACGGAAGGCAGCGTCGTCCAAAAAGGGCAGACGATGTTCCTCATGGACCCCAAGCCCTTCGAGGCGCGGTTAAACGCTGCCGTGGGCGCCCTTAGCCAGCAGGAGGCGCGCCTGCGCACTGCGGAGGCGGAGTTGCGGCGCGTGAAGCCCCTGGTCGAGCAGAACGCCCTCTCCCAGAAAGACCTCGATGACGCCACGGGCCAGCAGCAGGCAGCGGCAGCGGCCGTCGTATCGGCGAAGGCCGAGGTCGAGCAGACGAACCTCAACCTGGGCTACACCAAAATCAACGCCCCCCTGACCGGACTATCGAGCTACGCGCGCGTGCAGGAAGGCTCCTACGTCAACCCGATGAACAGCCTCCTCACGTACGTCGTCCAGATCAGCCCCATGTGGGTCACCTTCAGCATCTCCGAGAACGACATACTGCGTTGGACGCAGGAGACGGACTCAGGGACGGTCCGCCGGCCGAAAGAATACGAAGTGGAGATCATACTGGCCGACGGCTCGGTCTACCCGCACAGAGGGCACATTACCTTCGCGGACGCAGAGTTCAGCCAGCAGACGGGCACTTTCCTCCTGCGCGCCACCGTGCCGAACCCCAACGCCAAGCTGCATCCGGGCCAGTTCGTCCGGGCATGTGTGATGGGCCTCGTGCGGCCTAACGCCATCGCGGTGCCGCAGCGCGCCGTGCAGCAGGGGGCGAAGGGCCACTTCGTCTGGACCATCGACAAGCAGGGCACGGCCGAGCCGAGGCCGGTGACCGTGGGCGACTGGATAGGCAACGACTGGTTCGTCTCCACCGGCCTGAATGCGGGCGACACCGTCGTGGTGGACGGCGGCCTGACCCTTGCGGCGGGCGACCCGGCGACAGTAAAGACCTGGCTGACCCCGCCGTCGAGCGGCGCAAAGCCGGGCGCCGCACGGCCGCCGCACCCTGAGGGCGCGCCCGGCCGAAAGGGCGAGCCTTCCGCGCCCGCGAAATAAGGGAGGCCTCAAGAAGACCGCATGTTCTCCAGGTTTTTCATAGAGCGGCCCATCTTCGCGACCGTCATATCCCTCGTCATCGTGATCGCGGGCCTCGTGGCGATGAATGCCCTCCCCGTCTCGATGTACCCGACGATCACGCCCGTGGAGATTTCCGTCTCGGCAGTCTACCCTGGTGCGGACGCCAAGACCGTGGGCGATTCCGTCGCCTCCCCCATCGAGGCGCAGATCAACGGCGTCGAGAACATGCTTTACATGAACTCGACCAGCTCCAACACCGGCCAGATGTCGATCACGGTTTACTTCGCGCTCAACACGGACCCCGACATCGCGCAGGTGGCCGTGCAGAACCGCGTCAACCTCGCCATGCCGATGCTGCCGCAGAGCGTAGTGCAGTACGGCGTCTCCGTGCAGAAGAGGTCCGCCTGCCCCCTGATGATAATCTCCATATTCAACAAGGACGGCAGGTACAGCCCGGAGTATGTCAATAATTACGCCAACGTCTTCGTCCTCGACGCGATCAAGAGGGTCAAGGGGGCCGGCCAGGCGGACGTGATAGGCGCGGCCGACCAAGCGATGCGCATCTGGATGAACCCCGACCAGATGGCCGCCCTGCACATCACGACGACCGATATACAACAGGCCGTTGCCGGGCAGAACGCCCTTTTCGGCGCAGGCCAGGTGGGCCAGCAGCCGGGCGCCCCCGACCTGCAGATGACCTTCCCCGTCGTGACGCAAGGACCGTTCGTCAAGCCGTCCGAATACGAGCAGATCATCCTGCGGGCAAGGCCCGACGGCAGCGCCCTGGTGCACCTCAAGGACGTGGCGCGCGCGGAGATAGGACGCAGGCAGTACGTAGAGGATTCAAGGCTCAACGGCTTCCCCGCGACGCCCATCATGATCTACCAGCAGGCAGGCTCGAACGGCCTCGAGGTATCGGATGCGGTCCGCAAAGCCCTGGAGCAGCTCAAGCCCTCTATGCCTGAAGGGATCGAGTACGTGGTAGCCCTCGACACTACGGACTTCGTGCGGATCTCCGTCAAGGAAGTCATACACACGCTCTTCGAGGCGGTGCTGCTCGTCATCCTCGTCGTCTACTTCTTCCTGCAGAGCTTCCGCTCGACGATCATTTGCGTCGCGGCCATTGTCGTCTCCCTCGTCGGCACCTTCGCGGGCATGCTCGCCCTCGGCTTCTCCCTGAACCTCTTGACGCTATTCGGGATAGTCCTCGCCATAGGCATGGTCGTTGACGACGCCATTGTCGTCGTCGAAAACGTAGAGCGGAACATGGAGAAGAAGGGCCTGGCGCCTAAAGAGGCGACGATAAAGGCGATGGAAGAGATCGGCGGCTCGCTGATCGCCGTAGTGCTTGTCATGGCCTCGGTCTTCGTCCCCGCCGCCTTCCTGCCGGGCACGACCGGCCAGCTTTACAAGCAGTTCGCCATCACCATCGTCGTCTCCGTCGCCATCTCCGGCTTTACTGCGCTTACCTTAAGTCCGGCGATGTGCGCGGTCCTCCTGAAGCCGAAAGCTCCCTCCCGCAAAGGTATATTCGGCTGGATAAACCGCTTCTTCGACTGGTTCAACCGGGGGTTCGCCGGCTTCACCGTATGGTTCGGCGAGGCTGTCTCCCTCATGATAAAGCGCGTAGTCATCGCCTTCGTACTCCTCGGGTTTTTCGTTTACGCCCTGCTCTATCTCTTCCACACGATACCGACGGCCTTCGTGCCGCCCGAGGACCAGGGGTACGTGATGGGCCAGCTCATCATGCCCGACTCGGCGTCCCTCAACCGCACCTCCGAGGCCGCGGCGCAGATAGACAAGCTCTTCGCGGACAACCCGGCGATAGAGAACAGGACGGTCATCAGCGGATACAGCCTCCTCGACAGCCAGTATAAGCCCAGCGCGTCCACATTCTTCGTGACGTTCAAGCCTGTCGATCAGCGCTACGCGAGCAAGAAGAAAGCGCTGGAGCAGAACGTGGAGACAGTGCTGACTGACGTTGCGCTGAAGGCCCGCCGCTTCGACAAGGGGCTTTTCATACCGATCGAGCCCCCCGCCATACCGGGCATCGGCACGACCGGGGGCTTCGAGTTCTGGATCCAGGATAAGGGCTCGGGCGACCCGCAGCGGCTCGCCGACGTCACGCAGAAGTTCCTTGCGAAGGCGCGCACGCGGCCGGAGCTGACCGAGCTGAACACTACGTACCGCGCCGCCTCCCGCCAGTTGCGGGCCGAGGTCGACCGTGCCAAGGCCGTGCTGCTCGGCGTCCCGGTACCGGACGTTTACAGCGCATTGCAGGCGCAGTTCGGCTCCATGCAGGTAAGCCAGTTCAACCAGTACAGCCGCGTCTGGAACGTCATCCTCCAGTCGGACGCCCCCTACAGACGGAGCCCCTCCGACATCACGCGGCTTTACACACGCTCGGAGACCGGCAACATGGTACCGCTGTCCGCCCTGGTCAGGACGAAATACGCGACGGGCCCTGAGCTTGAGCCGCACTTCAACGGCTTCCCCGCAGCCTGCATTACCGGCGGCCCCGCGCAGGGTAAAAGCTCCGGGACGGCATTGCGTGCGATGGAAGAAGTCGCAAAAGAAACGCTGCCTTCGGGCTACGGCTTCGCCTGGTCGGGCATGGCTTACGAAGAGAAGAAATCGGGCGGCACCTCGGCGAACGCCTTCATCTTCGGCATCATCATCGTCTTTCTCGTGCTGGCCGCGCAGTTCGAGTCGTGGATACTGCCCGGCTCCGTGCTTACTGCGGTACCCTTCGGCATCCTCGGCGCCCTCGTTTTCAACTGGATGCGCGGCCTGGACAACGACGTCTACTTCCAGATAGGGCTCCTTGTGCTGATCGGCCTCGGCGCGAAGAACGCCGTGCTCCGCGTCTCCTTCGCGGTAGACCTGCGCAAGCAGGGGCTTTCCGTCATGGAGGCGACCAAGCAGGCCGGCGAGGAGCGCCTGCGCCCGATCATCATGACATCGCTTGCCTTCATTTTCGGCGTGATGCCCCTGGCCCTGGCAATGGGCGCAGGAGCGAACGCGCGCCACTCGATAGGCACAGGCATCATCGGCGGCATGATCGGCGAGACGACGCTCGCCATGCTCTATGTGCCGCTCTTCTTCTACCTATTCGAGACGCTCGCCGAGAGGTCGAAGGCAAAGAAGAAAGCGGTCTCGCCCGCTGCGGGCAAGGCGGGGGCGGGCCCTGGCCGGGAAACCCCGCCGACCGGACCCGGCGCAGCACCCGAAGGGAGCGGATAGGCATATGCGCAGGACAGCCTTCATCACGGCACTCGTTGCGGTTTGCACCATCGGCCTTGCCGGATGCATGGTCGGTCCCGATTACGTGCGGCCCACCGTCGATATGCCGGAGGCGTTCCGGTTCGACGGCGGCGGCGCGCCGGGCGCCTCCGACGCGGTCTGGTGGGCGCAGTTCGGCGACCCCGTGCTCGACGCCCTGGTCGCGGAAAGCCTCGCCAACAACAGGAACGTAAAGATCGCGGCTGCGAACGTCGAGCAGGCGGCCGGTTTTCTGATGAGCACCCGCGCCGCCCTCTTCCCGCAGGCCGCATACGGCGGCGGGGCGGCGCGCCAGAGGATGTCGCAGAACGACGCCACGTTCTCTCCGATGATGCAGAACCCGTTCAACAGCTTCCAGGCTTTCGGCGGGGTAAGCTGGGAGATCGACCTCTGGGGCCGCGTCAGGAGGCTCACGGAGGCCGCAAGGGCGAACCTGCTCGCGTCCGTGGAGGCGCGGCGCGGCATCATCCTGTCGATAGTCGCGGAGACGGCCTCGTCCTATATACAACTGCGCAGCCTCGACGCGCAGCTTGCCGTCTCTATGCAGACGCTTGAGACGTACGCGAAATCGGTAAAACTCTTCGAGCTGCAAAACAGGTACGGGCAGGTCAGCCGCATGACGGTGGAGCAGGCGCGCACGCAATACGAGACTGCGGCGGTGACGATCCCGCAGATAGAGATACAGATCGCCCAGACGGAAAACGGCATCTGTCTCTTGTTAGGGCGCAACCCCGGCCCCATAGCACGCGGCCTCCCGATCCATGAATTAAAGATGCCCGTAACCCCCGCCGGCCTGCCGTCCGACCTGCTCGCGCGGCGTCCCGACATACGGCAGGCTGAGGCCGTCCTCGTCTCGGCAAATGCGCAAATCGGCGCGGCCAGAGCGCTCTACTACCCGAGCATCTCCCTGACCGGGGCCTACGGCCGGTCAAGCTCCGAGCTTTCCAACCTGTGGAACGGGCCGAGCCGGATATGGAGTTACGGCGGCTCGGTAACGGGGCCTATCTTCACTGGCGGCGCGATCACGGGCCAGGTAAAACAGGCCGAGGCCGGGCGCGACGCGGCCGTGCTGTCATACCGCCAGACCATCCAAAATGCCTTCGCAGACGTGGATAACGCGCTGGTCGCCCGCACAAAGCTGGAAGAGCAGCTAACAGCCGAGCTGCGGCGCGTAGCAGCGTACAAAGAGTATGACCGCCTGGCGAACCTCCAATACAACGGCGGCTATGTCCCGTACCTGACGGTGTTGTATGCCGAAGCACAGTTATTCCCCGCCGAGCTGTCCGCGATACAAACACGCGCCGGCGGCTTCATCAGCCTGATCAATGTCTACAAGGCGATGGGTGGAGGATGGGTAGCGAAGGCGGACGCCGGCACAGGCACAACGGGCGCGGGGGCAGCGCAGGGACGGTAGGTTATTCCGAGAGTATCCACTGCGCTATCTGAGTTACTACTTCCTTCTCTATCCCGTTGAACCCATGATGAGCAAAGGCCTGGCACGCATCACCGTGATCCAAGCCGCCTTTGAATGTAATGAGCTTCTTTCTCGGAGACGAGCCGAGTTTATCCATAAGGCGCGGGAGTTCACGCGGCATACAGAGATAGCACCCGTCCTGTTCATGGTGCACTACGAGGATAGGGACCTTAAGTAAGCTCAAGTCCATATCCGGCACAGCCCTCCCTCCGCCGTCCGACAGTATTGTGGAAGTAAGAACGATCCCATCAGGGCCTTCCGGGCCGGTAACCTTCGTCGCTATGGATGCAACCGATTCCGTCCCCCTGCTCGTTCCGATCAGCCACACCGGCGCACCGGACTGTTTGCGCAGCCACGCGATAACCGCTCTGATATCAAGCGCATGTTCGGGGATCTGGCGAAAACCATCCAGGTATGAAGGCCGCTTTCGGTCCGACGGTGCATCCACAACAGCCACAGCGAAGTTTTGATCGGCGAATAACCGGCGTGAGCGGACCAGGAAGTTGCCGCCCTTGCCCCAGGCGAACGAACCCTCCCCGGAGATCTGCAGGCCGCCATTACCGCCGGCAAAAAGCACCACGGATGCTTTTGGCTGAGCGGGCGCGAGATAGACGAAACGCTGTACGACGCCGGGCCGCGTGGCAATATCCACAACTCTTTCCCTGATCTGTGCGTCACAGACATTTGCGATAGACGCGGTCAGAAACAGGCAAGTCCCTACAAGTTTGAAGACCTCGAAACCTTTCATTATCAAGGCACCTCCCCTTTTGCTTCTTTGATCGCACTTGCGAATGTTAACATTCATCGCGGGGGAGGAATCCCGGCCCCTACTTTGCCCGCACGATCACCATCGCCGGAGCAGCCTCCGCACCTTCCAGCCGCAGGGGCAGGCAGACGCACTCGTACAGGCCCGCCTCTGCTTCCGACAGGTCTAGCCCTTCCATCACGGGCACGGAAGCCGTAAGGAAGGTCAGGTGCGCGTCCGTTTTCTTGACGGACTGACCGAACCTGAGATCGTGTGGTAAGGGTTATCCCGTTCAGGCCGGTACGGTCCTGCTATATTTTCAGCAGCTTCCGTGCATTCCCTTCATAGATCGCGTAGCGCTCCTTGTCGCTGATGGGCAGCTTATCTATGATATCGATTGTCCACCTTATGTAGGCCGAGCCCTTTTCCGGATCGAAGGGGGAGTCCGAGGCGAAGAGCACGTGGTCTGCCCCGAAGAACTCAAGGCCGCAGATGGTTGCGGCCATAGAGCCGAAGACCGCGCTGTCCGCGTAGAACATGTGGAAGTAATCGAGCGGCCGTTTCTTGAGCTGCTTCAGCAGTGCGAAATAGTCCTCGTCGGATGTCCTCGTGCCTAGCTGGTCCCATCCGGGGCCGACCCTTCCCTCGAAGTACGGGATCATGCCTCCGAGGTGGTGGGTTATGATCTTGACCGCAGGCAGGCGGTCGAAAAGGCCCGAAAAGACAAGGTGGGCCATGGCTACGCTCGTCTCGTAAGGCCAGCCTAAGGTCCACCAGATCTCGTAGTGGCTCTTCGGCTCGCTTTTGTAGTCTGGGACGTCCGCCCCCCTGGCAGGGTGCATCCATATGGGCCTGTCGAGCTCCACCATGAGGTCGAACAGCGGCATCGTCTCGGGCTTGTCCAGCGGCCGGCCGAGGACGTTCGTGAATATCTGGACGCCCACGGCGCCAAGCTCGGTCACGGCCCGCCTTGCCTCTTTCAGAAGGCCTTCCGGGTCGTTCATGGGCAGTGATGCGACAAAGCCGAGGAAGCGGTCGGGGTGCTTGGCGACCAGCTCCGCCATGCCGTCATTGGCCAGCTTTGCCATGTCCGTAGAGACCGGGGGAGGACCGAACACCTCGATAGGCGGGGAGGCGATACAGATGACCTGCCTGTAATCCGGGCCGAACTCGTCCATGCGGCGGAAGCGGTCGTCCAGATCGACTATCGAGGGGACTTCCCTCACCCGCTTGTGCATATCCTTTCCCTTGGGCGCTGTCTTGACCATCTTCTCGAAAAAAGGCTTGGGGAAGATGTGGTTGAAAATGTCTATCTTCATAGGGACCTCCGTAACCAAATGTTTTTTTCCTTGCTTGCCTTAAAACTCGAACGGATGGCCAATTCTTCCTGCTTCCTTCCTTGTACGCCGAGTCCGGTTTGTCCGGTAGCGGGAGCTTGTCCTTCCACTTCCGGAGCTTCGTGCAGTCAATTATAACACGAGAATTCAGGAATTAGCGGTCAAATGGGAGGAAGTCTGACTCTGAGAGTGGTACAATGATTGGGGGCAGGCCGGAGAAGGCTCCATAAGGATACGGCAGGGAGGGTCCCTGATCGCTGACGGCATAGCCATAGACGGCGTCACCGGCGTGCCGGTCCCGATTCGGGATTTTGCGGGAAAGGCTATAGCAGCGGCCGGGGCGGGTTTTCTCATCTATGCAGAATCACAAGGCACGGTTTGAGGACTGTGACCAACTAAACGACGGGAGGACAACATGGGAATGATCATCGACGGATTCGGACACATTATGCCCCGCAGGTTCCTGGAGGAGCTGCTCAAGACGTATCCTACCCTGGAGTCGAAGGAGTCGCTGGCCCTGGCCTATCTAGGCGACATGAAGAAGAAGATTAAGGACCTGGACGAGCACAAGATCGACAAGCAAGTACTTTGTATCGCCCGGCCGAGCATATGGATGAAGATGCCGGATGACGAGGCGGAGCGGCTGAATATATTGGCGAACGACGCGGTGGCGGAGGAGGCAGCCGCGTATCCGGGACGGTTCTATCCCATCGGCCACATCGCGCTGCCGACCGAGAAGTGCCTGCCGGAGGTCGACCGCTGCATCAACAAGCTAGGCATGGCCGGCATCCAGGTAGTCAGCAATATCAACGGCAAGCCGTTGGACTCTCCGGAGTTCAGGCCTTTCTGGGCCAGGATGAACGATACGAAGACACCCGTCTGGCTCCATCCACAGGTACAGGGCGATACCAACGAGTTCGTCATAGACAAGACCTATGGCTGGATTTACGAGACGAGCGTCGCTCTGACCAGGCTCGTTTTTTCCGGCATAATGCACGATTACCCCGACCTCCGGATCATCACGCACCATATGGGCGGGATGCTGCCCCATTTCTCCGAGCGTATCAAAGGGTTCTATGACGCACGGTCGATGTTCCCCCGGTCCAATTTCAAATTCACACCGGACGACCCCCTTGTCTACTTCAAGAGGTTTTACGGCGACATGGTGCTGAACGGTTCGCTCCACGCCCTCGAATGCGGCTACAAATTCTTCGGCCCGAAGCAGATCGTCTTTGCCACCGACTACCCCTTTGGCCCGAGGCAGGGCGTGGAGTGGATGGAGGGGAGCCTGCGGACGCTGCAACAGGTGGACCTACCGCAGGCCGAGAAGGAAATGATCGCGAGCGGGAACCTGTTGGGCCTGATCGCGCGCAAATAAGACTATACCGGGATCGGGCCCCTTCCGGGGCCCGATCATTACCTTACTGCACGTAAGGGGTCTTTAACTTCCTGTCCTTCTCCTGCTTTGACCAATAGGCTATGCGCTCGCGGATGAAATTCAACTGGTCTTCCATCTCCGCTTTCTTGTAGCCTTTACGTTCCATGTCCTTCACGTAGCCATCTATGACCGGCTCGACGGCCTTCTTCATTTTGGCGATCTCCGAATCGGCTATCGGCAGCATCTGGCCGCCACGCTGCTTGAGGTAACTCAGACCGGCGAAGTCCGCCTCAAGGGTAGTGGTCGCATGCCTGTCAACCCACTCCTCCGAGGTTTCGTCGAAAATCTTTTTTATATCCGGGGGTAGCGCGTTCCAGCGCTCCTTGTTCATTGCTACGTAAAAGGTATATATCGAGCCCGTGCCCTGCTGCGTGAGGTAGCCGTACTTCATGACGTCGCCGAGGCGGAAGCCCTTCCAGGTCTCCATCGCGTCGTACATGCCGTCGAGTAGCCCCCTCTGCGCGGAGTCATAGACGTCGCCCATCTCCAGGGCTACAGGCACCGCTCCAAGGGCCTTGATCGTATCCGCGGGCCGCCCCGTGCCCCTGATCTTAAGGCCTTTCAGGTCCTCGAATTTATGGAGGGGCTTCTTGGTCGTTGCGAAGATCTGCGGGCCGACCGACCACATATAGAGGACATGGACGTCGTTCCATTCCTTCGGCTTGTACTTTTTGTAGAAGTCCCACTTGACGTGGCTCGCGACGAACCCGCTTGAATAGCCGACGGGCAGGTCGAGGATCTCCGTCACAGGGAAGCGGCCGCGCGTGTAGCCGACGTGGCTCTGGCCGATGTCGGAAACCTGGTTGACGATCCCGTCATATGCCTTGGGGAAGGTGGTAAGGACGCCGCCCGCGTAATGGGTGATCTCGACCCTCCCGTTCGTCCGCTTCTTTATCTCCTGGCAGAAGGCGAGCATGACGGGCGCGGAGGAGAAGGTCATGGGATGCGGGTTGCTGAACTTCATCTTGATCGTGGCCTGAGCTTGCGCATGGCCGGGCGTGCCGGCTACAACACCGAACATTACAGCGAGCATCACGAATAACATCAATTTTCTTCCCATTTACTCCTCCTTGCAGTTATAGTTGGCCGTCAGGCCTCACTCACCTGTGCCTTGCCCTCTATTTCATCAGGTAATTGGGGAGAAAAAGGGCAAGCTGGGGAAATATGAAAAGAAGCGCCGCAAAAACGACTATGCCCGTAAGGAACGGCACCACCCCTTTGTAAACGGTGAGCATAGGGGTGTTTGTAAGCTTGTGGACAATAAAGACGTTCGCCGCTACGGGCGGGATGACGATGCCTATCATGACGGTGACGGCGACCATGATGCCGAACCATATCGGATCGAAGCCGAGTTTGGTCACCACAGGGAAGAAAATGGGCGTCGCGAGGACCATGAAAGCCAGATCGTCGATGAACGAGCCGCCGATTAAGTAGATAAAACAGATGAGGATCAGTATCAGGTTCCTGTTGAGGGGCAGGTTCGAGGACCAGTCGGCCATGATCTGCGGGATATTCGTGATGGTTATGAAGTGGCCGAGGATCGCGGAGCCGGCCATCAGCATCAGGATCATGAAGGCCGTCCGCATCGCCTCTCCTATCGCCTTTACGTAGCCCTTGAAGCCGAGCCTGCCTCCTTACGACGACCATTATCAGCACGACCATCGTACCGACGCTGCCCGCCTCGGTGGGGGTGAAGAAGCCTTTCAGGAGGCCCACTATCATGAGAGCGAAGACTATCAGAACGATGGCGACTTCGGGAAGCGAAGCGAACCTTTGCTTCCAGGTCGATCTCTGGCCTGCCGGCGCCAGCGCCGGGTTGATCCGGGCCCACAGATAAATTGTCAGGACGAAGAGGCAGGCGATCCCCAGGCCGGGAATGATGCCCGCCAAAAACAGCATGCCTATCGACTGCTCGGTAATGAGACCGTAAATGATGAGGAAGATCGTGGGAGGCATGAGGCAGCCCAGGGTTCCCACTATGGCGACGAGGCCCGTAGAGAGGGTGCGGCTGTAACCGTACCGCTCCATCTCCGGGATGGCCAGGTTGCTGAAGGTGGCCGCCGTGGCGACCGCCGAGCCGCACAGGGCCTTGAACGCCGTGGCGCCCCCGACCGTAGCGACCGCGAGGCCGCCGGGGATGTGCCCAAGGAAGCGGTAGGCGCTGTCATAAAGTTTCTTCGCCATTCCCGAAGCGAAGGCGATCTGCCCCATGAAGATAAAGAGCGGGAACACCGTGTATCCGTATGAGACGAAAATATCGTAAACGTCCTTCGCCATCATGTGGGTGGCCGCCCTGAAGTTGACGAGGTACGTGAAGCCGGCGAAGCCGACCAACATCATGCAAAAGGGAAGTTCGAGGCCCGTAAAGAAGAGGAGAAGCAAAAGCGCCAGACCTATGCAGCCTACCGTAACCTCACTCATCGCTTCCTCCGAAAATTTTCATGATATCGCATGCCAGTACAATCGACAGCATGAGAAAGCACGCCGCAAGGCCGTAGCAGACGGGGAAGAGCGGTATAAGGAGGGTGCCCGATACCTCTCCCTTGTCAAAAAAGTCCGCACCTATCTTAAGAGAGTTCCAGGCGATCAGCAGGCAGAGGAAGATCGCCACGCAGCGCGTTGCCGTCTCGACGAGGTTGCTTGCCCATTTCGGAAGGGCATTGAGAAGGAAATCGACCTGGATGTGGCCTTTCATCCAGGAGGTGACGGGCGCGGTAAACCCGGCCACCACTCCGCCGAGGATCGCGATGATCTCGACGGCGCCCGGTATCGGCCTTCCGACGATCCTGGCCAGGACATCGACCGTGGTCAGGAAGATTATCAGGGTGAGCGCGATTGCGGCCACGGCCTGCATCCACGAGTTGACCCTCACAACAGCCCCGAAAAATCGCTTCATA
The DNA here is from genome assembly GCA_963810935.1 of uncultured delta proteobacterium. Lineage (GTDB taxonomy): Bacteria > Desulfobacterota > Syntrophorhabdia > Syntrophorhabdales > WCHB1-27 > CAWEPK01. Next base: position 51,093 of record CAWEPK010000007.1, on the reverse strand, counting down.
AAGTCCCCCTTCGGCAGGCGTTCGCTCCTCGCGGGTCCGGGTATCCACAACCCGGCGGCAAGGTCGCCCGTTATCAAGCGGCTTGTTTCTTATCAACTGCGCAATGCACAAAAGGCCGGTGCATTACATGCACCGTTAGTTCATATAATGAAACCGGAATTCTTGTCAACATAAATTTTAGACGATCTTCTCCTCCCGCGATTGGATCAGTTGGATGTCGTTGCAGTCTTTTACGAAATCATTCGCTGCGCCCTGTGCCTTTAGTTCGTGGCGCCCCTCTCGCCGCTGCCGTGGCCGGGGTATCCCAGCTCCCGGGAGATCGACGCAGCCGCCTCGACGACCTCCTTAATCAACCGCTTCAACTCTTTCCTGTCGACGGAAGAGACCATGAACCCTACGCCGATGGCAGCGACAACGGCGCCCGTAAAATCGCGCAGCGGCGCCCCAACGCCGCCGATGCCCTCAATGGCGATCCCTTCATCAACGGAGTATCCCTGTTTCTTTACCTTCCTCAGTGTCTCCTTGAAGACCTGGCCGGACGTGATCGACTTCTTCGTGAAAGCCGTGAGCGGGGACTTTTGCAGGAGCGCCTGGACCCTCTCCTCGGATATGTGCGCCATGAGCACCTGGCCGAGCATGCCGAAGTGCGGGGGCCGGCGGAAGCCTATGTTCGAGGCGAACCGGATAACGTTCATCGGGTTCTCTTTCTTGTCAATGTAAAGCAGATCGTCGCCGTCCATGATACCGAGGAATGTCGTTTTATCGACCCTCGCCTGGAGGCGGCGCAGGTGCGAAGAAGCGGTGGTCCGCAATGAGAAGGAGGCATAGACGAGGCCCCCCAGCTCAAAGAGCTTCAGTCCCAGGCAGTAATGCTTCGTGACGGGGTCCTGGCTCAGGAACCCGTGCTTGCACAGCGTAGAGGCGAGCCTGAGGACGGTAGCCTTCGACAGGCCGAGGACTTCCGATAATTGGGTGAGGCCCATCTGTAACCTGTCGGGAGCGAAAGCGCTCAATATCTGAAGGGTTCTTTCGGCGGACCTGATGAATTTTTCAGCCATGCATGAGGTATAGTGCGAACGGGGTGTGGTTGTCAATAAGAAAAGAGGGATATATGTGTTCCGGCATGCCGGTTTACTTTTTTGTTGACAAGTGGAGGCGGCCGTTGTAATAATCAGTTCATGAAGTGGATCGCCGGTTCATAGGGAGAACCGGTAACGGGCGTCACGGGAGGCATCGCGCATTCCTGGAAAAGATCTTCATCGTGCGGCATAATAAGCGAGCGTAGAAAAAACCGCGGAGGCGATGAATGGACGAGGGACAGGTCATTGTAAAACGCGAAGGCGGGGTAGTCTACCTGACGATTGACAGGCAGGAGGCGCTCAACGCACTGACGGGCCGCATCATGAAAAGGCTCGACGATATTTTCACCGACATCGGAAAGGACGACGGCGTCTCCGTGGTCGTTGTCACCGGGGCGGGGAGGAAGGCCTTCGTTGCCGGGGCAGACGTGAAGGAGATCAAAGACGCGAGGAAGGGAAGGACCGCCTTCATCACCGCCGGGCAGCATGTCTTGTCTAAGATCAGGACGTGCGACAAGCCCGTTATCGCGGCCGTCAACGGCTACGCCCTCGGCGGGGGCTGCGAGCTTGCCCTTGCCTGCGATCTGAGGATCGCGTCGGAGAACGCGCGGTTCGGTCTGCCGGAAGCGACCCTCGGCGTCCTGGCAGGTTACGGGGGCACCCAGTTACTGCCCAGGCTCGTCGGGCCCGGCCGGGCCAAGTATATGCTCTTCTCCGGGGTTCTCCTTAACGCGGAGGAGGCCTTTCGGTTCGGGCTCGTCGAAAAGGTATGCAGCGGCGATACGCTCACGGCCGAGGTGGAGGGCCTGGCGAAGAAGATTGAGTCCTGCGGGCCCCTCTCGATAAAGGCGTGCAAGACGGCCGTCGATAGAGGGGTCGAGCTTCCCGTAGAAGAGGCCCTCAGATTCGAGCTGGAGCTATACGACCGGGTCGCAAACTCGGAGGATGCCGAGGAGGGCCTCTCGGCCTTCCTGGAGAAGCGGAAACCTGTCTTCAAAGGCAGATGATTATATATATCACGCACCGGTTTTCCTGATCCTGGTTATTCAAACGGGAAAAGAGATTGCAGGTAAAATAAGGAGGAGGAGATGAAGTTCCCCAAGCTGTTCGAGCCAATAACCGTGCGCGGCGTAGTTTTTCCCAACAGACTGCATAGGACCTCGATGGTCTCCGGCCTTTCCACGGAGGACGGCGCTGTCACCGAAGAGCTGAAACTTAGATACGCCAGGGAAGCCAGGGGCGGCGTAGGCTCGATCGTCGTCGAGGCGGCGGTGATTATACCCTCGAAAAGCCCGTTCAACCTGAGGATCAGCAGCGACGAGTACCTTCCCGGCCTCAAGGAAGTGGTGAAGACGATACGCGACGCGAACAAGGAAACGAAGATAGGCATCCAGATCATGCAGCACCTGAAGCTCTCCAAGACAGGCTGGAGGCAGAAGGTCGAGGACTTCAAGACCGAGGAGCTGTCGAAGATCGTCGAAGACCACGTCGCCGCTGCCAAAAGGGCGCTCGCCGCAGGGTTCGAGTTCATCGAGGTGCACATGGCCCATGCCTACGTGCTCTCTTCCTTCCTCTCCCGCGTCAACCACAGGATCGACGGTTACGGGGGAAGCCTTGATAAGCGCATGAAGCTGCCCATCGAGGTATTTCAGGCAGTCCGTGCAGTCGTCGGGGAAAATTACCCCCTCGGCGTCAGGATAAACGGCGAAGACTACCACGTGACCGGGAATACCCTCGCCCAGAGCGCGAGGATCGGGCGAAAATTTGCGGAGCTGGGGGCCGATTATATAAGCGTCTCGGCAGGGAGCAGGTTCGAGGACGCCGTCGTGCCTGCCGAGGGTAACCCGCCCGACCCGATGTCCGGCTACAGCGGCCACCGCATGAGCCCGTGGTTCTGGTGGCCCGACGGAACGCACGTCTTCCTCGCGGACGGCATCAGGCAGGCTATAAAGGACGCCGGGCTTAACACGCCCGTCATTACTGCCGGCAAGATCAGGAACCCCGACCATGCGGAGCAGATACTCGAAAAAGGGCAGGCCGACATCATCGGCCTCTGCCGCGCCCTTTTGTGCGACCCCGACTGGCCCGTGAAGGCGAAGGAAGGCAGAGACAACGAGATCGTGAGGTGCGCTGCGTGCAACTGGTGCCTCGAAGCCGACTCACGCTATGAAAAAGTGAACTGCACCAGATGGCCGGAAGGAACCGTCACGGCGCCCGAACCTTTCCTCCCTAAGGGGGCGCGGGCGGCCCAGTTCAACGAGGAGCTTCTCTAGGAAGACAGGCCGCCTATTACTAAGGAGGGGTACATAGTGGATAGCATACCGGTTTGGAAAGCGGACGACGTAGCAAAATATGAAAAGTTACGCTGGTGGATGGGGCTTACCCTGGGGGACGTGCTCGACCGCGTGGCCGACGTATTTCCCGGCAGGGAGGGCGTTGTCGATGACAGGTCGCGCCTCACATACGGGGAGATCAGGGAAGGGGCCAACCGGCTCGCCTTGAGCTTTCTCGACCTGGGCATCGGCAAGGGCGATTGCGTGCTCCTCCAGTTGCCGAACTGGGCGGAATACGTTTACGCCTTTTTCGGCCTGCAAAAAATCGGGGCCGTCCCCGTCCTTTGTATCTCGGGTTTCGGCCTGCTAGAGACGAGCCATATGTGCAACCTTACGCAGGCAAAGGCGTGGATCGTGCCTGCCGCTTACCGTAAGACCGATTACACGACGAGCTTCATCGGCGACGTGCTCAAGCAGAACCCGTGCCTGAAACACGTGATCTCCGTGAGGAGTGCAGGAGGCAGCCCGTTCACCGCGACCCTTGAGGCGCTGCTTCAGCGGAGTGTAACTCCCGCCGACCTCGAAAAACTCGCGGCCTGCCGGCCCGACCCGAAAGACGTTGCCCACGTGATACCGTCCGGCGGCACCACCGGCATGCCGAAGGGCATCCCCCGCACGCACAACGATTACATCTGCAATGTCGAATATAACCATAAGGGGTGGGAGGTCGGCCCCGGCGACGCGGGCCTTGTCGTCGTCCCCGTCGGCCACAATCTGGCGCTCCTCAATGTAGTGGGCGCGATGTTCCACGCGTACAAGCTGGTCCTCCTCGACTCGACGAAGCCTGCGGATATCTGCGCCACGATACAGAAAGAACAGGTAACCTACGTGCCGATGGTCCCCAGCCTCACGCGGAGGATCATGCAGATGGACGATTTCGATAAGTACGATTTAAGCTCGCTCAAGAAGATCCTTGGCGGGGGCGAGCCGAGCACGCCGGATTTGATCCGGGAGGTCTACCGCAAGCTGAAGTGCACGTACGTGAACGAGTTCGGTATGACGGAAGGGCTGCTCTGCCGCTCGCGGCTCACCGATGACGTCGATACGATCTGCTCGACCGTCGGCAAGCCGTGCTGCCCCTACGAGACGGTCAAGGTCGTAAACGAAAACGGGGAGGGGCTGCCCCCCGGCACGGACGGAGAGCTGGTGGCGAAGGGGCCCGGCATATTCGGCGGCTACCTGAAGAACCCGGAAGCGACCGCAAGCAGCTTCACGAAAGACGGCTTTTTCAGGACGGGCGACCAGGCGCGGATAAGCGCCGAGGGTTACGTGACGATCACCGGGAGGATCAAGGACATAATCATCAGAGGCGGCGAGAACATCTCGCCGGGACAGGTCGAGGACATGCTTTTGGCCGTCCCCGGTATTGCGGACGCAGCGGTGATCGGGATGCCGGACAAGAACCTCGGCGAAATAGTTTGTGCCTACGTGCGGCCCGCTCCCGGCGCTATCCTCGACGTCGAGGCTATAAAGGCTTACATGGAATCCCACGGGGCATCGAAGCTGCTCGTACCGGAGAGGTTCGAGGTAGTCGGCAGCCTGCCCTTGACGGAAGCCGGGAAACACGATAAAAAAGCTTTGAGAAAAGACATCAAGCAGAAACTGGGACTTTCTTAATAAGGCACGGGCGGGCGAAAACGCCCCTGGTCCGCTTTCCTTGCGCGGACCTTACCACAAGGAGGACTTATGGACATCAAAAAGCTGGGGATCATCGGGTTCGGTCAGATGGGCGCGGGAATCGGCCAGGTCTTTGCCCAGGCGGGTTATGATGTCGTGGCCGTCGATTCCAGCGAGGCGATGCTCGCGAAAGGCCTGAAGGGCATCGACAAGCGTCTTATGGGACGCGTCGAGAAGGGCAAGCTGTCCGAGGCGGACAAAAACGCGATGATGGCAAAGATCAGGACGAGCACCCGGATAGAGGACCTGAAAGACTGCGACCTCATCGAGGAAGCGATTCCGGAAGACCTGGAGCTGAAAAAGAAGACCTTTGTTGCGCTGGACGCCGTCTGCAAGCCGGAGACGATATTCGGCTCCAACACCTCCGGCCTCTCCATAACCGACATGGCCGTCGCAACGAAAAGGGCGGACAAGGTAATCGGCATGCATTTCCACAATCCCGCCCCCGTCATGCAGCTTCTCGAAGTAGTGAAAACGATCATGACGGGCCAAGAGACCATAGAAGCGGTCCGGAAATGGGCGGCCACCATAGGAAAGACCATGGTCGTGGCCCCTGATGTGGGCGGATTTATCGTTACCCGGCTCTTTACGCCATTTCTGCTGGGCGCCATAAGGATGCTGGAGGCAGGCATCGCGACAAGAGACGAAATCGACATATCGATGAAGCTTGCCGTAAACCATCCGATGGGGCCCCTCGAAGTCATAGATTTTATAGGCCTAGACACGGAGCTTTCCATAGCGGAAAGCCTCTTCGAGGAGACGAAAGAGACCAAGTACGCCCCGCCTGTCCTCCTGAGAAAGATGGTGACGGCCGGCTGGCTCGGGCGGAAGGTCGGCAAAGGGTTCTACGACTATAAGTAGCAGCGCGCAAACCCGGTTCAGGAGGCTTCATCATGACCGATAGCGACACGATAACGGGCTTCACGGGATGCGCGCTCTGCTACCATAGCTGCGGCATGGAAGTCACTGTCAAGGACGGGAAGGCCATAGCAGTGCGCGGCCAGGAATCGCACCCCCTCAACAAGGGGAGGCTCTGTGCGAAGGGACAGGCCGCAATCGAGCACCTCTACCACCCCGACAGGCTCAAATACCCGCTCAAGAAAGAGGGCAGCGACTGGATACGCATCTCCTGGGAGCAGGCGTTCTCGGAGATCGCAGAAAAGCTGAACGCGCTGAAAGAAAAGTACGGCCCCTCCGTTGTCGCGTTCTTCTGCGGCTCCATCGGCGTTGAGAACCTGGAGATGATCTCACTCACCCACAGGTTCAAGGCAGCCCTCGGGTCGCCCAACTTCTTCTCGGTCGAGAGCATCTGCTACCGTATGCGCATCAGGGCGCGTCAGATCACCTTCGGGAAATACCCGGTCGAAGAGATGGACTCCAACCTCTATCTACTCTGGGGCCATAACCCCTCCGCGTCCGACTTCCCCCTTGCCCTGGCTATGGAAGAGAATATCAAGAAGGGGGCGAGGGTGATCGTCATCGACCCGAGGAGGCTCGCCATAGCCGACCGCGCGGAGATGTACCTCGCCATAAGGCCGGGGACGGACGGGGCGCTCGCCCTTGCCCTGATGAACGTCATGATAAACGAGAACCTCTACGACAAGGAGTTCGTCGAGAAATGGACCTACGGCTTCGATAAGCTGGTCCCCCACGTGCAGCAGTACACGCCGGAGTGGGCGGAAAAGATCACCTCCGTGAAGGCCTCCGACATCCGCATCCTTGCCCGCCGCTTCGCCACCACCAAAGGGGCATCCATCTTCCACGGCACCTGCACGCAGGACCAGTGCGCAAACGGGAGCCAGACGGACCGGGCGATGGCCATCCTCCAGGTACTCACAGGCAACATCAACGTGCCCGGCGGGTGGGTCATCAGCCCGAGATTGCGCCTTACCGACGTAAGCCTGCCTTTCCCCGGCAAGCCGCTGGGAGCCGACGAATACCCCCTCTTCTATACACTCTGGGGAAGGACGAGCCCTTATGCAGTCATGAACATGGTGCCGGAGAGCGTGCCCGACAAGATACGCGCCTTTATCGTAGCCGGGGGCAACCCCCTTGTCACGATGCCCGATTCGAATGCGCTCCGCGATGCGTTCAGTAAGCTCGACCTCGTTGTCGTCTACGAGCAGTTCATGACGGAGACGGCCGAGTTCGCCAACTACGTCCTGCCTGCGTCGAACCAGTTCGAGTTCTGGGGGCTTGCCTACAACTACAACGTCTGCCACTGCCTGCCGTACCTCATGCTCAGGAAACCCCTCCTTCCGCAGTACCACGAGTGCAAGTCGATCCGGGAGGTATATACCGAGCTTGCGAACCGCTGCGGCTTCGGCGACAAGTTCCCCTGGAAATCGGACGAAGAGGTGGTTGCCCTGGAGCTTGAATCTTCAGGCATAGACTTCCAGACCCTCCTCGACGCACCCGAAGGCATCCATTACCAGCCGAAGGATTATGCACTCGACCCGCGCTCCTTCGCTACGCCCACCAGGAAGATAGAGATATACAGCGAGGCATTCGAGCAGGCAGGCTGGGACCCCATGCCCACTTACCGGGAGCCTGACAAAAGCCCGCAAGGGGTGCGCTGGGCCGAGCTTGGGGAGAAATACCCCCTAGTCCTTTCAACGGGCACGCGCGACTTCTTCTTCAACGGCACGATGCTCCACAACATCAAGTCCCTCCAGAAATGGTCCCCCTTCCCCAAAGCGGAGATAGGGCCGGATACCGCCTCGAAGTACGGCATCACCCACGGCGACGACGTCATAGTCGAGACCGACCGGGGACAGGTAAAGATGAAGGCGCACGTTGACGAGAGGATCATGGAAGGCGTCGTCCTCGTCCCCCACGGCTGGCCGAAAGATGCCAACTGCAACCTCCTGACCGATTGCCAGGCCAGGGAGCCTATCATGGGGTATCCCCAGTGGAAGGGGCTGCTGTGCAGTATCAGGAAAGCGGGGTGAGCTTCAGACAGGCGGGGGCCGCGAAAAGGTCCCGGCCGCTATTTTGCCCGCACGATTACCCTTGCCGGCGCCGCCTCGGCGCCTTCCAGTCGCAACGGCAGGCAGACGCAGTCGTATAGGCCTGCTCCTACGTCCGAAAGATCGAGCCCTTCTATCACCGGCACGGAAGCCGTAAGGAGCGTCATGTGCGCGTCCGTGCCGTGCCTGTAGCCGTCTATTGAGAGATAATCTATGCCGACCGCGGCTACGCCTATCTCCACGAGCCGCCGGGCGGCCGCAGCCGACAGGTATACGTAATCCTCGGCGAAGCGGTCGAGGCGCAGGAGCGCCGAGTTGCGCGTCTTGAAAAAGGCCATCTGGCCCGCCTGGATGTCCGCGCCTTCCACAGCGTCAAGGCCGATCGATTGCCCTTCACGCACGTGGACGACCCTTGCCGTCCCTGCGAGCCGCTCCAGGGGAACGCGGTCGATGGACACGCCGTCCTGCAGGAAATGGAGCGGGGCGTCCACGTGCGTGCCTGCGTGCACCCCCATAGAGACGCGAGATAGAGTCACGCGGTCCCCTTTGGCGACGTCCGACGTGCGCTCCACCGTGACCGGCGAGTCGCTCGGATAAATGACCATCCCCGTCCGCACGGGCATCGAGACATCGATCCATCTTCCGTTAGATTTGCCTCTCCCTCCCTTCATGCTCCCCTCCTCAACAGCGGCTTGTCTTTCCGGCATACACGTATGATAGCACGGTTTCGCACTGCCGAGACATCTTAACCGTCTGTGAATTATTGATGCCCCGGCGCATCAAAAGCTGTACACTCATCTTTTTAAATGATGTATAATCTGACATAAGATATCACTAAGCGGCGCGGTCGGCCGCCCGTCCTTAGAGAAGAGGGAAGGACCGACGGATCAGCCGGTCCGGTTCAGGGATGATGGATATTGTAATTACCGACCTCACGCGATTCAACAGGCCGGACGTAGTCTGCATTGCCGGCATCAACCCACTGACAAATGAATGCGTCAGACCGATGCCATACCTCACAACCAAGGAATGCCAAAGATTAAACATCCTTCCGGGCGCCATTATGAGAGGGACTTTTAAGCCAATTCCCTCGGCGAACCCTCATTCCGAAGATCGAATATATTCCGGGCCGTTAACTTTCGTGGGGCCTTGCAGCTCGGAAGTGTTTGAGAAGATCCTTGAAGCAACGCAGACTGATTCCGTGGAGGAAGGATTCGGCCCTGTCTTTGATGATAAGCAGAAATACATTCCAAAGGAGAAGGCCCCTGGGATTTCCATCATCACGCTCCGAGTTGCTCCCACAAATTTAACTATAGTCGCCGATGATTATAATGAAGGCAGGATAAGGGCTATTTTCACCGACGGGGCGGGCAAAGCGTTCCGGTATCTGCCGATTAATGATTTGGGGTTCTATAATTATGCTTTAAAAAAGTCCGACGCCGGCAGGGTGGGCGATCTAAGTGACTTCATACGAGCCCAGGAAAGGGTATTCATTCGATTAGGGCTAAGCAGAGAGTATGAGGCCCCGGACGGCAGAAGGGGTTTTTGGTTGCAGGTAAACGGTATTTATACGTTCCCTCATTATTTCGAAGGTATTAGATGCCATCAGAGGTAGCTCAAATGGTGGACAACGAAATTTATTCAATAGGCTATTCTTCCTTCACGGTTGCTGATTTCATCCGGGCAATAGCGAGCTATCGAATTGATGTCGTTGCAGACGTCCGCTCGCAGCCTTACAGCAGGTATAGGCCGGAATTCAACCGAGAAACTGTGAAACATATATTGAAGCAAAATGGCATTGCCTACGTCTTCCTTGGAGACCAGTGCGGAGCGAGAATACAAGCTCCGGAGTGCTATGTTAACGGAAAGGTCAGCTTCGAGCTCGTCAAACATAACAAGGAATTCCAGACTGGTCTGGAGCGTCTCCGAAAAGGCATGCAATTGCACCGCATAGCAATCATGTGCGCTGAGCGCGATCCAATAAACTGTCATAGGGCAATTTTAATATGCAGACATTTGCGGTCTCAGAATGTTGTCATCAAGCACATTGTGGATAACGGACTAATTGAGAACCATGCGGACACAGAGAAGAGACTTGTTCGTCTACACGGGCTCGACAAAGCGCTCCTATATCCTACAGAAGCCGAACGTCTTGACGAGGCATATAAGCTGCAAAGCGAAGTAATAGCGTATTCGGAGCGGACAGACAATACGGAGAGGGGAGTCGGCGAGAGGATCAATGGCTAAAACAACTCTCTTCACAATCGGCTTCACGAAGAAGAGCGCCGAGGCTTTTTTCAGCAAGATCAAGGGCGCGGGCATAAAGAGGGTGATCGACATCCGGCTGAACAACGTATCGCAACTCGCGGGCTTTGCCAAGCGCGACGACCTCAAATACTTCCTGAAAACCATCTGCAACTGCGACTATGCGCACGAGACCATCCTGTCGCCGTCACCGGAGCTGCTCGACGACTGGCAGAACAAAAAGGTCGATTGGCCCGCGTATACGGTGCGGTTCAGGAAGCTGCTGGAGAGCAGGCCGGTCAAAACAACGTTCGCCGCTACAGACCTAAAGGATGCGTGCCTGCTCTGCGCCGAGCCGACCGCCGAGCACTGCCACCGCAGCCTCGTCGCCGAGCACTTCAAAGAAATATACCCGGAGATAGAGATCGCGCATTTGTGAGCGGGCCGGCAGAGTGCTTTACGCCATTATGCGCTCTTCTTGTAATGCGAGGCGTAGCGGTCTACCAACTCCCTTATCATCTTCTGATATGATGTCTTGTGTTTTTTTGCCTGTGCCTTGAAGAAGGCTACGCTCGATTGCTTCAGCGAGATGGTGATCTTGACGTTCTCCTCTTTCAGCGCCAGCCGGTCCGGGGAAGGCAAAAAGTCCCTGACCGCCTTAAGCTCGCCGACAGGCCCCTCAGTGTAACTTATTTTCTTCTTCATAGAGCACCTTGGACGTCTGTGTATGGGCAATACAAATGTATGGCATATTATATGGCCATGTCAATATCCGCTTGCAATGACGTAAGACCTGGAGTGCTTTGTGTGGTGAAAGCCACGAAATGGTCCCAACCCTTTATTTGACTACTGGCCGGAAAGTGCGATAATACTAGGGACATGGTTGAGCGTTCCGCCAGGCATAAAACACCCGACAAAACGAAGACGCCCCCTCCGCGCATCGATATCTTCAAAGGCTGGTGCAAGGGCTGCGGCATTTGCGTAGCCTTCTGCCCGAAGAAGGCCCTCGCCCTCGACGAGACGGGCGCGCCCTACGTCAAAGACCCGTCGCTTTGCGGCCGCTGCGGCCTATGCGAGCTGCGCTGCCCCGACTTCGCCATCACCATAGCGGAGAACAGGGAAGATGATGACTCGTGCGCCCCCAATGGCGCCCAGGGCTCCCCGCAAGCGGACGGCGGCGGCTCTTCCGAAGGCAACGGCAAAGGGGGCGCGTCGTGAAGAAGGTGGGCAACCAGCGCAGCCCGGGCGTACCGGGCAATCGCAATCACAAAAACCACAAACCGCAAAATGAAGTGCTCCTCCAGGGGAACGAGGCAATCGTAGAGGGCGCGCTGCGCGCCGGGTGCCGGTTTTTCGCGGGCTACCCGATTACGCCCGCGACGGAGATATCGGAGATACTCTCTGTCAGGCTGCCCGCCGAACGCGGCACATTCATCCAGATGGAGGACGAGATAGCGAGCATGGGCGCGATCATCGGCGCGTCGCTGGCAGGCGTCAAGTCGATGACCGCCACCTCCGGCCCCGGATTCTCGCTCATGCAGGAGAACCTCGGCTTCGCTGTGATGGCGGAGGTGCCATGCGTAGTTGCCAACGTCATGCGCGGAGGGCCGTCTACGGGGCTACCCACGCTTCCCGCCCAGGGGGACGTGATGCAGGCGCGCTGGGGGACGCACGGCGATCACCCCGTCATCGCGCTGGCGCCGTCCACCGTCCTTGAATGCTTCGAGCCTGACCGTGCGCGCCTTCAACCTTGCGGAGCGGTTCAGGAACCCCGTCATCCTTCTGCTCGATGAGGTCGTCGCCCACATGCGCGAAAAAGTGGTGCTGCCGCCGGCGGACAGCGACGCCGTCAAGATCGTCAACAGGGTCAAGCCGAAGGTGCCGCCCGAATGGTACGTGCCTTACGAAGATACGCCGTCCGGGGTGCCCGCCATGGCCGACTTCGGCGAAGGCTACCGCTACCACGTGACGGGTCTCACGCACGACGTGCGCGGCTTCCCTACCGAGCGGCCCGACGAGATCGGCCCCTTCATCGCTCGCCTTTTCAGGAAGATCAGCCAGAGCATGGCCGACATCCACAAGGGCGAGCTCTACATGATGGAAGACGCCGAAATCGGCATCATCGCGTATGGGTCCGTGGCGCGCTCCGCCAAGAGGGCCGTTATCGAGGCGCGGGAGCGCGGCATCAAGGCGGGCCTCCTGAAGCTCCTGACGATCTGGCCTTTCATGCGGGCCGCAGTCGAGGAGGTGCTCGGCCAGTGCAAGGCGGTCGTCGTCCCGGAGATGAACATGGGGCAGATATCGCGCGAGGTAAAGCGCGTGAACGAAGGCAAGAGCTACGTGAAGCGCCTCAGCAAGGTCGACGGCACGATGATAACGCCCGACGAGATACTCAGGGCCGTGATGGAGGTGCGGTGATGGCCGATATCACGAAGCTGATCCATAAGTACCTCCGCCACGACAAGAAGTTCCCCCACGTCTGGTGCCCCGGATGCGGCATAGGCATAATGCTCGGCGCGCTCATCCGCGCCATCGACAGGACGGGTTTCGAGAAGGACGACATCGTGCTCGTCTCCGGCATCGGCTGCTCGAGCCGCCTCCCCGTCTACGTCGATTTCAACACGCTCCACACGACCCACGGCCGCGCCCTCACGTTCGCCACGGGCGTCAAGCTCGCCAAGCCCCGCCTCAAGGTGATCGTCATCATGGGGGACGGCGACGCGGTGGCCATAGGCGGCAACCATTTCATCCACGCGGCGCGGCGCAATATCGACATGACCGCACTGGTCGTCAACAACAGTATTTACGGCATGACGGGCGGCCAGTACTCGCCTACGACGCCCTACGGGATGCGATCGACCACGACCGCGTACGCAAACGTAGAACACGCCTTTAAGATATCGGAGCTTGCCGTGACGGCCGGCGCCTCCTTCGTTGCGCGCGGTACGGTCTACCATGCGAACCAGCTCGCAAACCTGATGGAGGCGGCCTTCCACAAGACGGGCTTCTCCGTCGTCGAGGTCATATCGCACTGCCACACGCAATATGGCAAGCTCAATAAAATGGGCGGCGCGGTGCAGATGCTGGAATGGCAGCGGGACCACGCCTACCCCGTGGAGCAGGCTATCAGGGCGGGCTCTGCGGAATGCCCTGCCCCGCCGCCCCCCGACAAGTTCCTCACCGGCATCCTGGTCGACAGGGAGATGCCTGTATACGAGGAAGAGTATCAAAAGATAAGGGAGCGGGCACGGGAGCAGGCGGAGAAAGAACATGCGAAAGGATAAAATGTTTCTTCCTTTTTATGAGGGGGAGGCTCTACGAGCTTCGCTCGTGGAGGGGGCGACGCTATCCCCAATAATTGCGCAGGCGGAGAAAAACGGCAGGCAAGCCTGATTTCCCTCTCCCTTGAGGGGAGAGGGCTGGGTGAGGGTGAAGACCGGCGGCCCGAACGAAGTCCGCCGGGCAGAACATAAATAGGGGGTTTTAGCGGTTGCGGTACGACATAAGGCTTTCCGGCACAGGCGGCCAGGGCATCATCGTCATGGGCATCATTCTGGGCGAGGCCATAGGCATATATGACGGCAAGTGCGTCGCCCAGACGCAGAGTTACGGGCCCGAGGCGAGGGGCGGGTCGAGCCGCGCCGAGGTCGTAGTCAGCGACGAAGAGATCGACTATCCTAAGGCGCTGCGGCTTGACGTGCTGCTCGCCATGAGCCAGAAATCATGCGACCAGTATTACCACGACCTCAAAGACGACGGTACCCTCATCGTCGATTCGACGTTCGTGACGCAATTCCCCGTGCCCGAAATCTTCGCCATACCGTTCACCCGTATCGCCCGCGAAAAGTTAGGCAAAGAGATGGCCGCCAACATAGTGGCCCTCGGCGCGCTGGGGGCAATAACGAACTGCGTCTCCAAAGGGGCACTCGAAAAGGCGGTAGTGGCCCGCGTGCCGAAGGGCACCGAAAACCTCAACCGCGAAGCCCTGCGCGCAGGCATGGCAGCAGCCAAGAGGGTCGGACGGGACCACGCATTATCCCAGCGTATAGTTTGGGAGAATGAAGATTTATAAACACACGCACGACTGCGTACGCTTACAAATCCTCATTCTCATATGAGGGCGGCCGGGGTGTTTTCGCGCCTTTTCCGCCATTTTCTCGGCGCACCTCCTCGATGTACTCCCAAATGTACTATCTCATCGGGTGCCTTCGAAAAATAACGGAAAATCTAAAAATCTCTCCGACCGAGAAGAAACAACTTACATTTTACTTTATATTACACTACTCTTCTGACCAGCGGCAATTAACTAGCATGGCTTACTATCTCGTCGCGATCCATAGGGCATGTTACATGAATTTGCGTCTTTTGAAAGCACTAACGTCGCCAGCAGTGAGCTCAAACCATTCACCGTTTTTTCTTCTATCCCGGAATCGATTATGCCAATACGCCTCAATGCCTGCCGGATCATCAGTCTTTATGGTATGGACTGTTGTCAGTTTGTCTGGCAGCTGAATCCGTATTTCATACTCCCGCCTACCCAGAGCGGCGGTTCGACCGATCTTGTAATGTTTTCCTGACTTCATGAGGTAGACATACCCCACATCCTGCTGGCTTTGTGACGAGATATCTGGTTCAGAGCGCACGCCTTCGAGTGCACGGCAGATGCTCAAGACATCATTAAGTTCACTCACGATCTCGCAATATCCGATGGTCTTCTCAATAAGTTCGGCCTTGTTTCCCAAGCGTCTAAAGGGTCTTACGCTTGGGAAATTCTTATCTTGCGTTGCCTTCAATCGCAAATCCGCGTCCGATGGGAATCTCCCCAACTCTCTTATCAAGCAAACAAGCTTTCCAATCACCCATTCGTCATCGTAGGAAGATTGCAACGTGTTGGGTGTGTATCCTGCTTCAACAAGGGCATCGCTCCATCTCGCCCAATATTTCCCGTTCCAATCAGATTCACAGATTCCCGTCTCAACCGCGAACCTCCGGCTCCCAAACGGACTACCACCATTTGTCTCGGCGGTTCTCTTTATCTCGTTAATTATGTCTTGTCTATTCACCGTTCGTCATCGTCCTGGACCGGTCAGAACAGCTTAGCCGTTTGTTCCACCTTGCCGATCACAAATCCCCTTCTTCCGGGTCCGGCCCTGAGAGCAAAGCCCTTAGTTCCGGCAGGCGCTCTTGCGCTACTTTCCAAACCGTTTTGAGGTCAACGCCCATGTAATCGTGAATGAGGACGTCCCGCATACCGGCCATTTTGCTCCAGGGGACGTCGGGATGCTTGCGGCGGAATGGTGCCGGTATCTTCTTGGCGGCTTCCCCAAGGACTTCAAGGCTTCTGATGACAGCGTTGACGGTTTTCTTATCTGCTGCAAATGTCTCGTAGGACATGCCGCGAGTAAACTCCTCGACCTCGGCGATGGCAGTCAGGATATCTGTCAGGTAATCGGCTGCGTCGCGCCCCTTAAACATATTCGACCTCGGCGAGGATGCGTTTTCCGATGGCGGGCTTGAGGGCTGACTCCATGACAAGATCGACCTTTGCGTGCAAGCGGCTTTCGAGGTATTCGCGGAGGTCCAGAAAGTCAAACAGGTCTATGTCACGGCTGAACGTCACGAGGATGTCAACATCGCTTCTCTTTCGTTGCGTCTCTCTCAAATAGGAGCCGAACAGGCCAAGCCGCTCGACCCCGTATCGGCCCTTCACCTCCGGCTTGGCGCTCCTAATGATGTCTAATATCTCTCTCTTTCTCATATGATTAGTATTCCCATGTACATAGATAGCATAGGAGAATCTATTTTCTATGTCAAAAAGATTTCCGTCGCGCGATGCGATCCGGCCCTACATCAATTCTTTCAACGTCATGATCGCCTCACCCTTCCCCATCTTCTTCACGAATTTGTCGTCTGCGGTTATAAGGGTTGCACCTGTCTCGACGGCTATGGTGAGGTAGGAGGCATCGTAGAACGTCACTTTCTGCGTCTTCATCCAGTGGAAGCATCTTTTGATCATCGCGTCTGTCAGGGGCACGGTCTTTATTTCGAGACGGCGGAGCATTTCCATCATTTTTTCGGCCTCGTCGGGGAACTCCCGGCCGAGAAGATTTGCTGCCTCATACTCCCAAAGCGCCGGGGCCGCAAGGCTGTCCGTGCCGTCGGCCCACCCCTTGAGCAACTTGACGGCCGCTTCCTGGTCCGGCTCTTTGGCGTCGCCCAGGACCCATTTGAGGATTACGGAGGCGTCAACCACGTACGCGGCCATCAGTGACCCTCCCTGTCCCTGGAAAGTTGGTCTACGATGGCGGCGGTGCTCAACGTGCGGTAGCCGAGGGACGGCTCGGCAAGCAGATCGCCAACAGCCGATTTCCTTCGCATCAGCTCCAATTGCCTTCGCAAAGCTTCATTAACTACCTTGCTCCTCTTGCCGGGAGGCACCAGGCGCTCCATCTCCTGCTCCACATCCTTCTCTATAAGGAAGTTCATTTTGCGTGCACCCTGGCCCATTTAATACCCCCTTATATTACATACACTTTATATGTATATATTATACCCCTCTATATGGAGTATAGCAAGGGCGATGCAGATTTACAGCGCATCCCCGGCTCCCTCTTGCGTCACTCTTGACAAAGCTAAGACGCGGATTATAGTCCCTTGGACTTAAACTTAAGGTTTAAGTCCCCTCCAACGGAAGTAGGAGTTGGAGAAGGGTGTCAGGCGATGGGCCTGACATAATGGATCAGCGAGGTGTACTATGGAACTCTCACTCAGACGATATGAAGAAAGGCCGTTGGACCTCCGGAGAGACGACCGGTTCTTCTCCGACTTCGAGAGAAGGATGGACAGCCTCTTTGACGAAGTTTTCGGGGGTTCTTTGGTGAGCTACGTTGCCCCCGAGGTAAGGGGCTTGTTCTCTCCGACGATAGACATCAAGGAGAAAGGGAAGAGCATCGAGATCAGCGCCGAGATGCCCGGCATGAACCGGGAGGATATAGACGTCTCCGTCCGGAACGGCATGCTCACCATCAGCGGTGAGAAAAAGGTCGAGAAGGAAGAGAAGGAGACGGACTATCACCACGTCGAGCGCTCGTATGGGTGCTTCTCGCGCGAGATCGCGCTGCCCGATACGGTAGACGCCGAAAAAATCGAGGCCGCGTACAAGAACGGCGTCCTCACGGTGACGCTGCCGAAAACCGAGAAGGCGGTGAAGGAGGCACACAAAGTGCCGATAACCGCTTAACTCAAAATCCCCGGCGCCGGGCGGCTCCGGGGATTTTTTTTGCGCAGCGACTTTATCCGTTGGTGATAATAAACGCCACTGCGATAACGATCACGATCAAAAAAAAGACGGCCCTGATTCTCATATGTCCCCCTCCTTCCTGTTGAGAGTGTTACACATGATGAAGACAAGCTAACATTAGTGATTTAAATACCATATGGGTTGCGCGGATGCAAGTTAAAAATAACCGCTTGTCAAAAATCATTAACTGCTAGACAATTATTAATAACGGGCAAAGGACCGCCTCACACGGTCACGCCGGTAATTTGGCGGAAAAGCCTGCCGGGCATTATGATAAATTTGTGGTCGGGCTGCGACCGGCTCAAAGGCCGGCCGGACGTGCGGCCCTGCCCGCAGCGCGAAAAGCGCAAGGAGGATGCGAATGAAAAGGCTCGTGCTGCTCCGTCACGGGATGAGCGCCTGGAACGCGGAGAACCGTTTCACCGGCTGGACGGACGTGGGCCTGAGCGAGAAGGGCGTGCAGGAGGCAGTGCAGGCGGGAAAGAGGCTCAGCCGCGAAGGCTTCGTTTTCGACACGGCCTTTACCTCCGTGCTCAAGCGGGCCATAAAGACGCTCTGGATCGTCCTCGAAGGGATGGACCTGATGTGGATACCCGTGCAGCATAGCTGGCGGCTCAACGAGCGCCATTACGGCGCACTCCAGGGGCTCAACAAGGCGGAGACGGCAGAAACCCACGGCGCGGAGCAGGTGCGCATCTGGCGAAGGAGCTACGACACTGCGCCGCCCGCCCTCGACCCCGGCGACCCACGCTGGCCGGGGCACGACCCGCGCTACGCACACCTCGCACCCGGCGATATCCCCAGGACCGAATCGCTCAAGGAGACGATAGTGCGCTTCCTCCCTTACTGGCAAGAAACCATCGCCCCCGCCGTCACAGCAGGCACGAGGGTGCTGATCGCCGCCCACGGCAACAGCCTGCGCGGTCTGGTCAAGCACCTCGACAACATCTCCGATGCGGACATACCCGGCGTGGAAATCCCAACGGGCGTGCCGCTGGTATATGAACTGGACAACGACCTGCGGCCCATCCGTAAATATTATCTGGAGTAACTTACGCCCCTTGACACCTGAGCTTCCCCTTACGATGTTACATACGGGAGACCAGATGAAAAGATACGACGCTATTATCATCGGGACCGGGCAGGCAGGGCCTTCGCTCGCGGGACGCCTCACCGGCAGCGGCATGGACGTGGCCGTCATCGAGCGTAAGCTTTTCGGCGGCACCTGCGTCAACACGGGCTGCATACCTACGAAAACCCTGATAGCATCGGCCCACGCTGCGCACCTGGCAAGACGGGCCGCGGACTTCGGCGTGGTCGCGGGCGCCGTGTCCGTTGACATGAAGCGGACGAAGGCCCGCAAGGACTATGTGTCGGCCCTGTCGAGAGACGGTCTCGAAGCGTGGTTGACCAACATGAAGAAATGTACCGTTTACAGGGGCCATGCGGCCTTCGAGTCGGCCCATGTGGTGGCTGTCGGGACGGAGCAGATAGGGGCCGACAAGATATTCATCAACGTCGGCGCGCGCGCCTCCATCCCCCCGATATCAGGGCTCGATCGGGTGCCCTATCTTACCAACTCGTCGATGATGCAAATCGATTTCCTTCCCCGCCGTCTTCTCATAGTGGGGGGCGGCTACATCGGCATAGAGTTCGCCCAGATGTTCCGCCGCTTCGGAAGCGAGGTGACGATCATAGAAATGGGCGCGGGCCTGATGGGAAAAGAAGACGAGGACGTCTCTCAGGCGGTAAGGGAGATACTGGAAGCCGAGGGCATCGAGGTGCGCCTCAACGCGCAATGCATCGCCCTCGAAAAGAAGGGCAGCGACGTGAGCGTAAATGTGGACTGTCCGGAAAACCCGGCAGAGAGCGTCGGCTCGCACCTTCTCCTCGCAGTCGGGCGCAGGCCCAACACGGACGATTTGGGACTCGAAAAGGCCGGCGTGCTCATGAACAAGCGCGGGTTCATCACGGTAGACGACGAGCTTCGCACGAACGTACCGGGCGTCTGGGCGCTCGGCGACTGCAACGGCAGGGGGGCATTCACCCATACCTCGTACAATGATTACGAGATCGTCGCCGCAAATCTTCTCGACCATGACAACCGGCGCATTAGCGACCGCATTACGGCCTATGCGCTTTACACCGACCCTCCGTTGGGTAGGGCGGGTCTCACGGAGGCCCAGGTACGGGCATCGGGAAGGGCCGCCCTTATCGCGAAATGGCCTATGACGCGGGTAGGCAGGGCCGTCGAGAAGGGCGAAACGCAAGGGTTCATGAAGGTAATCGTCGATGCGGAAACAAAGCAGATCCTCGGCGCGGCCATATTGGGGACAGGTGGAGACGAGGTCATTCACTCTATCCTCGACGTGATGTACGCTGGTGCGCCTTACACCGTTGTGACGCGGGCGGTGCACATCCATCCGACTGTTTCCGAGCTGGTCCCCACTATGCTCGAAGACCTCAAGCCCCTCCCCCCTTAAGACCGGCCGGGAGAAGGAGACGTACATGGCTACGATGAAAGCTGTAAGAATACATAAGTACGGCGGGCCGGAGGTGCTGGTTTACGAGGATGCCCCGCGCCCGGAGCCCGCGCAGGGGGAGATACTCATCAGGGTATACGCCGCTGCGGTCAACCCTCTTGACTGGAAGGTGAGATCGGGCAGCCAGGCCGAACGGCTGCACAACAAGCTCCCATTGATTTTGGGCTGGGACATGTCCGGCGTAGTCGAATCGCCGGGCGCTGGTGTGAAGGGCCCGCAGGCCGGGACGGAAGTATTCGCCCGGCTCGACACGACGCGCGACGGCGCTTATGCCGAGTTCGCTGTCTGCGATGCCCGCATCCTGGCAAAGAAGCCTTCTTCGTTCGATCACGTTCACGCCGCCTCTGCACCGCTGGCGTCCTTGACGGCCTGGCAGGCATTATTCGAAGCGGGGAAGCTCGAAGCCGGACAGCGTGTGCTCATCCATGGCGCGGCGGGGGCCGTCGGCGGCTTCGCAGTTCAGTTCGCAAAGCAGAAAGGCGCGTGGGTCGCGGGCGCAGCGAAGGCGGCCGATATCAAATCCGTATCGGACCTTGGGGCGGATGAGGCCGTAGACTACGACGCCGGCCCGTTACAACAGCAAATCGCGCCTGTAGACGTCGTCCTCGACGTCATCGGCGGAGAGATACAGGAGCGCTCACTGAAGGTCATACGGGCTGGCGGCATTCTCGTATCGACAGTCGGCATTAATGTGGCCGGGGAGGCGCAAGCCCGCAAGATCGAGGCGAAAGGGTTTTTTGTCCGGTCGGACGGGGAGCAGCTTTCGGAGATATCGCGGATGATCGACGCAGGCAGGCTGAAGCTCCGCGTGGGCACTGTACTGCCTCTCGAAAAGGCGAGGGAGGCGCACGAGCTGGCCGAGTCGGGACACGCAACGGGCAAGGTGGTGCTCAAAGTAAGAGATTGACCGGCCCCCCCGAACGGAAGCAAGCCAAGTTGCAGATTTTATCGATCTATAGCGGTTGATAACGCGAGGCCTGAACGTTAGAACTTTTTGGAGAGCTGACTGTCGTCGTTCTTGACATGGGAGATCATTAACCGCAGCATTCCGCTCCTGGTCCTGTGGCTGGCCCAGACGTTCTTCGCCGAACAACGCGGACAGGTTTGAACGATGTCGCCGTCCGTGTCGATCTGCCAGTCGGGCAATACTTCCCAGCCGGCATAACTTTCATGATCTACGATTAGTTCCCGCTCAAGAAGCAGATAATCGCACTTAAGGCACCTGAACGTTCTTGTCTTCAGAAGCGGAAAACTTTCTGCTTGTTTCCCCATTTACCCGATCCCCGTTTATATATGACCACTGCCGACACCATATGTCAATGGAAATCGAGCGATCCGAATTCCCTCGTTTTTTGCGCCTTTCCGCGGCACCGGGGAAAAGAGCGGAAAAGGCGCAAAAAGGTCCAAGGCCCCGCCTATCCCTATACACCCCCTCCGTCAATGTGATAAAATTGAACCAAGGCGCAGAACTGGGCGCGGCCAAACCATAATTCAGGGAATTCAGGGGGGCTTGCGTGAGAAGAGAAGCGCTGAGTCGTTCCACACGGTCGTTTCTGTGCCGGCTGCTCGCCGGCATCTGCTTGCTGCTTCTGCTGTTTGCCGCGCACGCGCCGTCCGCCTCGGCGCAAATGTGGGGGTACTTAGAGCCCGGCCAGAACCCGAAAGTCCTCGTCAACGCATCCTCCCTCTACCAGCCTGACACGCACGTGCAGGGAGGCGGCACCGTCACGGTCTCGCGTTACTCGCTGGCGGCCCGCACGGCCGTGCCCATCAACGACGACGTGAGCGTCGGGTTCGGGCTCACCTACGAGTTCGACGACTATAACTTCTCGAAGCTTTCGGGCTTGCCTGTCCCCGACCCCTGGAACAAGATAGACAGAGTGGGCGTCACCACAAGAATCAGCTACCGTCTAAATCCCGAGTGGTCCATCTTCGCCGCGCCTGTCGGCCAGTTCTCGGGCGAAGAGGGGGCCGATTTCGGGCGCTCGCTCATTTACGGAGGGGTCGGAGGGGCTATGTACAGGCCGAGCAGCACCTTCATGATCGGCTTCGGGGCGGGCGTTTTCTACAGGCTGGAGGAGACGAGCTTCTTCCCGGCCTTAATCTTCTCGTGGAAGATCACGGACCGGCTGCGGCTGGGCAACAGCTTCAGGACCGGGCCGTCGGGCCCGGCCGGGCTGGAGCTTGCGTACACTTTCGACAGCGAGCGCATATGGGAGACGGCCATCAGCGGAGGATACCGTACATACCGCTTCAGGCTGGAGAGCAACGGCCCCGTCCCGAACGGGATCGGCCAGACGAACGCATGGCCCTTCTTTGCACGCCTGTCGCGCAAGATCGGTAGCCACCTGCGCGCCGACCTCTACGCGGGCGAAAGCTTCGGTGGAAAGCTGCGGCTGGAGGACAGCCAAGGCCACGAGATCGACCAGGTATCCTACAACACCGCCTTCCTCTGCGGCCTTTCCCTCAACCTGCTTTTTGACGGTATGTAAGCCGCTCAGACCTCCGATGTCCGTTACGCCAGGCACGTCATGGCGGGCGCCGCTTTCCTGTCTTCCCTCCCCGCGCACCTCGCGATGAAATCGAGGAGAGTGCGGGCGTAATCGTCCGGGCGCTGCTCGTAGGTATTGTGGCCGCACTTCGGGAAAACGGCAAGCTCGCCTTTGCGCAGGCTCCGGTAAAAGGCAACCGACTGCTCGACGTAGAAGATGGAGCTGCGGTCCGGATAAAGCACGAGGGCCGGGCATTCGACGCGCGCCAGCATGGGCCGCAGGTCGAACATGCCGCACCCGTATGCGCCGCCCCGCAGGGCGAACTGGTCATACCGGACCTGCGCGTCCTTTCCGTGCCAGCCGATCATCTTCGCCTGCAACGGCGGCTCGAGGAGCGTGAAGTTGTGGACGAGCCTCTCGGCGTTGAGCTGCGTCATCGGGACCTCGCTGTAGCATTGCGTGCTCGCAGCGACCAGCGTTATCACCTCGTCGGGGTATGCAGCAGCGTAATACGTCCCGACTACTCCGCCCTCGCACTGACCGACTATGTGGCACCTGCCGATGCCGAGCAGCTCTTTAACCGCTTTCAGCCTCGACGACGCTCTCCGGGTTGTAGCGGTCGCTCTCGTAAAATTCCGTGAAGCCGTCCCCGCCTTCGGAGCGCCCGAAGCCGCGCCGGTCGTAAAAGACGACCCTGAAGCCCGCTGCGACAAGCTGCGGATAAACCGTGCCCCATATCTTGCCGCACCCGAAGCCGTGATGGAGCAGCACGATCGTATCGCCCCCCTCTTCTCCGTGGACTTCATAGTACAACGGGCGGCCATTCACCTTTTCAAACGGCATTGCACACACTCCTTATGATTATTCCGAAGGACGGGGGGCCGTAAAGACTGCCCGGCCTCACCCGCCGATATAGTCTATCAGACTCCCTTCTATAAGGAAAAAAGATTCGGCGGCCGCGCGACCATGCACACCCCTTCACAGGCCGCCCGTTTTCGGCTACAATAAGGAATAGGGAAAAAGAATGACTACGCGCAGGGCAGGCGATTATGGAAGATGAATGGGGCAGCGACCCGTCCGTGCAGCGGATGAGGCGCATATTCGCCGCAATCGACGCCAAACAGGCAAAGCTGCTCGTAGGGGCCGGCGTGCATCGCTTCGACAAGAGGCTTGCCCTGTGGAGGAAGTCCGCGCTCCGCCTCTTCGAGCAGGGGTTCTCGAAGGCGATGCAAACGGGCGCCTGCCTGGGCGAGAAGGATGTATGCGACCTTTACCTGCACTGCCTTGCGCAGGTGCTTGTCTCCCGCGGCGTGGCCGTACCCGCCGGGACGCTGCCCGACAACCCGGCGGTGGTGCGGATAATGGGAGAAAAGGACCCCCATAAAGGACAGGAAAGATGATAAGGCTTAGGCTTTTCGGGCGATGCCGCATCTACCACGACCCGGTCAGCCCGGTCCTGCGCGCGCCTGCCCAGGTCGGCTGGGAGGCGTTTTTCAGGACAATCGACCTCGTCACTCCCCAGCCGCTGAAAGGCGACGAGCTTCTGAGGCGGACGCGCGGGTGGTGGACTGTCGAGCCTACCGAGGTGTCCGAGGTCGTAGGCCGGCACGGCCGGCTCGTCGTTGGAGAGCAGGGCGAGCTGATGGTGGAGTGCGCCGACGAGGCTGCCATGGAGGACCTGGTGAAAGCATTGCTTGAGCAGTTCGGCGAGCAGGTACAGTTAGCACCATAGGGGCCTGAGTGAGCCGGGTCAATTTTGCGGCCTTCGCGTCGTTTTCTCGGCCCGAGTCCTCACATACACAAACCGTATGCTCCGGCTCGCGCCTTCGAAAAGCAACGCGAAATCCATCAAAATTTCCTCCGGCCCACTCAGGCCCCTTTCTTGATTTCTTTATTGATCTAATTTCCGCGATGGATCGTTATCGGGTTCATCGGTCGCACAGCACCGGGTTCCACCTTAAGACGCGATGCTTGCGTACTCTATCTAACCAGCCGTCTTCTTATCGTTGCAAGTCCGATGAGGCCCGTTGCGAGGGCCACGCTCACGCGGAAGGGAGGGACGGCGGAGGCAGGCTCTTTGGCGGTCAAAGGCACGAAGGTATCGTCCGCAGGCTTAAGCGGGTAAAGGATAAGCTCGGCGTGTCTGCTGACGTCATCGCTTTCCACGCTGATACGCTTTATGTCGAGCCCCGGAGCCTGAGGCCCTACCCCGGCCTGGGACCGGAGTACGGGGACGGCCCATGCAAAGCACGGCGGGGCCGTGGCGAGCGCGTTTTCGCCGGAAAGGCAGGCGCCCGGATCGCCGGCCGCACCGGGGGCCGACGTCCCGGTATTGGCCGCGACCGGCATGAAAAAGCAGACGGCAACCATCAATGAGAACAGCGGCAGACTTTTCATATCCCGAGGCAGGCCCCTTCTCCTATCTCCACCCGAAAGACGCATAATGTTTGAAAATCAACTGCATCGTAAAACAGGTTGCCCTACGGAGTCAAGTTAATTTTGTACACATCGGTGTACGGCGGCGGCATGCGCATCGTCACGCGCGGCCGTGAAGGGTCAAAGACGCGGAAAGCGCGCATTCGTCCGCCCATCTGTGGTATATCATATGTGACCGATGGGCAGGACATCTGAAGGCGCGCCGGCTCACGAACGCGGACGCCCCTGGCCTTCCCCGCAGCAAACAAGCAAACGAGGAGTCGTGAGCAGAGTAGTAAGTTTTTTCAGGGCGCGCAGCCGCTTGCAGCCGGGTCATCTTCGGCCGGTTTTACGAATGCTTGCAGCCGTGCTCTTTGCTGTCGCCACGCTCGCCGGCCCGGCCCTGTGGAGCCCCGCATTCTGCGGCGAAATCCATGACGCTGCGCAGAAAGGCGACGTCCAGAAGATGCAGTCCCTCGTCAAGCGGAGCCCGGAGCTTGTTTCCGATAAAGATAAAGAGGGGTTGACGCCCCTGCACCATGCGGCAGCCGGCGGCAGCAAGACGGCCGCGGCGTTCCTTATCGCGCGCAGGGCAGATATCAATGCAAAGGGCAAAGGCAGCCTGACGCCCCTGCACGTAGCCTGCGGCAACGGCCGCAAGGAAGTCACGGAGCTTCTCCTCGAGAAAAAAGCAGACGTCAACGCCAAAGATGATACAGGCGCTACGCCCCTGCACTATGCTGCACTGAACGGCCAGAAAGAGATCGTCAGGCTCCTCCTCGCGGCGAAAGCCGACGCCGGACCCAAAGACAAAAACGGCGTCACCCCCCTGCACTATGCGGTGTCCCGGGGCTACAGGGACGTGGCCGAGCTCCTGATTGCGGCCCGCGCCGACGTGAACGCGAGGACGAACGGCGGAGTCGCGCCCCTCCACGATGCGGCAAGGCAGGGCGACAGGGAGATGGTCGAATTTCTTCTTGCGAATAAAGCCGACGTCAACGCACCGGGCGTCGTCGGATGGAGGCCGCTTCACTTCGCTGCATCAAACGGTCACATCGACGTAGCACGGCTGCTCATCGCGAACAAGGCCGACGTAAACGCGAAAGACGACCTCGGCAAGACGCCCCTTCACCTTGCCGCGGCGGCAGGCCGTAAAGAGATTGCGGAGCTGCTCGTCGCGAATAAAGCCGACGCCAATGCAAAGGACCGCTCCGGAGAGACGCCCCTGCACGCGGCCGCGGCCCACGGCTGCAAGGAAGTTGCACAGGTGCTCGTCGCGAATAAGGCCGATGTGAACGCCAAAGACGCACTCGGCGAGACGCCCCTTCACAACGCCGCGCGGCAGGGCAACAAGGGCATAGTCGAGCTGCTCATTGCAAACAAGGCAGCAGTCAACATAAAGAGCCGGGGGGCCGGCGCAACGCCCCTGTTCGAGGCCCTGCTCGCAAACCACTATGACGTAGCGGACGTCCTGCGCAAGCACGGCGGCAGGAAAGCGCCGTAATAAGGAACCGGATAATATGGACAGGCGAAAATTTCTACAAGGTATGATGATTGCGATGGGCGCGCTTGCCGCAGGTAAGGAAGCGGCCGCTGCGCCGAAGGACGCAGGTGCGTCGAAGGCTGCGCCGGCCGGCGGCATCATCGATTCCTACTGTCATTTTTCGAGTATGCGCGTCATCGACTACCTGGAAAAGGCAGGCGGAGGCGGCCCGCACATCTTCAGGAAGCTCTTCTCCAACACGCCCACCCTCATCGACGTAGATAAGCGGCTGGCTATGATGGACGCATGCGGCATATCGCGCTCCGTCCTCGTGCCGCTGCCCTGGATCGAGACATCGCCCGCAGTCTTCAGCGACGCGCGGAAATGCGCTACAGCAGCGAGGACGATGAACGAAGACCTCGCGAAGATAGCGGCTGCAAACCGGTTGCGGTTCTCCGCCGTAGCCCTCCTGCCCGCGACGAACGCGGAAATTATGCTCGCCGAGCTTGAATACGCAGTGAAGCGCCTCGGCCTCGTGGGCGCGGTCATCGCCGTCGGGCCGACGCTCAAGCGGCCGGACCATCCCGATTACGAGCAGCTCTGGGCTGCGGCAAGCCGCCTCGACGTGCCGGTCTGGCTGCACCCTTCCCGTCCCCCCGAATACGCCGATTACGTTGACGAGCGTGTCTCCAAATTCCAGGTGTGGCAGACGCTCTCATGGCTGATGGACAGCTCGGTCGCAATGGTGCGCATTGTCTTCTCCGGGGTCTACGACCGCTATCCGGGCCTCAAGCTCATCGTGCACCACCACGGCGCGCTCGTGCCCAGCTTCGCCCAGCGCATGCAGTACGGATGGGATTATTTCGAGCAAAGCACGGGCGTAAAGCAGGAGACGGCTATCTCCCGGCCGTACATCGACCACTTCCGCAAGTTCTACTGCGACACGGCGACGCAGGGGCGAGAGCCTGCGCTTATCGAGGCGGCAGTGCGCTTCTTCGGACCTGAACACGTGCTCTTCGGCTCGGATGCGCCCATGGACGCAACCGGCGGGCTATCCTTTACCCGCGACGCAATAGCGAGTGTGGCTGAGACGAGATCGTCACCGGCAGATAAGGCACCGCATTTTCAGTAAGAATGCGCGCCTGATCCTGCGGATTTAGGGATCGGGGCGGATATCCGCTTCACGCCCATCACATAAGGACGCACCCCGATCCGCTCTTTCATACGGTGAAGCACGATAGTCCCGCCGGCCATGATCTTAGTCTCGCCCTTGTACCGTTCAAGATACGCGCACGCCTCTGCGATACTAGTCGGCGACAGATACTCGAATTTCGGCAGTCTCGGGTAATAGCACATGCTAGCGCCCCTTCCCGGTTATCTCCAATAGTCGGGGACTATACGATGCGGAAAAGCGTGTCAAGCGAAATGAGCGGGGCCGGGGCGGGCCGGGGTGCGTACTGGGTATCCATTCCGCGTTGCGTGCACTCTATTTAGGGCCGAAAGAATTCGGTACTCATTGTGGACCTTCCAAAAACCGGTATTTTTGAACCTTTGTCGTTGATTTTCTGCTTGTCGGAAGCGTAAAATCTGAGAAAATACACAATGAGTATAAAAAAGAGTTAGCGGCATACATTTAAGTCAAGAATGGTGGAGGATATTATGAAAAGACCCGTTTGTCTCGTTAGTATATGTGTGTTGTTGATGGTGGTTTTTTTGGCGGCCGCCTATGGCGCAGACGCCGATGACAAAGCGGCAAATGCAAAGAAACCAACACCTGAAGAAATGAAGCAAATCATGGACGCCACGTTTGGGGCGATGGTCCCAATGATGGGGCGAATGACTGAGGTAATGGTTGAGACTCTATTGATGGAAGCGGAAAAACCAGAAACAGCGCATAGGTTGGCAGTCTTCAAGAGGAATCTTTACAAGGCCCTTATAAAACAAGGTTTTTCCAAAGAACAGGCCTTTCAGCTTATTTTGAGTACCTCATTGCCGTCAGTGACTCCGGCGATGAAATAGGCTGCTAACCGGCCCCGTCTCCACAGGAGAGTCAATATGAATCACGAAATCTGGTCGATCATCTTAATCGCCCTGATCATGTTCGTCCCTCTTACCTGCCTCGCCGATTCGCCGGTCAAGTCTTGTGCCGATGATGCCAAGTTGCCCGCTTGCAAGGCTGCGCGGGGTGATCGGCCTTCTGGGTGGCTTGGGCAGGGGCGGTCGGAGGTTATGGCGCGTAATGGGATCGTCGCTACCAGCCAGCCGCTTGCTGCGCAGGCGGGGTTGCGCATCCTTATGGCGGGCGGGAATGCCATCGACGCTGCTGTCGCGGCTGCTGCCGTCCTTAACCTTGTGGAGCCTATGAGCGTCGGCGTGGGGGGCGATCTGTTCGCCATCTTCTATATCGCTAAGGACAAGAAGCTCTACCAGCTCAACGCAAGCGGCATGGCCCCGACGGGCGCGACCATCGCGCGCTACAACAGCCTCGGCTATTCCTACGACCCGAAAAACTGGGGATACGGCTCCGGCATGCCCGTTTACGGCATACTGGCCGCACCCGTCCCGAGCGCGGTCTGGGGCTGGGAAGAGGCCTTGCGGAAATTCGGCACTATGACCTTCAAGGAAGTGCTCCAGCCCGCCATCGATTACGCGGAGAACGGCTTCCCGATATCGGAAGTGATCGGCGACGCGTGGCGGCTGCCCAACGCGGTCAATTGCAGCGCGAAGGGCGGCTGCACGGCACTGGACCCCGATTCCGTCAAAACATGGTACGTCGATGGAAAACCGCCGAAGCCGGGCGACGTTTTCCGCAACCGCGACCTTGCCCGCACCTTCCGCCTCCTACAGCAGCACGGCCGGGAGGTATTCTACAAGGGGGAGATCGCGCATGCCATCGTTGCCAAATCTGCCGCGCTCGGCGGCACGATGACTATGGAAGACCTTGCGCAATATTACGGCGAATGGGTCACGCCGCCCGCGACCAATTACCACGGCTACGACGTCTACGAGACGATGGCGCCGTCCCAGGCATGGAACACGCTGGAGATACTCAACATACTGGAGGTCTGCGTACCCGTGTGGGCGGGAGGGCGCACGCTTGCCGACATGGGGCCGCAAGACCCGAGGTACTGGCACCTCCTCGTCGAGGCCAAGAAGCTCGCCTACATCGACCTCTATAAATACAACTCCGACCCAAGGGGCTGGGACGAAAAACAGCAGCAGCTTTTCCGTAAGCTCATATCGAAGGAATACGCGGCGACGCTCTGCGGCAAGGTGCGACTGAACGGCCCCGCCATAACGCCTGCGCCTGCGGTCAAGCTGACCAGGGACGCGGACACTATCTATCTCACGACAGCGGACCGCTGGGGCAACATGGTATCGTGGGTCAACAGCAACTTCACGGCCTTCGGCACAGGCGTGACCGTGCCTGGATACGGCTTTGTCCTGAACAGCCGGGCCGCGCAGTTTACCCTCGACCCGAACCACCCGAACGCCATCGCGCCGCACAAACGCCCGTACAACACGATCTCAGCGGGTTTCGTCATGAAGGACGGCAGGCCGCTCATGACGGTAGGCGTAATGGGCGGCGACATGCAGCCGCAGGGGCACGAGCAGGTACTGGTGAACGTCCTCGACCTCGGCGCGAACTTACAGGCGGCAACGGACATGGCCCGCTTCTATCACAACGAGGTCTCGAACCAGTTGTTCCTTGAATCGCAGCTTTACAATATGCCGGTTGCGGGCGGAGGCACGATGGGGGATGCCCTGGCCGAGATGGGCCACAACGTAGCACCGGCGAACGGCAGCAAGGTAGGCGGCTACCAGGCGATCATGTTTACGCCATACGAGGGCGAGCCCACGCCGGACAAAAAGGGCGATAAGCCGGTGAACGGCTTTTATAGGGCAGGATCAGACCATCGTAAAGACGGCAGCGCGGTAGGCTGGTGATGAGAGGGGCCGAGGTGGGGCGGGAGCCTTTCGCGGCCGCTATTGACATCGGGGTCGTACCTTTACAACGGCTTAATTTCTCCCCGTCATTCCGGCGGAGAAATGAATCGTGATTGGTCTATGAGGTCCACAAAAGGGCCGGGGTGGGCCGGAGAGATTTTCGATGGAATTCACGTTGCTTCCGACGAAGCGAGCCGGAGCATACGTTTTGTGTATGTGAGGACTCGCGCCCGAGGAAGCGACGTGAAGGCCGCGAAAAGATCCCGGCCCACCCCGGCCCTCGCGCTTCTCGTGCTTCCTACTTTTCTACTCACTCTTCTTGAGTAGAAAAGTAGGTAACACGAACAAGGCGGCGGCGAACGCGCAGGGCACCGACACCGTCCACAACGCCGTGGCCACCGAATAGTGGTCCGTGATATAGCCTATCGTCACCGGCGAGAGCGATGCGGTGCAATACGCCATCGTCACTATGATGCCGAGCGCCAGCCCCTTGAAGCGGGTGAACGCCAGGCCCGTGAACGTCCAGACCCCCCCGGTCGAAGCAGTACTCACGAACCCCGCGACGAGCATATAAACAAACCTCTGCATCGTGCTGCCCGCAGTCAGGGTGAGCATAAAGAAAATCCCGGTGATGGCGCTCGCCGCACAGCCGGTCTGCCTGTACCCCACCCGGTCGGCCAGCATCCCCGTGACCGGCCTGCCTGCGGCCTGCCCCAGGCCGAACACGCCCGTCAGCAGCCCTGCGGCTGTCGCGCTCATCATCAGCTCCTTCTTGAGGTAAACGGGGAACCACATGCTAAAGCCGAACTCGGCTCCCATCTGGCAGGTGAGCACGAGACCCAGGAACAGGAGCATGAATAGGCTGCGGGGACGCAGGATGTCCCTGTCGAAGAATAGGCCGGTACGGTTCGCCTGTTTCACGCCTACCGGCCAGAACCGCCACTGCAGGAAGGCGACCAGAAGCCCCGCCAGCCCCACCACCAGAAATGCGCTCCGCCACGTGCCGGTAGCGTCGAGGAGCCAGCCGGCCAGTGCCGGGCCTACGAACCAGCCCAAAGAAGAGCCGGAAACCAGAAGGCCGAGGAAAAAGGCGGGCCTCTCCGGGAAGAGCTCGAGGGTAAAGGCAGTAACGGGGACGAAATACAATGCCTCCATCGTGCCGGTGAAAAAGCGGATCCAGAAAAGCTCGGTCGGGCTGCTCGCCAGCCCGGCAAGCGCGGTGAGGCCGGAAAAACCGGCTACCCCCATCAGGATGATGTACTTCCTTCCGAAGCGGTCGGAGAAGAGGCCGGCGGCAATCGGTATGAACACGTAGCCCCACATGGAGGCGGAGCCGATGAGGCCCATGGTGGTGCTGTCCGCGCCGAACGCCTGCATCAGCGACGGTATTAAAGGTCCGAAAATCCATCTCTGGGTGAAATAGAAAAGCATGCCGAGCCAGCCCGTGACGAAATAGGCCATGCGGCCCGGCTTTGAGCGCATCCGATTCATAGCGCCCTACTATAAAATGAGGCAACCGGAAAAATCAAGCGAAGGGCGGGAAATGCGGGACTATTCGTGGCCGCCGTGTTCGCGCATCCAGGTCGCCAGGGCCTTGTAGCCCTTGATTGTCGCCAGCCACAACGGCGTCCGGTGGTCCTTGTCCCAGGGGTTGATCTCTGCTTTACTTGTTAACAGGAGCTCGACGACGTTCTTTTTGCCCTTCATCGCGGCGATGTGCAGGGGCGTCCGGCGGTCGCCGTCCCTGGCGTTGATATCTGCCTTATGCCCAAGGAGCCACTCGGCGACGTCCCTCTGGCCTGTCTCGGCGGCCATGTGCAGAGGCGTCTCGCCGTCGTTGTCCGTCGCGTTGACGTCGGCGCCGCGCGCGACAAGCAGCTCCACTACGTCTTTGTGGCCGCCGAAGGCGGCGACGTGGAGGGGCATCTCGCCCGTGTTATCCGTGCCGGCTATCTCGGCCTTGTTCGAAAGGAGCAGATCGCAAACTTCCTTCCGGCCGTTCCTCGCGGCGATGTGCAGGGGCGTCCGGCCGTATTTCGCTTCTTTGACGTTGATGCCGGCCCCCTTTGCCAAAAGCAGCGCAGCGACGTCCTTCCGGCCTTTCTCGGCGGCCATGTGCAAAGGCGTCTCGCCGTCGTTGTCCGTCGCGTTGATGTCTGCGCGGCGGCTGATAAGCAACTCCGCTACGTCTTTGTAGCCGCCGAAGGCGGCGACGTGGAGGGGCGTCTGGCCGAACTTATTCGCAGCCCCGGCATCCGCCCCGCTCGCCAGAAGCACCTGCGCCGTCTCCTTCTGGCCGTTGGAGGCGGCTGCCAGCAGAGGTGTGACGCCGTTGACGTCTCGCGCGTTCACGTCCGCCTTATTCGCAAGAAGGAGGGCGACCATCTCCTTGCGGCCCTTCCCTGCGGCCGCGTGGAGGGGGGTCACGCCGTTGTTGTCTTTCGCGTTTGCGTCCGCCCTGTTCGACAGAAGGAGCGCAGCAGTTTCCGTATGGCCGCCATTGGCCGCCCAGTGCAAAGGGGTCACGCCGTTACGGTCCATCGTGCCTGCGAATGCCTTGTTCGCCAGAAGGAGTTGCACTACGTCCTTGTAGCCGTTGGCGGCAGCCATGTGCAAAGGCGTCACGCCGCCGTTATCAATCGCGCTCGGCTTGGCCCCTCGGGCCAGAAGCAATGCAGCCACGTCCTTTTTGCCGTTCTCCGCCGCCATGTGCAGGGGCGTGGCGCCGTTCGTATCTTTTTCGGAGACCAGTGCCGGGCTGCCGTCGAGAAGCGCCGTCACCTTAGCCACATCGCCGTCCCTGGCCGCGTCATGGATCTCGCCGCAGAATGCGATGCCTGTCCATGATAGAACGACGAGAGCAACGGCGGTGGCGCGGACCAGTGCGCAAAGGCGCGGCCGGGCCTGGGACGAGGCCATATTATTCATCTTTCCTCCGATAGCGGGTTGTCGAAACGCAGCGGTCTTCATACGGTTCACGATGCCGGGTGCGAAGCCCGGGCGCATGAGACAGTCTCCTATATCGAGCGAAAGGTGTCAACAATTATCGGTGGGTGGGGGTGGGTGGTCGGGTTGGGGGGGGACCAAGGGTGGGGTGAGAGGGAGGGGAAAAAGAGCAAGGGCGGATGGTGTGGCGAGGTTTGGACTCGCGCCTGCTGCGGGGTCGCGCTATGCGGCGCCCTGCTCAGCGCGTGCCCTCCGACGTACATGCGTACGCCTGCTATGATAAAAGTCAACGGATTCTTCCAGCGGGCTTTTGCTACCCCCTTTTCTTTATGGGTCAGTCCATGACTTTCCCTCTGTTATTAGTGAGTACATATCCGATAGCGAGCGCGAGGCCGACGACCTTACACAGGTCCGCGGCCGAAGCGCGAGCCTTTCTTGAAGAGGAGGTTCTTTGCAAGCTGCTATTCGTGGTCCAACCCACATGTGTCTGCTTTTCGAAAAAAGAGGAACGGGCGTCAACATACTCCGGGCCGTTCTTTAATACAGCGTACGTGGCGTTGTACGCCCTTGTTCTGTTAAGGTCCTCTTCCGTCAGGCTCATCCTATCTAATAACTCCGACCGTATAAGGCCTGCCCGAAAGCATGCAGGCCCGAAGGCGCACAATAAGAGTACGGGCAACTGCCACTATGGCTTTCTTCTTACTGCCGCTCGACCGCCATACCCGTGAGAACTTGGACAGCAGGGCCGGGTCCTTTCTGATCGCTATCCAGGCATTCTCGACCAGGATATGCCGTATGAACCCCGACCCCATGCCCGTGATACGACCTTTCCGTTCGGTCTGGCCCGTCGAATGCTCGCTGCAGCCCAACCCCACGAAGCCTGCGATCTTCTTCCCGCTTCCGAAACGGGAGAGATCCTCCCCCAGCTCTAATATCAGGCGGATGGCTGTGAACCACCCTATGCCGGGGATGCTCTTTGCGACCTCGTAGGGCTTTCTATAACGCTCCTTCTTGCACAGACCCCGGAGATAGTCCCTCAAGACCGCACGCTGGCCCCACAGTTCCTCCAGTATGGTCAAAAGCGAGCCCAGAGTCTGCCCTTAAGGGATCGCTCAGGGGTAATGTCCGAAGACCCTCGAACTCCTTTCGCCCCCATTCGCTCTTACCGGCAAAGGGGACCTCGATCCCGTGAAAGTCGAGGAGCTTGCGGATGCGGTTGCGGTTACCGATGATATCCTTCTGTATGGCGATTATGGTACGGCTTACCTGCCGGTCCTCCCTCCTCTCTTTGTCGGGTACACAGCAGGGGTCCCTGTAATCGTGGCTCTCCAGGATGCGGGCGAGACGGTTTGCATCCCTTTTATCGGTCTTAACCTTGTTTGCCTTCGGCTCCGTCACCATATGGGGAGGGATCACCACGCAGTCGATGCCGTCTTCGGCAAGAAGATCGTGAAGGTTGAACCCCTTGAAGCCTGCTTCGTACATCAAATGGACCGTGCAACCGGGGAACCTGTTTCTCAGGTATTGCTTCAGCAAGACATACTTTGCCTCCATGGATACCTGGTGGATCACCATCCTGTCACACCGAACTGCTATCTTCCAGGTCTTCTTTGAGTCTTCCAAACCGATAAAAACCTCTTTACCTTCAACCACAAAATCCTGTACCCTATGAATCTCCATTGGCTACCTCCCTTTCCTTGGTTTGCGATGTGCATCCATCGCTTAAGAGAAAGAGGGTAGCCTTTTTATCCGCCCCTGTGGAAGAGGGCTTTTATAGCATAGAGACTCCGGTCAGCAAGGCACCCATTTCATCCGCCTATCGCAATTCCTTGAGGCGCTCCTCCGACCACGGCAGCAATTGGGCCGGGGGCCAATTGCTGCAACTGCGGGTGGTCGGTAATTCGCGGGTCTATCGTAGCGCATTAATCTTCCTCTTGGCCGGGAAACCGCCGAGACGGGTATTTAAACAGCCGCTTAAGCCAGTTGCCAAAAAAATTGCCAAAAACCATTGTCTCCATCATTTCTCTCACCAGAAGAATGCCGTTTGGCACACTGAACAATCCATTGATTACAACGGTGCTATGATTATTCTTATAAATGAGTTGGAGTCGAGGGTTCAGATCGCTATCAACATGTTCAAGTGCTGTATCGTCAAAATTCATATCCCACGGCAAAGCACTGATCGTATTACGATTATTTACCACTGGCACTTCCGGAGCATTCTCATCACCATACAAAGTGGTGGTAACGTAAAACTCGTTGTTTTCTATGTACCCCGTTAGAACTGTAATGCTGCGCCATTTAAATTCTGTGGGGCGGTCCTTGGAAGAAGAATCAATATTTAAAATCGTATCCTTTCCCCAAACAGCCACGTTTAGTTTCTCATGATAAAGCAACCTCTCTTCGGATTTTTGTTTCTTCCTCATAGTACAAATCATGTCTTCTGGCATAAATTCTTCGGTAAACTTCTCGAATTCCTCTTTAGTACAAGGAAACCGCAAAACCGGATTCGGGTGATCGAACAGTTCTTTTCTTTTCTCAAGGGTTAACCAGATCTGCTCGTCTTCTGTGGGTTCCTTTGTCCAGACCCCGTCCTTCTTCACTTCAAAAAACGGCCACCAGTCCTTTGCATCATTCACATCATAAAGAATTAGAAAGTCGTAATAACTAATAAGGTCAGGTCCCGGTGCTTTCCTTCTCTTTTTCTGTTTACGTTGTTTGACTATCCCCGCTATTAATATCAACAACAAACAAAGAACCCCAGAACACAGCAATACTAAACCTATCCGATATACCCACACGTCTGCATCTGCGCTTTTTATTACTTCTGGTAGCGGGATATGATGTTTAGTTACCCATGCATTAACATTGTGATTTAATTCTGTGGGGGATATCCCGGCCACAAACATTAAGAGTCCCCCAAGAACGGCAATAATAAAGGAGAGTATTTTAAAAAGACATTTAACCATCCCGCTATTCTACCGCCTGCCTCTAATTTGTCAAATGATTAATCACCCATATTTTCCCTTGACATCGGTTCTTCCGCTGGTTTACCTTACGCCAGCGATCGAAATTATGTGTTTGAGTCCGGGGAGGTGCGCGTGTCTTATTACATACACCACTTGCCGGGAAGACTCAGGATCAGGAGCCCTATCGTGCGCCGGAACGAGGGGGCGGAGAAAGAGATATTCGCAGCGCTCGGCGCAGTGGCCGGGATTACAAGCATCGCCATCGACGGCAGGACGGGGAGTTGCCTGATCCATTACGACCCGTCGTCGGCCTGTCAGGAAGAGATCGTCCTTGCCCTGTCGGAGCGGGGGTATTTCAACCCCGGCGAGGCGATCACCCATGACGACTACGTGAGGATCGCGGCGACGAAATTCCTCTCTTTACTGTTAGTCTTCCTGTAAACAGATTTTAAGGGAATGGTGCGCCGCTTCCAAGTCCTTTCGTTTCATGCGGGCAGGCCGCTCGAATGGCCGTGAGCAGGAACAGGCAATTCTTCGGTTTCGGCAGGAACATCTTCTTCTCCGGGCTCGTGAGCTTTTTCATGGACGTAAGCTCCGAGATGATTTACCCCCTCGTGCCCCTCTTCCTCGCAAATGTCCTGGGCGTCAATAAGTCCGTCATCGGCTTGATCGAAGGGATCGCGGAATCGACCGCAAGCCTGCTCAGGGTATTTTCCGGGTGGCTTTCCGACCGCCTGGGCCGCCGCAAGCACCTGATGGCCCTGGGCTACGGGATTGCCGCGTTGAGCAGGCCCGTCATGGCGACTGCCGCCTCGTGGCAGCAGGTCTTCTCGGCCCGCTTCATCGACCGCCTGGGAAAGGGCATAAGGACTGCGCCGCGCGACGCCATTATCGCAGACTCCACGCCCGCAAGCCGCCTCGCACGGGCATTCAGCTTCCACCGCGCCATGGACACGATGGGCGCTGTTGCAGGCCCCGCCCTCGCCTTCCTCCTCCTCGGCCTGTTCGCCGACAGTTACAGGGTCGTCTTCTGGCTCTCGATGGTCCCGGCCGCCGCTGCCGTAATCGCAATTTTTCTCTTTATCGAGGAAAAGCGGGAAACGCTCGCCGCTCCCTCGGACGGGCCCCGGCCGGTCTTAGGCCGGCTCGATTGGAAGGCGAAGTCCTTCATAGGGATAGCCTCCATCTTCGCCCTCGGCAATTCGAGCGACGTCTTCCTTATATTGCGGGCGGGGCAGTTAGGCGTGCCCACGGTCATGGTCCCTATCGTCTACCTGCTGTTCAACCTCGTCTATGCGCTTTCGTCGGTGCCGGCGGGCATGGCGGCAGACAGGTTCGGCAGGAAGAGGGTCATCCTCATCGGCTTTCTGCTGTTCGCCGCAGTCTATTACGGCTTTGCAGTCGCAGGCAGCGCACAGGCCGTCTGGTTGCTCTTTGCGCTCTACGGGATATTCATGGGGCTTACCGAGGGCATACAGAAGGCGTTCCTGGCAACGATCATCCCTGCCGATTTCAAGGCCACGGCCTTCGGCGTATATGCGACGTGCACCGGCGTCGCCATATTCCCCGCGAGCCTTATCGGGGGCTGGCTGTGGGAGGCCGTCTCCCCGGCCGCGACCTTCTACTTCGGCGCGGCGACCGCAGCCGCATCCGCCCTGCTCTTTCTTTTGCTGATCGCCGTGATGGACCGCTCAAAGAAGGCCTGAGCAATACCGTCAGGCCGTGCGCCCCTTCTTTCTCCTCACCAGAAACACTGTTCCGGCCGTCCCGGCGAAGAGGGCGAGGAGCGCGGCCCACGGATGGCCGATCAGACAGACTATGACAGTGAGGGAGCACCACGCGAAAGCGCGCGCGGGCCAATTGCGTTCGACAATCGAGACGAAACGCGGGGAGTACGTGTAATAGAGACCGACGAGAGCGCTGCCCGTGCGGCTCGTGAGCAGCCACCTGTCCCTGAAGCTCCGGAGTACCATCACGCGGGCATCTTCCGGGGAGCCGAAGACCGCAGTCGCGATGAAGCATCCGCCGCCTCCGCCGCCTGAGGCCGGATCGGAGCCGCTTGCCGGAGGGTCGGGCGCGGGCGAATACGGCCCCGCGCTGAAAGACGTCGCAGTGGAAGGCAGGGAGGCCGCGCCCCTGTCGTCTTGGTACGTCACCTGCCACAGGTAGAGCTGCCCCTGCTGGAGCGCACCCGTTGGCACGGGGAAGCTCGTCTTGTTGTTGGGGTCGAAGTTCGTGACAGTCCCATCCGGCTGGGTGATGCTCGTCTGATAGACCACGTTACCCGCCGCGTCCTTGATGACCCAGTTGCTCCCCTTATGGCCGTCGCCGTCCGTGTCGTAAAAGGCAGAGGCGTAAAGCGTGCACGGCAGTGTGACCGAGGCGCTCCCGTTCGCCGGCGACGTGTTTACAGGCTGTCTCGGCCTCGTGTCGGAGCTGCCCGTAATGGGGACTGTCTGGGTTACACCCCCCGAGGAGACGGAGAGGGACCCCTGGTCCGGCGTATTGCCCGGGTGGGTCAGGTACGTTACGGTGGCCTGATAAGCTGCGCCCGAAGGAATAGAGCCTATCGTGCCGGGCTGCACTGAGAACGCGGAGCCGGTAACTGCAAGCGTCATATTCGTGAGGACGGCCGTGCCGTTGTTCGTTATAGTGAGAGTGAGGCTCTTCGAGGCCTGGTCCGGAAGTATGACTGTGCCGAAATCGAGGCTGGCGGGCGACAGCATAAATGAAGCGCCGGGGTTGAGTATCCCGCTGAAGACATTCGCCGAATTCCCGAAGTCCGTCACCGACGAAATCTCGGTATAGGCGATCCTGAAGAAACCGGCCTCTCCGAAGCCCGTCCCCCAACTGTTCTTCACTATGAAGCACTGGTTCACATCGTCGTATCCGATGATGGCGACTGCGTGGAGGCCCACCTCGGCGCCGCTGACGTGCTTGTAAACGCCCGACGTGTAATAGTAAAAATCCTCGAAGACCGCCATCGAGCAATGGACGGGGCCGGTCGTGTTGACTGCGGCCTTGATGGCGTCGGCCGATTGCGCCACATTAAGGTAAGCTTGCCCCTTGTAAGCTTTTTGCTGCCAGTTTGCGCACGCGCTGGAGCAGGAGCCGTTGGTCGCCGTATATGGGTCGCACGATTCAGGCGGCACGCCGTCGGCGCATATGAACGCGGACGCGTCGTAGGTCCAGCCCCCGTTGCAGCCCTGGTCCGTCGTATCGCACGAGACAAGGACCTGCTCGGCGAGGTCCAGGTCCCGGTCGGGCGTGTTGGTGTCGATAAGGACTTTCGACTCCAGGGCCGCAGTCGCGGCGAAGGCCCAGCACGAGCCGCAACTGCCCTGGTCCCTGATCGGGGTAACGTAGTTGTGGCCGCCGTTGCTCCTCCAGTCGAAGGAGGCAGGCGCCGCAGCATTGGCCGGCGGCTCGTAAAGTTCCGCCACCTGCCCGAAGCTCTCGGGCCGCCTGAGAGAGACGCGCCGCTTCTTCTCCTCGGGGGCCAGCTCGGAAACGGAGGTCTTGCCCGCAACCCACCCCGCCCCGCTTTCCTTTATTGCCTTGTTGACGGAGTCTTCCGTCACCTGGCAGAAGGCGGCGGACGCAGCAGAAAGGACAAAGGCGGCGAGGAATGCGGCAATCAGGGCGGACCGCAACGCGGACGCACGCGAGGGCGCAGCCATCGCGCGGAATGCGCCCCTTTCCGTCCCCGAAACCCGCGCCGACCGGTCCCTATTGTGCATAACGAAGCAAGTCCTTATAGAACCTGCGGACGGAAAAGCGAATCGTCAACTAGCACTACTGCGGAAACGCGGCCGAGAGGACGGCCGGCACACCCTGAACGGGCCTTCCATCACCCTGACGTTTTTACTTGACAACAATTTTCAGAAAGGGTATTCAGTTTAATAGACTGACCGGACAGTTAATAACGTATGGGGAAACGATGAAGGAAAAGCTAATCGAGGAAAGCATAAAGCTCTTCGTGAAAAACGGTTACAACGCCACGACGATAGAGAATATCACGAAAAAGACGGGCACGAGCAAAGGGACTTTCTACTGGTACTTCAAGAGCAAAGAGGACCTGCTAACGCAGATACTGGAGAGGTACGAGCACATCTACATAGATTGGATCATCGCACAACTCGACGTGGCCGAAGGCGACTTCACGAAGAAGTACAAATATTTCCATAAGCTGGCCACGGAATTCGCCTACCTCAACAGGAACCTCTGCGTGGTCTTTACCACCCTTGCCGCCGAGTTCTCCGGGAGCAAGTCCGCGCCGGAGCGGAAGATCAAAGGCATCTATCATAAATACCGGGCTTTTCTCGAAGGCCTGATCGGGCAGGGGAAACGGGAAGGCCACGTGCGCCCGGAGATAGACGGCAAGATAGCGGCCCACCTGCTCAATGCCATGAACATCGGCAACCTCCTCGAATGGTATATGAACTACGGCGACATAGACGGAGAGCTGCTGGCCAAAACTTACAGGGAGGTTACACTGTCGGGGATACTCGCTCCCGATAACCGTGGGCGATGAAAGGGTTGCCGCTTTACCCATGCCTGTTTAGCCGGCCTCCCGATAAGGCGGCTTCCTAGGGCTAAAAAAGCGGGAACTGCACCGGGGGGAACCCCATAAAAGGGGCCAGTGCAGGGCAGCACAAAAAAAGGGGGGGGCTTTATGAAAAGGTCTTTTGCCGCAGGTGTCTTTCTAGTGGCCGTATACCTCAAATTCAGCCTTGATTTTCTAAAGAACAACGACAGGTAGGCGTTTACACGACCGGCGGACCGGCGCGGGCATCAAGGCCCCGTCTCCAGGGGGCTAAAACCCTGCACGATCGGCCGGCGAGAAGCGTATAGGAGAACTCTATGTGCGCATTGGAAATCAAGCACCGCCGGGAGATCGTCGAGGAGGACGGGCCCGATTTCAAAGGCAGGGTCTTCAGGGACCGGCCGAAGAACGTTGTCGAGGTGCTCGAAGATAGCGTGCGAAGGTATCCCGACAGGACAGGCTTCATCGCGCAGGGCACGCGCCTGACGTTCCGCGAGTTCGACGCGGCGGTGGACAGAACTGCATCCGGCCTCGAAGAACAGGGCGTGGCGGCGGGCGACCGCGTAGCCCTGCTTCTGGGGACGCAGATTGAATTCCCTCTCATATTTTTCGCGCTGATGAAGCTGGGCGCCGTGGCGGTGCCGCTGAACACCAGGTTCAAAGGGGAAGAGGCTGGCTTACGAGATAAACGATTCCGAAAGCAGGCTCCTTATCGTGGACGAGGAATACTGGCCCAACATGGGCCCCGGCTTACGCTTGCTGAAAACAGTTGAAAAGATATTTTACGTGGGCGCATCGACGCCCGCAGGCGCCCTCCCCTTCGCCGTTATCCGCGACCATAGGCAGGCCACGTTCAGGAGGGTGCAGGCGGGAGAATCCGACGTAGCCGCCATCATGTACACCTCCGGCACCACAGGCAAGCCGAAAGGCGCCCAGCTCCAGCAGCGGGGCTTCGTGCTCACAGCGATGATCATGGACGATTTCGTGGAATTCGTGCCCGAAGACAAGATGATGTGCTGCGTCCCATTGTTCCACGTCACGGGGCTGGCGATGGTGATGCTCTCGCACATCTTTGCGGGCATCCCGTGCATTTATATGAAGCAGTTCAAGACGTCCGACTTCCTCGCGCTCATGGCTGCGGAGAGGGCGACGATATACACGGGCGTCGCCAACGTCGTCTGGCTCATGATCAATCACCCCGATTTCGCCGCCCTCGATTTCTCGTCCTTTAGGGTCGCCATGCTGGGCGGCTCTCCCGCGACGGAAGAGATGCTGAACGCCATGGCCGCAAAGCTGCCGGGCTGCAAGGTGAGCGTGGGTTACGGGCTTACGGAATCCTTCGGCTCCGTCTCCACCACGCCCCACGAAGACCGCTTCAGGAAGATAGCGGCATGCGGCCTGCCGTACGGCCTGGTCGACGCGGCGGTGATGGACGATGAGGGAAAGGTGCTGCCGCCGCACGGCGTCGGCGAGATCGTGCTGAAGGGGGCGAAGATATTCAAAGGCTACTGGAAGAACCCGGAGGCGACCGGACAGACGATAATCGGCGGGTGGCTCCATACGGGCGACATAGGCAAGATCGACGAGGAAGGCTTCCTTTACGTCCTCGACCGCAAGAAGGACATGATCAACCGGGGCGGGGAGAAGATATATTCCCTCGAAGTGGAGAACATCATAGCGAACCATCCCAAGGTGCTGGAAGTCGCGGTGGTGGGCGTGCCCGACAAGGTGATGGGCGAGGCGGTAAAGGCGGTCATTGCATTGAGGGCGAATGAAGAGGCGGACGCGGGGGAGATAAAGGCGTTCTGCGCCGCCCATTTGGCGGACTACAAGGTGCCGAAATACGTCGAGTTCGTGAGCGCACTGCCCAGGAACCCGGCGGGAAAGGTAATAAAAGGGGAGTCTGCGATACGTGCCGGGGGCGCTGTAACCCGCGCGCAATACAACAACCGGGAGGCAGGTGCTATGAACTTCGATTTTACAGACACGCAGAAAGATATCCGTAAGGCGGCCCGCGAGTTCGCCGAAGGCGAGCTTACGGATATAGCAATGGAGTGCGACGCGAAAGAGGCGTTTCCGAGGGAGGCCTGGAAAAAAGCGTGCGAGCTGGGCTTCGTCGGCGTCTTTATCGACGAGCGGTATGGGGGCGCGGGCCTCGGCTTCATGGAGAACGTGATGATCATGGAGGAGTTCTGGCGGGTGGACGGCGGCTGCGGGAACCTGATCCTTACGGCCTTCGGCGCGGAGATTATCCAGAAATTCGGCACGGAGGCGCAAAAAGCGCGATACCTGCCCATGATCCCGACCGGAGAGGCCATATCGGGCGTCGCCATCACGGAGCCCGACGCAGGGAGCGACATCCTCATGGCCTCGACTTCGGCCGTCGCCGACGGCGACGAATGGGTCATCAACGGCAGTAAAATGTTCATCACGAACGGGAGCATCGCTGATTTCATCCTCGTCTTCGCAATCACCGACCCGGCCGGCGGCAGGTACGGCAAGCACAGCTTTTTCATCGTCGAGGCGGACAGGCCGGGCTTCGAGGCGACCAAGATAAAAGGCAAGATGGGCATACGCGCATCCGACACCGCAGAGCTTTCCTTCAACAACGTGCGCGTCCCGGCTGGTAACCTCCTTGGCGATGTGCAGAATGACGGTTTCAAACAAGCGATGTACCTGTTCAATATCAACCGCCTCGTCGCCGGGGCCTCCGGTTTAGGCGCTGCGCAGGGTGCTTTCGAAAAGGCCGTAGCCTACGTGTCGAAACGGAAGCAGTTCGGCAAGCCCTTGGCGAGCTTCCAGGGCATCCAGTTCATGATCGCCGAGATGGCGGCCAAGATCGAGGTGGCAAGGAACACCCTTTACAAGGCGTCCTGGATGATCGACAACGGGAACTTCGACCCGATGATCGTAAGCGTAGCGAAGCTCTTTGCGGGGGAGATGGCGGTAGACGTAGTCAACCAGGCCCTCCAGCTCCACGGCGGCTACGGTTATATCGCGGAATACGGGCTGGAGCGGTTTTACAGGGACGTGAAGATAGTAGAGATTTACGAGGGCGCGAGGGAAATCGAGAAGATAACGATTGCGAAAGAGGTGCTGGGCAGGCAGGGATAGGTACTTGCGGCGGCTCCACCCGGTCCCCCGGGACGCTCATCGTCTTCCCGTTCGTTTTTCCGGGATCCCCATGCGCTCATGAAGTAGGGCCGGGGCACGAGGCCCGTCACTTCAGGCTCAAGGCGCGGCAGAATGAGACAATGGAGGACCACCGTACTTTCAGGCCGCGCGCGAGGCGGGTATATTCCGAAAGCGTCTGCGGCATGGGGACGAGCATCAGGACGGCGCGGAAGGTGTGCGGATCGGAGCCGCTGCCCGTCTCTGCGGCGAATACCACGATGGCCAGCGCGACCAACAGGGCGAGGACCGCAAGGGCGATGCCTATACGGTAGAATGTCTTCCGGTCTCCTCCCAGGTCGT
Source organism: uncultured delta proteobacterium (assembly GCA_963810935.1). GTDB lineage: Bacteria > Desulfobacterota > Syntrophorhabdia > Syntrophorhabdales > WCHB1-27 > CAWEPK01. Next base: position 6,675 of record CAWEPK010000007.1, on the reverse strand, counting down.
CCGATGTCCCGTGCCGCATAACCTTGTAGTCGGCGGAAGCGGCCCGTAGGTTACAAAGCCGCCAGCAAATGGCGTTAAGCAGTGTAGTCATACAATTGCCCTCTACCAGCTTAATCGGGCGCGGCGGTAAAAAGGTTACATACATCACCGCACTATCCGCCTCTTGTGCGCGGCTCGTTGCTGGTCTATACTTGAGTTTGCCGAAGTAAACGAATAACGCGGAAGGTGTGTGAAGCACTATGTTTACGGACCGCTTCCGGCATATCAATAAGGCCTTAACGCTATCTGCGTCGTACGGCCTGACCGTACTTCTTGTCGCCGCCTCGGCCGCCGCGCACCTGGGCCTCAAGCACTTTGTCGGTCCCCTCCCGACATTCATTACGTTTTACCCCACCCTGATAGTCGTCGCACTCCTCTTCGGGCTCGGACCGGGCCTTGCCGCAACCGTGCTGGGGGGCCTGACCGCCGACTATTTGATCCTCCCTCCGGTCGGCTCGCTCAAGATAGAGAACACAGCCGACCAGGTAGCCCTCGCGCTCTTCTTACTCATCGGGGCGGCCATCTGCGTAACCACAAGCCGGGCGCAGGCGTCAAGGTCCGAGCGGGTGTCGCGGGAGAGCAGGGTGAAGCTTGAGACCGCACTCTCCGCTATGACTGACGCCGTCTTCATCTCGGACACCGAGGGGCGGTTCATCGACTTCAACGACGCGTTTGCGACCTTCCACAGATTCACGAACAGGGACGAGTGTGCGAAGACGTTCGCGGAGTATCCCGGCATACTCGACGTGTTCCTGCCTGACGGTAGGCCGGCGCCGGTCGATATGTGGGCGGTGCCCAGGGCCTTGCGGGGCGAGACGGCTACGAACGTCGAGTACGGGCTGCGGCGCAAGGACACGGGGGAGACCTGGGTGGGAAGCTACAGCTTCAGCCCCATCCGCGACAAAGACGGGCAGGTCGTCGGCTCGGTCGTGGTGGCACGCGACGTTACCGAGCGCAAGCGGGCGGAGGAGGCGTTGCTGAAGGCCCACGACGAGATGGAGGAGCGCGTGCGGGAGAGGACGGAGGACCTCCGGCGCCAGGCGGACCTGCTGGGGCTTGCCTACGAGGCGATCCTGGTGCGCGACCCCGACAACCGGATAACCTTCTGGAACGCAAGGGCGGAAGAGCTGTACGGCTGGACAAAGGCGGAGGTACTCGGAGCGATCACCCATGACCTCTTCAAGACCCGGTTTCCCGTGCCCTTCGACGAATACACGGCTTCACTGATGGAGGAAGGCCACTGGATGGGCGAGCTGACCCACGTGCGGAAGGACGGCAGCCTTATCACCGTGCACAGCCGCCAGGCCCTGCAACGGGACGAGGCGGGGGACCCTGTCGCGGTCATGGAGATTAACCTCGACATCACGGAGCGAAAGGCCGCCGACGAGGAGATAAAGCGGTACGCCTCCCAGTTGGAGCTGAGCAACAGGGAGCTACAGGACTTCGCCTTCGTGGCCTCCCACGACCTCCAGGAACCGCTCCGCAAGATCCAGGCCTTCGGCGACCAGCTTAAAATCGGCTACAGCGAGGTCCTCGGCGAAGAAGGGCTCGACTACCTCGGACGCATGCAGAACGCGGCGGTCCGCATGCAGGAGCTGATCCGGGCCCTGCTCAATTATTCCCGCGTTACAACGAAGGCGCTCCCCTTTTCCATGACCGACCTGCGGACGGTGGCCGTCGAGGTGGTCGGCGACCTCGAGGCCCTCATAAGCGGGACCGGCGGGCGCGTCGAGGTGGGCGACCTGCCGGCCATCGAAGCGGACCCGGTGCAGATGCGCCAGCTCCTGCAGAACCTCGTGGGCAACGCCCTCAAGTTCCGCAGGGATGAGAAACCGGTGGTGAAGGTCTATAGCCGGCACGTACAGTACGGCCGGTCTAACGGGAGATACGAAATCTTTGTGGAAGACAATGGGATAGGGTTCGACGAGAAGTACCTCGACCGTATATTCGTCCCGTTTCAACGCCTCCACGGCCGGGGGGTCTATGAGGGGACAGGCATCGGCCTGGCCATATGCAAGAAAATAGCGGACCGCCACGGCGGAAGCATCACGGCAAGGAGCGCACCGGGGAAGGGCTCCACGTTCATAGTAACGCTTTCTGCGAAACAGACCGAGGGAGAAGGAGAATGAAAGGAAACCCAAAAAAATCGATCACTATACTCATGGCAGACGACGACCAGGACGATTGCCTGCTAGTAAAACGCGCCTTCGAGGCCAGCAGGCTCGCGAACGACCTGCGCTTTGTCGGGGACGGAGAGGACTTAATGGACTACCTGCACCGCCGGGAAGGCTATGCCGACGCCCCGCGCCCCGGCCTTATCCTTCTCGACCTCAATATGCCCAGGAAAGACGGAAGGGAGGCCCTGAAAGAGATCAAGGACGACGCGGGGCTGAAGGAAATCCCCGTCGTGGTGCTGACCACGTCGAAAGACGAAGAGGACGTCCTGCGGACATACAACCTGGGCGCCAACTCTTACATCACGAAGCCCGTGACGTTCGACGGGCTGTGCGACGTGATGAGGTCTCTCGGCAAATACTGGTTCGAGATAGTGGAGCTGCCCTGCAAAGCGAGGGGTAAATTCCTTGAGGGAGACGCGTGAGATGGAGAGCCGGCCGATAAGGGTACTCCTCATCGAGGACGACGAAGATGACTACATCCTTGTGCGGAAGCTGTTTTCGGCCATCTCTGCGGCCAGCTACGACCTGCAATGGGCCTCTACATACGAAGCGGCCAGGGAAGCAATCGGCAGGGACCGCTATGAAGTCTGCATACTCGACTATCAGCTCGGCGACAAGACCGGGCTCGACCTCCTTAAGGAGGTCGATGGGAAAGGCCCGGCCGTCCCGGTGATCTTTTTAACGGGCCACTCAGACTACGGGTTGGACGTAGAGGCCATGAGGGCGGGCGCGTCCGATTATCTCGTAAAGGGGCAGATAAGCCCGGACCTCCTTGAGCGCTCCATACGGTACGCCATCGAGCGCAAGCGCCTTGAGAACCAGTTGCGCCAGTCGCATAAGATGGAGGCGCTGGGCACGCTGGCGGGCGGCATAGCGCATGACTTCAATAATATTCTCGCGGCGATCATCGGCTTTACGGAGCTTGCGGCCGACCATGCGCAGGATGGGAGCAGGGAGAAGCACCACCTGACGAGGATCATAGAGGCGGGCATCAGGGGACGGGAGCTGGTCAGGCAGATGCTCACGTTTAGCAGGGAAACCGACCAGGAAAAAAAACCATTGCGCCTTGGCGACGTCGTGAGGGAAACGGCCGGGCTTATCCGGGCGGCCACGCCGTCCACGATCGCCATCAGCGTCAACACGTCTGATGCGTCGGGATTCGTGCTGGCCGACCCTGTCCAGATGCAGCAGGTCCTGATAAACCTCTGCACGAACGCCGCCCATGCAATGAGAGATAAAGGCGGGACGCTGGATATAGAGCTGGCCGACTTCACCGTAGCGCCGTCCGACAAGGGTCCCCCGGAGATAGAGCCCGGCGCGTATATGAGGCTGACCGTCGCGGACACGGGCGCCGGCATACCGCCCGCCATTATGGAGCGGATATTCGATCCCTTCTTCACTACCAAGAAGTTCGGAGAGGGGACAGGGCTCGGTCTTTCGGTGGTCCACGGCATCGTGAGACAGGCGGGCGGGCACATCACCGTCGAAAGCAAGCCGAGCAGCGGCTCCACGTTCACTCTGTATTTCCCCAGCATCGCGGGAGAGCCGGACGCCGATACGACTGAGGACGATGCGGTCCCCACGGGGTCGGAGCGCATCCTGTTCATCGATGACGAAGAGACCATTGTGGAGATGTGCGAGGATATCCTTGCGGAGCTCGGTTACAGGGTAACGTCCATGAGGGACAGCACGGCGGCCCTAGATCTTTTCCGGCGTGACCCTTCCGGGTTCGATATAGTAATGACCGACCAGACCATGCCTGAGATGACGGGCGTCGAGCTTGCGAAAGAAATCCTCGCAATCAGGAAGGAGATGCCTGTCGTTCTCTGCACGGGCTTCAGCCACACGGTTGATGCGGAAAAGGCCAAAGCAGCCGGTATAAAGGCATTTGCCATGAAACCGCTCACGAAGGCCGAGATAGCAAAGACGATCAGACGGGTGTTGGACGGTTAACCCCGCTTGAGGGCCGGCGCCTACCGTCCCTTAAATTGGGTGGGGTCTACACCGTATTTGGCAACCTTCAGGCCCATGATCCGTTCCGTCAACCCCAGCTCGCGTGCCGCCCTCGCCATATTCCCCCGCGTCCTGCGCAGCTCCTCGGTGATAAGCTCGCGCTCCATGCTGGCGATGATGCCCTTGAAGGTGCCAGGCGGCTTGTCCTGCCCGGCCTCCTCTTTCGTCTGGAGGTTGGGCGGCAGGTGGTTCGCCTGGATGACGCCGTCCGTGCTCAGTATGATCGCCCTTTCGATGCAGTTTTCAAGCTCCCGCACGTTCCCCGGCCAGTGGTAGGTCATCAGCATGTCCGTCGCGGCAACCGATATCCGCACGATCTTCTTGTCGTGCTGCACGCTGTATTTTTGGACGAAATGGTCGGCGAGGAGCATGATGTCCGTCTTCCGGTCGCGCAGGGGCGGCACGAGGATGGGGAAGACGTTCAGCCTGTAATAGAGGTCTTCCCGGAATTTCCCCTCCTGCATGAGGGTCTCGATGTTCCTGTTCGTCGCGGTGATGATGCGCGCGTTGACCTTGATCTGTGCGTTGTCGCCTATCCGCTCGAACTCCCTTTCCTGGAGCACGCGCAAAAGCTTCGTCTGCGTGGACGCCGGCAGGTCGCCCACCTCGTCTAAGAAGATCGTGCCGTGGCCTGCTGCCTCGAAGCGCCCCTGGCGCGCCCGTATTGCGCCCGTGAATGCGCCCCTCTCATGGCCGAAAAGCTCGCTTTCGATCAGGGACTCCGGCAGGGCGGCGCAGCTCACCCTTACGAACGGCTGGTCCGCGCGGTTCGAGCTGTAATGGATGGTCTGCGCGACCCGCTCTTTGCCCACGCCGCTCTCGCCCAGAAGCAGCACGGTGGCGTTCGTGCTGCACACCTTCTCAATCAGGGCGTAAACGCTCTGCATCACCTTCGAGCTGCCGACGATGGTATTCATCCCGTACCTGGTCCTGAGCTGGTGCTGGAGGCTCTGGTTCTCCTCCCGCACGCGGCCAAGCTCCTCCTCGGCGTGCTGGCGCAGGCGGACAGCCTGGGAGATGGTGGAGGCAATGATCGTCAGGACGCGCACGTCATCCCGCAGGCGCGCCTCGTCGCCGCTTGCGCGGTCCGCGGAAAGCGCACCGATGGTCTCGTTGCCGATTCTGATCGGCACGCAGATGAACGCGATGTCGTTCTTGTTGAGGCGCTGCCTCGCGCCCGTCTTGTCGAGGAACATAGGCTCGTTGGCGATATTGGGGACGACGATGGGCTGCCCTGTGTCGATCACCCTGCCCGTGACGCCCTCGCCCAGGCGGTATTTGCCTTTCGCCTGCTCCTCGGGCCGCAGCCCGTACGCCTCCTCAATGGCGATCTCTCCCTTATTCCTGTTAAGGATAGTGAGCGTGCCCCTGTGGATGTCCATGTGCTCCGCCGTAAGCTGCAGGATGGGCTTGAGCACGGCCTTGAGGTCAAGGCTCTCGCTCAGCTTCGTGCTGATCTCGAAAAGGAGGCTAAGCTCCCTGATCTCCCTGTTTCTTGCCTCGATCACCCTTTGCCTCCTTAAAGCGCGCCCGTCCCGCTTCCCCTTTTACGCGCGTCGCTCCAACGCAAAAAAAGCGCCTTTCCGCACCCCGTTTCTTTAGAATGCGGCAAGACGCCTCATCGTCCATACAAGCGAACGGCGTTCCACTCGGGGAACGCCGTCGTCGCAACACGTCAACGTGTATACACCTACAAGTCATCCGCCCCAACTTTTGGTAACCGGGGGGCGGGGCCGGGACCTTTTCGCGGCTTTTCCCTGTCTCGCCTGGGCCGCGCCCCCTCGATGTACTCCAAAAGTACGATCTCGTCGGGCGGCCCGTCGATCACGGGAACGACCCTTCCCTCCTCACGTCGGGCGGGTGCCCCGTCGAAAATCTCCCGGCCCCATCTTGCGTACGCGCCGGCAGTTGGGGGTCAAACATGCTCACTTGCTTCCTGTAATAGAGCGTCATCACCATTGTTTGACAATGCTCGCGTTCATGCGGTAATGATTAAGGCTGACTACACGTACCAATGTCATTGCACGAGGAGACCCTTTCATGACCTTGCCTGCCGAACAGCACCGCGACATTCTTGAGAGTATTGCCACGAGGATAATGCTCGAACGAGGTCTTCTCGCCGATTTCTCTGCTGAGGCCTGTGCCGAGCTCACCAAAATTGAGACTCCCGCCGCAGCGATGGATGGCGACGTGCGCGATCTAAGGGATCTGCCCTGGGCCTCCATCGACAACGACGATTCCCGGGACCTGGATCAGCTGACCTGCGCCGAGGTGATGCCGGGCTACCGGGTAAGGATATTCATAGCCATCGCCGATGTCGACGGCCTCGTTAAGAGAGGCTCGGCGATTGACGGCCACGCGCGCCACAATACAACATCGGTATACACTCCCGCGAAAATATTCCCCATGCTTCCCGAGAAGCTCTCGACGAATCTCACTTCTCTCG
>CAWEPK010000006.1:0-7959 GCA_963810935.1 uncultured delta proteobacterium | reverse complement strand
CATCGGGATAGATATAGGTTACGGGTACACCAAGACGTGCCGGTCGGAAAAGGATAGGCAGATATTCCCCACCGCCGTCGCCATGATGACCAAAGAGGGCGCGTTTGAAGACATGACCCCCGTCGTGGTCAACGGCCTCAGGTACCTGGTCGGAAAAGACGCGGAGAGGGAAGGCGGCTGGTATGACACCCGTGATCCAGTTTCGTGGCGTCGGACGCCTGGCTTGCAGTCCTGGGTCATTGCCTCTCGCTCAACGACTTCCCAAACGGCGACGTTGTACTGGGCATTCCTCCCGGAATGTACGCGAAGGGCTATAACCGGAAGATCGTCAACGCCATAAGGACGTCGGACATAAGGGTAAAGGGAGACTCCTGCCGGATCGGCGGAAACATCAGGATCATCCCTCAGGGCGCGGGCATATTCTTTTGCCACATCCAGAACTACCCTGACGACTTCCGGAAAAACGTCGCCGTCATCGACCTGGGCCACCACACTTTGGACATGGTCTTCTTCGCCGACGGGAAATACGTAGAGAGCGCCACGGAGACCCACAAGATCGGCGTATCGCTCGTGCTCGACAACATCGCCAATGCGTTCTTGCGTGAGCACAGGCGCTCGATCGGCTCCAGGACGCCTCGACATCCTCCGGGGCAAGCAGATCAACTATATGGGCGCTCCCTGCCCCGTCGATGTTCAGCAAGAGGTTAACGGGTACGTGCATCAAATTGACTCGTTCGTGGACCATTATCTGGAGAAGCTTCCCGCTCATCCCGACCTGGGCGTCATCGGAGGGGGCGGCGCCATGATAAAGGACTTCGCGGGCAGGCACGGCCTGCTCATCGTGAGCGAGCCGGCGATGGCGAACGCAATAGGGTACTGGCACTACGGCAGGAATGCAAAATAGGGAGACAGAGGTGGCAGAAGATTTCGTCGTCTACAGGGTGCACATCCACAAGGCGAAGCAGAAGGAACTCTACGAACTGCTCGAAGGCATGCCGAAATCCATCCGGGGACTCTACATCAGGGAGGCCCTGGAGCACTATCGTCTCACGAAAGGGCTTTCGGTTGGAAAACCGCAGGGCCGTGACGTCTCGCTTCAGGGGGCTTATGACCAGGACTTCGGAGGGAGAGGGTGAGCATGCGCTGGCAGGACAACCCCAACGGCTGCATTATCGCAGTCTCGACGCCATCAAGCAGAGATTCACTTGCAGGAAATGTGGTTCGGGGGAAAGACGGGCGCCGTTTTGCTGGCTCATGACAGCGTGCCGGCAGGCATTCCCGCCTGACGGTTCTGTCGGAGGGGAGGAATGATGGCAACCACAAGCATTCAGTGGATCAAGAAACACGGGAGCACAGCCCGAGGAAAGCGCGAATTGATAGCTTTCCTCAAGGGCGAGGCCCTCACCGTGAAGGAGAGCATCCTTGCGAATTGCTATCAGTGCGCGGGCTTCTACATGGATGGTCGGAGGGACTGCGAGGTTGAAAGGTGTCCGCTTCACGGCTTTATGCCCTATCGGAAAGGCGGCGCCGTGAAGATAAGGAAGGTGTCCGAAGAGACAAAGGCGAAAATGCGGACCGCGCGGGAGCGGAAGGCTCAGAAAATCGATTCTGTTGCCGTGGGATGATGTCGGGAATTGATTCCAGGCGATTAACAGGAGAAGAACAGGAAGAACCCCAAGGCAAAAGCATGCCCGAGGTGCGAATAACTTGACACGCCTCCCCCTTGCTCTGTACAATTCCTTCAGCAAGTCGGCAGGGGGAATCTGTATGAAAAAGGGCAACGTGGGGTTTGCCAAGAACGTCAAGCGCTACTACGTGGCCTGGTACCACGAGCCCGACCGAAAAACATACAAGATCTGGAAATACAAGGGTCTCCACATGCAAAAGGGGAAGCAGGGCCGCGAGATGGCGGAACAGCTTCTCTCTGTTATGCGCGGCGACTACGGTAACGGGATATTCCGGATCGAGAAATTCACCATACAGGACTGCGAGGTCATCTCCTATCTCCGCACTTGGCTGGAGTCGATTAAAAATACCCTGACCCCGGCGACCTATAAGGACTACAAGAACAGTGCCGAAAGGCATCTCGTGCCTTTCTTCGAAACGAAGACCGTTCAGCTGCACGAGATCCGGCTCGACACGCTGACGCAGCTCCTCGGGAGCATCAAGAGAGAAGGCAAGGGCAAAAAGAACGTGATGTACTGCCTGCACGCCTGCCTCGACCACGCGTGGCGGTCCGGCCGTATCTCGGCCATGCCGGCTTTCCCCCGAGAGAAAGACTATCAGATTGTGCAATCGGTTATTCATTGGCTGCCCGAAGAGCGACAGCGGAAGGTAATCGAAGTGATACCGATTGAGCACCAGCCTATCTTCTGGTGGTTGAAGTACCATCTCCGGAGGCCGGCAGAGGCGATGGCGTTACGCAAGGAAGACTTCGACGGGGCGATGTTCACCGTGCATCGAGGTTTTTCTGCAAAGGTACCTCTGGACAGAACCAAGACAGGGGAGATTCACGCGGTACCCATGGTAAGCGACTTCGAACCGTTCCTCGCGATCGAGGAGCAGAAGCAGAAGGTAAACGGGATAATTTCGCACTACTTTTTCGTACATCCCAGGGGGAAGCTGCAAGGCAAGCACTATACCCACAAGACGATGAATGACCTCTGGAAAGCCGCCCGCTCCAAGGTGGGTGAGACAATTGATATGTATTCAGGCCTCAAGCATAGCACGGCTTCTCAGCTCATTAACGAGTATGGGTATAACATCCATGATGTTCAAATAGCCGGGGACTGGGCAAGATTGGAGAGCGTGAAAAAATATGCGAAGGTGGAGGCTTCGGCCAGAAAAGCCATTCTCGAAAAGAAGGTAGTGCAGTCTGAGAAAGCCGCTGCACGATTCTGCACGAAATAATAAAGACGAAACATAAGTAAAATCAAGGGAAAATGGCGGAAGTGCATGGGAATCGAACCCACCCACCAGCTCGTCACCGGTGCACTGGTTTTGAAGACCAGGAGGCCCACCAGGCGCCTTGGCACTTCCGTTTGATTTGATATTTTCTCATGAATTGAGGGTCGATTTCAAGGAGGCCCCTGCCGGGCGGAGGTGCACTGCTTTAGCCGCCGCCGGTTGCTGCTCCTGTCCTGATTCGCCGGCTCATTCGATCAGCAGGAAGGCAAAGCGGTTCATCGCCTCGTGATAATCTTTCAGCGGCTGTATATTATAGCCAACGCTTCGGACCGTCGTATAGACGTCGATACCCATAGCGTCCGCACCGGGACGGCTTGCCCTTTTGTCCTTGCAGCCCATCCGGTCGCCCGAGCACTCGTCGCACTGCCCGCACGCCTCGAAGCCGATAAGGAACGCCTTATAGTATCCGGCCAGAAAAACGTCCCTTTCAAGCTTCCTGAGCCTGACCGCCAGGTCCCTTCCCCACGGCACGCGCTCCTTCAGGTCTTCGAACGCCATTTCGAAATGGAAGATAGCCGCCTCGTCATATTCCGAGAAGATCTCCCTGCACTGCTCGATGGACGGGACATTGGGAGGACAGCTTCCCTTTATGCCGTATGCCGGGCAGCCGAACAGGCACCTGAGCCTGACCCACTGGGCCACCGTTATGTCCTTTGACTTTATCCATTTGAAATCGGTAAAACCGTGGCGGGCAAACAATTCTTCGAGCGCTTCTCTTTTCGCCATCTCTGCTGACCCCCGTTTTTGTTCGGCTTGAAAGCCTCTCCACACTATTGCACGAAAAGGGATGAGGGTAAAGGAAATAATCGCGGCGTGGGGCGGCCGCCCGGGGTGCTATTAACGCTTGCCTATTTTGGCGGCAATGCGCCCGCCCAGCGCCTTGCATGCGTCTGAGATCAGGCCGATGTCTTTAACTTGCAAATCGTCCCAGTGGATGCCCGCGACGACGACTGCCTTCCTGCCCAGCGTGGCGGAGAGCATTTCGGAGATCATCTTTACAGTCACGTCTTCCTTGTGGCCGGGGAAGGTAAAGACGGACGACGTAGCGCTCGTCCGGCGGGGGTCCCGAAGGCTGGGCCTGGGCGCGGCCATTGCTACGGCCCCTATGTGGACCACCCCTCCCCATATCGTGACAAGAAGGTCTTCGCCCATCTCATCGACGCGTGCAAAAATGCGGAACCGCCCCCGCTTAGCCGAAAACCTTAAAACCCTCATGGCTGACCTCTACCCTTTGCCGTCTCCCCGGCGCATATGCGATTCACAGCCTGAACCACTTGTGCTCCTCGAAACGCTCCGTGCAGCGGAGGATCCTGTTCTGGTAGTTCGCGACGAACTCCTCTTGGAGCCTCACCGCCACGTGGCTGAATTCCTGGCTGCCCAGCATCCTGCCTATATCGACGGGGTCTTTGAAGGTAAGCTCGCCGATGACCTCGCTCACGCCGCCGAAGATCACGTTCCACCCGCCCGTCACCTCCACGTACCCAAGGCTCTCTATCGCGGGGATATACGTGTTGATTACGAAATCGACGTATTCTTTTTCTTGCCGGGCCGCAGGTCGTAATACTGGTTGAACTTCCAGACCCCTTTCTGTATAGCGTAGCCTTCATGGCGCACCCTGCCCGTCGGCTCGAGGAGGGCCGCCCTGTAATTGTAAACCAGGGATTTGAGCCGCCTGACCAGCTCCTTGAACTTGTTGTCCACCATTGCCCGGGACAGCCCGTCGATGCCCCCGGCGCGGTTGACTGCAACTATCCTTGGGCCGAAGCCCACCTCAACGTAGTAGCCTCCGACCGGCAGAAGACCGGCGGCCGACATCTCGGGGATGAATATATCGGTAATGAATTGCACGTACTCTTCTTCCTTCCCCTGAATGATGTCCCAGGATTGGGTGAACAGGATATCCATAGGTCCTCCTTTGCAAAAAAACGGGTACCGGACCGGCCCGCCTATCCCATCGATCCGATAGCCTGCTCTACGGTCCTTCTGTCCAGCGATACCTCCCGGAATATATCTTCGACGAGAGATGCATCCATGCGGCCGAAGTCCTTTTCCCGGGGCGTTACGATGATGCCGCCCACCTCTGCGACGGCCGGACTGACCGAAAGGCAGTCCTCCCCGTTCAGATAAAATGCGTCCGGGCGATGTTTCGCGCGGGGGAAGAGGAGCATAGTATATTGTCCCGGAGCGCGAAAGCAGATGATGTTCATCATCGGCTCATCGGCCACGCCAAGCACTTCCGCGAGCGCTGACGTAAACCGGCTGAAAGCTCCTTCTAAGGCTGCGCGGCTACCGCTTTGAAGAATGACCACCTCGCGCCCTATACCACGGGCGAGCGAGACGGAGACGTCGGCCGTGCCTGGTATCGAGACCCGGCCCGCTTTGCGGACTTCGCCCTCGACCGGCATGACGCGTGCGGGCGCTGCCTGAAAGTGCATGTGGTCCGGTGCGGAGGCGCCGCATTTCGGCCCGTTGTAAAGCAGCCTGAAAGAGGGGCCGAAATCTTCCGTGAGCCGGAGGAGTGCGCCGGCCCTGCCCGCTATCGACTGGGGCTCGTGGGCAATAAGGGGGATCGTGAAATGCGCGGAGAAGACAGGCATGGGGTTGCAGAGGACCAGGTATTCGTCCCTGTAAAGGACGGCCTTCTGGCCTTCCGGCCGGTTGTGTGAACAAAGAAAGCAGGGCCGGGAGCGGACGCCTTCTTGGCGTACGTCCGCCAGCGTGCTCGTCATCCTGCCGGGGTTGTGCTGACGCGGACCGAAAACCCTTTGCAATCTATCTTGCGCTCCATCACGTGCGCGAGCGACGCGTAGCCCTTCCGGCACGCGGGCCACGTTTTCTTCTGCTCGTCGAGGAGGGCAAGGCTCAAGGCCGAAAGAAGACCGGGCGCCTGGCCGTCTTTGAAAACGCCAAGGATCCTGTCCATCGGAACGGCGTCTTCGGTCATGGCTTCCTCCCGGCCTCATTCATCATGGCTCGCCTGGCTGCCAGCGGGCTGCCCGACCCCGTCCTTGAAAAGGTCGTTTTTGTTCGCGCTTTCCAGGTCGAGGGCTGCGTCCGTATTGCCGGGCCAGCGCCTGCACAGGTAGAGGCATTCGTAAACCCTGCCGATCCTGTATTCCCTGCAAACCCTTAAAGCCGCGGCGTAATCCTCACCGTAGCTGACGTTCGGGAAGCCGATGTCCCGCATGAGCGCGGTCGAGAAGGCGCGCGGCGCGCCGAGGCCGTTCACGCGCAGGGCGTTGTTATGCCCGTTCTCGTCCGTCCATTCGCTGTGGTCGACCAGTCCGGGCGGTATCTCCTTCAAGTCGAAATCGACCAGCTTATACGCGCCGATGACCATGGCATATCCAGTCCGGAGGAGGTCGACGATGCGCTGCAGGGTGCGGTAATTCGCCGAGGTCGTCGGAGTCGAGCTGCACTGCATAGCGCCCGCACGCACGGCTTTGAAACGCCTCGTTCCAGCAGCCGCCGATGGCAAGGTCCGTCCTTTCCGGCACGATGTGGTGGAGCGCAGGGCGCTGCCGGGCAAGCCCGCGAAGAGTAGCGGTCGTCCCGTCCGTCGAATGGTTATCGACGACGATCACGTTGAAGGGAAGCCGGGTCCGTCGCGATAGCGCGCTTTGAACGGCCTGTGCAATCGTTTTCTCCCTGTTCCGCACCGGGATGATTACGGACGCCTCCACGGCTAAGGCCGGTCGGGCTGCGCTCAGGCTGCGCAGGCGTGCGGCAGGCACGCAGGCCCCGATCTTTTGCAGGTAATCGGTGAAAACCGCCTCCATTTCTTTCTGGAATGCGCGGTTGCGGGGATCGACGTAGTCGAAAAGCTGGCTTGCGGGTCCGCTGCCTGAAGCCTGCGTATGGACCGTGTAAAGCGGCTCGGCCAGGTGCGCGATTTTGTGGTCGATGGACAGCTTGAGCCGCAGGTCATAAAGGCCGGCGAACCTTGAGCCGGGTAGCAAGCCGCGCCTCCCCGCGGCATTGCGCGCGGCCTCGACGGAAATGAGCAGCACAGGGCCGAAGGTAAAATCGTCCCTGACGCTGCCGGGTGAATAGTCGATAAGCGGATGGGCCCGCCTCTCCCGGTCCGCGCCCTCGTAGTAGTCGGCGTAGACCATGCCCGCTCCGGTGGCCCGGGCCGCACCGATCATCCGCTCCATGGCCGGTTGCCCGATATCGACAGGCACACAGTCGGGGAGGAAAAGGAGATAGGGCGTGTGGGAAGAACCGAGGAGCGCCCCGAGCGTCTCTTCAGAGAAAGGCGCGTCCGTCAGGAGCGTGCGTGCGCCGGGTACGGAGACGCCGGCAGCAGACGGGCGCAGGAGCGTCAGCGACTCGACAAGCGCCGATTGCGCAAGGGGGGACGGAGGGCGGCGACAAGCGCCGGATCGGGGGTATAACAGGCGACTGCTGTGACAGGTTTCATGGCGCGCTTACTCTACACACTTGTAGAGGACATATTATCACATCTATCGCGTTCTTGGCACTGACGGGAGATTACCGGCCGACGTAAAGGGCTAAACGGGTAGGGCTACTTGACCGGCAGAGAGCGGGCATGGCTGCGGCCGGCGGATAGGTCGATGTTATGTTTCCTGATGCGGCTGGAAAGGCTCGGCCTGCTCACTTTCAGGAGCTTTGCAGCCTTGGAGATGTTGTTGTCGCAGAGCTTGGAGTATTTCCCTCACCTTCTGCGCCTCGATGTGGCCTACCTCTTCCTTGAGGGAGACGACCCCCTGCGGCCTTGTCGACTTCGAGCCGTCGAGCCCCAGGTCGGTCACGCTGATCGTCCCGCCGTCCGACATCACGATGGCGCGGCGTATCTTGTTTATCATTTCCCGCACGTTGCCCGGCCAATCGTAGCCTTCTACCGCATCTGCGGCTTTTTTGGTGAAGGCCTTCATGGCCCCCATCTCCCTGCAGAAACGATTAAGGAAAAACTTGGCCAAAAGCAGCACGTCCTCGCCGCGCTCCCGGAGCGGAGGCAGGCCGACCGTG
>CAWEPK010000005.1:0-370334 GCA_963810935.1 uncultured delta proteobacterium | reverse complement strand
AAGCCCGCGTTGTTCACCAAAATGTCGATCGACGCCTTGCCCTTGATCGCCTCTATCAGGGCTTCCAGCTTCCCGGTGTGCATAAGGTCGATTATGTGGCCTTCCACGTGTCCGCCTGCCGCCGCTATGCCTTCGACTACGCCCGGCAACGTCCGCCTGTTCTTGTCCAGAAGGATGAGCCGTGCGCCTCTTCCGGCGAAGACCTGCGCGCACGCGCGGCCGATGCCCTGGCCCGCGCCCGTAATGAGCGCCGTATGTCCTGATAAATCCATATTTGCCTCTCCGCTATTTTAAGCGAGAACTGCCGCCGATAGCAACATGATCGTAGGGGGCGCCCGCCGCAGACATATTATTTCGCGGGGCGTCCGGGCGGCTGATATTGCATACAATCGTCCCTCGCCGTATCGGCAAAAAAGACTTGTATTCCGGCTTTTTCCTGCCTAAAATAAAAGCACAAACAGATGTAATCCGTACAAAAGGTGTAAAGTGCGCCCGCAAGACGGGAATACCTGAATAGATGGTAGAGACGGAGGCAAGAGCGGTGCTTGCAATAGGCGAGCGGATCAACGCGTCGCGTAAATCGATAGGCGAAGCCATCGCCTTGCGCAACGCGGAGTTCATCCGGAATGAAGCCAGGGCGCAGGCCGCGGCAGGGGCCGACTACCTGGACGTAAACGCCGGGACCTCCGATTGCAGGGAGGCCGAAGACCTGAAATGGCTCGTCGAGGTCATCCAGCGTGCGACGGACACCCCCCTGTGCATCGACAGCCCCGACCCCGCCGCAATCAGGGCGGTGCTTCCATTGGTGGAAAAGACGCCCATAATCAACTCGATCACCCTGGAGCCCGCGCGCATGGAAGGCATCCTCCCTCTCGTCGCCCAATATAAGGCAAAGGTCATTGCCCTCTGCCAGTCGCTTGATGCGATAGCCGAGACGACAGAGGCGAAGGTACAAATGGCTGCCGAGCTTGCAGCTAAGACAAAAGAGGCGGGCGTCCCCATAGGCGACCTTTACATCGACCCACTCGTCTACCCGGTTGCGACCAATAAGCTATCCGCAATGGCCACCCTCGCGGCAATCGAGGAGATTATGGCGCGGCTGCCCGGCGTACACACGACCTGCGGCCTGACGAACGTCTCTTTCGGGCTTCCCAAAAGAAAGCTCGTCAACCGGGCCTTCCTGGTCGTCGCCGTTGCCAGGGGCCTAAATTCAGCCATCCTCGACCCTACCGACAATGAGCTTTTCGGTACGCTCAAGGCTGCCCTTCTGATCAGCGGACACGACGACTACTGCATGGAGTTCATCAAGGCCTTCAGAGAAGGAAGGTTGGGATGACTTTTGCATATGGGGAGATAAATGGAAAGAAAATCCCGCCTGAAGCAGCGCGTAAAAGCCGCCGGTCCTCCACCCTCGCCCTCGTGCCCGCCCGCCCGTCCCCCGGCCTGGCCGCCTCGCTTCGCGCTTACTATGCCACGGTCGAAGGGGCGGGCGAGGCCTACGCTGACGAGCGCATGAAACGCTGGTCGGCCGACCCTGCCGTCCGGGTGTATCGGGCAAAAAAAGGCAGTGAGACCGTCGCCCATGTAGTTTACGACCCCCGCACCAGCATGATAGAGGAAGTCGTCGCGGCCCGCCCGGGTAAAACCGAAGCGTATATGCCGAAAGCGATCGACGCCCTCGTCGCAAAGGAAAGCCTGCTCGCTGCCGGGGTCCTGAAGACGGATATCCGGAAATACAAATGGCTGGTCGACTACGGCTTCAGGCCCGTCCGCACGTATGCGGATCAGGGCCGTTCCTTCGTTAAGATGGACTTATCGACCGCCGTATACCTCGAGGCTGCAAAAAGCGGCAGGCCCGCGCGGCCGTACAGGCGCAAAGAACGGGTAGCCATCGAAAGGATCGCAGACAGTCAGAGCGAGGCGGAGGTCGCCGCGTCGCTCGGGCGGCTCATCGGCCGTCTCGGCGGCATCCGCAGGTTTGTCGCGCCGGGCGCGCGCGTCGTGATAAAGCCGAACGTTGTCGCGGACCACGGGATGAAGGATGGCGTCTACACGGGCGGCATCGTGACCGATATAAGGCTCGTCAGGGCGCTTATCGACCTGCTTTTGCCCGTTGCCGGCGAGGTCATCGTTGCCGAAGGGTCGTCTATCAACCGCAGCGAGACGACGAAGATGTTCGCCCATTACGGGTACGAAACGCTGGTCGAGGCCGACCCCGCACGCGTCCGCCTCGTAGACCTCAACACCGATGCGCTTGTCGAGAAACAGGTGCCTTTTGCCAAGAGGATGGCGTCGAGGAAGGTCCCGGTCACCATCGATCGGGCCGACGTCATTATCAGCCTGCCCGTCATGAAGATCCATTTTGCGGCAGGCGTCTCCATGGCGGTCAAGAACCTGCAGGGGACGATGCCCCCGTTAGAGAAGTACATGAGCCATTTCTTCGGGCTCTGGCAAAACCTCATCAACATCCATCACCTCGTCAAGCCCGCCCTCACGATAATCGACGGCATCACCGGGCAGGAGGATTTCGGCCCGGTCTCGGGCATACCCAAGCCCATGAACGTCCTCATAGGCGGGACGAACCCCGTCGCGGTAGATGCGACGGCCATGCGCGTCATGGGGCTCGACCCTGTATCCTCGCCTCCCGTGCTGCTTTCCTACCTTCAGGGTTTAGGGCCGATAGAGCGCGAGCGGATCGAGGTGGCCGGCACACCCATAGAAGATGTTGCGAGCAGCTTTAAGCCGCCCGCGATCGACATTTCGAGCGGCGCCGATTTCCGCATCCACGACGGGAGCGCATGCCCCGGCTGCAGGGGATATCTCCATTTCGTGCTTACCAAGCTCAGGAGGCCTGACCCTTCCGGCGGCACGCGGTCCCTGATCGACCGGCCTTTCAACCCGAAGGTGAACATTTTTCTCGGCCCGGAGACAGCCGCGCCCATCGACCCTGCGCAGACGAACGTCTTTATGGGCATCTGCCAGCAGCATAACGCGGAGTCGGGAGCGCACCTGCGCGGCTGCCCCCCGCACGCAGAGGTAATAATGAACGGCATATTCCGCCTGTTTCCCGACGTGGCGAGACCGAAATACGCAGATGAGACGGAAGAGGCGAAGCTGGAGAAAATGCTCGACGAAGTCCTTGGGATGGAGGAGTAGCGAGGAAGCCGGCGCTGGGTGTGAGGCCGGCTATCGGGAGGCGATCTGCCTGCCGATGACTGCGCCCGCCGCAACGCCCAGGGCCAGTAAGCCTATCGTTCTTCCCAGGCCGAGACCGCTCGCCGCAACGCCAAGCCTGCTTTCGATAAAAGCGAGGTGGCGCCGCTCGTCTGCGTAATGCCTTTCGATCAGGACCATTATCCGGCCGGGGAAGTCCTCATTGGCCGCCTGCCTGTACTTGTATCCGACGTATTTCTCTCCCGTCGCACAGGCATCCAGAATGTCGCGGTCGCTCATCGCCCCTTCCGCTGCGGTCATCCCTTCGAAGAAGACGCCACGCGGCGCCATCGACATGTCGGGCGGCTCGCCGCCTTCCCTCCTGATCGCCTCGCCGAAGTCTCCGACGTGCCTCTCGTGTTCATGCCGGAAGCGCAGCAGGGTGTCCTGCAGATCTTGGTCCCTCACCGCAGCAGCGGCCTTGTCGTACGCAGACAGCGCGTCGTGGTCCAGCTTCATAAGGGAACTTAGTCTGTCGATCAG
Organism: uncultured delta proteobacterium; assembly: GCA_963810935.1. Taxonomy (GTDB): domain Bacteria; phylum Desulfobacterota; class Syntrophorhabdia; order Syntrophorhabdales; family WCHB1-27; genus CAWEPK01. The sequence goes on along the minus strand of CAWEPK010000005.1, from coordinate 366,638 downwards.
ATCACGGCTTTCCATGGTTACCTCCCCGACCGTCCTTGGGCTTTTCGCTTCCGAAACATAGTGCCTCCGCTGTATGAAATCAAGGAGTGGGAGGTGTGCTCCCCCGGCCTACGCATATCAGCGGCTTGACTTTGGCGTATTTTTGACTATAATAGTACTCTTCGGAGGTGTAAGATGGCCATCGGGTTGCTCGGTAAGAAGTTGGGAATGACGCAGATTTTCGGCGAAAACGGCGTCATGATCCCCGTTACGGTTGTAAAGACAGGCCCCTGCCTGATCGTGCAGAAGAAGAGCGTCGAGAGCGACGGCTACAGCGCCGTGCAGGCTCGGTTTCGGCGAGATCGCGAAGGTTTCCAGGGCCAACAAGCCCCGCACGGGCCATTTCAAGAAAGCAGGCCTTCCTCCGATGGTAAGGCTGAAGGAATTCAGGGTAAAGGGCGACGAACTGGACGGGTTCGAGGCGGGCAGCGAGGTGCCCATCGACCTGTTCAAGCCGGGCGATTTTGTCGATGTGACGGGCGTCTCTATTGGAAAGGGAACCGCAGGCGTAATCAAGAGGCACAAGTTCTCGGGCGCCCCCGGAGGCCACGGGACGCACGAGTTTTTCCGCCACGGCGGATCGATAGGTAATAACACGACCCCCGGTAGGACCCTGAAAGGCCGGAAGATGGCGGGCCGCATGGGCAACCGGAAAGTCACGGTGCAGAGCCTTAAAGTTGTCGACGTACGCGGCGACACGAATCTGGTAATGATCCGCGGCGCAGTGCCGGGCCCGAGGAACGGCTACCTCATTCTGAAAAAGGCGGTCAAGAGGGCGTAACGCCGGATTCGCGGCTTAAACAAATCTGATTTCAAGAGTCCCCTGCATCCGATAAGGTGCCGGGGACTTTCTTTGTTAAAAGCCTCTTTTTTAACTTCCCTTCCGTGTGCTACACTATGGCGCGAATCTGGGCATCAGCACCTCGGGCGTGTCAAAGATCATGCAGAGAAGGGAGGACGAGTCACGTTAGTCAACTACGTTATATATTCCCATGACCGGGAGTTGTCGAAGGAACACCAGTTTCTTCCATAAAAGAGAAACCTCCTGTTAAGATGCGGGAAGTGATGCGCCAACATCACACTACCCTTAACAAGGAGGTTTCTATGGACAGAACCGATGATAGCAGGCTTAGGGAGTTTCGTCAATTGAAGCGCGAGATTCGTGGGTCGACGGAGTATCTGGTGGCGGGCACGGACATAGCCAAAGAGCGCCATCATGCCTTCTTCGGCACCACTGCTGGTAAGACCCTTCTGCACAGGCTGGTCTTCGACAACAGCAAGGAGGGCTTCGAGAGGCTTATCTTCCAGGCGGACATTCTCAAGAAGCAGCACAGTCTTGCAAACGTCGTGTTCGGAATGGAACCTACCTCGGATTACCACAAACCACTCGGAGAGTACCTGATCGAACACGGTCAACATGTCGTGCTCGTCGCCGGCACCGCGGTCAAGAAGAATCGCGAGCTCTTAGACGGCAGGTGGGACAAGAATGACACGAAGGACGCCGCCAATGTGGCCGATCTCATTATCCAGGGCAAGTTCCTCTTTTATGAGCTTCCTTCGTTCGACCTCAGAGAGCTCCGGAGCCTGCTCTCTCTGAAACGAAGACTCAAAAAATTCCAGCAGGGCTACAAGGTCAGGATCAGGAATCATCTCATAGCCCAGTACTTCCCTGAAATGGATGCCTACGTCGATAATGCCGAAGGCTCCGATCTTGTCCGTTGTCTCAACCCGAAGAAGATTGCGGGCCTCACGTTCCTGGAGTTAGTTCGCATGGTCTCCCCTGGAAACTCAAATCAGGTAAGCCGTCTTAAGGAGATCCACTCGAAAGCGGCCGTCTCTATAGGCTGCGCCGCCCATCCATCCGTGGCCTTCGAAGCATCAACCCTCCTCGACGGACTTAAAGGCCTTCATATCATGATACTGGAGACGGACAGGAAAATTGCGGAAGTATGCAGGAGGTTTGCCGAGTACCCCTTCCTTATGAGCATTCCCGGCTTCGGCCCCGACATATCTGCGAAGGTAATAGGGGCGTTAGGCGATCCCTACAGGTTCGAGAACCACAGACAGGTGCTGAAGCTCGCCGGCCTCGATCTCAGTGCGGATAGGAGCGGGAAGAGGACAGAAGTCGCACCCGTCATTTCAAAAAGGGGAAAAGCCGACCTCCGCTACGGCCTCTACCAGGCTGCGCTCATCGCCTCCACCAGAAATAGACAGTTCATGACCTACTTCACGAACAAGCTCAAAGGCAGGGAGAAAGAGAAGGGGATAGGCATGAAGATGAGGATAAAGCTTGCGGCGAAGCTACTAGTCATCGCCTGGACGCTCATGAAGAAGAAGGAGGTATTCAATCCGGGGTGCATAGAGTAGGGTTATAAAAGATTTACCATCCGGCGGGAGAGCCCGAGCAACAACGTAGGGGCGGTAAGACCCCGTGTGGGACAATCCTGGGCCTCCCACCTGAATCATGCAGCCTGGATAAAGGATGATAGGCGGCCTTTGTGCATGCCGGATACTGATAACGCTGAGGCGCGGATTCGCTTTTAGGTGAGAGACTCGCCGACCGATGAAAGGAGCGCGGAACAAGGCGAGAGGCGAGGTGCACCCGCGTGAAGGGGCCGGAGAGCTAAGCCGTCAAGATCGTTATGACTGCCCTTTATGCTTGACAGGAGGAACTATAGGATGTCCCCCATGTGACTGCGCCTGCGGTGGGATACTCCGTTGAAAGGGGAGAGAAAATAGCCCGTGAGAATGGGTATGAGCTGTGAGTTATTTATGTATTTACGGGTGTCCCTATGGCGTCCCCGGAGGAACGGGAGAGAAAAGCGCTCTCTTTCCCGGCTGGCTCGGGTCAAAATCCGCGAGCAGAAAGATACGGCTGCCGTCAAGCTGGAATGATGGGCATGCAGCCCCTTGCGGATTGTGAGTGTAACAAACCTCACTTTAAGACCTGAACCGCTTTCTTAGTATAAGTGTTCTTTAATCCAGTCCTGTGGCAGTACTTGTTGGTTCCTTTGCTGCTTTTCTTCTTTCTAGAGCAAGTCGTGACGCGCAAGAACCTCAGTCCTTTGAGAGAGGAACCAAGCAGGACGGTAACGCCAAACAATCCTATGACGCTTCTTTCGTTTTTGATCGGGGTAGCCACTGCGATTATAGGATTTTTTGTGGATTTGTTAATCAGCGGCTCACTCACGACTGTACTCCCCTTCATCACCTCGTGAAAATAGGCCCGATCCTTGATATTGTTGGTTTGGCCATTAGCGTTGAAATAATCACCATTATCATCAGAGATGTAAATCTGTTCGTACTTATAATTGAGTCTCCGATGAAGCTCCTTGAGCTGAGGAATTTGACTCTTAGCGTCGATCGTCTCCCCGTGGATCAGTGTCACCAACTCCTCAATCTCGTCAGAGGAAATACGCATGAGGTCCTCTATGTAGCCGTGGTCGGCGTCGATGAAAAGTGCATCTCCCGTCCATATCCATTCTATTTCGCCATAGAAGTCATCGATTCTTGCTTTCACTAAAACCTCCGCCCAATCTAGGTCTTCCTTGGCTTAAACGTCCTTCGTGGTCTTTCCCGTGACTCACCGATATCCTTCGTGAGTAATTTCTCGCTATAGTTCTCCTGAAGTATATGAAGAAGTTTCTCAATGGTCCGGCTGGATATGCCGTCGTCGTGGGCTTTCTTACTCAGAAGCAGGTAGGGCAGGGACTCAGCTTGAAGCAGAAAATCCGCTATTTCTGAAGGCATATTTTCTATAACGTCAAAAGGCGTTTGGATCCTGCTCTCAAAAAAATAGAGCGGAGAAATGCGAAGCGCCTTTGCCAGCCGCTCAATCGTGTCAATACCTGGAGAATTGTGCTTGCCTCCTTCGATTGCGGAGATCGTTGTCTGGTGCACGCCTGAGTCCTTCGAAAGATCCGTCATGCTAAGACCTCGAAGTTTTCTCAGTTTTTTCAACTTTGCAGCTATGGTCATGAAGCGACGCCTCTGATTATATTTAAGATACCTTTTAATTATATCCTAATAGAACGCTATTAGACAAGAGCAATCTTCGTTGCCTCTATCGCCGGAAATCTTGACAAGGCGCCATCCTCTTTCGCACTACACCGACAAACGGGGAAAGGAAAGGGCAATCGCGAGCCTGCCCGTTCCGGCCGCCTAAAGTATCAGTCTCTGCGGGTCCACTTCTTCTCTCAGGATTCCAAGTTGCTGAGCGGAGGGCGGAACCGCTTCTACCGCCTTTGACGCATCAAGAGGGAAACCCGTATTTTCAATGATTTTTTCCACGGTTACTCCCGGATAATATTCGGCGAGATAGGCTTCCTTCGTCTTGTCGTCGAATTTCAGCACACCGAGATTCGTGACCACCGCGAGGGCGCCTCCCCGGGCGAGACCGAGGGTACTTCGTGAATCTCCGCCCTCATACCACCCGAGGCTTGTGCGATAGTCGAGTTTCTCCACGAACCTTCGCTTCTGGTGCTGCATGAAGGTGATGACCCCCGAAGCAAAGGAAGCGACGTCGCATGCGCCTCCGCTCCCCGAGAAGCGTGTCTTCGGATGATAATAGTCACCGATGCTCGTAGTGTTCAGATTGCCGTACCTGTCGATCTGGGCTGCACCCAGGAAGGCGATTGTGTGGAGTCTTCTGTGCCCGACGATGGAGAAGGCCTCGATCAGGCCGGAGTTGAGTGCCGTTCCGCTCATGACCCTGGGGTCCGCAACCGCCATGGGAATCTCCTCAAGGGAAGGATCGATGCCGCCTGTCTCAAAGAAGACCACTGCCTTCGGTGCATAGATTCTTTTCGCAACCGTGGCTGCAAGCATGGACACGCCTGTTCCCGCAAAGAGTATGTCTCCGTTTTTTGTGAACCGGCCGGCGCTTATTGCCATCATTTCGTTGTCTGTATAATTCATGAGCCTTATGCCTCCTTATTTCCTGTCGAGTCCGGGGGTATAGCCGAGAACGCTGTTTGCCTTGATCCTGATAAGGGCTGCCCCACCTACCTTGTCGAGATATGCGTCGTGAGACGGTATGCCGTACACCCATTCATCAAGATACTCCTTGAACAAAGCGTCGTCTTCAGCAACTTTTTTGTAGAGGTTGAGGTGAGCTGCATCATAATCATAGAATGAGTAGCATGCAGTGGGGTGGGCGCCGTACGGCGCCTTTATAATCGCATCGACGAAGAATGCGGGAAGGGAGTTCTGGTCCGGGTCATGCCTGATAAAGGATCGGGGCACGATCTCCTCACAAGTGACAATGACCGTATCCGCCGATTTTGCCTCTTCGATGTCCGCAAAGGTGAGTCCCTTCATCCTTACGGTCCCGTCATCCCCTACATACTGGGCATGGATAATAGTCACATCCGGGTTAAGGGCGGGAAGGAGTACATATCGATCTTCTTTGTCATTAAAAGGATTTTGCATAAACGAGTACTTTTTGGGAGCAATTTTGCGCAGGGTCCTCGTCTCCCTTGAGAACCCTTCAAAATTGACAAGATCGGTACCGAGCCCCGACTTGGTAGGCACAAAGGGCATCCCGAGGGCCCCGGCAAGAAATCTCAAGCTCATCTGGTAGTTTGAGTAGTCTTCAAATTCGATTTGGGAACGCTGACATGCCTTTTTGAACCTTATGCACGTGGGTGCGAACCTTCCGTTTCCTCCGTACGCGAGCTCCACCCTTTTCACGCACCCGGCCCCGATCAGGACATCAAAAGCCTGTCCTGGGGAGTGGCACACGATGTGGAGGTCTTTTATTCGCTGCCGGACGATTTCGTAGGCTACGGCCATGGGGCTTCTCGTGACGGTAAAGCCTCCCAGGGCGATTTGGGAGCCGTCCTTAACAAATCTTCGGACCGCTTCCTCGAGCGTCATGAGTTTATCTTCTATTTCAGGGTAAGCGTTCATTTCTTTTGCTCCAGTGTATTGTTGGTTCTGTGTTCCCGGTGAGGGATAGCTATTTCATTAAACGCCCTGCTGCCTGATACTTAAATTGCTTTTCAATTATATCTAATAGTATTGTAATAGGCAATAAACATCTTTGAGCTCGCAGTAATCATCTATAACTATAGATATATCAATGGTACATAGATCATAAAGCATAATTATTGTTACGATAATAATCTTGACAATACATATTATCTAATAATATGCTCGTACGAGAACGAAGGCTAGGTAAGCCAAGAGCGGTTGCTGAGTCCGAGTCGGAGGCAGAAAGCAGTCTTGCCTAAAGGAGGGTGTATGAGTCTATCAGACCTATCGTTGGCTTCTGAAAAGAAGAACAGGTATATGTGGGTGGTCTTTACCATCACCATGTTGGGCTGGCTATTTGACGGTCTAGATCAGATGATCTTCGCAATGGTGGCGCCCTGGATACTTATGGATTGGCACTTGACGACAGTACAGCTTGGACTAATTGGAAGCCTATTCTTGATCGGTCATGCCTCAGGCAGCATCATAGCCTCTGTCATTGCCGACTACGCAGGACGAAAACCGCTCTTGTGGATTACGACTTTTGTTTACTCCATTTTCACAGGGCTCGCGGCATTTACCAGCAACATATATTCCTTCGGCATTATGAGGGCTATGGCAGGCTTGGGAACAGGAGGACAATGGCCCGTTGGCCTCGCGATGCTTTCGGAGCATGTGCCTGCTGAGAAGCGGGGTAGGATGGTTGGTTTCATGAACAGCGGGTACCCTCTCGGCTTTCTCCTCGCCATTGCTGTCACAGGTACAATCGGACTCTATTATAGGGATATAGCCGGCGAATGGGGATGGAAGATATGTTTTATCATGGGCGCTGTACCTGGCGTCATTACTGGTTTCTTCATGATTAAAAGTCTGAAGGAATCGGAAATGTGGAAGAGAAGTCGGGCAGCGCAAAAACAGGTTCCCAAAAACTCTTTTACGCTGGTAGAGCTTTTCAAACCAAAACTGATCAGAAATACACTTACTGCGCTGGTCATTCAAATCGGGGCGCTCATGTGCTATTGGGGAGTCGCCATCTGGTCACCCACTTATCTTGCGACGCAACGGGGCCTAACGGTGGCAAAAATGACAGGCTTCATGGCACTGTGGGTTTTAGGGTCGTGGGTCGGTCAGGTGGTGGGTGGTTTCTTGAATGACAAATTCGGGAGAAAGCCCGTTATGACGTTCTACTTTTGTGGTATCGCCGTGACCAGTGTTCTTTACGGATATATCACGTCTCCTGTCGTCCTCCTGTGGGTCGGTCCGCTCACGGGTTTTTTTGTGCTCGGCGTCTTTGGTCCTGCCATGGCTTACACGACAGAGCTTTTTCCTACTTCGGCCAGGGCTACGGGGGTTGGGCTCGCCACAGGCTTAGGGCGCTCGGGTGCGGTCATCGCCCCCACTCTGGTAGGCATTATCGCCTCTAAATTTGGAATTGGGGCGGGCTTTTACGTGTTCAGCGGAATCGCCATCCTTGTGTTTCTGATCCTGCTTATTCTCGGGCCAGAGACGAAGGGTATACGCTTCGACGAAGAATAGAGCAGGGAGTCGAGCTAAGGGAGGGAGTACTCCGATGAAATTGAACCACGGTAGTTCAAAAGACAATTTATAGGAGGGAGATAATGGATACGTCTAGAATTGATAAGATAGCGACGACAGTCGCGGCCCCGGTGCTCTTCAGCAGAGAGGGAACGATAGAGAAAGTAATCTCTATGACAAGAGAAGCGGCGTCAAACGGCGCCAAGCTGATTGTGTTTCCGGAAACGTTTGTTCCGGGATATCCATGGTGGATATGGATGGGGATCAACAACAACAAAAAGCTTGAGCTTTTCAAAAGGCAATTCCAAAACTCTCTGGAAGTTAAGTCCGCGGAGATGGATTACATAAGGGCCGCGGCAAAGAAGAATGAGATTATGATAGCTCTGGGATTCGTAGAAAAGGATTCCTCAACCCTTTATAATAGCCAAGTCCTCATCGACGAGTCGGGAACCATGGTGATCAATAGAAGAAAACTCATGCCCACCGGAGAAGAAAGGACGATCTGGGGCATGGGCGATGGTACCAGCCTGCAAGTCTCCGACACTTCAATTGGAAGGATAGGCATGCTTATTTGTTACGAACATTCCATGCCGCTCTCAAGGTACTCTCTATACAGCCTGGGAGAACAACTCCATATAGCCATGTGGCCGGGAGCAAATTTCAGGAGCCAGCCGAGGGACAGAAAAAAAGTGATCGACGTCGCAATGAGGAACATGACGTTCGAGGGCCAAGTTTATGTGGCATATTCTTCCTCATGCGTGGGGGATGAAGAGTTGAAATTCTACCTTGAGTCTCGACCCGGCCAATCAGGGCATCCTGGAGGCGGGCGGCGGAATTTCGGGAATTGTGGATCCCATGAGCAATTATGTTGCAGGCCCTCTGGAGGATCGTGAGCAGATTGCCTATGCAGATATCAACCTTGACAACATAGTAGGGGTCAAACACATGATAGACGCTGTCGGTCATTATGCGCGTCCCGATGTGTTTCAGCTGAATGTCTTCGCCCGGAAATACCAGCCGGTAAAATTTGTGCATCCCGCAGGAAAATCGATTGAAAAAGATGTATTCCCGGAAGATGAGAACGCCACGGAAACTGCTGCCGGCATAGAATAGTGCGAATATCACGACTTCGCCTGACAGGTATGGTAGTATGGGATGACCATCTATGTTCAGGGAGGCCGGGAATGACCCAAGCTCAAAAGGACGTGAGAGGACGGATAGGGGAACGTAGTTGACTAACGTGACCGGGAACGAGCTGGACGAGTTGGATAGGGGACGTACGTAACTTCTGTAGCTTGTGCGATATGCTGACTGGAACAGCCGTTCTTGGAGAGAGGTGATGCCCCGTAAAGCCCGGCTGGACGCCTGCTGTACTGTTCATCACGTGATGGCCCGTGGTATCGAGCGAAGCGCGATATTCAGGAACGATAAAGACCGGGGTCACAACCGCACCAGGCAGATCACCCGCGTCCGCTCCTATATTGCTCATAGCCTTTCCCAGGAAGGAATATCCCGTGCTGAGATAGCTCGTCAACTAGGGGTTTCTCACGTCGCGGCGCTGAAAATGGTGAAGAAGGAGAGTGGACAGTGAATAAGTTACAGAAGTTACGAACGTCCCCTATGGAGATGGTCAATCAATGATTCTTGCTATCTTTCTTTGCGGGTCGTTTAAGGGAGGATGCAAGAAATACCACTATGAGAACCAAAACTGCTATGATAAACCACTCGGGCCCACCCTGGCTTCCGGGTTTAGGAGATAGCGTCCAAATGCGCAATATAACAAAAATAAGTATGGGTGCCATGAATTTGAGGCGCGGAATAGGGGACGTAGTTGACTGGCTTGGCAAGGTTCTCTTCTCCTTACGATACACGATTTAGAAACAAAAGTAACGATCGGCGATACGCTGCTTTTCTCGGACACGATAGGGCGAAATCGGACGGCAACTGGGCAATAAGCATGCCCAGGAAAGCGCGTCGCCCAGAGTTAGGGCGATGCTGGCAACTTCTGTAACTTGTGCGGAAAGCCAACGGGGATGATCGTAAATAATCGAATAACTCACAGATTATACCCCTTCTTGCGGACGTCCCCTGGCGACCCCGAGGTTGCCAACCGCCCCTAGCGCGATGCGCCCGCTTTGTTGCCGCTGTGATCAAGCGGCAATTTCGGGGCTCAGCGCCCCGGTAATTCCAAGCCTCTTTTTTCGCTTCCCTTCCGTGTGCTACAATATGCCATGTTTTCTTCCGCCAAGGAGCCTGCGGCTTGATCACGTTCTTCTGGTTTTTCCGGTTGTCCGAGAAAGACAAATACGAGATCACTAGCTGGGCCTTCAGTTATTTTATGAAGAGCAGCTTTACCATATCGGATGCCGTCCGCGAGGCGGTCAAGAGGGTGAGGCCGCGGAGGGTCGCAAAAGACGGTTCCCTGAAGCTCACGAAGGCGGACCTGCTGGAATTGCAGCTCAGGGTCAAGAACATGCTTTGAAAATGAAGTCTGAAGCACAAGGATTAAAGGATAGGAACATGGCGAAGAAGAGAGGATCGGGTATCCTGCTTCATATCACGTCGCTTCCCTCGCCGTTCGGCGTCGGAGACCTCGGCCCCTCGGCATACAGGTTCGCCGATTTCCTTGCGGACACGCGGCAGAGTTACTGGCAGATCCTGCCGCTCAACCCGACGCTGCCTGTCTACGGTAATTCTCCTTACAGCAGCACTTCCACGTTTGCGGGCAATACGTTCCTCATAAGCCCGGAAATGCTCGTAACGGACGGCTTCATATCCGGGAAAGAGTTAGGGCCGAGACCGGCCTTTCCGGAAGGCAGGTGCGACTACGAGGGGGCCGCGGCGTACAAAGAGCGCCTTCTCGACGCAGCTTACGACGGCTTTTTGAAGTCCGGCCGCGACTTGGATGGGTTTACGCAGTTTTGCGAAGACCAGGCGCCCTGGCTGGATACCTACGCGCTCTTCATCGCTATCAAAGGCCGCATGGAAGGACGCTCGTTCTGCGACTGGCCGCCAGAGCTGCGCGACCGCGTCCCGGAGGCGATGGCCGCCGCGCGCGCGGAATCGGCGTCCGCCATAGAGAGCGAGAAGTTCCGGCAGTACCTTTTCTTCCGACAGTGGACGGCCCTCAAGACGTTCTGCAACGAACGGGGCATACAGCTCATCGGCGACATCCCGATATACGTGAGCTACGACAGCGCGGACGTCTGGTCCAATCCGGGCATTTTCAAGCTGGGCCCGGACAAAAACCCGGTATCCGTCGGCGGCGTACCGCCCGACTATTTCAGCCTCGACCGGCCAGCTCTGGGGCAACCCGGTCTACAACTGGGACGTCCTGCGGCAGACAGGTTACGCCTGGTGGATAGAGAGGCTCGAGCATACGCTTACGCTCCTGGACGTCGTCAGGGTCGATCACTTCCGGGGCCTGGTCAAGTTCTGGGAGGTGCCCGCGAGCGAAAAGAACGCAGTCAACGGGCGGTGGGCCGACGTCCCGGCGGGTGATTTCTTCGGCCACCTCGCGAAACGGTTCTTCGACCTCCCGATCATTGCCGAGGACCTGGGCATCATCACGCCCGACGTGAGGGAGGTCATAAAGGAGTGGGGCTTCCCCGGCATGAAGGTACTTCTCTTCGCGTTCGGCGAGGACAACCCGATGCACATCTATCTGCCCCATACATACGAAAGAAATTACGTGGTCTACACGGGGACCCATGACAATAACACGGCCCGCGGCTGGTTCGATAACGACGCCAGGCCGGACGAGAAGGAGCGCCTTGCCCGATACCTGGGCAAGGAGCCGAGACCCGAAGACGTGCACTGGGACCTGGTGAGGCTCGCCATGGCCTCTATTGCGGATATGGCCGTCTTCCCCTTCCAGGACATTCTCGGTCTGGGCGGGGAGGCGCAGATGAACCGGCCTTCTGTGGCCATGGGCAACTGGGGCTGGAGGTTCGCGCCCGATGCGCTCACCGGTGATCTTGCAGATAGGCTCCGCTCGCTTACAATTACATATGGAAGGGCGTAATATATCGCGCATAGGGAGGGGGCGGTGCCAGTAAGGTCTTTAATGCCTCTTCCTTTTTATGAGGGGAGGCTCCGCGAGCTTTGCTCGTGGGCGACGCTAGCCCCAGTAATTGCACTTAAGGAGGATGAATGAAAAGCCGGCGTCGGAATGGAATGGCAATGGTTCTCTCCATATTAATGGTTGTCGCCCTCGCCGGGGTGCTTACCCTGGTCCCTGGGCCGGCGGCGGCGGACAACGCTATGGAGGCCCGCCATCTCGTCGAGAAGGCGCAGCAGACGCTGGAGAATTTCTCCACCGCGCCTGAAATGGAAGGTTTCCGGAGCATGATAAAGAATGCCCGAGGCATCTTCATCGCCCCCCAGATCCTTAAAGGGGCCTTTATAGTGGGTGCGGCAGGCGGCAGCGGCGTTCTCATCGCGCGTGACAGCCTGACGGGCCGCTGGAAGGGCCCTGCTTTCTATACGATCGGCGAGGGCAGCTTCGGTTTCCAGATAGGCGGCCAGTCCTCGGAAGTGGTGCTCCTCATCATGACGGAGCGCGGTATAAGCTCACTCATGGAGAGCAGCGTCAAGCTGGGTGCGGACATCGGTGTGGCTGCAGGACCGGTCGGCGTAGGTGCGGCGGCCTCGACTGCTAACCTGAGCGCGGACATCGTCAGCTTCTCGCGGTCGAAAGGGCTTTACGGGGGCATATCGGTCGACGGGGCGGTCGTCAAGACGAGGAGCGGCTGGAACAACGCGTATTACCGTGGTATCGTCACGCCCACCGATATTTTCAGGAAGCCGCAGGTGAAGAACAGGCATTCGATCAGCTTGCTCAAAGAGGCAGCTAAGCTCGCCGGAGGTGGAGAGCCTATAGCCGCAGATTTCCCGCCGGCCGAAGGGACGGGCCGGCCGGCCCAGGCCGCGGCGCCGGAGGGGCAGATGCCGCCTCCCGGCGAGGCTCAAGGCCCGCCCGCGAATGCGGGCGGAGAAAATGACGGCCAGTAAGTAAACATTAATACCCGGCCCAAATCTCCTGCTTGACAGTTATTGGGGTTCAGCACCCCCTCCACGAACAAAGTCCGTGGAGTCTCCCCGCTCGGCGCTGCGCATGCGCTTGCTTTATATTTGCTGCAAGCAGCAGGTATTCAATACCCCGACCATATCTCCTGCTTCACCTTGGCCTTGTCTATCTGCATGTCATTGAGCATAGTCCTCATGCCGTCTACCATGACCGGGGGACCGGCAAGATAATAGGTTGCCTCTTTCCAGTACGGGCACGCCTCTTTTATCGTGGCTGAAACGAGACGCCCCGTCCGCCCCTCCCATTTCTGCGCAGACTGCTCCGGCCGCGTCATAGTGGCCACAACCTGCACCGAAGGGTCCTTCGAGGCGATTGCGTTGAATTCGTCGAGGAAAAGCGCCTCTTCAGGCACGCGGCTCGAATAGAAGAGCGTACCCTTGTGCCCCGTGCGGGCATCGGCCGCATAGCGAAGCATCGACCGGAAAGGGGCGATGCCCATGCCGCCTGCCAGGAAGCAAAGGGGCGTACTCTTGTCCTGCGGCAGGGTGAACAGGCCCATCGCGCTCTCGATTTCGACCGCGCTCCCTTCCGCCATATCGCGCAGCGTCCGTTTGAAGGCGCTCTCGCTCAGCCGGACCGTAAAAAGCAGCTCTTTTTCGAGCGGCGATGAAGCGAGACTGAGGGGTCTTCGCAGGCCTCCCTCGCCTCCTATGCCGATATCGGGCGCGTTGACGTTGCAGAACTGGCCCGCCTGATAATCGAACCCGGCAGGCCTTTCCAGCCGCAGGACCATCAATTGGCCTGCCGTTGCCTCCCTGCCAAGTACTTTTGCGCTATATTTCATCGCCGCCTCCTTTGGCAATCGTTGAGTTGCGAAATGTCCCTGTAGTCTTTAATAGCAATATAATGGGTGCTTGCAGCAGGGGCAAGGATACCGTTGAAGCGGTCCTGCAGCGCCTCCAAAGACGCAGTTGGGGGATTTATCTTGATTACCTTCCGGCTCCCATGATAAAACCCCTGAAACCTAAAGAATCGAAAAGCAAGGAAGGAGGTCCTCCCGTATGGGAATCAGGTATGAAGAAGTAACGGAAGACGTAAACGAGCTGCTCAAAGAGGTCGAGTCTAAATACTTCCCGGAGCTAAGGAACGCGAAGGTCATTACCCTCTTCGATGTGAAGAAACGCATGTCCGGCGGCCATCTCGTCCTCGGCCGCATCATGAGAACGAATGACCTGTTGAGGCACCTTACAAAGGACGAGGCCATCGCGGTAGAAGGGTATGATTATATCGTCACGCTCGATAAGCAGGGATGGAACGCCATAGGCAACGACGACCGGGTCAGGCTTTTGCGGCACGAGCTGCGCCACACCTATTTCGATATCGATTCAGAGTCGAACCCCTACAAGTTGATCGACCACAGCATATCGGACTTCTATGAAGAAGTTGAGCTGAACAAGGACGATCCCCGGTGGCGCGAGCGGGTGGCTACCGTAGTCTCGGACATCTACGAGCAGGAAAAAGAGGACAAGAAACACGAGAAGAATAAGGGCAAGAGGAAAAAAGGATAGGATTAAAGTGCGGGTCGCGTAAACTTTAGCGACCCGGTGGAGATAGTGGGCGGTCGCCTTAAGACCGGCCGCCCGCCCTTGCAGCGCGCTCTTCCACGGCGCTCCGGGACCACTTGCTGCTGCCGGGCTTGCAGCCTGCGTGGCGCCATAGCCCCTGCCCTACGCAGACGCCTTTGTTCGCCCGTATCCTTCGGCAGCAGACGTAGCAGGTGTCGCCCTTGAACTCCTCGAAAAGCGTATCCTGGAAATATCTGTTTTTCACGACCAATAATACGCATCTCCTCCGCCTGATTGCAAGATTTTTTCAATAGATAGCTGCGCTTTGTGCAGGGAGCGCGGGACTGCTATAGTTTTATGACATGCCGATCGAAGGGGGCTGGGCGAAGGCGAAGAATCTGCTCGCCATGAGGCTGGATAACATCGGCGACGTCGTAATGGCAGGCCCGGCCCTGCGCGCAGTCAAAGAGGCGCTCCCCGATGCACGCCTCACGCTGATGGTGAGCCCGGCAGGCGCAGGCGCCGCCGCCCTCCTGCCCTGGATCGACGACATCCTTGTCCGGCGCGTTGTGTGGCAGGACCTCGGGCGTCTCCCCTTCGACCCGGCGCGGGAATGGAACCTGATAAAGTCGCTAGAAGCAGGCAGGTTCGACGGCGCCATCATTTTCACGAGCTTCAGCCAGTCCCCCCATCCGGCAGGGCTGGCCTGCCTGCTGGCAGGCATCCCCCTTCGCCTCGGCTCTTCAAAGGAGACTGCCCCCGGCGTACTGACGGCCGCAGCCCCGTCCCCGCCCGACTACCTGCACCAGGTCGACAGGAACATTGAGCTTATCGAGGCGGTAGGTTTTCGCATCCAGAGCCGTGACCTTTCGATTCAGACGGCCGGATGCGCTAAAGCTGCGGTGGAGCGGCTATTGTGCAGCTCCGGGTTTACAGCCGGCGAGCCTTACCTTCTCGTGAACCCGTTCGCGAGCGCAACTGCGCGGACGTACCCGATGGGACGTCTCGTCAGGGCGGCATCCGGGCTTGCCGAGGCGACGGGCCTGCGTCCTGTCGTGACGGGGACGGAAGGGGAAAAGGAGCGGGCGGCGAGGATCGCACAAGCCGTCGGCTACCGGGCAGTCAACGTTTCCGGGATGACGACGGTTGGCGAGCTTGCACGCCTGGTCGAAGGCGCGACCCTGTTGCTGACGAACAATACCTCGACGATGCACATTGCGGACGCCTGCGGAACGCCCTCGGTCGTCCTTTACTCAGGCACGGAGCTTGAATCGCAGTGGCGTCCGCGCAACGCGCCCCACAGGCTGCTGAGAAGGGCCGTGCCGTGCAGTCCGTGTTACGCTTTTACCTGCCCGTCAGGCCTCGAATGCCTCGATGTCCCGCCCGAAGAGGTTGTCCGCGCCGGTCTTGAGCTTCTCCCTACCGCCGCGTACTAGCCTTCAATCTCTTTCCGAGGACGACGGAGGTTTCTATCTGGCGGTCGGGTATGTCCCAGTACCGCTTCAATAGCTCCTCTTTATCCGGCCGCAGCTCGTATCCGTGGCTGCGGTAAAAATCTATCGCCCACCATGCGGCCTGCCACGTGCCGACCAGCAACACTTCCGTATCGACCTGCCTCTCGATGAGGTCGAGCAGTTTTGCGCCGATGCCCTTCCTCTGAGCGGCCGGCGCCACGTACGCATGGCGTATGAGCGTGACGTCCTTCACACGCTCCCTGGCCATCACGCCGAGTGCCTCCATATCCTTCCGGACGCCGTAGAAGCGCATACGCTTCATTTCTTCCCGCACCTCTTCCATCGGCATGTACGGCTCGTGCCACCTGTCGTCCGGTATGACGCCCCTGTACTTTTCAGCCGCTGCGTTGACCACCCCGAATATCTCGTCTTCGTCCCGGACCTCGAACATCCCCTCCTTCCAGAAACCGAAAAGGTCGTAGGCGTTCCTGAAGCCGATGTTGTGCATCGCTTCCTCGTCTGCGATGAGCGAGGCGAGGATATCGTAATTCTTCCTTATGCCGGGGACGCCGGGGAAATCGGAGCCGAAAAGGAACTTGGAGCTGAACTTGCGCATAGATGGGAAATATTCGAGGAGCTTACCCGGCGGAAGGCCGGAGACGTCGATATAGACGTTCTCGAACTTCTTTGCCAGGAATTCCGCTATGTGGAACCAGAATGCCCTGCCGCCGTGGCATAGCACGATTTTGAGGTCGGGGAAATCGTTTATGACGTCGTCGAAGGTATACGGATCTGCATAGCGCATCTTGCAGCCTGTGAAAAGGCTGGTGCCTGCATGGAACATGACTACGAGGCCCTCTTTCCGGCAGCGCTCGTAAACCGGGTAGAGGCGCTCGTCGTTCGCGTAAAAGAACCCGTGGATGGGGTGGACCTTGAGGCCCCTTGCCCCCAAGGCTATCTGCTCGTCGAAGGCAGCCATCAAGTCGCTGTGGAGGTTGGGGTTCAGGAAGGCCAGGGGAACAAGCTCGGGGTGGTAAAGGTTTATCTCTGCGGCCCGCTCGATAGGCATGAGCCCGGCGGTTTGCGGCGAATATTCGGGCAGCAGTATACCCGCCCAGGCCTCTTCTTTTATTACGTCGCCGTAGGCTTGCGGCACCTGCCTTTGCTCTGCGTCGAAAAGCCTCGGCACGTAAGGCCCTATGTCCATCCAGACGGCCTGCGCCCTCTCGGTCCATTCGAACCTGTGGCCTACGTGAAGGTGCATATCGATGATACGGTTCGTAATCACTTTCCCCCCTTGTCCCGCCGTCCCTTTTCCTCTACTATTATATACTGCGTGAAGCAAGTGAGTTAAAAATATGCGAGAATTTAAAATGGCAACAGCGGTCTTATCGGCGGCCTTCGTCTTTTTCCTTGCCGCAAGAATAGGACGGGCAGGCGAACGCGTAAGTCCGGGCGTAGTAGACGAGATGAGGCGCATCGAGTTTGCACAGATAAACTATGACGACGAGGCGACGCCGTATTACGGCTACATAAAAGGCTCGATCCCGGTGCTGATCTCAGCGCCCCACGGCGCCAAGCATTACCGCGCAGCCGAAGGCGCATGGAGGAAGGAAGACGCCTATACCGCTTCCCTCGCCATCGTGCTCGGCAGGCTTACCGGGGCCCACGTGCTTTATGTGAAGAACAAGACGACGGAAGACCCGAACAATGACACGGGCACGCAATACAAGGAGTTCCTGAAGAAAATCGATAAAGGAGAACCATATCAGGTTCGTCCTCGACCTCCACGGGGCGGCGCCCGGCCGGTCGAAGGTCGATATAGGGATAATGAACGATGCGGCGGCCCTCTCTTCCTGCCCCATGTTCAAAAGCGCCATTGAAGAGGCATTCTCGGGCTTCGAGCAGCAGATCTTCAACCGGAACTTCGCCGCTAAAGGTGCGGGCACGGTCACCTTCTTCTGCAGGAATGACCTCGGCATAGAGGCAGCGCAGGTCGAGATCAACGCCAATTACAGGATAGTCGAGGGCAAGACGAGCGGCTTCAGGGCAGACCCCGAAAACGTCCGGGAGCTGGTCGAAAGGCTCCGCGACGCTATAGAGGCCGTCAACGGACGGCTGCGGACAACCTCCTCATAATAATTTAGACCATAGGCTCCGGCGGCCCCATCTCCTCACGCCGGGACGATATCTGCAGCATGCGGAACCCCCACTCGGAGCGGGAAAAGATGAAAAGGCCCGCGATTATCACGAAAAGGACGCACCCGGCCAGCCACTTGTTGTATCGCTTCTCGATGTATATGGAGCCCTGGCCGACCGGCGGCATCGTCGCCGGCGTGACCGGCAGGCCGTACATGCGGGCGAGCCGCTTGATGTCGTAGATCTGTATGACGGGCACGCGCTCCTTAAGGAACCGCGCTATCAACGAATCGCCCCGCACGTGTTCGGGCAGGTCCGAGGAGAGGAGGCCGGGTTTCAAAAGCACCTTGAACGCCCTCGCCCCCGCTGCCGCGCGCCCTCCCCCTACATTGATGTAGACCTTCGGCGGGTCCTTCCTGAAATAAACCGCCATCCTCTGGTCGATATCCTCATGGAGCGTCTTTGCCCCGATCAACGGCAGGCCGTTCCTCGCGGCTGCGTCAGCCACTATGTTCCGGCCCCTTTCGCTCATCTCCCGGCCCTCGTCGTGCCTCCCCCCGAAGGAGGCGGCCTCCGAGCGGAAGGGGAAAACGCCCCGGCCCTGAAGGAGGCGCTCCATATCTATCCAGAGGAAGTCCGGGTCGTTCGCCCCCCACTGGGAGGCGCCTACCGACGAGATGATCGCCGGCTTCAGCTTGAGTGTCCTTATCGCAGCATAGACTGCGATGTTGAGGGCGGGAAACGACCCTGAAAAGCTGACCGCCACGTTGTCGCCCTCTTTCACCTTCGCCTGGCGCAAAAGGTCGACAATGACTGCCGCGAAGTTCGGGTTTATCGAGGTCTGCTTCGCCTCCAGGTCGCCCGGCTCGGTCGTGACCGGTGTCACGTACGAGCCGATCAGGCCCGAGCCCGCCGGGTCGGCCTCCGCGTCAGCAGCGCCCCCCTTGCGCGTCCGCTCGTTCTTTATGGTCTCCATTGCCGCGAGGGCGAGCCGGGCAGCTTCTATTTTCTCCCCGTAAGCCGGCCTTCTTTCCTCCACTTTGTACCGCTCGACTGCAAGTACGCCCGCGAGCGAGAACAGGCCTATGAGAATAAAGGCGAAAAGGGGCGTGCTCTGCGGCCTCCAATAGATTTTTTTCATACTGCGAGCCTCGCGCCGAATGCGATGATAAGGATGAGCCGGACGACGACCGAGGCGGTGATGAGCGAGCAGAGAGACTCCACTACGCCCCTGCGGTCGAGCCAGACTGCGATAAGGCCGGGTATGATGAAGCCCACGACTGCATGCTCGCCCAGTATCTCAGGCGCGCCGCTGGCGTGGATGAAATAGCGGGCGAGCAAGCCCGTCAGGTAGCCGGCCAGTATCATGAGCACGGTCCTGCGCCTGCCGTAAACGATGAGTACGGACGAGAGGGCACGCACGAGCACGAATGCGGCGAGGCCGGTAAGTATCGTTATGCAGACCGTTAGGGGCTCGGTCAGGTGAAGGGCGAGGTAGCCGGGTACGACCAGGCCTCCCCCGGCGATACCCAGAAACTCGGACAACATCAGGCTGACACCCAGGCCTATGCCGATGGAGACCGATAGCAGGTCCATCATGCCACCTCCTTGCGCGGCGCTTCTCTTGGCGCGCTCCTGTTCAGGAAGAAACGGGCCAGACTAAGCCCCCGGCCCTTCGTGTTCCCCATGCCGACTACTACGGCCGACCTGCCCATCTGCTCGAGGATGATCTCGAAGATGTCGGCCTCGCTTTCCCGCTCGACTGCCGCCATTTTCTTGAGGGACATGCCTTCCGCCATGGCCGACTTGAGAAAAAGATATGTTGCGGAGCCCATGAGCAGGTAGTTGTCGGCAGGCCGCCAGTGGACGCAGGCCCGGCCCAATTGCTGGGAGCGGGTCGGGCGGTCCGCCCGGCAGTTGAAGATCGCTATCCGCCTTTCGACGTCAGGGAACCGGTCGAGGGCCATGTTCCAGATCTGTTCCGTAGATTGGGGGTCGTTCGCTGCAAAGGCGTTGACGAAATAGATGTCCCGCCCGAAAAAGCGGATATGGGAGACGGTCATGACGCCGGGGTCCGCGGGCGCCTTCCACATGCCTGCCAGCGCAAGATTGCGCTCGATGCCGAGGTCCGTGCAGACGCGCAGGGCGAGGGCCACGTTCTCCTTGTGCTCGACGTACTGGAACTGCTCCATCTCTTCGTCGGTGACGGCAGCCGCTTCCTCCGGTCCGACGGAGATAAGCGTGCTCTCCCTGTCCGCTGTCGCCGTTCGGAAGACTGCGAGCCGGTTGACCTCTGCCGTGAACAGCTTGCCGCCTATCGGGACGGTGCCTGCGAGGGCCAGGGCGACATCGTTCTCCGTCGGCCCCATCACGTCAAGGTGGTCGGGCCTGGCGTTCGTAATTACCCCGTGGGTCGACTTGAGGAACCGTGACTCGCTGAGCCATTGGAGGTGAGGCTGGAGGGCCATGCATTCGACGACGATGGCCCTTGCGCCATAGTTCATGGCAGTCGCTATGATGCGCACCTGCTCGATCACGTTGGCGCCCGAAGGCCTGAACACCGGGTATTCGGAGGCGTCCGGAAGGATCATGCGGGCAAGCGTCCCCGTCGTCTTTGCGCACGTCGTGATGCCTCCCGCCCGGAGACCCCCGGCTATGAGTCGCGTGACGCTCGATTTGCCGCGCGTCCCGTTCACGTGTATGCGGATAGGTATCTTCGACAGGTTGTGCCTGTGCAGCATGGCCTCCAGGAGGCCGAGCGCAGCGAGGACGGCAAAAATGAGAAGGGGCACAACAAGCATAACGGATCCTTTATGAAAATGTAATGCGAGAAGCAGGGCTGCGCAATCGGCGAATCCCCTGGCCGTCCGTATGCGAAGGAGACCGTTGAAACGTCTTGTGTTTCCGGGCGTCCGGTTGTAATATTGTCTCAGGGGGGGGTGCTATGAAGGCTGGAATTGTCAGGGATAATATCTATCTGCAGCACATAACGGACGATTTTCATCCGGAGAATCCGAGGCGCCTGACCTCGATCTACGGGATGCTTGATAAGATGGACCAGACGGGCCTTGTCCCAGTGGCTGCCAGGCCTGCCACAATGGAGGAGCTGGCCGCGGTCCACGAGAAATCATACGTCGAGATGATCTGCGGCACGAAGGGGAGAGTGCAGACCCGGCTCGACCCCGACACGGTCGCATCGCCCAGGTCCTACGAGGCTGCCTGCATGGCCGCCGGCGGGTACCTTGCGCTCATCGACGCCGCCATGTCGGGTCATATCGACAACGGCTTCGCGCTCGTCAGGCCGCCGGGACACCACGCGGAGTCGGGAAGGTCGATGGGTTTCTGCATTTTCAATAACATTGCCGTCGGGGCCCGGTACCTGGAAAAGAAATACGGCCTAAGCCGCATACTCATCGTCGATTACGACCTCCACCACGGGAACGGCACCCAGCACAGCTTTTACGACGACCGGAAGGTGCTCTACGTCTCCACGCACCAGTACCCCTACTACCCCGGGACAGGGTGGTACGATGAGGTGGGCTCTGGCGACGGGAAGGGCTACACGGTCAATATACCCTTCGTCTACGGGATGCACGACGCAGATTACCTGCATGCCTTCACGGAGATCGTCGGGCCGGTGAGCCGGCAATTCAAGCCGGAGATCGTGCTCGTTTCCGCCGGGTTCGACATCCACGGCAGCGACCCGCTGGGCGGCATGGCCGTCACGGAGCGCGGCTTCGCGGGAATGACGAAGATGCTCATGGACATAGCGGCGGAGTGCTGCGGCGGGAAGATGCTGCTTACCCTCGAAGGGGGCTACGATGTAGCCGCCCTTGCCAATTCCGTGAGGGCCGTTCTCATGGAGATGAAGGGTACGCCCGTCTACATGGCGGATGAAGGGGGCGAGGCATCGGTTGCCGGAAAGCAGGCCGTCTCAGCGGCGAAAGAGGCGATCAAGCCTTACTGGAAATTTTAGCCTTTCCAGATTGTCTCCTTCACTCTTTGCCTACCTTGAAATAGGGAAGTTTTTTCTGGGGCACGTCTACGATCTCGCCGTTCTTCGGGTTCCTGCCCTTGTATGATTTGTAAGAGCGCAGGGAAAAGCTGCCGAAACCTCTTATCTCAACTCTTTCCCCTTCCACGATCGCCTTCTTGATGCTATCTATAATTGTATCAACCACTATCTTTGCCACTTTCTGGTTGAGAGGGATTTGCTCCGAGAGCTGATTGACTATATCGATCTTGTTCATTACCGAACCTCCTCCACTGCCTGTTTATGGTCCAATACACACCGTCCGTAAGAACGATGCGCGCCCTATCGAGGGACTTTACCCTCCCCTTATGGGCGAGGAGGTAAATTCTATCTATATATCTCATCAAGATGCAAGAGGAAAATGCGTTTGTGCCCCGGTTTTTTCTTCTAGGACGAGCCGTAGCTGTGGAGGCCGGAAAGGATGAAGTTTACGCCTAGATAGGTGAAGATGACGCTGACGAAACCAGCGACCGAAAGCAGCGCGATCCTGCGCCCCTTCCACCCGGCCGTGAAGCGGGCGTGGAGGAAAAGGGCGTAGACGATCCACGTTATGAGCGACCATGTTTCTTTCGGGTCCCAGCTCCAGTAAGCGCCCCACGCGTAATGCGCCCAGACTGCGCCCGTCAGGATGCCTGCGGTGAGCATGGGAAAGCCGACCACGACAGCCTGGTAGTTGACCTCTTCCAGCCTCTCGCCGGGGATATTCTTCGTGCCGATCAGGTATAGAAGGGCGGCCAAAAACGAGATGGCGAAAGAGGCATAGGCGATAAAGCACGTAAAGACGTGGACATGGAGCCAGTTGCTCTGGAGGGCGGGGATAAGCGGCTGGATCTGCCTGTCTACTGACGGCGAAAGCGAGGCATAGCCCATGAACAGGACGGCGGCGAATATAGCGAGCATGCTTATGACAGGCAGCCGCAGCCGCTTCTTCATCATTATCAGGATAAGGGCGATGCACCAGGCAAAGAATATGAGTGACTCGTAGAAGTTGGACAGAGGGGCGTGGCCTATCCCCAGCCTGTACGATTCGATCCAGCGTGCGGCCAGCCCGAGCGTATGGAGCGCGAAAACAGCGTAAAGGATGGGCCGCGCCGCGCTAAGGACCGCCTCTTTCTTCGTCGCGAAATAGACGAGGTGGAGCAAAAAGAGGGCAAGATAGGCAAGCGTCACTATCCCGAGTATCTTATCGCTCCAGACCATGTGCCTTTTTCCTCCACTTCTCGAATTCTTCCTTGAACGCCTCTCTGTTCCTGGGCGACGTCCCGGCGACGAGCACCCCTTCGGCAGTCTGGAGCAGGTAGATGCGCCTGAAATGCATGAAGAAATTGATGTAAAGGCCGATGAGGATGAGGGCGAAGCCCGTCCAGACGACCCATACGCCCGGGTCGCGCGCTACCTCCAGCCCGGAATAATATTCGCTGTCTATGCCTTTGAGCCGCACCTCGGCCCCTGCGAGCGTTTTGGCTGCGAGCCTCGGGACGTCCCGCATGAACCAGGCCGTCCGCGTCTCGCCGCCCTCAATGTAGGCGACCTGCACACCGGGGCCGAAATCGTGGACGGAGCGCTCGAACCTCATTGCCATCATCGCAAAATCGCCCTGCTTATACACCCCGCCCTGGTTGAGCCTCACCTCCTGCCCGGCGATATCGAAGACGAAGATGGGGTCCTGGCCGTAGCTTGCCTGGTAGATGTTAGTCCCTTTGTACGAGACTGGGTGGTTGACCCGCACGTCCGCCCTTGCGACCGTCCTGCCGTTGTCGATGATCTCGATGCGGCTCAGGTATTCCTTCGGCTCCCCGCCCGGATAGAGCGTCAAGCTGAAATCGTCGAGCTTGACTGAAAAATCCAGGGGGATCGCCGTACGGCCGTCTCTTTTTACCGCCGCGTCCTTTACCTCTCCCTTGCCGAGGGCGAGCGACCCGCGGAAGCCGAAAAGAAGGCCGATCAGGCCTCCCAGAAGAATGGCGACGATGCTGGCGTGGATGATGTATACGCCGTAACGGGAAAGGCCGCCTTTTTCGAGGATGGCCCCGTTCCCCTCTCTTCTTGGCCGGTATCCACGAAAGAGTGCCTCCACGCCGTCGATCTTCGCGCCTTTGACGAAAAAGTGCAGTGGCATTGCAGCGAGTTTCTTATCAGTGGGCAGCGACCTGTCGCCGCCTTTGAAAAGGCCCCCGAGCCGCCTGAGCGTGCAGAGGACCAGGTTGAGGACGAAAAGGCTCAAAAGACCGAAGAACCAGGGCGCGTGAAAGACGTCGGTGAGGCCGGATGCGCGGAGGAAGGCGTACATCCCCTCCCCATGCCTCCGCCCATACTCAACGAGCGCGGCCTGCGGAATTAGCGTGCCGACAATGCAGGCCAGCGCGATCAGGCTGAGGAGCGCGATGGCGAGCTTGACGGATGAGAGAAACCCGTAAGCCGTATTCGGCCCGGGCCCGGCGGTCCGCTTTTCGCCCGCGGCGGCCTTGTTTCCCATATCATTCGTTGCACCGGCAGCCACGCCCCACCCCTTTCCACATCATGTTTTAATCGGAGCTTATATCGAATTCATGCAATGCCACTTCATTTTACCAGTGATGCCGCCAAAACACCAGCGGTCTTTCGGCCTCCCGCATCTTTACTCCGCAATCATCTCCGTGCCGCCGGCCACCTGGGGGTCCTTGATCGCGAAGGCCAGGGGAATAGATACAAGGAAAAGCACGGCGATAAGAAAGAAAACGTGGTTGTAGGCCAGCATGCCCGCCTGCCTTTCGACCGTCCTCTCCAGAAGCCCCAGGGCCTCCATGTCGGTTCCGGTCCCGCCCGCCCCGCTGGTAAAAACATGCGACAGGAACCGCCCGAGCACGCCCGTCGTGATGTCGCTGTAGCCTGTCACGTGCTCCATCAGTATTGCGCGATACCTGACCTCGCCCCTGGTGACGCAGGTGGCGGCCAGGGCAATGCCGACGCTGGCGAATACCTGCCTGGTCACGTTATAAAGGCCGCTCGCGGCCGTCATGAGGGGCCTATCGATCGTAGAGAGCGCGGCCGTGCTCAATGCCACGAATATCAGACCGAAGCCGATGCCCTGCAGGAATTGAGGGAAGAATATGTCCCAATACCCTACGTCCAGGGAAAGGAGCGACAGGAGGTAAAACGAGACGGCGTTCACGAGAAGCCCTAGGGCTATAAGGAACCGGGGTCCTGTCTTGTGGTATATCCAACCCGTGAAAGGCATAGCCAAAGCCATCGCGAGGCTCCTCGGCATAAGCGCCAGCCCCGCGTCGTAGGCAGGGTAGCCTAGGAGCTGCTCCAGGAAGAGGGGAAGGACGAATAGGCTTGCGAAAAGACCCATGGACAGAATGCCGCCCATGAAGCTGCTCGAGGCGAAATTGATGTCCTTCAGGATCCGGAGGTTGACCGCAGGTCTTTTCGCTCTCAGCTCCCTGATTACAAAAAGGATAAGGCCGGCGAGAGCGGCTGCTGCCAGATATCGTATCATATCGGAGGTGAACCAGTCTTTCTGGTCGCCCTTCTCGAGCATTACCTGGAGCGACCCCAGCCCGACGGCCATGAGGAACAGGCCTGTGGCGTCTATGCTCCCTTTTTCCCGGACGAGGTAATGGGGGTCTTCGACGAAGCGCATGATGAGCAGGACGTTGAGGATGCCGACGGGGACATTGATATAGAATATCCAGGGCCATGAGTAGTTGTCGGTGAGCCATCCGCCGAGGGTCGGCCCGAAGGCGGGCCCGAGGATGACGCCGAGACCGAAGATGCTCATCGCCGTTGCCTGTTCTTTGGCCGGAAACGTCTCCCGCAGCAAGGCCTGTGCCAGGGGTATGAGGGTCCCGCCGCCTATGCCCTGGAGGACACGGAAGACGATCATCGAAGGCAGGTCCCAGGCAGCCCCGCACAGCATCGAAGAGCTTGTGAAGAGGATGACCGAGAAAAGGAAAAACCGCTTGCGCCCGAACCTGGAGCTTAAAAGCGCGATGATCGGCATCACGATGACGCTCGAAAGGATGTAGCCCGTCGAGACCCACGCGATCTCCTCGACCGAGGCATCCAGAGCGCCGCGCATGTGGGGCAGTGCCACGTTCACGATGCTCGTGTCGAGGGCGGCCATCATGGCCCCCGTCATAACCGTCACGGTCACGAGCCACTTGTTGTGCGTTTTATGCGCGCCGTCCACGGGACCTATCGTCCGGACAGCTTCGAGCCCGTTTTACGGCTCACGTCAACGGTAGGGGTGACGGAGAGGCCGGGCCATAAGGGATGGCGGGGATCGAAAGGGGAGTCCACCAGGATCTTCACGGGGAGCCGCTGTACGACTTTTACGAAGTTGCCCGTCGCGTTTTCCGGTGGGAGCAGGCTGAAAACAGCGCCGGTGCCGGGCTGCAGGCTATCGACATGCCCCCGGAAGACAATGCCGGGGTATGCGTCAACCTTTATCTCGACCGGCTGGCCCACGGCCATCTTTCCGACCTGCGTCTCCTTGTAATTCGCTACGATCCAGATGTCCTGATGCACGACGGCGAGGAGGGCCTGCCCGGGCTGCACGTATTTCCCCGGATCGACGGTCTTCTTGGCGATCCTTCCGGAGATGGGCGCGACGAGGGTCGTCCTCACGAGGTTCAGCTCCGCGACCCTGTGCGCCGCCTGCGCTTGCCTGATCTTGAAGTCCTGCGTGGCCAGCTTGCCCTTAGCCGCCTCTATCGCCTCCCCTGCCTCCTCGACAGCGGAAGCGGCCGCTTCCTTCCTTGCACTGGCCACCGCGAGGCGCGATTCGACGTGGTCGTATTGGCTCCGGGTAGCCGCGTCCTCTCTTACGAGGCGTTTGTACCGGTCGAAATCCTTTTCGGCGAGGGCTTGCTCCGCCCCGGCCGCCGCAAGGTTCGCCTGCGCCTGGGCAAGGGCCTTCTGCCTTTGCTTGAGGGATGCCTGAAGCTCGACCTTTTCCGCTACCAGGGTGGAAACGCCCTGGCCCCGCTCTTTGGCAGTGTCCTCGTAATCCTGCGGGAAAATGTCGAGCAGGGGGGCACCGGCCTTCACGTACTGGTTGTCGGTGATGTAGACGTTGACGACCCTTCCCCTTATCTCGGGGGCGACGGGCACTATGGTGCCCGTGACGTAGGCGTCGTCCGTGCTTTCGTGAGAAAGGGAGTAGACGAGATAAATTGCCCCGATGATAAGGCCCGCCACTATCGCCGACGCCGCTATCCATCTCAAGGCCCATTTTTTCATTTGCTCGTTCACCGAAGTCTCATCTGCCGTATTCGTCCTTCAGGTTCTCTCCCAAGGCGTAAAGGTAGCCCGCCTCCGAGCGGTAGTAGTCGTAGACGGCCCGGTGATAATTCGTCTCTGAAAGGGCGCGCAGGGCTATCGCGTCCGTCACGTCCCGCGCGATGCCCGTGCCCTCCTTATACTTGACCCTGGTGATCCTCACGTTCTCCTCCGCCTGGGAGAGGGCGCCCAGAGCGACCTTGATAGCTTCGCTTGCGTTTACGGCATCGAGATAGTGCTTCTCGAGCTCCAGGCCGATGTCGTCCGCCAGTTTTTTCCGTTCGATGCGGAGCCGGGACCCGGCTGTCTGCACTTTCTGCACCGCGGCCCTCGTGCTTCCGCCGCTAAAGAGATTCAAGCTCATCAGGAAGATTACCGCTGCATTGTTCTCGTAAGTCAGGTATTTGTTCTTCGTGTAGTCGTATTCGCCCTGGGCGAGGAACTTCGGCAGATACTCGGCTCTACGCGCCGTCTCCTCGTATGCGAGGGCCTTGAGCGTGGCGTCGACTATCTGCATCTCCGACCGTTGTTTTTCCGCAATCTCGGCCGCTCCCTCATATGGCGGCATCTTCGCGTACGGCCTCGTCACCTCGATCACCTCGACCCGGCTCGAAAGCGGCCTGGTAAGCATGTTGTTTACCCTGGCCCCGTTTATCCGCCTGGTGTTTTTCGCGTTCAGGAGCTTCCGTTTCGCGTCAGCGAGCTGCACCTCTGCCTGGAGTAGATCGTTCTTCGTAATCAGGCCGTTCTGCAGCAGGTCACGGGCCACTTGCGCGTGCGAGGCAAGGGCCTCTATTTCTCTTTCCGCGACGGCTATCACCTTCTCTGATTCGAGGACGTCGAAGTAAAGCGTCGTGAAGGCAAGGGCGAGCTCATTCCTGACCCTCACGGTCTCGAGCCGCCTCGTATCCTCGATCAACTGCGCGGATTTATACAGGGAGCTGACCCCGCCGAAATCATAGAGGATCTGCTGGATCACGAATTGGTAGGCATAAAAGCTTTTTTCCGAGGTCTGGGCGACCAGAGAGCCTGCGCGCAAACCAGGTTGGTTTTCCAGAAAGGTCTGGCCGTACGAGGTATTGACGCTCGGCAGCAGCCTCGATCGGGCGATGATGGTGTCCGCATGGGACATCTTCTCTTCCTGTTGTTTTATCCTGACGACGCGGTTTTCCTCCGTTACTATCTTTAGGCCGTCGGGAAGGGTAAGCGGCTCGGAGCAGGCACGGAAGGGCACGAAGAAAACGATGACGGCGATGATGGCGACAACGGCGAAGGCGCACGACCGCATCGCTATCCTACCCCCTGGAAGCATCTCGTTGACATCTCCTTGAAGCTCACGTCCCCAAAAACCGGCGCCGCCTGAAGGCCCCTCACCTGGGCGGTCCCTGAACGGCCGGTCCCCCTTCCTCACCCCAGGTGTACGTCCGTTTCCCCGCCCGTCTCTTCCTGTTTCAGAAAGATCAGGACCGAGCGCCACAGGCTATCTCGCGATGCGGTTAGGTCTATCGTACCCGCCAGGCTGTTAAAGACAGCCCCTTTCAGCACGCAGAGGATGAAGAGGGCTGCATCCTCGCAGTCTGCCGCCCTGAATATCCCCCGTTCTGTGCCCCTGCGGATAATCCCGGCAAGAAAATCTTTCTGAAACCTGAAAAATCCGGTCCTGAACGGCTTGGCAAACTCCAGGTCGTAGTCCTTGAACTGGAGCGAGATACTCTGCTTTCTGGAAACCGTATATTCGAGATGGTTCTCGATGTAGCGCCTGATCGCAACAGCGGGTTCTTCGTGTTCCAGCTCCCGGATCCTTTCCTTATACAGCTTGATCCCTTCCTCCAGCGCCTCGACGTAAAGCTGTTCCTTATTCCCGAAATATGGATAGAGTCCACCTACCGCCACGCCGGCGAACCGGGCGATCTCCCTGACGGTCGCTTCCTTGTACCCCTTGTCCGCGAATACCTGTCTCGCTGCGGAGAGGATGTTTGCTTTTGCCAGTGGAGACGGTTGCCTGCCCATTAATGAACGCCTGTTCACGATAAGTTAGCAAAAAAACGGCCGAACGTCAATAGCATAGCACGTCAGTCTTTGCCTGACGCCCGGAGATCCTGCGGTTTGACACCCCCACCCCGTTGTGCTACAAATTGCCATGCTGGTGACAAGCATCGGAAGCCTGCCGTTTACCGACGTGGAAAAAGCGCTCGACGTAGTCTTTGAGTCCTGCCCGGAATGCCCTTTCTGGCCGCAGCTCCCGAAACGCTCCTTTATGGAAGACATGTACGTCCAGGGCCTTGAAGGCGTGCCCGCCCTCGTCACCGATATGCAGAGCGGCACTACCTGCATGGACACGGGCAAGACCGAAGGGATAGAACGGTTTTACGAGGACGTTGCCGGCGGCAACATCGATGCCTTCGCCATATCGGAGGCGGCCGCGCCGGGGTTTTACGGGTTCCTCGCAAGGCTGAGGCGGAATGCGTCAGGCGTCAGGGCGATCAAGGGGCAATTGACCGGCCCGTTCACGCTCGGCATCGGCCTGAAGGACGAGAACGGAAAGCCCATCGTATACAACGACGCCTATTTCGATATCATCAAGCAGGGGATCCGCATGAAAGCGGCGTGGATGATAAAGGCGATGAGGGACGCCTGCCCGGGCAGGGACGTCATCTTCTTTTTTGACGAGCCGGCGTTGGTGTCGCTCGGCTCGGCATACGTGTCGATCTCCCGCGAGGCGGCCACGTCGATGGTCGACGAGGCGAGCGCCGGGCTCGACGCGCGGATAGGCGTCCACTGCTGCGGCAATACGGACTGGCCCGCCCTGCTTCTATCCGGCATCGATATTATCAATTACGACGCCTTCGGCTTTATGGAGACGATCTTCTACTTCCCGCGCGAGCTTTCGGGCTTTTTCGCGCGAGGCGGACGGATAGCGCCTGGCATTGTGCCCTCCTCGTCCGAAGGACTCGCCGCAGCAAGCCCCGACAGCCTTGCCCGGTCGTGGCGCGCCTTCGAGCAGCACGTGTCGGAGGCGGGCGGCACGTCCGACGAAGGGGAGATCGTCACTACGTCCTGCGGGGTCGGCTCTCTGAGCGAGGCGGAGGCGTATAAGGCCCTCGACCTTTTGAAGCGTCTCCCGGACGCTGCAAGAAAACTCGGCAAAGGCTAGCCTGCCTTATGTACTGGGCGATCATAGCGGCAGTCGCTTGCGGGTTCCTCCTCGGTCTGGCCGTTTCTTTTCTCTTCAGGATACATCAGGCGAAAACGGCAAAAGAGCTTGCTGAGGCGCTCCTCGTCCGGCGCGATGCGGAGCGCAGGGACGAGATGGCGGCCATGCTGGAGCACGTGAAGGCGAGCTTCGGGAGCCTCTCCCTCGACGCCCTCTCGCAGTCCACGGAAGAGTTCCTCAAGCTCGCGAAGACGCACCTCCAGTCCGAGCGGCAGGCGTCCGCGAACGAGCTCGAGGCGCGCAAGGAGCTGATCGACAGGGAGCTGCGCAAGATGGCCGAGCAGGTAGACGGCGTCGGCAGGCTCATGCGGGAGCTTGAAAAGGACAGGGTCGAGAAATTCGGCGAGCTGACCAGTCACCTCAAGCTGGCAGGGGAGCAGACCGCGCTGCTGGCCGGCACGACGGCAAGCCTCAAAGAGGCCCTCGCAGGCAGCAAGGCCAGGGGGCAATGGGGGGAACGGATGGCCGAAGACGTCCTTCGCGCATCCGGCTTCGTCGAGAACGTCAATTACCTGAAGCAGAAGACCATCCAGGGCGCGGGCTCCAGGCCGGACTTCACGTTTCTTCTCCCGCGCGGCCTCCGGCTCAACATGGACGTAAAGTTCCCCTTCGACAATTACATGCGGTCCCTCGACGCCCAGGCAGAAGGCGAGAAGGCGCGCTTCAGGGCCGACTTTTTGCGTGACGTGAAGGCCAAGGTCAGGGAAGTGGCGACCAGGGATTACATCAACCCGGAGCAGCAGACCCTCGACTGCGCGCTCCTTTTGATCGCGAACGAGCAGATTTACGCCTTCATCCAGGAGCAGGACAGTCAGGCCTTCGAGGAGGCGCTCAGGCAGCACGTCGTCTGCTGTTCCCCGATCACGCTATTCGCGGTCCTCGCGGTCATCAGGCAGGCCATCGACGCCTTCTCCATGGAGGAGACCTCCAACGAGATACTATCACTCCTCGGCATCTTCAAGAAACAGTGGGACGAGTTCCTGAAAAGGCTCGAAGGGATGGGAAAGCGGATAGGCGACCTGCAGAAGGACTTCGAGGCCCTTAGCGGGGTGCGGCGCAGGCAACTGGAGCGGCCCCTCAACCGGATGGAGGAGATAAGGAACGAGCGTGGGCTGCCTGCCGCGGAAGTCTCAGGCGCAGAAGAAGACGAAGGCCCTCACACGCCCTGACGCCATTGTCCCCAAGCGGCGTGCGGGCCTTCGTATTGCTTGACAATTATTGCTCATATCATTACCTTATTATGTGTTATGGAAGCATTGACAGCTAGAGAAAAACAGGTCCTTGACCTTATAATGAACAATTACATCGTATCGGCGGAGCCGGTCGGCTCGGGTACGCTGTCGTCGCGCGTCAACGGCAAATGGAGCTCGGCCACCATCAGGAACGTCATGGCCGACCTGGAGGAGCAGGGGTTTCTCTACAAGCCCCACGTCGTCGCCGGGAGGATACCGACCGGAAAGGCATTCAGGTACTACGTTAACACGCTGCTGGTGCCCGGTCTGCCCGGAAAGCGCGAGATGCACGCCCTCGCAGGGCTGGCGGCCCACCGTTACTCGCACGTCGAAGAGATCATGGGCGACGCGTCACGGATGCTCGCGAACCTCTGCCAGTACACGGGCATAGTCGTCGAGCCGAAAATAAATTACATGCTTTTCAAAGAAGTCGAGTTCGTGAAGCTTTCGAAGAACACGATACTCGTCTTATTCGTGACCTCGGCGGGTATGGTCCATACGCGCCTCGTCAACACGGACGAGGAGCTGCCGCCTGAGCTGCTGGCCGGCATGAAGGGCTACATGAACGAGAAGTGCGAAGGGGTCCCGTTCTACGACCTGAGGAAGCAGATATTCGCGGATATGGCCAGGGACAGGGAGGCCTTCCACGAGCTGATGGGAAAGGTCATGGACGTCCTCGAAGGGATCATGCAGGGGGAAGGCTCCAGGGAAGTCTACCTGGAAGGGACCTTCAAGTTCATCGGCGTTCCGGAGCTTTCCGACATAACCAGGCTCAAGGACCTGTTCCAGGCATTCGAAAAGAAGGGGA
The DNA here is from genome assembly GCA_963810935.1 of uncultured delta proteobacterium. Classification (GTDB taxonomy): domain Bacteria; phylum Desulfobacterota; class Syntrophorhabdia; order Syntrophorhabdales; family WCHB1-27; genus CAWEPK01. The sequence goes on along the minus strand of CAWEPK010000005.1, from coordinate 334,351 downwards.
AGCTGCTGCGGCTTCTCGACAAGAGCGTAGACCAGGACGGCATCAACGTCATTATAGGAGCCGAGACGGAAGTGAGGGAGATGAGGGACATGAGCATCATCACCTCGCCGTACGGGGCAGATCGTGAAAACCAGGGAGTGCTTGGAGTGATCGGCCCGTTGCGCATGAATTATTCCAGGATAATACCGATCGTCCACTATACGGCCCAGGCGGTAACCAACCTACTAAGGATCATGTGAGGATGGGCATGGACGAGAAGGAAAAAGAGAAACACATCCATATACATACCGAAGGCGGCAAAGACGGGAAAGAAGAGCGCCATGCGCCCGAGCACGAAGCGGATAAGAAGAAAAAAAAGAAGGAAGACGGCGCGGACGAGCTGAAGACGTCCGCCGCCGAGAAAGATAAGGAGATAGGCGAGGCTGAAGGAAAGGCTCCTTTACCAGCAGGCCGATTTCGAGAATTTCAAGAAGCTCAAGGCGCGTGAAAAACAGGACGTCCTCAGGTTCGGGAACGAGACGCTCATCAAGGAGATTCTACCCGTGATCGATAACCTGGAAAGGGCGATCGAGCACGCAGGCAAGACGGAAGAGGCAAAGGCCATCGCGGAAGGAGTAGCCCTCACTTTGAGCGGGCTACTGAAGGTCCTGGAGAAATTCGACGTGAAGCGCGTTGAGGCGGTGGGGCAGCCCTTCGACCCCAACCTGCACGAGGCGATCTACCAGGAAGAGAAGGAAGGGGCCGAGCCGGGGACGGTCACCGCCGAGTTCCAGAAGGGCTACGTGATGGACGGGAGGCTGCTGCGGCCGTCCATGGTGGCCGTTGCGAAAAAGCCTGAAACGGAGTAAAATAGTGCTCAACTATGAGCAGGGACTATTACGAAATACTGGGCGTTTCCAGGAACGCAACAGATGATGAGATAAAGAAAGCATACCGCAAGCTCGCCCTTGCACACCACCCCGACCGCAACCAGGGGAACCTCGAAGCAGAAGAGAAATTTAAAGAGATAAACCAGGCGTACGAAGTGCTCGGCGACTCGGAAAAGCGGTCGAGCTTCGACCGTTTCGGCGTCGCGGACACGAGGACCGGCGGCTCGTACGACTTCGGCTTCACGCGGAATTTCGACGACATATTCGGCGACCTTTTCAACGACTTCTTCGGACAGACCCAGCGCAGGAGGACCCGCAAAGGCGAAGACCTGCGCTACAACATGGAGATCGAGTTCGAAGAGGCCGTCTTCGGCGTGGAGAAAGAGATAGACATCCCCCACGAGGTGCGCTGTGAGGCATGCAAGGGGACGAGAATCGAGCCCGGTTTCCAGCCGATCGTATGCAAGGCGTGCGGCGGGCGCGGCCAGGTCCGCTTCACGCAGGGCTTCTTCACGATAAACAGGACGTGCGAGCATTGCGGGGGCGAGGGCCGTGTAATCAAGGACCCGTGTAAGGTATGCAAGGGCAGGGGGACTACAAGGGTTAAAAAGATCCTGAAGATCAGCGTGCCCCCCGGCGTCGACAACGGCACCCGCCTGAAGATGCGTGGAGAGGGCGCGCAGGGGCAGAACGATTCGGTCCCCGGCGACCTCTACGTCGTACTCAAGGTGAACGAGCACCCCATTTTCGAGCGGCAGGGCGACAACATCTACGTCAGTACGGAGGTCGGCTTCCCGACGCTCTGCCTGGGCGGTGAGATCAAGGTCCCCGTACTGGGCGGGGAAATGAGCCTGAAGATACCGCCGGGCACGCCGCCGGAGAAGGTGTTCAGGCTGAAGGGCCAGGGCGTGCCGAAGACGAACGGATACGGTAAGGGCGACCAGTTTGTCCACCTGCATATAACCGTGCCGAAGAACGTCAACGACAGGCAGCGGGAGCTCCTGGAGGAGTTGGCGAAAGAGCTGCATAACGGAGGCGGCGCCCACAATCAGGGCTTCAAGCAGAAGTTCAGGGAATTCTTCGACTGGAAAGACGTATAGCGGTCCCGCAGTCAATCACAGCGACAATGCTTATATACGTGACACAAGTAAAGCTTTTACGTCACCGCTCCACGGCGACCTTGATCGTGTAGCTCGTTCCTCCTGTCAGCCTGCCCTCGATCTCAGCCTCTCCCGGTGTCGGGCCTGCCGTAATATAGAACTGGACTATGCCCAGCCTGGCATACCCGGGGCCGAAAGGCTCGGGCGCCAGCATAACGGGGACCCCGCGCTTACGGATCGTGCCTATCGGGCTTCCGTCGCTCATGATTTCAAGGTTCCCATCCTGCATCGGCCGCAGCGAGATAAACGACCGGGCCTTATCGGGAAGCGTCACGAGAAAATTTATGGGAAGCCCGGCCTGCTGCCCCGCCTTTATATGCTGATAGTTCTCGTTCCGCCCGCTGTGGAGTGTATTATATCCGGCAATATTGGGAACGGGTTTCGGCGTGACGGGCACCATCAGTTTTGTCGAGCCGGACAGGTCCCCCGCATCGGAGTATTCGATGGTCATGGGGTAATTACCCGCCTGCGCCGGATTGAGCGGTCCCCACCGCAGATGGATGGCCTTCAGGCCCGGGGCTTCGCGGGGACCGGACGGAAGGTCTTTGACAAGCTTGAGCACGATCGTCCGCTGGTCCTTCGGATCGAGTCCTATCGTGAAAGGAGACTGGATCGGCCCCTGAGGCCAGCCATTGAGCAGAACGGCCGATGGGGCGTGGCCGGCCTGCGGCGCGAACGCTGCAGGGAACCTGAACTTAAGCGTTGCCCCGGCGGGGAAGGCATAGCCGGGGACGGCAGGGTCGGGGGATTTGTCGAAGTAGACCCATGCTTCAAATGGATAGCCTGCCGCAAGCCCTTCCGCAGTCATCGGCTGGTAGACGGTTGTCGCCGACGGAGGGGCAGCCCAGACGCCGGTTGCAAAGAAAAGAACGGCCAGAGCGAATAGGATCTTCTTCATCGCGGTACTCCTTGCGGTGATTGGCCTTCGATCGACCGGCCTGCATTAAACTTAATGGTGACTTATCGCGCGGGCAACGACAGAGAACGCTTCTTCACAATTCTTCATAATTCCTTCTACGTCTTTTCACATTTGTAGTGTATATTGATAAGATATCGCGTCAGGAGACCCATGACAGGGAAGAACAAGGTTTTTCTGGTCACCGCTCTGATTCTTATTCCGATGCTCCTCGTGCTTGTGCCCCTGAAACTCGCCCATAAAGCGGCGAATGGCGCATCGATGGCTGCGGGTAAGCACCTCGTCAAATGCAATCACTGTCAATTTAACTCGGTCACCTTTCAATCGGAGCAGTCAACCGGCCATGCAGGCGATCCTGCCCCTGGCCGGCCGCCGATCTCGTTAATCTTTATAAAAGGCGTGACAGACATCGCACCCTCCGTCTTCCCGCATCCAACCCCTCTACGATGTTAGTCTGCCGGTAGTCGTCGCCCTTACAGCTAAAAGCCGAAGACTACAAGGAGATGAAACATGACCCGGATATTTGTTCTATCGTTTTTCGTAATGTTAACCTGCGCCGCATTATTGGCGCCGCCCGCGCCTGCGCAGACCCATCACGATACGGCTCACCATAGCTTTCAGGGCGCTGCGCAATGGGCGAAGGAGTTCGATGACCCGAGCCGCGACGCCTGGCAGAAACCCCACCAGGTGATCCAGGCGCTGGCGCTCAGGCCGGATGCCGTTATTGCCGACATCGGTGCGGGAACCGGCTACTTCTCGGTCCGCTTCGCCCACATGGTCCCGGAGGGCCGGGTCTATGGCGTGGATACCGAGGCCGACATGGTGAAGTACCTTGCCGACCGCGCAAAGAACATGGGGCTGACCAACGTCATCCCGGTACAGGCGGCTCCCGACGACCCGCGCCTGCCCGAAAAGGTTGACCTTATCTTCATAGCAGATACCTACCATCATCTTGAGAACCGGCTTCAATACCTGCGCAAGCTCCACGATTCGCTCAAACCGGGCGGACGCATCGCAATCATCGACTTTCGCATGGATTCGGTAGACGGCCCGCCGAAGAGCGCGCGCAGCACGCCCGACCAGATAAAGGCAGAGATGAGCCGTGCGGGTTACGCCTTCGTGCAGGAGAACAACTTTTTGCCGAAGCAGTATTTTCTGGTCTTCGGTCAGGCGAAGAGGTAAGCCCCAGGTGGAGGGGGCGGAAACCACCCGGATGAGCGCTGACATGACAAGCAAACCCGGCATGGCCAGGCAAATCGGGTTCTTTTCCGCAACCGTCGTCGTGATAGCCAACATGATCGGCACGGGCGTCTTCACTACGTCCGGGTTCGTCGCCCGGGACCTTGCCCACCCGGTGCCGCTTCTGCTCTGCTGGGCCGCTGGCGGCATCTTCGCACTGTGCGGCGCCCTCTGCTATGGGGAGCTTGGCGCTCAATTCCCCAGGGCGGGAGGAGAATACGCCTATCTGAAAGAGGCCTTCGGGCCGTTGCCCGCATTTCTGTCCGGGTGGGTGTCCCTGATCGTAGGGTTTTCCGCCCCTATCGCCGCCTCCGCCATTGCTTTCTCCGTCTATTTCCTGAAGGCGTTCTCGCTCCCCTCCGCTACGCTGCTTAAGGTCAGCCTCTTCGGGTTCGATCTTGCGGTCATCTCTACCGAGACCCTTATGGGCGTCATGGCCGTTGTCGCGCTCTCGCTGGTTCATATGCACAGCGTCTGCCTGGGCAGCCGCGTCCAGGGTACGCTTACGGTTTTCAAGGTCACCGTGATCGTCGCTTTCATTGTGGGCGGCTTCCTCTTGGGGCGCGGCTCCCTCTCGCATTTTACAGGCGATTTCAGGGCAGCCTCGCTTTTCAGCGGCAGGTTCGCCACGTCCCTCATCTTCATCTCCTTCGCATACAGCGGCTGGAATGCCGCCGCTTACCTGGGCGGCGAGATAAGGAACCCGGGGCGGAACATACCGCTTGCCCTCTTCGCAGGCACCATTGTAGTGACCTTCAGTTATCTGGCCCTCAATGCCTTGTACGTTTATGCGCTGCCCATAGGCGAGATGAGCGGGGTGGTGGAGGTCGGAGAGAAGGCGGCGTCGGCCCTGTTCGGGGCGGGCACGGGCCGTTTGCTGACGGGGGCTATCGCAGTGGGCATCCTCTCGGCGCTCAGCGCCATGATCCTCACCGGCCCGAGGGTCTATTACGCGATGTCGCGGGACGGGGCGTTCTTCAGCCGCTTCGGGAAAGTAGACGACAGGCGCAGGACGCCCGTGCTTTCAATCGCCCTGCAGGCGGCGATCTCGATATGCATGATCCTCACGTCCTCGTTCGAGACGCTGCTTTTGTATATCGGGTTCACCCTCTCGCTCTTTTCGGTCCTCACCGTCCTCGGCCTTCTCCGCCTGAGGGCCGAAATAAAGATGACGGCCGGCGCTTACCGCACCTTCGGTTACCCGGCGACGCCGCTAATATTCATCGTCGGCAACCTGCTCATCGTGTCGATGATGCTGATAGACAAGCCCGTGACCGTCTTCTGGGGGCTATTCACCATCGCAATCGGCGCCGCGTTCTATTGGTGCGCCGCGCGGTAAAAGTGCTATACCGGTGCTTTGGGCCGGGGCTCGCCCTGCCGCCCCTTAAATCTGGTACACTATCTCCATGTCCGATTTTCTGCCGACGACTAGAGAGGAGATGCGGGAGAGGGGCTGGGATGCGCTCGATGTTATCCTGGTTTCCGGTGATGCTTATGTTGACCACCCCTCCTATGGGACTGCGGTCATCGGGAGGGTGCTGGAAGCGGCCGGTCTGCGGGTCGGTGTTATAGCCCAGCCGGACTGGAGAAGTACCCGCGATTTCATGCGTCTCGGCGCCCCCAGGCTTTTTTTCGGGATCACCGCCGGCAACCTCGACTCCATGGTCTCCAATTACACGTCACACAAGAAAGCCCGCCTGCGGGACGCCTATTCTCCGGGGGGAAGGGCCGGATTGCGTCCAGACAGGGCGACGGTCGTCTACGCCAATCGCGTGCGGGAGGCGTTTGGTCATATCCCCATCATTTTAGGGGGCATCGAGGCCAGCCTTCGAAGACTGGCGCACTACGATTGGTGGGATAACAAGGTGCGAAGGTCGTTACTCCTGGACGCGAAGGCCGATATTCTGGTTTACGGAATGGGAGAGACGCAGGTCCTGGAGATCGCCCGCAGGCTCGATAAGGGGACCGATCTGGCGGGCATACCGGGCACCGTCATTGTGCAGGGGGCCTCCGCGCCCACGTCGGAGTCGGTAGAGATTCCATCTTATGAAGAGGTCGCGGACGATAAGGATGCCTTCAATAAAGCTTTTATGCTCATCGCGCAAAACCAGGATCCTTTCAGGGGAAAAGCCTTGCTGCAACGGCATAATAACCGCTTCGTGGTGCAGTTCCCCCCTGCCCGGCCGTTGGCTGAAAAGGAGCTTGACGCTATCTATAATCTTCCCTACTTGCGGACGCCCCATCCCTCTTATGAAAAGCAAGGCGGCGTGCCGGGCTTCGAGACGACACGGTTTTCTCTTGTGTCGCACCGGGGCTGCTGCGGCTCGTGCAGTTTCTGCTCCTTGTCGATGCACCAGGGAAGGATCGTCCAATCGAGGAGTATCGAATCGGTCCTTAAGGAAGCGCGGGCGGTTTCCGGGATGAAAGGGTTCAAGGGAACGATTACGGACGTGGGCGGGCCTACCGCCAATCTTTATCGGGCCCGGTGCGCCCGGTGGGCAAAGGACGGCGGCTGTAAAGACCGGAGTCTGTCTACTGCCCGAAAAGTGCACGGCCCTCAAGCTCGGCTACAACGACGCAATACGCCTCTACCGCGCGATACTCAACCTGCCGAAGGTGAAGCATATGTTCATAGAGAGCGGCCTCCGGTACGACCTTCTCGTCGGGGAAGAGGCGGGCGACTATTTTGAGCACATATGCAGGCACCACGTGGGAGGCCAGATGAAGGTGGCGCCGGAACATTCGGTAAGCCGCGTGCTCGGTGCCATGAACAAGCCTGATTTCCAGGTGTACGAACGTTTCGTCGAGCGCTTCCGGGAATTGCGCGAGAAAACGGGGAAAAACATTTACCTCGTCAACTACTTCATAAGCTCCCATCCGGGAGCAACGCTCAGGGACGAAGAGGAGCTTGCGTCATATCTCAAGCGGCGGCACATGCGGCCGGAGCAGGTGCAGGACTTCACCCCCCTGCCCATGACCCTCTCGGCCTGCATGTACTATACGGAAAAGCATCCCGTCACCGGGGAGAAGCTGCACGTAGCCAAGTCTTTTCAGGAACGAAAGGCCCACCGCTCCCTCATTCAATATGCAAAGCCGGAGCAGCATAAGCGCGCGCGGCCCTTCGGCAGCACTCATTAGCGGCGACGAACCGGAGCAGGGTCCGGCCGCAAAAAGCATTGGTTCAGCTTTTCGACCCTATCTTCCACGCAAAACGGCAACGACTCGTACAGCTACAGCCACAGCCAGCATAATCATCGCCAGCAGCAGGAACCAATCCCCGTGGCGGACATAGAACGTCTCGCTGTCCCGCAGCCCGTATGCCCCCCGCAGCACGGCAGTCTCGAACAGCCCCGTCTCCGCCACCGTCCGCCCGCGCGGGTCGATGATCGCGCTCAACCCCGTATTCGCAGCCCGCAGCACGTACCGGTCCGTCTCGACCGCGCGGAAGATGTAGGCCGCGAAGTGCTGGTAAGGTGCCGAGGACTTCCCAAACCACGCGTCGTTCGTCATGTTGACGAGCACCTGCGCGCCCCTCCTCACCGTGTCCACCGTAATGTGCGGGAAGACGCCCTCATAGCAGATGAGCACGCCGACCCTCCCGGCGTCCGTGCGTATCGGGTCGTGCGACGGGCCAAAAGAGAAATCGCCGGCTGCGACGCTCATTTCACGCAGAAAAGGGAAGTAATCGGCCAGGGGCGTATACTCGCCGAACGGGACGAGGTGGTTCTTCAAATACGGATTGAAAACCTTGCCCGTTTTCCCGATAGCGTAGGCGGCATTGTAGAACCGGCCCGCGGCGTCTTTCGATATCGTGCCGAAGAGAAGGGTGTTCCCGCGCATCACCGGAAGGCTGCGGATCGGGCCGCCCGCGTGGTCGGGGTCGAAGACGAAGGGCATCGCAGTCTCCGGCCAGACTACGAGGTCGGACGGCCTTGAATGAAGGAGGGTAAGGTTGGCGTATTTATCGATAATAGCTGCCCGGTATGCCTCGTCGAATTTGACGTCCTGCCGGACGTTGCCCTGGATAATCGCCGTTTGCATGTCGGGCTTCATCGGCTGGCCGAGGCGGTAAAGGCCGAAGGCAAGGCAGGCGAAGAAGAGGCAGGCGACAAACGCGCCGTAAGCTACGGTCAAGCGCCTGCGGCCGACCACCCCGTATACCAGGCAGTTCACCGCCACGATAAGGAAGGAAAGGAAATAGGCGCCTGCGACCGAGGAAACCTGCACGATGGGCAGGAAATTATATTGCGAATGGGAGAGGAAGGACCAGGGGAAGCCGGAGAGCAACCACCCACGGAGGTATTCGAGGAGCACCCATGCGGGAGGGGCGGTCAGGGCGATGGGGAGGTCGAGGCGGTCGCGTAAGAACCCGATCAGCCATGCAAATCCGCCCGTAAACAGGGAAATGTAAAGCACGAGAAGGAGCATGGTCGCAACGGATAGCGGCATGCTTATGCCGCCGAACCTGTTCATCGCGACTACTACCCAGTAGACGAGGCCCACGTAAGAGACAACGCCGCAAATGAAGCCGTTTGCAAAGTTGCGGCCTCCCCGCTTCCGTTCCAGGGCGAAGAAAAGGGGCGCCAGGGCGATATACGCCAGGTAGAACTGCGAGACTGGCGGCTGGCAGACGACCAGCAGCGCGCCCGACAGCACGGCGAGGCGGCTAGAGGCCGATATCTTTATATGCAGGAAGTTCCGTAGCATATGCCATCAGCTTGTGCTCCCTGTACCGCATCCTGCGCGCCTCCGGCCCGCCTTTTTCATGGTCGAAGCCGAGCACGTGAACGAGGCCGTGGACGATAAGGGACAGGAGCCTTTCGTAAAAGGGCACGCCGGCCGCAAGCGCTTCTTTCTGCGCCTGCTCCACAGAGATTATAACGTCTCCCGCCACCTCGGACGAAAAGCCGTCGAGGTAGGAAAAGGAGATCACGTTCGTCGGAGAATCCTTGCCGAAGCACTTGCGGTTGAGGGCAGCTATTTCCTTGTTGTCCGTAAAAAGGATGCTCAGGTCCCTATCCCGCAGCCCTGAATAGACGAGCAAATCCTCTGTTATTCTTTTTAGCCGCTTTTTGTCCAGCTTCAACAAGCCTTGGGAATCTCTTATCAGCGCCGTCATCGTCGGTCCTTTCCGGGTATTCTATACGCTGGTGGAAGATGCCTATCAGAATGGTGATGAAGCTCTTCTGTATCGCATGGAGGTCTTTGAGCGTCAGCTCGCACTCGTCGAGCTGGCCGTCTAAGAATATCTGCTCGATGATATTCTGCACGTGGGTCTCGATCCTCTTGGGGCTGGGGTCGTCAAGCGTGCGGGACGCAGCCTCGACAGCGTCGGCAAGCATCACTATCCCTGCCTCCCTCGTCTGCGGCTTCGGTCCGGGGTACCTGAAGTCCTTCTCGTCGATAGCCGACAGCTCCGGGTCCTCCATCTCTTTCGCCCTTTGGTAAAAATAGGTCACCAAGCTCGTTCCGTGGTGCTGGTGGATGATCTCGTATATCTTCTTGCCGAGGCGGTACTCCTGCGCAAGCTCTACCCCTTCCTTGACGTGCGATAGGATGATGAGGCTGCTCATGCGGGGCGAAAGGTTCTTGTGGGCGTCCTGGTCTTTCGTATTCTCGATGAAATAATGGGCCTTCTTCAGCTTGCCTACGTCGTGGTAATACGCGGCGACCCTGGTAAGTATCGGGTGGGCGCCGATGCTCTCCGCCGCGACCTTGCAGAGGTTGCCGACCAGTATGCTGTGGTGGTACGTGCCGGGGGCGGACACCATCATCTGCTCGAGGAGCGGGTGCTCCAGGTTCGCAAGCTCCAGGAGCTTGAAGTTTGTCGTGTAATCGAAGAGGCTCTCTATAAGCGGCAGGAGGCCGGCAGTCATAAGGCTCGAGCCTGCGCCGCCCAGAAGCAGCAGCGTTATCTTCAGCGGCAGGTCGGTCAAGGGATACGCCAACAGCAGATGGAAGAAGAAGACGACGAAAGACATGGCGACGGCCGCGAAGAAGCCTGCGCCGAGCATCGTCGAGCGCCTTTCGACCTGGCCCGAAAAATAGGAGGCGACAAGGTTGCCGAGGAAGGCATAGATAAAGACGGGCAGGGCGTTGCCGTTCCCTACCGTAAAGGCGACCGCTGCCGCCAGGATGGTCGAAAAGACGAGGACCGCCTCCGAAAATAGTATGATCCTCATGACGATGCCGAAAAGAAAGAGGGGGAATATGTAAAACAGGAGCGAGGCATACTCCGGCGCGAACCTTTCGAAGACGATGATCCAGAGCTTCAGCAGGAAGACCGTAAAGACGGTCAGTGAAGCCGCGAAAATGAAATCCTTAAGGGACAAGTGGAATTTTTTGACGTTCCTGTCCGCAAACTCGAAAATTATGGTGATGAGGGAAAAGAATATGAGGAAAAGGAAGAATGCCTGGCGGGTAAACGGCTTCTTTTTGTGCTCTATCTGGCGGAGGGAGGCCATCTTCTCGTTGTCTTCCCGGCTTATTTTCTGGCCTTCCCGGACGATCACCTCGCCTTTCCGCACGGCCGTGCCCGATTCCGGCACGACATAGTCCGTGCTCGACCTTACCGTCCTTGCCGCTATGTCGCCCACCTGGTATCGCTCCAGGATTATGGGGACCTTCATATTGGCTATTGCGGCCAGGATTAGGGAAAAGACGCAAATAACGAGGTATTTCTTGAGTGCGAGGCGCGAGGGAGGTTTATCCTTTTCGCTCTTCATACCTTGCTCCTGTCCGCCGCCGCCCTCTTTTCGTAGGCCCTGATGATCTTCTGGACGAGAGGGTGCCTCACCACGTCCTTCTCCGTAAAATATATGAATTGCAGCCCCTTGATGCCTTTAAGTATGGCCTGTATCTCCACGAGCCCCGACGAGCTTTTCTGGGGCAGGTCGATCTGCGTTATGTCTCCGGTGATGACCGCCTTCGATGAGTTGCCCAGGCGGGTGAGGAACATCTTCATCTGCTCGGAACCCGTGTTCTGCGCCTCGTCGAGGATGACGAAGGCGTCGTTGAGCGTCCTGCCCCTCATGAAGGCAAGGGGCGCTATCTCCAGAATGCCCTTTTCGATGAGCCGGCCGGCCCTGTCCATGTCCACCATATCGTAAAGGGCGTCGTGGAGGGGCCGCAGGTAAGGATTGACCTTCTCGTACATTGTCCCGGGAAGGAAACCGAGCTTCTCGCCCGCCTCTATCGCCGGCCGCGTCAGGACGATCCGCGATACCTCCTTGTTGAAGTAGGCGGACAGGGCCATGGCCATGGCGAGATAAGTCTTGCCGGTCCCGGCCGGGCCTATGCCTATGACGATGTCGTGCTTGCGTATGGCCTGGATGTAGGACTTCTGGTTTTTCGTTTTGGGTATGACCACCTTCCGCGAAGGTGGGATGTAGATCTGGTCCTGGTAAAGCTCGTCCACGCTCTGCTGGGTGTGGGCCACGAAGCGGACGGCATGGTCGATGTCGGACGGGTTTACGGGAAAACCCTTCTTGACGAGCCCTGCAAGCTCGTGTATCACCTTGCTCGTATTTTCTACGTCCCGCTTTTTGCCGACGAGGGTGAGGTGCGTTCCCCGTACGCTGGTCCTGACATCAAAATATTTTTTGAGATATTTTATGTTCTCGTCGCGGGGGCCGAACAGGTTGCGGGCGAGGTGCGTGTCGTCAAAAGATAGCTGCACTACCTCTTCTTCGGTTTTCTCTTCCAATAAGTCTTGGTGGACCTCCATGCTGAATTGGTTATCATAATATAGCACAAATGGGGGTTGCACGGAAGCAGCCGGCATTTGTGGGTGGGCGGCCGGGATCTTTCCGCGCCTTTCGCGTCGTTTTCTCGGGCGCGAGTCCTCACGTACACAAAACGTACGCTGCGGCTCGCTTGGTCGAAAAGCAACGCGAAATCCATCGGAAATCTCTCCGGCTGCACGCCCGTTGGGTCGCTGCAACTTGCCTTGCCCACCACTTCCCAATTCTATCGTGCCTCTATATATTTCACTCGCCCCCGATAGGGGGAGCGGGTGGGGTGAGGGGTGGCGTAGCTGACGTGGTCGGAAAGTGGCTGCTGTGTTTCCTATTAGGGGTGATCCGTGGAACCTTGCGTGATTCCTTGAGACCTTGAATGTACTATTTAAGAAACATGTAGGTAGATTGCCTTTTACCTGTTTGTGGGCTAATATAGAGACATGAAAAACCAGCGCTTTGTTTTGGCCGGTCTGCTGATTCTCTTCGCGGCGCCGCTTGGGTTTTTCTTTTGGGGAGTTTTCTATTATTGGAATGTGACTTGTGCAGCCTCTTGGCATAGTGGACTTTTGGGAGCGTCCCTGGGGGTCGCCTTCACAACGCTTCTGGCGTTGATCGCTTATTATCAGTTGAGCAATATCGCCAAAACGAATAGTACCGATTTCATTCACCGGCTCAAGAATGACTTCTTTACTGAACAAACGAGAATCTTGGTAGATCACGTAATAGAAGATCGACTTATTTACAAAGAGATTTCAGGTACAGTTCCAGGGGAGGATGTCTCAGGATCTTCTAAGATTGAAATGGCCTATTTTGCAGTTGATGACAAACGAATCTTAGCGACGTTCCCGGCGGAACTTAGGGAACACTTGTCGGAGAAGAAATATTATCTGGAAGTGGAAATAGACGATTTTCTGCTTGGCCCCTTCGAGGACATAGGATTATTTGAAGAAAAGCATTTAATTGATACGGACATGGCCTATGAAGAGTTTTCCTATTATGTTGTCGAGACTTTCGAGAATGAAGGGATAAAGAGATACATAGGCGACCCTGATTTTTGTGAAGAAGAATTTGCATCGGGTAGGTGCGAGAACGCGGAAGAAGCTATCCGCCTTGCTTATGACGTAATTTCCAAAGATATTCGGGTTGGACAACGTCCTACCAACTACCGGCCCATTGACGCGCTAAATGATTTCTTGAAGATACCTAACCTGGAGCAAAGGATTGTTAAAACCAAGAACAGTCTAAAGCTTTGCGAGCAGGCCCGATTTCTTAGTGACAAGACGTGGCAGTCGAGGAGGAAAAACTTCTCCCGCCTGGATGGTTCAGAGCAAAGACGTAGAAAAGCTCTGAATCGACTGCTGTTGGAAGACGCTTACCCCGACATGCTTCCGCAAAACGCATACATTCGGAGTGATGAATTCGATGCCGACATGTGGTCAAAACTGACATATCTGTATTATAGATTCAAGGATATTGATATAAAACGCATTGGAAGAGAAGTAAAACATACTTGAAAACATGCCGTACAGGGGAAACCATACTCTGAAACTTAATCCTTCCCCGACTTTCGTAAACAGGCCCTGAGGGGGAAAACAGCAGGGAACCGCCGCTCATTTAGGCGGACGTTGTGCTTATGGAACGCGTGATAGTAGACAAGACGGCCGAGGAATCGGTCACAGCCGGCCACCCCTGGATCTTCAGCAACCAGGTCCGCTCGAAGCCTGCCGGCCTGCCGGACGGCTCGACCGTCGAGGTGGCAGGGGAGCGCGGCCGCCTACTGGGCACGGGCTATTATAACGGTAAGAGCCTGATCGCCGTGCGCCTCCTTGCCTGCGAGCACATCGAGCCGGACGAGGCGTTTTTTGCCCGCCGCATCGAGGAGGCGTTGAAGCTCAGGGCGGGCCTCTATGAAGGCAGCTTCAGGGTCGTCAACTCCGAGTCGGACTTTCTTCCCGGTCTTATCATCGACAAGTACGACGACCAGGCGGTCGTGCAGATCGTCACCCAGGGCATGGAGAGGCTTAAGGAGCCGATCGTCGCGGCGGTAAAAAAAGTGCTCGCGCCTGCGGCAATCGTGCTGCGCAACGAGGGCGCCGGAAGGGCGGAAGAGGGGCTTACTCCTTATACGGACGTGGTCTATGGAGACGTAAAAAGGGACGCAGTCATCAAAGTTGGGCCGCTTAAGTTCCTGGTCGATCCGATGTCCGGCCACAAGACGGGCTTTTACTTCGACCAGCGTGAAAACAGGATGCTTATGAAGGACTTTGCGGCAGGCCGCGACGTCCTCGACCTTTTCTGCTACACGGGCGGGTTCGGGCTTTACGCGCTTCACTTCGGCGCCCACAGGGCGGTTTTCGTCGACGCCTCCTCCCAGGCGATCGAGGCGTGCAGGGAGAATGTGAGACTTAACAACCTGAAAGGGGCCGCCTTCGTGAAAAGCGACGCCTTCGACTATCTCAAGGAATCGACGGAGGAGCACGACCTTCTGGTCCTCGATCCCCCTTCGTTCATAAAATCGAAAAAGAAGATAAAGGAAGGCGAAAGAGGCTACATAGACTTGCACAAGAAGGCTTTGCGGCGCCTCACCGAGGGAGGCCACCTGTTCACTTTTTCGTGTTCTTACCACATGAAGCCGTCGAGGTTCAGGGACATGGTGCGCATTGCTGCTTACGGCCGCGCCGATGTCTACCTGGTCCGCGAGCTGACGCAGGCGGCGGACCACCCGGTGCTGCTCACCATCCCCGAGACGGAGTACCTGAAAGGGCTCATCGTCAGGGTTAAACAGCGTTGATTCAAAAGGTGCGGCAGGGGCGGAAAATGAACCTGAATATACCGGTCCGCGCGTTAGCACCTTGACTTGCCCCCCGCACTCCATTTAAACTTTAAATAGTGTCGAAAGCCATGAGCGCGAGAAAGATAGTCAACATTATTTTGCCGCTTGCCGGCCTTGGCCTGATCGTTTTCTATAATTTTTGCGGGTCGGCCTGCACGTTCCTGAAAGGGGATTTTCTGGGCATCGACCTGAAGTACCTCGGCATCGCCTACGCGCTCCTTCTGGCTGCGCTCGTCCTGCTCAGGCGGGACGCCTCCCACATAGCCGTGCTTTCCCTGGGTGTCGGGGTGGAGGCCAACCTGGTGGCCTTCCAGGTCAAAAACGGCACCTATTGCCCCTATTGCCTAGGCTTCGCGGCCATCCTGATCTTCCTCTTCATTTTCAACTGGAGGCGGTCCAGGCTGCCGCTTATGGGCATCTGCGCCGCCATCGGCTTTTTCCTCTGCCTCGTTTTTTTCAAGGGGGCCATGACGCCTGCCTATGCCGACGAGGTCCTGATGCCCTCTTTCGGTACGGGTAAGGTCCAGGTAAGGCTTTATACGGATTATTTCTGCGGACCGTGCAGCCGCCTGGAGCCGCAGATAGAGCCGGTGCTCAAAGACCTGGTGCGCAAAAACGCCGTGACCCTCACGTTCGTCGATACGCCCATCCACACGCACACGCCGCTCTATGCCAAGTATTTTCTTTATATTTTGATCGCAGACAGGAAGTTCGACCAGGTGCTGCGGTCGAGGGCGCTTCTTTTCGAGGCGGCAAGCCAGAAAATCACGGAGCGGGATAAGCTCGAAGACTTTTTAAAGGCGCACGACATCAAATTCAGGGAGACAGACACCAGGCCGACCTTTGCAGCGCTGTCGGCGCTCATGCGGGAGGACAAGGTGGCCTCGACCCCTACGTGCATCATAATCCGGGACGGGAAGAAGTCGACCTTCAGCGGAGACACGGAGATCGCAGGCGCCCTCGCGCTCATGAAATAAGCCCCGATTTACAGCCTATCTCCTACGTCCGGCGAGGCTACGGGCCGTAAAAAAGTCGGGCATGCGGCCTGCCCTGTCAAAAAAATTGACGGTAAGGGCTTGAAAGTCTTCCATTTTTGCCTTATGCGTAGTATAATATGCGATATTCTCAAAAAGGGGGATACTTTTATCTTTATCCGGGTTCGCAGATGGTTGTATGCAGCGTTTTAAAAAAACACAAGCATTTGCCTGATAAAGATTACAGGTGGGAGTCAAGAATCCTCTTGACAGCGAGAGGATGAAAGTGATATTCTCACAGAGCTTTTTTCCCAAAAGCTGACGCTGTGGTCCGTACTTTTTTCATCCCTTCGACAAGGGATTATTTTTTTGGAGGTATTGATGCCTACTATTAATCAGTTGGTAAGGCTCGGGAGAGAGGTCGCCAAAAAGAAGAGCGCCTCGCCTGCACTTACCAGTTGCCCTCAAAAGAGGGGCGTTTGCGTCAGGGTTTATACTACGACACCCAAGAAGCCGAACTCCGCGTTGAGGAAGGTCGCAAGGGTGCGCCTTACGAACGGCATGGAAGTGACCACCTACATACCGGGCATCGGCCATAACCTCCAGGAGCACTCGGTGGTGCTCATCAGGGGCGGCAGGGTCAAAGACCTTCCCGGTGTGCGTTATCACATCATCAGGGGGTCCCTCGACGCGAGCGGCGTGCAGAACAGGAAGAAGAGCAGATCGAAGTACGGCTCCAAGAAGCCGAAGCAATAGAGCGGAAAGCCGTAAAGGAGGCAGGTAGTGCCACGTAAAGGAAGGGTGTCCAAACGGGAGAGATTGCCTGACCCGAAATATAACGACGTCCTCATACAGAGGTTTATAAATTCGGTGATGTGGGACGGGAAGAAGAGCCTCGCCAGAAGGCTCGTTTACCGCGCCCTGGACCTTTCCGAAAAGCGGGTGAAGGAAGACCCGCTTAAGGTTTTCCGCAAGGCGATAGACAACGTAAAGCCAGAACTGGAAGTCAAGGCAAGGAGGGTCGGCGGCGCCACATACCAGGTGCCGGTCGAGGTAAGGCTCGACAGGAAGATGTCCCTTGCCATAAGATGGCTGCTCCGATATGCCCGCGGCCGGTCTGAGAAGACCATGGTCGAGAAGCTCGCCGGAGAGCTTATTGACGCCTACAACAACAGGGGCGGCGCAGTAAAGAAACGGGAAGATACGCACAAGATGGCAGAGGCCAACAAGGCGTTCGCACATTACAGGTGGTAAATGCAGGAAGTTATTAGAAACGTCGGCATCATGGCGCATATCGATGCCGGAAAGACAACGACGACCGAGAGGATACTTTATTACACGGGCGTCAATAACAGGATAGGCGAGGTGGACGAAGGTACGTCCACCATGGACTGGATGCAGGAAGAGAAAGACCGCGGCATTACGATCACATCGGCCGCGACTACGTGCTTCTGGCGTGATCACCGCATCAATATAATCGACACGCCGGGTCATATAGATTTCACCGTTGAAGTAGGCAGGTCGCTCCGCGTCCTCGACGGCGCGGTGGCGCTTTTCTCAGGCGTAGAGGGCGTAGAGCCCCAGTCGGAGACGGTCTGGAGACAGGCTGACCGCTACGGCGTCCCCCGCATCGCGTTCGTCAACAAGATGGACAGGCCCGGCGCCGACCTCGACAAGTGCATGGCCATGATGAAGGATATTCTGAAGGCCAAGCCGGTCGCCCTGCAGGTCCCTATCAAGGAAGGGGACGATTTCGCAGGTGCTATAGACCTTATCGCCGGGGTTGCGCTGCTTTATGACCGCGACCGCATGGGCGTTGAATATTCCGTTACCGAGGTACCTTCTGCAATGAAGAGGCGGTATCATGCGGCGCGCGAGGCGATGCTGGAGTCCTTATCCGAGATCGACGACGAGCTGATGGACTGCTTCGTCCACGGCAAAGAGATAAGCGCGGACGACGTGAAGCGGGTCGTCAGGAAGGGCACGCTCGAAGGCAGCATCCTGCCCGTCCTTTGCGGCACCGCTTTCAAGAATAAGGGCGTGCAGCCGCTCCTCGACGCGATAGTCGATTACCTGCCCTCCCCCGTCGATGTCTCCCCGTATGCCTGCTGGAACGAAGACGGCGAAGAAACGGCCGTTACGGGCTCGGTCGATGAGCCGTTCAGCGGTCTTGTTTTTAAGATCATGAACGACCCCTTCGTGGGCCGTTTGAGTTATATGAGGGTCTATTCCGGCCGGCTCAAGCAGGGCCAGACCGTCTTGAACAGCACCAGGCAGAAGACGGAAAGGATTGGCAGGATACTCAGGCTCCACGCGAACAAACGCGAGGAGATCAAGACGGTGGAAGCCGGCGACATATGCGCGGTATCGGGCCTCAAGAATGTCTCGACGGGCAACACGCTTGCCGACACCGACCACCCTGTCCTTTTCGAGACCATCGAAGTCCCTACCCCGGTAGTTTCCATTGCAGTGACAACCAAAAAGAAAGACGACCTGAAGAAGATGTGGTTCGTCTTCAACCAGTATACGCTCGAAGACCCGTCCCTCAAGGTCAAGATGGACGAGGAAACTGGCGAGGTTGTGCTCTCCGGCATGGGCGAGCTGCACCTTGATATCATCATGGACAGGGCGAAGCGCGAGCACAACCTGAACATGTCGTTCTCCGCCCCGCAGGTAGCCTACAGGGAGACGGTCACACGGCGCGCATCCGCAGTCGGCAAATACATCAAGCAGTCCGGCGGCAAGGGGCAGTACGGCCACGTAGTCCTCGAGGTATCGCCCGTAGAAGGCAAGGACCTTGAGTTCGAGAACAAGACGGTCGGCGGCGTCATACCCAGGGAGTACATGGGGGCCATAGAAAAAGGTGTGAGGGAGGCCCTGGAGCAGGGCGTAGTCCTCGGGCATCCTTTGATAAACATAAAGGTGGAGCTGACCGACGGCTCCTACCATGAAGTCGATTCGTCGGAGCTTGCATTCAAGCTCGCAGCGTCGATTGCGGTAAAAGAGGCGGTGAGAAAGGCCAACCCCATTATTCTGGAGCCGATTATGAGGGTCGATCTCTCCGCTCCCCCCGAGTACCTGGGCGCCATGGTCGGCGACATCAGTGCGCGCAGGGGGAGGATCGTTGATATCGACGAAAGGAACGAGGTGAAGTACGTACAGGCGCACCTGCCTCTCGGCGAGATGTTCGGGTACACGACCCGGCTTCGCTCGATCACCCAGGGCAGGGGATACTACACCATGGAGTTCGCCCACTACGCGCCCACCCCTCCGTCCATCGTCGAAGACCTTATGAAGAATAGAGAAAAAACAGTTACGGAGGCTCTCTATGGCTAAGAAAAAGTTCGAGCGCAAAAAACCCCATGTCAATGTAGGCACCATAGGCCACATCGACCACGGGAAGACAACCCTGACATCCGCCATCACCCGCTGTCTTGCCAACAAGGGATTTGCGGAATGGATACCGTTCGATCAGATAGATAAGGCCCCCGAGGAGAAGGAAAGGGGCATAACGATCGCAACCGCCCACGTAGAATACGAGACGGATAAGCGCCACTACGCACACGTGGACTGTCCGGGCCATGCTGACTATATAAAGAACATGATCACAGGGGCGGCCCAGATGGACGGCGCCATCCTTGTCGTGGGCGCAAACGACGGCCCCATGCCGCAGACAAGGGAGCATATCCTCCTTGCCCGCCAGGTCGGCGTCCCCTACGTCGTTGTCTACCTGAACAAAGTCGACATGGTAGACGACCCCGAGCTTATAGAGCTTGTCGAGCTGGAGCTGCGCGAGCTTCTCACCGCTTACGAGTTCCCCGGAGACAAGATACCGATCATAAAGGGCTCTGCTCTTAAAGCCTTAGAGTGCGGAGACGGCAAGCCCGACTGCCCCCACTGCAAGAGCATCTTCGAGCTCCTCGATGCCTGCGACTCCTATATCCCCGAGCCGGTCCGCGACACGGACAAGCCCTTCCTCATGCCTATAGAGGACGTCTTCTCCATCTCGGGCCGTGGCACCGTCGTAACGGGCCGCGTGGAGCGTGGAGTCGTAAAGCCCGGTGAAGAGGTGGAGATCATAGGCTTCACCCCCACCCAGAAGACAGTTGCCACATCCGTAGAGATGTTCCGCAAGATCTTAGATCAGGGACAGGCGGGCGACAACATAGGCGTCCTTCTCCGCGGCACCAAGAAGGACGAGGTCGAAAGGGGTCAGGTCCTGGCTAAGCCGGGCTCGATAACCCCCCATACGAAGTTCAAGGCCGAGGTCTACGTGCTGAGCAAGGAAGAGGGAGGCCGCCATACCCCCTTCTTCACGGGCTACCGTCCCCAGTTCTACCTGCGCACCACCGACGTGACGGGCATAGTCCATCTCCCCGAAGGCGTTGAGATGATCATGCCCGGCGACAACGTCACCATTACCGTAGATCTCGTGACCCAGATCGCCCTTGAGAAAGAGCTGCGCTTCGCCATCAGGGAAGGCGGCAAGACCGTAGGCGCCGGAGTAGTGACGGAGATATTAGAGTAATACTAGAGCCATAGAAGAGGAAAAATATGAGGCAGAGAATCCGGATATGCCTGAAGGCATTCGATCATCGATTACTCGATCAGTCGGTTAAAGAGATCGTGGACGCGGCCAAGAAAACCGGGGCGCAGGTTGTAGGTCCGGTTCCCCTGCCTACGAATATCCAAAAATTTTGTGTGTTGCGCTCGCCTCATATAGATAAAAAGTCGCGTGAGCAGTTCGAGATACGGACGCACAAGAGGCTTATTGATATTGTCGAGCCTACGCAGCAGACGGTGGACGCCCTGATGAAACTTGAGTTGTCGGCAGGCGTCGATGTGGAGATCAAGTCTTAGGGGTGTCTTATGGCGAAAGCGGACGTCTTGAATATTCAGGGCCAGAAAGTAGGGGAAGTCGAATTGAGCGACTCCGTCTGGACTGCCGACATTAAGCCTTACCTCATGCACGACGTTGTGGTGATGCAGCTCGCTAACAGACGGCGGGGCACGGCCTCGACGAAGACGCGCGGACAGGTTCGCGGCGGCGGAAAGAAACCGTGGCGCCAGAAGGGGACCGGCCGGGCAAGGGCAGGCAGCTCGACGTCGCCTGTATGGGTGGGCGGCGGCACAGTCTTCGGCCCGAAGCCGAAGGAATACCATGTCTCAATCCCCAAAAAGGCGAGAAAGGCGGCGCTTCGCTCGGCGTTGTCCAGCCGGTACGCAGACGCTGCGGTGAAAGTTATCGACAAGCTCGACCTCGGGACGATCAGCACGAAGAATTTCGCGGGCGTTATGAAGACCTTGAGTCTCTCAAAGCCCCTCGTCGTCGTCCACGGGAAGGACGAGGTGCTCGAGAAATCTGCCCGGAACATCCCGTACACGAAGGTGCTCAGGGTTGAAGGGCTCAACGTATACGACGTCATCAGGCACGAGCAGTTCGTCGTGACCGTCGACGCCCTCGCAAGAATAGAAGAGGCATTGTCATCATGAACCAGTATGACGCGATACTAAGGCCCATAGTGACGGAAAAAAGCTCCCTCATGAAAGACGCGAGCAACCAGTATGTCTTCGAGGTGGCAAGGACTGCAAACAAGATCGAGATCGCCAAGGCGGTCGAGCAGCTTTTCAAGGTTACGGTCGTCTCCGTGCGAGTCATGAACATAGAAGGCAAGAAGAGGCGGCTGGGAAAACATACGGGTAAGCGGCCGGACTGGAGAAAGGCCGTAGTCAAGGTAGGCCCGAAAGACAAAATCTCTTTCTTTGAAGGTGCGTGATGGGAGTAAGGGAATATAAGCCGACCTCGGCCGGCAGAAGGTTCATGAGTGTTTCAACCTTCGAGGAGATCACGAAGAAGAAGCCCGAGAAGTCGCTGCTCGCCCCGGTACGGAAGACGGGCGGCAGGAACAACAAGGGAAGGATCACCACGAGGCATATCGGCGGCGGCCACAAGCAGAAATACCGGATCATCGATTTCCGGAGAGACAAGCTTGAAGTCCCCGGTAAAGTCGTGGGCATCGAGTATGACCCGAACCGCTCGGCCAATATCGCCCTCATCGCTTACGCTGACGGCGAGAAAAGGTATATACTCGCGCCGGCGGGCGTTCGTGCGGGCCATACGTTGGTGGCGAGCAAGAAGAGCGACACGGAAATCAAAGAGGGCAATACGCTGCCCCTGAAGCTCATCCCGCTCGGCACGTTTGTCCATAACGTAGAGATGAAGCCCGGCAAGGGCGGCCAGATGGCCAGAAGCGCCGGCAGCTATGCGCAGGTCGTCGCCAAAGAGGGCGACTATGGCCACTTGAGGCTCCCTTCGGGAGAGGTCAAGCTGATACACCTCACCTGCACTGCCACGATCGGGCAGGTCGGCAACATCGACCACGAGAACGTGGACTGGGGAAAGGCGGGCAGGTCGCGCTGGCGCGGCGTGCGCCCGACGGTGCGCGGCACCGCCATGAACCCGGTCGACCATCCGCTTGGCGGCGGCGAGGGAAGGACCAAGGGCGGCAGGCATCCCTGCTCGCCGTGGGGACAGCTTTCCAAGGGCCTCAAGACGAGGAAGAACAAGAGGACCGATAAGTTTATCGTGAAGAAGAGGGGTTAGGAGGTTTCCGTGCCTAGGTCGCTGAAGAAAGGGGCGTTCGTCGACGACGATCTCATGCTGAAGGTGGATTATGCAAAGGGCTCGAGGGAATCGAAAGTCATTAAGACGTGGTCGAGGCGCTCTACCATTACCCCCGATTTTGTCGGCCTGACCTTCGCAGTCCATAACGGCAAGAAGTTTATCCCCGTTTTCGTGAGTGAGGAGATGGTAGGTCACAAGCTGGGCGAGTTCGCGCCCACCCGGATCTTCCACAGCCACTCGGGAGACAGGAAAGCAAAGGTAGTGAAGAGGAAGGAGTAACAGGAGAAAGCTCCGCGGACTTTGGTCTGTGGAGGGGGCGACGCTAGCCCCGATGGAAGTGGTTTTCTTTAATGCCTCTTCCTTTTTATGAGGGGGAGGCTCCGACGGCTTTGCCGGTGGAGGGGGCGACGCTAGCCCCAATAATTGTTCAGGAGTGGGAAATGGAAATCGTGGCGAAAGCGAATATGATGAGGATCTCAGCCGTAAAGGTGCGGATCGTCGGCGATCTCATTAAGAAGAAGAACGTCAACACCGCCCTCGGCATACTCCAGTTTACGCCGAGAAAAGGGGCCTATATCCTCAAGAAACTGCTCGATTCCGCCATCGGAAACGCGCGACAGCAAAAATACGTGGACGTGGACACGCTCTACGTAAAGAATATCGTAGTGAACGAGGGGCCTACCATGAAGAGGTTCCTCCCGAGGGCAATGGGGCGTGCCACCCCGATACGCAAAAGAATGAGTCACGTTACGTTAGTCTTGGACGAAACATAACAAGCGGGGGTTAAATTGGGTCAGAAGACACATCCAATAGGTTTCAGGCTTGGGACGATCAGGACTTGGGATTCCAAGTGGTTCGCGTCCAAGAATTACGCGCTCTTCCTCCACGAGGATCTCCGCATGAAGAAGTTCCTCAAGGCGAGGCTCTATCAGGCGGGCATCTCCAAGATGGAGATAGAGAGGGCCGCCAATAAAGATAAGAGGGCGAAGATGAATATCTGGACTTCGCGCCCCGGCATCGTCATAGGCAGGAAAGGCGCAGAGGTCGAGAGTCTGAAAAGAGAGCTTCAGAAACTTACGGATAAAGAGATATTGCTCAATATCACGGAAGTGAAGCGGCCGGAAGTCGACGCCCAGCTCGTTTCCGAAAACGTCGCCCTGCAGTTGGAGCGGCGCGTCTCCTTCAGGAGGGCCATGAAGAGGAACGTCTCCCAGGCCATGAAGTTCGGGGCGAAGGGCATCAAGATAATGTGCTCCGGCAGGCTCGCCGGCGCAGAGATGGCGAGGACCGAGTGGTACAGAGAGGGCAGGGTCCCCCTCCAGACGATAAGGGCGGACATCGATTACGGGGTTGCGACCGCTTCGACGAAGTACGGCGTGATCGGCGTAAAGGTCTGGCTCTTCAAAGGTGAAGTTTATCAGGAGACAAGGTAAATGCTTGCACCTAAGAGGGTCAAATACAGAAAACAGCAGAAAGGCAGGATGAGAGGCGTCTCGTCTAGGGGCGCGGAAGTGAGCTTCGGCGATTACGGCCTGCAGGCTACCGAATGTGGATGGGTCACAGCCCGCCAGATAGAAGCGGCCCGCGTGACGCTTTCCAGGTACGTCAAGAGGACGGGGAAGCTCTGGATCCGCGTCTTCCCGGATAAGCCGATCACGAAGAAGCCGGCAGAGACGAGAATGGGCAAAGGCAAGGGCCCGGTCGAGGGCTGGGTAGCGGTCGTTAAGCCCGGCAAGGTCTTATACGAGATCATGGGCGTGACCGAGGAAAAAGCCCGCGAAGCCCTGCGCATAGCCGCCCAGAAACTTCCGATACAGACGAAATTTGCCATGAGGAGCCGGGTAGAATGAAAGCCAAAGAGTTTAGAGACCTGACCCCGGAAGAGCTCGCGAAGAGGCATAAAGAACTGAAGGAAGAGGTATTTAACCTCAGGTTCCGCCATTCGACCGGGCAGCTCGAAAACACGGCGCGCATGAAGATCGCAAGAAAGGACCTTGCGCGGATAATGGCCGTGCTCCACGAAAAGGCCCAAGGCAGGCAGGTATAAGCGATGGAAGAGAAAAAGGACGCGAGAAAGAAAAAGCTGATAGGCATAGTCGTCAAGGACAAGATGGACAAGACGGTCGTCGTCGAGGTGGAGCGCGTCCTTAAGCATCCGGCGTACCACAAGTACCTCCGCTCGAAGACGACGTGCAAGGCCCATGACGAAGAGAACAAGGCTAAGATCGGCGATAAGGTGCTGATCGTGGAGACAAGACCGCTCAGTAAGGACAAGCGGTGGGTGGTCAAAGAGATCATCGCTAAGGAATCGCCGGCGCCCGAGGCGAACGAGGTGGCTTAACCATGATACAGGTGAGGACGAAGCTCGAAGTCGCAGACAACTCGGGAGCCAAGAAGCTAGGCTGCATACGCATCCTGGGTGGCTCCAGGAAGCGGTACGGCACCGTTGGCGACATCATTGTCTGCTCGGTGAAAGAGGTGTTGCCGAACAGCAAGGTGAAGAAAGGCGAAGTCGTCAAGGCAGTCATCGTCCGCACCAAAAAAGAGATAAGAAGGATCGACGGCTCGTATGTCCGTTTCGACGACAATTCGGCCGTTATCATAAACCAGTACAACGAGCCGGTAGGGACCAGGATTTTCGGGCCCGTAGCGAGAGAGTCTGCGGGCGAGGCGCTTCATGAAGATCGTCTCTCTTGCCCCCGAGGTAGTGTGAGGTAGCATGGAAAAGGCATATCACGTCAAAAAGAATGACACGGTCATGGTGATGGCGGGGAAAGACAAGGGTAAGACCGGCAAAGTTCTCCGCATAAACCGAAAGACAGACCGGATCATAGTGGAAAAGGTGAACATGATCAAGCGCCACGTGCGGCCCAGCCAGAAGACCAAGGGCGGCATCATGGAGCGGGAGAGCGCCATCCACGTTTCGAACGTCATGATGTATTGCGACAAATGCTCCAAGCCCGTCAGGGCGGGGACGCGCGTCCTCGAAGACGGCAAGAAGTCTCGATACTGCAAGAAGTGCAACGAGGTCTTCGACAAGTAGGAGGGGTAGTGAAAACGGCGTATATGGAGCAGTATGAAAAAGAGATACGGCCTGCATTAATACGTAAGTTTAAGTACAAGAACGTGATGCAGGCGCCCAGACTGACCAAGGTCGTGCTCAACATGGGTCTTGGGGAGGCCATCCAGAATATCAAGGCCCTCGATGCCGCCTCCGGCGACATGGCCCTGATCGCGGGGCAGAAGCCCGTTATCACGAAGGCGAGCAAGTCGATAGCTTCCTTCAAGCTCCGCAAGGGTATGCCCATCGGCTGTATGGTCACTCTGCGGCGCGAGCGGATGTACGAGTTCTACCAGAAGCTCGTGACCATCGTTCTGCCGAGGGTCAGGGACTTCAAGGGCGTCTCCGCGAAGTCGTTCGACGGCAGGGGGAACTACACTCTAGGCTTAAAGGAACAGATCATCTTCCCCGAGATCGAGTACGACAAGGTCGACCGGGTGAGAGGCATGAATATCACGATCGCAACTACGGCAATCAACGACGAAGAGGCATTTGAGCTTTTGAAGCTCATGGGCATGCCTTTCAGAAGCTAGGAGGAGTGATGGCGCGAAAGGGCATGATCGAGAAGGCGAACCGGGCCCCGAAATTTGGGGTGAGATCCAGAAACAGGTGTACTATCTGCGGGAGACCGCGCGGCTACATCGGCAAGTTCGAGATGTGCAGGATCTGCTTCCGGTCGCTTGCCCTGAGAGGCGAGCTGCCCGGGGTTATCAAATCGAGCCTGGTAGGAGGATAAATGATAACTACAGATCCGATAGCCGACATGCTGACAAGAATAAGGAACGCAGTCATGGTGCGCCATGAATGGACCGATATGCCTTATTCGACGGCGAAGTTCTCCATCGCCAGGCTCCTCAAGGAAGAAGGCTACCTCAGGAACTACAAGGTTTTCGTAGATGAGGCGCGGAAGAAGTTCATAAAGGTTTACATCGGCTACGACGAACGCTCGAAAAGCGTGATCTCAGGGCTGCGCAGAATCAGCAAGCCCGGCAGGCGGGTCTACGTGAAGGCCCTGGACATAGGACGAGAGAAAGGCAAGCTCGGAACGGCGGTCGTCTCAACATCCAGGGGGCTTATGACCGATAAGCAGGCCATCGACAAGCGCCTGGGAGGGGAACTGCTCTTTCGGATCTGGTGAGGTGTTAGATGTCAAGGATAGGAAAAAAACCCATACCCCTGCCCTCCGGAGTCAACGTTGATATCAAGGATGGGCTGGTATCGGTAAAAGGCCAGAAAGGGGCGCTCGAAAGGCCGCTCCTCGAAGGTATCGAGATGGACATCGGGGCTGCTGTGGTCAACGTGAAGAGGCTGGCCGACGACAAGCGGTCGAGGAGCTACCACGGCCTCATGCGAACCCTCGTGGCCAACATGGTCGAGGGTGTGTCGAAGGGCTACGAAAAGAAGCTGGAGATCGTCGGCATCGGCTACCGGTCGGAGCTGAAAGGCACCAGCCTTGCCCTCTATCTCGGCTATTCGCACCCGATAGATTTCCCGCTGCCGAAAGGCATATCTGCGGAAGTGGAGAAACAGACCCTAGTCACCATCAAGGGGATAGACAAGGAGCTGGTCGGCCAGACGGCCGCGAAGATAAGGGATTTGAGGAAGCCCGACCCTTATAAGGGCAAGGGCGTCAAATATGCGGGCGAGGTGCTGCGCAAGAAGGCGGGTAAGACAGGCAAATAAGGGGCGTTAGCGATGGAAAGAAAAGATAAAATAGAGGGAAGGCTGAAGAGGAAGAAGAGGGTCCGGAAGAAGATCTCCGGGACTGCCGCCCGGCCGAGACTCTGCGTCTTCAAGAGCCTGCGGCACATGTACGCGCAGCTCGTGGACGACGGGACGGGCAAGGTGATCACGGGCGTCTCCACGCTGACCGCCGAAGTGAAAGGCGGAATCAAGCACGGCGGCAACACCGCGAGCGCCAAGGCGGTGGGTGAGGCGATGGCGAAGAAGGCGCTGGCCCTCGGCGTGAAAGAGATTCTTTTCGATCGTAGCGGCTTCAAGTATCACGGCAGGGTCAAGGCACTTGCGGACGGCGCTCGCGAGGGCGGACTAATCTTTTAAGGAGGATTCGGCTTGATCGAAAAGAAGCGGATTGACCCGGCAGAGCTCGAGCTGCAGGACAGAGTGGTTAACATAAACCGCGTAGCGAAGGTCGTGAAGGGCGGCAGAAGGTTCAGCTTCAGCGCCATCGTGGTGGTGGGAGACGGGAACGGCCACGTAGGGTTCGGCCTCGGGAAGGCGAACGAGGTCCCCGACGCCATCAGGAAGGCCGTCGAGCGTGCCAAGAAAGGCATCATCGAAGTGCCCATCAACCGGGGCACGGTGCCTTACGAGATAACGGGCATATACGGGTCGAGCCACGTCTTCATCAAACCGGCCTCCGAAGGTACCGGCGTTATCGCCGGCGGCGCAGTGCGGGCCGTCGTCGAGGTGGCCGGCATCCGCAATATATACACGAAGTGTTACGGCTCGCGTAATCCGCATAACGTGGTGAAGGCTACGATGCAGGGGCTGGCCACGCTGAAGCCGCGTCTGGTCGTCCCCAGGCAGACATCGAAGCCGGAGGAGGCATAACACGTGGCACACCTCAAGATAAAATGGGTGAAGAGCACGATATCGTGCACGGAGGACCAGAGAAGCACGGTGAAAAGCCTGGGCTTCAAAAGGCTCTATGAAGAGCGGGTCGTCAAGAACTCGCCCGAGATACGGGGCATGGTCAAGAAGGTGATCCACCTGGTATCCGTGCTGGAGGACGTAAGATAAATGAAACTGGAAGACTTGAAGAGCCGCCCCGGCTCAAAAAAGGCTAGAAAGCGGATCGGAAGGGGCCCCGGTTCCGGCCACGGCAAAACGGCTACCATGGGCAACAAGGGCCAGAAGGCGCGTGCAGGTGCCTCGAAGGGAAAAGGCTTCGAGGGCGGCCAGATGCCTCTGTCCCGCCGGATACCGAAGCGCGGCTTCAAGAACCCGTTCAGGAAGGAGTACGCCATCGTGAAAGTCGGCGACCTGCAGGCCCTGAAAGGGACAGCGGAAGTTGGCCTAAAGGAGCTTCTCGAAACCGGGCTGATCGACAAGGTGCTGGACGGGGTCAAGCTGCTTTCCAACGGCGATATCGATTTCGCCGTCAAAATAAAGGTCCACAAAGCGTCGCAGAAGGCCATAGATAAGATAAAGGCCCAGGGTGGCGAAGTGGAGGTAATCCAATAATGAGTGGTTTCCAGAACATCGGAAGGATCCCGGAACTGAAGCGCAGGATACTGATGACCCTCGCGCTTCTCGCAGTTTACCGCATAGGGGTCCACATTCCGACGCCGGGTGTAGACGGCACGGTTCTGGCGAGCATATTCGAGCGGGCAAGGGGCACGCTCTTGGGCTTCTTCGACATGTTCGCGGGGGGCGGCCTCGAAAAGCTGTCCGTCTTCGCCCTCGGCATCATGCCGTACATCAGCGCATCGATCATATTGCAGCTCCTTACGGTCGTCGTGCCTACCCTCGAGAAGTTGTCAAAGGAAGGGGAGGCGGGCAGGCGGAAAATCACCCAGTACACCCGGTACGGGACGGTCGTAATAAGCCTCATCCAGGGGTTCGGCATCGCCGTTGGGCTTGAGCAGATGCGCGGCGCGGGCGGGGAGCTCGTCGTCTATAACGCAGGCTGGTCCTTCAGGCTCATGACCATGCTTACCCTTTGCGCCGGCACGTCCTTTCTGATGTGGCTCGGCGAGCAGATCACGGAGAAAGGCATAGGCAACGGCATTTCCCTCATCATATTCTCCGGCATCGTGGCGAGAATGCCCAACGCCCTGGCCAGCACCGGCAGCCTCGTGAACACGGGTGAGATGAACTGGTTCGTCGTCATCCTACTCATGGTCATGATGTTCGTCGTCGTGGCCTTCATTATCTACATGGAGACGGCCCAGAGAAGGATACCGGTCCAGTACGCGAAGCGCGTAGTGGGGAGGAAGATGTACGGGGGCCAATCGACGCACCTGCCCCTGAAGATTAACCAGGCAGGCGTCATCCCGCCGATATTCGCGTCATCCATTATCATGTTTCCGGCGACGATCGCAAATTTCATCCAGCACCCCTACATGAAGAGGTTTGCAGCGCTCCTTACCCCCGGCGGTGTGGGGTACGAGGTGCTTTATGTCGGCTTTATCATCTTCTTCTGCTTTTTCTATACGGCCATCGTTTTCAATCCGGACAACGTAGCCGATAACATGAAGAAGTACGGCGGATATATACCGGGCATACGGCCCGGCAAGAAGACCTCCGAGTACATCGAGCGCATCCTTTCGAGGATTACCTTTTCGGGCGCCGTCTACATATCGTTCGTCTGCGTGCTGCCGACGATCCTGGTCCAGAAGTTCAACGCCCCCTTCTATTTCGGTGGGACCGCCCTCCTCATTGTGGTCGGCGTCGGTCTCGACACGATTCAGCAGATCGAGTCGCATCTTATACTGCGCCATTACGACGGTCTTGTGAAGAAGTCGGCGAGGATAAAGGGGAGAAGGTAGCATGGGAGGCACAATCGCTGCGTGCGGGCTTGACGGATGATCACCCTCAAGAGCGCACAAGAGATAGGCAGGATGCGGACTGCCAGCCGGTACGCGATGGAGGTGCTGCTGGAGCTGAAAGAACACGTTGGTGAGGGCGTGCGGACGTCGGACCTGGAAGCGGCGTGCGAGGGGATGCTGGCCAAACGCAACGGCATAAAGGCGGCCTTCAAAGGTTACAATGGGTTCCCGTACTGCCTGTGCGTCTCCGTGAATGATGAAATCGTCCACGGGATGCCGTCGGAAAAGCGCGTCCTCAAAGAAGGGGACATAGTCAGCCTCGATTTCGGGGCTATTTACGAAGGTTATTATGGCGACGCTGCGTTGACCTGCCCGGTGGGCGAGATATCGGAGGCGGCGCGCAAGCTGCTTTCGGTTACCGAGGCGTCGCTTTACAAAGGTATAGACGAAGTCCGGGAAGGAGGCAGGCTCCACGACGTTTCCAATGCCGTCCAGTCCTACGTGGAGTCCGAGGGTTTTTCCGTAGTGCGGGAGTTTGTCGGCCACGGCATCGGCAGGCACCTGCACGAAGAGCCGCAGATACCCAACTTCGGCACGAGGGGGACGGGCGTGCGGCTGAAAAAGGGCATGGTGCTCGCTATCGAGCCCATGATAAACGAAGGTACGAGCGATATAGTAATCAGGGAGAATGGATGGACTGCCGCTACCAGGGACGGAAGACTTTCGGCACATTTCGAGCACACTGTCGCCCTCACGGAGAAGGGGGCGGAGATATTGAGCGCTATATGAGGGCCTATGCCAAAAGGTGAAGGGATAGAAGTAGAAGGCACGGTGGTGGAGCCTCTGCCTAACGCGATGTTCAGGGTGGCGCTGCCTAACGGCCACAGGGTATTGGCCCATGTTTCCGGAAAGATGCGTATGAATTATATAAAGATTTTACCTGGCGATAAGGTTATCGTCGAGCTCTCGCCGTACGATTTGACGAGAGGCAGGATAATTTACAGGGCGAAGTAACAATGCCTCTTCCTTTTGTTGAGGGGGAGGCTCCGGCGGCTTGGCCGCCGGAGGGGGCGACGCAAGCCCCAATAATTGGTCGAGCTCTCGCCGTACGATTTGACGAGAGGCAGGATAATTTACAGGGCGAAGTAGGGGGTTTGTTATGAAGGTAAGACCTTCGGTGCAGAAGCGTTGCGACAAATGCAAGATAATCAAGAGAAAAGGGATTATAAGGGTTATTTGCGAAAACCCCAAGCATAAGCAGAGACAGGGTTAAGGAGGTTTGTGGTGGCGCGAATTGCTGGTGTTGACATCCCGAGAGAGAAACGGATAGAGATTGCCCTTACCTACCTCTACGGCATAGGCAGGCCTCTCTCGAACCAGATACTCTCGCAGGCAGGCATCGACCCGGATAAGCGGACGAACATGCTGACCGAGGAAGAGGTAGCCAAGATCAGGGACATAATAGAACGGGACCACAAGATCGAGGGCGACCTCCGCAAAGAGATCGGCATCAATATAAAAAGGTTGATGGACATCGGCTGTTACCGCGGCCTGCGGCACAGAAAGGGGCTGCCGGTCCATGGCCAGAGGACGCGAACGAACTCGAGGACCAGGAAAGGACCGCGCAAGACCTCGATGAAGAGAAAGAAGTAAGGGGGCGAAATGGCGAAGGTGCGAAAGACCGGCAAAAAGAAGGTTAAGAGGAACATCCCCGTAGGGGAAGTGCATATACAGTCGAGCTTTAACAACACTATCATCACCATTGCGGACCCGCAGGGGAACGTAGTTTCGTGGTCGAGCGGCGGTATTGCCGGTTTCAAAGGCTCGCGGAAGAGCACCCCCTTCGCTGCGCAGCTTGCCGCCGAGAACGCTGCAAAAAAGGCGATAGAGCAAGGCATGAGGACAGTCGACGTCTATATAAAGGGACCGGGCGCCGGCCGGGAGGCCGCGTTGCGCGCGATCCAGAGCGCCGGCCTGAAAATCCATCTCATAAAAGATGTTACTCCTATACCCCATAACGGGTGCAGGCCGCCAAAAAGAAGAAGAGTCTAGGAGGAGAAATTGTCGAGATATACGGGACCTGTGTGCAAGATTTGCCGGAGAGAGGGCATGAAGCTCTTCGAGAAAGGGGAGAAATGCTACACCGAGAAGTGCGAGGTGGAGAAGAGGAACTATCCGCCCGGAGTGCACGTCGAGACAAGGACTAAGATGACGGAATACGGCATCCGCCTCCGCGAGAAACAGAAGGTGAAGAGGCTGTACGGCCTCACGGAAAACCAGTTCAAGCGGTTTTTCGTCATGGCGGAGAAAACGAAAGGCGTAACCGGCACAAACCTGCTCGTTTTTCTCGAAAGACGGCTGGATAACATGGTGTACCGCCTCGGCTTCGCAGTTTCCAGGAAAGAGGCCCGCCAGGTCGTATCTCACTCCCACGTCTCGGTTAACGGAAAGACGGTGAACATCCCATCGTATCTCGTGCGCGAGGGCGACGCGATCAACGTCAGGCACAAAGAACTGCCTTCGGTAAAGAACGCCCTGGAGTCAGTCGTGCGAAGGGGCCTTCCCTCGTGGCTCGAGCTGGATAAGGAAGCGATGACGGGCAAGATAAGGCTTTTGCCGACCAGGGAAGATATCTCTGTGCCCATTAAAGAGCAGCTCATCGTAGAGTACTATTCCCGTTAGTTTCTTTCCCCCTCAAGGAGGAGCCATGTACATGTTCGAAAAAAATTGGCAGGAGTTGATCAAGCCAACGAAAATCGATATAGAGAGGGAGACGTGCTCCGTTTATTACGTCCGGTTTTCGGCGGAGCCTTTCGAGCGGGGCTATGGGATCACAATAGGCAATTCGCTGAGAAGGGTGCTCCTCTCCTCGATTATGGGTGCTGCCATCACCTCCGTGAAGATCGACGGCGTAGACCATGAGTTCTCCACGGTCAGGGGCGTGAAGGAAGACGTCACCGAGGTCATTCTCAACCTGAAAAAAGTCGTGCTCCGCATAGATGACGACCGCATCAAGACCCTGAAGATCGACGCCAAAGGCGAAGGCGTGGTTAAGGCGGGGGATATCATTTCCGAGGGGGGCGTGGAGGTCATAAACCCGGAGCATCATATCGCCACGTTGAGCGACGAGGCGAAGCTTTACATGGAGATGAAGGCGAAGATCGGCAGAGGGTACGTGCCTGCCGAGAGGAACCGCGACGAAGAAGAGCCCATCGGTACGACGCCCATCGACTCGATATTCTCCCCGGTCAAAAGGGTGAGCTATAACGTAACCCCGGCGCGCGTCGGCTTCAGGACGGATTACGACAAGCTGACCATGGAGATCGCGACTGACGGGAGCATCAGCGCGCTGGATGCCCTCTCTTTTGCGGCCAAGATCATACGGGAGCAGATGCGCATCTTCATCAATTTCGAGGAGCCCCTCGACATGGAAGGCGGCGAGCTTAAGGAAGGGGAGAGGCAGGAATTCAACGACAACCTTTACAGGAACGTCGATGAGCTGGAGCTGTCGGTCAGGAGCGCCAACTGCCTGAAGAACGCCGACATCAAGTACATCGGCGAGCTCGTGCAAAAGAGCGAGCAGGAAATCCTGATGACGAAGAATTTTGGGCGTAAATCGCTTAACGAGATAAAAGAGATACTCGCGTGCATGGGGCTGAAGCTCGGCATAAGGCTGGATAACTTCCCGCCGAGAGAAGACCTCGACAGGATGGCGCAGAGAAGGAAAGACCAAGTATAGAGGGTGCACCATGAGGCATTTGAAATCAGGCAGGAAGCTAAGCAGGACTTCGAGCCACAGGAAGGCGCTGTTTCGTAATCTGGCCGCCTCCCTCTTCTACCACGAGAGCATCAAGACGACCAATCCGAAGGCGCTGGAGCTTCGGCGCGTGGCCGAAAGGCTCATTACCATGGCAAAAAGCGGCGGCACGCACGCAATGCGCCACGCCTTCGCCATCCTGCGCGACAAAGGAGTGGTAAAGAAGCTCTTTGCGGACATCGGAGCGAGATATGATGGCGTCAACGGGGGCTACACACGGGTCCTCAAGCTGGGTCCCAGAAAAGGGGACGCGGCACCTATGGCATTGATCGAGCTGACCCGGAAGAAGGAAGAGAAGGATCAGAAGAAAGAGGCAAAGAAGGCCTCTAAGAAGGCTGCGCCGAAGAAGGAAACGGAAAAGCAGGAGAAGGCCAAGGCGCCCAAGAAAGAGAAGGCCGAGGCGGAAAAGGGCAAGAAAGAAGAGAAGAAGGCGCCGAAGAAAGAGAAGAAGGCGAAAGAAGAGAAAGCGGAAAATGCTGAAACGAAAAAACCTGCGCGAGCGGCCGGCAAGAAGCAGGTGAAGCAGGAGCAGGCCGATTAGCGAATATCTGACCATTACAGGTGGGGGATCGTCTAACGGCAGGACTCAAGACTCTGGATCTTGCTATCTAGGTTCGAATCCTAGTCCCCCAGCATTGCGCAATATATCGACCCATCGTCTTGATCGCACGGGCCTGCCGGAAGGCACAACCGGAAACGTCCAATGGATGCCCGCGGCACCTCAATTATAACCACCTGGTCTTGTTGTAGCGAGCAATCAAAGCGCATCTCGTTATTGATCGCCCGGCGCGCACGAAGCATCGGGCTTAGCTGCCGCGCCAGGTGCGTGCGCCCTTATAGAGGCGGCGGCCGCCAGGGAGGGTTGAGGGGTCTTCGCCGGTCTGTAAGAGGACAAAGGCGGCCCCGGTAACTGCATGGAAAAACGGATCGCCGTGATTGTGCCTGCTTATAACGAGGAAAAGACGATCCAGCCCGTCGTCTGGGGCATAAAGGACCTGGGCAGCGCTTACGAGCCGGTCGTAGTAAACGATTGCTCGCTCGACGATACGACGGGCAACGCGGAGCGCGCGGGCGCTACCGTCATCGACCTGCCTACAAACTTAGGCATTGGCGGCGCTGTGCAGGCGGGCATAAAATACGCGCTCGCAGCGGGGTTCGACGCCTGCGTCCAGGTCGATGGGGACGGGCAGCACCCCCCGTCCGAGATACCGAAGCTCGCCGGGCGGCTCTTTGAAGACGGGGTCGATATAGTGGTCGGCTCGCGTTTTCTTGGCAGTACCTATAGGGTCCCTTTCATGAGGTCCTTCGGCATCGCGGTCATATCGTTTTTTTTGCGGGTGAGCTCGGGCCTAAAGTGCAGGGACGCGACGAGCGGCTTCAGGGCGATGAGCAGGCCCGTAATGGAATACTTTGCCCGGGAGTACCCACAGGATTACCCCGAACCGGAATCGCTGCTTCTGGCGCACCTCAGGCATTTCGGGGTGGCGGAGGTCGCGGTGGAAATGAATTACAGGGAGCATGGGATATCGTCGATCACGCCTATCCGCTCCGTTTATTACATGGCAAAGGTGCTCCTTGCGATGCTGATCGATCTTTTCAAGCAGGTCTGAGGAGACCTAAGAAGATGCTCCACATCCGCCTTTTTATCGGGATAATCAGTATTGTTTCTTTTGCTCTCACTTTCGAGTTCATAAGGAAGAATTACCTGAGGGAGGAATACGCGATCCTCTGGCTGTGCACGTCTTCCATAATCGCGGTCTTGAGCCTCTGGCCGGGCCTGATAGGCGTGCTGAGCCGGATAACGGGGCTATATTACATAACTGCGGTCTCGGCGATCGTCTTTGCCTTTATAATAGCCGTGCTAATGCATTATTCTATAGCCATATCCAAGATGAAAGAGATCAACAAGGAGCTTACGCAGAGGTGCGCGCTTCTTGACCAAAGGGTGAAGGAGCTTGAAAAGGCGGGGCGTGTTTGAGGGAAAATGGAGCGGGCAACGGGGCTCGAACCCGCGACATCAAGCTTGGGAAGCTTGCACTCTACCAACTGAGTTATGCCCGCTGATAAGAACATAATAGAGGAATTGACAGGTCAAGTCAATAGCCCGAAACCGGCCTTAGGAGACGAGCCCGGCCGGGCATAATGGACGGCAGGCGGCGCCCTTTTCCAACAGGCCGCCGAAATTGCTTATGAGTACGCGATCTGTTATAAGATTAGCTTATTTTCAGGTAATATGAGGACCGAAGAATTTGATTATTCATTGCCGCCGGAGTTGATCGCCCAGCACCCGGCGGGAGAGCGCACGGCATCTCGCCTCCTTGTCCTCGACAGGCAAAGCGGGACGGTCGGGCACCGCCGGTTTTCCGGGATCACGGACTGCCTCAGGGCAGGAGACCTCATCGTGCTGAACGAGACGAAGGTCATGCCTGCGCGGCTTACGGGGACCAAGGAGACAGGAGGGGCGGTCGATATCCTTCTTACGGGGAAGGTCGAGGCGAAAAAATGGAGCTGCCTCGTCTCCGGCTTGAAGCGCGCTCCGCAGAAAGTGCGCGTGGGCGAGACCCAACTCGAGCTCGAGCCGGCAGCAGCCGGATGGACCGTCGAGTTCCCGAACGGCACCTGTGCCGAAGACCTTATGGGGGCTTTCGGCCGCATGCCCCTTCCCCGCTATATCAAACGGGCGAAGGACGCAGGCAGGAACGGGGATGAAGCGCGGTACCAGACGGTCTACGCGCGTAAAGTTGGCTCCATAGCAGCACCGACCGCGGGGCTCCATTTCGATGAGGCCCTGCTCGGGCAGATCGAAGCCATGGGGGTAGGCATCGCCAGGATCACGCTCCACATAGGCACGGGCACTTTTTTCCTCATAAAAAGCGCCGACGTCGAGGATCACGCGATGCACAGCGAGCGCTACTGCCTTTCACCGGATGTCATCGAGGCGGTCGAAAGGACGAAAAAGGCGGGCGGCAGGGTTATAGCAGTCGGGACGAGCGCGGTCAGGACCTTAGAGACTGTGTTCGGGCCGGCAAAAGGCGCGACGGAAGGGGTGACGGACCTTTTCATCTATCCGGGCTACCGCTTCCGGGCAGTCGATGCCCTGATAACCAATTTTCACCTCTCCCGCTCCACGCCGCTTATGCTCGTCTGTGCATTTGCGGGCAAAGAGGCGATAGAAGGAGCATACAGGGAGGCCGTAGAGCGCGGCTACCGGTTTTACAGCTACGGTGATGCGATGTTTATTTCATGAGCGCGCTCACTGTTCTGAAAACCGACGGGCAGGCACGGCTGGCCGTCCTTAATACGGAACACGGCCCGGTAGAGACGCCGGTTTTCATGCCGGTTGGGACACAAGGGACGGTAAAGGCGGTGCTCCAGCGTGACCTGGCCGAGATGGGCAGCAGGATGATACTTGCGAACGCGTACCATCTGTACCTCCGGCCGGGGGACGTGCTTATAAAGGAGATGGGCGGCATCCAGCGGTTCGCAGGCTGGGACGGGGCCGTCCTGACGGACAGCGGCGGGTACCAGGTATTCAGCCTGGGGGTCCTGCGCAAAATAGAGGAGGCGGGGGTGACCTTCCAGTCGCACATCGACGGCTCGAAGCACTTCCTCAGCCCGGAGAGGATCGTGGAAGTGCAGGAAAACATAGGGGCCGACGTCTGCATGTGCCTCGACGAATGCGTCGCCTACCCGGCCACCCATCCCTATACGGCGGCCTCCGTCGACCGCACGACGAGGTGGGCGCAGAGGTCGCGTGCCGCAAAGAGCACGCCGTCGCTGCTTTTCGGCATCGTCCAGGGTGGGATGTATGCGGATTTGAGGCAGAAGTCTGCGGCCGACCTTCTGGAAATCGACTTCGACGGGTACGCCCTTGGGGGGTTTAGCGTGGGCGAGCCTAAAGAAGTCATGTGGGAGATGGTAGACGGGATTATCGGCCTGATGCCGCCTGAGAAGCCGCGCTATTTGATGGGCGTAGGCTTCCCTGAAGATATAGTCGAGGGGGTTAAAAAAGGCGTCGATATGTTCGACTGCGTCATCCCCACGCGCCACGCAAGGAACGGGAGCCTTTTCACGCATAAGGGCAGGATCAACATAAAGCACGCAAAATACGCGGCCGACCCGGGCCCGATCGACGATTCCTGCGGGTGTTACACCTGCTCCCGTTTTTCTCGGTCCTATCTGCGGCACCTTTTTATGGCGCGGGAGCTTACGAGCTATTACCTGAACACGGTCCACAACCTGTTTTTCTACACCGGGTTGATGAAAAGCATAAGGGAATCGATAAAGGAAGGAAAATTCGAGGAGTTCTATAACACGTTCGTATCAGAATGGAAAGGAGGTGAGATATATGATGGGTCTAGCACATGCGATGGGTAGTCAGGCGGGCGGCGGCGCGGCCGGCGGTGGAATGCTTACATTCCTCCCGCTTATCCTCCTGTTCGCGGTCTTCTATTTTCTCCTTATAAGGCCGCAGCAGAAAAGGGCGAAGCAGCACAAGCAGTTTATGCAGAACCTGAAGAAGGGAGATACGGTTATCACTTCGGGCGGTTTGTATGGTAAAATAACAGGTATCACCGACGAGGCAATTACCATCGAAATAGCCGAAAAGGTCAGGGTAAAGGTCTCCAGGAGCGCGGTAGTAGATTACGTGAAAGGAGAACAGGCGTGAGAAGGTACGAAAATATCCTAATCGTTGCGCCCGACTGTACCAAAGAGGACGAAGACGAGTTGCTCCGCAGGGTGCAGGCAAACATCGAGAAGCTGGGCGCGGAGACAATCAAGGTCGATGACTGGGGCGTGCGGAAGCTCGCCTATCCGATCAAGAAGAAGGACAGGGGGCACTATTTCTTCCTGCTCCTTAACATGGATGAATCGACCGTGGTGGTACTGGACAAATTCTATCGGACGATGGACCTTATTCTCAGGCACCTTTTCGTCGTCGTCGACGAGAAGGACAAGGGCCTGGAAAAGCCACCGGACCCGGTCGTCTTCGATGAGCTGGAGGGCGAGGCATAGTGAATAGAGTCTTCCTCTCAGGGAAGATAAGAAAAAGACCGGAAGTGGCATACACCCCCAAGGGCCGAAGGGTCGTCACTTTCCCGCTGTGGGTAGACGAAGGCGCGTTCAGCGTGGAGGTGATAGGCTCGGGCGAGGTCTTTCCAGGCAAAGTGGACGATGCGCTGGGGGGCGGTGTGCTCGTTTCGGGTGAGCTGATCAGGACGCGGCTCAAGTCCCGTGATGTTTTGAGAGTAAAGGCCAGTAAAATTTTATGGATGGAGGAATAAATGCCGAGGATGCAGGATTCCGGAAAAAAGCGCGTCTACGTGAGGAAGCGTGTCTGCCGGTTTTGCACGGACGCGAGCATCAAGATAGATTATAAAGACCCGAAGCTCCTTAAACATTTCGTTACCGAGCGCGGCAAGATCATGCCGCGGAGGATGACGGGGACTTGCGCGAACCACCAGAGGAAGCTGCGGGAAGAAATCAAGAAAGCCCGGCACATTGCGCTTCTGCCCTTTACCACCGTGACGCGATAGGAGGTAGCAAGCGATGAAGGTCATACTGATCGACGACGTAGACGGGGTAGGCAAGAAGGGCGAGACGCGCGAGGTACGGGACGGCTACGGACGGAATTTTCTTGTGCCCAAAGGTTTTGCCATACCGGCGACGCACGGCGCCATGAAGAAGGTCCAGGACCAGGCGCGCGTCATCATGGGTAAGAGGGAAAAGGACGTCAAGACTGCCGAGAACGTTAAGAAGCAGCTCGAAGAGGCGCCTCCCATCGTTATCAAGAAGAAAACGGGCGTGGAGGGGAAGCTTTTCGGCTCCGTGACCGCCAAAGAGATTGCCGAGGCGATGAAGAAGGCGCTCGATTTCGACCTGGACCGCAGGATGCTCACCATAAACGAGCCTATAAAGATGACGGGCGCCTATACGGTCGAGGCGCATCTCGAAAAAGGCGTCATAGCCCAGGTGAAGCTGGAAATCGAAGAAGAGTAAATGGCAAGGGTCGCCAAAATCGCTGTTGAGAGCAAGGGCCGCATACCGCCCCAGAACCTCGACGCGGAGCAGTCGGTTCTTGGCGGCATCCTGGTCGACTCGGAGGCCCTCAACAAGATAGTGGACGTCGTCGACGTGGACGACTTCTACAGGGAAGACCACAGGACCATTTTCCAAGTGATTCTCGATCTTTACGAGAGGAACGAGCCGATCGACCTTGTCACCGTGACCAGCTTGGCCCGGGACAGGGGCGTCGTCGAAAAAATGGGGGGCGTGGCGAACCTTAGCCGCATGGTGGACGCCATGCCCACGTCGGCCAACATAGTCCAGTACGCGAAGATGGTGAGGGAGAAGGCGCTCTTGCGTAACCTCATGCATACCGCGACGGAGATTGTCGAAAGGGGCTATGGAGTCGAGGCAAACGTAGACGGCTACATCGACGAGGCCGAACAACTCATATTCCAGATAGCTGAGAAGAAATACAAGCCTTCGTTCTATTCCATCAAGGACCTGGTGATGGATAACATGAAGGTGATCGAGAAGCTCTCCGAGAAGAAGCTGGCGGTCACGGGCGTGCCTACGGGCTTCACCGAGCCTCGACAAGATGACGAGCGGCTTCCAGCCCTCCGACCTTATCATAGTCGCAGGCAGGCCCAGCATGGGGAAGACCGCTTTTTGCCTCAACATAGCCCAGCACGTGGGCCTTTCGGAAGGCGGGCTCCCGGTTGGGGTCTTTTCGCTGGAAATGTCGAAAGAGCAGCTCGTCATGAGGCTCTTAAGCTCGGAAGCGGAAGTCGAGTTCTCCAAGCTCCGCTCGGGCGCGATCAAAGACACGGAATGGCACCAGATAGGGACTGCTGCCGGAAGGCTCTACACGGCGCCCATTTACATAGACGATACGCCGGCCTTAAGCATCCTGGAGCTGCGGGCAAGGGCAAGGCGCCTGAAAAAGGAGCACGGCCTGGGGATGCTCGTAATCGACTACCTCCAGCTCATGCGCGGCAGGACCAGCAGCTTAGACCGGAGGGAACAGGAGATATCGGAGATATCGCGGTCCCTCAAGGCACTGGCAAAAGAGCTGAATATCCCGGTAGTGGCGATATCGCAGCTCAACAGGATGGTCGAGCAAAGAGAAGACAAGCGGCCGCGCCTGGCGGATTTGCGTGAGTCGGGCGCAATCGAGCAGGACGCGGACGTCATTATCTTTATCTATCGCGACGAGGTCTATAACAGGAACTCCGAGCGGAAGGGTGTTGCGGAGATAATAATAGGAAAGCAGCGGAACGGGCCGACGGGCGAGATCGAGACTGCCTTCGTTTCGGCTTATACGACCTTTAAAAACCTTTACAGAGAATGAACCTTCCAAACCTTCTATCTCTGTTCCGCCTATTTGTCACCGCCTTTTTCATATTGCTGGTCGCCTACGAGCAGTTCCTCCTTGCACTCATCCTCTTCGTAATGCAGGCCCTGAGCGACCTTTTAGACGGATTCTTCGCCAGGCGCATGGGCGCAAAGACGAACCTGGGCGCTTACCTCGACCCAGCGGCCGACAAGGTAATGCTCGCCTCGTCCTATATCGTGCTCTGCGTTCAGGGGCTATTGCCGTTCTGGCTGCTCGCCGTCGTCTTCCTGCGCGACCTTGTCATCTCAATCGGATTTCTTATATTATGGAAGAGGGGGCTGACCGTGGGTCCCGCGCCGAGCCTCGTAAGCAAGATGACCACCGTCTTCCAGATGCTGACAATTGTATATATTCTGGCCTTTGCGGGCTGGAGCTTCGATTTGTTCTTTTTTTACACAACTGCCCTCTTGACTGCCATATCGGGCATACAGTACGTTTTTGCAGGCTGGACCGCGTTTTTTCGCAAAGAAGCTGTTTGACGGGGCGGGAGAGCTTCCGCTACTACTTTAACCACATTTTTAGGAGGCACTGATGGCCATACGTGTGGGGATCAACGGATTCGGAAGGATCGGACGGCAGGTTTACAGGATAGGCTGTAAGAACCCGGAGCTTGAGTTTGTCGCGATCAATGACCTTACGGACGCGAAGACTCTTGCCCACTTACTGAAGTACGATTCGGTCCACGGGACCATGAACGGTGAAGTGACTGCGAAGGACGGATCGATAGTGGTAGACGGCAAAACTATCAAAGTGCTCGCCGAGCGGGACCCTGAAAAGCTGCCATGGAAAGACCTGAAGGTGGACATAGTCTTAGAGGCGACGGGGAAATTCACTGACAGGATAGGCGGCGAGAAGCACTGCCTCGCGGGCGCAAAAAAGGTGTTGGTGTCGGCCCCCGCGAAGAACCCGGACGTCACCTTTGTGCTGGGCGTCAACGAAGAGGTCTACAACAAAGAGAAGCACCATATCATCTCCATGGGCTCCTGCACCACGAACTGCCTGGCGCCGGTCGTGAAGGTGCTGCATAACGAGTTCGGCCTGGAGCGCGGCCTGATGACCACCATCCACTCGTATACGAACGACCAGGTGATCCTCGACCAGCCGCACAAGGACTTAAGGAGAGCAAGGGCAGCGGCGCTTTCCATGATACCGACGACAACGGGCGCAGCAAAGGCCATCGCCGAGGTCATCCCGGAGATGAAAGGGCGCATGGACGGCCTCTCCATCAGGGTGCCGACGCCTACCGTCTCCCTCGTCGACCTGGTCGCGATACTGGCCAAGGAGACGTCGAAGGAAGAGGTCAACAACGCCTTCAGAAAGTATGCGGCCGGCCCCATGAAAGGCATCCTGGCAGCGACCGACGAGGAGTTGGTTTCGTCAGATTTCATCGGGAACCCTCACTCGTCGATAGTCGACCTGCCTGAAACCTTTGTGACGGGCGGCAGGATGGTGAAGGTCCTTTCGTGGTACGACAACGAATGGGGCTTCTCGACGCGCATGGTCGACCTTCTCACCTTTGTGATGAAGTAGTCGATTCGGACTGGCGTTACTTCAGGGAGAAGCCATGAAATCAGTGAGAGACCTTGCTGTTCGCGGAAAAAAAGTATTCATTCGCGTTGATTTCAACGTGCCCATGGACGACCAGGGGCACATTACGGACGATACGAGGATAAAGGCGCACCTCCCCACGATAAATTATGTTACGGGCAACGGGGGGAAGGCGATCCTCGCCTCGCACCTGGGGCGGCCTAAAGGCAAGAGGGCGGAGAAATTCTCCCTGAAGCCGGCGGCCGCCAGGCTGTCGGAGCTGCTCGGCAAGAACGTCGCCTTTGCCGACGAATGCATAGGCCCGGAGGCCGAAAAGGCGGTGGCGGCCATGAAGGACGGCGACGTCCTGCTCCTCGAGAACCTGCGGTTTCACGCTGAAGAAGAGAAGAACGACGCAGGCTTCGCGGAGCAACTGGCGCGGCTGTGCGACGTCTACGTAGACGACGCGTTCGCGGTCGCCCACCGGGGGCACGCTTCGAACGCGGGCATAACCAACTACGTGGCGGACTGCGCAGTGGGCCTGCTGCTGGAATCGGAGCTTGACTACCTCAAGCGGGCCACGGATAACCCCGTCAGGCCGCTCGTCGCCATCATCGGCGGGGCGAAGGTCTCCGACAAGATAGCCGTGCTCGAAAGGCTGACGGAAAAGGTAGACAAGCTCATCATCGGCGGCGGCATGGCCTTCACTTTTCTGAAGGCACTCGGCCACGAGGTAGGCAAATCTCTCTGCGAAACGGACATGCTTGATACCGCAAAGAAGATCATGGCCCTCGCAGCGGAGAAAAAGGTCAGGCTCTATCTGCCGATCGACTGCGTCATAGCGGAGAAAATAACGGCGGACGCGGAGACTAAATATGTGCCCGTGCAGGAGATCCCTGCCGACTGGATGGCCCTCGATATAGGCCCCGCCACGACCACATTGTTCGGCGAGGCCTTATACGACGCGAAGACCATCGTCTGGAACGGCCCGATGGGGGTCTTCGAGATCGACAGCTTCAGCAGGGGCACGTACGGTCTCGTAAACTTCGTGGCGAACGCCCACGCGCTTAGCATCGTAGGGGGCGGAGACACGGACACGGCCATACATAAGGCGGGAGAGGCGCACAGGATATCGTACATATCGACCGGCGGGGGCGCGTTCCTCGAGCTGCTCGAAGGCAAGACCATGCCGGCGGTCGAGGCCCTGGAGACCTGCGGAGGCAAGCGATGAGACAATGGATGCTTGCAGGGAACTGGAAGATGCACAACACGATAGCGGAATCGGCCGCGCTGGCCGGCGCCATAGTCGCAGGCACGACAAACGTGACGGGGGGCGATATCGTGCTCGCCCCTGTTTTCACGGCACTTTCCGCAGTCTATGAAGTTATAAAGGGAAGCCGCGTCTCCCTTGCGGCCCAGAACGTCTTTTACGAAGATAAAGGCGCCTATACGGGAGAGATAGCGCCCGCGATGCTCAAGGACGCGGGCTGCACGTACGTCATCATCGGCCATTCCGAGCGGAGGAAATACTTCCACGAAACGGACGAGACCGTGAACGCCAAGGTGAAGAAGGCGCTGGCGGCCGGGCT
Source organism: uncultured delta proteobacterium (assembly GCA_963810935.1). Classification (GTDB taxonomy): domain Bacteria; phylum Desulfobacterota; class Syntrophorhabdia; order Syntrophorhabdales; family WCHB1-27; genus CAWEPK01. The sequence goes on along the minus strand of CAWEPK010000005.1, from coordinate 290,086 downwards.
GAAGGCGATATTGTGCGTGGGCGAGACGGAGGCAGAGCAGGAGAAGGGCATCACCGAGTTCGTGGTCGGCAGGCAGGTGAAGGCCGGCCTCTCCGGGGTCGGGAGCCTGGACGACGTGACGATAGCCTACGAGCCCGTATGGGCGATAGGGACGGGCAAGAACGCTACGCCCGTTCAGGCCCAGGCGGTCCATGCCTTTATAAGGGGGCTCCTCGCGCAAAACTACGGGGACGCGGCGAAAGCGGCCAGGGTCCTGTACGGGGGGAGCGTCACGCCCGACAATGTCGGCGAGCTTTTCGCAATGGAAGATATAGACGGGGCGCTAATTGGGGGTGCATCCTTGAAATCCGAGAGCTTTATCGGTATAATAAGAACCGTTTCGGATAAACAGAGATGACTACAGCAATAGCTATTATACATATACTGGCCGCCATTGCCCTTATCCTCATCGTCCTTTTGCAGACGGGACGGGGGTCCGAGATAGGCGCAGCATTCGGAAGCGGGGCGAGCCAGACGCTTTTCGGCAGCTCGGGCACATCGGGCTTCATGACGAGGGTCACAACGGTTGTCGTTATCGTATTTATGCTTACGAGCCTCGTGCTTGCCCTTATGTACACAAGCGGCCGGACCGTGTCGTCGAGGACGACGACCGTGCCGGTCCCGGTAGAAGAAAAGCTGCCTGCCAAGGCGAAATAAATGCGCGTGCCGATGTGGTGGAATTTGGTAGACACACCATCTTGAGGGGGTGGCGGGGAGACCCGTGCGGGTTCGAGTCCCGCCGTCGGCACCATAGTTCATAAACGGGATGCGGTCCTACGCATCCCTTTTTTATCCAGCGACAGTTCCCACTTCCCCAGCGATATACGCGGCAGTTCGCTCTTCGGACTTTCAGGGTCATGATGCGTGCATTTCCCGGCCATTTTCGTTCAACTATGGCCCATGGCCCGAAAAACGATGAATTCACGTTGATTTTGCAGTGGTCGATGGTAGAATGGGGAAGATGCCCGGAAGGAAACAATCCGAAAGACATAGTTTATTCGATACGACGGATACCAAATATAAGCCGAGAACCCGGCCTCCACGCATAAACCGCCGGGACGGCCGCAACCTTTCATAACAACCTTGATTTTTTCATCTTCCGTATAAAAATTAAATAGGTCCCTACGGGATAATCGAAAACGACCGGGAAAGAGGTGGCAACTATGAAACGGCTTGCTGTGTTATTGCTCCTTCTGCTTCTTGTTTCCTGTACTTACGCGGTCCAAAAAGACTTGATAGAGGAAGGTACGAGAAACCCGGACCTCGGGTCGCTCATTCAAAACCCGGACATGTACCGGAATAAGCTCTTCATCCTGGGTGGAGTGATCGCCGAGACCAAGCTGCTGCCGGAGGGGTCCGAGATCGAGGCGCTTTACGCGCCCGTCGATTCCAGGGGCTATCCGGAGCCGATGCACGCCTCGTCAAGACGCTACCTGGCGGTCTACCCGAAGGACAAGGGCCTACTCGACCCGCTTGTTTACAAGAGAAACAGGAACGTCACCATAGCGGGCGTCTTTACGGGTACCGCAAGGGGCAAGGTGGGTGAGATGGAATACGTCTTTCCCGTATTTACGATAGTCCGGGTGAGCCTGGAGAGAGATTTACGCTACGCGTACTCCTATCCTTACTATCCCTATCCGTCCTATTGGGAACCGTACGGTTGGGAAGGCCCTCCGTACGCGTGGTGGTAGGCCCGGCTTTTCGGTCGGGATGCCTCTACCTGCCTGGCTTGTATGATGACGCGGACCTGAATATCCTGCCGTCCGTCCAGGTCGCGCCGGTGAATATGGTATTAGTCAGCACTGCCCGCGAAAGGATGGCGCGGAAAAGAATCGCGTTCGTGAAATCGGCGCTCGTCATGTCCGCGAGGTTCATGTCCGTTTCGGTAAAGTTGGCCCCGTTCATATCCGCCTCGGTCATGTCCGCCTGACTGAGGTTCGCCTTCAGAAAGTCTGCGCCCGTCGCCTTTGCGTTCCTCATCTTTGCGCAGTAGAGGTCTGCGCGGAAGAACCGGGAGCTGCCTATGTCAGCGGCGGTCATGTCGGAGCGCGACAGGTTGCTGCCCGCGAAGTCCGCCCACTTCATAATGACCTTGTTGAGGTTTGCCCCCGCCAGGTTTGCCCTTGTGACGTCTGCGTGCGAAAGGATGGCGCGGGAGAGGTTCGCCCCCGAAAAATTGGCCCTTGAAAGATTGGCGCCGAAAAACTTGGCTGCAACGAGGTTTGCCCCGGTCAGATTCGCCCCCATAAGGTTTGCCCCGGTCAGGTTCGCGTCGAAAAGGTTTGCCCCTGTAAGATTCGCCCCCGCCAGGTTTGCCCCTGTCAGGTTTGCGCCGGACAGATTGCCTGTCTTCAGCGAGACGCCTTCCAACCTGGAATGATAAAGGTTCGTAAAAGTGAGGTCCGTATCGACGAGGTTTGCACCGTTAAGGACTGCGGCCGCAAGGTCGGCGGACGAGAGGTCGAGCTGCTCGAGGTCGCATTTCGGGCAGGAGTTGGTCGTAAGGAGCCTCTGGTAGTCCGCAGGATTGAAGGCATGAGACGGCGCGGCAAGGCAGAGCGAGGCCGTGACGATTACGGCGGCTATGAGGCAGTACCTACTGGACCGGCTCAAAATGGACCTTCCTGTTCTTAGCCCAAGCCCGAAGATTATGGTCTGATGGATCGGGTTTATCACTGCCATAGGTGGATACCTCCAGAAGCCTTCTATTGACGCCCAGCTTCACGAGAAAGTTCTTAGCGGCTTCGGCCCTCTGCTGTCCGAGGCGTACGTTGTATTTGCCGGTGCCCCTCTCGTCACAGTACCCTTCGACCCTGACCTTTACTCCGGGGTTGGCCCTGAACCATGCCGCGTTGTTCCTGAGGATGCGGGCCGCGGCAGGAGTTATCGCGTGTTTGTCGTAATCGAAATAGATGTCCGCAAGGCCCGGCGCCTCGGAGAGCCTCGGACCCGACCGGTAAACGGGCGCTGCCTTGGGGCCTTTGAGACGCGCCGCACAATCCGGACAGAGTGCGGTCTTGGCCTCAGGCTGGGCTACCTTGGCCTCCGGGGCAGGCACCGCCTCGGTTTCGACCCTCAGCAGCCCCGGGGGTTCCTCCAGCCTGCTAACCGATTCGCAGCCGAACAGAAAAGAGGCTGCAAAGACAGCCGCGCACACGAGCGTGAAAGGCTTTATCGACATAAATGCGTCCCCCATGCCGGGGGGCGGCCCCGGTTAGAGTGGAGTATAGGATAGAGATATCTTTCTGTCAACATAATCAAGGCACTCCCTGCACACAGGCCGACGCCCGGAGCCTTCATATGAGGCGCTCCTGCTTCGGGTTCTTTCTCGTTTCCCTAAGTGCCTTCGCCCGGTCGGGACGTGGGCTCCTGATCAGGCCGGGCTTGTATTCCGCCGCGTTTACCTCGAAGATAAATATCCCTACGCTTGCAAGGTAGCTTACAGCCGTATTCAGGGACGAAAAAAGCCGGGGAGAGCCACGGACGCCTGATAAAATGCTCTCTATCGCCCCGTAGCGTATAACAACGCGGAAACCGGAATTTTGCCCAAAAAGGGTTATCTTGCAGCCGCCTCCTGCCGCAATAAGCTCCTTAAACGTCTTTGTGGTGATGGCAGCCTGGGTCAAGCTCACCTCTCCCCTTTAACAATAACAATAAACGCAAATAACGTAAAAAGTAAAGCAGAAAATACAGAAAATGCTTGACAAGCTACCCTAATCATTGTACCAATTATACATTAGCGCCTTGGGCAAGCTTTGGCGAGGTGTACCTCGGCGAAGAAAGGGCGGTAGCTTTCCTGCTTGGAGGATAAAAGGTGCAGCCCACATGCGTTGCTCTTTGTATGCGCCGCTGAATTTGAAAAGATTGTTATACATAGGTTTTTCATCATTCCTGCCTGTAGCAGCCCTGTCTCTTTTTGTCGTCTTTGGCGGATGCACCCCGGTTCGCACCGGTGAGGTGAAGCGTATGCCCGACGGCGAGATGGTTCGCCTTCCCGATACCGAGAGCCTCCCCGAGGCCGAAAAAGCCAAGCTGCGGCAAAACCTGATAAGAGAGGCTAAAGACGGCCTTACGCGCTACAGGTTGTCCCCCGGAGACAGCCTCGAGGTGATGTACCACCTCTCGCTCGTATCGGAGACGCAGGCTTACAGGATCGGCGTGAACGACGAGCTGAACGTCGATTTCTTCTACCAGCCACAGATCAACCGCACCGTCGTCGTCCGGCCGGACGGTAAAATTACCCTGCCCATCAAGGGCGATTTCATGGCTGCGGGCTTAAGGCCGGAAGAGCTTGCCTCGAACGTGGGGAAGACCTACTCCGATATTCTCAACAAGCCTATCATTACGGTTAGCGTCAACAAATACTCCTCAAAGATCACCGAGCTACAGAAGGCGATCACGAATGCCCCGAGAGGTCAGGCGAAGCTCTTCCCGATAGGCCCCGACGGAAACGTCTACCTGCCTCTCCTCAAGCCTGTAAAGGCGGCGAACAGGACCATCGACGAGCTGAACGACGCCATCAACAACGAATACCGGTACGAGTTCAACAACCTGACAGTGTCGGTCCTGATCGACAGCCTGGGGGGGAGCAGGGCGTTCGTCTTCGGCGAAGTGCCGCGGCCCGGCCCGGTGCCGCTGCCGAAGCCTACGACCGTGCTGCAGGCTATCGCGCAGGCAGGCGGCGTGTCGCCGACGGGCACGCTCAAGAACGTGAAGATCCTGTACTGGAACGAGAAGAACGAGCCGATGGTGCGCACGATGGACTTATTCAAGATGTTCAGCGGCCTGAGCCTCGAGCAGGATATGATCGTGCCCAACAACGCCGTTATCTACGTGCCGAAGACGACCATCGCGAAGATGGATATGTGGGTTGACCAGTATATTAAGCAGCTTTTCCTGTATCAGGGCGAGAGCGCGTCGCTTGGGTTCGCCTACGTGCTCCACCAGCCCACGATCGTCACGACGACCCCCTCGGACAGGCGCTTGAAAACCGATATAAGGCGCATAGGTACACATCCTCTCGGCATAGGCATTTACGCCTACAAGATTTTTGGGAGTTACCGGATCGGCGTTATGGCGGACGAAGTCTTGAAAGTGAAGCCCGAGGCCGTCGTTGTCAGTCCCAGCGGCTACCTGCTTGTTGATTACGGGCGGCTATAATGGGCTTTAGCGGAACGCCGTCTGGTCCTTTGGCTCTCACGAAGGGCGGGGTAGAGACGGGAGAAGGGAAATGGAAGCAAAGAAATTACTGACCGCCAGGGACGTACTCTATATCTTTTTTAAGAATAGGGTCGTCATTACTACCGTCTTTCTGACGGCCATCGTTATGTCTCTCGTTTACTGCGTAATTACCCCGCCGGTATACCGGGCGGAAACGAAGCTCCTCGTCAAGATGGGCAAGCCCCAGGTATCGTCGATGGAGCAATTCCGGCCGGAAATGTACAATGTCGTTTTCCAGGAAAGGACGCAGAACATCCGCAACGAGATGGAGCTTCTCAAGGGCCAGTACCTTACCGAGAAGGTAATCGCCCGGCTGAAGGACAGGATCGAGCCCCTAAAGACGGATGAGTCGATCGTCGGCAGAATCTTCGAAGGCATCAAAAATGTGGTCGGGAACCTCCTATCCCTGGTGGGTTTTTCTTCGAGGCCGGTGGGTCCTGAAAAAGGCACCGTCATGGCGTTCCTTAACGCACTCCATGTAACGTACCTCGAAGATACGGACATGATCTCGGTCGCCTTCGATTGGACCGACCCCAAGTTCGCCGCCGTCGTGGCGAATGTCTACGCCGATGAGTTCGTGACGCAGCATATGCTCGTTTACGAATCTCAGAAATCGTACCGCTTCTACATAGACCAGATAACACTGTTCGAGAAGAAGCTGAGGGATGCAGAGGACAAGCTTCAGAACTTCCTCTCGGGCACGAACATAGCCAACATCGTCCTCCAGAAAGAGCTTCTGTTGCGCAGCATGGCGGACCTGCAGACCCAGTTGAACGTTGTGACGGTCGATTATTCGCAGTCCCAGACAAAGATGAGCAAGATAAGAGAGATGGCAGGCAGCCGGGGATGGGTCGAGACACCGGAGCTGGGCTCGCTTACAGTCGATAAACAGACGTACCTGCGCGCGATCGATGAGTCGTACTTCCGTCTCCGGGCTGAACGCGAGAGGATGCTGAAGTTCTACACGACGAAATCGGACGAGATCAAGGCGATCGACGGCCAGATAGCCGGCCTGCGCAGGCAGAAGACCGAGAGCCTCATCAACATATCGAACCTGGACCTTTCTCTCCTCCAGACGAGGAAAGCCAGCCTGGAGCGTGAACTGGACAATTCGAAGAAGAAGATAGAGGACATCAACCTTAAGACGGTCTCGCTGAGACAGACTCGAGAGGGAGAGGGACCTCACGGAGCAGAACTACCAGATCTATAAGAAGAAAGCGGAAGACCTGCGCATCTCCGACGACCTCGACTCGCGGCGCATCTCCGACGTGAAAATAGCGATGCCCGCGATCCCGCCGCTGACGGCTTCTTATCCCAAGAAGAACCTTATCGTGCTTATCTCTGCCCTCGTCGGCCTCCTGCTGGGATTCGGCTTCTCGGCGGTGAACGAGTTCTTCAACCATACGTTCAGGGGCAACGAGGATATTGTAGATGTCCTCGGCGTCCCCCTCCTGCTTTCAATGCCGCTCCTGATCGGACCCGAATTGCAACCCGTCAGTCAGGGGGTGAAAAGAGGGTTGGAAAACTTGCGCAGGGCCTTCGGGCGTGACAATCAAATGCAGCCGGCTCCGCAGCCGCAGCGCGGCTCCTTTATGCCCGGCGGCATGAATATGCTGATCTTCTTCGTGATGCTCGGGGTAGGGATGGGCAGCTATATGCTATACGAGCATAAGAACCCCGTGGTGCTGAGTGAATCTATCCTTACCGCCCAGGCGGGGAGCCGGAGCGCGTCGCCTTACGGGCAGGTCGCCCTTGCGTCCGTGTACCCCGCTGCCCTCCTCGGTGAAGATCGCCCCAAGCAGGCCGCGCCGAGCGCTGCCGTCGGGGGGGATGAGATGCACGTGCATGCAGACGATCTGGAGCAGCGGCGCGCTACGCTTGAAAAGGAGCGGGCCGAGATAGATGCGGAGCTTCAGCGGGTCAGAGGCCAGATGGAGGTGCAATTGAGGGGTGCACAGCCTCAGGGCGCCGATATCAACGGCGGCACGCCGAGGCCGGGCAGTGGAAATACCGGCCCTTACAGTGAGGTCCGGAAATGAGAGGCTTTTGCTTTATGCTCTATGCTTACGAACGCCGCTTCGTTTATGAAGGGACCGGGAAAGAAGTGCGACTCCCGGGCGTGAGGTTGTAACAGATGCCTGTCCGCAGTCGAAACAACGGTGAATCGATGGCGTACCAGGAAAAAGAAATGCCCATGCTCGGCTGGCTCGGCGGCAGTCAGCTTCGCAACCTGACGTTCATGCATGACCATTTCTATAAGGTGCTGTGGAAGCTCCTGATGCAGGCGGACAGGGAGGGCGCCGTCAGGGAACATGAAGGAAACACCAGGGCGGCCAAGGGAAAGAAGGGGTTCGCGATAGCTGTCGCCGGCATAAGGGGAGGGGAAGGCGCGTCCACGATGGCCTTCAACTTCGCGACGGCCTTCGCCACAAGCTGCCCGAAAAGCGTTATCCTCATCGACGGCAATTTAAGAGCGCCCATCCTGCACTACCAGTTCGAAGTAAAGAAAAGGAAGAAAGGACTGGTCGACCTGATCCAGGGCAAGGGCGACGTAGAGGACGCGGCCAGTGAAGTCGCTTTCAAAAGGTTCTATTTCATGCAAGCCGGGCAAACGTTCGATAACCCCGTCGCCCTGTATGAATCGGCAAAGTTTTCTACGATCATGCAAAAACTGCGCGACCGGTTCGACCTGATTATCTTCGATTCTTCTTCAATCCTTGGAAGCCCGGAAAGCCTGCTTGTGGCAAGCAAGATGGACGGGTTGATCATGGTGATACAGGCAGGCAAAACGCGATGGGAGGTTGCGAGATCGGCCAAGAGGGAGCTGGAAAGCGCCAATGTGCGTATCCTGGGCGCCATCCTCAACAAACAGAGGTTCGTGATTCCGGAGGCCATCTACAAGAGGTTGTAACCGCACCGCGTTTTATCCCTTTTGTGTCGTAGCAAGCATATGCATTATCGAGAGACAACACCCCCCGTAGAAAGGGCCTATTTAAAGGCCTTCGTTTCCTTTATCCTCGGATCGATTTCCGTGGTCCTCGCCATCACCCTGGCGCAATACGGATTCAAGTCGGTTTTCGCCGTCTCCTTTATACTGGCCGGCGTAATCTTTCTCTCTTATTTTTCCTCGCAGCAGGGGATCGCGCGATGGGCCCTGCTCTTTTTGGGTCTCGGCATCCCGTTCAACCTTGATGTCAACCTCTTTTACCGTGCCTACGTCGGTGTCACGAGCGTCGATATCGGGGTCACCCTCCTTAGCGCGTTCGTCCTGTACGTTATTTTTTGGTACCAGCACGGCCGCGCGGCTTCCGGCCCGCTTTTCCGTTACGACAAATATCTTTTATGGGCGCCTATCCTGTATATGATGGCAGGCTGCCTGAGCTTCTATAACGCAAGCTCCCCGGAGCTGGTCGTCCTGGAGCTCGTCCGCCTGACGATGCTGTTCCTTATTTTCTTCATTATCATGAACCTCAAGGGCAAGGAGCAGATATCGACGTTCATCTTTTCCCTGGCCCTCGGCCTCATACTGGAGTCGGCCATCGCTTTTTACCAGTACAGGACCGGCCAGGCCCTCGGCCTTACAGTGCTGGGAGAGAGGCTTGCCCCCGTGTACTGGTCTTTTCTCACGAGGGCCGGAGGGACGATCGGCCATCCGAACGTAATGGCCTACTATTTCGAGATGCTTATCCCATTTGCATTCGCCATGTTCCTGGTCGAGGAACGGGCGTTTCTCAAGCTGTTTTATCTGATTGCCGTGGTTGCCGGCATAGTCGGTATAGTCACTACGATGTCGAGGGGGGCGTGGATTACGCTTCCCTTGTCCCTCCCCCTCGTGTTCTTTGTCGTCTACGCCAAAAAGCTGGCGCAGCCGAAGGCGTATGCTTACCTGATACCGGGGCTATTCCTCGTTACCCTGACGTTCGTTCTTGTCGTGGTCCCCGCTATCCGGAGCCGCCTTACTTTCGAGGACGTGTCGGCAAGGTCGAGGCGGCCGCTGAATACAGCCGCCTTCTCGATCGTCAGGCAATTCCCGATTACCGGGGTCGGCCTCAATAACTTTGCCAGGGTTTTCAGGACTTACGATACAACGGGCGGCTCGTCGGTTTTTAAGGATGAAGGCGACGTCCAGCACGTCGTCCACAACCTTTACCTGTGGGTGTGGTGCGAGACGGGCACAATCGGCCTTGTCGCCTTCTGCGGGCTCTTCCTTTCATCCTTCTTTGTCGGGCTGAAATGCCTGGTGAGGGCGGGGCCCTGGGAGAGGGCCGTAGTAATCGGGGCCATCGCTGGTATGGTAGCCCACGCGATTCATGGATTCGTCGACCCGGGCTTTCGCATGCTTATGAGTACGTCGATGCTTTTCTACAGCCTGATGGGTCTCATTGGCGCCATATCCATCAGGTACGCAAGCGATGACGAAGGGCCCGGCTCGTAGCCACCCCCTCCTCCGCGCGGGCGGGGCAGAACCCGCCCGACGTAAGGAGGGAAGGGTCGAGGCTTCGCCCGGCGAGGGGGCGCTGAGCCCCGATAATTGCGGTATGAAGCTCTCCGTCGTCCTTGTAAACTGGAATACAGCGGAGCTGCTCGGTCAGTGCCTCGACTCTCTCTTCAGCCAGGACCTGTCTGCCCCGTTTGAAGTGATCGTCGTCGATAATGCATCGACCGACGGGTCGGTAGACATGGTACGCAGGCAATTCCCCCGGGTCGATCTGGTGGTGGCCGCCGAAAACCTGGGGTTCACCAAGGCAAACAATCTGGCGCTGGAGAAGGCCTCGGGGGAGTACGTCCTCCTCCTTAACCCCGATACCGTGATGCCGGACCGGCACACGCTGGCCGCCTGGCTGCGTTTCATGGACGAGCACCCGCAGGCGTCCGCGAGCGGGTGCAGGCTCATTTTCCCGGACGGCAGCCACCAGGTAGGGGACGCCGGTTTCAGGCCCACCCTCGCGAGCGTGGCGAGCTATGCCCTCTTCCTGTCGAAAATTGTCCCAGGTGTAAAGACCCTATACCTGAACTATTCCGGCTTCAGAGGGCCCATGGAAGTCGATTGGATCTGCGGCGCCGATTTCCTCGTCAGGCGCTCCATCCTCCCGGAAGTGGGAATGATGGACGAGAGCATTTTTCTGTATGCCGACGACGTGGAATGGGGGTGCCGCATGCGGGCGTCGGGGCACAGAATATTCTACCTGCCGGGCCTGAGCATCGTCCATCTTCAGGGGGCGACGAGGGCGGCCCCGGTAAACGGGGGCCTCTCCTTCGCGTGGCTCGAGAATATGCGCAGCCTGTACGGGCGATACAACAGCGGCAAAGGACTGGTGCTGTTCGATATCCTGTTCTGCGTCAACTTCGCCCTCAGAGCGGCGCTTTACAAACTGTGGTTTATGGCATCGAGGGACCAGAAGGCCAGGGAAAAGGGGCGCAGAATGGGGCAGTACCTGAAGCTTGTCCTGGCGCATTTCCCGAATACGGGCACGTCGCCTTGAGTCTCCTCGCGCATCGGAATCGATTTTCATGCGGCAGAGCGGGAGGGAACGGGCAACTGCACTTATATAAGGAATATCGTCGAGCAACTGGTGCGGATTGCCCCGGGGCATGAATACTTCCTCTATATCACCGACGCGTCCAACCCCTATTACAGCAGGCTCGGGGGGCTTCCAAACGTGCACTTGCGCGTCGTCCCCTCACCGTCTCCCTTCGTCCGCATGCCCCTGTTGGGCCTTCAGACGTTCAGGGACGCAATCGACCTCCTCCACGCCACCTATTACGGCCCGCCCATTTACAGGGGAAAGCTTATTCTGACAGTACACGACCTTTCCTACCTCCATGTGCCCGACAGCTTTTCCGCATTCGACAGGGTCAAAGACCGTCTTCTTGTGCCGTTTTTTGCCCGGAGGGCGCGCGCCGTCCTCACGGTCTCCGAATATTCGCGCCGCGAGATCGCGGATGCCTATCACCTGCCGCCCGGCCGCATATATGTGAGCTACAACGGAGTCGATCCGGTTTTCAGGCCCGTCGAAGACAGGGCGGCGGCGAGACGGACCATCGAGAGATACGCCATTTCAGGCGGCGAGCGGTATATTCTCTTCGTCGGCCGCATCAACAGGAGAAAGAACCTTACGGGGCTGGTCAAGTCCTTCGACGCACTGAAGGCTAAAGGGTACGGACACAGTCTCGTTATAACGGGCCCCAGGGATTTTTTGCCGGCAGAGGATGAGGCGGCCATCACCGGCTCCCCGTACGCGAAAGAGATTAAATTCACGGGTCTTGTCCCGCATGCCCACCTGCCCGCGCTGTACGGCCTTGCGGACGTTTTTGCTTATCCGTCGCTTTACGAAGGGTTCGGCCTGCCGTGCCTCGAGGCTATGGCGTGCGGCTGCCCGGTTGTCAGCTCCGACTGCACTTCACTACCCGAAGTCGTGGGGGACGCGGGCCTGCTCGTGAGGCCCGGCAGCGTCGATGCCCTGACAGGCGCCATGGAAAGAATCTTATCCGACGATGTCTTTCGCCGGAAGTGCATAAACAAGGGTCTGGATAGGGCCGGCCGCTTCACGTGGGAGTCGGCGGCGCACGACGTGGCGCGGGTCTTTGAGGCCGTCGCGCGGGGCGCCCGATAAACGTGTTTCCAAATGGCTGATATGACAGACGACAGCGCCGCAAACAAGCTTACCGTTATCGTCCCGACGTATAACCGGGCGCAAACCCTCCTGAAGTGCCTGCAAGCCCTGGAAGGGCAGACCGCGCCGAAGGACGCCTTCGAGGTAATCGTTGTGGACGACGGATCTGCCGACGAGACTGCGGAAGTCGTTCGCTGTTTTTCGGCGGAAAGCAGCCTCGACCTTCAATTCATCAGGCAGGAAAATTCCGGACAGAACGCTGCGCGCAACAGGGCGATCAAATGCTGCCGCGGCAATATCCTGCTTTTCCTGAACGACGATACGATAGCAGCGCCCGACGTCGTTGCAAGACATCTGGCCGCGCATCTCACATATGCGGATGAACCGTGCGCATTCCTCGGGAACGTCACCATCTCTCCCGACCTGCCTCCGTCGCTCTTTGCCGGCCTGCACCTCGATTCCGCCTACGCCCTCTGGGAGAATACGACGGAGCTGCCCTGGAACGCCTTCTATACCTGCAACATCTCCGTAAAGAAAAGCTTTCTGATGAAATATGGTCTTTTCGATGAAGACCTCCGGTACAACGACGATATCGAGCTCGCGGAAAGGCTCTCGCATCACGGCCTCAGGATCGTCTACGACAAGGAGTGCCGGGGCTGCCACTACCATTACCTGTCGGAGGACGATTACGTCAGGCTGGCGCGCTTAAGCGGGAAAACCCTCGCGGTCTGGTACAAGAAATCACCGCAACTGAAACGGCTGCTTTCGACTGTGGGGTTTTACAAAGGCTCTTCCCCGGCCAAAAGGCTACGATATTTCCTTGCGGACATGGCGATCAACAGCGTAACAAGACCGCTCATTATACTGGCGGCGAGGCGCCTTTGCGGCTGCCACGAGGGGCTGGCCCGGCTGTTCTACAGGAAACTTTTTAAATCGTTGGAGCGCGAGAGCATCCGGCGCGAGCTGCGCAGCAGGACGGCCGGCAGATGAAGGCGGTTTGCATTGTATCAGGATCGGCCGCCACATGCTTCGGAGGTGCGGAGACGTTCGTGCTGAACACGGCGCGGGTCCTGTCTGGTGAATGCGAAGTCCATATCGTTTCCGGCAAGGGAGAGCCGACCGGCGATACGAAGAGGCTCCTTGCGTCCTCGGGCGTTGTGTTGCACGCTCTGCGCTACATATCGAGGAATTCCGCCTTCTCCCGGCGCCTCATCCGCGGCTGGCTCCGCAGTAAAGTGAACGAGTTCGATGTCGAGGCCTTAAGCCTGCTTACGCCTCCCGGGACGATTAAGAAACTGATGGGGCGGTCAGACGTGGTTGCGGTCAATTACGCGACCGAAAGCCTTATTTTCCCCTTCATAGGCAACGGCGCAAGGAAGATCATCCACTTCCACGGCCCCTGGCTTTCTCCGATTTACGCTCATTTGAAGGGTATGATAAACAGGTCGGTAGACGTTATGGTCACCTGCTCGGCGTGGAGCAAGGGCGAGCTCGAGAAAAGGCTCGGCGCCAAACCGGGCGTGGAGGTCATTTACAACGGCGTAGACACGGAGCTATTCCATCCCGCCGATAGAAGCGAGGTGGCCTTCGAAGAGCTATACGACAGGCGCCTCCCGAGGGTCGGAACGGTGGGAAGGCTGGGACCGGCAAAAGGGACGGACCTGCTGATGGAAGCGGCAAGGGGTATGCAGGGCAAGGCGGAGTTTTTCGCCGCCGGCCCGGTCGATGCGTCTTTTACAAAGGAGATAGAAAAAAAGGGGAGGCCCTCCAATTTTCACCTGCTGGGCCCCGTTCCCAATCATACATTGCCGGCATTTTACGGCGCCATCGATTGCTTCGTCCTTCCTTCGCTGTTCGAAACCTTCTCGATAACCATCCTCGAGGCGATGGCATCGGGGAAGGCCGTTATAGCTTCCAGGACGGGCGGTATCCCCGAGGCGGTGGAAGACGGCAGGCAGGGCATCCTCGTCCCTCCGGGGGACGGCGCAGCCCTGCGAGACGCGATTTACTCGATGATAGGGAACCGGAACCGGATGTCCGATATGGGAGCGTCCGGGAGAGAACGGGCGACGGAAAACTTCTCGCTGAAGCATGTCGGCCGGAGAATCAAAGAGCTGTACCTGGGTGCTGCATGAGCACGAAAAAACTCGACGCACAGTGGTACGACACGGACAAAATAGATTTGAGCCACTATCTGCGGGCGTACGAAAAATTCTTCGCACCCCTTGCGGAAAAAGAAGTAAAGCTTCTGGAGCTGGGCATACTGAAAGGCGGCTCGTTGCTGATGTGGCGCGACTATTTCGAGAAGGGGACGATAGCCGGGCTGGACGTGGACCCGTGCCCGATAGAGGATAAGACCGGACGCATCAGGGTTTACCGGGGGATGCAGGACGACCTGCGCCTGCTCGACCGCATTCGCGCGGAGAGCGCGCCCGGCGGTTTCGACATAATCATCGACGATTGCTCCCACATGGGGGAGCAGACGCGGATCTCCTTCTGGCACCTGTTCCTGAAACACCTGAAGCCGGGCGGCATTTACGCTATCGAGGACTGGGGCACGGGCTACTGGGGCGACTGGCCTGACGGAAAGAGGTACCGGCAGTACGGCCGCCCGTCCTTCCGCTACAGGGTCGTTTCGCTCCTTTTGCGCCTGGCCGCGCGGATGACGGGAAAAGAGGTCGGCACGCAATGGGTCTTGCGGCTTCGTAAGTATGCGAGCCTCAGACAGCGTTTCAAAAGCCACGACTACGGCATGGTAGGACTCGTCAAGCAGCTCATGGACGAACAGGGCATGGGAGATATAACGCGTCCGGTCTCGGGCATCGCCCCTTACCGCCCTTCGTATTTCACCGGCGCCTACGTATCGCACAGCCACATCGTCATCATAAAATCAGCCGATGCGCTAAGCGACGACCGGGAGGCGAAGTGATCCGGACCGCCAGGCGACAGAGCCTTGAGAGCCAGTACTTTCTCAACCTGGCAAGCCAGGCCATCGGAAGGGCCGTCTCTTTCGGCGCCAATTTTGTCTCCTATATTATCATCGGCCGCATAGCGGGCATCGAGTTCTTCGGTAAGTTCTCATATGTGCTCGCCTTTCTGGGCCTTTTCGCCGCCATAGCGGACTCCGGCATGTGCTCGGTCCTGGGCAGGGGCATAACGCAGGAAGAGAAGCAGGCGGGCCTGTACTGGGGCAATTTCCTGTTCCTGAGGGTGGCCCTCAGCCTGGCGGTGATCCCCTTCGGCATTATTGCGGCCTTCTATCTAAGGAGGGACCTGTTTCCCATCCTTCTTCCGGGCATGCTGGCCATCCCATTCCTCGCCGCCCGCTTCTTCGAGCCCATTTTCCAGGTATACCGGAGACCGTGGCACTCCACTTATTCGTCGGTTTCCTACGGCGTGAGCTACTGCCTTTTCCTGACCCTGGTCCTGATGTTCACAAAAAACCTTCTATTCATAGTGTGTGCGTTTGTAGTGTCGAACACGATATATGCAATCGTTGCATTCTCTCTGTCCTGGAGGTCCATAAGGCCGGTCTTTGTTCCGGACCTGCCCCTCACCAAAAGCATACTCAAGCTGGCCGTCCCCCTGGGTGTTTCGTCCCTGTTCGTCATCGTTACGGCGCGTATCCCGATCCTAATGCTGGCCGCCATGAAATCGGACGATGCCGTAGCCATATACAACGCGGGCTATAGGTTCGTGGAGCTTTCGGCCCTGCTTGCGGCGGCCCTTTCCGCGCCTCTCATACCGGTCTTCGCAGCAAGGGCTCTGAGCGGCGTCGACGCGCTTAAGCGGATGTTCGTTCCCCTGATCGAGATCGTTGCCATCGTTGCGGTCCCCATTGCCATCGTCGTTCCCGTTGTGTCGGGGAGCGTTGTTACCCTCCTGTTCGGTAAGGCCTTCGCGGCCGCCGCGCCCGTCCTCGACATCATGGCATGGATTTGCGTCGTTATCTTTTATTCTCTTTTCTCGTCTGCCGCCGCCATAGGCATCGGTTCCGTCAAGTATGCTTACTGGAGCGCGGCGAGCGCGGCAGCGCTCTGCCTCGGTTTCAATTATTTCCTGATCCCCCATTACAGCTTCCGGGGCGCCGCATGGGTCGCCCTGGGCTGCGAGACATTCCTGGCAACCGTCACGTTCTGCTACGTGACGGGCCGCCTGGGCAATGTGTTCCGATGGCGGAAGTGGGTGAAGATAGGCTGCCTGAACGTTCTTCTTTATGTCGTGCTGAACGTTCTCCTTTCGGGCGTTATGCCTATTCTCAGGGTGTTGATTTCCCTGGGTCTATACGCGTTGCTGGTGTTCGTCGTGCGGGCGGCCCCTGCCGGCTTCCTGGCCTTATTCTCCGAGAAAGAGAACAGGGAAACGGGCGCTCCCCGCGGAAGAAACGTCGATCCTGCGGCCCTTGAGCGCACGGGTGGCTGACATCCCGAATTATGTTACAATAGGGGCGCACGGGGCGTCCGCAGTTTAAGGAGGCAATAATGAAGCACGCAATACGGCGAGCGATCGGTCTTATCATGCTCGCTGTCATTTTCTGTCCCTTACAGGCATGGTCTACCCAGTGTTACGTGAAAAGGGCCAGTTTCGCCGTTTCCGAGCCGAACCTGATCGAGCGTGTCTGTTACCTGTTCAGGCACGAGGCGCGGATGTACAGGAAGGGCGAAACGGCCAACCAGACCCTCAACATGCTCGACCTCCATCCCGACCCGCTCCACGTCGATTTTTTGGACCTGGTGATTAAGGGAAAATACGTCGTCCTCAACCCCGGCGTGCCGGTCTTCAGTTGCCAGTACGATATAGAGGCGCTGCGGAAGGACGCGAACGCCAGCGCAGTCGTTAACGTCCGGCCCCCCGAATTCGCGTGCGACGGGAATATCTATCGGTTAATTCCCGTAAGGCTCGCGAACATGAACAACTGCATGTGGGTTGCAGTCGAAGTCGTCGCATGCGACGATGTACCCCCGTCGCCGTCCACTTTCATACGTGATCCTACCGGTCCTTAGACAACCGTGATTCAGAACCAATATAAAACACCCGGCCGGGTCCGGCTTGCCCTCCTGCTTGCCGCCTCATTCGTTTTCGCTTTCTGCGGTAAGCCTGCCGGCCCGTCGCCCGAGGCCGCAAAGCCTGAAAAGCCGGCAGTCGAGTCCATAGGCGTTGTTGGGCCGAATATCGTTTCGATAACGATAAGGGCGGGACGCGTCGAGTACGGAAGACAGGAGCCTTACAGCCAGCAGAAGAACGACAGGGTCGCCACGGGAGAGGAAGGCACCTTCTGGGTATTCCGGGGGACTAAGATGGTGGGGGCCCTCATCCGCAAGGAGGGCAAGATGATATCCCTCGACCGGGTTGCCGGCGAGAGGCCTGACCCCGCGCTTTTCGACAGGCCCGAGGGGTACGCCATCTCTTCAGCCGACGATGCGGCCTATGCCTCTCCCAAGAGCCCTGAAACAGTCTTCCGCAAGAGCAAGCCGACCGACCTTGCCTGTATGGGGGGCACTTTCGACGCGCCGGTTGAGCACACGGTCTACCTGAAGCTGGCCGACCCCTTGAAGCCCGGGAAGAAGTACTCGGTCAGGCTCCCCGTCCCCGGCGTCCCGGAGCAGGCTTTCGTATACGACCCTGCCCGCACCATCAGCGAGGCGGTCCACGTGAGCCAGATAGGCTTCAGGCCGGACGACCCGTCAAAAACGGCTTTCCTATCCCTTTGGATGGGCAGCGGAGGGGCGCGTGCCTTCCGCGAGGGGACCCCGTTCTCCGTCATTGATGACAAAAGCGATGCCGTTCAGTTCAGGGGCGGCATAAAACTTACAAAACGGGGCAGCGATCCCACCGAGGATACTTACGGCAGGAACTTCAACGGCGTCGACGTCTATATTGCGGACTTCAGCCCCCTTGCTAAGCCTGGGACATACCGGGTCTGCGTTGAAGGCGTCGGTTGCTCCCATCCTTTCGATATCCGGGACGATGTCTGGCAGAAGGCATTCTACGTCTCCGTGCGGGGACTTTACCACCAGAGGAGCGGCATTGAGCTGGGGCCGCCGTATACGAACTTCCGGCGGCCGCGGAACTTCCATCCGGAAGACGGCGTCAGGGTCTACGCCTCAAAAACGACGCTCATGGAGACATCGAACGGCCTGGAGGCGAAAAACGATGCCTTCACAAAACTGGTGCAGGGAAGGACAGGCGATATAGTCCCCAATGCATGGGGCGGATATTGCGACGCAGGCGACTGGGACCGGCGCATTCAGCACCTCTCTGTTTCGAGGACGCTCCTCGAGCTCTACGAGCTTTTCCCCGATTATTTCGAGCGCCTGGATTTAAACCTCCCCGGCCCTGACGGCCTCCCCGGCATCATCCGGGAGGCCCTCTGGGACGTCGATTTTTACAAGCGGCTCCAAACGAAAGAGGGCGGGGTGCGGGGCGGCATCGAATCGGAAGCCCACCCGCGTTACGGGGAGGGAAGCTGGCAGGAATCGCAGCTCGTCATGGCCTATGCGCCCGATGCATGGTCGAGCTACGAATATGCCGCCGCTGCCGCCGCTGCCGCTTACACCCTGAAGACGCGCAGTCCCGCCTTGTCGAAAGAATACGGTGAAAGCGCACTTTCGGCCATGACCTGGGCCGAGCGGGAGCTGGGCACAAGAGAGCGCTGGCCCGACCCGGTGAAAGAATCGAGGGGCCTCGCTGCAGCGGAGCTGCTTCGCCTTACAGGCGCAAAATCGTGGCGCGATATATTCCTGGCTTCAATCGACCTCTCCGGCCCGGACCGCCCCAAAACTTCCGGCCAGATGGAGGCCGCCTGGGTCTGCATACGCTCAGACAGGCAAAGCGCAATCGACAACGGCCTGAAGGCGCGCTGCAGGGAGAACATTGTCAAGGAAGCCGGAAGGCGCATGAATGCCCAGCAGCAGGCGGGCTTCCGCTGGATGAAGGACCCGTACAGACCGCCTTTCGCCGGCGCGTTCACCGTATCGGACAGCATAAACGTGCTGCGCGCCCACTATATGACGGGGGACGCGAAGTACCTGAAGGCGGCCGTCCTTGCCTGCCAGGCCGGGGCCGGCGCCAACCCGCTCAACATGAGCTACACTACGGGTCTGGGATGGAAAAGCCCCCTGCACCCGATGCATTTTGATTCCCGCGTGACGAACCAGGCGCCCCCGCCGGGGATTACGGTCCTGGGCCCCCTCGATATCAGCCTCGTCGGGGGCTTCGATTCCGAGCCGTACCGGACGCTGGCCCGGTACTGCTATCCCGAATCGAGGCAGTGGCCCGTGATGGAAACCTACTGGGACGTCTACTGGTATCCCATTATGTGCGAGTTTACGGTACACCAGACAATAGGCCCGAACGCCTACACATGGGGATACCTGGCCGCAAGAAAAGGCAGTCATCCTTAAGCCGGGACCCAATCGGACGAATAAACAATAGAGCAATTCGGACACGGGAGAGGTGCGCTGTATGGCAGGAGGAGGTAGTATGGCGGGGGGTCGTATTATTTACGCAACGCCCAAAATCGTCGAGGACATCGGTGATTGTATTTTCTACCACACGATGGACCTGCCTGGATACGGGACGATGAAAGGATCGTGGGACCTTAGGGGCCGGGAGGCCGATTATCTCGGCAGGGTCGATTTTTCGGGCAAGAGGGTGCTCGAGATAGGCACAGCAAGCGGCTGTCTCTGTTTCTACATGGAAAAGCAGGGCGCGGACGTGGTTGCTTACGATCTTAACGAAAATTATACATGGGACGTGGTCCCTTTCGCCGGATACGATCACGACAAAAAAGTTGAGGAGTTTAAAGAAGGCCTGGCGAAGATAAATAATGCGTTCTGGTTCTCCCATAAGGTGTACGAGTCGAAAAGCAGGGTGGTCTATGGAACGACTTACCACGTCCCGCGCGAGATAGGGGAGGTCGATATAACGACCTTCTGCGCAGTCCTTGTCCATCTCCAAAATCCTTTCGCTGCACTCCAGAGCGCCCTTTCCCTGACGCGCGAGAAGGTCATAGTGACGGACGTGATCTGGAACCGGTTCATTCCCTATTATCTGCTGAGCGGTATTCTGCCCCGGCCGCACATGACCTTCGTGCCCAGGGTGAGCGGCTTCGAGCACCCGGATACCTGGTGGTTCTTGTCACCGGCGGTGGTCAAGGCGTTTTTGCGGACACTGGGGTTCGGAAAGTCCACAGTCAGCTACTCTTTGCAGAAATACCGGGGCCGGAAGTGGCTCACCTACACTATCGTAGGGGAGCGGACGGCATGAGCCGGCCATGAAGATAGCCATCATCGGGACCAGGGGCATACCTGCATGTTACGGAGGGTTCGAGACCTTTGCCGAAGAGCTGGGCACGCGGCTTGTTGAAAAAGGGCACGAGGTAACGGTTTACGGCAGGTCGAACATAATCGATTACCGGCAGAAATTTTATAAAGGCGTTGAGATCGCGATCCTGCCCACCATCAGCCACAAATACCTCGATACGGTGGTGCACACGTTTATTTCCCTGGTCCACGCCCTTTTCCGTCGCTTTGACATCGTCCTGCTTTGCAATGCCGCGAACGGTCCGTTATCGTTCATCCCCCGGATAGGCGGACAGAAGGTCGTCATCAACGTCGACGGGATCGAGAGGAAGCGGGCCAAATGGAACGCCCTTGGCAGGGCATGGTACAGGATAGGGGAGATCTGCTCTACCGTCTTCCCGGACGTGACCCTTTCCGACGCCCTGGTTATCAGGGATTACTACAGGGAGACGTACGGAAAAGAGACGGTCTTCATCCCGTACGGCGCGACCGTTGAGAAGGCCCCGAGCATCGAGGCCCTGGAGAACCTCGGCGTAGAGCCCGGCCGCTATATCCTCTATGTGAGCAGGCTGGAGCCCGAAAATAACGCCCACCTCGTCATTAAGGCATTCGAGAAGGTCGCCACGGACATGAAGCTGGTGATCGTGGGCGACGCCCCTTACGCCAGGGACTATATCGAGACGTTGAAAAGCACCAGGGACCCGAGGATCGTATTTGCAGGCTACGTGTTCGGCAAGGGCTACAGGGAGCTACAGTCCCACGCTTACTGTTACGTGCACGCGACGTCCGTCGGCGGGACGCACCCGGCCCTTATCGAGGCTATGGGCTTCGGCAATTGCGTGATCGTGAACGGGACGCCGGAAAACATCGAGGTCGCAGGCGACGCAGCGGTAGTTTTCGAAAAAGAGAGCGAGGACGACCTGCGCGAGAAGATGGAGATGGTCGTCCGCGGGGACGTACCGGTTGAATATTATCGAAAGAGGGCGGTGCAGACGGTCCTTGAGCGCTTCACGTGGGAAAAGGTAACGGACGACTACGAAAGGCTGTTCCGGGAATGCCTGGGCGACGGGCAAGGCGCGGCATCGTGCAGCAATTAGCGGACACGCGCATGGAGGCGCGTAAACAGATATATATATTCTCCGGTATCGGCGCAGCCGCATTCATCGTATACCTTGCGACCCTTTCCAGAAATTACCTCGGTGACGGGGTCCAGTTCCTTATGGCAACGGAATCGTCACACGTCTCCCTCATGCCGAACCACATGCTTTACGATGCGTCCATCTTCGCGTGGTACGCGTTGTGGAAGCTCCTCGGGTGGACCGGAAACGCCATCCTGCCCCTGCAGATGTTCAGCGCCTTCTGGGGGGCCGTCTCCGTTGCGCTCTTCGCGTTCCTCGTCCTGCGGATGACGGGCATGTGGCGCGTTACAGCCCTCGTCTCATTCGGCTTCGGCACGTGCTTCGCCGTCTGGCTCTTCAGCACGGACGTCGAGGTTGTTACGTTCCCCCTGGCGTTGAACATCGCGCTGTTGGTCTTTGCGATCGCATTGCCACCGCACCGGCTTGCCGCGCCCCGCAATGCCGTGGCCGCGGGCCTTCTGACCGCCGCCGCCATCCTCTCTTACGAGACGGGCGTCTTCATGGTGCCTGTTATAGGACTCGCATACATATTGGGGGACTTTGGGAAAGCTGCATCGAAAATAAGGCTGATAGGCATCTATCTTCTCACGGTCTTCGTTATAGTCTCCGGGTGCCATCTCCTCGTCGCGCACGTGGTGTATGGGGTCTCGACGCTGAAAGGCTTCGTGCACTGGCAGTTGTCTTTGCAGGAGGTGGGGCTCTGGGGTGTCTTCAGCAGGCAGAGTTTCCCGACGGGCACGCTCGGGCTCATGAGAAGCCTCGCCGGGTTTCCGGGGCTCAATTACCTGGCGGGCATCAGGACGTTCTTCATGTTCGCAGCTATGTGGCAGAAGGTCTTGTTCGTATCGTACTACGCGGTGCTTTCCGCGATGTGGGTCTACATCACCTCAATGTTGATCGTTCGCCGGCGCGCACTGCTCGCCCGCTGGCGCCTTCCATTGGTCCTCTTCACGGTATCGGCGTTCTTGTACGCGGCCTTCGCTTTGTACTGGATACCTGCCGATATCCAGTTCTGGGTCCCCGTGGTCGCCTCCTGGTGGGGGGCAATTGCGCTGGTCCTTGCCCTGCAAGCAGACAGGGAGCAGGGGGGCGCACCGGGGCTTCTCTCGTCCGCACCGGGGGCAGTCGCGGTCGCTTTTGTTTGCATCATAAGCATCGTCAATTTTTTCGGGACGGTCCTGCCGGATACGAGGACAGCCAACAACGCTGAATATAATATCGCCGCCGCCCTCAAAGATAAGGCGAGGAAAGACGACCTGATAATCACTTCGGGGACCGACAGGCTTTTCCTCTACATCCCTTACTTTACCGACAGGAAGACGCTCTCCATCTTCGGCCTGGGGATGCAGGGCAGGAAGGGAGAAAAGCTGCTGTCCGAGATCGACCGCAGGATAAGAGACGCCCTTTCCGCAGGGAACGACGTTTACCTCGCAGGCATGAGGCCCGGGAGGTTCGTGCTGTGGAAGGAGATGAACCGGCTGGGAGTGGACCGGGCATTTGCCGGCAGATATCAAACGGAGGTCTGCTCGCGCGTCGGCGACGAGGAGATACTGAGACTGGCGCCGCCCAAAGGGCCAACGAAATGAAAGGTATCGCCGGGCAGGATATGTTAAGATCAACGGGACAGGTTTAGGGAATGCTTAGGGACAGGGAGACGTATTATTCGCCGCTGCTCTTCTTTCTTAATTGCATAGCGACGTTTGTCTCTTACATCGCGTCATTGCTCGTTTACGCGGGCCTTATCAGGCCGGTCCCGCGGTCGCTGCCCCTGTTGCAGTTCGTATTTTCGCCCTCCCTCCACTGGGACAGGATGCTCCATCTTCTGCCCCTTGTTCTGATACCGTCCATGTTCTTCTTCCAGTTCGCGAGCCGGTCGACCTCCCATGACCGGTACAGAATCAATCAGGGCCTGTTAGGGACGACCCTGCCGTGCTTATTCATCTTCATCGTTTTCCTGTGCATGCTTATCGTCAATCCGGGGCTGATGGCCTACGCGTGGTTCGTCGTTGTCTTTGCGGCCATACTCTCGCTCCTCTTCATGGCCGACATGGCGCTGATGAGGCGGCTTGTCGATATGTCGTCGGCTGTGAAGGAATCGCTGAGATACATGCTCGTGGTGGGGACCGATGCATCCGCGTTGAAGACAGCGCAATTGCTCGAGACGCGCCGCGAGTGGGGGATCAAGGTCGTCGGGCTCCTGACGGGCAACGAGGGAGAGGTTGGGACAAAGATCGACGGCTTCGATGTCCTTGGCAAGACGGACGACCTTTTGCTGGTTCTCGAAAGCCATGTTGTCGATTGCGTTGTTTTCGGCCAGGAGGGCGGCAACCAGGCAGACATCCGGAGCCTAGCCCTGCGCTGCCCTGTTGTAGGCCTCGACTTTGTCCTGAACGTCTCGGCCTTCGTGAAAAGAGTGGACTACGTCGGGTTCGAAGGCGCGCAGGATTATTCGTTTTTCGTATTCAAGCCCGTGTGGCACAGGCCCGAGCTGCTCTTCCTTAAGCGGCTCATAGACCTTGTCGTCTCAGGGATCGCCATCGCCCTATGTACGCCCTTCTGGATAGTAATTCCGATCCTTATCAAGAGGGAATCGCCCGGCCCCGTCTTTTACATCCAGGAGCGCGTCGGCAAGAACGGAAGGCTTTTTCCCATGTATAAATTCCGCTCCATGATCGACGGGGCGGACAGGATGCAGGAACAGGTGATGTACCTCAACGAGATGGACGGCCCGGTCTTCAAGATAAGGAATGACCCCCGCCTGACCCGCACAGGCCGGTTTTTGCGGCGCACGAGTCTTGACGAGCTGCCCCAGTTGTTCAACGTGTTTAACGGCACCATGAGCCTCGTTGGTCCCAGGCCGCCCATTGTCAAAGAGGTCGCCCAGTACCGCCCCTGGCAGCGCAAGCGGTTGTCGGTGACGCCGGGTGTTACGTGTCTCTGGCAGGTAACGGGCAGGAACGAAGTCAAGTTCGACGAGTGGATGAAGCTTGACATGCAGTACATCGAGAACTGGTCGCTGGCTCTCGATATCAAGATTCTTTTGCGCACGATAAAGGCAGTTATAGAACGCAGGGGAGCGCTATAATGAGGATCTTTAAAAGGATCTGGACGCTGGGAAGCAACGAGCTTTACAATGAGGCCATGCGATTCTTCAACGAACACAATTATAGGGAGGCGATTGCTAAGTTTGAGGAGCTGCTTGCGCAAAAGAGATCGCTGAAAAGCCTGCACTACAACCTTTCTCTCGTATATGCGAGCCAGTCGCACAGGAACCTGGGAATCGTCCTGTTCGCTACCGGGAGCTACCGTGAAGCGCTGGAGGAGTTCAAGATGGCCCTCCACTTCAACCCCGATTATAACGAGCTCGAACTACTTCATCGGCGTCTGCCAGAACAACCTGGGCGACTTCAAGGGCGCCATAGACAGCTTCAACACGGTCCTCTCGGTCGATCCCCACAACCTTCCCGTTGCGCTGAGGTTCGGAGTCGTCCTCCACAACAACAAGATGTGGGACAGGGCAGCGTCGCTCTACAAAGAGATACTTTTCAAGAACCCGCAATACGCCGATATCCATTACAATCTCGGTCTCGCGCTTCTCGGACAGGGACAGGTGGCGCGCGCCCTTGCGTCGTTCGAGTCGGCGCTGGAGATAAACCACAATTACTTACAGGCGCGCATCAAGATCGTTGTGGCCCATATATACCTTGGCAAGCTCGACGAAGCGCTCGTTGCGCTGACGGCCCTTATCTCGTCGTTCCCCGATTACGCGGACCTGCATTATTATCTGGGGCTTTTGCAGACCTCCCGAAAGGAATGGGAAAAGGCAAGGGGCAGCTTCATGCGCGCGCTGGCGATCAACCCTTCGTACAAGGAGGCCAAGATCAAGCTGGCTGCGGTTTACTGTTACCTCGACCAGTTCGAGCAGGGCCTGAAAGAGCTTGAAGAGCTGCACGCGGTCGATCCGGGCGACGGGGACGTGGCCACCATGCTGCAGGCCATACGGGGCGTCCTGGCTTCCTCGCGGGGCGAGAACTTCGCCGGCGTGTTAAGGAAGATGCTCAAAGACAGCGAGATCACGAAGAACATACCGGAGTTCAATAAGTCGATAAGGATCACCCCCGACTTATCCGAGATGGTTTCGGTCATCCTCAGCATCGCGGACGAGGATGCGTCACTGGCCGGGACGCTGATCCCTCTCGTCAGGAACCACATAGCGGAGCACCCGGCCTATCCCGACGTCCACAACAGCCTGGGCACGCTTTACATGAAGGTGAACCAGCCCGCAGAGGCGGAGGCCTGCTTTGCGGAAGCCGTGAGGCTCAACGCCCGGTACTCGAAAGCGAGGCTCAACCTTTTCTATGCCCAGAAGATGCTGGGAAAGCACGAGCAGGCTGCCGAGCACGGGGTCTTCCTCGCGGCCTCCGGTGTTTCCTATCCCGATTTCCTGTGCGCTCTGGCGGAAGTCTACCTAGACGGCTCGCGATTCGAAGAGGCCAGGAACACGTCCGTCAGGGCCATCGAGCTGAACCCGTATTATGCCAGGGGGCATTACATCCTGGGCAGGTGTCACGAGGCGGAGGGCGATAAGGGCCTTGCGATGGAGCAGTACGAGACGTGTCTGGAGATGAAGCCTGGCCAGGACGTCCGGGTCATGGTGCTGGACCGTGTCGACAGGCTGCGTAAACCCTAGAAATTTGTCCTTCGTTCAGGCAGCGCGTTCCCCGACTTGTCCGGGCTGTCCCCCCGTACCGGTTTCAATTCCGCCATATAACAGTGCTATTATGCGGCTTCTGGGGAAGACCGAGGCGGCGATCAAAAGCGGTCCCGCCAGGCCGACCGCGAAGGTGGCGAATACGATGAGCCGCCCGGGTACGCCTACGGCAAGCAGCGCGAACAGGGTCGGGAAGATAAAGAAATACTGGAGCAGGTAGACTTGCAGGGAATGGCGGCCGGCATATTCGAGGATGCGGGCCGGCAGGAACCTGCCATATACGGAGCAGGCGGATAAGACGAAGAGTATGCCCGACGCCGCGGCGGGGAACCTCAAAAGCGGCGTGGGCCAGTGCGCCTGTGCGAGACAGGCGGCGGCAAAGACGCATAATGCAGCGACGGGGAGCGGTGGCCTCTTGAGCAGGAAGAGGAACCGCTCTTTTTTCAGGGCGGCCGTCTGCAAGCCCAAATAATAATATATGCCGTAATAGAATACGAGCGTGATCCCCAGCGGCCGTATATCGGGGGTCAGTACCTGAAAGACCAGGCAGACCGCCAGGACGGCGTAAGGGTTGGCCTTCATGGCAAGCGGCGCGAGCGCCCTCATAATAATGAGCGCGTAGAGGAACCAGAGGAAAAGGGCAGGGTTGTCCGTAGGGTAGATCAGCATATCGACGAGGAGCCGGCCCAGGTCAACGGGCCTTTTGGCCAGTTGCGGCACGCACCACTTGAGCAGTGAGTACGTAACCGTGATTGCGAAGTATGGGATGATGAGCTTGAGGAGCCTCGGCCAGACGACGCTGCGCCATTCCCTGAAGGTGCCTGCGGTGGTCGATTTCAGGGAAAAAAAGCCCGACAGGAAGAAAAAAAGGGGCATGTGAAAGGCGTAGATGGTATTGAACAGGACCGGGTAAGCGGCCCTTATGGGCTCGCTGTGGCCTACGGTGACGAGAAGTATGCCCACCCCTCGCGCTATCTGCATCTCGCGAATATAGCCCGGCCTGTCCACGGTTGATTTAATTACAGTCGGTTCTTCTTGTCAATAGCAAAACAAGGGGGAGGCAATGAGGCGGCTTTTCAGCCCTTCCGTACTATCCTGAACTTCTCTTTCAGGAGCGCCCTTTTCAGCAGCTCGCCGCACTTCCTGCTGCAGATCGTGAAAAGAAGGTCGTCTCCTTCGCTTTTCGCATCCTGGCTGCGCCGGGGGACGATGGCCGAGACCGTCTTGTCTATGTGGCTCAGGGGTATCCTGACGCGCG
This sequence comes from uncultured delta proteobacterium, assembly GCA_963810935.1. Classification (GTDB taxonomy): domain Bacteria; phylum Desulfobacterota; class Syntrophorhabdia; order Syntrophorhabdales; family WCHB1-27; genus CAWEPK01. The sequence continues at coordinate 262,802 of CAWEPK010000005.1, read as the reverse complement.
TTCCCTCGCGTCCGGGCGGGCGGATCCCTTTGCGCGTCCTGGCCCCGAGCCCGTACACGTCCGCATCCTTCTCTATTACCCTGTTGCACCAGGCGCAGTTGTAAACGCTTTCGTCGTCTTGAAAGGCCTCGGAAAATACGATTTTAGGGCAGGCCGCGGTGGATATGCCGCAATCATGGGGTCTGCCTTTTTCTTCAAGGCAGCTCTCGCATATCTCCCAGTGCTCGCAAGGCGTCCCGACCACCGCAGGCCGCCCGCATTCGGTACACCAAAGATGGCCGCACCTGTTGCAAAGGCCGAGGCTGATGTCTGCGATCCCGGCGACGCCCTCGCAGTCCTGCGTTTCCCTGCTGCCGCATCGGGGACAGGGGCCGACGAAGATCTGCCAGGCAAACTCCTCCGGCGACCTGGCCGAAGATTTCTCGACCGCTTCGGCCAATTCGTCCTGCAGCTCTTTCGGAAGGTGCTTCCACAGTTCCGTGAAGGAGTCTTCGTCTCTCATCTTTTTCTTATTATACACCCTGCGATGCCTTTGCGTAACTGGATGGGAGGCGAAGGCTATGTGAGGCCTTTTTTTGCCGTTTCGGGCAGACGTGACCTATAATGAATATATAAGGAGTTGAACGATATATGGAAGTCCGGGCTATGAAAGTGGCTATTCTGGGGGCGGGCCTGACGGCCGCCTATCTGTTCCGGCTGCTTCTGCAAAGCGGCGTCCGGGCCGACGTCTTCGGCAAGGACCCCGGTACGTCATGCGGGGTCAGCCCGTGCGCGTGGGCGACGTCGCGGGAGTTCGCCGAGCTTGCGCACGACGCGGGCCTCGACGCTTCGGATTATGCCTTGAGCAAAATGGACCACATACTGATTGACGGCTTCAGGATAGGGGTCGATCTCATGACTTTCGACAAGCAAAAGCTCCTGGGGGACCTTTTCTCGGGGGCCGGGATACGGCGTTCTGGGTTCGACGCCGGGTCATATGAGAGGGTGATCGATGCGTCCGGCGTATCCAGAGCGCTTCTGCCTGCCATCGATGACGATGTCACGCTGCCGTGCGTTCAATTCCGGGTACGCTCCGATGAGGCGCTCGAAAACCGCATAACGCTCGGCGGCATCGGCTATGCCTGGTGCTTCCCGTTGTCGAAAGGGGAATATCACATAGGATGCGGCTCCCTGCTGGCGGACCCGGCGATGCGCCTGCGCGAGCTCGGCTGGGTGAGCGGCAACGGCTCGCCGGGCAAAGTGCTCTGCGGCTGCAAAGGGAACATCCGCCTGACGGCGCCGCATGCGTCGCTGCCTTTCGTCACCAGACATAACGGATGCGACGTCTGGGGGGTCGGCGAGGCAATCGGATGCGTAGCGCCGCTCGCGGGCGATGGGATCGTTCCCGGCATGAAGAGCGTCAGCCTGCTCATGCGGTCCTGGGACGACCCGGAGGGTTACACGAGCGCCATAATGCGGGAGTTCGGCTGGATGAAGGACGAGCGGAGCGTAATCGACCGGATGAGACGGGGCGAGCGGCTCGATCTCCGAAGCGCCAGGACGCTGAAAAAGAATTCGGCGCGGATGGGGATCAAGGTGGGCATCAGGCAGGCTTCGGCACTGCTGCGCAATCTCTTATAAATTAGTACCGCCGCTGCAGGCGGCTGCTGGGGCCGGGCACAATGGAGAACAGCGATCGTATGGACCTCGTGGGCCGTTTTTTTTCGGGCACGGGGTCGAGTTACGACAGCGTCGTCCGCGCGACGACGCTGGGCTTCGACAACAGGTGGAAAAAGAGGATAGTGGGGATGGTACCCGCAGGGCCGGCCAGGATAGTCGACCAGGCATGCGGCACAGGCATCCTTACTCTGATGCTCGCACGGCATTTCCCGCAGGCCCGCGTAACGGGCATAGACGTGACCGAAGGGTACCTGAAAATAGCAAAGGCGAAGACAGCCGCCTCTGGCCTGGGCAACGTGGAGTTGATGCAGGGACGCGCCGAGGACATGCTGCCGGAAGGGCCCGCCGACTGCGTCACTTCATCGTACCTTGCAAAATACGCAAACCTTCCCGCCCTCGTCCGAAACGTGAAGAAGATTCTCCGGCCGGGCGGCTTGCTCATTATGCACGACTTCACCTATCCCGGCAACAAGACCTGCGCTGCTGCGTGGCGGCTCCATTTTGCGCTCTTACAGAGTATCGCAGTCAGGTTCTATCCTTCCTGGAGGCCCGCGTTTGACGACCTTCCGGGCTTCCTTCGGCAGACGGATTGGGTAGCCCGCCTTAAAGAACTTCTAGCTGGCTGCGGCTTCGAAGAAATCGGCTCAGAAAGCCTCCACTTCGGTGCAGCAGCCATCGTCCGCGCCAAAAGCCCGGCCCCCCTCGGCCGTCACCCTGATGAAGCTTGTCCCGGAATGTTTCAATCCGGGAACCAGGGTCCAGCGATTGCGGGTCCCTGACAGCATTGGATTCCGGCTTTCGCCGGAATGACGGAAGGAAAGGAATCAACGAACCTCAAACAGGAACACATTTTGTGGAACGGTAGAATTAAAGCGACTCGTTGAAAATCGCGATAATCTCCTCCGGGGCCTTCCGTACAACCTCGCTATAGCCGCTATAAGGAAAGCCGCCTATCAGGGCTGCCGCTGCCCCCCATCGCGCTTCTACTGCCTCTTCCATCAGCCGGGCGGCATCTGCGAGGAGTGCGCGGTCCCCTGCATCGATCTGCCGCCGCCCGCCTTTCAGCGCGTCGACCAGAAGCATACGCGCCTCCGGCGCAAAGCGCAGGACGGCAGGGGCAATGCCCGTTGCGTGGCGGGCATCGATGAGCCCCGCATAGAGGCAGTGCCGTACTTCCTTCAGGTCGTCGGCTATCTGGTATGCCTCGCCGACCGACAGTCCGTAGCTGCGGCATATCTCTGATACCGGGCCGTCCAGGCCCGCCGCGATCGCGCCGAGGGTGCAGGCAGTGCCGAAAAGCTCGGCCGTCTTGAGCCGGACGATCTCATCGTACGGGGCCGCGTGCGGGCCGTCCGATTCTATCCTTTCCGCGAGCGCCTGCGCGTCGAGCGGCTCTTTCAAGGCGCCGCGCGAGACCCTGGCGATGGCGTCTGCCGCCTCCCGCCCGTCGCGTGCGCCCACATCGGCCATCATTTTAATGGCGGCAGCGAAGATAACGTCCCCTATAAGGACCGTCCTCCTCGCCCCCTCGACTGTCCAGACTGCCGGCCTGCCGCCCCTGAGCGTGTCCTGATCGACGAAATCATCGTGCAGCAGGGTGGCCGCCTGTATCATCTCTACGGCTACCGCCCTTGGGATTGCCTGCTCCACGGGGCCGCCCAGCCCCTCGCAGACGAGGCAGGCCAGGCACCCCCTTATCTTCTTTCCTGCCTGGAGGCTCTGTAAGAGGCCCGTCCGGTCCGCGGCCGGTACGCCGGTCAGAAGGGCATACAGCCTGAGGTTGTAAGCCTCATCGATTCGGGGCCTTCGTCTCGCGATATATGCGTGAAAATCGCTCACGGGTGCCGCCCGCCGGAAAACCTCAGGATCAGAAACGCCGACGCAAGGAGCATGACGCCGAGGCTCACGCATTTCAAAATGTATTCGTACGCGGCAATTTCCGAAAGGTCATCCGCCGCATACGGGCCGGCGCGCTTCTTCAGCTCCTTGTACGGGCGGGAGGCCTTTATCTCTATCAGGCTGAAAAGCGCCATGGAAAGCCCGAGTGCAAGGGCGGCCGGAGAGACCGTGTTGGTCTGCATGATGTTGCCTGCTATAACGGGCAGAAACCCCCATGAGAAGGCAAACCATCCGTCCGTGTGGAACCTGCCCTTGAACCACTCCAGGTTGTAGGCGAAAACGAAGAAGCCCTCTGCTGCCGCGACGGTCCAGAGGCGGGAGACGGCGGTCACCATGTAGTAGGCGGCAACGGCATAGGCGGACGTCAAGGAAGCGGCCGCGACTACTATAAGCTGCCGCTTCGTGAGGATAACGCCCCACGGTTTCTTCCCTCCCCTTCCAAGCGCGTCGAGGCTGTGGGCGCCTACGCCGAGACCCAGGGCATAAATAATAACTATTGCGCAAAGCCTTCCGAGGTCTATCGAAGGCGCGACTACGGAGCCCAGGACGGCGAAGGAGAGGACCATGCCCGTGTACGGCAGGAACAGAAGACCTACGAACGACCGGAAGGCTGCCGGCCCGAACCAGGGCACAAACCACTCTGCCTGCCTCCCGGTCTCCCTGCCGTCCGTCTCTCCCATGGTCAGGCCGTCCTTACCTCACCCGGCCTTGAAGAAAGCGACCGGAATTGATACGTTCACTTCGAGGTCGAAAAAGCTTATCGTCCGCTCGGTTTGCCCTCCCGGCGTCGATTCCTCCACCCTGACGGGGAGCCACATGTGCTTATCTATCAGGAACCTGTAAGCGGTGACTACGTCCGGGCGGAAGTGGTCCACAGCGACCGTCTGAATGACCGCCAGCCCGTTCTCCTCGAATGTGAAGACCGGCCCCCGCCGCTCGCTCCCTACGCTGCGCGCTATGTTGGCGATCAGCAGCCCCAGGTCCGTCTGGTCTATGCGCTGCCCGGCGGAGACTACGAGCCTCGGGCTGTCCGGAGGCAGGTGCAGACGGAAGAGCCGGGCAAGCCCGGAGGGCCTGATGAAGACCCTTCCCTCCTTGTCAGGATATATCATCACCATGCCCGGGTGAGGACGTATGAAATCTATCCTGATTTGGTCGGGCTTCCTGAATGTGTAAAAGAACGTCTGCGTATCGGGCGACCCGCTGTCCCGATATGTGCGAATGAGCATCCGCGCCCGGTAATCGTGTACGTTTGCCCAGGCGGCCTGCATCTGCCTGACAATCGTTTCCGCGCCCGCGTCCCGGCCTGCCCCCATGCAGGCCGGGGGGAAGCAGAGCATGGCTATCGCCATGAGTGATGCAGCCGCTGCGTCGCGCATTCTATAGAATTATTAGACCGGCAGGCGCGTCTGTAAAGAGAGGTGCGCCCGGAATGGCGGCTCGATTGGGCGGTCTGTGAGGCGCCCCGTAAAGGCGGCTGTGGACCGTTACCTGTACTTGTGGAGCACTTCGCCGCCTGTTATCGTCATGCCCATGCTGAAATAGAACGCCTCCTGCACCTTGACGCGGCCGAGGCCGGCGACCTCTTCGAAAGGCGAGGGGAAAAAGGAAAGCTCACCGCTGCCTGTCCATACATCGGCTATCTTCACGTCCCGGACAGCGCCGGTCGCAAGCTCGTGCACGGCGGGTACGTTCGGGTCCTCCACGCTCGGGAAATGGCGCATGAGATAGAATTTCACGGGCGGGACCTCGGACGGCTTCGCCTTTCGCGTAAACGTCATCGAACCTTCCACGATCCTCTGGGCGTTTACTTCGCAGATGCCCTTTATTTTCGCCCCTATTTTTTTTCCACCGATCTTCGGGTTCAGCTCGTGGAGCCTGGTGACGTATATCCTCCCAAGCTTTTTCGGGAACCCCTGGATGAAGCCTCTGATAAGGGTGAAGTCGTTGTCCACCCAGATATACGGGACGAAGTAGCCGGGCTTGCCGTTAAAACTGCATGCGAGCATCACGAGGCACTCGCGGTAGTTCGACCTTTCCGGGTTGACGAACGCGAGGTCGGGCCTGCCCTCGCTTACGGATACCCAGTCGGGGAACCAGACTGCCCCGGCCCCGGGGTCCGGCCCCATCTCGAGGGGCGGCGGCAGCAGCCGGGCGACCTTCTCTTTTGCGGCCTTGAACCCTATATGGAGGATCTCACCCCCGTAATACCACGGGGGCGCGTCAATGACGGATGAGCGCCCTTCCGGAGTGAGAGGCAGCGAATAACCCTTAAGGCCGAATTTCTTCTTCGTATTCATGGGCGTCTCCCTTATCTTTATTTGGGGCGTTCAAAGCATATTCCCATGATAGATTATTGCGGCGATAAGGTCAATGAGACGTTTGGAAGAGCCCTTTTCGGCCGGCTGCCTTGCGTGTTTCGGCGGACACGTTCGCGCTCCTTGCCAGCACGGACTGCTCCCCGGCGCCCGCATTGTCGGGGGTTTCCACGAAGAAGGCGTAAAGGCCGACGAAGTCGTTCAGGAGGCGGTGTCTTTCCCTGCGCGATAGCGTGAGATACAGAGGCGATTCGAGGAGGATGCCGACGAGGTGCTTCATGACCTGGCTGTTCATGTCCCCTCCGACACTCCTGAAGGGATGCAACGTGCGTACCAGCGGCGCAGGCCCTCGAATACCCTGAAAACATGCGCATCTTCGACGAAAGGGCGTGGAGCCTCTGTAAAGAGAAGGGACACCTTTTCGGTGCGTGCCCCCGGAGGGCAGGCCGATAACGTCGCCTCAGGCCTTAGTAAATGACATCATCGCGTGAAAGAGGGCGGGGTGTAAAAAAAGGCTGCACATTCCGCCGCGATTGACAGTCTTCCGAAAAAGTAATAATTTTTTGGCTCTGATGGCTGTGAGGATTGTAAGCGAACCTCTCATCTCCGTAAGCATAGTCGAGGAGCAAAACCTCGAAGGCCGTCTTAACGGCGTCTTCTCGATAGACGGCGTAGGGCCGGTGTCGGGAGGGTTTTCGGCCGCATCGCACGCCGGGCGCATCGTACTGCGCGACGGCGAGGGGCACGAGGCGGCCCGCGCCGCCGCCCTGCGGATCGAAGGCGGCGCAAACACGATGTTCGACCTCTTCCGTGTTACGATAGGTAAGAGCTTCCACTGGGAAAGAAAAGAGGACCACAGTTACCGGGGGAACCTCGTTCTTCTTGCCGGCAAGGACGGCGGGGTGTCTGCCGTCAACGAGCCTGCCTGTAGAGGATTACCTGGAAAGCGTAGTCGCCTCCGAGATGAGCGCGCAGGCCCCGATCGAGTTCCTGAAGTGCCACGCGATCCTGTCGAGGAGCTGGGCCCTCGCCATACTGGTGAAAAAGGGTGGGCCGCACAAGGTCCGCCGCGAGCCCCCCGCCTGCACAACGCGACGCGGAGATCGTGCGGTGGTACGACGGGGAGGACCATGAGCTTTTCGACGTCTGCGCAGACGACCACTGCCAACGCTACCACGGCCTCACGAAAATCACGTCCGATAACGTCCGCGACGCGGTAAGGGAGACGAGGGGCATAGCCCTCACCAACGAAAGCGAGATTTGCGACGCCCGTTATTCGAAGGCGTGCGGCGGGTTGACGGAGGAATTCCGCACCGCCTGGGCGGACGTCCACGTACCCTACCTCGTCAGCATCTTCGACGGACCGGGGGCCTATGCCCCGGTCACGACAGAGGAGCAGGCCGAACGCTGGATCGACGCCCGGCCGGATGTCTATTGCAACACGAAGGACGAGGCGCTGCTTGCAAGCATCCTCCCCGATTTCGACAGGGAGACGACGTCTTTTTTTAGGTGGACCGTGGAATATACCCGTGGCGAGCTCGAACAGATCATCCGCGAAAAATCGGGTCTCGATTTCGGCGCGCTTCGGAGAATCGAGCCTTTGGAGCGCGGCCCCTCGGGCCGGATACGCAAGCTTATGATCTCCGGCTCGAAAATGGCCGTTGTCGTGGGTAAGGAGCTGGAGATAAGGCGGTGGCTCTCGCCCAGCCACCTTTACAGCAGTGCGTTTATGGTAAGGGCCCTCCCGGCAGGGCGCGTGCCGGAGCGGTTCGTCTTCGAGGGCGCAGGGTGGGGCCACGGGGTCGGCCTTTGCCAGATCGGAGCGGCAGTGATGGCGAGCAGGGGGTTTTCGGCGGAGCAGATTATGGCCCATTATTTTCGCGGCGCGACCTTATCGAGGCTATATTGAGAAGACGCCGGCTGAAGACAGCCTTTATCCTGGGCGCCGGGTTGGGGACCCGCCTGCGTCCCCTCACGGACCGCTGCCCGAAGCCGCTCCTGCCCCTGGGCGGCCGCCCCGTCATCACGTACGCAATGGACCACCTCATCACTGCGGGCGTCGACCGCTTCATCGTAAACACGTACCTCCGTCACGAGATGTACGAAGAAAAATTCCCGGACGGCCGGTGGCGCGGCGTGCCTGTCTCTTTCCGTAACGAGCCCGTCCTCCTCGACACGGCCGGGGGTTTGAAGAACATCGAAGACCTCCTCGACGAGGATGATGCCATCCTCTGCTACAACGGGGACGTGATAGCCGGTTTTTCCCTGGGACCTCTTTGCGCCTGGCACGAACGGCTGCGGCCGGAGGCGACGCTGGCCTTACGAAGCAGCGGCTGCCCCCTGAACGTAAGCATCAGCGATGAGGGCGTGGTATGCGATATGCGGGGGGCCCTCGGCGCACCATCGGCAAGGAACTGCCTCTTCACCGGGATCTACGCAGTAGAGACGTCGATCCTGCGCTTCATCGAGACTGGCCGCCCCCAGTCGATCGTCCCCATCCTGCTCGGACGGATAGCGGCCTCACGCGGCGCAGTCAGGGGCGTGGTCATAGATGAGGGCGAGTGGCACGACATGGGCGACATCGCCACATACGAGCGTTTATGTGAAACGCCGCCGGTTGCTCCGGCAGACAAGGCGGCACTATGAGACAGGAGGCCATGACCGCCTTTGCGCGTGACGCCCTGGGCCTTTCGAAGTCCGTCTCCATCGCCCTTGTCCCTCTCAACAAAAGGGGGTCGGACCGCTCCTATTTCCGCGTTTTGTGGCAGCCGACGGGCTCGGCGGTGCTGGTGCATTATGACCCGCAGAGGGCGGAGAATGCGTACTGGGCAGCCATTGCGTTATTCCTTGATGGGCTGGGCGTGCCTGTGCCGCGCGTTGTCAGGCACGATGCAGAGGCCTGCCTTGTCCTGATGGAAGACCTGGGCAATGCGGACCTTGCCTCCTTTGCAGGCGCCGGATGGGAGACGCGGGGCGTCCTCTACCGGAAGACGCTTTCGTCGGTGCACAAGCTGCATTCATTCCCGGCCGCAGAATTTCCGCACGGGAAGGTGAAGCTCATGGAGGCCTTCGGCCCGGACCTCTATCGATGGGAGAGGGGCTATTTCATGGAGCACTTCGTGGCTGACGTCTGCGGGATCGAGCTGCCCCCGGCGCTTGCATCGGAAATCGAAAAAGAGCTTTCCGGGCTGGCCGGGCGCCTCGCGGCCCGGCCGCCGTGCCTCGTCCACAGGGACTTACAGTCGCAGAACGTGATGGTCAAAGACGACGAGCCCGTCTTTATCGACTTTCAGGGCATGCGCTTCGGCTGCGCCTTTTACGACCTGGGATCGCTTTTGTGCGACCCTTACGTCGATATGCCCGAAAGCGGCAGGGAAGAGCTGCTTTCTTTTTACTACGGCCTGTCGGAGGCGGGCCGTGACCGGGACGCATTCCTCGACGCCTTCTGGGAGGCGTCGGCCCAGCGCCTCATGCAGGCCCTCGGGGCATTCGGCTACCTGGGGCTCAAAAAAGGACTCGCCGTCTTTTTAGGCCATATACCGTCGGGTCTTGCCAACCTGATTCAGGCGTCGGGCAAATGCCGGTCTCTGCCGCTTTTGCATGATCTTGCCGCATCCTGCCGGGATGCGCTGCCGGTCACTGCCTCTTCCACCCCTTAGCAAAAAGACAGCGCTCGGTCTCGTCGCATTGCCGCGTGCCGTTGCGGACCGCAGTCTGGTACGCGTTCTTCTCGCATTCCTTTTTGTCCCGGTAGAACTCGGCGTTGGTCATCCCCGGCTTGTAATAATAATGGGCGCAACCTGTCAGGAGAGCGATCAGGGGCGCCATCAGGAGCAGACGTTTCATTTCGCCTCCTCATGCTTATCAGGCACAAGCTCTATCTCTATGCAATTAATGGGGCTCAGCGCCCCCTCCAGCGGCATCAGCCGCATAGAGCCTCCCCGCTCGGCGCGGCGCTTCGCTTGCTTTATGACCCTGCTGCAAGCAGCAGGGTCATTTACCTCTATTCTATTATAAATCCGGTTTGTGATTTTCGACATGCCTCCCTTGGAAGGGGATGTTCTTGTCTTATGTTTATCTTGTTTCAGACAAAAGGAGGCAGCTATGAAAAAGTCGACAGGATTCACTGTAATCAGCCTGGCCGTCGGAGGGGCCGCGCTGGCGGCGAAATCTCTTGTGATCAGGCCGAAGGAAGCGCCCGATAATCTGCCGGACCACGCGGGCCTGACAGCATCGCTCCGGGAAGTGGTAAAAGTGGGAGACCCGAAGGCCAACGGGGGTCTGGCCCTCAATATGTGGGCAACCGTCGTGCGGAGAGACGGCTCCGTCCATGCGGTCACCTTCAGCGGCAAGCAATATGGCGACCAATGGCCGGGGAGCAGGCTGATCGCAGCGCAAAAGGCCAATACCGCAAACGCCTTCAGCCTTTCTTCCCTCGCCCTTTCCACGGCCAACCTCTATTCAGGGACGCAGCCGGGCGGCTTTCTCTTCGGCATTCAGCTCGGCAATCCGTTAAATACGGCCGTAGCCTATGCCGGCGACGTGGGTGATTTCGGCACTGATAACGACCCCATGACCGGCAAGCTCATCGGCGGGGTCTGCGTGTTCGGCGGGGGGCTGGCGCTTTACAACCGGGACGGAGAAATAGTGGGCGGCCTTGGGGTTAGCGGCGACACCTCGTGCGCGGACCATAATATCGCATGGAAGCTGCGCCATGTCCTGGGCCTTGATTGGGTGCCGGCAGGCGTGAACAAGGAGAGCTCAAACCCCAAAGGGGACGACAATATTATCTACGACATCGCCTCCGGCAGGAGCGCAAGCGGGTACGGGCACCCGGAATGCGGCATGGGGGAGCGGGCGATAGCGGAGGGTTTCAGGACGGGCTGCCCGGTAAGGACGCGAAAGTAAGGCCCGGCCCCACACTATGGTAAATTGACTTTTGGCCGCATCTGTGCTAAAAAACTGAATAATACGGTGGGTGTAGCTCAAAGGTAGAGCACCGGGCTGTGGACCCGGGTGTTGAGGGTTCGATCCCCTTCACTCACCCCATTACAGGAGCGTTGCACAGTGGAAAAAGAGAAACTGATCGAAAAAGTGAAAGCGGCGAGCAAGGACGGAGGGATATCGTGCGCGCAGGCGCTGGCAGTAGCGCTGGAGGCCAAGGTATCAACCCATGAGGTGGGTGATATCCTGGACGAGCTGAAGATAAAGATAAATTCCTGCCAGCTCGGCTGCTTTCCCTAAAAGGGGCGTAAATTTCGGCAATAAAAAGGGGACCTGTTACAGGCCCCCTTTTTTCGGTCCGGTTTTTGTGCCTTTAGGCCTTAATGATCTCGAACGAGAGCTGGCCGTCGTCGTACTTCAGCGTGCGGATCGCCACGTCCATCCCTACCTTGACGTCTTCCGGCTTTATGTCCTTGGCGAGGCGGGCAAAAAGCTTAAGCTTCGCGTCGAAGGCGACGACTCCCATCGTATAGGGAGGATCGGCCTCGAAACCGTAAGGCGCGAAATAGGCTGTCGTAAAAGTCTCAAGCTTGCCTTTGCCGGGCATCTCGAACCAGTCCATCTCCTTTGAGAGGCAGACTGCGCAGTCGGCCCTGGGCGGGAAGAATTTGGCGCCGCATTTTTTGCAGGTCGTCCCCTCAATTTTGCCCTCGGCCAGAAGGTCTACGAACTTCGCGGTCTTCGTTATTCCAGTAAAGCTCTTCCTTCCGAATTTTTCGAAACCCATGTCTCACCTCCCAAATATTGTTACGTTCCCGTAAAGGCCCACGCCGCCGACGTTGTGCACCAGTCCGATATCCGGGTCTCCGGGCACCTGCATGGGTCCCGCCTCTCCGCGAAGCTGGAGGACGATGGTGCGTATCTGCGAGCCGCCCGTTGCTCCGATGGGGTGGCCCTTCGAAAGCAGGCCGCCGTCTACGTTCACGGGTATCCGGCCTTCTTTGTACGTGGCCTTCTCGCGGATAAGCTGTTTGCCTTCGCCCATAGGGGCGAACCCGAGGCCTTCGTAGGCCATGATCTCGGCGATCGTGAAGCAGTCGTGCACCTCGGCCACTTTGACGTCCTTGGCCGTGATGCCCGCCATCTTGTATGCCTGCGCTGCCGCCCCGTACCCGACGCTCAGGCCCTGTGAAAAATCGGGTCTCGCCGCCATGTTGACCGCCTCTGAGGCGCCCCCTATGCCGACGACCCAGATGGGCTTCTTCGAGAAGGCCTTTGCTTTCTCCTTGCTCGCCAGGATGACGCACGAGCTGCCGTCCGCATTGGCGCAGCAATCGCCCACGCGCAGAGGCCAGGCGACCGGGCCCGCCATCTTTGCTTCCGGGTTATTTGCGTCAAAGTCCGCAGCCTTTACGCCCTTCCTGTAGACGGCCCTGTCGTTGGTCGTGCCGTAGGTGGCCGACTTAAGCCTGACGTCCCGCAGGTCGTCGTGGGTCAGGCCGTTCTTTGCCATGTAAGCCTGGGCATACATGGCGTAGTACGCGGGCATCATGGTGCCGAAAGGCGCCTCCCACTGGATATCCGCGCCCCGGCCCATCCTCTCCTGGGACTCGGCCGAGGTGATCTCGGACATCTTCTGGAAACCCACCACGACCACAACGTCGTGGAGTCCGGCCTTTATCATGCTGTAACCGACCTTCAGGCCTGTGCTGCTCGACGAGCAGACGGTCTCGACGTAGAATGTCGGCTGCGGTATCAGGCCGAGGTATTCCGCCAGCACGCCGGCCGGCGACCTCTGCTTGTCATACTCCGGCGCCGAGCAGAAGACGGAGGCATCGACATCTTTTTGCGCAATCCCCGCGTCTTGCATCGCCTCCCTGAAGGCCTCGAATGCCAGCTCGCGGATCGACCCCTCATAGCCCCTCACAAAAGAGCTCTGACCGACCCCGATAACTGCGACATCTCTCTCCATGAAATCCCTCCTTCGTCCTTTATTATTGTTTTCTGCTTTTGTGTTTCTGATAATGCGCTACAAAGCGATTGTGTTCGTGAATCGTTTCGGAGAATACGTGGCTCCCGTCGTTTCTCGAAACAAAATAGAGCACACGGGAATCCTCCGGGTAAAGGGCCGCCATGATCGAGCTTTTCGATGGGCTGCATATGGGCCCCTTCGGCAGCCCTTTCAGGCGGTACGTGTTGTACGGCGTTTGCTCCGCAAGGTCGGCCTTCCTGAGGTCCCTGTTGAAGCTCCCCAGGCCGTAGATCACCGTCGGGTCCGCGTCCAGAGACATGCCTATGGCAAGCCGGTTATGGAATACGGCCGAGACGGTCTTTTTCTCCTTCTCCAGCTTCGCTTCCTTTTCGATGATCGAGGCGAGGCAGAGGACCTGGTACATGTTCATGTGCAGCTCCTCCATCCTTTTCCTTACCTCATCCTTGTCGAAAAGGCTGTATGTCCTCCGGGCGATCTTTTCGAGAAATTCGTCCACCCCGGTCTCTTTGCTGAAGAAATAGGTGTCCGGGTAGAGATAGCCCTCCACGGAGTCGGCGCTTATGCCGAGGCGCCTCAGGAACGCCTCGTCGCGGGCGAGCTGGAGGAACGCGGGGCCGTTCATAATCCCCGCTTTTTCCATCACGTCGCCGATAGTGTAGATGTTATAGCCCTCGACGATCTTCAGGCTGTATACCTTCCTCTCGCCCTTCGCCATCTTCCTGGCTATTCCGTACGCAGACATGGCGTCGGAAAGCTCGTACTCCCCTGCCACTATGCGCCCGCGATAGACAACCAGGGAGCAGCCCATAAAAACATACTCCGAGAAGACCCTGTGTTCTGCCTTGAGTGCCTGGGCTACCGCGCCGATCCTTGTTCCCTTTTTCACAATAAAGGGCACGCCAACGCCCTCTTTGCCCATCGGGACTACGGCTGCGACAACGAGGAGCGCTGCAAGAAGGATCAGGCATGTCAGGGCAATAAAAGTTTTATGTCCGCCCTTTCGCATCCGGATAACCTTGAAGAATGATCTGCGCAGCCATTGCGTCGATGGCGCCGCTCTCATCGGAAACGGCAGTACCTGTTCTTTGATCCCCCACGTCAACTGCGAGAATACGCACTGTAAAGAGTAGCACAGCGAGCCTGAAGGGTGCAATAACAATCCCGAAAGAGGCGAGGGCGGCAGCCGGTTGATATGGCGGCCGTGATGGGTTATCTTGATGCACGGGCCTTGCCGATGCTTTTAAAGAACAAAGCCGTAAGACGCCAATACAACCTTTTCAGGACCTTCTCCAACTGGTGGCTCTACTACGCGGAAAAGGCGGGCCTGGCTACGTTGCCGCTGGTCTTTCTTACACGGGGCGGCGTTTCGGTGACCGTCCCGGACGAGCTTTATCCCGAGTTCAAGAGCATATTTTTGCGCGAACATTACCTGGAGGGTCTGAGCTTGCCCCTGGTAGCCCGCCCGGTCGTTGTCGATATCGGCGCAAACGTCGGCTTTTTCACCCTGTTCGCTGCGTCAAAATGGAGCGCCAGGGTTTTTTCTTACGAGCCTGTCGGGGCAAATTACGATGAGATGGTAAAGAACGTGCAGGCAAACGCCGGAATCGCCGTGAAGTGCGTCCGGGCGGCCGTCTCGGGAGAGCCGGGCAGCGTCGAGATAGCATGCGGCCCTGAAACCTTTCCGACGACCGCGAAGGTCGGCGCAGCCGGCGGTGCGTCAAAGAGTGAGACGGTGAGGGCGGTCACCCTGCTTCAGATCATGGAAGAGGAGGGGTTGGCCGGCGTGGACCTCCTGAAGATCGACTGCGAGGGGAGCGAGTTCTCCATACTTTACGGATCGACCGGGGAGACGCTCCGCAGGGTCGGGCAGGTGGCCATCGAGGTCCATCCGGACCCAGTGACCGAAAAAGAACGCGCACGCCCTCTCGGCATTCCTGGCTGCGGAAGGATTTGCCGTCACGACGAATGAAAAGGGGACGTACCTCTGGGCTCAAAACCGCAGAAGTACGTCCCGCATTTAATTACCTAAGGAAGGGCAATCCGGCCCTCAGGTCCGCTTTATCCCTTACCCATCAGCAGGTTCGGCAGCCAGAGGGCGACTTCCGGGAAAACGAAGAGTATTACCAGGGCCACGACGAGGGCCGAGAGGAACGGCACGACGCCCTTATATATGGTCTTGAACGGCAGCCCCGTTATATTCCCCAGGATAAAGACGTAGATCGCGACCGGCGGGATAATGCCGCCTATCATCAGGGTAACGCAAATCAGGATGCCGAACCAGATCGGGTCGTAGCCAAGCTGGGTGGCGGTCGGGAAAAAGATCGGCGTGGCGAGCACCATGAACGCCAGGTCATCCATGATAGACCCGCCTACCAGGTAGATGAAGATTATCAGGAGCATGACGACCCAGCCGGGTACGGGAAGCGCTGAGGCCCACTTCGCGGCGATCATAGGGATCTCGGTTATTGCTAGGAAGTGGCCGAAAATGGAAGACCCGGCAATGAGCATGAGGACCATGATGGACGTTCTCAAGGCCCCCTTGAAGGAACCGACGATCATGGCCGCGTTGACCTCTCCGCGCACGAGGGCCAGGATGAAAATCGCCACGGTGCCGATCGTGCCCGCCTCCGTGGGGCTGAAAAAGCCCGTTATCATTCCGCCTATCACGATCCCGAAGATTATGATAATGAGTATCGCCTCCGGGATTACCGCGAACCTGTCCTTCCAGGGCGCCTTCTCCGCCTTCGGGGCTATTTCCGGTTTCCACATCACCCAGCCGGCTATGACCATCATGAAAAGCGCCGAGATCATGAGGGCGGGCAGGATGCCTGCAATGAACAGCCTGCCTATCGACTGCTCGACTTCGAGCCCGTAGATGATAAGCACAGTGCTGGGAGGCAGTATCATGCCTATGGTGCTGACTGACGCGATGGTGCCTGCGGAAAGCTCCTTTTTGTAACCGTACCGGTCCATCTCGGGCATTGCCAGGTTAGAGAAAGTCCCGACCGTGGCGAGCGTCGAACCGCACATCGCTTTAAACGCGGTGGCGCCTGCTACCGTCGTCATTGCGAGGCCGCCCGGAATATGGCCGAACCACTTGTGCGCGCCCAGGTAGAGCCTTTTTGCGATGTTCGAATGGGACGCGAACTCACCCATGATGATGAAAAGGGGTATGACCGTATAGCTGTAAGTCGTGAAGTTATCGAAGAAGTCTTTGATGACGAGATTGCAGGCCGCAGGGAACGTCATAAGGAAGATGAAGCCGAAAAAGCCGACGAGTATCATGCAATAGGCCATCTCGAGCCCGGTGAGAAAAAGGGCAAGGAGCACTATGATCCCATATATTCCTACGGAGACATCACTCATGGCTTGCTCCTTTCACCTTATTCATCAGGTCGAGAAAAACAGTGAAGCCCTGCAGGAGAAAGCTGAACGAAAGGGCTAAGCTGAACGGATAATACGGGATCTTGAAGCTGGCCGTTCGCTCGCCCGTGTGCCTTACGTCCAACCCGTACTTGAAGAAATAGAAGGCGATGAACAGGAAGAGAAGGACGCCTACGCATCTCGTGACTATCTCTATACCCCGCTTACCTCCAGGACTGAGCTTCTCCGTTATGATATCGACTATTACCTGTGCCCCGAGGAGTGTGCCGAAAGGGATTGAGAACCCGAAAACGATGCACCCTCCGTATTGTATGATCTCCATCGATCCGGTAATGGGATGGCCGAAATTCCTCATGATTACGTCGCAGAGGGTCAATAAGATCATGCACCCAAGCACGCCGGCAGCGAGGACAAATAATGCCTTGTCGATACCGACGATCCCTGCCGTAAAACGCTTCATCGTCTGCCTCCAGACTAAACGTTCGATCTGTTTCTTAATGCCCTGCCATACGGCTGCGGGCGGCCGAAAAACCGTCGGCCCCCCGCAGCCGTAAATATCGATTTTACTGGTGTGTCTTCAGGTAGTCAAGGCAGAACTTCAGCGCCTCGTCGCCCGGGAGCCCCTTCGACTTGGTCATCTTGACGTAGTCGGTCAGGATCGGCTTCATCTTCTGGGCGGTCACCGCTTCCTCTTCCTTGGAGACATTAAGGAAAGTCACGCCTTTGCCTTTGGCGAAAGCGATGGCGTTCTGGTCGAGCTGTACCCACATCTTGCCGAACTTCTCGGCATATTCATCGTTGATCTTCTCTATTGCCTTCTGGTCGGCGGGGGATATGGCGTTCCATTTAGCCTTGTTCATGATGGCATACTGGGACGTCATATAGGACATGCCGTAATCCTCGATCACCGTCTTGACGACCTCGCCTATCTTGAACCCCTGGAGGGCTTCCAACGGGAATAGGCAGCCATCGACCAGGCCCCTCGAAAGGGCGTCGTAGGTTTCCGTAACCGGCATCGTTACCGGCGACCCGCCGAGGTTCTTCACTATGTCGGCGTTCTCCGCGTTCGCCTTTATCCTGAGTCCCTTGACATCGGCAATCGACTTTGCCGGTTTCTTGGTAAAAACGAAGCCCGGAGCTGCGCCGTGGAGGAAGAGGACATGAACGTCGTCGAATTCCTTCGGTTTGAATTTCTTGTAATATGCATTTGCCAGCATGGTTGCCTGATAACCGTTCCTGTATCCCAGAGGCTGCTGCAGGACCTCGGAAAGTGGGAGCCTGCCCGGCGCATAGGCCAGGAGGGCCGTGCCGACGTCAACGATGCCCTTTGACGTGTTGTCATAGATCTGCATCGGCGGGGAGAGGGTGTTGCTCGCGAAGACGGTAACGGTAATCCTTCCCGAGGTCGCCTTCTCGACGTCCTTGCCCCATGCGTCAAAGAGCTTCGTCAGCGCGTGCTGCGGGGGCCACATGACCGAGAGCCTCAGCTTCATCGCCTTCTCCTGCGCTTGCGCAGGGACGGCCGTTACGCTTACCGTCCATGCCGCGAGAAGCACGCAGCAGAGGACAAAGACAAACCTTTTCATCGTTTCCTCCCTTAATGCTATTGGTTTTTTTGTTCCACCGCCCGGACCGGCGGCATTATTTCACCTGTCACGTCTACCGGACCCATTGTCTCAGCTCGCGTTTCAGGATTTTTCCGGCGGCGTTCTTGGGCAACTCCTTCGTCTCAATATAATCCTTAGGCACCTTGAAGACCGATATGCGCGTCTTGAGGAACGACTTCATCGCCTGTGCGTCTAAAGCCTGCCCTTCCTTGAGGGTGATAAAGGCGACTACTTTCTCGCCCCATTCTTTGTCGGGCACGCCGATCACCGCGCACTCCTGCACTTCGGGCCTCAGGTAGATAGCCTCCTCCACCTCGCGGGGGTAGACGTTCTCTCCGCCTGTTATAATCATGTCCTTCAGCCGGTCGACGATGAACACGTAGCCCTGTCCGTCGAGCACCCCGATGTCGCCCGAGCGATACCAGCCGCCTGGCCAGAAGGCCTCGGCCGTAGCCTCCGGATTATCCAGGTAGCCCTTCATTATGTTGTGCCCCTTGATGCATATCTCCCCTTCCTGCCCGAGAGCGAGCCGGTTGCCGGAGATGTCCCTGATCTCGACCTCGACTCCCGGAACGGTCCCGCCGACCGAGGCGACGACATGCCGGTAATAATGGTTGTAGGTGACCGCGGAGGCCGATTCCGTCATCCCGTATCCTTCCGAGATATCGATGCCCGTCACTTCCTTCCATTTGCGAATGACTTCAGCGGGCAGGCTGGCCGCAGCAGAAAAGCAGTACCGCACGGCGCCGAGCCTTTCCTTGAGGTCGGGCAACGCAAGGAGGCGCGTGAAGACGGTCGGGACCGCAAAGAGCTTGGTCACCCGCCCCTCTTTCAGCAGGTCGAGGACCTGATCGAGGTTGAATACCGGCAGAAGCTCCAGGCAGCCGGCCGAAAGGATGGTCGCGTTCATTATGTGCATCTGGCCGAAAACGTGGTTCAGCGGCAGGAAGAGCAGGGCGCGGTCATTCTCGGTAGACCGCTCGCTGAAAGCGACGTTGTGGGCCGACACGTTGATGTTCTCGTGGGTCAGCATAACGCCCTTGGGAATGCCTGTTGTGCCGCCCGTATAAAGGATCGCGGCCACGTCCGTCCTGTCGCGGTCGAGCGCCTTTACGCGACCCTTTGCGCGGCCGCAGAAGGCTGACACATCGAGAGGCCCGCTGGGGTTTATAATCCGTCCGCCGGCATTATCGCCGAGGATACGCGCCATCTCGTCCGCCCTGTCCGTATAGATTATGCGCGGCTTCGCGTGGCCGACCAGCAGGGCAAGCTCGTCGAAGGTCAAGGCCCCCGACAGGGTGACGGCTACGCCGCCCGCCTTCAGCACGCCGAAGTAAAAGGAGATCCATTCCGCACGGTTGGCGGAGCAAAGGGCTACGTGGTCTCCGGGCGCTATCCCGCTTTCGATCAGCGCGGAGGCGATCAAGGCCGATTCCTCATCGAGGCGGGCGTACGTCATTTCACTGCCGGATTGGCTTATGGCCGGGTTATTGGGGAAGAAAAGGGCTGATCTCTCTAAATTGGCGGCAACGTTCATCTGCACCCCTATATGAAAGCATCGCGTCCGTTATTTTTTAATGGTATAAACATTTGACCTTAGTCATTAACTAATGTCAAGAATTTTAATGATAATAAGATTGACAGACGGGAGCTATTGGCGTATTTTAAGGGAAACTTATGGATGTACGCAGGTTTAAGCCGATCAAGCAGTCGCGCGTCTCCGAGGAGGTGGCCGGCCAGCTTAAACAGTCTATCCTGCTGGGGAATTTCAAGGCGGGAGACAGGCTGCCTTCCGAGCGCCAGCTCGCCGAAGAATTCGAGGTCAGCCGTGTCGCCATACGCGAGGCCCTGCGGGTCCTCGGCAATGCCGGTTTCATCAGCGTCCGACTGGGGCCGACGGGCGGCGCGTTCGTCACGGAGTTGACGTTCGAGCACCTGACCTATACGTACCTGGACCTTTTTCTCAGCAACAAGATCTCCATACCCGAATTGCACCAGGTGAGGGTGCTCGTCGAGCCGGAAGTGGCGCGCCTTGCGGCCCGGCACCTGACGGACGAATACGCCGAACGCCTCAGCGCGGCATCGGCCGCGGAGAACCTGGCCGCTGTGCCCCTGCGGGAGGACATCGGCAGGAAGCAGGCAATCCACTTTATACTGGCCGAGATGTGCGGCAACCGTTTCTACGAGAGCCTCGTTCACTCTATGCTGAAGCTGACGCGGGAGGTAGTGAAGGTCATAAACCCCGATCCCTGGGACATGCACCCGGGCGACTGGCACCTGCCTGTCGTCGAGGTGGTGTTGAGAAAGGACAGCGAAGGGGCCTATGAGGCCATGCGCTTCCACGCGATAAAATTCGGCGAGCGGTTGATAACGCTGGAGAAATCATTCCGCGAAGAGCATGCCTTCCAGAGCCCGGACATCAAAGCGAGAGTCATTGCATCCCAGGCCGACAAAAAAAAGCGCCCGGCAGCCCGCTCCATTTCACGCTTGCCCGATTAGCTAAAAAAATTGAACCGCCTCGGAACATGCGCCGAATCTATTTGCCCCGGTCTCTATCGCTACTTGCATCAGGGACGGGAAGAGGATAGAATTCTCATATAACCGGTCAAAGGACCTCGAGGAGGAGATATGAAAAAACCGGAATCGTGCTCCATTAACAGAAGGGATTTCCTGAAGGCAGGCGTGACCGGTGCAGCCGCCGCCGCAATCGGCGTCGGGGGCCTTGAGAGCTTGGTCCATGCCGGACAGGAGCCTCAGCTTGCCTACCGCACCCTCGGAAGGACCGGCCTGAAGGTGACTACCTTAAGCTTCGGCGCGATGCTAACCCCCGAGTACGAGGTGATACGGGCCGGGATCGATTCGGGCATCAATTATGTCGATACTGCGCGCAGGTACTTAAACGGCAGAAGCGAGTCGATAGTAGGCAGGGCCATCCAGGGCATACGCGACAAGATTTATTTAGCCACCAAGACAAAACCCGACTCCAACACGCGGGAGACGATCGTCGCCGATGTCGAGACAAGCCTGAAGAGCCTCGGCACGGACCATATCGACGTGATCCAGCTACACAACCTCACCGACGGTAAGCGGGCCTTCATCCCCGAGGTGCGCGAGGCGTACGCAACGTTGCGGAAGCAGGGGAAGGTGAGGTTCCTGGGGGTCACGACGCATACGAACCAGGCGGATGTAATCAACGCGGTCGTCAACGACCCGGAGAAGTTCTTCGACGTAGTCCTCGTGGGATACAACGCGAAGAGTGACCCTTCGGTAAAACAGGCCATAGCGCGGGCTAAAGCGGCAGGCGTCGGCATAGTTGCCATGAAGATCCAGATGGGCGGATACAGGAAGGGGAACGAGCCCCTGAGCCCCGAACAGGCCGCCGCAGCATTCAAATGGGTGATGCAGGACGAGAACGTGGCGTGCGCCATAGCCGGCATGAAGACGCTCGACCAGGTGAGGCAGATGCTGCCGCTCATGACTGCCCGCATTACGAACAAGGACCGGCGCATAGTCGAGGAATACGCAAAGGCCATCGACGGGTATTTCTGCAGGCTGTGCGCGAAGTGCGAGCCGACCTGCCCGAACGGCGTGCAGATAAGCGTCGTCAACCGCGCGCTTATGTACGCGGAAGGTTACAGGGAGTATGCGCTTGCGAAGTCTACATACAGGGGGGCGCCCGGCGCCCGGCGCTGCTCGGCCTGCAAGGAATGCGTAGCCGAGTGTGTCAACGGCCTCGACATAGCCGGGAAGATGCGTCAGGCGCAGAGTCTTTTCGCATGATGCGCAGCATCTCCGCGATAGTCGCCGTTTTGATAATCGCCTTTGCCCTTCCCGCGGCCGCTGCCGAAAAGGCGGCAGGAGCACTTCTGCCGGCGAAGTTCGCGCCCGGCTGGTCGATGGAAGGGAAGCCCGCGACTTATACCCCCGCGACACTCTACAAGTACATCGACGGAGAGGCGGAGATGTATATGCCTTACGGGTTTTCGGAAGCTGCAACCGTAAGGTACGCGAAGGCGAGCGTCAAAGGCTACGGCATCGTTGCGACCATCTTCAGGATGGGGTCGCTTCTCGATGCCTTCGGTATCTACGGGAGTTACCGCAGCCCCGGTGCAAACCTTGTCCCGATAGGTGCGGAAGGCTTTGCCGACGAATCGCAGTTGATGTTCTACCAGGACCGTTATTTCGTGCGCATAGAGGTCTCGGGGGCCTCGACCGGTGATGCAGCCGTGTTCCGCTCATGCGCGGAGACGATATCGAAGGGCCTCCCGGACGGGCGGGAAAAACCTAAAGAGCTCGAATTGCTCAAGGTCCCCGGCGCCGTCCCTTTGACCGACCGGTACTACCCTTCAGGTCTCCTCGGGTATGGCTTCTTCGGGAGGGGCCTGACAGCGGAAGACCTGATCGGCCAGGACCGGGTGAAGATGTTCGTCATGCTGTTTCCGTCAACTGATGCAGCGATACGGGCGCTCGACGAATACGCGAAATATCTGAAGTCGTCGAAAGGCGGGTCGGAGACCGCTGTCGGCAAAGACGAGAGTCTCCTGCGCGTGAACGACCCGTTATATAAAAAGATGGTGCTCTCCCGCTCCGGCAGGTTTGTCGTCGGTGCTTCGGGCCTGAAAGATGATGCCTCGGGGGAGACCCTCGCTGCCGCATTGAGACAGCGCCTGCCGAAAGAATAAAACCGGCGGTATCCTGGGGTCTTCTATCCCGGTTTTTTCGCCGATATCAGGGCGTCCATGCCGTCGGACGCGCGGAGAAGCTGCACTGCGCTAAAGCCCGCTTTTTCCAGCCCCGCACTTATTTCATCGAACGAGTAAGTACTTCCTCCGCTCGTGCCGACTAAGCATGTTGACTGCGAAGAGGGCGCCTCCGGCCGGCCTCGTGTGGGATGCGTCCATTACGAAATCACGGATGAGCAGGCTGTCTCCCGGCCTTAGCGCGCGGAAGACCTTTCCGTAAAGCTCGACGTTCCGGGCAGGGTCGTTCTGGTGGATGATTGCGGAAAGCAGCGCCAGGTCGCAGCCGGACGGCAGCTCGTCCACACAGAAATCGCCGGAAACGAGCGCCACCCTTCCGGCCAGCCCTTCCGCTTCGATAAACTGCGCCGCCATGGCGGTGACCTGGGGCACGTCGAAGAGGACGGCGGTCATGGCCGGGTTCCGCTTGAGGAAGGCTATGGTGTAAACGCCGGAGCCGCCGCCTATGTCGAGAAGGCGGTTGAACCGGGAGGCGTCGAAGGCGGACGCCATCTCCATCGAAAGGCGCAGGCTTACCGCGTGCATTGCGCCGATGAAGGCCCGCCGGTTTGCCTCGCCCGTATCCCCTGCCTCTCTTTCCACAGGCAGACCCGTCCGGACGACCTCGGTCAGCCGGCTCCATTTAGACCACAGCTCGTTGAAATGAAGGAGCATCGGCAGGACGGTCCCGGAGCGGCCCGCCACGAGGAGCGATCCTTTGGCCGAGAGGGCAAAGACGTCCCTTTCTTTCTTTACGAAGCCTGTGGCTGCGAGGGCATCGAGGAGGCGTTCCAGGGCGCGCGCGTCGCATCGGGCGGCCGCAGCCAGCCGGGCAGCGCTCGACGGGGCGCCGTTGAGAAGCGTAAACAAGTCGAGCTCCGCTGCTGTCAGGACGATGCGTATCTGCCAGAAGCCCATCATCTCCCGCATGATCGCCTCGCGCTCGTCGTAAGCGAGGGGTTTCGCGTCTTTGCCTTTTTCCGGCACCATCTTGGCCTCCGTTATTTTTGTAAGGCCGAGCAATATTCCCCGGCCGAAGAGACAACTGCCTCCGCAATCCTTTCCCTGTAGGCGGGCGTTTCGAGCATCGCTTCTTCGTCCCTGTTTGCGATAACGCCTGCCTCTACCAGTATTGCCGGCACGCGCGCCCTTTTCAGTATCTCGAGGTTGTCGTCGCGGTATATGCCTTTTTCCGCATCGACTGCGTGCCTGGCCTCGCCGGGTATTGCTTCCGCGTGATGGTGGGACGGCCTCAGCCCGGCAGAGATCAACCGTGCCGCCAGTATGCGGGCGAACAGGAGGGCCCGGTTGCCGGTATCTTCGGGGCCGGAGATGAAAAGGGAATAACCGTCGAATTTGTCGCAGTAGAGAAGCGTCCTGCCGTCGTAGGACCACTCGGAAAGATAAGCGGGCTGCACCGAATCGTGATGGACCGATATAAGAAGGTCGGCCCTTGCGTCGTTTGCCGCCCCGGCCCTCCCGGAAGGAGAAAGCCCGCCGGCCTTCACGGGGACGATGAAGGCACGGGTAAAGCCGGCTGCGTGAAGGCGTTCCAGTATGAGCCCTACAAGCCTGTCGTTGAAGGCGTGCTCCGGCTTCCCCCTGGCGCTCGTCGCGCCCGGCGCATCCGGTGAATGGCCCGCGTCGATGGCGATAACGATGCTGCCGCAGCCTTGCTGCGCCGCAGCGGACAAGGCAAGAAGGAGGCAGAAAAGGGTGGCCGTGAATAAAGCGCTTTTCATGGAAGGCCGCCGCCCTTCCTCAATTTTTCGGCCAGATGGGCGACCCGGTTGCTCAGGTTGATGAGGTAGGCCGTTTCCGTCTGCTTTACCGATGTATTGCTATCCCATTGTGCTGCCTTGACCCTCCTGACCACCTCTTTCTCGTCGCCTCCCGTCTCCTGCAACAGCCGGTACACGGTGTCCCTGAAGCGCTCCGCTGCGTCCAGCGAGCGCGCGAAGAAGGCGCGGACCTCGTCCGCGCCGACGAAGGCGAAGTGGTGCCCCTGGCAGAGGATATCCACCGGCAGCGCGGCCAGGCGCTTCAGGGAGGCGACGTACGCATCGTAATCGACGATAAACTCAGTAGCGACGTTGCCCGCCCGGTCGAGCACGCCGCACGCTTCCGTAGCGACCAGGATGCGCTTTTCCGGTATGTAGTAGCTCATGTGGTCCCGCGTGTGACCCGGCGTTGCCATTACGGTTACGGTCAGGTCATCGTCCAGCTCGACTACCTGCCCGTCTTCGACGACCGTATCGACCGCAGGGGGCCGGAAGGGGAGGCCGCGGATTGTCTTCTCATCGATACCGGGAAGGTCCGCGACGAGAGGCACTACGTTCTCGCTCAGTTTTTCCATGAGGTCCCTGGCGTGGGGGCGGGCCATGATAGCGGACGCCCTGGCTGATGCGGCGACAATGAGGCCGGGAAACGCCTCTTTCAGGTAAGCGGCCGCCCCGCAGTGGTCCCAATGCACGTGCGTCAGGAAGAGCATCGAAGGCGGCATGACCGACAAAGACCTTATTGCATCCGACGATATCCTCGCCGAGCAGGCAAAACCTGCTTCGAAAAGCACAGGCCTTCTCCCTTTAAGGAAGTAGACGGGGGACCAGGCGAGTCCGATGACAAAGAAGTCATCCGTCAGGGGGCCGGTTGTTCCGACTATCAAGCAAGCCTCCTTGAAAAGACGTAAAGGCCAACTCATTAGTATACTACATGCCGTGGTTCGCGTAGTACTGTCTGTCACATAACGTTCAGTACCGTGAACCTAGTGAATCTTTTTTCATGTTCGGCCGCATATACATATGTGCGGAAAACTTATCGCTTTCTCAAAGGGTAGAGCGGATTCGGGCTAGAATTAAGTTGACATGCTCCATTCATTATAGGTATATAATTAGTATCTTGTACTTATTTTCCTTTGTAGCCAAATCAACTAATGAAACTGGAGGTGTCCGATGAATATCAAGACAATAGGCGTAGTTGGCGCCGGTACCATGGGTAACGGCATCGCTCAGGTGGCCGCCGCAGCCGGCTATGACGTAATCATGAGCGATATCGATGAGAAATTCGTTCAGGGGGAATAAAAAGCATCGATAAATTCCTCACGAAGAGCGTCGAAAAAGGCAAGATGACGGCAGAAGCAAAGGCCGCGGTCCTCGGGAAGATCAAGGGCACGACGAAGCTTGAAGACATGAAGGATGCCGACTTCGTAGTCGAGGTTGTTCCCGAAATCATGGACATCAAGCTTAAGACCTTCAAGGCCCTGGACGAGATCACGAAGAAGGACGCCATCCTTTCGACGAACACGTCGTCCATGTCGATCACCGAGATCGCCAACGCGACGTCGAGGCCGGAGAAGGTTTGCGGCATGCACTTCTTCAACCCTGTGCCTCTTATGCGGCTGGTAGAAGTGATCCGCGGGTTCCATACAAACGACGAGACGATCGCCGTCGCCCTGGACCTGTCGAAGAAATTCGGCAAGGAGCCCATTGAAGTCAAGAAAGACATCCCGTGCTTCGTCGTCAACAGGCTCATGATGCCCCACTTCCTCGAAGCCATATGGCTGCTTCAGGAAGGCATCGCCAGCCCGCAGGACATCGACAAGGCGGCTAAGCTGGGCCTCAACTATCCGATGGGTCCGTTCGAGCTGATGGACCTTACCGGCATCGACATCGCCTATCACGTAGCGAACTACCTACACTCGGAAATGAACAAAGAGCTGAAGTGGGTCGCCCCGAGGCTGATGAAGGACATGATCAAGGCGAACCGCCTGGGCAGGAAGACGGGCGGCGGCTGGTACCAGTACTAAGAAGCAGCGGATAAGGAGGAGGAAATGGCGTACGAATCCTTACTCATAGAGAAAGAAGAAGGCGTCGCGGTTGTAAAGCTGAACAGGCCTCCCGTGAATTCGCTCAACGTAAAGGCATACGGCGAGCTGTACGACGCTTTTTCAGAGCTGGATCGGGACGACTCGGTTCGGGCCGTTATTTTCACGGCGGTCGGCGAGAAGATCTTCACGGCCGGCCTCGATGTCAAAGAGGTGGCCGGGAAATCGATACCCGAGTATTACGCCTTTGGAAAAATCTCCAGAGGCTGCCTCGATAAGATAGCGGGCATGAGCAAGCCCACGATAGCCGCAGTCTTCGGCTTTACCCTCGGCGGCGCACTTGAGCTTGCCCTGGCGTGCGACCTTCGGATTGCCACAACGGATGCGAAGCTCGGCTGCCCCGAGATCAACCTCGGTATTATCCCGGGCTCGGGCGGCACGCAGAGGCTCCCTGAGGCTCGTAGGGATGGGAAAGGCGAAAGAACTTCTCTTCACCGGTGAAATAGTAAGCGGCGAAGAGGCGTACCGGATCGGCCTGGTCAACAAGGTGGTGCCGAAAGAGGCGCTGCTGGAAGAGGCGATGACGATGGCGAAAAAACTCGCCGCCAAGCCAAGGGTTGCCATGATGGTCCTGAAGAGTGCAATGGACAACGGGATCAGCATGGACCTTGCAACAGCGCTCAACTTCGAGAACGAGTGCTTCGTTACTACGTACGTATCGGAGGACGGACGCGAGGGTTTTGCGGCGTTTACGGAAAAGAGGAAACCCGTCTTCAAAGGCAAATAGAAAGACTCAAGGAGGATTCCATGTCAAGAAACGCAGTGATATTGGGAGGGGGTCAGGGTAAGTGGGGCGTCAGGGAAGCCCACATTATGGACCTTTTCCAGGAAGCCGGAAAGGCTTGCCTGGACGACATACCCGGGCTGAAGCCGCTCGACATTGACGGCATCATCGTGGCCACGTCGTATGCCGGAAGATGTTCTTTCCAGGTCAATACCGCCCCTGTCGTAGCAGAGAGGCTCGGCCTGAAGCCGACGTCCATATGCACGAGATGCGATACGCTTTGCGCAGGCGGAAGCACGGGCATCATACTTGCGAAAGGCCTCGTAGAGTCGGGCAACGCCGATATGGTCATGGTTACAGGCGGAGAGAAGCTCTATACCCCGCAGAAGTGGGAAATATTCTACAGCGAGCTGGCGTCCGTTGACCATGACTGGGAAGCGACGCACGGCATGGGCCTGCCGCCGCCCTTCTTTTCATTAACGGCGCAGGAGCACATGATCCATTACGGCACGAAGAAGGAAGACCTGGCGGCCGTCTCCGTAGCCAACTACAATTACGCCGCCACCAACCCCGTAGCACAGATGCAGAGGGCTCTGACGCTGGAGGAGGCGATGAACGCGCCTTCGATAGTCCCGCCCCTTACGTTGTATGACTGCTGCCCGATTACGGACGGCGCTGCCGCCTGCATCATAACGACGGACGAGATCGCAAAGAAATATACGAACAGGCCGTTGGTTTACCTGAGGGGCTGCGCGCAGACGTCGCTCTCCAGCCTTTCCGTCAACTTCCCCGGCGAGCACCTGGCCGACTGGAAGCATACGAGGGTAGCGGCGGAGAAGGCGTACAAGAGGGCGAAGGTGTCCCCTTCGGACATCAAAGTTGCCCAGACGCATGACTGCTTCACCATCTCGGAAGTCATCGAGGTCGAGGAGCTTGGTTTCTGCAAGAAGGGCGAGGGCGGCGCGTTCTGTAGCTCCAAGCAGATCGAGATCGGCGGAAAGGTCCCCGTCAACACCGATGGCGGCCTTCTTGCCGTCGGCCACCCGTTCGGCGCAACGGGCATCAGGCAGGGCACCGAGATCATGAAGCAGCTCCAGGGCAGGGCACGCAATCAGGTAAAGGGCGCCGACATCGGCCTGACGCACAACCTGAGCGGGGCCAACGCCGAGCATACCATTCTCATTTATGGCCTGGAGCCAGTAAAATAAGGAGGTCGAACCATGTCCGTAGTAGGAATTCCAATACTTGACAACCTATATCCCGTATCGATGGACCTGTGGCCCATAGAGGCGAAGGAGTTCAATAAGGTATGGCCTTTCTATGAGAACCTGAAACAGGGCCGGTTCACGACGACCAAGTGCAAAGACTGCGGTCATATCGCGTTCCCTCCGAGGGGAGTGATCTGCCCGGCTTGCTATTCAGAGAACCTTGAGTACGTCGACCTTCCGAAGAAGGGCAAGGTAGTCGTCCTTTCCGAAGAGGTGAAGGGCGTGCCCCTCGGCTATGAATCACCGTTGATCCACGCAGTCATCGAGTTCGACGGGCCGGTTAAGAGGATGATCAGCAAGATCGTCAACTGCCCGGTCGGCGCCTTGAAGCGCGGCGACGAAGTCCAGTTCGTGGTCTTCCCGGTACCGCCTATGCCCGTAGAAAAGGGAAAGGCAGGCACGATCATGATGGAAAGGGTCTTCTACGCGTTCGAGCCGGTGAATAAGTAGAAGTAAAGCCTGGAAAGCACGGGCCGGAAGACGCTTGTATTGGCGCCTTCCGGCCCCTTTTTATATCTCCGCGACTCTCCGCCCCGCCTTGGTTAAGACCATCTCGAGGACAGCCTGCAGCTCGTCTTTTTGCACGGGCTTTACAAGGACCGCCCGCACGCCTGCTGAGCGTGCCGCCTCCTGCGGCGGCGCTATACCGTCGGCCATCAGGATAACGGGCAGGTCGTCCTTGACCCGCAGGAGGGCTATGGCCAGGTCGCGGCCCTGCATGTTCGGCATGTTCTCGTCGACCATCACTATATCGAAGGTGGCGGGTATACTGGAGAAAAGATTGAGGGCCTCGATCGGGTCGTTGCAGGTGGCGCCTGCGTAGTTTAGCTGGGTCAGGCTCTGCTGCATGACGTCCGTGAACCGCTCGTCGTCATCTACGACCAGAACGGTCGCCCGCACCCGGTTGCGTCTGAAGGTCACTTAAAAACATAGTGCCCATTCGTCCCTTCGACAACCCTCCTGAGAAAACTTACGCACAGAGAAAGGAAAGGGCCGTTTCCCGAAAGAAGGAGAAACGGCCCTTTGTGCTCGATCTTATTACGTCCGCAACGGCCGGTCAGGCGTGCGGCGCATCCGGCATCAGCCTACCTTTATGATGAGGGCTGCTGCGGCATCACCGGCGGCGCAGCCCGTAAACAGGCCATAACCGCCGCCGAGAAGCGCAAGCTCCTCTATCATCTCGGCGACTGCTCTACCCCCGGTAGGTCCCTGGGGATGGCCGTAAATCAGCGAGGAGCCGTTGTTGTTCATCTTCATGACGTCATAACCTGTCTTCTTCGCAAAGGCGACATCGTTGACTGCGAACGGGTTATGGGTCTTGACGGCCTTAACCTCAGACAGCTTTATGCCTGCGTTGGCAAGGGCCATTTCGGCTGCGGGGATAGGAGCGGCCGGCATGAACATCGGCTTAACCCTTGCGTAGCCGTAGGAGACGATCTGCACCTCTATCTTCGGGTCGGTGGCCAGCTCTTTGGCCCGCTCCCTGGTCGTTACGATAATCCCGCAATTGCCGTCCGCGGGGAACGTCTGGGCGCCGAAGCTCAGGCAGCCGCCCGGCACTACGGGCTTCAGTTTGGCGAGCCCTTCCGCGCTCGTGGGCGTCCAGCCCTCATCCTCTTCGAGGAGCATGGTCTTCTTCCGGGTTACGGTAAGCTGCGGGGCGAACATGTAACGTTTCTGGAAAGCCCTGTCGTTCGCGCGTCCTTCCATGAACTGCTCGTAGCGCCGCAGCACGACGGCATCGCACTCGTCTTTGGTGATTCCGAATTCGGCAGCGACGTTCTCCGCCGTCTGGACCATGAGAGCCCGGTGCTTCGGGTTCCCGCCGAAGTTGTCCATGTTCCAGTCCTCCCTGTCCGGCTGTCCGCCGGGGCCGAGGGGGTCGGGCCATACGGTGTGGGGGCCGTTGGAGCAGCGGTCGGTCATGAGCGCATAGGCCACTTCATAGACGCCCAGCTCCATGTCCTTCGCGGCGAGGTTGATCGCGGTCGCCGAGGTTGCGCAGCACTGGTTGACGAAAAGGCCCGGTACGTATTTCTTGTCGTCGGTAAGTATCGCGGCCGCCCAGTTGTGTGCGATGAACCAGTGGTTCTGGGCGACGGTGGACCCGAGGTAAAGGTAATCGATGATGGTCGGATCGAGCTGCCTCTTTTCCAGGAACCACCTTCTTGCCGTGTTGGCCGCGAGGCTCACCGCGTTGTCGTTCTGCATGCTTCCCTGCCAGCGGCTGAAAGGCGTCGAGTAGTAACCGCCGTAAGGAATGTACGCCTTGGTGTAAGCTTTCATGGACTCCTCCTAGTTTTTAATTCCGTGCCCGGCATGAAGTGCGTTCCATGTAGCGGGCGAGCATTTCAATCTGTAAAATCACTCCTATATTATAATGGGCGGGGGATGGTGTCAAGTAGTTTGGAGAGTTATGGCAGCCGGAGGAAATTTGGCGCCTTTTCCGCCGTTTTCCCGGCGCGGCGCCCTCAACGCACCCGGTGGCCGAACAGAAAGAGACCGCGAACAACCTTAAGCTCTTATCTCCCTGCTGGAGCGCGCACGCCGTCACTGTACTGTCGGCATGGGTGGTGCAGTTCTCGCGCCGCCAAAGACGTAAACCTCCTTGGCCCGGACGTCCACTACGAGGATACCCGGTAGAAGCGCAAACACCGTAATTGCCGAAATCTTTGGCGCCATTTCTCGCTGAGTTTTCATGCAGGGGGTCAAAGACCGGTCCTTGCGTCGTCCTCCCTCTATTCTTCCGAAATCCACACAGAGTGCATTATCTTCCGGTATCGCGCGGGGGCCTCGTCGCGGATAAGGTCGAACAAGCTCTCTCGTCCCACGCCGACCAGACTGTTGCTCTAACCCGTGTCTTTACGGCTGAGATTTACAATTTGCACACCGTTATCCAGTTTTATTACGTTTACTGCGTGCATGCCTTTCGGGGTCTCCACGATCTCGTAACTGACCGGCTGGCCCTGGAGAAGCGACTTGTATCCTTCCCCAAGGATGGCCTTATAATGCACGAAGACTATCTCCCCGTCCTCACCGTTGATAAATCCGAAGCCCCTTCTATCGTTGAACCACTTTACCGTACCTGTCGACATACCTCATCTCTCTCTTCATTAAAATTGGCCAACTCTGAAGTAAAGTCGCCCGGTCATTACCGCAGGAGACCGCCTGCGCGAAATACGCATTAAGCGCATATCGACGCACCATGCGATAAGCAGTCAGTCATTTATTTTCTCCACTTCCTTGTATAATCTGTCCGACCTTGAGAAGGAGATCCTCGATACGCATGCTTTTGACCACGAAACTTTCAGCCGGAATCAGATCTTTAGGAAAGGGCGCGTGGAAAGGAACGGGTGCGCCGAAAGCGAGGCAAAGAATGACGGGTATCGAGGAATGCGCTTGCTTAATGCCGGACAGCAGATCCCACCTGTACTTTCCTCCGATCCACGGATCGAGAATTACAAGGTCGGGCTTGAAGCTGCCGATCGCTTCATCAACGGCCGCTGTGTCTCCCACCATAACAACGTTGTATCCGTTGTCCGCAAGTTCCAGACCATATAACTCTCTGATTGCCCTGTTCTCGTCTATTATGATTACCCTCGGCTTCCGATCCCTCATCATAGGTCCGGCTCCACGGGCGGTTTTTTCTGTTTACTCCCTTCCTGGTCTTTGCCGTGCGGTACGATCCGTCCTTATCGCGCCCCACTCCATGAATCGACTGACGGAAATTGTTTGTCCTCCGTCATGCACCGGATACGCCACCCGATTCATTCCTTCTCGCGAAGGAATGTTTCGACGAACCTTATCATTTTCATCTGGCCTTCCAGGTAGCCCCGGTAGTAAGGGAAACGGAGTTCCTTCCGGTACCTGCTTTCATCCAATTTGAACATCTTCTTCATCTGAACGATCAAATTGGCCCCGGCGCCCCTGGCCTTATTCGTTTGCGTCGCGGCCGCCACATCGCTCTCCCTGATCTCTCCGTCACCTTGTTTTCGCTGTTCCTTTTCGACTGCGGTCGTCTCTCCCACTCCCTTCCTCCTGCGTATTCGGTCGTCACCGGGAACAACCGGGCGGGCAAGTCCCCTGGGGCCCTTTCTTTTCCAGAGGCAGAAGGCCGAGAAGGAGAAGCGTGAAAGAAACAGCGAGCAGCAGGCCGTCGTACCACACACCCCTTCCCTCCGGTCCAAACGCCTGGCGCGTCTCGTCTTCGATTGTGTCCGCTGTCTCCGATAAGGCGGGGACCATTCCGCAACCAGTTAGTGCCTGAGTTGTCATCGCTGCACTCACTGCTTCAGGCTCCCTTGGCTAAGGTTCCAGGCATTTCGAGTCAAGGAATTGTCTCGTTTTCACTCTTCCATCCCGACGGGGGCCTCATCTTTCTTACGCTGTTTCTTCCCGAGCCTATGTTGTTCCGGGAATATCGATAAAGCGGAAATCAAAAATAGCATCCTATCACCACCAGGTTGGAGTTGACCGAGCGGTTCGGAGTCGCCAGCCCTCCGTTGGAGTAATGATGGAACCGGTTCTCGATGAAGAGCCTTCCCCTCCTGTATCCAACCCCGCCCTGAAGGACAAAGAGACCGTGAGTTCCTTGTTCCATGAACTTGACGCTTGTATAAGCCGCCCCAGGGCCAGCCGTAAAATAGAACCGATTTTCCGGCGAGAGTTTAGGCAGATATGCCTTGATATACATACTGAAGCCGACATCGGCCCCCGCAACCGGCCTGCTGACGGAGCCGACAAAAGGCTCGATCATGAAGGCGAGCGCCGACGTAAGGGGCTTTTCGTAAAAATAGGAGCCCGTCCCGTAGTCGTAGGATTTCTTTTGCTCGATGTGCCCTATTCCGTTTCCGTTCCAGGCACCGAAGCCATACCCGATCGAGACTCCATTCTCTGCCTGACAAACTTCGATGAAGACAAACCATAGAAAGAGCGGGCAGACTGTAAGAACGAAGAACACACGGACGCCATAGGATTTCCCGATGTCTCGACATAAGCTTCCTCTCCCCTGTCTGTCGCTGTCTTCGTACCTATTCCGCTTGTCTGACAAAGAGTAAATTGCACCGCCTGCCCGCCCGATGCTGTAAGGTTCTCTTCCCATATCCATTTTCACCCATCCTTGCCTATCCCTTCTCGGTCGTCACCCATACCGCATGATCGACCAGCCCGAAACGCTTCAGTGCGGTAGATAGCATTTGCCCCAGGTTGCTCTTTTCTCCCGTGAGCGACGTTCCTACCCACGAAAGGATGACGGCAAGATCACCGGGGACGTCGCCGCTCGCGTACACCTCCGCCTCTGCTCCATGCGATTTCTTTGCTTCCCGGCAGGCTGCACAGAGGTCCGCGTAGAGTTGGGGCTCTAGGTTCATCGTGGTACGAAGCGATATGATCTCGATACTTTTCACTCGTCTGTCACACCGTATTGTTTTAAAGTGTCGTATGCTTGAACCGTGCCATACGGATAGACCGTTTAAATACAATGACTTAGACGATAAGGCCGTATGTTGGCCGTGGCATAAAGCAGAAACTGGCTGTTTTATTCCGCATGTTACGTGCTATACTGTCCAATACAGCAGTTACTCGTTGAGCAGAAAGGAGAACCGTGAAGACGGTAGACGAAAAGGATTTTTTCCGGGAAGTGACGCTCAGAATATGCGGAACCCCGGAGATCGAGAAGGCCCTCTGGGATTGTCTCATATATATCCGCGACTATATCCCCGCAGACGAGATATTCCTGAACCTCTATGAGCCTGGTACGGGCGTGGGCGAGACCATCGTTCGGGCCGATATTCACGGAGGAGAGATGGTCTCCATCAAGGTAGCGTTCCCCCCCGAGGTTGTCCGGATCGTCGATTCCAGAATCCGGGGCAGTGAGAAGCCTTGAATCGATTGTTGTGGCGGATCACGTGGGTGAACACCCCTTATTGTCCCCTTTTGCCGACGTCTTGAAGAACCCCAATACAGCGGTAATGGCGATCGGGCCCAGTCCGAAGTGGAGGCAGTTCGGCGGGATCTTTATAGCGAACCGCGGGGACGAAAAGTACACCGAAGAACATGTGCGCCTTTTTTCCATGCTGGAGGAGCCCTTCGTCATCGCTTTCGTCAACTATATGCGCTACCGCGAGGTTTTGCGGCTGAAGGACATCCTTGCGGACGACAACCGCTATTTGCAGGAAGAACTTCGCAGGGAGACAGGGGAAGAGGTAGTAGGGAGCAATTACGGCCTGAAACACGTCATGGACCTGGCACGTCAGGTCGCGCCTCTGTCGAGTCCCGTTCTCCTCCTTGGCGAGACAGGAACGGGCAAGGAAGTTATCGCGAATGCCATCCACAACCTTTCTCACCGCCGGACCGGACCGCTTATCAAGGTAAACTGCGGCGCCATTCCCGAATCGCTCATGGACAGCGAGCTCTTCGGCCATGATAAAGGGGCCTTCACCGGCGCCCTTTTCCAGAAGCGGGGCCGCTTCGAGCGCGCTCATATGGGCACCATCTTTCTCGACGAGATCGGCGAGCTTACCCCGGGGGCGCAGGTAAGGCTGCTGAGAGTAATCCAGGAAAAGAAGATCGAGCGGGTCGGAGGAACGGAAGAGATACCTCTCGATATCCGCATAATTGCGGCGACGCACCGCAACCTTGAATCGATGATGAGGGAAGGGAGGTTCAGGGAAGACCTCTATTTTCGCCTCCGTGTCTTCCCCGTCACGATTCCTCCTTTGAGGGAAAGGCTGGGCGATATTCCCGGTTTTGTTCAGTATTTCATTACCAAGAGGGCGCGGGAGATGGGTCTGGTCGATATCCCGACACTCGCACCCGGCGCCATTGACAGGCTAATGAGTTATTCCTGGCCGGGAAATGTGCGTGAGCTGCAGAACGTGGTTGAAAGAGCACTCATACTTAGCGGAGGAAGGCCGCTGGCATTTGAGGACCTGGGGGAAGCGGGAAAGAAGAGCTTACCGGCGGCCGAAACCTTTTCGGCCGACAATGGGATGTTGGCCCTGGAGGCGCTTGTAATGAACCACATCAGGCGTGCGCTGGAAATAACGGGCGGACGTATAGAGGGCGCAGGGGGTGCGGCGAAGCTGCTCGAGATAAACCCCTCCACCCTTAGAACAAAGATGAGGAAGCTCAATATCCCTTTTGGAAAAAAGCGTTTGTCCGGAACGGGGGCCCATCGGAGTTAAGGCGCTAACCCGGTGAGATTTACCCTTCGCTTCCTGTCTTAAGGTACTTTCAAATGTTGTGTGGTGTGCGCCGCAGTCCTTTGCAAACATGCGCCCGGCGGGGCGGCGCTTTCTTCCCACTAAGCGCTGAGAATTTTCGCAAATGCGCCCGGCACGGCAGGCCGCTCCGGGGAGATGGAAAGCCGGCCTGAAATGATGTAGAATGTGCCCGGTATGCACAAGCTTCTCGCGATTTCGGTGCTGGTCCTTGTTTTCTGGGCCTTCCAGGTGGAGGCGGGCGAGAAGGAACTCGTTGTAACAAAGGTGATCGACGGGAATACGATCGTCCTCGAGAACGGCGACATCGTCCGGTACGCCGGCATCGACGCCCCCCACCTGAAGAAGAGCGAGGGAGGCCCCCAGTTCTTTGCGAGAGAGGCCGCCCGGTTCAACAAAAGCATGGTGCTGTTAAAGAAAGTCCGCATCATAGTCGACGGCGGCAAAGATACTGAAGGCAAGATTTCTGCCTATATCTATGTAAAAAACACTCTGGTCAACGGCGAGATGGTGAGGCTCGGCTATGCCCGCACAGACGTGCGCCGGCTCGACGAGAGGCACAAGGAGCTGTTCCAGCGCTACGAGAAAGAAGCGGCCCGAAGGTACGCGGGGCTCTGGCAGGAGCAAAAGCAGGAAACCACCCCTTACTACATCGGGAACAAACGGACTTACACGTTCCACAAGCCGTCCTGCCCGTTGAGCAATAAGGTGCCGGAGAGGAACAAGATCATTTTCAGAGACCGGGGCGATCCCATCCGGATAGGGTACGTGCCGTGCAAGGCGTGCAAGCCTTGAGCCGGCCGGTTAAAGCAAGCGCAGCGCCGCGCCGAGCAGGGAGGCTCCGCGAGCTTCGCTTGCGGAGGGGGCGCTGAGCCCCAATAATTGCCGCGCCAGGCGGCAATAAAGCAAGCGCAGCGCAGCACCGAGCGGGGTGGCTCCATGGGCTTTGCCCGTGGAGGGGGCGCTGAGCCCCAATGATAGCTTCAGGCGCCAGTCCTCAGCACCCTTTTATCGCCTTTCCTGATTGTCAGCTTTATCTCGTCGAGGTATTCGAGCAGCGGTATCATATACTTCCTTGACAGGCCGAAAACGGCCTTGAAGTCCATCGGGGACATCTCCTTCTGCCGGCCGAGGTTCTCGACGACGGTCCCTTTAAGCCCATCGATGCTCCTTCCGCTGAAATACATATCGCTCTTAACCCTGACGACCTTCCCTTCATAGGCGAGCTTTCCCATGATGTCCCGCATGGCGCCCTCGCTCACATGAAGCTCCTCCGTCGAGCTCGGCGAAGGTAGGCGGCGTGAGGCCGGCCGCCTCGAGACGCGAGACGATCCGGCCGGCAAGCCTGTCGGCCGACTGGTCCTGCTTCTGCGCCGCGCTCTTGAGCCTGACCCGGTCTTTCTCGATCTCGGCGACACCCTGCCCCGCCAATTCTTCGAGGCCGGCCTGGAAGACCTGCTGGTCGGTCTCCGGCAGCCTGGTCCTCGAGCTCTTCGCGGGAGATGCCTACCTTGAGCGGGTTTTTTTCGTGGAATTCCTTTAGCAGCCCTTCGAGCAGCTTTTTGTAGGAGTCAAACCGCTCGGCCTTTACAACCGTCTTGGCTACGGCCCGTACCTTCTTTTCGCGCACCAACTCGTCCACTATCGAGTCCGCGCCTTCTTTCTTGAGACCGAGGAGCATCGCAAGGTAATCCCTGGACAGGCCCTTGTAGCCACCCTTTTCGACGTGGTATTCAGCCTTCTGCCTTACCGACCCGCGGCGCAGCAGGTCATGGACCGCGTCGAGGCCGTCCGACATCCTTTTATGCCGGCCCGGCGCTATATCGAGGACCGTGCCGCCGCCCAGCGTCTGTATGGCGTAGGAGCCCCTCATTATGTAGCGGTCGCCCGGAAGGATCACGATGGGCTCGAAAAAGGCGAACTGGACGTACGCCTCCTGGCCCGGTTCCAGCTCTGCCCTGTCCAGAAGGATGAGCCGCGCCTCGACCTGCGCAGTGGCGATGTGAAAGCGCAATATGGTGTTGTTCTTTATGGGCCTGAACGGGAGCTTCAGGTAGCGAAGCGTTGCGTCGATGCGGCTCGTCATAAGCAGCGTGCCCGGCCGCCCCACGATGGCCCCCCTGTCTATCTCCTGCTTTTCGACACCCTGGAGGTTGAGGGCTACGCGCTGGCCTGCGCCGGCCTCCCTTACCTCCTGGTGGTAGGCCTGGACGGTCCTTATCCTGGCTATCTTGCCGGCAGGGTATATCTCCGCATCTTCGCCCGGACGGAGGCTGCCGGAGATGCAGGTCCCCGTGACGATGGTGCCGAAGCCTTTTATCGTGAAGACCCTGTCGACGGGCAGCCTGAAGATGCCCTCTACGACCTCTCGTCGATCTCCAGCGCCTTACGCCTTATCTCTTCGCGCAGCAGGTCGATGTTCTCCCCTGTCGTGGACGAGACGGGGATGATGGGGGCGCCTTCGAGGAACCTCCCCTTCGCCAGGTCCTTTACCTCTTCCGTGACGAGGTCTACCATGTCCGCGTCAACGAGGTCCTTCTTCGTGATCGCGACGATGCCGCGCTCTACGCCGAGAAGCTCGCATATGTCCATGTGCTCGCGCGTCTGCGGCATGATCGACTCGTCGGCCGCGACGACGAAGAGCACCATATCGATGCCCCACGCCCCGGCCACCATGTGCCTCACGAAACGCTCATGACCCGGCACGTCTACGATCCCGACGAGGATATCGTCGCCGAAGCGGTAGTAAGCGAAGCCCAGCTCGATGGTGATGCCCCGTTCTTTTTCTTCTTTGAGCCTGTCGCAGTCGATGCCGGTCAGCGCCTTTATGAGGGCGGTCTTCCCGTGGTCGATATGGCCCGCGGTCCCTATGACGATTGTCTTCATTAGTAAAATGATACTATACAAGGCGGGAAAGTGGAAGCGGCAGAAGCAGGAGAATGGGGCCGGGACCTTTTTCGCATAGCTTCGTCGTCGTCTTCGTTGCGCGTCTTCCATAAGCGTGTGACAAATAATTCTTGAAAATGATTATCAAGCCTAATATACTCACCCGGCCGGAAAAAGGTTTGTACAACCGCGAAAACTATTGCTTAAGGGCCGTATATGATATATAAAGGAGTTGTGAAAACGTTTTTCGTAATACTTTGCCTGCTGTTCCCCGTCTACTCGTTCGCCGGCAACGTGGGGGACATCACAGCCGACGCCTATCTACTCGTAGAAAAAGACAGCTTTGCCGTAGTAGCCGGCAAGAACTACCACACCCCTCTGCCGCCGGCCAGCACTACAAAAGTGATGACGACCCTGATCGCCCTGGAGAGGCTCGATGAGGAAGATACCATCGTGCCTACGAAGAAAGTGCTTTCCACTACCCGCCTCGAGGATGTGCCTTGCCCCGGGCCGGCCTTACAGGGCGATAGACCTTATCACAGGTGCAATGGTCGAGTCAGCGAACGACGCGGCATATGCTTTGGCGGTCGGCATCGGGGGTAGCGAGGAACGCTTCGCCGATATGATGAACGCCAAGGCGCGCGAGATAGGCGCGATGGAGAGCAATTTTGAAAACGCCTCCGGACTTTATGTGCCGGGCCACGTCATGTCCGCCTACGACCTCGCCCTTATCTTTCGTTATGCCCTCGATAATAAGAGGTTCCAGGAGATCATAGGCACGCGGTACTTCAATTTTAGAAGCGGCCAGGCGGACGTGCGATACATGAACCACAACCGCCTTCTCTTCTGCTTCTCACCCTCCATAGGGGGAAAAACCGGTTTCACCCGTGCGTCGAGGCATTGCTACGTCGGCGCCTTCGAGAAAGACGGCAGGGTCTATATCCTGGCCATACTCGGGAGCAGGAACCTCTGGGGGGACGCCACAGACATCCTCCAGGAGATATATACCCAGGTGCCGAGCCCGAGAGAGATATCCCTCGTCAAGGCAAGCAACGTGGTGCTCGCCTCCTACGAGCCTGCGAAACGCGAGAAAAATCAGGCTTTCCTCATATAGTCTAAAAAAAGAAAAGAAATCCGAAGGAAAGAAGAAGATAAGAAAGGCAAAAAAGAGGAAACGCCTGAAATTCAGACGGGCTTAATGACGCCGAAGCGGATCGTAGCGTTTCTTGTTCTGCTCTGTTTTTTCCCCCTCCCTGTGCGGGCCATCACCCTCGACGAGGAAAGCAAGTACGGCAGGGAGATCTACCTGCAAATTGCACGGATGACCAGGCTCTACACCGACCCGTACGTCTCGCTGGAGATGGCGATCGTCAAAAAGAGGCTGGAAGACGTCGCCGACCTGCCCTTCCCGGTCAAGTTCAGCATCATCGACAGCACAGGCCTCGACGCCTTCGCCACGATAGGCGGCTACGTCTACGTGACGACCGGTATCCTCGAGCAGGCCGATAAGGAAGAAGAGATCGCCGGGATTCTGGGCCACGAATTCGCCCATGTCGGAAGGCGCCATGTGGCCAAAGCCATCGAGAAGGAGAAGGCCATCAACTGGGTGTCGGTGGCGACCATGCTGGTCGGCCTGCTCATCCCGAACCCGGCTGCAAAAGCGGCCGTCGTGACCGGCAGCATGGGGGCGCGCGAGCAGATTGGGATAAACTACACGAGGGAAGCCGAGGAGGAGGCCGACAGGTACGGTGTCGCGACCACGGAGAAAGCGGGCTACAACGGGTTCGGCAGCGCCGAATTCCTCAAAAAGCTGGCGAGCACCGAGATGGAGAAACGCATTCCCCAGTATCTGCTCACCCATCC
Source organism: uncultured delta proteobacterium (assembly GCA_963810935.1). Classification (GTDB taxonomy): domain Bacteria; phylum Desulfobacterota; class Syntrophorhabdia; order Syntrophorhabdales; family WCHB1-27; genus CAWEPK01. Next base: position 222,415 of record CAWEPK010000005.1, on the reverse strand, counting down.
TTATTCCGAGACAAGGGTTGCGACGATACGTCAGTCTAGCCACCATGAAGACGAGGGTCGATGATTCCTTGTTCCCCATAGTTATCGCGAGGCTCAATATCATCGGAAAGCCCCTCGGCACGCAGAATGAGGAAATATGGCTGAAGAAATACCAGAAGGACCCGACGGACCCGATCAGCACGTATGGGGCTGCCCTCGTTTATTCCCTGAAGGGCGACGTGGATAAGGCCGTATCGCTGGCGAAGACGATCAACTACCCGCACGCCTCCACCTTCGTGGGTGAGTTTCTCGTTACGGGCCGGCGGTTCAACGATGCAATCGAGGTATTGAAGAATGAGACGCACCCCGTAGCCCGCTATTATCTGGCAAAGGCATACGAAGGGCGGGGCGACCTGCCTATGGCGGGGAACACGCTCGCTGACCTTGCCCCGTACGCGGAGACCTTCCCGGAGGTCTATCAGAAGCTGGGGATGGTCCTGGGCAGACAGGGCAACCAAGGGGGCGGGTTCGAATTCCTTGGCCGCTACTATTACGAGACGGGCAGGTATCCGGCCGCGAAGATGAACCTCGAAAAGGCGATTGCCAGATACGGCATCAACTCCCCGGAGTCCCAGGACTTATTGAAGCTCCTCGACCTCATGCGGCCGCCAGGCGAGAAGAAGCGCCCCAACGGATAGCGGCTTTATCTACCGGTCGAGGGCGGCCGCTGCCAGGCGCGCAACCTCGTCCGTTCCGGGCGCACCCTCATCGCATCGTACTACCTTCCCCGTAACCGGCCTCCAGACTTCAGGGTCCGTATCGAAGAACAGCGTAACCGGGTACATGCCGCACCTGGCGGCAAAATGGGCTAACCCCGAGTCGTTCGAAAGGAAAACGCCGCCGGGCGAGAGGAAATCCGCGATATCGGAAAGCCGCTCGAAGAGACGGCCGGGCAGACCTTCGGGCAGGCGTAAGCCCGGCTGCGCCATGAACGTTGCCGGGACGCCCTGCGCTTCCAGCCGCTCGAAGACCTCCACAAAGCCCTCGACCGGCCATTTCCTTTTCTTATAGGCCTTTTCCGCGTAGACGACTACACGCCTTCCGGACTTTACCTGCCTCTCTCTCCTCACGGCCGGTATCCCGTAAGCGGCCAATTGCCCGAGCTGGTAGTCTTCAACGTGGACGGGCCTTCCCTCCGGGTACATATCGATAAAGACGATCTCTCCGGCTGCGGCCGCGAGCCGCCGCCGGAACGCGCCCGCCCTGTCCTTGCCTATGAAGACGACCCGGCCGAGGGGTGAGGCGGAAAGCCCGTCGGTGAACAGGTGCGTCCATTTCCTCCCGTCAATCGAATCCACGGCCGTGAAATACTCGCCGAAAGGCTCCAGCACGGACCTGTTCCCCACTGCATGAAACCTCCCGTCCAGGTGCCTCGCCACCGACAGGATAGTCGATTCCGAAAGGCAGACGTCTCCAAGACCGCCCATATGGACGAGTAGACCGACGCCCTCTTGTCCCGCACCTCTCCTATTCATCTCTGTCAGTATAGGTTGCCGTTCTGCAAGCCGTCAAGGAGTTGTCTTCGTCTGATATGGTGTTTTGACAACGGTTCTTGCCGGGGTTAAAATAATTGGTTATGCCGAATTTTAAGCTCAAAAATGACTACGCGCCTGCCGGCGACCAGCCGCAGGCTATCGACAAACTTACAGCCAACATCCTTTCCGGCGTCTCCGATCAGGTGCTCCTCGGCGTCACCGGGTCCGGCAAGACGTTCACCATGGCCAACGTAGTCGAGCGGACCCAGCGGCCGACCCTCGTCATATCGCACAACAAGACGCTTGCCGCCCAGCTCTATACGGAATTCAAGACGCTCTTTCCTGACAACGCCGTCCATTTCTTCGTGAGCTACTACGATTACTACCAGCCGGAGGCGTACGTCCCGCCGACCGACACATACATCGAGAAAGACTCGTCGATCAACGAAGAGATCGACAAGCTGCGCCTGTCGGCAACCAATGCGCTGTTCGAGAGGAACGACGTGCTCATCGTCGCCAGCGTCTCCTGCATTTACGGCCTCGGCTCGCCGGAGGCCTACTACGGAATGCTCATATCCCTCCAGGTGGACGACAAAATAGAGAGGGCGGCGCTGCTCGCCAAGCTGATAGAGTGCCAGTACGAGCGGAACGATTTTGACTTCTACCGGGGCAAGTTCAGGCTCAGGGGCGAGAATATAGACGTCTTCCCGGCATACGAAGAAGAGAAGGCCATTCGCATCGTCCTCGATGACGACCGGGTCACGGGCATTTTCGCCATCGACCCCCTTTCGGGCAAGGTAATGGAGAAGCTATCCCGCTGCAATATATTCCCGGCCACCCATTACGTGACCGGCAGGGAGCGGCTCGACGCGGCCGTGATAACCATCGAAGAGGAGCTTGCGCAACGGCTTAAGGAATTCAGGGGCGCGGGCAAGCTGCTCGAGGCGCAGAGGCTTGAGGCAAAGACGAAATACGACCTGGAGATGCTCAAGGAGATCGGCTATTGCTCAGGCATCGAGAACTATTCGAGGCACCTTACCGGGAGGAAGCCGGGCGAGGCGCCCCCGACGCTCATGGACTACATACCCCGCGACGCGCTCGTCATGATCGACGAGAGCCACGTGACGGTCCCGCAGATACAGGGCATGTACAGGGGCGACCAGTCGCGCAAGCAGACGCTGGTCGAATACGGCTTCCGCCTGCCCTCGGCCCTCGACAACCGCCCTCTGATGTTCGAGGAGTTCCAGAAGCGCGTCGGCCAGGTCGTCTACGTATCGGCCACCCCGGCCACTTACGAGATGGTGAGGGCAAAAGGGCACGTAGTGGAGCAGATCGTGCGGCCGACCGGGCTGATGGACCCCGTAATCGACGTCAAGCCTGCCCGGAACCAGGTGGACTCCCTGCTCGCGGAGCTGAAAAAGACCATTGCCGAAAAGCAGAGGGTCCTGATCACTACGCTGACCAAGCGGTTCGCGGAAGACCTTACGGATTTTCTCCTCGACGCGGGCATAAAGACCAAGTACCTCCACTCGGAGGTCGATACGCTGGAACGGATCGCCATAGTCCGCGACCTGCGGCTCGGCAAATTCGACGCCCTCGTAGGGGTCAACCTCTTGCGGGAGGGGCTCGACCTGCCGGAGGTCTCGCTTGTGGCCATCCTGGATGCGGACAAAGAAGGCTTCCTTCGCTCGGAGACCGCGCTCATACAGACGTGCGGCAGGGCGGCGCGCAATATCAACGGCAGGGTGATCATGTTCGCGGACCACGTAACCGATTCGATGAAGAGGACCATCGACGAGACGGTCAGAAGGCGCAAGGTCCAGACGGCCTACAATGCGGAGCACGGCATCACCCCTGAAGGCATCAAGAAATCGATAGTCGATATCCTTTCGTCGATTTACGAAAAGGATTATTTAACGGTCGATGCGGACGGGATCGACGAGCAGGGCGCGGACCCGAAGAAGCTCTCCAAGATGGTCAGGAAGCTGCGCAAGGACATAAACGAGGCAGCAAAGAGGTGGGACTTCGAGCGGGCGGCAAAGCTTAGGGACCGGCTTGTCAGGCTGGAGCAGATGGAGCTTGCGATTTAGTGTCGAGCCACGCGTACCGGGGAGTCGGAAACTACTAGTGTGGTGGTAGTGAAAGAGACAAAGGCGGATGTTGTGGCAAGGTTTGGACTCGCGCCTGCTGCGGAATCGCGCTATGCGGCGAAATGTGCGCCTTGCGCCCTCCGACGTACCGACGTACGCCTCCGGCCGGCAAGGCACCCATTTCATCCGCCTATCGCAATTCCTTGAGGCGCTCCTCCGACCACGGCAGCAATTGGGCCGGGGGCCAATTGCTGCAACTGCGGGTGGTCGGTAATCGGCAAGGTTCACAGTGGCCGATGGTTGAGACAACATAGCGTGACAGGATACCAGGATGATTAGCGAGGAATATATCTCGAACCTGCCGGACAGTCCCGGGCGTCTACCTTTTCAGGGACGCCTCCGGAGATATAATCTACGTCGGCAAGGCGAGGAGCCTGAAGGACCGCGTCAAGAGCTATTTCAGCAATAGCAGGAAGGACAGAAAGACGGAGCGGCTCGTAAGGCGCGTAGAAGAGATGTCGTTTGTCCTGACAGGCAACGAGAAAGAGGCGTTCCTCCTCGAAAATAACCTGATCAAAGAGCACCAGCCGAAATATAACATCGTCCTGAAAGACGACAAGACGTATGTCTCCCTTAAGCTCACAGCTCAGGACAAGTTCCCCGCCTTGAGCGTGACGAGGACGATCAAAGACGACGGGGCCCTCTATTTCGGCCCCCATCCGCACGCAAAGGACGCAAGGGAGCTGCTCAAGACAGTCCAGTCCCTTTACCCCGTGAGGCGCTGCCGGGATTCCGTCTTCAACCGCAGGACGAGGCCGTGCATTCTGGCGGAGATCGAGAAGTGCCCTGCACCGTGCGTCGGAAGGATTAGCGCGGAGGCGTACCGCGCCATCGTCGATGAGGTGGCCGACCTGCTCCACGGCAGGAACGACAGGCTCCTGAAGAAGATAGAGGCGCAGATCGAGGAGGCCTCCCGCTCGTGGAAGTTCGAGGAGGCTCAGGCAAAGAAGGAGAAGCACGCAGCCATAAAGCGGCTGGTCGAAAAGCAGAACGTCCACGAGCACATGGGGATAAACAGGGACGCGTGGGGCATCCTCGAGGAAGAGGGCCGCCTGCGGATTGTGGTCCTGAACTTCCGAAAGGGGGTATTGATCTCCAAAAGGACGTTCAGGCAGTCCTTTACGCCCCGTCTGGACGACTCGCTCCCTTCATTTCTCCTTCAGTATTACGCCGGCCGGCCCATCCCCGACGAGGTCGTCCTTTCCGAGGAGATCGAGGACAGGCAGCTCCTGCAGCAGACCTTGCAGGAAAAAAAGAAAGGGCGCGTCCGCGTCCTCGGTCCGTCCGACCCGCGTGCGGCCGACATGGTCCGGCTGGCAGTCGAGAACCTGCACGAGATAGAGACCGGGCCGCTCGACGAGGCGTTCAGGAAAGCGCTCCACCTGGCGAAAGCGCCGAAAAGGATAGAGGTCTACGATATATCCCATATCCACGGCCAGAGCCCATCGGGCATCATGGTCGTCTTCGATGACTTCAAGGCAAAGAAGGACGGTTACCGCGTCTTCCACATACGTGAGGCGGCGACTGAAGACGATGTTGCCATGATCGGGGAAGTGCTGAGGCGCCGCCTGCACGACGAGCGCATCGGTCCGCTGCCCGACCTGATGGTGATCGACGGGGGAAAGGCGCAGCTCGCTGCCGCTCTATCCCTCATAAAGAGCGGGCAGCACGCAATCGATGCAGTAAGCATCGCCAAGGGGGAGAGGCGGAAGAGGATGGAGGATTTCCTCTACCTCCCTCTCCGGAAAAACCCCCTGCTCCTTCCCAAATCGTCGCCTGTTTTCAAGGAAATGGTGCGGATGAGGGACGAGGCGCACCGCTTTGCCATCGCCTCCCACAAGAAGTGGAAGAGGCGCGAAGACCTGACTTCACAGCTTGAGGCCGTCCGGGGCGTGGGCAAGAGGCGGGCGATGGCGCTCCTCAAAGCCTTCCCTTCGCTCGAAGAGATGAAGGCGGCGGGCGTAGAAGGCATCGCAGGCATAAAGGGACTCAACAGGGGTGTGGCGGAAGAGATACTGAGGGTGATGGAAGAGTAGCCCGCCGAACCGCCGAAAAGTGCTCCGGCCCGTGAGACTATCCGGCATCGAGATTGGCTCATCATAGAAAAGGCGGCCGAGAGATTTCCGATGGATTTCGCGTTGCTTTTCGACGAAGCGAGCCGGAGCATACGTTTTCTGTATGTGAGGACTCGCGCCCGAGAAAACGACGCGAAAGACGCGGAAAGGTCGCGGCCGCCCTCAAAATCATGTTTGTAATTGCCTGTTTAATTTGTATAATCTTTATCGTTACCTATGGGCGACTCTTTTACCATACACGATTTGCCGAAGGCCGAGCGACCGCGCGAGCGCCTGGCCTCGCTCGGACCGGAGGCGCTGTCCGGCCAGGAACTGCTTGCCCTCATCATAGGGAGGGGCATCCCCGGCAAATCCGCCGTCAATATCGCTCAGGAGCTTCTGAGCGCGTTCGGCAACCTTAATGCGGTCAGCAGGGCTACGGTCGAGCAGTTGTCGTGCGTGAAGGGCATAGGGCTCGCCAAGGCCGTCCAGATCAAAGCGGCCTTCGAGCTGGGCAGGCGGCAGGACCTGGCGCCGGAGGTCGGCCAATACAGCATAAGCGACCCGTCGGTGCTCGTGAAGGCCATCCGCAAAAGCATCCAGGATAAGGCGAAGGAGCACTTCAAGGCCATCCTCCTGAACACGAGGAACAAGATCGTCGCCATATCGACAATCTCCGTAGGTACGCTTAATTCCAGCCTCGTCCACCCAAGGGAAGTTTTTAAGGACGCGCTGGCGCACAGCGCATCGTCTATAATACTCGCCCACAACCACCCGTCCGACGACCCCGAGCCGTCCGACGACGACATCAGCGTGACCCGCAGGCTGGTCGAGGCCGGCCGGCTCATGGGCATAGACGTGCTCGACCATATCATTATTACGCGCCAGGGCTATACGAGTCTCAAGGAAAAGGGCCTGTTGTGAGCCGGACGCAAGGGGATAAAGGCAAGGCATGAAATCCGTAAATATAGTCTGCAAGAGGAAGAAAGAGGCGGCCCTGGACGTAGCCAAAGGCATTATCGGGCAGTATGGGTCGTCCGTCCGCATCGCCCTCGATGAAGATTCCGCGCCCGGCCTTCGCCATAAGGAAATGTTCGAGCTGGAGCACGTGGCGGACGGCGCTGACCTTATAATCGTCCTTGGGGGCGACGGCACGCTGCTTTCCGTAGCGCGGCAGATCAGGGGGGCGGGGGTGCCCATACTGGGCGTGAACCTCGGGGGCCTGGGATTCTTGACGGAGGTCTCCCTCGAGGAGCTTCCCGGGATGCTTCCCCGCGTGCTGGCAGGCGATTACGAGACGTCGACCAGGTCGATGCTGGACGTGACCGTCAGGCGACAGGACGAGGAGGTCTTCGCGCTCTCGCTCCTGAACGATGCGGTCATCGCCAAGGACGCCCTGGCCCGGATAATCAACATCGAGACGTACGTCGATAACGACTACCTTACGACCTTTCGGGGCGACGGTCTTATCGTCTCTACGCCTACCGGCTCGACGGGCTACTCCCTGGCTGCGGGCGGCCCGGTCCTCTATCCGTCCCTGGAGCACGCCGTCCTTACGCCGATCTGCGCCCACACGCTTACAAACCGTCCCATCATTATCCCGAAGGAGATGACGATACGGGCGAGGTTGCTATCGCCCGACGAAAAGGTGATACTGACGCTCGACGGCCAGGTCGGGCTGCCCCTCGAATACATGGACGAAGTCGTCATGAAAAAATCGACCTTCTCCGTCTCTTTGGTAAAATCGGCGACAAACAGCTATTTCGAGGTACTGCGGACCAAGCTGAAGTGGGGTGAAAGGTAGCATGCTCGCTTTCCTGCGCGTCTCGGGCTTTGCCATCATCGACAAGCTCGACGTCGAGTTCAAAGACGGGCTCAATGTGATAACCGGCGAGACGGGTGCAGGGAAATCGATTATCATTAACGCACTCTCGACCCTGCTCAATGCCAAGGCGCCCGCTGACGCAGTGCGGGGGGCGTCCGAGCAGGCGGAAGTGGTGGGCCATTGTTTCAGGGACGGCGAGGAGTATATCCTAAGGAGGACCATAGGCAGCCAGGGCCGCGCGCGCGCGTTCGTGAATGAAAGCGCGGTGACGGTCAAGAAACTTGAGGAGGTCGGGGACCTTCTCATCCATGTATACGGCCAGAACGAGTCACAGCAGTTGCTCGGAAAGGAACACTATATTTCCATTATCGACCGCTTCCTCGGCCTGGAGACACAAACCGAAGAGCTTTCCGGCAAGGTGAGGCGCCTCGACGCGGTCGGCAGGGAGCTGGAGGCAAAGAAGAAGGCAGCCGAAAGCCAGGCCAACGAGGCAGAGCTGCTCGCCTACCAGATACAGGAGATCGAAGAGGCACGCGTAGGCGTTGGCGAGGAAGAAGGCATCAGGGATAGGCTCAAGGTGCTCAAGGACGCGGCGCGCATACGGGGCGGCATTGAAGCCGTTGAGAGGGGTCTTTACGAAGACGAGCAGTCGGTATACGCGACCGTCTCCGCCCTCTCCGCGCAGCTCAGGCCGTTTTCCGGCATCGGGTGGGTTGAGGCGATCAAGGCGAAGCTCGACGCGCTTTCATTCGACGTCGAGGACGTGATCGCGTCGATCAGGGAGAAGGAAAAATCTCTCGATTACGAGCCGGGCGAGCTGGAGGCGATGGAGGAGCGTCTTTCGGACATCGTCAGGCTGAAAGATAAATACGCGAAGACTTACGGGAGCATTAAAGAGTTCGAGGAGAGGGCAAGAAAGAGGCTCGGCGAGCTTCAGCACGTAAAGTCGGACGCAGCGGAGCTTGAATCGGAGAAGGCCGCGCTTGCCGCGCGGGTTGACGCGATGGCGGGCAATCTTTCCGAGTCCCGCAAAAAGAGCACGGCCGGGATAGAGCGCCTCGTGATGGATGAGCTTGCCCTGCTCTCCATGAAGGGTGTCCGCTTCAGTATAGAGATCGCAGACAGGGGGTCCATCGGCGAGAACGGCAGGGACGAGATAGAGTTCATGCTCTCAACGAACCCCGGCGAGCCGTTAAGGCCGCTTCGCAGGGTAGCGTCGGGGGGTGAGCTTTCGAGGATCATGCTGGCAGTAAAGAAGATCACCGGGGACGCAAAGGAAAGGACGCTGGTTTTCGACGAGATCGACGCGGGGATAGGCGGCAGAGTCGCGGAGGTTGTGGGCAGGCGGCTCCGGGAGCTTTCCGGGCGCCACCAGATCATCTGCATCACGCACCTGCCCCAGATAGCGGTTTACGGACACCACCATTTTCTGGTCGAGAAAAACCAGGGCCGGACGTCGACGCGCACGTCGATCAGGGAGCTGGCCGGGCCGGAACGCACAGCAGAGGTGGCCAGGATGCTCGGCGGCATCAATATCACGGATAAAACGCTCGGACAGGCAGAGGAGATGCTCGAAAATGCTCAGAAAGGCGCGTCTTAAGGACATCGCACGTATCCATCGGCTGGTCAACGCGTGCGCAGGCAACGGCGAGATGCTGCCCCGCCCTTTGGCCGAGTTGTACGATAACATGCGTGATTATTTTGTTTATGAGGACGAGAAAACGGGCGAGGTGCAGGGCGCCTGCGCGTTGCATATCTGCTGGGAAGACCTGGCCGAGGTAAGGTCGCTTTGCGTTGTGGAGGACGCCAGGCGAAAAGGGCTGGGTGGAGATCTCGTAAGGGCGTGCATCGACGAGGCACGCGCTATGGACGTGAAAGGGCTCTTCGTGCTGACCCGCCGGTCCGAGCTTTTCGGCCGCTTCGGATTTAAGGAAGTCGATAAATCCGAGCCTGCCTCAGAAGATATGGACGGACTGCATCAACTGCCCCAAGTTTCCGCTCTGCGACGAGGCGGCGATGATCGCCCACCTTACGTAGGCAGCGGCCAATCACAAGGAGACATGCCATGGAGGCCCGGTTCCCGACGCATCTATTGAGCGACACCCTCGAAGACTGGGAGCTCTGTTTCGTTACGGAACGGGACAAAAGGTTCGAGGCGGCCGACGGCGAGATCATAACGATGGAGGTCAAGGAAGAGGAAGGCATTGCACTGCGGGGACTCAAAAACGGCAGGCTCTCTTTTTCGTATACGTTCGAGAAGGGCGATAAGGCAGCCTCGGACCTTGTCGGGAACGCGACCGAGCTGATGCCGTTTCTGGATGCCGACCCATGTTACGCGCTGCCCGGCGGATTTGCGTCCTATCCCGGCCTCGAACTTTATGACGCGGCCGGCCTTGCCGCATCCGACGACACAAAGACGGCCGCGCTGCTCGATATGGAATCGGCCATCCGCTCGGCCGACAAGCGTATCGTGAAGACGAGGAACTGCGAGCTGCACGAGACGGAAATAGACGTAAGGATTATAAACTCCCACGGCCTTTCCGCAGAGGCGAAGAAGACCCTCTATTCCTTGAGCGCGCTGGCTGTCGCAAAAGAGGGTGACGACGAGGTCTCCTGGTACGACTGGGCCTGGTCTTCCCGCCTCAGTGGGCTCGACGGGCGCGCGCTCGCCGCCAAAATTGCCGAAAAGGCCGTATCCGCCCTCGGCGCCGAGCTTCTCGATACGGGCGTTTATAACGGTGTGCTGACGCCCGCGTGCGCCTGCCAGGTCCTGGAAATCCTCGCCCCTTCCTTCCTTTCGGAGAACCTGTACAAGAGGAAGACGCGCCTCGCGGACAAGGCCGGTGTGCAATGTTTTTCCGGCGTGCTGACCGTCGTCGATTCCGGCACGCGCGGCGCGGGTGCGTTCCCGTTCGACGGCGAAGGCGTGCCGTCGCGGGAAAATGTGCTGGTGGACAAAGGTGTTTTCCGGGGCTTCCTTTACGACACCTGCTATGGAAAGCGGCTTGGCAGCGAGTCTACGGGCAATGCGGTAAGGGGGGGAGTGAAAGAGCCGCCGAGGTGCGGGACGAGGGGCCTTATCATCGAGGCCGGCGATACAAAAGGCCCGGACGCCGGAGAGGGCGGGATCGTAGTCGAGGAGCTTATGGGCACCCACACGGCGAACGGCGTAACGGGCGATTTTTCTGTGGGCGCCATAGGCAGCCGGAAGCTCAATAACAAGTGGAAGCCGTTCAAGGGGGTGATCCTTTCCGGAAACCTCTTCGAGCTACTCAACGCAGTGAGGGCAGTCGGAAACGACCTCACCTTTTACGGCCCCTACGGCTCCCCGACGCTCTTCATCGAAGGGCTGAAAATAAGCGGGAAGTAGGAGGCTGGAGAAAGGCTTGATCGGCGAAAAACAAAGGAACTACGCCATCGTCCCGATCCTTGTGGCGGGCCTTGCGCTTCGTATATACGTCGCGTTGACTTCCGCTGCGATCGAGATGGACGGTATCGGCTATGCGACCATGGCCGACAACTTCGCCAAGGGCCTCTTCAGCCGGGCCTTTGAGAGCGTATTCCCTCCCGTCTACCCGCTCTTTGTCGCCCCCGTCCATCTTGTGATAGCCAACGTAGAGACGGCCGGCCGCCTGGTTTCCCTGATGTTCGGCGTCCTGTTGATCTACATGTCTTTTGTTTTTGCGAGGAGGTTCTTCCGGGACGAGGGTAAGGCCCTCTGGGTTGCCCTTTTGGTTGCGTTTCATCCGTACCTTGTCCGGTATTCAGGGGCGGTGTTGTCGGAAGCGTGCGCCGCCTTCCTTTTCAGCGCCACCGTCTTCTCTTTCTACATGGGGTGGCAGGAGGAGAGGCGCCGATATATAGTCATATCGGGTCTCTGCCTCACCCTGACGTACCTGACCCGGCCGGAATATATAGTCTTCTACGTACCCTTTATCCTTTGCCTGTTGGCAAGGAGAAGGTTCCTGGACAGCCTGCTCTTTTTTGTGCCGTTTGTCGTCCTGGGTTTTTTGTACATGGGCGCTCTATGGTGGCAGACGGGCGCATGGATGGTAAGCAGGAAGGCGACGCTTTCGCCGTTCGCGCCGCTTGGCGTAGTCTTAAGTAATTTTGCCGTAGTCGTCTATGAATTTTTCATCGCCGTCTTCCCGCTGTTCTTTCTGCTTGCGGTTTTCGGATACAAGCTGATCGAAGGGCCGTACCGGCGGCTCGTGCTACTTTTAGTTGCCTTCCATATAGTGAGCCTCTCTTTCATCGGTCATCAGACGCAGCGGTATTCAATCGAATTCGCTCCCGTCTGCATGATATTCGCAGCCGAAGGGATATACGCGGCGGGTGACTACCTCGGCAGGCGCTTTTTGCGCGGGGCCTGGATGCAGTACGCCATGGTCGGCCTCATACTTTGCGTTTGTTTGTTTCAGGCCTATACCCCGTACCGCCACGACCGCCTGCTTCACAAAAGGGCGGGGCTCTTCCTGCTCGCTTACGACCCCGGCAGCGTGGTTGCCTCCCGGCTCCCCCTGGTCGCCTTTTACGAGAAAGGCAAGCCCGTCGACCTCCTTTCCGCGATGTCGGGCGATAGCACGCCCGCCCGCTTCGAAAAAGTCGTATCCGAAAAAAAGGTGCGGTATCTAGTGTTCGACGAAAAGGTAGACCGGGATATGCCTTTCCTGAAGAACTACCTCGCGCAATTGACCCCCGTCTATTCAGCGACCTCCAAGGGGACGTTCGTGCGCATCTACAGGCTTTGATATGAGCGACCTCGTCTCCGTGATCGTCCTCAACTGGAACGGACGCGATTACCTGCTTCCCTGCCTGGAGAGCCTTTCGGGCCAGGATTACAAAAATCTGGAGGTCATCCTCGTCGATAACGGGTCGAGCGACGGTTCCGTCCAACTGGCGCGAGAGCGCCACCCATGGATACGGATCGTCGAGAACGGGGAGAACCTCGGTTTCGCGGCAGGCAATAATATCGGCATCCGCCATGCCAAAGGCGACTACGTAGTCATTCTTAATCCCGACACGGAGCTTGCGGCCGGGGCAATAGGGGCGATGCGGCAGGCTATCGGGAAGAGTTGGCTATACGGGGCCTGCGCCTCGAAGATAGTGCTGAAGTTCGACCCGGACCTTCTCGATGCGGCGGGCATCGTTGTTTGCCCGGATGGGCTTTCGGTCGGGCGTGGAAGACTGGAGCCGGGTGAGCGTTACGACCGTGAGGAAGAGGTTTTTTTCGGCAGCGGCTGCTGCATCATGTGCAGGAGGGAGATGCTCGAAGACATAAGGGTGGGGGACGACTATTTCGACGAATCGTTCTTCATGTACGCCGATGATACCGACCTGGGCTGGCGCTCGCGCCTGCGCGGCTGGAGGTGCATTTATACGCCTGATGCGCTGGTCTACCATTTGCACTCGGCATCATCCGATGACTATTCTCCGCTCAAGGCATTCCTTGTGGAGAGGAACAGGATCTGGCTACTGGCGAAGAATTTCCCCGTGTCCGTGATATGCAGGGGCCTCGTCTTCACGGCCTTTCGCTACCTGTTCCAGGCATACGGGGCGTTCGCGGGCAAGGGTGCGCCGGGCGCTTTCTCGAAGGCGCGTTCGAAAAAAGAGCTGGCGGCCATACTGGTCAGGGCGTGGGCTTCGGCACTTGCCGGCCTACCTGCCGTATGGAAGAAACGAACGATTATTCAGCAGAGAAGAAAAATAGGGCCGTGGGAGATATCCGGCTTACTGGAAAGATACGGGGTAGGGGCGCGGGAGATCGCCCTCAAGCGGTAGGGATTACGTCGGCGCGCCGGGTCCGTGAGCCGGGGGCCGAAGACGGCGCACCACATGGATTTTGTTGTTGAAATAAACCGGTTATATTGGTAACTTCTCTCTGCAAAATATAGAAACTCTTTGTAACGGGAGCGGGCATAATAGCATGGCTATAGAACCTGAAATAACTCTGTCCAACATGCTCGTGATCGGTGGCGCGGGCTTTATCGGAAGCCACCTTGTCAGCGAGAAGCTGAAGCGCAGGGGGGGGCGCGTTACCGTTTACGACAACTTCAGCTCGGGCAAGATGTGGCACCTGGAGGGCGTCAAAGACGACCCCCGCCTGCAGGTAATCAGAGGAGACATCAAAGACGCCGATGACCTGGATAAGGCGATGAGTGGTGCGGAAATCGTGTACCATTTCGCTTCCAACCCGGATATAGCGAAGGCCGTCACGCATCCCGACATAGATTTCTGGGAAGGTACTTACCTGACGAACAATATCCTGGAATCGATGCGGCGGAACGGGGTGAAAAGGCTTTTTTACGCGTCGGGCAGCGGCATTTACGGCGATAAAGGGTCCTTCGAGATAGATGAGGATTGCTCCCCTCTGCTACCGATCTCGACCTACGGAGCAAGCAAGCTGGCGTGCGAAGCGTTGATCTGCTCGTATTGCCACATGTTCGAGATGGATGCAGGCGCATTCAGGTTCGCGAACGTCGTCGGCCCCCACCAGACGCACGGGGTAGGGTACGATTTTGTGAGGAACCTTCTCAAGGACCCCTCCGGGCTCGATATCCTTGGAGACGGCACCCAGAGCAAGTCCTACATCTACGTGACCGATATCGTAAGGGCTATCGATTGCGCCGAGAGACAGGCATTAAAAGGGTTTACATATTTCAATGTCGCGACACTCGACTGGATTACGGTCAACGAGATTGCCGGGCTAGTCGTTGAAATAATGGGTCTCGGAGACGTACCGTACAGATACGCAGGCGGCGACCGGGGATGGAAAGGTGACGTACCCATCGTGCGGCTGAGCTCGCAGAAGATCAGGCAGGCTCGGATGGAAGAACCAATTCACCTGCAGGGAAGCTATGCAGAAATCGGTCGGGTCGATCTACGAGGACGCAAAGCACAATAAATTCGGCTGGTAGGATATGGCGACCGGTATCGCGATAGTTGCGGCCGCGCCGTACCTTGGAGAAATGGAATGAAGGTAGGGATACTAGGAGGCGGCCTGAGCGGGATCGCGCTGCAACGTTTCTTGCGGCATGAGAGCGTAGTGGTGGAGAAGGAAGAAAGGCCCGGCGGACTATGCAGGACGATTGAAAAGAACGGCTTCAAGTACGATATCGGCGGCCACATCCTATTCTCGAAAGATCAGGCGATCATGGAAGTCGTCAAAGCGATCCTCGGCGACAACATTAACTATTGCAAAAGGGCCAACACTATCCTCTATAAGGGCCGATACGTGAAATACCCATTCGAGAACGGCCTCGGCGCTTTGGACAAAGCAGACATCTACGATTGCCTGATCGGGTATCTGAAGAACGACCATCCGAAGCCGGGCAATTTAGAAGAATGGATATATTACACGTTCGGCGATGGTATTGCCCGTCAGTATCTTGCCCCGTACAACGAGAAGATATGGAAGGAGCCGTTAAAAAATATCTCGCTCGACTGGGTGGAAAGGGTCCCGAAGCCGCCACTGGAAGACATCGTCAAGTCCTGCCTCGGCATAGAGACCGAGGGGTATCTCCACCACTCTTTTTCCTCTATCCGAAAAAGGGCGGCGCCGAGTCGCTCATAAAAATGGCCCGGAAAGCGGACGGGCAGGTAGTGACGAACTTCGAGATCAAGACCATCAGGAAAAAAGGCAAGAGCTGGGTTGTAGCGAACGGCTGTGAAGAACACACCTTCGACAAATTAGTCATCACCTTTCCCATGACGGAGGCGATTGCGTGCTTCGAAGACGTCCCGCCGGCAGTTAAAAGAGCGGCCTCCCTTCTGCGCAGCAATATTATCAGGACCATCATGGTAGGCGTCAACAACGAGTCGCTCATGGACAAAAGCGCCATTTACATACCGCAAAGCGATACGATATTCCATCGCGTCTGCTTCATGGGCTTCTTCAGCAAAAATAACGTGCCTACGTCCTGCTCGTCTCTCATCGCCGAGGTCACTACGCACCCAGGTTTGGAGTCGGAGAGCATGTCGGACGACGCACTTATCAAATTGGTGGTCGACCAGGTCTCGGCGTTGGGCATCATCGACCGTAAGGACATAGTTGAAACGGACGCCTTCACGGCAAAATACGGATATGTGATCCACGATTTAAACCGCGCGGAAAGCATGAAGACCCTAAGGCTCTATTTCGATTCTCTCGGTATAGACCTGCATGGGAGATTTGCCGAATTCGAATATATAAACATGGACGAAGTGCTCAGGCGGAGCGTGACCTTGGCGGAGAGGATGAACAGGCGCAGCCAACCATGACTCCGACCGGTAAACGTCCGTCGTAGGCATCGCACATAGAAGAAGGCCGGGGGTATATATGCAATGTGTTATCCTTGCCGGAGGGCTGGCGACAAGGTTGCGGCCGATAACGGAGCGCGTGCCGAAAAGCATGATAGAAATATGCGGCCGGCCCTTTCTAGAATATCAGCTCGACCTGCTCAAGAGCAACGGAATAAGGGACGTGGTGCTTTGCGTGGGACACCTGTCGGAGCGGATTGAAGAATACTTCAAGGACGGATCGGAGTTCGGGGTGAGCATAAGTTACAGCCGCGAGCAGAAAGGCCTGCTCGGCACAGGCGGCGCATTAAAGAACGCGGAATGCCTTTTGGACCGCTCGTTCCTCGTCATGTATGGCGATTCGTATCTTCCAATAAACTATGGTAAAGTTTACAAATATTTCAAAAACACCGGCGCAACCGCCTGCATGACGGTATTCCGGAACCGGTCCCTTTATGGCAAGAGCAACGTAGTTTTCAAGGATGGAATCATAGAAGTCTACGACAAAGAAAACTCGTCGCCCGCAATGGAGTACATCGATTACGGCTTGACGGCTATAAGCAAAGGCGCCCTGAAGGGCATACCGGCCGGCGAGATGTTTGATCTGGCCGGCCTCCTTCGCGACCTTGCTGGAGAGCGCAGGTTATACGGTTATGAGGTCAACAGCCGGTTTTATGAAATAGGGTCAGCACAGGGGCTTGAGGATTTCTGCAAGCACGTCGAAGAAGGAGAGAGACCGTGATCATCACGAGGACGCCCTTCAGGATCACACTTGGGGGAGGCGGGACCGATTTGCCGTCTTATTATCAGAAATACGGCGGTTTCCTGATAAGCGCAGCAATCAACAAGTATATGTATATAACGGTCAACAAGAGGTTCGGCGACGATATCCGCTTGAGCTATTCCAGGACGGAAATCGTGCGACGTGCGGAAGAAATACGCCACGCGATAGTCCGGGAGGCATTACGGCTGGTGGGCATTGACTCCGGCATCGAGATCACGTCGATTGCCGACTTGCCCGCCCAGAGCGGACTGGGAAGCTCCGGGAGCTTTTGCGTCGGGCTGCTGAACGCACTTCACACGTACAAGCGGGAGTTTCTGACGCCGAAGCAACTGGCCGAAGAAGCGTTCCATATCGAGGCGGAGGTCCTGGGGGAGCCGGTGGGCAAGCAGGACCAGTATATAGCCGCCTACGGCGGCATAATCAGCATGGATATCGACCGGGCGGGCGAAGTAGAGGTCAATACACACATACTCACCCATGACGCGATGGACCAGCTCGAAAGCAATACGCTTTATTTTTACACAGGCATACTGAGAAGCGCGTCGGAGCTTCTTTCAGAGCAGAGCCAGGCGGTGAAGAGAGACGAGAACAGCGTGGTGGAGGCCATGCATAAGATAAAGGAGATCGGAAGGGAGTGTCTCCTTAGGCTCAAAGACGGAAACGTCGATTGGTTCGGGAGGTCCCTGGATATGCACTGGGAGATCAAGAAGCAGATATCGACGAAGATGAGCGCCGGCGAAATTGATAGATGGTATGAAACGGCAAAGGCGAACGGGGCTTATGGCGGGAAGATAATGGGGGCGGGCGGCGGTGGTTTCTTTATGTTCTATTGCGCAAACGGCAAGTCCCACCTGCGTGACGCCCTGACGAAAGAGGGCCTCAAAGAGATAAAGTTCAGGATAGATACCGAGGGCTCGAAGGTCCTCCTCAACTCAAGATAGCTTTTTCTTCGATCCGTCCGGGTCGGGCGCCAGGCGTCTTTGCCTGAAGAGTTTTTCTACTGCACGGAATATTGTGTAAACGAATGAAGCGGGAAGGATTGCAGCGGGGACAGTAAACATCCAGAAGAATACGTACCGCCGATAGAGGGGATAGAGGCAGCGGAAATAGGCTTCCGGCTTGAAAGGCATCACTCCGTTTCGCGCGAGCGCGATCATGGCCGGGAAGTGTGCAACCAGCAGCTTTCGGTTTATCGCGCGGAAATACCGGCCGGCCACGCCCCGTTTTCTGAATAGGTCGAATATCGTGTTGAAGTTGTGGCCGAAGACCCGGCATATCCCGTACCCGCCCGAGTTATAGATGCACGCGGCCAACAGGTATTCGGAGATATACACGTGCTTTTTGCCGTTGAAGAGTGCGGAAAACGTCCACGCGAGCTGGACCAGGTTCGAGTCGAAAAAAGGGCCCCAGTCGTCCGGCTCATCGACGAGCGCCCGGTTGACTACGTTTGCCGAAGTGAAGGTAAAGAAGTGGGCCACTTTTTTCGCAAAAGAAAGGGTATCATCGAAGACCGTGTAGCCGGCAGGCAAACGCTGCGGCCTCTCCATTATAAAATCACCCGTGAAGCCGTATGAGTTGAGAAATACCACGCCGTAATCCCCGGACTTTAGGATGGGGAGCAGCGTGTCGATTGCACCGTCGAGGAGCACGTCGTCATCTCCCAAAATCAACAGGTATTTGCCTTCGGCCTGCTTGTAGCAGGCGGCGAAGTTCCGGTCGGGACCGATATTTCCCGGGTTTCTGACGTACGCGATCGAGTGGCCGAGGGCGATGTACCTGCGCACTACTTCACCTGTATCGTCCGACGAGCAGTTGTCGGAGACAAGCACCTGCACTTCCTTTTCCCGGCCCTTGACCTGGGGGCAGACCTGGGACAAGCAGGTGTCGAGGTACGATGCCCTGTTGCAAGTCGGCACGGCTATCGTCAGTATATGAGGATAGGCCGCAGATGTCATGTCGCCTGCCACTCGCGCTTCTTCTTCACGAAAATCCAGGCAACCCACGGTACGCCCCATACGCAGCCGGATAGCCATCCGAGAAAGAAATACCGGGGCGCGAGGTACTTTGCGCACAGGAGCGTCGTCACGGCGACGTAGACGGCCGATAGGACCGAGGGCAGGACCAGGGGCTCCTTTTTGTGTGCGCGCAGGTATGTGGCCAGGCCGTTGACGACGATCTGTAAGAACCAGGCGATTGCAAGAAAGAGCATGGAGAGCGGGTCGGAAAGACGGTCCATCAGCGCGCGCCTTCCTCTAAGAAGGAGCATAAAGGTAAAGACTGCGAGGCCGCACACTAAAAAGGTCGCAGCCGATAATATCAGGTTACGCCAAAAAAGCGCACCGAGCCCCGCCCAGTCGCGTTTCGATACGAGCATGTTGAGCCTTGGCGTAACGGCGTAAACCCATGCGTTGGAGACGGCGAATACGCCCATCCAGAGCATGACGGAAAGGCCAACCCTGCCCGCCTCGACCGGACCGTAAAACTGGAAGGCAAGGGGGGCGTAAACCTGGAAAATAAAATAACCGGAGCACCAGCTCAAGGCATAGCGCCAGAGCAGGCTGAATATCTGCCGCCTCCAGTCGTGATGCGCTTTTCTTCGGGCAGACAGGAAGCCGACGAAAAGCGGCCCGTAGCCCCGCCAGACCGCAATTGCGCCGTAAACTGCGCCGGCAAGCATGGACAAGGCGAGGGCGTAGAGGCCGAAGTGGAAAATGAGCCCCAGCCACATAACCGCCATTGTTACGGTGGTTATGAAAAGGCGCAGTCTCTGGATTGCAGCGACGAGGTTGCAGCCTTCGAGGAAATAGAGGAGGGCGCTGGTAAGGAAAGTGAGGGCGCCTCCGGCCACGTAGACGAGCCAGGGGATGCCCCAGGCGACTGCGGTCGTTTTCTGGGAGAGGAAGAGGAACCCGACCAGGAGGATGATCGGGAAGGCGACGGAGGCGACAAGGACGGCCCACCTGCAGGAAAAGGCGAAGAGGCTTTTCAGCCTCTCCTTATGCTCCTCACTCCCTATGACACGGCCGTTCTCGAAGTTCAGGTAAGCGAATTCATGGGCGGCGAACTGCAAAGTGACCTGAAAAAAACCGAGGTCCGCCAACACGGCGAGCGCGGCGAGACTCGTCATGGTGAACCAGTACCCCTGCTGTTCCTTGGTCAGAAAGAGCGGGATCAGGATGAGGGTGAAAATACCCGAAAGCCCGCGCCATAGCTGATTCGCCTGGGTAAAGATGACGCCGTTGTGGAGATACTTCTTCAACCTACGGCCTTCAAAATGTCTCCACTCCGGGCACGTCCTGCCGCCATCGCATCAAAGCTTGTATCCGGCGGATGAAGCGTCGTTGAAGAACATCCTCACCGTGTCGAGTGAATAGGCCGTCAGGTCGAGGCCGACGAGTGAAAGTTTTTTTAATATATCGTTCGTCACCGTGATGACGTGGCAGCCGATAGCGTCCGCCTGAAAGATGTTGAGCAGCTCCCTCGGGCTCGCCCAGATCAGCTCCGCAGCGGGCACAGGCCTGAGCGTTTCCACGCAGGCGGCCATCAGGGGCACCGGGTCGCGGCCCGTGTCGGCAACGCGGCCCGCGAAAACAGAAACATAGCTCGGAACGGCCGGATCTAGAACGGACGCAATGTCGCGCACCTGCTCTACCGTAGTAATGGCCGTAACATTTACCTTGACCTTGCAAGCCGTCAGCCTCCTGATTAGTGCATAGGCAGGCTCTTGTCTAGTGTTGGTGACCGGGACCTTCACGTAGACATTGTCGGCCCAGCCAGCGATCTCGAGCGCCTGACGCTCCATCTCATTGAATTCATCGGAGAACACCTCGAAGGAGATGGGCTTCTCCCTGATCCCCGCGAGGATCTCCACGGCAAAAGCCCTGTAGTCCGTAACGCCTGCCTTGCGCATCAGGGTCGGGTTAGTCGTCAGGCCTTTGATGTAAGGCTTGCCTGCCATCTGCAGCATGCCCGCTTTGTCTGCCCCATCCGCAAATATCTTCACTTTCAGGTCTTCAACGCGTTTCATTCTCACATCCTCCAGAATAGTGCTAAAAGCTTCGCCGGCAGAAAAAACACGATAGTCGAACACCTGCGGGCGTTGCTCGTCGTAGCCGTAATCTATGAAAACGGTCTTGCATCCTGCGGCAGCGCCCGCCTCCATATCACGCCAGCGGTCGCCCACCATGAAACTGGCGTTCAGTTCAATGTCGAACTCCCGCGCCATCTCAAGGAGCATACCCGGCTTGGGCTTGCGGCATTCGCAGCCGTCCGCCGCGTCGTGGTAACACATGATAAAGCGGTCCAGAGGCAGACGCCCGGCCAGCCGGGCGTTGATTGCCTCAACCGTCGCCCGCGCCGTTGTGCCCCTGGCTACATCCGGTTGATTGGATACGACGACCAGCACGAAGCCAGCGGCTTTCAGTGCTCGCAGGGACTCCGGCACGCCGGAGAGGATTTCAACGTCGCCGTCGCTCGCGGGCGGATAGGGCCTGCCGTCTCGCACCACGGCGCGGTTGAGCACCCCATCCCTGTCGATAAAGACCGCCCGGCGCTTCATTTACGGCCTTATCGTCCCCCGGACGTAGATTCCCATTTCGTCTGGTTTGCCTTGAGCTTGGGATGCGATACGAGCAGGTGCCAGACGACAGCCTGGAACGACTCCGAATGGGGTGTAACGGTCGCCTGGTTCACGGTTGGCACGATCACGCACGCGTCGGCTACCTGCGCTGTGTAACCGCCGTCGCGTCCGACGACCCCGGTAATCTTCGCCCCAACCTCTCTTGCGTATTGCAGCGCTGTTACAAGGTTAGGGCTGATGCTCTTTTCAATATTGCCGCCGCCGACGGAGAAGACGAAGATCCCGTCGTGCTCGCAGAGCCTGCTCGTTTTCAGCCACTCGACGAATACTGACGCCCAACCTTCGTCGTTCGTCCGCGCGGTCAACTCCGACACGTTATCGGTGGGCGCATAGGATTCGATGCCGGCGATCTTGCGGAAATCATTAACGGCGTGGGAACAGTTGCCGGCGCCGCCTCCTACACCCAGGAAAAACAGCCGGCCGCCGTTCGCCTTGACGCCGGCCAGTATGTCCGCCACGCGCTCAATCGCGCCTTCATCGATTCTCTTAAGGATGTCGATGGCCTCGTCGATGTGTTCCCTTGCGTAGCTCACCCTGTCTTCCTCCTTATAGCTTCGTGACTGCCTTGCGAGGTCTGTTCAACGGAACGGCGGAACATTTTGCAGGGTAATTTATTGTGGATATGGAAAGATAGGTTATCTCTATTATCAGGATGAGGGCGAAAATACCCGAAAGCCCGCGCCATAGCTGATTCGCCTAGGTGAAGATGACGCCGTTATGGAGATACTTTTTCAAGCCGTAGCCTTAAACATGACCTCTCGATGCCCTGCCGGTATGCATCAGATTTTCCTTTTATACACGCTTATGATGCGGCCTTCGGCCACCTTTTCATAACCGTCCCTGACACAGTTGAATATTTTCTGGAGCTCCAGCAACCTTCCGTACCTAGAAATCCTTTCATTCTTGTCAAACTGGCTGAAGAATAACTTATTCCATGGATCGAAGGGAACATTCCTGAGATCGATATCGGTATCGACGAACAGGAACCGCGGGGCGCTCTTTTGAATACTTTCAATCGCCTCAACAGTCTCTTTGCCGGCAATAAGGGCGTAAGGCATCTCGAACTGGGGCATGCCGCTGTACCGGCGGGCAAGGAAGGGCAAAAGATTATCGTACCTGGAAATGATAAAAACTGCCTTATCGGCTCCCGCATAATCGTCTATCAGTCCGACCGCTTCTTTTACGGGGGATGTCTCTATCGTAGTAGTGACGTTTGCGCGCGGGAACTGCCAATGGTATAACCGATGATTAACGAAGTTCTCATAAAATACGTGCTTCTGCGAATAATAGATCCCGGCCCCGATGAGCATAATGGCAAAAAACGGAACGATCATAAGCGTCACGGCGGTCCGCAATTGCCCCGCGAGCGCTTCTCTTTTGCTCACCACATAATTATAGGCAATCAAGAGCATGAGGAAAAACTGTACGCCCATGAACGGGAGGACCGTCGGGAAATGATTTATCAGGCCCGACCAGTAGTAATAGACGAGCAACGCCTGGCTGTAAAGGAAGGCGAATATGTAAAGATATTTAAGAGTGTCTCTCCTTTTCTTGAGCAGGAGCATGAACAAATAGGAAACAACGAGATAAAAAACGGTGGGTACCACGGTGATCCAATAGGGCCCCCATGAAAAGTAGCCGTAAAAGAAGTGTTTGATGCCGCCGGACCTCGTGGCGGGTAAAATACGGGCAAGGGCAACGCCTGCGGCTAACATGAATAGAAGACTCGCGAGGCCTAAAAGCATTTTCTTCCTGTCGACGTTTTCGATAATATAAAAGGCCATGGCCAGTGCGAATGCAATGGACAGCATGGCGCCGAACAGGATATTCACGACCAACGATGCAATACAAGCCAGAGCCGCCAGGAAGGCAAATGCCGGATGTCTCCGTCGTAGATAGAGGGCAAAGAGCGTTACGACGATAACGTCAAAAAAATGGATCGAAGGTATTAAACCGGGGGCAAGAACAAAGCCCGTAAAACCCGTCGTGAAGAAAGCAAGGGCATAAACCACGAAGGAGCCGAGCATGAACAGACTGTCCCCGAACAGTACGTAAAGCATCAGAAGGAAGAGCACCGCATAGACCGGATAGAAGATGTAGCACTTATAAAAACTTTGAAGAGAGAGACCACCGAACAGGTCCATGACCCAATCCATGAGGAAAGTGTTGCCCAAGCCATACTGTATATAGATGTTCTTGAGCGGTCGCCCCAACTTGTACTCATTCAGGGGATTAAGTATATGCCCGATATGGTTGATCTGGCCCCTGGCCATGTTCTGGTGTTGATATTCGAGAAGGTTGGCGAGGCAGAAAGCTTGCAAAGTTTCCGCATCCAGGCCACGGCTGTGGGCGGATGCCGGACGATCAACCGGCAAGGAGGAAGGCCCGTTGACTCGCCGTTCGAGATCATAGTGCTCCTTTAAGGAGCTGAGAATCTCCAATTTGAGGAAAGCTACATTGATTGCCCTCATTCCGTCTGCCTTAAACTCGCTTTTCAGCTTTTGAAGTAAAGCGAGGTCGACGGGGTCCTTCGGGATTCGGGCCAGAAAGTCTTTATTATTAACATATACGTTGTCTATCAGCGTCTCGCTGTACAGGTCCTGATACTCGTTCATCAAGCAGACGGGGCGGTGCATGAGGAGAAGGGGCTCTGCAAGCAGAGCCAGGAGGACGAGGCAGAGACATGCCGGGGGTATGGCCGGGTGAAGCCGGGCGAAACGTCGTTGGGACCCGGCCAACGGCGACACAAGGAGCAAGGCAACCGGTAATAGAGCGACCAGAAGATAGAAGGCGGGACGGAGGCTAAGGACATTAATAGATATGTCGACTGCAACAAGAAGCATGGATGCTACGCAAGATAGGGCAAGGAGAAGCTCATTTACCTTTTCGAGCGTTTTTTGCACGAATCCAGTGAATCCCGTGATGTAAAAAATAAACGAGCAGACTGATAGTGATGCGGCGACGATCAGATAATTGAATAGGGCGCTCTCTTGGGGATGAAGAAAAATATAGGTCCACGCGTTGAAATCCATTTCTTGGGGCACGCGCCTAAAAACTGTCAACATATGCCAGATCAGAAGGGCGGCCGCGCTGCCGGACAGCACGAGCTGAAGAAACGCCAAAATGGTCTTGCGCCGCGATGCATCGGATAGAAGCTCTCTCACCACCTTGCCGGTTCCCGGAAAGTCTTCTCTCATGTCTTTTGCCTCGTCGGGGCGATTTCACGCTCTGCCTTGCGAAAGGAGAATCTTGAGTGGCCTACGTAACTTAGGATTACGCAGATAAGGGTAATGACAGCCGCGGCCAGCCGTGGGGTCAGACCGATGAATTCCACAAATAAAGGAAGGAGCAGGATGCTTAGGAAAAACGTTCCCACGTAGGTGAGGGAAAAGCGAAAGAATTCGATAATCGCTGATCTGCCCTTCGTCCTGACCCTGAACGTGACGAACTTGTGAAAAATGTATGCGTTCAGGACCGCGATAACATTCGAAAGGACGTTGGCAGTCATGTAAGCCATATAACGAGTCTCAAAAATGCCGGCAAATAGCAGGTCAAAGAGAACGAATAAACCGTATCCGAGCACGGTATTCCATACTCCGACAACAACGAACCTTATTTTCATCCCGTGTTTTCCATACAGGGATAAACCGTTGATGTTATCTATTTTGACCATCTGTCTCCTGCAAAGAACCGGCGCATCTCTTCCATGGCCAGCTCCAGTTGCTCATTTTACGCTTTCCGATTTTATCGCGACCAACCGGGTCTCCCCCTCTTCCCGGATCGTTTCCTGGAGAAGAATTGATCAAGGATCATAACTAATTACCGGGGATTACCTTTCTGAGTATTCTGTTGGAATCTCTTCAAGTATATCACAAGCGATGTATTTCAGGCCAAAATTGATGGTCTATCGCGGTTTGTGCTCACGCCTGTTCCCCGTGCGTTTCGCGTATTTTCGACAAAGTTATTCCGCGGACATTGAGGATCAATAACCCGACGGAGACAATCGTTGCTACCATGACGGCCTGGATCAGCAGCGAATAGACAAGTGCTAATTCCGCAGACAACCCGAAGACTGAAAATGCCAGCACAACGCCTGCCTGGAATATGCCTATGCCGGCGGGAGCGCTGGGCAGGATGAGCCCGAGGTTGACGAGTGACATGGTGAGGTAGGCCGTTGTGAAGTATCCAGGCTGGCCGAACGCCGAAAGCCCGAACAGGAATACGAACCCCTCGACACACCATATGGCCGCGGAAAGGAAAAGGACTTCGATCAAGGTCCGGCTGCTCTTTAAAGAACCCAGCGAATCGAGCAATTTTACCGTTAATGACTTGCTCCTTTCAGCCGCCGACGCAGGGAGGCGGGAAAGAATCTTCATTATCGAGCTTTCAAACCAGGACCGCCGCCTTGCCCCGAAGACGACCGCAACTGCAAGAAAGCCAAAAAGCATGGAGCCGGCGCCCATTACTTGCCGCACGACTTGATATCTGCCTGCCCCCCGGCAAAAAAACAGGGTAGCGCCCAATATGGCGAGGATGACAAAGCCGTCGAATATCCGCTCCACAATGACGGTCCCGAGCACGCTTGTCCTGCTCATCGACTCCCTGTTGCCGACAAAGAATGCTCTGGCCAGTTCTCCGGCCCTCGCAGGCAGCACGGTGTTTCCCAAGTAGCCTACGAAAACACCCTCGGTGGCAGCGCTGAAGCCTACGGTCTTGAGGCTGGAAAGGAGCAGGCGGGCTCGAGCGCCCCGCACCAGGAATCCGGCAAAGTAGACCAGGATCATCGAGGGGACCCACCAGAGATTCAGCTTTGACAGGGGTAGGCGGATGGTGCCGAGGTCGATCCTGGAGACGATAATAACGAGTATTGCAAGGCTGACAGCGATACCCGCGAAGAATTGCAGCTTCGCCATTTGACGGCCCCGAAACAGTCCGGCTCTGCCTTCGCCGGTGCCGGCGTGCATCTTCCTGCGTCTATCCTTCATGAAAAAGAGAGTCTCGGATAAGACGACGACAAAATTTTCTTCAGCATGGGGAAATTTTGTACGACATTAATTATAACCCTCGGTATCTTGGAAGGCGGCAGACCGCGGGAGACGCTTTCCCTCTGCCTGTATGTTACCGGGATTTGCGCGACCGCCCCTCCACTGTATATCGTCCTCAGGGCGAGCTCGGAGCTGATGAGGTGTTTATTCACCCATGTCTCGCCCGATAGCTTCTCGGTTATCGATCTTGCATATATCCGGAAACCGCTGTCCGCATCTCGGAGATCGACCCCGAAATATTTTCTAAGGAGAAAATTGTAAGTAGCCGTCAGGCATTTGCGATAGGGTTGATCGGTACGGCCGGAGCGTATTCCTATGACCAGCTCGTATCTGTCGCAGACCTCGTAGAGCTTCCAGAAATCGTCGAAATCGAACTTCCCGCCGGTGTCGCTAAAGAATATGTACTTGTTCCTGACGAGAGCAAAGGCGTCCTTCAATGCCTTCGTATAGCCCTTTCTCTCCGGGGCTGTAGAATGCACTATGCCCAGCTTCCGGACGTACTTTTGGATGATCTCCTTCGTGCCGTCGGTGCTTCCGTCCTCCGCCACGATAAGCTCCGAGCCGGGAAGGGGGGCAAGTATCTTATTGTAAATGTCGAGTATCTCGGCTTCGATCGTGCCCGCCTCGTTGTAAACATTTATAATGACCGACACAGGTTCCTTCATTCTTACCGCTTCCTTTTAGGTCTACGTTTTTTCAGCGCGGCAATAAAAATGCGCATCTTTTGGAGACTCCATCCGGTGCCTTTTGATGCCGCGCTCAAGGAATATGCCAACCCCAAATTCGAATTTATCGAAGTTTGCGCGGTGCAAAGCGTCGACAAGCTTCTCTTTGTACCATCCCGACTTGTGCTCGTCGCCGGGCCATCTTTGCCATCCCCAGATGGTCGAAAGAACATGCTCGATGGAGAACGGCACGGGGGTTCCGTCCATATAATCGACCAGATAGCGGCACCAAACCGTAGCATCGGGTACGTCGAAAAAGAACAGCCCGCCTCTCTTTAGCATACGATGCGTATTAGCAAAGCAGAGATCGACTTGTGAATATGTCAGGTGCTCTATTAACCCAAGGGCGAGAACCTCATCGAGCGAATCCTCCTCCATGGTTATTTCCCAAGGGTTCCCCACGATCTCGACATGGGGAAACAGGTTAAGATCGTTGTGAATATAGCCGGGCGTGGGTCTCTGCCCGCACCCTATTTCGAGTTTCTTCAAGTCGCGCGTCTCGTCCTCCGGTTTCTTCATGCTGTTTGTCTCCTTACTTCATTTTCTTTATGCTGTTGATAATCTTAGCGCGATCCCCCAACCGATTCGGCCATGCTCTCGCCCCTTACAGCTTCCTGGGACCGTGCCCTGAACCGAAAAGCCTTAAGCGGACCGAGGCTCAGCCGTCCGTGAGAGACGACAACCAGCGCCCCGATGAAAATCATTATGAAGGGGTCGATAACGGGAGGCATCCATAGGCCCAGATACTGTTTGGGAACGAGCAGAAGGCCCACCAGGAAGAGATAGGCCGCGGCATATTTGTCAGGCCGGTCGTCGTCAAAGAACAGGAACAGGGGTATGAAGAACTGGGTAAGCTTATAGTCAAAGGAAACAAAAGGCAATATAGTCATGGCGATGGTCAGGAGCATTACTTTCTTCCACGCCGTTTTCTCGTAGGCAACGACATAGACGGAAAGCCCCGAGAACATCAGAAGCGAAAAAGCCGTCCAGGGACGGAGGAGAGACTCGACCGGGGGTAAAGAATTTCCCCAAAGTGTACGGAGCGCGAAGAAGAGGCTGCTCCCGTACTCTGTAGAGACGCCGCGGACAACGGAAATGTCTGTCCACGCCGACAAATTTGCCGTCATACGATGATAGTAATTGAGAAGCCCGCCATTTAAGCCTCCGTCAAGTACCATCAATGCCACGAAGGTCGGGAGTGCTGTAAAACCGAGAGTCCAGAGGAGACTGCCTGTAGCGCCTGTCGGAGACTAGGAGAATAAGAAAGACTGCCGGAGTCAGCTTCATGGCGATTGCCTGTCCGAGGTAGAGGGAAGCCAGGATTTGCCTATCCTTGTAGTAAAAGAGAAAGAACAGGGAGAGGAGTATGAAAAGTATACCCTCGGGATGGCCTGTGCTGATAGTGAACATGGTGGGGAAAGAAAGACATAAGAATACCAGGCTGTATTTAACCCTTGAAGTAAGCTCGATGCGTCTCATCTTGAAGAAAGAGTAAAAGAAGAAATAAACGGAAAACAGCATGATGTACTGTAGAAGTCCGTTGTGGTGCTGCCGGAGGAATGGATCCACGAGAAGAAAGGACGCGGGGAAATGATTGAAGACGCCTCTCATCTCATACCCGTGGCCGGGAGCCCCTGCGTAGAGCTGGTACCTGGACAACGCGGCTCCATTCTCCATGAAATCTCCGAATCTATGGGCCACGGGCAGTATCGCTGTAACCGATATATCGGCTCCATACACAATGGCTTGTACATAGAGAAACAGGTATGATACCACGAACCCGCACATCACTACCGTTGCTGTAAAGCGAGCCTTTGCCTGGGTGTTTGCGAGGTCGATCCGTTTCGTCATTAAGAAGGCCGAGAGCAGAATCAAGGATAAGATGAGAAGCATGAACTGTGGGTCGACGGTCATGGGAACAGAGACGCGAGGCGTGAGAAGGTGCTGAAAGACAGGAGTTAGAAAAACCAGGCAGCATACGACAAAAGCTGCGCAATAAACGTAGCTGGCGCTGCCGAGACCGCGCCATAACTCGGATAGTTTCTTTCTTGTCCTCAGGCGTAGATATAGAACAAGCAGGAGAAGCATAAGCCCGCCAAGCAACCCCTCCGTGAAATCGATAGTCTTCTCCAGGTGCTTATGGTATCTGAAGGGCCGGTATGCGACCTTGAAGTCGCTGATGCGGCCGTCGAAGGGCCTCGACCCGCCCCATCCGGTCCCAACCTTTATGTCCGATGCGTTGAAGTATCTGCCTTTCCAATACGTAGCGGAAACCGCAAAACCGTTCAATGCTATATGGACGCGCCCTCCCCGTATTCTGAGATTTACCTCGTATTCCTTGCCCGGTTCCAGGGAATCAGTGAGAATGAAGGTATTGATGGCCCTCCCCGCAATCAGCCCCAGCGTACCCGGTCTTGAAACTTCCATCCGCACCCCTGCATTACCCGGGCCGGTCTGAAAGACGTCGTCGTATTGGCTGATGGAATAGATTTTCATTTTGAAGGATATATCCATATCACGCGCGACAATCCTTCTCGGCCGGGTGAATTCTTTTGCTGATGACAGGGTCCTGTCGGCCGACTTCGAATCGTAATCGATATGCTCTATGCTCACCGGCTTTATCGGCCGGTACACGAGCCTGTCTCCGAAGACGAGCAGGAGCAGCAACAGGACTGCGGCTAGGATGGCGCAGGCCAGGACCATTTTCGCATTTACAATTGTCGTTATCCGCGTCATTGCTTACAGACCTCCTCCCCTCGGATTCGACCTGGACAACTCGATAGTCTCCCAGAAAACCTTCAAGTCCGGCTCGCTTCTCTCATTCGTGAAGGCGTCCCGAAACAACCTGCCCGTATCGATTATCGCAAATGTGTTGTTCTGCCATACGATCTTTTCTCCGGCTTTTCGCTCTACCGGCGGCCAGGAGGGAAGGTCGCTTTTCCTTAAGAGCAAGTATACATGGTTCCTGAAATGTCTCTCGAAATGCTGGTCCCGGTACTTGGGTTCTACCACAATCCATTGATCGAGTACATTGGCGCCAATAATGGGACAAAGCAGCAAGTCGAGCATGTATTGCCTGTATCTCTGCTCGGGAGATAGGCCCGCCGGCCCTCTCGTCATAAAAACGGCATTGGTAAGATCAGTGCTGTGGGAGTATGCGTGCAGCTCCATCATGTCGTTTGTGACATACGTGCTGGTGGCGGAATACCCGTGGACGTAGGAGAGGCCGACGACGATAATAATAGCGGACAGAACATACCTTGCCCTGTCATATATGGGCTTGAAGCGATCAGAGGAAGGCTGTAAACCGTAAAAACAGGTGAAGAGAAGCGGCACGAAGAGCGTATAGCTCTTCATGTATAGGAAATTGTGATGACCCGATAAGCGTGACGCAAGCAGGATTAGAGTGACGAAGACGGGCGCAGCCAGCCAAAACGGCTTGTCGAGGGATCGGGAGGTGAGCGTATGTCGCGCGAACGCGGCTATTATGACTATGGAGGCAATCGTGTTGAAAATAAGACTACCTCCCGTCATGCGTACGGTCTTGGGGACAAAATAGCGCCCGAACCACCGCATGAAATTGTGATACATATCGGATAAGCCAAGTATCTCCGATGGGAAAGCCCAATGCGGCTGCGGGAACCCGCTATTCAGCAGAAAGTGGTTGGCTACATTGATATAATGCTGCTTGAGCATCGGGAGGACCGGGGCGGCGAGCAGTAATGTGACGAGCGCTGCCACCGGTACGATCAGGTTAGTCTTCGATATCTTCCTCTTGAGCGCAAGGTCGAGCGCCAGCGTGATCACCCAGAAATAAAGCACGATCTGAGTTCCTTCGCTCCATGCGGTGATGAGAGGCAAGGCGAGAAGGGAGAGGAGAACGACCGACTTCCAAATATCAGGCCGGGACTGCACTTTCTCAGTGTCCCGTAGATCGAGCAACGCGAGGAGCATGATGACGAACATCGGCATAGTGAAGACCTGCGCCCAGAACCCTTCGCAGATCGCATTGAGCATGTTGCAGTTGAGGGTAACGGCGGCCCCGCCGAGCAACGAGGCCGGCGGCGACAGACCGAAGCGGTAATAAAGAAGGCAGTACGCCAGGCCGCCTAAGAATATCAGGTGCAAAGCGATCGCGGGATACCCGACCCGGTACGTGTGAGGGCTTCCGAGAAGACGGTTATAAGTCGCAAGAGCGGCCGGAAAACTCCACCGCATGCCCTCTATGGCCAACCTTGGAATCCAATCGTCTTTTCTGAAACGGTTTATCTCGGTCGGGCTGTTCATCGTTCCGCCCGACAGGAAGAATTGGGCCTCGATCACATTGCACATCTGATCGGGACCGATCCGGAAAGGCACGGTCGGCGCCCCTTCCCTGACAGCGGGCCAGAGGACCGCCAGCATCACGCATATAATCGCAGGCACGGCCACCAGCAAATGCTTTATTCTCGGTCGTATATTCCTCAATTCGGACCAGGTTCGACTGATTTCCCGCCGGTGAGCCAATAGACCCGATAGAAGCAGGACACCTGCCGCTGTCAGGGAGACAGGAATCAGCGCCCCGATGTGCAGCCGCAGGCAGATGACGTACATTCCCAGCACGGAGAGGAGCGACGAGCCGAGGACCGGGACTGCGAAGGGCAGATAGTACGGCTTCCTAAGCCAGGACGGAGCGAGAAGCAGATAGAGGCCCGCCCCGAGGAAAGAAAGGTAGAGGTATATAAAAAGAAGATAGTAGATTGATTGAAGCATGACTCTCTTGTTACGGCAGCGATTTCGCCATTTATATTATTTGCCGTCCCTCGACGCTGCGGCAGCCGTATCTGCAAACCCCACCTTCGCGCTAACGATATAGCTCGGCCTTTGCTTCACTTCCTCGTATATCTGCGCGATATACTGGCCCAATATTCCGAGGATAAAAAAGAGGATCCCGAACATCAGGACTATGAGGGAGACGATGGTGCCGTAACCGGCGAAAGGAACGCCCTTCTCGAATATCCTGACTACGGTATAGAGGAGGTAAAGAAGGGATACCCCCGACAACGCTATGCCTAAAAACGAGATTGAGCGGATGGGAAAGTATGAAAAGGCGAATATGCTGTTGATTGCGAGCTGCAGGACGTGAAGCGAATGGGCGTGAGACTTGCCCGAAAACCTCCTGGCCCGCTCGTATTCCACTCCGACGGACTTAAACCCGGTCCAGGCCACCATGCCGCGAAGAAAGCGATTACGCTCCTTCATGAAATTGATCGCTTCGTACACCTTTCGGTCCATAAGCCTGAAATCGCTCACGTTCTCGGGGATCAGGCCGCTCGTCATGGAGTTTATTATCTTGTAGAACAAGAATGAGTTGAATCGCCTCAGCAACCCTTTGCCCGTCCTTTTCCTAACTATCCCGTAGACGTTTTCATAACCCTCTTCCCATTTCCTGATGAAACCGGTAATAACTTCCGGTTTGTCCTGGAGGTTTGCCGTCATGATGACGGCCGCGTCGCCCGAGGCATGGCTCAATCCGGCCGTTATGCCGCCGTCCATCCTGAAGTTCCTCGACAATTGCACGATCTTGAACCGTCCGTCCTCTTCGTTGAGCTTTAGCATCTTTTCGAAAGTGCGGTCGCTCGATCCGTTCTCGACCAGGATCACCTCGAAGTCGTACCTCTCGTTCTCGTCGAAAACGGCCTTGAGTTGCCGGGACAGGCTCTTCTATGTTGCCTTCCTCATTGAATGCCGACGCGATTATGCTTATCAGTTTTCTCATAATGGTCTCCTGCCGGAGGGGGGAGGTCGGCGCCGGGAACTGTGCCGCTATGACGGGTGGACGCTAAAAGCAGGCTGCGGGGCGGTGGGAAAGACGGGCGTCAGAGGGCCAGGTCGACCGATACGGCATCGAGCGCGTCAGAGGCTTCCCGCGCAGTGAGATCGTTCACCTTGAACATCTCACAGTTGTCGCCCATCATGACAAGAGCAAGCCCCTTGCCGACCCGCTTCTTGTCTTTCTGCATGGCTTCGACGATTCTTGCCGGGTCGAGATGTTCCGTTCTGACCTTTACTTTTAGTGCAGGCAACAAAAGCTTCGCGGAAAGAAATCCGCAGAATTCCCGGGAAAGCAATCCGCGCTCTTTCGCGACGATCTCGGCAAGCATCATGCCGAGCACGATCGCCTGCCCGTGCGGGATCTCGTAGCCTGCCGCGAACTCGATGGCGTGTCCGAAGCAATGGCCGAAATTGAGCATGTTCCGCCTGCCGGTGTCGAATTCGTCGTCCATGATGTAGCCGCGCTTAATGACGAGGGAGTCATAGACGCATGTCTTCAGCGCGTCGGCCTCCTTACGCTCTATCGCAGGCATTGCCCCGGCGATCTTACGAAGCGACTGCATGCCCCCGATCATATGCAGCTTTATGACCTCGCCCAGCCCGCTGTAAAAGTCGACGTCCTCCTGCGTGAGCAAAAAAGGGGTATGAACGATGACCTCGGACGGCGGATAGAAGGTGCCTATCAGGTTTTTGAAGGACTTATAGTTCAGGGAGGTCTTCGCGCCGATGCAGCTATCTGCCTGGGCGAGCAGGGTGGTGGGGATGAAGACCCAGTCAATTCCCCGGTAGAGGGTAGACGCGACGAACCCGGATATGTCCTGAAGGATGCCGCCTCCGATGGAGATAAGCGTCAGGTTGCGCTTGGCGGTCCGCCGGACGAGGTAGTCATAAAGTTTTTCGACGCTCTCCAGGGATTTCAGCTCCTCCTGTATGGGGAGCACGACAACGTCCGAGCCGGCGAGGTCTTTGAGCGGCCCGGCCGAATAAAGACGCCACACATTTTCGTCGATTACGTAGCACCTCTCCTGCTTTTTTTTGAGGTCGTCCAGGAAGGCGAACGATTCCTGGAAGCTCACCGTGTAGTCCCGGATATTCGATTTGACGGTGATCAGAGACATGTAAACCCGCCGTCTACCAGTATCGTCTGGCCCGTGATATAGGAATTCTTTTCTGACGCGAGGAATGCGGTTGCCTCGGCGATCTCTTCAGGCTCCGCAAGTCTGCCCGCGGGGATGTTCTTCTCGATGGCCTCTATTTGCTCCCTGGTATTGTTCCGGCGCGTCATTTCGGTATTCACGAAGCCGGGCGCTATGGCATTCACTAGGACGTTGTAAGGCGCGAGCTCCACGGCCAGCGTCCTCGTCATTCCCTGCAGGCCGGATTTGGCCGTGGCATACGTGAGCCTTCCGGGTTTGCTGACGTATGCCCAGATCGAGCTGATATTTACTATCCTGCCGTAACTCCGCTCGGCCATACCGGGCGCAAGCGCACGGGCCAGGCGAAAAGGCGCGAGAAGATTAATCTGGATCGTTTCCCGCATATAGTCGTCGGTGATATCGGCAAGAGGCGCAATGATGTTGACGCCTGCATTATTGATGAGGATATCGACCGGCCGGGAGAGGGACTTAAGGTATGCGTCTATCGATGCGTCCGACAAAAGGTCCATATCGCGCCTGGTAGGCGTAATGACGTCGATGCCTTCCGCCTTCAGCCGTTTGGCGACGGCAAGACCGATCCCCGCCGAGCCGCCCGTGACCAGCGCGGAAAGCCTGCCCGCTTCCATCACGCCCCCTTAACGCCCTGTCCGGTCTCCGCCTGACGGTGGCGCGCCTCGAGCATCGTGATCCTCTTATCGTCTTCCTCAGCGATGGCCTTGTAAAAGCTTCGCTTGTTTTGCAGCCACAAAAGCTCGAACGCCACGGCCTCCGCTATCCCTTGCTCGGCCCCGTCCTTTAAGGCGTCCGGGCACGAGAAGCAGATCTTTCTTGTCTCGTACCTGTCGATCATCGCCTCGCCGGACAGCCGCCGTAAAAAAGAGAGGGAGTCGGCCGATATCGCGCCTCCCAGCACGTAGGTCATCTTTTGTTTTTTCGTTTCTACGAGCAGGTCCTTCGCTATGGCGAAAATCTCTTCGCTCTCGCATGCGCTCCGGTCGAGCCCCATAGAGCCCACGAGGTCCACGCGGCCGACGACTATGCCCCCCAATTTTTCTATGCCGTTCACTGTCATCATCTCTTTGAAGTTCCCGGCGGCCATAATCGTTTCCACGTTGATGAGAAATTCGATCTTCTCCTGCTCGTCTTTCGGAAAGACTATATCGATTGCCTTCAAATATTTTTGCAGCGAAAACGGTGTCTCGACCATGGGTGCGACGAGGTAATCGACCCCTACCGTGCGGGCGTCGTACATGTCCCGGACGGCCTCGCAACCCCCTATCTTGAGAGTGAGGGACGCACCGGCGGAGAGGCATATCTCCTTGAGTCTCATAAGCTCTTCCGTCCTGGTCCCCTCGGCCTCGAACTCAGCCTTGACGCCTACTACCGCATATTTGTCCTTTATCTTCCGAAGATGTTCCGTCATTTGTTTCTCTGTCCGGTTCATCGTACCCCCTTCTTCTTACAGTAGCGCATCTATCGCGTTCCAGTATCTCTGCTCGATGAGGCTCATCCGCTGCCTTTCGGAACGAGAGATGCCGTCGAAGTAGTTGAACTTGTTGCGAAGCCAGAGCACTTCAAACCCCAGCGCCTTCAATATGGCCTTGTCCCTGCTGTTTGGTGTGCCCTGCCAGGAGAAACAGACCTTGCGGGTCTCGTACCGGTCGAGATAGCCCTCCGGCATCTTTTCGAAAAAGGG
This sequence comes from uncultured delta proteobacterium, assembly GCA_963810935.1. Classification (GTDB taxonomy): domain Bacteria; phylum Desulfobacterota; class Syntrophorhabdia; order Syntrophorhabdales; family WCHB1-27; genus CAWEPK01. The sequence goes on along the minus strand of CAWEPK010000005.1, from coordinate 186,735 downwards.
CAACGACTCCGCCGATACCCCTCCGCCCACCGTACAGGTCAGGTTCTTCTTTTTGGCCTTGGTGATGGTTTCGAGAACGATCTCATTTACTTCGCTCTTGTTGATGGCTTGCTCGTCGAGCCCCAGGGAGAAACAGAGGTCGACCCGTTCTATAACTATCCCGTTAAGGCCTCCAAGCTCGGGTATGCCGAGCATCGCCTCGAAGTTGTTGCACCCGGTTACCGTTTCGATATTGCAAAGCACCTCTACCGGGTTTGCCTCTTCGGAAAAGAATGTCTTGCTTACCGCCTGAAGGTATTTCCGCAGCGCGTACGGCGACTCGACCATAGGGGCAACGAGGTAATCGACCCCCACGATCTTCGCCTCCAGCATGTCCCTGATCGATTCGCACCCCCCTATCTTCAGGGTCAGACCGAGGCCGGCGGTCATGCATATCTCCTTGAGGCGCAGGAGCTCCTCAAGGCGCGTCCCTTCGGCCTCAAACTCGGCCCGCACGGCGAGCGCGCCGTAGCTTTCCCGAAGCTCCTTCAGTATCTCTACCATTCTCTGTTCAACGGAGTTCATGTCGTTTTACTCCTTGTCGCCTTTTTTATGCCGCACGAGCATGTTCCTCTCGAGTTCTTCTCTCGGCAGGAAGGGGTACAAATCCTCGAGGGGTTTCGATACGATCCTCCCGTCCGGTTCCTTTTTCGATGAGACGCGGGGGCTGAAGTTCTGCTCCGGGGAAAGAAGGACTTCGCATACGTTGGGGCCGGGCGTTGACAGGGTCTCCCTTATCTTATCCTTCATGCCTTCATGACCTGAGATGACGGATGAAGGTATCCCATAGGCCAGGGCGACGCGACAGATGTCGGGGAAGGTGACCCCGCTGTCGGGTCCGCACGCGACGTGCCTGCCTCCGAAAAAACTGTCCTGGGTCTGTCTGATCGACACATAGCCGCCGTTGTTCAGTACGAAGAGCTTTATGGGTAGCCTGTTATGGTAGACGGTCTGCAGCTCCTGTATGTTCATTTGCAGGCTGCCGTCACCGGCCAGGCAGACAACGGTTTTTCCGGCCGCGACGCATGCGCCTATGGCCGCGGGCAGGTCATAGCCCATCGAGGCGCATCCCGAGTTCCAGAAAGAACGCTGTCCGTCCTTCACTATACCTGCCTGAAAGAGGGCGACGCAGGCGGTGCCGTTACCTGCCACAACAGTCGCGCCTTCGCCGAGCGACTCCGTTAACGCCTGGGTGAAACAGTACGGATTTACCAGTTTCTTGTCATCCCAGTACTCCGCAAGCACGACGGGGTAGCGACTCTTGCGCTCTTTGCACCAGTCGATCCATGAATCCCAGCGGGGGAGCGGTCTCGTTTCTACGGCTTCGCCAAGCAGCCTCAGGAACTCACTTGCGTCTGCGCAAATAGCGATGTCCGGATGAAAGCTTGGTTTCTTAAGTTCTGCTTCGTCTATGTCAACCATGACCTTTACGGCGTTCTTGGCAAAATCCCCCCGTGTGTAACTCACCTGGCGGATATTATTTCTGGAGCCGACCGTTATGAGCAAGTCTGCATTCTGCAGGGCGAAGTTACCGAACCTCGTTCCCAGCGTTCCCGGTCTTCCGACAAACAGGGGGTGATCGGACGGCATAAGGTCGTACCCGCAGAACGAGGTGATTACCGGGATGCCTATCTTGTCCACCACGCGCCTGAACAAGTCGATGCCCTTGCTTATCCTGATGCCCTGTCCGGCAACAAGAAGAGGACGTTCCGCCTTTTGCAGCAAAGCGGCAACGCGCTCTACCTGGCTTGCAAGCGCGGCCCTGTCGAATGGCATCTCGTCTTCCCGGCTGTCGTAAGCTGATAGGCTCTCCGGATCGACCGACGCCGCCTGCACGTCAAGCGGGATGTCGAGCCATACCGGGCCGGGCCGACCGTGGGTAGCGATGTAGACCGCCTTGTCGAGTTGATAACGGATATCTTGCGGGTCCTTGACTATCGCCGCGTACTTCGTCACGGGCCTAACGATATCAACGATGTTTATCTCCTGGTCGCCGAGCTGTCTGAGACCGAGATCGCGGCACGATTCTATCGTTGTCTCCTGTTTAACCTGTCCGGAAAGATAGAGGACCGGCACCGAGTCGAGCCATTGGCCGATTACTCCGGTAAGGGTATTCGTGCCGCCGGGACCGCTGGTTACGACTGATACGGCGAGACGGCCGGTTACGCGGGAATAGCCTTCCGCCATGATGGCCGCAGCCTGCTCGTGATGGGGGCAGAGATAGCGGAGCCGGGTTTCTTTGCCGACAGAGTCGACAAGGTGCATTGCCCCTCCGCCGGAGATCATAAAGATATCGCGCACCCCATACCGGGCGGCAAGGCGATCGATCACGTAGTCCGTCAGTTTCATCTATCTTGCCTTTTGCCTGGCTTCCCTATCTCCATGAAACGGCCCTGTGCCACTCGATGGTCTTTTTCACAGCGCTCGTCAGATCGATATGCTGACTCAAGCCGAGCTCGGTACGCGCCTTCGTTGTATCGGGTACATACTGCTCGACGGGCTTGTCCGGTTCCTTACGCCCTCTGATAACAACCTCCGTCCGTCGCTCGAAGCAGGCGGCAACGCAAGCCGCAAGCTCCGCGATGGAAACAGCCTCTTCCGACCCGACATTATATGCCTGGCCTGCCTTCCCCGACAAGAGAAGGACCCATAGCCATATCGCAAGGTCTGACGTGTAAAGATAGGAGCGAAGCGGTGTTCCATCCCCGTTTACTATAATGGGACCGCCATTGAGGCCGTCCCGGATGAAGTTCCCTATGGCAAAGTGTATATCCAGGTCGAGGTAGGGACCGACGAACGCGAAACACCGGGCGGCAATCGTCTCGATGCCGCAGCGGGCGCAATAGATGGAACAAAGCAGCCTCGCCCATTCTCTTGGACTCGGCATAGGCAGAGCCGGGATCGAGAGAGTCGGGTGCGCCGCGATATTGTTCCGGTGTATGGGCCATATCGGCCGGTTGCTCGCCGTAGACGGCGCCGGAGCTGATGAAAAGGAAGCGGCGCACGCCCCTGTCTTTTGCCATTTCCAGGACGTTATGTGTCCCCTCCGTGATCGTGCGGGTCATGAGCAGCGGGTACTCCCGGTTCAGCTCGGCGCTTGCCTGGGCGGCCCCGTGGATGACCGCGTAGTAAGTTTCTTTGGGCCAGGTGAAGTCTCTTACGTCACCCTCGATGTACCGGATTGCCGGGTGGCGGGCAAGACGAGGGTGCTCGTCCGTGAAAGTCCCTATGTCTCTGGTAAGGACCGTCATCCGCGCCTGCAAATCGAGCACGTCGGAAGCCCGGACAAAGCTTTCGAGGAGCCATTTCCCGATAAAACCCGTCCCGCCGGTGACGAATATCGATTTCCCCCGGAGTTGCTCCCACAACCCGCGCGTCGATGCGAGGACGTGGTCCAGGTCGGAGACCAATGGGTTAGCGTCAGGCGCAGACGGGCGGCTGGAAGTCTCTATTCCCAATCGTCCACCCTGATGTTGCTTTCATCTATGCCGGCTGCGGCGATGCGGGATCTGGCGTTTTTTATCATTTCCGGCGGACCCGAGAGATAATAGAGGGATTCCTTTTGCGTCCGGTTTTCGGCGATAATCTCATCTATTGGGATTATGCCCTTCTCGCACCTGCTCACACCTTCGACCAAACCGCCGTCCTCGAAGCAGCAAGTGCACCGGAAACCGCTCATGGTGCGGGTGCATTCCCGGAGGACGTCGCTACAGACGAAGTCCGCTCTGCTCCTCATCCCGTAGTAGAGGCTGATCCGGGCAGGCGATGGCTTGTCGAGAGAGTGCTCGAGGAAGGAGATAAAAGGCGTTATGCCGGTCCCGCCGGCTATCAAAACGAGGGGCCGGTCCGCCTCGAAGAGGAAGCTGCCGTAAGGCAGCTTGACGGTCAATGCATCGCCTTCCCCGATCTCGTTGAACATCCTCGACGTGAATGCGCCCTTCACGGAGAAGACGACGCGCACGAGGTCTCGGCCGGGCGAGCTGGCGATTGAAAAAACACGCGATTCGGGCCAGAAGCCTGCCGGGTCGTAAGGGTCAATGGCCAGGTGGAGGAACTGTCCCGGCCTGAAGGCCGGTAGCCTCTTGAGGGGCTTCAAAAGCAGGGTCTTGACCGTGTCCGTGTGGCGCACGACCGTTTGGGCGACTACCGGTATCTTAACAGGTGTCGGCAATCAGCGGCTCCCGATGAACCGGCCTATGCGGTCTATCATATAGTCGATCTGCTCCCGGTCAAGGCCCGGGTAAACGCCGATGAAGAACGTGTTCTCCATGACGTAGTCGGTATTGCTCAAGTCTCCTACCTGCCGCTTTTCTATTTCCATATAGGCGGGTTGGCGCGTCAGGTTGCCCGAAAAGAGGTTGCGCGTCTCTATGCCGTTCTGCTCCAGGTACGACGTCGAGCTCGTTCCGCGTAAAGCCGCTACCCTCCCTGACGGTTATGACGAAGCCGAACCATGAAGGGTCCGCCAGAAGCGTCGCCTCGGGCAGGTAAAGACGGTCTTCGAAGGGCTTCAACCCCTGCATGATCAGGCTCGAAGTGGGCCTTCCTTTTTTCTATGAAGCCTTCCAGCTTGTCGAGCTGGGCGACCCCGATTGCCGCCTGCATGTCCGTGACCTTGAGGTTGTATCCTATATGGGAGTACACGTATTTGTGGTCGTAGCCGAAGGGAAGGTCGCCGAACTTCTGCGTGTACCTCTTGCCGCACGTGTTGTTCTCTCCTCCGCTGCAGTAGCAGTCCCTTCCCCAGTCCCTGAAGGAGCGCGCTACCCGCGCTATCTCTTCCGAATCGGTCACGACGCATCCCCCTTCGCCCATGGTGATGTGATGGGCCGGGTAAAAGGACGTGCTCGCTATCTGTCCGAAGGTGCCCGTCAGCTTCCCGTCGTAGCGGCTCCCCAGGGCGTCGCAGTTGTCCTCTATCAGCCAGAGGTCATGGCTGCGGGCGATTTCGCAGACCGCTTCCAGGTCGAAGGGGTTGCCCATGGTATGGGCCAGAAAGATGGCGCGGGTCCTCGGGCCGACTGCCGCTGCGACCTCGTCGGGAAGGACGTTGTAGGTTCCTATCCGGACATCGACGAAGACGGGGATAAGCCTGTTCTGGACGATAGGGGCAACCGTCGTGGGGAAGCCCGCTGCTGCGGTGATTACCTCGTCTCCCGGTTTGAGCCTCCTGTCGCCCAGCTTGGACGAGGTGAGGGCACTCACTGCGACGAGGTTGGCGGACGAGCCGCTGTTCACGAGGATCGCGTCTGAAAGGCCGAAAAATTCTGCGAACCTTGACTCGAATTCCTCGGCGTACCGGCCGGCTGTAAGCCAGAAATCGAGCGACGCATCGACGAGGTTCTTCATTTCCCGCTCGTCGAAGACGCGCCCGGCGTAGCGGACGGGCGTCTTTCCCGGGACGAAATCGCTGCGGCCGTATTTCATCCGGTAGAGCTTCTCGACGAGACCGGAAATCTCACCCCTGATCTGTTCTTCTTCCCGTGTCATGAATGGACATTCGCTCCATGTAAGTTCTTATCTGGCTTTCGCATATAGGCGCCGCGCCTGCACCCTTCACGCAGGCGGCATACCACTCGACCGTCATTGCGACCGCATCGGCGATAGTGAGACTCGGCCGCCAGCCTAGCGTGTATCGCGCCTTGCTTATATCCAGGGCGAGCAGGCCCGCCTCGTGCGTCTCGCGACCGGTCGCTGTCGATTCCCAGCTCCCGGAGCCCCATGCGTCTACGACCAGGCCTGTAAGCTCGCCCACGGTGACCGTTGAAGAGCCTGTCCGGGCCGAAATTCCATGGACCGCCGTACCTGTCCGGGTCCGTGCCCATCACAGCGCCGAGGAGCAGGTAGCCGCCGAGAGGCTCCAGCACGAACTGCCACGGCCTCACTGCGCGGGGGTTTCTTACGCCTATTGCCTTGCCCGCTTCGAGCGACCTGATGCAGTCGGGTATGATCCTGTCTTCGGACCAGTCCCCGCCGCCTATCACGTTCCCGGCCCGGACGGTCGCGAGGACCTTCCGCGATGCCCCATCGCTGTTGAAAAAGGACGTCCTGTAAGCGGCGCTTATAAGCTCCGAGCACCCCTTGCTGGAGCTGTAAGGGTCGTAGCCGCCCATGGGGTCGCACTCGCGGTATCCCCAGGACCATTCCCTGTTCTCGTAGCATTTGTCGCTCGTCACGTTGACTATTGTCGAGACCGAATTGCTGAGGCGGCAATTCTCGAGCACGTTGACAGTGCCCCCGACGTTTGTATCGAAGGTCTCCTTGGGGTCCCGGTATCCCCTCCTTACGAGGGCCTGGGCAGCGAGGTGGAAGACGAACTCCGGCTTGAAGTCGTCAAAGACGGCCTTCAGGCCTTCGAAGTCCCTCACGTCGCCCCGGACATCGGTAAGGCGGTCGGCGAGACCGGAGACGACAAAATTGTCCCGTTCCGTAGTGGACGCGAGGGCGTACCCCGTCACCTCGGCGCCCAATTCCAGGAGCCAGGTAGCCAGCCAGGACCCCTTGAAACCCGTGTGGCCCGTAACGAGGACTCTTTTGCCCCGGTAAGCCCTGCGAAGGATATCGCGCGCCCGTTCCATCCTACCAGACCTTCCAGGGACAGTGCTCCGATTCCCACAGCTCGTTGAGGAGCGCTACGTCGCGCACTGTGTCCATGCACTGCCAAAAGCCTTCGTGCTTGTAGGCGGCCAGTTGTCCCTCCCGTGCCAGCATCTCCAAAGGCTCGTGCTCGAACAGCGTGGAATCGCCCTTTATATAATCGAGCACGCCGGGCTCCAGCACAAAGAACCCACCGTTGATCCAGCCCTCTCCTATCTGGGGTTTCTCGATGAAATTGGTAACGAGGCCGTCTTCGATCGACATGCCGCCAAACCTGGAAGGCGGGCGGACTGCGGTCACCGTTGCGAGCTTGCCGTGGCTCTTGTGGAACGCGAGAAGCTTCCCGATATCGATGTCGGCTACCCCGTCTCCGTATGTAAGCATGAACGTCTCGTTTTCCAGGTAATCCCTGACCCGCAGTACACGGCCGCCAGTCATCGTTTTCTCTCCGGTACCTACGAGCGTTACCCTCCACGGCTCGGTGTTGTTACTGCGCAGAAGCGAGTCTGTTGGCGCGGAGGTCGATCGTGATGTCCGACTGGTGGATGACGTAGTTCGCGAAAAATTCTTTTATGATGTAACCCTTGTAGCCGAGGCAGACAACGAAGTCGTCGAAGTGATGGCGCCCGTATATCTTCATGATATGCCACAGGATGGGCCTGCTGCCTATCTCGACCATGGGCTTCGGCTTGATTACCGTTTCCTCGCTCAAGCGGGTGCCCAGTCCGCCTGCCAGAATGACGACTTTCATGAATCTACCTCGCCCATAAGCTTTCTCCTTTCAACGTACCAGGCAATCATTGGGGTTCAGCACCCCCTCCGTCGGCAAAGCTGCGACCCTTCCCTCCTTACGTCGGGCGGGTGCCCCGGCCTCCCCACTCGGCGCTGCGCATTCGCTTGCTTTATTATACGCTCCCTTGGACCTGCGCATTCCTTTCAACGTACCAGTCCACGCCGTCGGTCCAGTGGGGTATTTCGGCACCGAGAACCGACGCCAGTTTCGCGTTCGAGAGGGCTGAAAAGCGGGGACGGCGGGCAGGGGCAGGGAAGCGGTCCGTGCCGACCGGCACCACCCTGGCGGCAACACCAAGCCTGGAAAAACTGTAGCGTACCGTCTCGTATCTCGAGGCGAAGCCGCTATTGGTCAGATGGTAGAGCCCCCGGAGACCCTTTTCGAGCGCCTTCATCGTATACTTTACGATGTCCCGCGTAGAGGTGGGTATGGAGACCTGGTCGTCGACAACTTCGATCACCTCGCGGCTGCGGGCCGCCTGCAGCATCTTGTAAAGAAAGTTCTGCCGCCCGTCTCCGAAGACCCAGCTCACGCGCAGGAGCAGGTAATCCTCCATGCTTTCGGCGAGCAGCCTCTCTCCTGCCAGCTTGCTCTGCCCGTAAGCGTTGATCGGGTCGGGGTTATCCTCTTCCGTGTACGGCGTTTCTTTCAGGCCGCCGAAGACGTAGTCGGTCCCGTAATGGACTAAAACCGCGCCCGCTTCCCTGCATGCTGCCGCCAGGTTCGCAACGCCCGTCGCGTTCACGGCAAAGGCCGGCCCCGGCGCCCTCTCCGCGTCGTCCACCAGGTTGTAGGCTGCACAGTTGAGGACAACGTCCGGCCGGCTTGCGCCGACTATGGTCCTGACCGTCTCAATGTTAGTTATATCGAGCTCTTTCTCGTCGGGAGCCAGTACGGTGAAGGCGGGCGCGGAAAGCTGTCTTGTGAACTCACACGCAAGCTGACCGCTTTTCCCGGCGATGAGGACCCTCATGAGGCCGGCTATGACCTTGGTCCTTTTGCGAGGCCCAGAAGGTACTTGCCGTAGCCGTTGTTCTTAAGCGGCTCGGCGAGGGTAAGGAGCCGGTCCGCGTCGATGTATCCAAGCCTGTAGGCGATCTCCTCTATGCAGGCTACCTTGAGGCCTTGTCTCTTCTCTATGGTCGCCATGAACTCGGCTGCCTCCAGGAGCGTCTCGTGGGTGCCCGTATCGAGCCAGGCGTACCCTCTGCCGAGAAGCTCGGCATGGAGCTTGCCCATTTTAAGGTACGCGTTATTGACGTCCGTGATCTCCAGCTCTCCCCGGGCCGACGGCTTTATGTTTTTCGCGACCCCGATAACGCTGTTATCGTAGAAGTAGAGGCCCGTCACCGCATAGTTCGATTTGGGATTTTTCGGTTTTTCCTCTATCGACAGGACGTTCAGGTGTTCGTCGAACTCGGCTATGCCGTACCGTTCCGGGTCGCTGACATAGTAACCGAAGACCGTCGCGCCGCCCAGATCGTGGACGTCGGCTACGGCTTTCCTGAGCCGGGCGGTAAGGCCGTGTCCGTAGAATATGTTGTCCCCGAGTATGAGGCAGACGTCGTCGGCGCCCACAAAATCCGCGCCGATGATGAAAGCCTCGGCAATCCCGTTTGGATGGGGTTGCTCAGCGTAGCTGAAACGAAGCCCCAGGTGGGAGCCGTCTTTGAAGATGGTCTCAAAGCGCGGAAGGTCCTGCGGCGTCGAGATGATGAGGATATCCCTGATGCCGGCCAGCATCAGCACCGAGAGGGGGAAGTAGATCATCGGCTTGTCGTATACGGGTATGAGCTGCTTGCATACGCCGAGGGTGAGCGGAAAAAGTCGCGTGCCGCTGCCTCCGGCCAAAATGATGCCTTTCATGTTGTTCCTTTCCTTAGCGAAATCATCGTGGTAGTCCCATTTTTTGACAAGCTACCGCCACTGGCCCGCCGCATACCCGCAAATCATCCTCGGCACGTGAGGTGCTATACACAGATTTTCCGGAATGTGCCAGAATATCTTATAAAATATCGGTAAACTGTGCAAGTATAAACTGGCCTGGTCCGGGCATACGATTCGGCTCATAACCGTATACATTACGCGGTCTTACGGCAGTTTGCCTGCCCCCAGCGCGGTCTTTTTGTAAAGCTGCGTGAAATAATAAGTGGAGACGAGGAGGACATAATAGATGAGCACGGACGAGAGGGCGAAACCCAGTAGATAGGGGATGGTGTGCAGCTTGTATGCCACGTACATGCAGATTAGGCTCAGGACGTAACCGAAAACGTACGCAGGCATCACTTCCTTGACGGCTGCGGCTATCCGCTCGAACTCGAAGGCCCTCCGCACTTCCGCCTGATCGATGAAGGTGCAGAAAGCGAAGGGGAGGAAAGCGGAGCAGACGATAAAAGCGATAACCGCCAGGAACTTTATTATGCCGCCCGCGAAGCCGGTAAGGGTGTTGCCGAAGCTCGAAAGGAGGAAGCTGAACGAGAAAAGGAAGCAGGGCAGGGCCTCGTAAAGGATGAAAATGCCGAAAAGCTTTGCGCCCTCCCACAAAAGCTCGTTCTTTTTCTCCCAGGTAGGCAGGCCCATGCCGCCTATCATGGTAAGGCTGGACGTGCGGGCGAGATAGCCGACGGAAAGGAAATTGGCCAGCGGGATCATAAGGATAAGACCGCCTGCTATCCACCGTTTTACGTACCGCGAATTGAAAGTAAAGACTACGAAAGAGATGCTGTCCATCATTTTCCTTTTGTTATTGCGTCCAGCAGCGTTTCGGCTGCGTATCCGGTCAGGCCGCCGTCCATGGTGATTGTCTCGCCGTTGATATAGGCCGCATCAGAGGACGCGAGGAAGAGGACCGTGCCGACCAGCTCGCCGACCGTGCCCATCCTCAGGACCGGCGTCTTGGCGGACAGGAAATCCACCAGGTCCTGCCTTTTAGCCAACCCTTCGTTCATGCCGCCCTTTATGTACCCGGGAGCCAGACAGCAAAGCGTGACCCCGGACCTGCCCCATTCTGACGCGAGACTCCGCGTCATGAGCTGGATCCCCCCCTTGCTGATCGCATAAGGAAGGAAGCCCTTTTCGCCGAAGAGGGCGACCTGGGACGATATCGATATAACCCTCCCGGAGCCCCGTTTGAGCATCTTGCGCCCGAATATCTGGGTGACGTAGAAGGTGCCCTTCAGGTTCACGTCGATCACGTGATCGAAATCCTCCCGCTTGATCTTTGCGGAAGGCACGAGTGGGTTGACGATGCCCGCATTGTTAACGAGGATGTCGATGCCGCCCCATTCCTGTACTACGCTCTCCGATACGGCCTCCATAGCGGCGTAATCTGACACATCGGCCTCGAAGGCCCTGGCCGCTTCTTGTGCGTGATTTTCGCGGAATTTCGCTACGGCCTCATTCTTCCTCCCGTTGACGGCCACCTTCGCGCCCTCTTCGAGGAAAGCCTCGGCCATTGCCTTGCCCAGCCCCCGCGTACCCCCTGTGATAAAGACGACCTTGTCCCTGAACCTCATTGCAAGCCTCCGTAGAATTCGCTTATTCTTCTGTCGAAAAGCGTTATCAGGTCATCGCTTCGGCCGACCTCCGCGCCGGTCGCCTCCCGCCACACCTCGGGCCTCTCCATGCAAAGGTAGATGAAAAGGCCGGGCGACTTTGCCTTGAGGAGCCCGTAAAGCATCTTGTAGACCCTGATCCTCTCCATCTTGATATAGCGGTACTTACCGTCCTCGCCCATGATAAATTCGCCGTGCAGGAGGTTTTCACGCCTCTCATCGAGAAAAAGCTTCATGAGCCGTGGCACGAAGCGCAGGCACCCCATGCTGGCCCATATGACCCTGCTCAGATCGAGCGTATCCGCTATCTCATCTATCAGGCGCGCGTAATCGTCCTCGAAGCCGTCGTAAACGATCACCGGGTCGAAGTGAAGTCCCACGAGGCATCCCCAATCCTGCGCTTTTTTCAGGGCCTTGAGCCTTTTCGCAACAGGGCTCGTCCCTTTCTCCTCCATATCGACGATCCTCTGGGGGGCGAGCGAGAAGGAGACGACAACGTATGGGTTGAGGCTCGACCGCAGGTGGTCGAGGCCGGCCCATTTCGACTTCAGCTCCAGAAGCGCCTCTTTCCTTTCGCCGAAGAACCGGACTACAGGCCTGACCGCGTCGAGCTTCCTGTCAACGGCGAGGCTGTCTCCCAATTCCCCCGTGCCGAACCTGAGGACGTGCGCTTTCTCGGCCGCGACGGCCCCGTCTATCTCGCCGATGATCGCGTCCGTGGCGCCTCGTACCGTAATGCCGGGGTTATTGAGGTACGACCTGAGGATGCAGTACGAGCAGGACAGGGGGCACCCCTCCACGAGGTCTATGGTCTTGTAGCCGCAGCAGACGTGCTTGCGCGTACCTGGACAGTCCCTGACGACGCTGGCCTTAGATTCTATTCGACGTACCGTGGGTAAGCTCAAATATGCTCCTGAAAAGTCCTTCCCTGGCGATGCCGCCCAGCTTCGATGCGGCCGCTTCTATCTCGCCGCTACTGCGCGCCCGTATCGTTATATCGACCGTTTCCCTCTCGAACGCCGGGTCCACCCGCACCTTTATAGAAGGGGGCAGTGCGCAAGCGGTGAGTATAGCCGCCAGCCGTTCTTCGAGCCCGGAAAGGAGCGGGTTGGTCCGTTTTTTGAGTGCGCGTCTTAAGGCCTCCATGTCCCTGACCTCTTCGAACCCCGCGAAATCTATGCCTCCCAGCTTCACCCTGGCGAGCATCATGAGCTGGAGGGCCTCTCTCAAAGAGCTTACGGTCGGATGAAGCGGTTCGACCAGCCGGATGATTTCACGCATCTCCCCTGTCTCGAACGCGAAAAGCTGCTCGACTACCGCGACCGGGAGGCCGTGGCCCACGATAAACGCCGACACCTGCTCTTCGGCCGAGGCGGCCCCGATGCACGTCTTCAAAACATTCGCCCTTGCAGGCAGCCCGAGCATGGTCATAACAGCGTAGACTTCTTCCGTGGGAAAACCGCAGGCTGCCATCTTCGCAACGCAGACGGCCCTTTCAACGGTGTTGAGGGGCCTTGCCATGTTGTCGTTTATCGACATCAGGAGGGCCTGCCTGTCGTCGACGTTGAAGAAGACACATGGGACGTGTGCGATCCCGAGCACGCGCGCTGCATCGCATCTCTTGTGACCCGTGATTACGGCCCGTCTCTCGCCCCCCTGCAAGGCAACGGGCGTGAGGATGCCGAACCTTTTTATCGAAGCCAGCAGGAGGTCGTCGGCCAGGGGGTAAGAGACGCAGAACCTGCTGTCAGTAACGTTTACCTTGTCGAGTTCTATCGTATCCATCATCCCCGCGATGCGGCAGTCGCCCTTGCCCGGGCGCATAATTGCGGCCTTGCATAAACGCATTCAAGCTGCAACGAGCCATTCCGCCGACTCTAAACCATATCAAAAACAGGGGTTTTGTGTCAACCGCATTGAGCGGTCCGGCTCATGCCGTATTTAAAGGGCACATCAGGGGTAGCCCGGAACGGGGAAGCAAAGTGTAAAGTATGATACAAAATTGTTTTGACTCTTTCCGCGATTCTATGTAATCATGTTACCCGAAGTTTCGGACGTATTGTTACGTGCCGCAATGCGTGAAACGTTGCGGTTTTTTATTGGCATCGTTTGACTCTTCGATATTTGCACAGGAGGTATTTTCGGTATGGCAACGGGGACCGTAAAGTGGTTCAACGCATCTAAGGGTTTTGGCTTTATCGCCAAAGAAGACGGCGATGATGTTTTCGTTCATTACAGCGCGATCCAGGACGATGGATTCAAGTCGCTGACGGAAGGCCAGGCAGTCAGTTTCGATATAGTAGAAAGCCCGAAAGGCCCGAAAGCTGCGAACGTAGTTAAGCTCTAAAAAGGCAAGGCGGGCCGCACCAGGCGACCTGCCTTTTTCTTTTTCAATATCGTCTTAGTCCACCCCTATCGGATGGCGCCTATCTGCCCTCCGTTCGAGGGCATAGCTATCCTCTCATAGGCTTCAGGTATCTCAAATAGGCTGTCGGGCACCGAGGTCTTGATATTGCTGTACTCGATGCTCCAGTTCCCGTTCACTGCCATCGTTTTTATGGGGAAGTTGATGTCGGAAGCGATCCATTCATAGAACGGATCTACCGACTCCCCTTCCTTAGTCGTGACCTCGTATTTCCTGGACGGATGGCCGTTGACCGTCTCCGCGCCCAGGAATTTGCGGTTCCCTTCTGCAGATTGCCTATCCTCGATGGCCGGTTTTTTCTTCGGGTCGAAGGGCATCTCTATGTATGCCTTCTGCTCCGGTATGACGATCCATGATTTGTTCTTGTCGTGCCTGATGATGGCGTATTCGGAGCCGTTCTTCGTCTCGATGCGGTATTTGTTCCCCTTGACGTATAACTTGCCTGTTTGTTTCTGCTCCCCTTCCCTGGTGACCATATCGGCGGAGAGCTCGAAGGCTGCTGCCTGAAGCGCCAGTCCGAGGAATAATATTAAAAAAGCACCCGGACCCATACCGATACGCCTCATTAGCACCCCCTTTGGAGTTCTCGAGATAGTGCTAATATAGTCATCAAGGGGGACAAAATAAACTGGCAAGCGGAGCTAGAGGTTTTCTTTTCGCAATTCTTCGAGCAGCGCCTTCTGCCTGTCCGTCAGCTTTCGCGGCACGTCGATGGCGATCTCCACGTACTCGTCGCCCGCGGCCTGCCTGCCGATCTGCGGCACCCCGAGGCCCTTCAGGCGCACCTTCGAGTTGGCGCGAACCCCGGCCGGAATCTTGATCTGCTTCGGCCCGTCGATGGTCGGCACCTCTATAGAGCCGCCCAGGAAGGCGTCGGTCACCCGCACTTCCTGCTTTATGTAAAGGTCGTTGCCCACCCTCCTGAAGACAGGGTCCTCGGCCACCTTTATGGTCACATAGAGGTCGCCGGTCCCGCCGGTGTACGGGTCCTTGCTCCCCTTGCCGTGGAGGCGCAGTTTCTGGCCCGTATTTATGCCCTTCGGTATTTTTACCTTTATCTCTTCGCCGCCCCGCTCGCTGGAGAAGGCAAGCACCTTCTCGGCCCCCTTCATGGCGTCCATAAAAGGTATCTCCAGCTCGTAATTGAGGTCGAGCTCTGCGCCAGCACCGCGGTCCCGGGCCACGTAATCGCCGAAATCGTGAACGCGCCTTCCGCCGCGCGCCGATTCCCTCCTGCCCCCCGCTGCGCGCCCCTGCTGTCCGAAGATCATGCTGAAGACGTCGCCCGTCCCGAAGCCGAGGTCCTTGAAGAGGTCGCCTACGTTGAAGTTCCGGTAGATGTCCTCCTGGGTATACTTCTGCTGGAAGCCGCTCATGCCGTAAGTGTCGTATTCTTTCCGCTTGTCTTTATCGCTCAGGACAGCATAGGCCTCGTTTATCCCCTTGAACTGCTCTTCGGCAGCCTTGTTTCCCGGGTTCCTGTCCGGGTGGTGCTTCAGCGCCAGCTTCCTGTAAGCCTTTTTGATGTCGTCTTCCGATGCGGTCTTCTGCACACCCAGTATCTCGTAGTAGTCTTTTTTAGCCATGCTCACCACCCGCGACAGCTATATACGTCCCGATCTTTCGCCCCAGCGACTCCGCCACGGCGCCGCACTTTACGGCCATGACATAGACGACCGGCCGCCCGCTGTCGTACTCGGAGATCGTCTCGTAGTTCCCCATGCCCTTCGCGATAATCATGCTGCCGTCCTCCCAGCATTCCCGCACCCGCCCGGTCATCTCCTCGCGCCTGATGCCCACTTCCGTCCCTGCGGGAATAATTGCGTCCCACAGGTCGTGCGCCCCGAACCTCTCCATGTCCGGCATCGACATATCGTTCTGTACGGGGTGCTTCTTCACCGCGTAACAGACCTCTTTTCCATCCCGCCTGAGCAGGCGCAAAAGCGGCAGGTCGAAGACGAAATCGCCCGGATTGTCTCCCAGGACCATAATTTTGGTACTAATATATACCTGCTGCTCTATTTTAGCCACTTCACCCTCGAACTCCATATGGTCCGCGTCGTATGAATGCTCCATGAAGAAATCCCCGCCGTTGCCGAAGGCAGAGGCGCGCAGTGCGCCCTCCAGCGTATCGGGGAAAAAGTCTTTCAGCCGGAGCGAGGCGGCCAGGGCCTGTCTGAATTCCGCCTCCTTCCGCTGTGCGTACGGGTCGTAGACGCCCGTCTCCTCCCTGACGTATCTCAGTAGGCGGTTGGACACCTCGGTAGGGACCCGGTAGACGTCGAAAAGGGCATCGACAAGCTCCAGGGCCGAGGCGGCAAGCCGCGCGGTTCCGCCTGAAAGCGCGGCGACGCGCCTCGCGAGGTCCTTCAGGCAATCTTTGCAAAGGGGTCCGGCCTTCATCGTTCTTTCGTTTCCTTTCCGGGACTAGACTATCGCGTAAGGCCTTTACAAATCAAATCCGAAAAAATAAAATGTATTAATGCCCATCTATGAATATTACTGCGAATCCTGCAAGAAAATATCGTCCTTCCTGCTGCTTCGGTCCACCGAAGAAGTCGCCCCTTACTGCAAGCATTGCAAATCGTCCGAAGTAAAGCGCGTACTCTCGCGCGTAGCGGTCCTGCGCAGTGAGGAGAAGAGGATGGAAAGCCTCCTCGACCCCTCGACGATGGGCGACCTCGACGAGAGCGACCCGCGGTCCGTGGAAAGGCTGATGAAGAGGGTGGGCAGCGAGCTGGGCGATGAGATGGGCGAAGGGTTTGAAGAAGAGATGGCTGCGGCAATGGAAGACTCACAGACTAGTCCCGAAGGAGATCTGTAAGCGGCCCCTTGCCTTCCCTCAGCACCGTCACCTTGTCGTCCACCAGGCTCACAACGGTCGACGGCTCTCCAACGATCAGCCCCCCGTCGATTACGAATGAGACCTTGCCCTTGAAATAACGCTCAATCTCGCGCGGGTCTTCCATCGGGTCGCGCCCGGCCGGCTTTGCGGTAGTATTGATGATGGGCCTGCCGAGCAGATTTACGAGGGCGCTCGTCACCTCGTGGTCCGGCATCCTCACGCCCACTTCTTTTTTGCTCGTCATGAGCAGCCTGGGCACGATCCTTCTCGCCTTGAGGATGAAGGTGTAGGCGCCCGGAAGCGTGCTTTTCAAGACCTGGAAGGCGAAATTCGTGAGCACCGCATAGTTGCTTATATCCTTGATGTCCTTGAAGATTATGCTCAAGGGCCGCTTCTCGTCGAGGCCCCGCATTTCGTAGAGCGTCTTGATCGCCTTGATGTTGAATAGGTCGCAGCCGAGCCCGTAGAACGTGTCCGTAGGGTATCCGATGATGGCGCCGTTTTCGAGACCTTCCTTTATGAAATCGATCGTCTTCCTTTTGGCCCTGGCCGGATTGAACTCCAGGATCATCTCTTTCTCCCCGCGTAGCGCGCGACGGCCCGCTGCCTTCCTTCTGCGTCAATGACCAGCTCTTCATAGGAGAGAAGGTCGAGGCGGCCGAAATAGCCGATCAGCTCGCCGTCGTCCAGGAGGTAGCGCGGGTCCCTCGGCCCGGACAGTACGTTCTGCCGCTTGAGGAACGTTTCGTAAATGAGAAGGCCGCCCGGCGCAAGCAGCCTGACAAGGTCGTCCATGATCTCACGCACCAGGAAATAGAAGACGAGCACGCAGCCCGCGACCCCCGCCCTGAAGGGCAGGTGATGGGCGTCTCCCTTAATCGGGATAATGCGTGCGCGCCTGTTTTCCGCGGCCTGCATCGCGAGCTTGATCGCCTCGTCGGACCTTTCGAGCCCGTACGCGGGGAACCCTTTCACGGCAAGAGAGATAAGGTCGCGGCCGTTGCCCATCGCTATGTCGATCACCGGCTTTCCCGGAGGTATCAGGCGGGAAAACCTCCCGATGAAATCATGCGCCTTGTCGGCGCCTTGGTAAAAGCCTTCCCTGTACCTTTTGTCCCAATCAGTTTCCAAGGAGGCGCACCCCGTTGCCCCACACTATTTTCTCTGCCGCGCCGCTGCCGAGGGCGTCTATTTCCGGTCTGTAGCGGCTGAGCTTGAGGAGGGGATAATCGGACCCGAAAATAACCTTGTCTTCGAGGAACGCCGCAGCGTAGCGATAGAGGGCGTCCGAGTAAAGGAAGGGGACTGCCGCGAGGTCGTAGTAGACGCGGGAAAAGGATCTCTTTATCTCGGGCATAAGCTCGTAAAAGCAGATGCCACCGCCCATGTGGGCCAAAAGCACGTTAAGGCCGGGATGACCCTGCACGAGGCGGACGACCTCGCCGAAATCCGCCCGCCCTTTCCCCGGGTAGTCGTGGCCGACCTGCTCGTTCAGGTGCATCATGAAGACCATGCCCGCCTCTTCCAGGTATCCAACGAGACCCTCCATGCATTTCCGCTCTGCTTCGCCGAAGGGGCGCTCGTACCACGCCATCTCCCCCACGCCCTTGGCGCCTTTGGCTGCGCAGCGCCGGGCCTCGGCCACCGCTGCTGCCTCGTTGCTCCTGTCCGCTGCTATGAAGGGCACGATCCGCGCGTCCGCCTTCGCGGCTTCTAATACGTAGTCGTTTACGAGGCGGATAAGGCCGGGGTCGCTGAAGGGGAAGCAGGCGGCGATCACCCTGTCGATGCCTTCCGCCTCCATGTAGGCCGAAAGGCCGCCGGCGTCCACCATGCGGGCCTGCCTGTCGCCATAAATGCCCGCAAAGCCGGGTTCGCGCGCGGCGATCCGGTCCCGGTCCCCGATCACTTCCGGTGGGAATAAGTGCGTATGGCCATCCAGAACCGGCATATGCTATTATAAACCCTTTCCCTCAAAACATAGATTTTTTCTAGGCGAAATGCTATAAGAAGAGCATGGCCGTGAAGATCGTTTTTTTCGACTGCGACGGCACGCTTACTACAGTAAAAAGCAGTTGGCAGTATCTCCATGAGAGACTCGACCTGTGGGACGGGAACGCGGATGAGTTCCAGCGCCTGTTCCGGCTGGGCCGGATCGATTACGACGAGTTCTGCAGGAGGGATGCTGCGCTCTGGAAGGGCCTTCCGGTGAGCCGCGTGCTCGATATCGTAGGCGAGATACCTTACCACGAGGGTGTGCAGGAGACCCTCCGGGCCCTGAAGGCTGAAGGCATCGTCACGGTCGTCTTGTCTACCGGGCTTTCCCTTCTCGTCGAGAAGGTAAAAAACGAGCTTGATATGGACGCGGCCCTGGCAAACCACCTGATCGTGGAGGACGGCGTCCTTACGGGCGAAATCAGCCTGACGGTGGCGCACGACGAGGCGGTCGGCTACAGGCGACCGGATAGCCCCAGGCAGAGCAGGGCAAGGTCCGCGGGACAAGGGCTACTGGGTGCGGAGTGTCCTTAGCCGTCTCGGCATAAGCAAGGCCGAGGCCGCAGCCGTAGGGGACAGCGAAGGCGACAGGTCGATGTTCGAAGAGGTGGGCACGGCAGTCGGATATCACCCCAGCGTTGGGGCCCTCCCCTTTCTCGACCACGCCCTTCACAACGGTTCTTTCAAAGAGGTTTTTGAGGTACTGCGAGCGCGCGCGTGAGAGACGGCCGGCGAGGGTTTGCGAAGAACATGGGGTTTTTCGTTACTCCAGTGGTCCTCCTGTCCCTTCTTGCAGGCTTCGGGTGCTCCCCGAAAGTAATCCATACGCGCGAAGAGGTCCCCGCAGCCAGGGCGCGGGAGGACATCGTCCGGTACGCGGTTACGCTGCTCGGCAAGCCGTATAAGAATGCAGCCAAAGGCCCTGACGCCTTTGATTGCAGCGGTTTCGTCCATCACGTGTACGGCCGGTTCGACGTTGTCCTGCCGGTCTCGACCGAAGGCTTGAACCGGACGGGCTACGAGATCGAGCGAAGCGGAGTTGCAGTGGCCGACCTGGTCGTTTTCCGCATCAAGCGCGATTACCACGTGGGCATCATGATAAACGATGTAGAGTTCGTTCACGCCTCCAAGTCGAGGGGCGTCGCCATAGACAACGTGAACGCCCCTTACTGGAAGCGGAGCTTCAGCCAGTTCAGGCGCGTCTTCTGATACCCAAAAAAGCGCGTAAGGCGCAGGTCGGGGGAAAGCCCTGACGCAGACCGGGCGGGCTCACTTCCCGGCCGGTGCCTTCTTCAGGTATGCCTGTAGGTCCATCTGGTTGTAAATCTTGCCCTTGACGTATTCGAGAATGCGTCTGAAGGTCTTTGCGTCCACGTACCCCGGTATTGCGCCTACGCGGTTTCCCGAAGATTCGAGGAACCACGAGGTGGGTGTGCCGGTGATCTGATAAAGCTTTTGCAGGTCGGTGGACTTATCCAGATCGACTCGCAGGTAAACGAAATCCTTCTTGAGCGTAGCGTCGATCTCTTTGTCCGCCAGCGTGTTCTTATCCATGAGCCGGCAGTAATAGCAGGAATTTGTGAAAAAATAGAGCATGACGGGCTTGTTGTCCCTTTTTGCCGCCTTGAGGGCGCCCTCGTAGTCCTGCGCGAATGCGGCGGAGGCCAAAAAAATGATAGCTGCGATCAGGACTGCACATGTTTTCTTCATAAGGTTTAGTATATAACCAAACCGGAAGCCGTTCAAGCGGGTGCGGCTAGGCGGCGTCTGAGGCGCATCTTTGGGATCGCGCTTCGCCCTGCGGGACTCCGACGTACAAAAGAGTACGTCTCCGTTCCTCGGGCTCGCGCTCACCCAAATCTGCGCCTCATATGCAGCCACCCCCCTTGTTAATATTGAAATAACGGTCTGTTTGTGATAGATTAGCCTGTATTATCGCGCCTATCCATTATGACTATCAGGGAAGAATTAGAAGAAAGGGAGGAAAGGAATCTTTCACCGTCTGCACAGAAGAGCCGGTGCACGAGGGGACGGCTCCGGGAAGAGACGCCCTGCGACATAAGGCCGGCGTTTCAGCACGACCGCGATAAAATCGTCCACTGCAAGGCATTCCGAAGACTGAAGTATAAAACGCAGGTATTTCTTTTTCCCACCGACGACCATTACCGGACGCGCCTGACCCATACGCTGGAGGTCTCACAGGTCGCGCGGACGATAGCCAAGTCGCTCCTTTTGAACGAGGACCTGGTGGAGGCGATCGCACTCGGGCACGACCTGGGGCATACGCCCTTCGGCCACGCCGGGGAAGCAGTCCTGAACAGCATACATCCGGGCGGTTTCCGCCATAACGAGCAAAGCGTCAGGGTAGTCGATTTCCTGGAGAGGGACGGCCAGGGCCTCAACCTCACTATCGAGGTGAGGGACGGCATACTGAGGCATTCTAAAGGCAGGGGGGAGATCATTATATGCCGCGACGCGGACAAGCCCCTGACGCGTGAGGCCGAGGTAGTCCGGGTGGCCGACGTCATAGCCTATATCAACCACGATATCGACGATGCAATTAGGGGAGGAGTAATCAAGCTGGACGACCTGCCGGGTCCGTGCAGGAAGTCCCTGGGCGACACGCATTCGGCCAGGATCGACCGCATGGTCAGGTCCGTCATAGGCGAGACCCTGAAGAAAAAGACCATCGCCATAGAGCCGGAGATCGAGGAGTCGATTCTCCTGTTGCGCGATTTCCTTTACAGGAACGTCTACGACAACGTCGTAGTCCACGATGAATTCAACAAGTGCTCGCGGATCGTCGAAGACATTTACCGCTACTTCCTGGGAAAGCCGGACGCCTTCCTGGAGGAGACCTCCGCGAAGTCATTCTACGCAGACCAGGCCACCTGCGTCTGCGATTTCGTGGCGGGTATGACGGACCGTTACGCCTTCAACCTCTTCGAGAAGATATTTCTTCCCATGCCTTGGAAGATACCCGTTTAGGGGGAACAGATGAGAAAAACGATAGTCGTTGCGGACAGGGACGAGAAAATCCGGCAGGCGTTCATGACGGTCTTCTCGAAAGAGCAGTACGAGATCTTCTACGCGTCGAACGGCAAAGAGGTCGAGCGCATAGCAGGCAGGATCAACGCCGACTTTTACATCGTCAACGTCAACCTTCCCAAAACGGGAGGCATCGACGTCTATAAGAAGCTGCAGCAGGAGGGCTATCTCGATGCGGCCGGTTTCTTTTTCCTCAAGGATGAGGGCGACAAGACGGACCTTTCGGAACATCAGGCGGACGGCATAGTGGAAAAGCCGATAAATTTCTTCAAGCTCTATGAGGCCGTAACGGGCGACGACGAGGTGATCGAGCTGACTGACCTGATCGAAGAGAAGCCCCCCGGTGAGGCAAGGGAGAGCAGGAAACGCGCCCGTGAAGAGGCGCCGAGGGAGCCCGCTGTGCCCCGCGTACCTGTCGAGCCGCCAGCCGCCCGCGCAGCCGCGGAAGCCCCTGCCGCCCGGCCCGTCGCGGAGCCGCCCGCTGCCGCTCGCGCACACGAGGGGACGGCAGCCGGAAAAGACGGAAAACAGGCGGACGCGGGGGAAGCTCCGACGCTCCGCCAGGCGATAGGGAAGCAACTGCGGGACGCGATGGACAACGTGCGGCGTTCCCTCCAAGGAGGCGCCGGGCGCGCCGAATGATGCTGGTTTGCCTTCCCGGCCCGAGCTTGAAAGGCAATTTACGGAGGCCCTCGAACAGGCTGTTGCCGAGGCTGCGAAAAAGATGTCTGCCCGGCTTGCGCCCGTCCTGGCCCGGTACGTAGAAGAATATGTGAGGCAGATATTGCTTGAGACCACGGAGAAGGTGGTCAGGGACGAAATAGATAAACTGCTGAAGGAGCCCGGCGAGTGATAGATAAGGTATACGATCCAAAGCAGGTCGAGCGGAAGTGGTATTCCTTCTGGATGGAGAAGGGCTACTTCACCGCCCAGGCCGTTTCAAAAAAACCCCCTTTTTCGATGGTGATCCCCCCGCCCAACGTTACGGGCGTGCTCCATATGGGCCATGCCCTGAATAATACGCTTCAGGACATCATGACCCGCTATAAGAGGATGGCAGGCTTTAACGCCCTCTGGGTGCCTGGAACGGACCACGCGGGCATAGCCACGCAGAACGTCGTCGAAAGGGAGCTGGCCAAAGAGGGCCTGAGCGCGGACCAATTGGGTAGAGAGGCCTTCATAAATAGGGTATGGGAGTGGAAAGAAAAATCGGGGGGCGGCATTATCGAGCAGTTGAAGCGGCTCGGCGCGTCCTGCGACTGGACCCGCGAGCGGTTCACCATGGACTCAGGCCTCAGCCGCGCCGTGCGCGAGGTCTTCGTGAGGCTCTTCGAGGAGGGCCTGATATACCGGGGAGACTATATCATCAACTGGTGCCCCCGGTGCAAGACGGCCCTTTCGGACGTAGAAGTCGAGCATGAAGAGACGAAAGGGCACCTCTATTACATCAAATACCCTTTCGCGGACGGCTCCGGGTCGGTCACCGTAGCGACGACGAGGCCCGAAACGATGCTCGGGGACACCGCCGTTGCGGTCAACCCGGAAGACGAGAGGTATGCGCGGCTCATCGGCAAGGAGCTGGTCCTGCCCCTTACGGAGCGGAAGATACCCCTTATAGGCGACCCCTACGTCGACGTGGCTTTCGGGACTGGCGCGCTCAAGATAACGCCCGGCCACGACTTCAACGACTTCGAGATCGGCAAGAAGCACAACCTCCAGGTGATCAAGGTCATCGACGACGGCGGCAGTATGAACGAGCAGGCGGGCAGCTACAAGGGTATGGACCGCTTTGCCGCCAGGGAGCGCATCGTAGAGGACCTGCGTGCTGCGGGCCTGCTGGAAAAGATCGAAGACTACGCGC
The DNA here is from genome assembly GCA_963810935.1 of uncultured delta proteobacterium. Taxonomy (GTDB): domain Bacteria; phylum Desulfobacterota; class Syntrophorhabdia; order Syntrophorhabdales; family WCHB1-27; genus CAWEPK01. The sequence goes on along the minus strand of CAWEPK010000005.1, from coordinate 163,578 downwards.
TTATTATCGGAAGGTGCTACAGGTGCAAGACTATAGTCGAGCCGATAGTCTCGCTCCAGTGGTTCGTCCGCATGAAACCGCTCGCAGAGCCCGCAATAGCCGCAGTGCGCGACCGGCGCGTGGCGATCATCCCCGAGATGTGGGAAAAGGTCTATTTCGAGTGGATGGAGAACATCAAGGACTGGTGCATATCCAGGCAGATATGGTGGGGGCACCGCATCCCCGTCTGGTATTGCGATAGCTGCGACGGCGTATATGCCTCCCGCGAGGACATCACGTCATGTCCCAAGTGCGCAGGGCCCGTCAGGCAGGAGTCGGACGTGCTCGACACCTGGTTTTCCTCGGGCCTCTGGCCCTTGTCCACCTTGGGCTGGCCGGACGCAACCGACGACCTCAAGACTTTTTACCCCACGTCTCTTCTCGTAACAGGCTTCGACATCCTCTTTTTCTGGGTCGCCCGTATGATCATGATGGGCATGCACTTCATGGGAGACGTACCCTTCCGGGACGTCTACATACACGCCCTCGTAAGGGACGCGGAAGGCAAGAAGATGAGCAAGTCGAAGGGGAACGTCATCGACCCCCTCGTGATAATCGACAGCTACGGGACCGACTCCTTCAGGTTCACCTTCGCCATGCTGGCTGCCCAGGGCAGGGACGTCCTCCTGTCGGAGGAGCGCATCGAGGGCAACAGGAACTTCGTCAACAAGGTATGGAACGCCGCCCGGCTGACGATGTCCCTGATGGAAAACGCGCCGGTCCCGTCTGTGGCGCCGGCCGGCCCTTCCGGCTTCCTGCCGGACAGGTGGATCAGGTCACGCCTGCAAAAAGTGACCCGGGAAGTGCGTGAGGCGATCGAGACGTATAGGTTCAGCGACGCGGCCCACAGCCTTTACGGTTTTATCTGGCATGAGCTGTGCGACTGGTACCTGGAGGCGGTCAAACCCAACTTCTATGGAAAGGTGACGGCATTCGACCTGGCGCCTACGGCCTCTTGTCTGCTTGCGACCCTCACCGACGCGCTCAAGCTGCTCCATCCGTTTATGCCGTTCATGACGGAGGAGATCTACCAGAGGCTGCCCGCGAAAGACGCCGACAGCATCATGATCGCGCCTTTCCCCGAGGTCGATAACAACCGGATCGACGAAGAGGCTGAAGGGCAGATGGGCCTGGTCATGGGCGTCATAGACGCGATCAGGAACGTAAGGGGAGAGATGGGGTTTGCGCCCAGCGAAAAGGTGCAGGTACAGATACGTACGGACAGCTACAGGCCGCTTCTGGAGACTTACGGGTACTATATCAGGGACCTTGCCCGCGTCTCCGAGATCGGGTATGTGACGGGCGAGGCCCCGAAACGGGCAGCCCTCGGCATATTCAAAGACATCGAAGTCTTTGTCCCGATCACGGACCCGGGCGTCATAGACCGGGAAAAGGCCAGGACCGAAAAGGAGCTGGCGAAGGTCGCGGTGGAGATAGACCGCGTTTTCAACAAGATAAACAACAGGGCATTCAGGGAGAAGGCGCCCGAGGAAGTCCTCAAGAAAGAAGAGGCCAATTTCGAGGAGCTGCGCCGCAAGAGGGAAAAGCTCGTTGCGAGCAAGACGATGCTGGAGGGGCTCCTGAGGGGCTGATGGCGCTTAATTTTTCCATCGTGGACAGGTTCGTTGCCGAATACGGCGCGGCCATGCACGACCGGACGCTGCTGCGCCACGACCGCTATGATATCCTGGTCAGCTTGAGGCAGACGCTCTGGGAGGCGCTGCGCGACGCGGAGCGCTTCGAATCGGAGCTTAACAGGGTGCTCGAAAGCATCGATTCCGCGAAGGACTTCGAGCTCCTCAGGAAATATCACACCACTTCCGTCGAAGGTATGAAGATTTACTTCGGCGAGGAGCAGACCGTCCCGGACGTGCACGACCTTTTCCGCATCGTGAGGGACCGTCTTACGAGCCGCGTGCTCACCCTGGTCGAGCAGGAGATGGAGTCCGCAGGCTTCGGCCGGCCTCCTTCCGGTTATTGTTGGATCGGTCTCGGCAGCGAGGGGCGGGACGAGCAGACCTTCCTGACGGACCAGGACAATATGCTGGTCTACGCGGCCCCGGACGGCGAAACGGACCGGCCGGCAGAAGCGGAGCGCTATTACGGTGAATTCAGCGGCCGCGCGATGGAGAGGCTGGCCGAGGTAGGGTTCGAGAAGTGCAAGGGCGGGATCATGCCGTCCAACCAAAAATGGCGCGGCTCCGTAAGGGATTGGACGGACAGGATCGAAAGGACCCTCCAGGGCGGAGAGACGCCGGAGCTTCTCGACCTTATCGTCATAACGGACGCGCGCGTGATGTACGGCGACAGGCGGCTTTTCGACGCAGTCCTCGACCGGTTCTTCCTCCTGCTCCGGGAGAACAGGCATATAATGAAGCAGATCACGGAAACGGCCGTAGCCATGCCCACGGCCCTGGGCTTCTTCGGCAGGTTCAGGCTGGAGGCGGACGGGGACCGCAAAGGGACGTTCAACGTCAAGCTCCTCGGATGGTCGCCCCTGATTACGTCCGTCCGCGCCCTGGCGCTCGCTGAAGGGCTCTATGAGACGAACACGCTGAAGAGAATCAAAAGGCTCAGGGAGATGAACGCAGTCAAAAAGGATACGGCCTCCGATTTGATCGAGGCGTACCTGTTGTTTGCCCGCTTTCGCATTATGGGCCAGATCGGCACGGAAGGCCAGGACGGCCAGAACTATGTAGACCCCGCGCGTCTCGCGGCCGAGGAGTCGGGGAAACTCCGCAAGGCCATGAAGGCGGTGGAGTCGTTCCAGAAGTACCTGCACGAAGTGGTGTTGTTCGGGGAGCCATTGTAAAGGGAAAAAGGGGGGTTGGGGGAATGAAGGTAGCCGAGGTAATGAACAAAAACGTAGTGACGTGTCATCCCTTGGAGAAGCTGTCCGTCATAGTCAACAAGCTGGAGCTGTTCCACATCGCCGGAATGCCGGTCGTCGAGAAGAGCATAATCGTTGGGGTAGTGACCCAGACGGATATCCTGAGGGGACTCAAATCCGGCGGCGCCCTCCAGGACATTTCGGTGGAGGACGTTATGACGAAGGAGATCGTTACGGTGGCCTCGACGGAGCCCGCCGTCAGCGTCGCGAAAATCATGATAGACAAGGGCATAAACCGGGTGCCGGTCGTAGATAGCGACAAGCTCGTCGGCATAGTCACGAGGGGCGATCTGATAAAGGCGGTCGCAGCATGCGAATGAGGTGCAAATGAAGATCACGAAAGACGTAGTGGAATATGTGGCGCACCTGGCAAGGCTAGAGCTCCTGCCTGCCGAAGTGGAGATGTACACCGGACAGATAGACGGCATACTCGCGTACATGGACCAGCTCAACTCGCTGGACACGACCGGTATAGACCCTACGACCCATGCGATACCCGCGGTGAACGTGTTTAGGTCGGACACCGTCGATAACAACCTGGAGGCCGGAGCCGCAGTCTCTAACGCGCCCGCGCGGGAAGACGGTTTCTTCAAGGTGCCGCCCATCATAGAGACGGACTAATTAGATAGGGCGGCTGCCGGCATTTCAAGGAGACGGTATGAAAGAGCTTCTGCATAAAGGCATAAAGGAAGTAAGGGACCTCCTGAAAAAAGGGGAGATCACATCATACGAGCTGACGCGCTTCTACCTCGACAGGATAAAGGAGCACGACGGAAAAGTAGGCGCCTATCTCCGCACAACCGAGGAGACGGCGCTCGCGATGGCAAGTGAGGCGGACAGGCGGATACGCGAAGGAAGCGACGGCGAGCTGACGGGCATACCTTTCGGCATGAAGGACATCTTCTGCACTAAGGGCATCGAGACGACATGCGCCTCGCAGATACTGAAAGGTTTCCGCCCGCCTTACGACGCAACGGTCGTTAAGAGGCTGAACGAGGGCGGCTACGTCCATCTCGGCAGGCTCAATATGGACGAGTTCGCTATGGGATCGTCCACTGAGAACTCTTCTTACCAAGTTACGAAGAACCCCTGGGACCTGACACGCATACCCGGCGGGTCGAGCGGCGGGTCGGCGGCTGCGGTGATGTCGGGCCTCTGCGCCGCTGCGCTGGGGACCGACACGGGAGGCTCCATCAGGCAGCCGGCCAGCCTGTGCGGTGCAGTGGGCCTCAAGCCCACGTACGGCAGGGTATCGCGTTACGGCCTCGTCGCCTTCGCCTCGTCCCTCGACCAGATAGGGCCGATCACGCGTAGCGTCGAAGACTGCGCCGTTGTCCTCAAGGCAATAGCCGGGCACGACCGTATGGACTCGACGTCGATACCGCAGCCCGTCCCCGATTACGCGGCGGGCCTCGGCAAGGATATCAAGGGACTCAAAATCGGCATACCCGCCGAATATTTCATCGAGGGCATGGACCGTGAGGTGAAGGAGGCGGTCGAGTCGTCGATCAAGACGTTCGAGCATCTCGGCGCCACGGTGGTGCCCGTCTCGCTGCCCCACACGCAATACGCAGTGGCGATCTACTATATCATCGCCACTGCGGAGGCATCTTCGAACCTCGCCCGCTACGACGGGGTTAAATACGGCATGAGGGTCGACGGAAAAGACATCATCGACATGTACAAAAAAACACGCTCGGCGGGCTTCGGCCGGGAAGTGAAGATGCGCATCATCCTCGGCACCTATGTCCTGTCGTCGGGGTACTACGACGCCTATTACAGGAAGGCCGGGCAGGTCAGGACGCTCATAAAGCGCGATTTCGACGCGGCCTTCGGCCTGTGCGACCTGATCGTCACGCCCGTCTCGCCCACAACGGCTTTCAAGATCGGCGAAAAGACGGAAGACCCGCTGACCATGTACCTCTCGGACATTTTCACGATACCGGTCAACCTGGCCGGCCTGCCCGGCATGTCGCTGCCGTGCGGCTTCGACAGCCGCGGCCTGCCCATCGGCCTGCAGATCATAGGGAAGCCCCTGGGCGAGTCACGCATGCTCCAGGCCGCGTACCTTTTCGAGGCGGAGAAGAAGCTCAAAAAGCTGCCCGACGCCTTCGGTTAAGCGATGAAAACGATAGACGACCCGAAACGCTTTCTGGCGGCCCTCCATAAAATGGGCATCGACCACTACGTCTCCGGCGCAGAAGAGCGGCAGACGCTTGACCGCGTCCGGCTGAAGGCTGCCGCCTGCACCAGGTGCGGCCTTTCTGCGAGCCGCAGTACCGTCGTCTTCGGTGAAGGCGACGAGGCTGCGCGGTTAGTCTTCGTGGGCGAGGCGCCGGGGGAGGAAGAAGACCGGCAGGGCAGGCCCTTCGTCGGACGGGCAGGCAAGTTGCTCGACAAGATGATCGAGAGCATAGGCTTCAAGCGGCAGGACGTCTATATCTGCAACGTCCTGAAGTGCAGGCCGCCGGGCAACCGGGACCCGGAGCCGGTGGAGGTCGAGGCGTGCAAGGACTACCTGAGCGCGCAGCTCGAGACGATAAACCCCCTGCTTATCTGCACGTTGGGCAAGCACGCGTACAATACACTTCTCGGCGTCGATGCGCGGATAACGAAGATACGCGGACAACTCACCGAGTACAGAGGCATCAAGCTGTTGCCCACCTACCACCCTTCCTTCCTGCTGCGGAACCAAAGCGCGATGGGCGACGCCTACGCGGACATGCGGAAGGTGAAGGACCTCCTTTCCGCCTGATCCCCCGCGTGCGTTGAGCCCCAACCTAGGCCGCGCGCTTGGCCCGCTCGGCCTTCTTCATGAGCGGCTTTAAGATCACCTTCGTATAGCCGTCCGTCCTCTTATCGAATTTGTCGTAAGCCGATACAGCGTCCTCCAGGGGCAGGCGATGGCTCACGATGAAGCTCGGCTTCGCCCTGCCGTCAATGATCAGGTCCCTGAGGTACGCGTTGTATTTCTTCACTATGGCCTGGCCGGTGCCGAAAGCGATGGCCTTCTCGAAGATCTTGCCAAAGGCAATATTATACTCGCCCTTTTTGGCAGTCTCGTTTATGCCTCCCGGGTCCGAAGGCAGGTAGACCCCGACTACGCCGATCTTTCCGGTCGGGTTCACTACCCTTACGAGGTCGTTTATCACCTGAGCGGGGTTCTGCTGTTTGGGGTTCGAGGTGTCGAGCGCCTCATAGCCTACCGCGTCTATCCCGCACATGACCCCTGCCATCTTCTCCTCTCCCGGCCTCCACGACCCGGCGATGCCCGCGTTGTGCTTTCTCAGCTCGAATATCTGCTCCACGGGGTCGCCCTTCGAGAAATCAACCGGGATGGCGCCTATGTGGCGGGCCTTGTCGAGCCGCGCCTTGACGCAATCGACAACGTAAACCTCGGAGGCCCCTTTCAAAAGCGAGCTGTACGCAGCGAGCAGCCCGACCGGGCCCGCGCCGAAGACGGCGACGCTCATGCCGGGCTCCACGCCTGCCATTTCCGCGCCGTGATAACCCGTAGGGAAGACGTCCGAAAGCAAAAGGAAATCGTCCTCGAGGTCGTCTCCCGGCTTGCCGGGAAGCTTCAGGCAGTTGACGTCCGCGTATGGTACACGTACGTACTCCGCCTGTCCCCCACGGAACGGGCCCATGCCTACGTAGCCGTATGCTGCACTGGCGCCTTCCGGGTTGGCAGTCAGGCATGAGTTGTAGTAGCCCCTCGTGCAGTTGAAGCAGACGCCGCAGCTTATATTGAAGGGCAGGACTACGCGGTCGCCTTTTTTGATCGAGAAGACGCCGCCGCCGGTCTCATGCACCGTGCCCATGATCTCATGGCCGAAGACCACGCCCGGCCCCGCCGCCGTCCTTCCTTCGTACATGTGCAGGTCGCTGCCGCATATGCCGCTCGATGTGACTTTGACTATCGCGTCGCCCGGCTGCTCGATAACCGGGTCCTCGACATTATCAAGACCGATGATGTAAGGCCCTTTGTAAATGATCGCTCTCATACGCTGCCTCCTTGGTCGTATCTTCCGGCTTTCGGTTCTTTTGGATAGTTCAAAGATAAACACTATGGCCTCCCTGTCAATTGAAGCGCTCTTCAAGCATTTACTCGCATCGGCGCTGTTTTATAAAGCAAGCGTAGCGCCGCGCCGAGCGGGGAGGCTCCAGCCGGCTTTGCCGGTGGAGGGGGCGCTGAGCCCCAATAACTGGCCCCAACAAAAGTGTTGCAAAATATCGCCTGCGGAATATAGACTAGGGCATGGTTTGAAGACGCGCATCGGGAGGAGTAAGTAATGGCCGGTATCGGTAGAGGCAAGCAGGGAAAGAGCGTGGAGGAGTTTCTGAGGAGCCAGAGCTACGAGCCTGTGCAGGGGCAGGGAACCGAGGCTTATGAACGCGCGCCCGCCCGGAAGGTCGGAAGGGGGCTGCTTGCCCCGACGATAGTGGCGGCAGTACTGCTCTTGTTATGCTTTGTTTCTTTTGCGAGGATCGACCGCCTGGACCGCGAGGTGACATCACTACGCGGCCAGCCGGACAAGAAGATGTTCGATGACATCAAAGGAGAAGTGGCTGCGCTCAACGCAAAGCTCGAGAAATCCGGCGGCGAGGTCGACAAGCTTAAGGGCGACATCGCCCGGCTGCAGACTGACATACAGGCGATAAGCGCGCAAAAAGCGAAAGATGACGTTCAAAAGAAACGGCCGGTAGATAAGAAGAAAACGATAAAGGAGAAAAAGCGCCAGACCTAAGGCTTAACTGCCCAGGCCCTGCGGTCTTTCGCCCGCCATGACGTTTTCCAGCAGCAGCATCCTCTGAACGGCGGCCCGCAGGTCTACGAACTCGTCGTCCAGACACATGTTCTCTATCCCTTCCTTCAGCACCTCGATTGCCTCCGTGGCGTTGTCTCCGTAGCCGAAGACGGAGATGCCCCCTGCGTGCGCCACAAAGCCGGGATTGACAGGCTCGACCGTGGCGACGAGAGGAATCCTCAGCCGCTTGCCCAGGAGGCGGCGGATATGCACGCATCGGCCGGTCTGTTCTTCAGGTTCGTATTGTCTCGCCATAAGAGCCTGCTATCTTATCGGCTATTTTTTGCTCAACCTAAACGAAAGAGTTGACACGTTTTCGGAAGCCGTAGTATATTCTCCTACTTGTGAACAACTGCACAAGCCATTAAATACGACGGGGGGGTCAAATGGAAGCGGAAAAACTAGGGAATCCGGCGCCGCTCGGGCTTGCAGGCTTCGGCATGACCACAATACTTTTGAACATTCACAACGCGGGCATTTTTCCTATGGGTTCCATGATACTGGCTATGGGGGTCTGTTACGGCGGCATAGCGCAGGTCATCGCGGGGATATTGGAATTCAAGAAAGGCAATACGTTCGGCATGACTGCTTTCACGTCCTACGGTCTTTTCTGGATGAGCCTCGTATTCATCATTGTGTTCAAAGAGCTGCCGGGGGTTTCTCCGGGGTTCATGGGCTGGTATCTCTTCTGCTGGGGAACGTTCACCTTCTTCATGTGGTTCGGCACATGGGGCAAGAACAGGGTCATCCAGTATGTATTCCTCAGCCTCACGATCCTTTTCTGGCTTCTGGCGATCAGGGACTGGGCCGGCAGCGCGACCATAGGAACGATTGCCGGATGGGAAGGCATCACGTGCGGCGCGTCCGCTTTTTACCTCGCCATGGCTGAGGTGCTCAACGAAGTCCACGGCAGGACGGTGCTTCCTATAGGCGACCAGGCGGCCCCGGCAGTCAAGCTCGCCGGCGCAAGGTAAGGTCCTTCGCAATAGCGACGGCCCTTCCACAGAACGCAAGGGCCGGATGCCGAGCAGGCATTGCCTGCCGGTCAGCGCATTACCATGCCGAAGATAGCGGAAACGTCCGTCCCCGCGTGGACGGACGTTTCCGCCCTTGATTTCCGTGAAACCTGTATTATCTTCGGATTTATGGATAGGACCGTTGGATGTCCGGTAAGGCCGGACGTGGCAGAGGGGATGGAGGTCCTGACCGTTGACAGGCGCCCCCTCGGTTTCGTCCGGGGCTTCCGCGAAAAAGAATTCCTCCTCTGCGACGCCGGCGCCCCTGTAACACTCGTCCCCTACACGGCAATCGAGTCGGTCTCACCCTCTCAGGTGATCCTGCAAACTAAGGGAACAACGGCATGGGATATTGTTGAGGCGACGCCCCTGCCGTCATCACCCCTTGAGAGATAGAACGAAAGGCCGTTCCCGGGACCACCGGTTTCTAAGCGCTGATCGCGCCGGCCGGGCACATCTCGCTGCAGCAGAAACACCTGATGCACTTGTGATAATCGAAGGAGATTTTTGTTTCCCCACCGGCTATAGCGCCTGCGGGACAGACGTTTATGCAGGTCCCGCAGAGGCTGCATTTCCTGCGGGCGCACTTCGGCTTCCTCGTGAAGACGCGCCTGACCGTCTCTCTTATGAGGGGCGGAAGGTTCCAGTCGACCTCCATTGACGGCGGCAGCAGAAGATCCCGCACCGCAGGCATACCCAGATCGACCACGTTCGCTTCCTTCAGTAATCCCTTCTCGGCGGCCATGACGGAGACGGGCAGCGGAAAGGGTATCGAGAGCCTTTTCTCCAGGAACGCGTCGAGGGCAATGGCGTCGTCGGAGACCGCAACGATGCCTAAATTACGCGGCCGGCCGTTGGTCGGCCCCTCGCCGTCCATGGCGATAATGCCATCGAGGACTGTCAGTCCGGGTCCGACCGTAGTGTATATGTCCAAGAGCAGTGACGTGAAAAGGCGCTTATCGGCCCCGCACCGCAGGTGCCATTTTGCCTTGCCGAGAGAGGGGACGAACCCGAAGAGGTTCTTCACGCCCGCAGTCAGGCCCACCATGGCGTGGGTTTTGAGCTTCGGCATGTTGATTATAAAATCGAAGTCGAGGGGGTCCTCGCCGAACGTCAGTTCCCTGTACGGCGAGATGCCTTTCACGACCTCCTTTGGCACTCTTTTGTTGAAATGCGCGACATGGAGTCCCAGGTCTCGCACGATATCCATGATGCCCGATTTTTCCAGGGCCTTCTCGGTCGACTCATAACCGGGGCTGTCTCCGACGAAAATGGAGCACCCGCGTTCCAAAAGCATGAGGGCAACGGCACGCACTAAGATCGGGTGGGTATTGACGGCTTTTTCGGGTGGTTTCCCGAGGAGAAGGTTGGGTTTCAAAAGGACTTTGCCGCCTGCGGGCAGCGTGTTGAATTCGGCGAAGGCCCGCGCCAGGAAGGCCTGAATAATGTCCACGTCGTAGCTTGGGCATCCGCCTGCGACGATCTCAGACATATACTTGTTGATTCCCTGAACCTGCTGCTGAGATACTACTGTTCACTCCGCATAAACGCCTCTTCGCGCCCATTCCATCCCCGCGTTCTTTCAATCCGACTATCATACCCGGAGGTTTGGCACACTTTACGACATGCAATTATTGGGGCTCAGCGCCCCCTCCGCGAGCGAAGCTCGCAGAGCCTCCCCCCTCGGCGCGGCGCTACGCTTGCTTTATGACCCTGCTGCAAGCAGCAGGGTCATACTACTTAGGCATTATCAGGAGAATTCCATCCGGTCGAACGTCAGGCAGATGGTGCCCTTCTCGCCCTGCCAACAGACGTTCCTGCGGCCGTGCCGGTCCTGACCGTAGCGGACGCTGTAACCCTCGCGCGTTATCACCCAGCCGCCCGGCGCCTCCTCCCTGCGTCCCCTCGCCGAAAGGTCGTCCATCAGCCGGCTGACGGAAAAGCCGTAGCGCTTCTCGAAGACAGACTCGTCGGTCGTTTTCTCGTCGCCTGCCATAAGGAGGAATCGCCCGTCTTCTTTTTCAACATGCAGAAGGGTCTGGCCGAAAGAGCCGAACACCTCGAAGAGGAATGACCCGGGGTAATGCATCTTAACCACGAAAGGCCCGGAAAAGTGCTCCTTTGCCCACGTCACTTCGACGTCGCCCTCGCCGGTAAGGGAGGTGATGTCGGACGGCCATTCCGGCCTTTCGAATTTTTGCGGGGCGAGCGCGCAGGCCGAGAGGAGAATTAAAAATGAGGCAAGCAGTAGTAGGCGCTTCACTTGCGCTTCTGTTGTTCTATGCCCTTCAGTTTTTCTTCCAGGGCCTTCTTGCGGTCCTGCTTTTTCTCGAGGCCTATCGAATGCCGAAGGATTTCTATCGCCTTGTCGTACTGGCCGAGCTTCACGTAGACATCCGAAAGGTGCTCCGCGATGACCCCATCGTCGGAGACGAGGGTCTGGGCCTTGAGCATCTCCACCAGGGCCTTCGGGTACTCTTTCTTGTTGTAAAAGACCCAGCCGAGGCTGTCGATGATATAGCCGTCGTCGGGCCTCTTCTCAAGGGCCTTCTTGATAAGCTCTTCGGCCCGATCGAGGTTGATGCCTTTTTCTGCGAAGCTGTAACCTATGAAGTTGAGCGCGCCGGCGTTGTCGGGCTCCGTCTTCAGTATGTCTTCCATATAGCGCATCGCCGTCGCGTTATCCCCGTTCTTCTCGTAAAGCATGGCAAGCTGGTACAGAAGGTCCACGTTCTGCGGTTCCATCTGCCTTGCAGTCTCCAAGACCTTGATGCCGTCCGCATACTCCGATTTCTCTTCGAGAAGGGCCGCCTTCAGCAGGAAGAGCGGGACGTTCTTGCCGGTCTTCTCGATCAGCCCCTCTACCTGCGTCAGGCCATCGTCGACCTTGCCTTCCTTCACAAAAAGAGCGAGGAGGTTCCGGGAGGCGGAATGGAACTCGTCCGTCTTGGGGTCCACTTTCAGGAACTCCTCGGTCGCCCTTTTCAGGTCGCCCTTTTCCTGCAGAACCACGGCGAGGTAAAGCCTTGCCTTGTTGTCTTTGGGCCTTGAGGCCAGGATCAGGCTGAACTCCTGGATGGCCTGCTCGTACCTTCCTTTTTCGAGGTGCAAAAGGCCGATGTTTTCCCTTATCGAGAGGTCTTCGCGGTCGAGGTCGGACAGCTTCTCGAACTCGAAGATTGCCCTGTCGTAATCTTTCTTCTGGATGTAGATCGCTGCTATCCTCGCCCTGGCCTTCTTGCCCGCCGGGTTCACCTGGATGGCCCTCTTATAGTATTCGACTGCCGCGTCCAGCTTGCCCTCCATCTCGGAGAGCGTCGCTATGTCGAGCAGGGCGAGCTCGAAGTTGGGTTTCAGGCCAAGGAGCTTCTCGTAGTAGCTTCGCGCCTTGTCGTAGTTCTTCAGCTCCCCTTGCAGCCTTCCCGCGTAATAGAGGGCCATGAGGTTGTCTTCATCGTAAGCGAGCACTTTTTCGTAAATAGCGGCAGCTTCCGGGTAGTTTTTCTGGGCTATCACAACGGAGCCGAGGAGCAGGTAGGCCTCCGTATCCTCTTTGTCCATGGATATGCATTCTTCGTAGAGGCGCCGCGCCTTGTCGAACTGGTTCCTTGAAGAGTAAAGGCCGGCGAGCAGCATTAAGCTATGCCGGTTCTTGGGCGATACCTTTACGGCCTCCTGGAGCAGGCCCTCGGCCTTCTCGAACTCGCCTTTCTTCAGGTAAATCAACGCCATCTCGCCTTTGATGGCCGAAGAACCGGGGTCGGAGGCGAGGGCGGAGTTGTAGGATTTCAGCGCCTCGTCGTATTTACCCGCCTGCGCCTCCCTGTATCCCTTCAGGAAAGAGAAGAAGGCGTCGCCCGGCCCCCGCGCGGCCAGTGCCGGGGAGATAATAGCGAAAACGATGAAACCGACGAAAAGGACGAACAGAAGCCTTTTCATATTAATATGATACCTCTTTTTCAATAATATTCAAAATTCAACAGGGTGCTACCGTATCACCCTTCCCATTCTATCCCATCGCACATGATGGATGATATCGGGAGCGTTGCTGTTCCAGGAGAAGTAGATAACGAGGGCACGTCCGACCAGGTCCTCTTTTTTCACAAATCCCCAGAACCTGCTGTCGAGACTCCTGTCCCTGTTGTCGCCCATGACGAAGTAGGAGTCCTTTGGGACCGTGATCGGCCCGAAGTTGTCGCGCTGCGAGAAAGCACCGGGAATGACCGTCTCTTCGGCGAAAAAGGCATGTGAGTCGCTCACCTTCTTTCCGTTGATGTAAATGGCCTTTTCCTTTATTTGGATTACGTCTCCCTCGGTCCCGATGACCCTTTTTATGAAATCCTTGCTCCTGTCTGCGGGATAGCGGAAAACGATTACGTCGCCTTTTACAGGGTTGCCGAGGTTGAGAAGAACCGTATCGGTAAACGGGACTTTCGTCACATAGCTGAGTCTGTTGACCAGCAGGTGGTCGCCGATGAGCAGGGTGGGCTCCATGGAGCTTGAGGGGATCTTGAACGCCTGCACTATGAAGCCACGCACGAACAAGGCGATGAGCGCAGCGATAAGAAGGGACTCGATGTATTCCCGCGTTTTGCTTTTTTGTCTCATTGGCTCTCCATTACCGGGGCTCGCGTCGCCCCCTCCCCGCGACCCTTACAGAGGGTCATTATAACCTAAAATCAGGAATTTATCACCCCGGCCTCATCGCTGCGCTCCATTCTCTCCGGCGCCGAAATGCCCAGGATTGAAAGGCCTTCCCCGATCACCCGTTGCAGCACCAGGATCAAGGCGAGCCGTGCCATGGTGAGGTCCGCCTCGTTTCCCAGCACCCGGGCCTTATTGTAGTAACCGTGGAACTTGCCGACCAGGTCCATCAGGTAGAAGGTGATGCGGTGCGGCTCCAGACTCCTGGCGCTTCCCTCCAGGACATCGAAGAAATTGAGGATTGCCTTTATCAGGTCCATCTCTTCGGGCAGCTCCAGCCTTTCTACGTCGGCCGCGGCGATAGCGTACGTGTCGATGCCCTGCCCGGCCGCCGTCCTGAATATGGACTGGATGCGTGCGTGCGCATACTGCACGTAAAAGACGGGGTTCTCATTGGACGTCTTTTTGGCGAGGTCCAGATCGAATTCCAGGTGGGCGTCGCTTTTCCGCATAAGGAAGAAGAACCTGGCCGCGTCCTTGCCCACCTCGTCGAGCACTTCCCGGAGCGTCGTGAACTGGCCGGCCCTCGTGGACATCCCGATGGGCTTACCGTCTTTCAGGAGCGTAACGAACTGGATGAGGATCACCTTGAGACGGTCCCTGCTGATGCCGAGCGCCTCCAGCGACGCCTTCATCCGCTCAATGTAGCCGTGATGGTCCGACCCCCATATGTCGATCGCCGCATCGAAGCCGCGGCCGAATTTATCCCTGTGATAGGCCATGTCGGACGCAAAGTACGTCTTTTCGCCGCCCGATTTTATCAGGACGCGGTCTTTCTCGTCGCCCAGCTCCGACGTTTTGAACCAGAGGGCCCCCTCCTCATCCTTGAGCCACCCGCGCCCCTTCAACTCATCGATGGTCGCTTCCACGGCGCCGCTTTCAAAAAGGCCGCTCTCCCTGTAATAGTTGTCGAAGAATACGCCGAAGCTCTCAAGGTCTTGCTTTATGCCGTAGAGCACGAGGTCCGCTGCGAACCGGGCCATGAAGGCAACCGCCTCATCCTCCCCCGCCGGCACCCCGGCCGCATCGGGCAGGAGCATGGCCGCGATGTCCCTGACGTAGTCGCCCTGGTAGAGGTCTTTAGGGTACTCAACCTTTCCCCCCTGAAGCTCCTTCCACCTGAGGTAGACGGACCGTCCCAGGGTCTCGATCTGCCTGCCCGCGTCGTTTACATAATACTCCCGGCTTACCTGGTATCCGGACCTCGAGAGTATGCTCGCCAGTACGTCGCCGACTGCCGCGCCCCTACCGTGCCCTATATGGAGCGGACCCGTCGGGTTCGCGCTCACGAACTCCAGGATGACTTTGTTTCGGGTGCCGACATCTGAAAAGAACGGGTCGAGGCCCAGCCGGAGTATATCCGCCAGCTCCTGGCGGAACGCCCGGTCTGCCACGTGGAAGTTGATGAAGCCTTTGGCAGCAACCTCCACGGTGGTGCACAAATCGCCGGCGTCCATGCGCTCGACAAGGCAGCGCGCGATAGCCTCCGGGTTTTTCCGCGCTTTTTTCGCAAGGAGAAAGGCGATAGGGGCTGCATAATCGCCGTGCCCTTTCTCCCTCGGCATCTCGATGGAAGGCTCGATCTCTATGTCAGCGGGAAGAAGGCCCTCGCTCTTGCAGCGCTCGATAGACCGGGCGAGCAATTCTGCAATCCGCTTTCTTATCATGGGTTTTCTCCTTCTTTAGTCCGTTCCCTTAGCCGGAAAAGTTCCTGAAGGGGCCGTTTTTCGGGCGGCAGCCTGGTTGCCCGCCTTCGCATAAGGCCCCTGGGCAGTCTCGGTGCGGGTTTCGTTATTCCTTACATATCTCGGTGTAAAGGGCCGGGCGCCTTTCCCTGATGATAGGCCATTCCCGCCTTATCTCGGCCAACCGTACCTGGTCCACGTCCGCAAGCATGATCCCGTCGGCCCTGCCCGTCGGCCCGCTTATCATCTCGCCTTCCGGGCTTGCGCTGAAGCTCATGCCGTAAAAATCATGGCTTTCCTCGCTCCCCACCCTGTTGACGCGCATGACAAAACAGGCGTTCGTGATGGCGTTGCTAGTTATGACGGTCTGCCAGATGTGCTGCGACTTGAAGGAGCAGGCGGTCGGCGCGAAAATGATGTCCGCGCCCTTGAGGCTCAGGACCCTGGCGCACTCCGGGATGAGATTGTCCCACGATATCTGGACGCCGATGCGGCCGTGGCGCGTCGAAAACACGGGAAAGCCCAGGTTACCCGTGGAAAAATAAAATTTCTCTTCCCACAACGGAATATCCGGGACATGGATCTTGCGGTATACGCCTGCCACTTCTCCGTCCGCGTCGATGACCGCGCAGCTATTATAAAAAGTTTTGCCTTCTTTCTCGAAGAACGGCAGGACGACCACCGAGCCGGCACCGGCGGCCTTCTCCCTCATGCGCGATACCGTCGGGCCCGTGATCTTCTCGGCGAGGGCGAATGCGCCTTTGTCTCTGCTCCTCGGGAACCAGTACAGGTTGAAAAGCTCCTGGAAGCAGACGATCTTCGCCCCCTCCCCGGTCGCCATGTCCATCATCTTGCAGGCTTTTTCCGTGTTCTTCTCCTTGTCGTCCGAACACGCAAACTGTACGCCCGCTATCTTCATCTCATTTATTGTTGGTGGCTATGATTATGGACCAGGGGTCCAGCTTGTTCTTCTTCAACACCTGGCTTATCTGGAGATTGCAATGGTTCGAGAGCAAATCGAGGGTGACGTCCGACCTCCACCCCCACTTCTCGCACAGCGGGGAGAATATGTCTTCAATCTTGTGAAGGAAGGAGTTCTTGCTGCAAAAATGGTTGAGGATTACGATGCTGCCGCCCGGCTTCGTCACCCGCTTCATCTCCGAGACCATCTTTTCCGGGTTGGGGACGACGGTGACGACGAAAGCGGCGACTGCGTGGTCGAAGCTGTTGTCGTTGAACGTCATGTTCTCCGCGTCCATCTCGAAGAGATCAACGTGGTCGAGCTTCTGCTTCGCCTTCTTTTTCTGGGCCTTTTCGAGCATTTTTCTCGTGACGTCGATCCCTACGATCTCGCAGCCGCTGGGATAGAGCGGTAGTGAGAGCCCCGTTCCGATGCCCACCTCGATAATCCGGTCGCCTTTGCCTATAGGCGATCTATCGATGCCGAGTCTTATCCTTGGAAAAAAAAAATGAGAAAAAATGCGGTCGTAGAAAGAGGAATACCTTGAATAGATATCTTTGACTTCCTGCCGGTTCATCGCCTCACAATACCAGATAAGACAGGGGGAGTCAAGAAAAACTCGAAAATCTGCCCTGTTGACGGCCCTTATCCGTCGCCTCCAATGTTGCGCAGCCGCTTGCGCATGGTTAGTATAAAATAATGTAGGCATCGTTTTATTATTCCAAAAGGGGGGCCTCTCATGAAGGCAGGCGAGACAGGCGTGCGGGAAAGGCTGGCCAGCCTGGTCGATTATCAGAAGGACTCGATAGTGAGCAGGGAGATCACGAGCAGGCAGGCGGGCACGATAAGTCTGTTCGCCTTCGACCGGGGACAGGGATTAAACCCTCACAGCTCTCCCTTCGATGCCTTTGCCTACGTAGTGGAAGGACGAGCCGAGATCGCCATAGAGGACAAGAGGCACGTCCTCGACACGGGCGAGATGATTGTCATACCTGCACAGAGGCAACACGCGATAAAGGCGGTGGACCCCTTGAAGATGCTCCTCGTCATGATCCGCTCATAGAGGACCGTTCCTCCCAGGTCTTACCCGCCCGGTTCCGATCCCTTTACCTGGTGCCGCCCGGCGGATTCTCAGCTATATTTCAAGCCGGAAAAGTGCTATATTAGAGCCATTCCCCACGGCTAAAACTCACGAAGACGACGGGGACAAACAAACTTTTTGCAAAGAGATTCGATGAGATACGTTCTAACCATCGCCGGCCACGACCTGTCTCACGGGGCGGGTATAACGAAAGACCTGGAAGTCTTTGCTTCCCTCGGCCTGCACGGCCTCTCCGTTCCGACGGCTTACGTCGTTCAGGGGCCCGAAGGCGTAAAGCGCGTCGAGCCGGTGCCGGTCGGGGTATTCTCGGAGATGGTTGAAGCTGCAAAGAACGCTTTCCCCATTTCGGGCATCAAGGTCGGGGTCCTGCCGGACGCTCCCTATGTCGAAAAAGTGGCCGACCTCGTGGCGTCCCTCGGGGATGTCCCCTTCGTGCTCGACCCCGTGCTTGCCGCAAAGAACGGTGTAAGGCTGACGACGGACGACGGGTTGGCCGCACTCGCCGGCCGGCTCCTGCCGCTCGGGCCGTCGCTTACGCCCAACATAGAAGAGGCGCAAATCCTCACAGGCAGCCGGATCGGCGATACAGCCGCGATGGAGAAGGCCGCCGCCGCCCTCTGCGCAAAAGGCGCGAAGCACGTGGTGCTTAAAGGCGGCCACGCTTCCGGCGACCCGGTAGACATCCTTTCCGACGGCGGGGCGGTAACGGCGTACGGGAGAAAAAGGGTCGATAAAAACGTCCATGGGACGGGCTGCCTTTTCTCTGCCGCACTCCTCTGCCACATGGCCCTGGACTACCCCGTAAGAGAGGCGTTTTTAGAAACCGAGCGGCTCCTTGACAGGCTTTTTTGCGAAGCATACCAGCCTGCCGAGGGCGCCTATTACTATGCGGACCCAGGCTGCGTCGCGGGTATGGACGCCCAGAGATGGGCCGTCATCCGGGCGATGAACGAGGCGGCAGCACGCCTCGCAGTGCTCGACGTCGCCGACCTTGTCCCCGCCGTCCAGATGAATATGGGCTATGCCCTGCGGGGTGCGGCCACGACGGCCGACGTCGCCGCCTTTCCCGGACGGATAGGCGTGCACAACGGGAAGCTTTACTTCAAAGGGGCGCCGGAGTTCGGGGCGTCGTCGCACGTGGCCCGTCTCTGCCTGACGTACATGAGGCGCTATCCCGACCGGCGCGCTGCTGTCGATATCAAGTACGGCGAGGCCGTCCTTGCAAAGGCGCGCGGGCGCGGCTTGTCCGCCATTTTCTGGGACAGGCAGAAGGAGCCCGAGTCCCTGAAGGTTAAAGAGGGCAAGAGCCTCGATTTTCTCGTGGAGGCGGCCCTCGCGAAGGCGGAAGGACCGCCCGATATCATTTACGATAAAGGGGACGTCGGCAAAGAGCCGATTGTCAGGCTTTTTGCGAGGGACCCTGAGGAACTGATAAAAAAAATGGAGATGATGCTATGAGCAACCAACTGGTCGAGGCCCGGATAGGGAAGATCACGGACGCATTAAGGGGCGTCGCGGCCCGCGAGGGCGTGGAGGCGGAAGACCTGCGCGAGCTCGTGGCTTCGGGCAAAGCGATCGTGCTTCTGAATAACAGGCGGAAGAATTCTGTCCCGAGGGGTGTGGGAGAGGGCCTTTCGATAAAGGTCAACGCCAATATAGGCACCTCGCCCGAAAGGGTAAACGTGGAGGACGAGATCGAAAAGCTTCGCACGGCTGAAGCCGCGGGGGCGGATGCGATCATGGACCTCTCCACGGGCGGAAATCTCGACGAGATACGGAAGATCGTTATGTCCCACGCCACCGTGCCCATAGGGACCGTCCCTATCTACCAGGCGGCGGTAGAGGCGGTGGCCAGGAAGAAAAGCATCACCAGGATGGAGCCGGACGACCTGTTCGAGGTCATCGAGAAACATGGAGAGGACGGCGTCGATTTCATCACCGTCCATGCGGGCGTGACCAGGAGTGTGCTGGAGAGGCTTAAAAAACAGGGCAGGGTCACGGACATCGTAAGCAGGGGCGGCGCTTTCCTGACGGAATGGATGATCGTGAATGAAAAAGAGAACCCCCTCTACGAGCACTACGACCGCCTTGTCTCCATCGCGAAGAAATACGACATGACGCTGAGCCTCGGCGACGGCCTGCGGCCGGGCTGCCTGGCCGACGCTACCGACAGGACGCAGGTGCAGGAGCTGCTGCTTTTGGGGGAGCTTTGCGAAGAAGCACAGAAGAACGGCGTGCAGGTAATGATCGAAGGTCCCGGCCACGTGCCGCTCAATCAGATCGAGACGAACATACTCCTCGAAAAGAGGGTGTGCAAAGGGGCGCCGTTTTACGTGCTCGGCCCTATCGTCACGGACATCGCACCGGGGTACGACCATATAACGGCCGCGATAGGCGGGGCGCTTGCCGGTTTTCACGGGGCCGACTTTATCTGTTACGTGACGCCGTCCGAGCACCTCGGCCTGCCCACCATAGCGGACGTGAGGGAAGGGGTCATCGTAGCGAGGATAGCCGCCCACGCGGCCGACCTGGCGCGGGGCCGCAGTGACGCCTGGGAGCGGAACCGGCAGATGTCCATCTACCGCAAGGCACTCGACTGGGAAGGCCAGATAAAGACCGCGATGGACCCACAGAAGATCATCGATTTCAGGAAAGAGAGAAGCCTCCACGGAGACGTTTGCAGCATGTGCGGCGAATTCTGCGCCATGAAGATCGTCTCGGAGTATTTCAAGAAGTAGATGAGATACCCCTTGGAATTGCCGGTCAATGTCCTGACCGTTTCCCAGCTTACGTCGCGCATCCGCGATTGCATTTACAGACAGTTCCGTGATGTGATCGTTGAGGGCGAGATCTCCAACTTCAAAATCTACCCTTCGGGCCACCTCTATTTTACCCTCAAAGACGACTCGTGCAGCATGAAAGCGGTCATGTTCAACTACGAGGGGAAATGCCGCGTAGACGTCATAAAGGACGGGACGGCGGTCATCTGCAAGGGGCGCATCGACGTCTACGAAAAAAGAGGCGAGTACCGCCTCCTCGCGGACGGGATAGAGGCAAAAGGCCTGGGGCTGCTGCAGATCAGGTTCGAGATGCTCAAGGAGAAGCTCTTCCACGAGGGACTCTTCGACGCGGCAGGTAAGCGGCCGCTCCCTTTTCTGCCGAAAAGGATAGGCATAGTCACGTCGCCCTCTGGTGCGGCCGTAAGGGACATGCTCAAGATCATTTACGGCAAGTTCGAGAACATGGCCGTGCGGATATACCCGGTGAGGGTGCAGGGCGACCTGGCGTGCGGGGAGGTAGTCGAGGGCATCGAGTATTTCAACCGCGAGCGTGACGTCGACGTCATCATCCTCGGGCGGGGCGGGGGTTCCCTGGAAGACCTTGCCTGCTTCAACGAAGAGGCGGTGGCACGCGCCATCTGCGCCTCCCGGATACCCATCGTCTCAGGGATAGGCCACGAGATCGATTTCACCATAGCCGATTTTGTGGCGGACGTGAGGGCGCCGACCCCCACAGCCGCCGCGGATATGGTCGTGCGGGACAGACGGGAGCTGGCCGCTACGCTTCAATCCGTGCGCGAGCGGCTCGTCGGCCTTATGGCGCAGCGGCTTCAGGGTTCGAGGCTCATTCTTTCGCGGGATGCGGCCGCCCTGAAAGAACAGAGGGCCATTCTTCTTCACCATAAGATGTACCTGGACGAGCTTTCCAACAGCCTGCAGAACGCGTTTTCGGCGGTTTACAGCGACGCCAAAGTGCGGCTGGCCTCATGCAGCCAGCGGCTCATGGACCTGAATCCGGATAATATTCTGAAAAGGGGCTACAGCATCACGGTGCGGGCGGACACTTACGCTGTAGTGAGGGAGGCAACGCAAGTGGCGGCCGGGGACCGGGTGCGGGTGAAGCTTTTTCAGGGCGGGCTGGACTGCACGGTCGATAAGACGCGCGGGGATTAGGGTCTTTCAGGGGCAGGCGCCTGCCTTCCCTTCTGCACGTACGACGACTCGATCTTCCTGATAATTTCGAACAGTTTTTCGTTTACCGGTGTTGAGATACCGAAGCGCCTGCCCAGCTCTATCGCCTTGCCTGCCAGCATCTCCACTTCGGTCTTCCTGCGCGCCTCTACGTCCTGAAGCATCGATGTCTTGCCGTCCGGCCTCAGGCCGTCGAGCACTTTGTACCAATCGGCAATGTCCGCCTCGGTGAGGGAGACGCCCATTTTCTCCGCAACGGCTATGGCCTCCCGCATGGCAGCGTCCATGAGCGAGCGCGCCTCGCCCTGTCTCTGGAAGACTCCGTAATCTGCCCGGAGAGCGGCGGATGCCTGGTTGATGCCTACGTTTATCATGAATTTCCACCAGATCGTGCGCTTTATGTCGGCGTGTATCTCGTAGGGGACGGCTGCGCGGCTAAACAATGCGCTGACGCGCCCGACGGCCCTCGCGTCACAGCCTGCCGCCTCCCCGAAAAATATCTTCCCCCTGCTTGTATAAGTGATGCTGTTTCCTGCCCGGAGCGCGTCTATGCCTACGATGACTGCGGGGAGGACATGAGCGTCCCCACGGGCCGCCCCTATCCGCTCCTCGCTGTCCACGCCGTTCATGAGCGACATGACGAGAGTCCCCGTGCCTACGATTCGGCCCATTTGGTCGATGGCCGCGTCGAGGTCGTGTTGCTTCACTGCGACTATGACGAAATCGGCCGGTCCCCAAGGCGCGTCGGGGTCGGTCAAGGGTATGTCGTAGCGTCTTCCGTTGACGATCAGGCCATCGTCTGCGAGGCGTGCCCGCCGCCGGCCGGCCGCAAGGATAGAGACCGATTCGCCGGCGTCGTGCAGCATGGACGCTATAGCGCCGCCCACCGCCCCCGCGCCGACTATGCTTATTGGCCCTATTTTCCCTTCCGTAACGCTCTCCTCTTAAGGCGCACCCGATCCGCCCAGGCCTTATTTTTTACCACGATGACGGGACAAAAGAAAGCCGGGCGCAGCTTCGCATAGCATGTTTTGCTTGACAGCGCATTCCGAACAGGCGACAATTGAAAAGGCCCTTCGGCCGAAAGGATAACCCCATGAAAATCAGGTTCCCGGCTTTTGCGATACTGGTCCTTGCAGTCGCGTTTCTCTCCACCTCCTGCTTCAGGGTAAAGGTACAGATCGGGGGGCCAACGGGAGAGCCGCTCAAGGAATATACGATCGAAGGGAAAGAGAAGGAGAAGGTGCTTGTTATCCCGGTGGCAGGATTTATATCGGACAAACCGGGTAGCAAGTTCAGCGGGAGGGCGAGCACGGTCGAGGAGGTTGTCTCCAGGCTGCGCCTGGCCGAAAAAGACAAAGAGGTGAAGGCCGTGATCTTCGAGGTCAACTCGCCTGGCGGCTCGATGACGGCGAGCGACATGATCTATAAGGAGATCGTCGATTTCAAGGAGAAGACGGGCGCGAAAGTCGTCGCCCTGTTCACAGACCTCGCCGCATCGGGCGGCTACTATATGTCGCTCGCTGCGGACCGCATCATAGCGCACCCCACCACCATTACCGGCTCTGTCGGCGTTATCCTGATTACGCCGAAGGTGTCGGGCCTTATGGACAAGATCGGCGTTGCGGTGGACGTGAGCAAGTCGGGCAGCGAGAAGGACATGGGCTCTCCCTTCCGGCCTTCGACGCCCGAGGAGCGGAAAATACTCCAGGACCTCACCGATGAGATGGGCAGGAAATTCATCGACCTCGTGGGCAGGAATAGAAAGATCGGCGCTGAGAACCTGCAAAAAATCGCAACGGCCCGCATTTACTCGGCGGATGAGGCGCTGAAGTTAGGACTTATCGATTCGATAGGCTATGTACCGGATAGCGTGAAGGAGGCGAAAAAGCTAGCCGGGCTTACCGAGGATGCCAAGGTAATCGTTTACAGGCGCTCAAAATACCCGGACGACACCCTTTACAATACCGCCGCCAGTGCGGGGACCCTGTTCTCGCCGCTGATAGATATAAACCTGCCGGCGATCATGCCGCCGCTGGAGCCTGGTTTCTATTACCTGTGGCTGCCGGGCTGGCGGGCGGAACTAGTGGTTCTGGCATAACTGCCGGATTTACCGCTTGCTCTCGATCAACTCCCTGATACGCGGCATCGCCTGCCTTGCCGCCTTGATGCCCTCGTCCATCATCTCCTTCTTCCTGCCGAAGTCGAAGGTCGAGCCGCCCTTCGTGTCAGGCTCTATCAGGACATCGGCCGAGCCCAGCTTCACTTTACTCGACTCGCGCATCATGATATCGATCGACTGGGCGATGATATCGATGAGCGAGTCGATCTTGTAGTTCCTGACGTCCTTCTGCAGGCTCACCGCGATCACTATGTCTGCGCCCCTGGCCCTGGCGATGTCGCAGGCGCAGTTGTCCGTGACTCCGCCGTCCACGAGTGTCCTGCTGCCGAAGGAGACAGGCACGAAGATGCCCGGTATGGCGGCCGAAGCATGGATGGCCTTCGCAAGGGAGCCTTTTTCGAGCGTCAGGGTCTCGCCCGTGTTGAGATCGGTGGCAACGGGTATGAAGGGTATCTTCGTGTCTTCCACCCGCTTGACCTTGGCGTTCTGGTCGACAAATGCCTCAATGCGGTTTCCCTGCACAGGCCCCATCTTCGAATAAGCTATCGAGAAATCGAATATGTCGCTGCGGTCTATCTTGAAGGCGGTCCATTCGAGCTGGAAGCTGTCCGGGTTCGCAGCGTAAAGGCCGCCGATGAGGCTGCCGACGCTCGTGCCGATTATCATGCTGATCGGTATCTTTTCCTGCTCCAGGACGCGCAGCACGCCAACGTGGGCGAAGCCTTTCGCGCCCCCGCCGCCGAGGACGAGGGCGATTACCGGTTCCTTTTTCACCGCCGCCTTCGCGGGGCCGGGCGCTGCTACCTTGCCTGGCTGGGCGGTCTGGCACGAAAAGAGGAGGAAAAGCGTAAGGAGCGGGAGTAGAAGTTTGCTGCTAACCGCGCGAACCGACATAAGGGTTGTTGACCTTCTCCATTCCAATGGTGCTTTTTGGGTATTCTCCATAGTTGTGTCCAGGAAGGACCACGGTCGTATCGGGCAGGACGAAAAGCTTGGTACGGATAGAATTCACGAGCGTCTGCCAGGAACCGCCCTCGAGGTCGGTCCGCCCTACGGCATTGACAAAAAGGGTGTCGCCGGTGAAGACGAGACCTTCCGTATAAAGGCAGATGCTGCCGGGCGAATGGCCCGGCGTGTGGATGACCTTCAGCGAGACGTCGCCCACGGTTATCAGGTCGTTTTCCTTGACCGTCTCGTCAGCAGCCGGAGACTGCTCCGCCCCGAACATGCTTATCGTGCGGCTCGATTGGTTGGCGAGATAAGCGGCTTCCGCCTCGTGAATGATTATCCTGGCGCCGGTCAGGTCTTTCATTTTCCGGTTGCCCATGATGTGGTCGATGTGGAAGTGGGTATTAACGATGTACTTTATCTTCAGCTTCTTCTTGTCGGCCGTCTTTACGATCATCTCCTGGTCGCCGGCAGGGTCGATGACGAGCGCCTCCCCTGTGCTTTCCGAGCCTACCAGGTAAGCGAAGACCGAGAAACCTCCAACTTCCATCTGTTCTACGAACATAGTCCCTTCCGCGTTAGATTTGCCTTATCATACTATTTTCGGCTGTCGGTTACAACCCTGCTAAATTTCCTTCCGCGGCCGTCGTTTTGACGACATCCTCCGGCCGCGCTTGACAAATCCGAAGGACGGGCGGTAAGATGCGCGGAGGTTATATCGAGAGCCTGAAGGCGAACGAATAACCGATATCCATGAGAAGCTCTTACGGGAGTGTCTCTAACAGCGGTTCGATTGCTATGCGCCCGAAATATCCCTTGCCGGCGTTCCTCGCCCTTCTCGCGCTCGCCACGGGCCTGGTCTACTGGCGTTGCGCGGCCATTCCCTTTTATCAGGACGATTGGGGATGGCTTTACGACTTCAGCGCGGCCGGCCCCTCCTCCGTGATACGCGCGATCCTTTCCTTCAAAGGGAAGCTTTTCTACAGGCCATTGTCCCAGTTGTACATGCTCGCCATGTACCGTTTCTTCGGGGCCGAGCCCGTTGCGTTTCACATCGCGGCGCTCTCGATCCATTTCCTCAACGCGGTAATGGTCGCTCTGATAATGAGAAAGATAACGAGCAACGATAGGATCGCCTGCGTCGTCTCCCTGCTTTACGCCGTTTCCCTTTCGGTCAACCTGGACCCGCTGCTGTGGATGGTCGGTTCTTATGATTTGCTGTGCGCATTCTTCTTCTTTCTATCTTTTCTGTCTTACCTGCACGGAAGGCTTTTCTTAAGCGTTGCTTTTTTTGCGTGCAGCGTCCTGTCGAAGGAATCGGGCATTATACTGCCCGCAATCCTTCTTTCACACCGCTTCATTTACGCAGCGCCAAAAGACCGGGAAGAAGCGCGCCGGAACAGAAGCGAAATTGCGGCTGGCATCCTTTTCGTCCTCATAATGGGCCTTAGCTTCCTTCCGAAAGTCGCCGCAGGCATATTCTTCACCAATTTCCCTGCCGCGCACCCTTACCTGGTGAAGCCGGTCGGCGCTCACGTGCTCATAGGTCTGTATGCGTATCCTGCGTGGATGCTCAGGACGTTCCTGCCTTTCTTCAAGATACGGGAGCCCGCATTCATCGCCTTCTTCCTGGCGGTCGGCCTCTACCTCCTTCTGTGCCTGAAAAGCGCGCTCTTCAACAGGAAGGATCATGACGTTGCTGCGACCGTGCTTTTCTTTGCCCTGTGGGTCTTTTTTGCCCTCGTACCCCCCATGATGCTCGCGAACCATCGGTATGCGTACTACAGCGTTTATGCCCTGCCCGCATTTCTGGCGCTCAGTTTTTTGCTTTTCGAGAGCGGGTCAGGCATAAAGACCGTCCGGCTGGACATCGTTGCCGCGTTCGTGATCATTGCTGTCGCAGGCGCGTCGATATACCAGTCGGATAATATATTCCGGCACAGGCAGCAAGACTCCGTAAAGCGGGCCCTTGAAGCGGATGAGTTGCGGCGGGACCTGATGGGGCGCCTGCCGGTGCTGCCTCACGGGTCGGTCCTGATTTTCGACGGGGTCGATACGAGCGCCTTCGCCGGTGAATACGGCCCGCGATTCTGGTACAGAGACGGCAGCATCGACGTCTATGAGTCCGCGCAGATAAAATTCGATGAAAAAGGCATGTACGCCCTCGATTTTTCGGATGAAAGCGCGAAAGTGGAGCTTCTCGGCGGGCAATACAGGAAGCGCTATATAGAGCCGCTGAAGGCGTACGTTTTGAAAGCCACGGGGAACGGGCTGGCCCTATCGGACATCAGGAGCGTGTTCCCGCACCCGGCGAAAGGCCCCTGACGCTTATTCTTGTCGCAGGCCGTTTTCGGTTATAATGTCTCAAACATTTTTCGGAGAGGGGGGTTTTCGATCATGATGCAGCCGGTTGTCATAAAGGCGCGGGACCTGCCCGATGCCTGGTTCCAGTGCGTGTACGGGATTTTCGAGGAAGGCGGCGTCCACGAGTACGAGGTGGAAAGGGGCTCTTTCGAAGGGGTCAAAAGGCGGGAGTTCGACCTCGTCGTGGTCCATATAGCCCACCCCGGGACAAGGCCGCTGATACCCGATATACCTGCCGGGTTGGGCATACCGGCGCCGACGAGCATGGAATATGTCGAAGACTACCTCCAGTACCTGATGACGGACAGGAAGCAGGAAAACGAGGTCTATACATACGGAGAGAGGCTGACCAACCCCAAAGTGTCGATAGATGGAAAGGAGTATTCCTTCGGGATCAACCCGGTCCAGCAGGTGATAGATATTTACCGCAAAGGACGGGGCACCAACCAGGCGATCATGGAGGTCGGCATGCCGCAGGACATAACTCTCGAAGACCCTCCGTGCCTGCGGCTGATCGATACGCGCCTGGCGGATGACCGGCTCAATTTTGTCCTTTATTTCAGGAGCTGGGACCTTTGGGCGGGCTTTCCGTCGAACCTTGCTGCTATCCAGTTGCTAAAGGAATACATGTGCCATGAGATAGGCGTGGGCGACGGGTCTATAGTGGCGGTCAGCAAGGGGCTTCACCTGTATGAATATACCTTCGGCCTTGCGCTGAAGCGGCTCCATCGCGACGAGACGTAGAGGGCGCACGTATACTCAGTTGTTTGGGTTTTAGAACTCCCCGTCCAGGTTGGAGATCTTGAGAAAAATGTCTTTCGATTTCATCCAGAGTGAGGCCGGGTCGGTCGAAAAAGGCACTGTCCGGCAGGCTTCCACGAGGTATTTCCTTGCCTGTGCCTGGTCCCCTTTCTTCGCATAGACGACGCCCAGGTCATAGGAGGCTTCCCCCCTGACCTTGGTATACCGGTCGACGAGCGAGCTTATCCTCTGCTGTTTCAGGTAGAGCGTTTCCTTCTTGTCCTGCGCTAGGTTCGGGTTGTTGCGCGCCTTTTCGTATGCCTCTCCGGCGCAAGCCAGGAACTTCAGGCTGTCCGACGCGTAGCCGTGCACCGCGAGGAGTATCCGGAGCGCGTCTTCGGCCCTCCCCTTTTTTACCTGGTCCTCGGCGGTCCGCAGGGAGTCGTTCAGGTTGGCGTCGTTAACCGTCGCAGCGGCCACGGTCTCCGACTGGGCAGGCTTGGCAGCCGGCCGTTTTGCCTTTTTTTCCGCCCCCATCGCGTAATGCGGCAAGAGGAGCGCAACTGCCAACATGATGAGTAGAGGGACCCAAAGAACCTCTTTGCTTTTCGCGGCCACTATTTCAACGCCTCCTTCAGTTTGTTGCCGGGCTTGAATTTAGGGATGCTGCATCCAGGTATCTCGATCTCTTTGCCCGTCCTCGGGTTCCTGCCCGTCCTCGGGGCACGTCGCGTGCACTGGAACGTGCCGAAACCGGTCAGCGTGACCTTATCCCCGCTCTGCAATGCTTTTTCAATGCAGTCCGTGAGCGCGGTAAGGATTTTTTCGGCCACCGATTTCTTTAATCCGGCCTCTGCTGCAACACTGGCGATCAACTCCGCTTTGGTCATTGCCTGCATCCTCCTGAAGAATTGGGCGAGTAAAGACCTTTCGCTTTCAATATGGCGGTGCAGGGAATTGAACCCCGGACACTGCGGATATGAGCCGCATGCTCTAACCGTCTGAGCTACACCGCCTTATTTCTACATTAGGCTATAATGCCCCTATTGTCAACAAGATTCTG
Source organism: uncultured delta proteobacterium (assembly GCA_963810935.1). Taxonomy (GTDB): domain Bacteria; phylum Desulfobacterota; class Syntrophorhabdia; order Syntrophorhabdales; family WCHB1-27; genus CAWEPK01. The sequence continues at coordinate 135,164 of CAWEPK010000005.1, read as the reverse complement.
CGTTTTATCCTTTGTTTGCAAGGGTGTCGCGGCTGCATATTGAAACGGTTTTATCTCTGCATTACGTTAGGTCTATCTCTCGGTAAGATGGAGGTGCTTCATGGCTGAACAGGTGACCAGGAAAGAGGAGGGCGTGCCGGTCAGGCGGAACCAGGGCGCGCCGTCCTTATCCGTAATGCGGGATATGATGGACCGGTGGATGGACGATCTCTTCCAGGAATGGCCCATGCTGCGGCTGCGGCCCTTGGAGTGGCGGACGCAGGAGTTCATGCCCAGCGTGGATGTGATCGACGAGGAGAAACAGGTCCGCATAAACGCGGAAGTGCCGGGCATGAGCCCTGAGGACATCGACATAACGCTGTCGGGCGGCAACTCGATAACTATCAGCGGTGAGAAAAAATGGGAGCGCTTCGATGCGGGCAGGGACGTGCGTTACAGCGAGCGCAGCTACGGCACGTTCAGGCGTTCCGTTTCGCTGCCGACGGAAGTCCAGCCGGACAAGGTGGAGGCAACATTCAAGAACGGGGTGCTCAGCATAGTGCTGCCGAAGTCGCCCCGGGCTATCGAGCAGACGAAAAAAATAGAGATAAAGGCGGAAGGGTAGCGGCGCATAGCGATGAGGTAAAGCGAGCGAAATCCAAGGCGGTAAGACGCATCTTTCGGGTCCGCCGCCAGGTCTTGCTTCACCCCTCGCGCACCCCCGCAGACGGCGGAAACACTTGACAATTCGGCCCGATTCCCATATGTTAGTAGGAATGCATCCGATCAGAATCGGTGTAGTCGGCGTCGGAAACTGCTGCAGCTCGCTCGTGCAGGGAATCAATTATTATAAGAAAACGGAAGAAGCGGAAGAGATCGGCCTTATGCACCGGGAGATAGGCGGGTACGCGCCGGGCGATATAGAGATAGTTGCCGCTTTCGACATCGACAGGCGCAAGGTGGGCAAGGACGTCTCCGAGGCGATCTTCGAGAAGCCGAACTGCACGACTGCCTTCTGCAGGGACGTAACGCCGACGGGCACGCGCGTCAGGATGGGGGCTGTCCTCGACGGCTGCTCGGGCCACATGGGCGACTATCCCGAAGCGTGCACCTTTTTGGTTTCGGACGAAAAAGAGCCGGATAAAAAAGAAGTGACTGCGGCCTTGCGGGACGCAGGGGTAGAGATATTGCTCGACTACCTGCCCGTCGGGTCCGAGCAAGCGGCGCGGTTCTACGTGGAATGCGCCCTCGACGCAGGCTGCGCGCTCGTCAACAACATCCCGGTTTTCATCGCGAGCGACCCCGCATGGGCGGCCCGCTTCGAAGCCAAGGGGCTTCCCCTGATCGGGGACGATATAAAATCGCAGCTCGGCGCTACGATTGTCCACCGGACCCTGGTCGACCTTTTCAGGAAGAGGGGCGTCAAGCTCGAGCGCACCTACCAGATCAATACCGGCGGGAACACCGATTTCCTGAACATGCTCAACCGCGAAAGGCTCGCCTCGAAAAAGACGTCCAAGACCGAGGCCGTACAGTCTATCGCGGCCGAGCGCCTGGACGACATGAACATCCACGTAGGTCCGAGCGACTACGTCCCATGGCAGAAAGACAATAAAGTCTGTTTCATCCGGGTCGAAGGAAAGATGTTCGGCGGCGTCCCGTTCAATATTGAATTGCGCCTGTCCGTAGAAGATTCGCCCAATTCCGCGGGCATAGTCATCGACGCCATCCGGTGCTGCAAGCTGGCCCTCGACCGTGGGATATCGGGTGTCCTGCAGGGTCCCGCGGCCTTCTTCATGAAGCACCCGCCCGTGCAATTGCCGGACGACGAGGCGTATCTCGCCGTCGAGGAGTTTATACAAGGTTCGTGCGAGGAAAAACAGCCGGGCAGGTCCCTCCGCCTTCACCTGCCGGAGGTGGGCGCGCGCGAGGGATTTAGGGGTATCCACTGAAAACGGATTTATGACGAGGGGCATCATGGACTCCAAAAGGTTCCGTGGATGCGAGGCCCTCCTTTTTGATTTTGGGGGGACTATCGATTCCGACGGAGAACATTGGCTTGACAGGTTCTTCGAGCTCTACGAGCACGAAGGGCTCAAGTTCCACAGGGACGATATCAAGCGCGCTTTTTACGTGGCCGATGCCGCGTGCCACGCTGACGCAGGGCTACCGGCGGCAGGTCTGCGCACCCTGCTCGACCGGCACGTCGGCCATCAATTTGCGGCGCTCGGCTTTGACGATGCGGCCATGCACAGGCGGCTTGCGGGCTTGTTTTGCGGGCGCTCCGAGCACATCCTGTCTTTGCGGACGGGTCTTTTCCGGACGGTGAGGGGCCGTTTCCGCACCGGGATAGTCTCCAATTTTTTCGGCAATCTGGAGGTCATCCTCGATGATGCGGGGCTGTCGAACGCCTTCGACGTAGTCATCGATTCCGGCCGCGTGGGAGTCAGCAAGCCGGACCCCCGCATCTTCATGCTTGCCCTCGAGAAGCTCGATTTAAGGCCCGAACAGGCGGTCTTCATCGGGGATTCATACGAGCGCGACATGGTGCCGGCCGCAGGAATCGGGATGAAGACGATCTGGCTCAAGGGGCCGGCCCCCCGCATGCCGGAGAATGCGCCGCCCATAGACGCGATCATAACGAGGCTTTCAGAGCTGGAGGCCCTGGCGTTATGAGGGCGGGCATCATCTCGGCAGGGTTCGGGGAGCGCCTCGCTCCGGGGTTCTCCGTCCCGAAGCCGATGGTGCCCATCTGCGGAGAGCCGATGATCGGCAGGCTCATACGCGTGGCCCACAATGCCGGGATCACCTCCATGTGCTGCATCATCAACGAGCGGAGCCCTCAGACCGAGGCGTACCTGCTCTCACAGAAGTGGCCGCTCGATTTCGAGCTGATAAAGAAGACGACGGACAACTCCCTGGAGAGCCTGATTGCGCTTGCCCCGCTCCTACGGGGCGGGCCGTTCGTCCTTTTCACGGTGGACACGGTCTTCAGGACGCTTACGCTAAAACGCTTCCTTGCAGGCGCGGCGGCACTTCGCTCCGCGCAAGGGGTGCTGGCCGTAACCCGCTTCAGCGACGACGAGAAGCCCCTGCGTGTGGATGCGGGCCGCGACCACGTGGTACGCAGGATCGGCCACACGGATGGTCCGGCGGGCACCGTGACTGCGGGTTTTTACAGGCTGGAGCCGTCGGTCTTCGATTTTGTGGAAGCGGCGAAGGAGCGCCGCTTAAGCGCGCTGCGGCAATTCCTCTGTTTCCTGCCCGAGGCGGGTTTCAGGCTGTGCGCCGTCTCCGTCGCAAAGACGATCGACGTGGACAGGCCGGAGGATGTTGCGGCAGCGGAGGATTATCTGAGGTTACACGGCGCGGCCTAAAAGACGCGGAAGCTGCGGGCATCGATGAGGAGCGGCTTTCGTTCGCAACGCCCGTTCGAAGTACCTGTTTTTCCGTCACCGGCCGGAAGGCGCGCCGTTGATTTACTTCAAGGGAGCCAAACGTTGAAGAAGTTCCATCTGATAGCCATAGCGTCCGGGGTGGCCCTGCTCGCCGTCCTTATCTACAAGATTGGGCCGGTTGCGATATGGCAGAGGATGGTAATGCTCGGATGGGGCTTTCTGCTCCTCGTGCTCCTCGACGGCGTCACCGAGGTCTTCCATACCATTGGCTGGGGGCGCTGCCTGTTGGGCGCCCACAGATCGCTCTCTTTTGCCAAGATTTTTGCGATCCGCCTTGCCGGCTCGTCGATCAATCACCTTACCCCCACCGCAGGTTTCGGCGGCGAAGTCGCAAAAGGGGTCCTTCTGTCGACTAACCGGACCGGCGCAGACGCGGCCTCCGCCGTCATAATCGATAAGCTTTCCCAGGCGCTCGGCCAGATCGTCTTCGTTGTGGGAAGCGGAATCGTAATCTTCCGCCGGGTCGTCCTGCCCGGCGGCCTTTGGGCCGCCCTGGTCGCAGGCACGGCCCTGCTCACCGGCGGCATTATAGGTTTCTTTATCGTCCAGAAGTACGGCAAGCTGGGGGCAGTCGTGCGTTGGGCAGTTGCCCATCGTATCGGCGGCGCCGGCCTGCGGACCGCCGCCCTTCATGCGACCGACGTCGACCAGAGGCTGCGTGCGTACTACCGGCTGCGCCCTTACGACATGCCTTTATCGGTTATATGGCACGTCGCAGCTCTGACGTGGAGCATCCTGCCCGCTTACTATTTCCTCACTTTTGTTACCGGAGGGGCGTCAATGTCGCTCGCTACGGCAATCGTCTGTCTGGGCATCTGGTTTAACCTCGTCACCTTTGCTCTGCCGGTCGATTTCGGCGTGCAGGAGACGACGCGGGTGATCGTCTTCAGCATCCTCGGTTTTAATTCGGCCGCGGGGCTTACTTATGGCATAACGCTGCGTCTGGAGCAGCTTGTCTGGGCATGCGCCGGCCTGGCTGTCTACGTGGTACTTGTCGGAGGGATGAGAAAGAGGGATAGGGCCCTGGTGGGCAACGGCGAAGCCGGGATTATCAGCAGCAAGGGAGAAGAGAACAAGGAGGTCACATGGAGACGCACGTAGAAGCGTTTTTCGTGAGCCGGATGTGGCGGCTTCCGGGTGCGGCAGCCTGCTGCATCGCACTTCTCGTTTTGTTTGCGGGCGCCGCCCGCGCACAGTCCGGCGGGGAGAAAACGGTGCTCGGCCTTACGGATATGATCCGCATGGCGGTTGCCTTCAGCCCCGAGATGGCGGAAAAGCGGAGCGCGTCCGCCTCGGCCAAAAGCGATCTTGCCCAGGCGCGGGCGGGCTTTCTCCCGCAGATCGATACCGTCGGCTTGTTGGGGCCGGTAAATGACGCCAAGCGGCCGGAGGTCGCAGGCAACCGGATCATCGATCCATCGTCGAGCTACTGGTCCATCGGTGTTTTCGGCAAGCTCAACGTCATGATGACGCAGCCCATCTATACGTTCGGCAAGATCTCGAACAGGCGCGACGCGGCCGAGCAGGGCGTTGCCGCGCGCCAGGCCCAGGAGCTGCAGACGGGCAACGAGATCGCCCTACGCGTGAGGGAGCTTTATTATGCCCTCGTCCTTTCGAAGACAGGGATAGAGGCCGCAAAGGAAGCGGGCGGCTTTTTCGACGAGGCGAGGACGCACATGGAGCGCCTTCTCAAGCTCGGCTCGGCGAACGTTGTGGAGAGCGAGCTGTACAGGGTCGATGCCTACCGGGCGGACGTAATCAGGGGAAGGGCGGAGGCGGAGAAAGGGGCCAATATATCGTATTATGCGCTGAAGCGCCTCCTGGGGCTTTCTTCGGGCAAGGACTTCGAGCCCGCGGAAAAGAGACTCGAATTCAAGCTGGAGGAGCTTGGTGGGCCTGATTCGTATGTAAGCAAGGCGCTGGCAGAGCGGCCCGAGTTCAAGCAGTTGGAGAAGGGGCTTGCCGCGCAGAGATCGCTCGTCGAAGCAGCCCAGGCGGACAGGATGCCGTCCTTTTTTGCGGCCGCCGTGGGGTCCGTGGCCGTCGCGCCGGGGCGCGAGACGCTGCATAACCCTTATATCACGGACGATTTCAATCACGCGTATGGCGGCGTAGTGACGGGAGTGAACTGGCACTTCGATTTTGGTATACTGAAGGCCCGGGTTGAGAAGGAGAGGGCGGAGTACGAGCGCCTTAGCCACACCAAAGCCAACGCGCAGCTCAATATCCCCATCCAGGTAATGAAGGCTTACCAGGACGTGAAGCAATGGAGAGTGGCCGTGGAGGCGTATGATAAGGCAGCCGGAGCGTCGAGGAAATGGATAGTGGCCGCCCTGACCAGCTTCGACATGGGAACGGGCACAGCCGACGACCTGCTGCGGGGCATCGAGCGGTACGGCCAGAACAGGGGCAGGTACCTGGAGGCCCTCTTCAATTACAACCTGTCCATGGCGCAGCTTGAGTACGCGATGGGAGTAAGGAACTGGTGAAGGTAGGCAACCACAGGCACATACGGCGATGGCTTCAAAAGCTCGTCGCCGTCCAGATAGCGCACCCCCTGGCGACGCTCGTTTTCTGGGTCGCCCTCGCCGCAGTCTCCGTCGCCGTTACAATCGGGTATCTCGGTTTCGAGACGAGCCAGCGCTCCCTCATCTCGCCCAGCGACCGCATGATGCAGCTTCTCAAGATGGCCGACCGGTTCTCCGACCAGGAGGCCTTCGTCGTTGTAGTGGAGAACCGGGACGCCCACAGGACGCTTGAGTTCGTCAACCGGCTCACGAAAAAACTGGAGGCGGACCGCGAGCACTACAGCCAGGTGTTTGCGCGGGTGGACCGCGCTTCAATGAGGCGCTGGGCGCTCCTCTATCTCAGCGAGCACGAGCTTTCGGACCTGCGGGAGAACCTGCGCGACCATACGTCCTCTATTGCGCAGCTTTCAAAGTCGCCCCGCCTGGACGTCCTCTTCCATGAGGTCAACGATGAGATGGCCTCGGGCATGGTGGGTGAGCTGTTCACGGGCTTCCTCAAGGACAACAAGGCGAACAAAAGCCCGATGGACTTGGGCTTCCTGATCAGCACGCTCCGCCAGATGAAAAGCTGGATCGAAGGCGTGCCTGCCTTTAGCTCGCCCTGGGACTCTTTTTTCAGGGAAAGTGTGACCGATGAGTCCCAGGAAGGCTATTTCTGGACGGAAGGCAATAAATACCTGCTTATCTTCGTGCAGCCTGTCTCCAAAGGCGGCAACCTTGCCATACCGCCGTTGCAGGCGCTGCGGGAAACCGTGGCCGCCTTAAGGGCGGACTATCGCGACGTCAACGCGGGAGTGACCGGCCAGAAGGCGCTCGACGAAGACGAAAAACAGATTGCGATGAAGGACATAGGGCTCGCGACCGGGCTGTCGCTGGTCGGGCTCGCCGTACTCCTTATCGTTTTCTGGCGCGGCGTAAGAAGGCCGCTCCTCGCGGTAGCCGTCCTCGTCATTGCGCTGTGCATCACTTTCGGCATTACCACCATCGTTATAGGACACCTCAACCTGCTCTCGGTTACCTTTGCCCCCATGCTCCTCGGCCTCGGCATCGATTACGGGGTCCATTGGTTCGCACGATACAGCGAAGAGCGGCAGCGCTTCTTCGTTTCGACGAAGCAGGCCCTTTCAGCCACAATGGAACAGATAGGCCCCGCCATTTTTCTTGCCGGCATCTGCGCCTCCCTTTCGTTTTTCCCCCTCGTCCTTACGAGCTTCAAGGGACTTTCGGAGCTGGGGCTCATTTGCAGCATAGGACTTCTGGTTGCGACGCTGGCCACCATGGGACTGCTGCCTGCGATGATAATGCTCGTCGATCGCTTTCGCAAAGGGCTCGTCAGGGAGCCGGTGACCGAGGAGATAAAGCCGCTTTTGAAGACCACCCGGCCCCGGACGTTTTTCCTGCTGAGCCTCGCGTTCGTCGTTTCGGCCCTCTCGGTCTGGGCTATGTGGGGCCTCAAGTTCGACCTGAACATGCTTCACCTGCAATCGAAGAGCGCCGAATCGGTCATCTGGGAGAACAGGCTGATCCAGGGGTCGAAATACGCGAGCATTTACGGCGTCCTCTTTGCGCATTCCCTCGATGAGGTCGAAAAGCAGACGAAAGCGGTCGAGCGCCTCCCGAGTGTTTCTAAGGTAAACAGCATCCTGAGCGTCATGCCTGCGGACCAGGACCGTAAGCTTCTTATGCTCAAAGAGTTGCGGCCGGTGCTCGGGGACATCCGGTCCATCCCGATGCCTTCAGGTCCCGTCGATATCGACAAGCTGGAGAGCGCCTTCTCGCGGATACGCTTCAAGATGCTCGATCCCGGCTCCGCCGGGGGCGACGGCAAAGGCTCGCTCGCCAGGCAGATGCGGGAGGTGAGGCGCCTGATCGACGCAGTCAGGAAGGACTTCACGACTATCAGAAAGCCGCTTCTGGAAGTACGGCTGAAATCGTTCGAGCTGCGGATGATTGAAGACCTGAACGACAAGCTCTCTCTATTATGGGAGAACATAGAGACGGAGCCCTTGCGGCCGGAGGACCTGCCGAAGCCGCTCTACGACCGGTTCGTCGGTCCAGACAACCTTTACATACTCCGCATCTTCCCCACGGGGAACGTCTGGGACCCCCATGTGCTCGACAAGTTCGTGTTCGACCTGCGGTCGGTCGATAAAGACGCGACAGGCGACCCGATAACGCTTTCCGTTTTTACGAAGGCTTTCCGCAACGCCTGCATCATGGCAGCCGTGTACGCGGTCATCTTCATCGTGCTCATCCTTGTGGTGACGCTGCGCAGCCCGGTGCCGATCGCCGCTGCCCTTGCCCCACTCATCCTGGGGACGCTTTGGACGCTGGGCCTGATGCACGTCTTCGGGATCGACCTGAACCTTGCCAATACCATATTCATGCCGCTGGTGGTGGGCGCGGGTGTGGAGTACGGGATCATCGTCGTCCAGCGCTGGCTCCAGAGCAGCGACCGCGCCGCCTTCAGCCTGCCGATAAGCACGGGTACAGGGGTGATTCTGGCCGGGTTGTCCACGACGGTAGGTTTTTGCAGCCTGATAATATCGACCCACCAGGGAATACACAGCCTGGGCGTGCTTACAACGATAGGGAGCCTTTGCGTCCTTGCCGCCGCGGTGCTTTTCCTGCCCGCCCTTCTTCATGCGTCTGCGAATCTCTCCATGAGGGGGAGAAAGAGTCCCGATAAAAATGCGGCAGAGGGCGAGGACGAGCGCGCCCGCCGTTTCAAGGAGGAACCATGAAAGTGAAAATCGTGCTTCTGCTTTTTGCGGTCGTTATCCTGGTCCTCCCGGAAAGGGGCCTTGCAGCCTCCGGCGCGGCGACCGACGTCGTCCGCAAAATGCTCGACGCGGTCATATCGGTGCAGACGGACCCGGCCCTTCAAGGCCAGGCCGCGCGCCCGACGAGAAGAGCCGATATCAAGAAGATCATCCTGGCCAATTTCAATTTCGACGATATGGCGCAGCAGGCGCTCGGCTCTTACTGGAGCGGGATGAGCGCCGCGAAGCGCACGGAGTTCAAGTCGATCTTCCAGGACCTTTTCCTTGATTCGTACTCGAGGCTGGTGCTCGACTTCGTCGGCAAGGAGAAGATTACCTATGCAGGCGAGGGGGACGGACAGGGGCAGACTACGGTCAAGACGCGCATGCAGAGGGCAAGCGAGGCGATACCTGTCGATTACTCTCTTAACGACGCAAAGGGAAGGCTCCTGGTGAGGGACGTCACGATAGACGGCGTGAGCATCGTGCAGAACTACCGCAAGAGCTTCGGCAAGGTCATTCAGCAGGAATCGTATGATGGGCTGCTCAAGAGGATGAAGCTGCAGCAGCAGGCCGTGGAGAAGGGGTAGATGGCCGGGCGCACAGTTATCGCGGATTTCGAAGGGGCGGGCCTTAGGCCCATCTTCCGGACGCCGGCCGCGAGGAGGCTTGCGCTCGTTGCCCGCCGGTGCGGTTTCGATAACGTCAGTGTCGTCGGGCGTGATGATGGGCTTGCCGGAGTCCTTCACGATATCGTTCCGGGTGACGCTTTCGTGAAAGTCGACGGTGAGGCGGACTCAGGTTCGGCCGTCTGTGAGCCGGGCGCCGATGCAGGCGAGAGGGTCCTCGTGATGGCGGCCGGGGCAGTAATCGACGCCTGGTCTGTGAAAAAACTCATTTCTGCAGGAGCCGGGCCGAGCGACGTCTACGCGGCGGGCGACAGGGATGCCCTTTCGGTCTGTCTTGTGACTCCCCGTTGCGTTCCTGACATTTTGAAGGTACTTCGGGCGCCCGGCTCGTCACTGCCTGCCGGTATCTCCTGCGAGCGCGTTTCAGTCGCAGCCGGCCTGCCCGTAATTCCCCGCAATGCAAAGGAAGCGGCCGATGCCGGCCGGGCCCTGGTGGCCGCCGTCGGCGCGTCGACCGCACAGACGGACAGCTTTTTCTCGAAGAAGATCCACAGGCCCCTTTCGCGTCCCATCAGCAGCCGCCTCGCCAATACATTCGTGACGCCCAACATGTTCACGCTGTTCCACATCGCGGTCGGGCTGGCGGGAGCATTCTTTCTCTTGAAGGGAACGTATCCGTCGCAGGTTGCAGGCGGGCTGCTTTTCCTTGCATCGACCATCCTCGACGGGGTCGACGGCGAGCTTGCGAGGCTCAAGCTCCAGGAGAGCAACTTCGGTCATTACCTCGATATCGTTGGCGACAACGTGGTCCACGTGGCCGTATTTCTGGGTATGGCCCTCGGCCTCTATTACCGGTCCGACAACCCGGTCTACCTCTGGGCCCTGGCGTTCCTTCTGGTAGGCTTCGGCCTTTGCGCCATCTCGGTACAGCTCTATATGGGCCACGGCCCGGGAGAGCAGGCGTCGAGCGAGTCGAACTGGCTGGCGTCACTGACGGTTAACCGCGATTTTGCCTGGCTGGTAGTGGTTCTGGCGCTGGTCAATAAGTTGTCATGGTTTGTGTTCGGGACGACTGCGGGCGTCTACGTGTTTGCCCTGGTGCTTTTTGTCCTGAGCAGGAAGAAGAAGGCTCGCACCCGGGCGTCTTTTGCTTCCGGCGGGAACTCGACAAGGCTATAGCGGGCAAGAGAAGGTCCGGCACACCAGCAAATCTATCGTTTGGTCGTATGGCAGCCGGAGTCTGCTCCCTTCTCCGGCCGCGTTATGTTCAGTGCGTATTTTTCGTCTGTTGCCGCGCTTTCCGTTCTTTTGCCGGCGCCTTTGACGCGGCGGGCTTCGCAGCCTGCCTGTCAGCGGCACCGGAGGCAGGCTTCACGGCCGGGATTTTCGGGGCCGCTGCCTTCGCGGGCACGGGCGCCTTTTCGACTTTCGGCGACCCGGCTCCTTTCTGACCCGGCGTGTGCCTCGCCTTTACGATCTCCTCCGCCTCCAGCCAGTGTTCCCTGTCTTTCCCGTGCTGCCCGCCATCCCTCTCGAAAAGCTCATACGCTACTTTCTCGATCTCGTCCTTCAGGTCCATGCGTCCTCCGGGCACTTTTTCTTGTTCCGTCTATACAGTGTAATCATTTTTTGCCGGTCGCGCGAGATTTTCGGCCCTTGAACGCTATTATAACAAACGAAAAAGGCAGAGCATCAATTATTCGGGGTTTTTTGGCTTGAGGTCCGAAAGGGGCTGTGATAACGTAGACTTCGTATGAAGGCGCTTTTTTTCGATGGGAGACTGAGGCTCGATTACCGTGCAGCCCGGCCGCAAGTGCGGCCGGGCGAGGCCCTTGTGCGGGTAGCGATGGCGGGCATCTGCGGGACGGACAGGGAGGTCCTGAAAGGATACAGGGGCTTCCGGGGCGTACCTGGCCACGAATTTATCGGGGTCGTCGAGCGGACCGGTCCTGCGCGTCCCGATCTTGTAGGCAAACGGGTCGTAGGCGAGATCAACTGCGGCTGCGGGACGTGCGCGTACTGCCTGGGAGGCATGGAGAAACATTGCCCGGACAGGTCGGCCCTCGGGATAGCGGGCAGGGACGGCGTCTTCGCCGAATATGCGGCGCTTCCCATCAAGAACCTGCACGTGGTGCCCGATCGGCTTACCGACGAAGAGGCCGTCTTCGTCGAGCCCCTAGCCGCAGCATTCCGGGTGACAGAGCAGGTCCATATCAGGCCCGCGTCGCGTGTCCTTATACTGGGTGACGGGTGCCTGGGCCTTCTCACGGCTTTTGCCTTAAAAGGTTGCGTGGCAGACGTGACGTTATGCGGCAGGCACGCTGGTAAGCTGGCCCTTGCATCCGCGGAGGGGATAAGGACCAGGAAAATCGACGAGATAAAGAAGACAAGAGACTACGATATAGTTGTCGAGGCGACCGGCTCGGCGGCGGGGCTGGAAGCGGCCCTCGATTTCGTAAAGCCGGCCGGGACGATAGTGCTGAAGAGCACAGTGGCTGCCGGGACCGAGATTGACACGTCGAGGGTCGTCGTCGATGAGATCGTCATCGTGGGGTCGCGGTGCGGCCCCTTCGCGCCTGCCATCGACGCCCTTGCGTCCGGCCGGGTAGCCGTGAAGCGCCTGGTGTCCGCCGTATATCGTTTAGAAGATGCTTCTTTCGCCTTCGAAAAAGCGGAAGAGCCCGACAGCGTCAAAGTCCTTCTCGATTTCAGGAAATAAAAGGGCGAAAGGGGCAGCGGGGCCTTGTTATTTCTCGACCGTCCCGCCGTCCGCGAGGTTGAGGTGGCGCAGGCCTTTTTCTCCGACCAGAGGGAAGACGATGCAATTGGTTCCGATACGGGCGTCGGCCGGTATCGACGCCTTCTTGCCGATCAGCGTAAGGCCCGAATAAAGGTGGTCGGGGAAGCGCGCATTCGGTCGTTTTGCGTCTCCGCTGCCGATAACCGCATTTTCACCGACAACGATCTCCTTGTCCAGTACCGAGCGCTCTATGTGCGCCCCCTGCCTGATGACCGTATCGTGCATAATGATCGAGTCTTTCACGAACGCGCCCCTTTCGATCACGACGCCCGGAGAGAGGACCGAGCCTTCGACTGTACCGGAGACGATGCAGCCGGGCGAGACGGCGGAGTTGACCGCGCGCGCGGAGGCGCTTATCCGCACAGGCGAGCGGTCATACGGCAGCGCCTCGGCAGTATGGTTCGTCCGTATGTCGCAGGCCTCGGGCGTCAGCCCGGAATCGGCCCTCAAAAGGTCCATGTTCGCATCCCAGTAAGCCTGAATCGTCCCCACGTCCCTCCAGTATCCCTCGAAAGGATAACCGTAGACGTGGGCCTCTTTTAAGGCCCTGGGGATAATCTGCTTCCCGAAATCCTCTTCCTTGGTCTTCGTCAGGGTCGCGGTCAGGTATTGCCTGTCGAAGACGTAAATGCCCATGGAGGCCAGGTTCGACCGTGCCTTAGCCGCCTTTTCCTGCCAGTCGACGATCTTTCTGTCCTTGTCCAGCGTAGCCGTGCCGAAGTGGCGCGTCTCTTCCGGCGCCACGGGTATCATCCCGATGGTGACGCTCGCCTTACGCTCCCTGTGGAAGGCGAGGAGCGGCCCGTAGTCCATGCAGTAAACGTGGTCGCCCGACAACACGAGCACCTCGCTGTACCGTTCCGAAGAGACGAAGTTCAGGTTCTGCCGCACCGCGTCTGCCGTGCCCTTGTACCAGTCCCAGTCTTTTTCTCCGGTCTTTGGGGGAAGTATGCTTATGCCCCGCGTCCTGCCCGCCATGTCCCATGCCGACCCGTCACCTATGTGGTCCATAAGGGACAAAGGCTTGTATTGCGTGAGGACTGCCACGCGCGTCAGGCCGCTGTTCGCTATATTGCTCAAAGTGAAATCGATTATGCGATAGATGCCGCCGAAGGGGACTGCGGGCTTCGCCCTGTACTGCACCAGAACGTTCAGCCTGCTGCCGACGCCTCCGGCAAGAAGGAGCGCCACAACGTTCCTCATTTTATGATCTCGCCGCTTTTGTATTCGCTTCTCGTGAAGCGGCCGGACTCCACCCTCGGGTAGACGGTCACCCCTGACCGCATCGTCACCCCGCCAGGCACATCGCTTTCGGTCCCTATGACAGAAAGCTCTCCGTCCGCGTCACCGATCCGCGCCTGCGGTCCTATGCGGACGCCTATGTCCGTAATCGTCCTTGAGACCCTGGCTTCCTTGCCTACCACGGTGTCGAAGAAGAGTATCGAATCCTCCACCACTGCGCCCTTCTCGACCTTCACACCGGGGAAAAGAAGGGAGCGAAAGACCTTGCCTCTCACGTCGCATCCGAGGTTGAGCAAAGAGTCCTCGACTGCGGCAGAGGGGCCTAGGATGGCAGGCTGCCTGTCCCTTATCTCCTTGTGTGCGAGGTTGGTCCTTAGCTGCCATGCGTCGAGGTCGATCTTCGGCCGCTCGCCCAAAAGCTCCATGCTGGTCCGCCAGTACTCTTCGAGCGTGCGCGTGTAGCCCCAGTAGCCCCTGTGCTTGTATCCGTAAATCCTGGCCCTGCCGAGCAGGGCGGGTATGATGTCACGGCCGAACTCGTGCGACTCTTTCCCGGCGTTCTCTTCGAGGGCCTCGAACAGGACGCCGGGGTTGAATACATAGATCGTCAGTGAGGCCCAGTCGAAAAGGGCCTTCCGCGGTTTCTCGACGTACCGGACGACCCGGCCGCCCCTCGGCTCCTCGTCGTCTATAAGGCCCTGGCCGAAGCGGTCGGCCCCTTCCTTGGGGACGCTGGTGAAGGCGATGGTGAGGTCCGCCTTTTTCTCGATATGGAAATCTATTACCGCCTGGTAGTCCATTTTGTAGATGTGGTCGCCCGACAGTATGAGCACGAGGTCCGGGTTGTACATCTTGATGAAGTCGGTGTTCTGGTAGACCGCGTCTGCCGTGCCCTTGTACCAGTCGGACGCATCTTTCCCCTTGAAGGGCGGCAGGATGAGTGCAAACCTGTTCCTGCCGACCATGTCCCACGGATGGCCGTTGGCAATGTGGTTGATGAGATGGAACGGCCTGTACTGGGAGAGGATGCCCACCTTTTCGATGCCTGAGTTCATCAGGTTGCTCATGGGGAAATCGATTATGCGGTAAAGCGCACCGAAGGGCAGGACGGATTTTGGGCGCAGGAATGTGAGCACATCAAGCTCGTCCACCCGGCCGCCCGCCAGGATCATCGCGAGGATATTTTTCACTATATTCTTCCAAGTGCTACAAACAAAAGTAACGCTTTCAAGGGAAAAAAGCAACAGTATCGGGGCTTGAGCGCCCCCTCCAGGCGACCCTTCCCTCCTTACGTCGGGCGGGTGCCCCGGCCGCATGGAGCCTTCCCCGTTGCTCAGACAGACAAAACGCGGAAGAATCCCGGCCGCATAACGCGAAAACCTGCCCGTCCCTAAGTTGACAAAGATGGTCAAGATTGTTGTATAATAGGGCTATTCCGATGCTATCAAGAGTGAGAGAAGACGTGCGGGAGATCTTTCGGAGGGACCCCGCGGCCAGGAGCGTCGTAGAGATTTTCCTCGCCTATCCAGGCTTCCATGCCCTCCTTTTCTTTCGCGTCGCCCATTGGCTCTGGGGCCATGGGATGCGCGTCGCGGGGCGCTTCGTCTCGCACATCGGGAGGTTCTTCACGGGGATAGAGATACATCCCGGCGCGCAGATAGGCAAATCGTTCTTCATCGATCACGGGATGGGCGTCGTTATCGGGGAGACGGCAGAGGTGGGCGACGATGTGACGATGTACCACGGCGTGACTCTCGGCGGGACCACGTGGCAGAAGGGGAAAAGGCACCCCACCATCGGCAATCACGTGGTTATGGGCGCGGGCGCAAAGATACTCGGACCCGTGCACATAGGGGACAACACGCGCATAGGCGCCAATTCGGTAGTCCTCCACGACATCCCCCCGAACTCCATCGTGGTGGGCATACCGGGCAAGGTCGTCTTCAGGGTTGAAGGCGACAGGCGGATAGCCCTCGATACAGAGTTCATGCCCGACCCTCAAGGGAAGGCCATTGCCTCCCTCCTCG
Organism: uncultured delta proteobacterium; assembly: GCA_963810935.1. GTDB lineage: Bacteria > Desulfobacterota > Syntrophorhabdia > Syntrophorhabdales > WCHB1-27 > CAWEPK01. Next base: position 119,739 of record CAWEPK010000005.1, on the reverse strand, counting down.
ACAGGGTCCGGCTTGTAGAGGAACGGCTGGGCCAACTGAAGGACGAGAGTGCGAAGCGAGAAGGCGATGTATGAAGAGCGCACCTACAGGCGCGTATCGAGGCCTGCCGACCTTGTCTGCTACGAAGTCGTCTGTAAGGAGACGGACCTTTTCTGCTGCACGTCTACGGACCTGAAGGTTTTCATAGAGGAAAGGACGCTTTTCTACCGTAACCAGCTTGAGGCGTACATCCGTCAGAGGCCGGAGTTCGCAAGCAGCCTTGCGCCTCTTGCGGCCGACCCTCTCGCACCGAGGATCGCCCGGGAGATGCTGGAGGCCTCATCGTCAGCAGGCGTCGGCCCGATGGCCTGCGTGGCCGGGGCCGTGGCCGAGTTTATAGGAAGGGATGTCGAGCCCAAATCGGCTGAATACATTATAGAGAACGGGGGCGACATCTTCCTGAAGACGCGGCACGAGCGGAAGGTATCGATCTATGCCAAGGACTCGCCTTACAGCGAGCAGATCGGCATGAAGCTTAAGGCAGCGGAAGAGGCATACGGCATTTGCACGTCGTCGGCCACGGTCGGTCCTTCGCTCAGCTTCGGACGGGCCGACGCTGTCTGCATTGTCGGCCGCTCGTCGCTTTTTTCCGATGGTCTTGCAACGAGGCTCGGAAATATCGTACATAAAGAAGAGGACATCGCCGGCGCCGTGGAAGAGGGCAAGGCGTTTCCGGGCGTCAGCGCCATTATCATTATCATGGGCAAGACCCTGGGCGCCTGGGGGGATGTCGATTTAATCTCATTGTGAGGGGCAAATGAAAAAGAGGATAATCCTGAGATTTCAAAGGAACGATATAGACAAGCCGATTGTCTACCGCCTGGGCAAGGATTTCGAACTCGTCTACACGATCCTGCGGGCAAACGTCTCGCCGAGAGCGGAATCGATGATGGTCCTGGAGGTGGAAGGCGAGGAAAAAAACTTCGACAAAGGGACCGCTTACCTCCAGGAGATCGGAGTGGCCATAGAGAACATCGACCAGGACATCAGCAAGGACGAGGATAAATGCGTCCATTGCGGACTCTGCACAAGCGTTTGCGCCCCGCAGGCGCTCGACATCGACAGGGAGACCATGCGGGTCCGGTTCGACTATGAGAAATGCGTAGCGTGTGAGCTTTGCGTGAAGGTGTGCCCGGTGAGGGCGATGCAAGTCTGGTTTACATGAGGGGCATTTATGCGCAGGGTCTATTTCGACTATAACGCCACCACCCCGACGCACCCGGACGTGGCCCTTTTCGTGCAGCCCCTTCTGGGTCCGGTCTTCGGCAACCCGTCCAGCATCCACTGGTCGGGCAGGGACGCAAGGCCGTACATCGATGATGCGCGCAGCCGCGTAGCCGCTTTTATCAAGGCAAAGCCGGAGGAGATCGTCTTCACGGCAGGAGGCACCGAGGCGGACAACCAGGCAATCGTCGGCACTGCGTCTGCCTTTAGCGGCAGGGGTAACCACATCATTACGACCAGGATAGAACATCCGGCGGTGCTCAACACGTGCCGATACCTGGAGGGCAAAGGTTTTCCCGTGACCTACCTCCAGGCGGACAGAAACGGCCTGATAGACCCGGCCGACGTCAGGAAAGCCATAAGGAAGGAGACGGTCCTCGTCTCCATCATGCTCGCGAACAACGAGACAGGCACCGTGCTTCCCATAAGGGAGATAGGCGCCGTCTGCCGGGAGGCGGGGGTGCTCTTCCACTCGGACATGGTCCAGGCTATGGGGAAGCTCGATATCGACGTGGCGGAGCTTAATGTCGATTTCGCGTCGTTCTCCGGCCATAAGGTCTACGCACCGAAGGGCGTCGGCGTGCTCTACATCAGGGAGGGTCTCGAGATAGACAACCTAATCCACGGTGGACACCAGGAGGGAGGAAGAAGGGCCGGGACGGAGAACATGGTGGGTATAGCCGCTTTGGGAAAAGCGTGCGAGATAATGGCGCGCGACATGGCGTCGGAGAATGCAAAAATCGAGAGCCTCAGGGGCAGGCTCCTGGCTGGTTTAATGGAAAAGGTCGGCGATATCCAACTGAACGGGGACGAGGAGAAGCGCCTCCCCAATACGCTCAACCTAAGCTTTGCGTTCATCGAGGCCGAATCGATGCTCATCGGTCTCGACCTTGCCGGCATCGCAGTCTCTGCGGGCTCGGCCTGTTCGTCGGGCAGCACGGAGCCTTCGCATGTGCTCCTCGGCATGGGCATAGAGCCGGAAGTCTGCCAGAGCGCCCTCCGGATGAGCCTGGGCCGGGAAAGCACCGATGAAGACATCGACTATGCCCTCGACGCAATCCCCGCAGTCGCGGCGCGGCTCCGCGAGATGTCGCCTTTTTACATGAAGAAGGGATAGGGGTTTGACGTTTTTTGTCTTTACCTCCGGGTGCAAAGCCAACCAATGGGATTCCCGCATTATCGAAAAAAGGCTTGAGGATGCAGGGCTTACCCTCGCCGCGGCCGGGCAGGCAGACCTGGTTGTCGTGAACGCCTGCTCGCTTACAGGCAGGGCGGAGGTCGACGCAAAGCGCTTCATCAGGAAGGCCAGGGACGCCAACCCGCAGGCCCGTATCGCCCTCGTCGGCTGCCATGCGCAGGTATATCCATTGCGGGATTTCGGGGCGGACATAGTGCTCGGCCAGGCGGAGAAATTCGATGCCGCAAGGTATTTGTCCGGGGCAGGCCGCTTCGTCGGGCCTGCGCGGGATGTGACGATCGAGCAGGCGTACGTGGACGGCGTAGGGAAGGACCGGACGAGGTTCTTCTTCAAGATACAGGACGGCTGCAACCATTTCTGCAGTTACTGCATCGTCCCTTTCGCGAGAGGGCCCGTCAGGTCGCGCCCGGCAGAAGAGGTCGCAGATATAATGGATGCGCTGGCGACACGGGGCATCAAGGAAGTGGTCCTTACAGGCATCGATCTGGCCGCCTGGCGCGATCCCGCATCGAAAATGGGACTGAAAGAGCTGCTCGTATCCCTGGAGCGGCGGCCGACCCCGCCAAGGATCCGCTTAAGCTCGGTGGACCCGGGCTACATAGACGGCCTGGTCCCGGTTATCGCCGCTTCAGGCAAGATCGCGAAAAGCATCCATATCCCCGTGCAGAGCGGGTCGGACAGGATCCTCGCGGCAATGGGCAGGGCCTACTCCGCATCCACCATACGCGAGATCGCAGGAAGGCTTAAAACCAGCATGCCGGACATAGGCATAGGCATGGACATCATGGTGGGCTTTCCCGGTGAGGACGAGGAGGATTTCACGGCGACTCTGCGGATGGTCGAGGAGCTCGACGTTTCCTACCTCCACGTTTTTCCCTATTCCGACAGGGAAGGCGCCAGGGCGTCCACCTTTCAAGGCAAGGTGCCGGAAGGGGTCAAAAGAAGGCGCGCGAAGATTCTCAAAGCGGTGGACGCGCGAAAGAGGGATACCTTCATGCGCGGCCACGTCGGCAGGACGGTGCGCATCGTCCCTGAAGGCAAGGTTTACAGGGGCAGGCTCATGAGGGGCTTCACGGACAATTACCTGCCCGTCTACATCCCTTATGAGAAAATGCTTGAAAATAATCTCGTTGACGTTACAATAGAGGACATGCAGGAGGGGAGACTGATGGGAGAGCCGGTATGTTCGTAGCCGGGGACTTGCTGGTCGCAATCGGCATTATCATCGATAAGCTGCTCAGCATATACATGCTTGTCGTGATAGTGCGCGCACTGCTTTCCTGGGTGAGGCCCGACCCGTATAATCCCATCGTCAGGTTTATAACCAACCTCGTCGATCCTATCACCTACCGCATCTCGCGGATCATACCTACGCGGATCGGCATGGTCGATGTATCGCCCATCATACTGATCGCGCTCATCTGGTTCGCCCAGGCGTTCCTCGTCCGCGTCATCGTCGATCTCGGAAACAAGCTGAGGTGAACCTCGAAGTCAAGGTGATTACAGGCGCCGGGAAGCGCGGGATGCGCATTGACGGCGGCCGTATCACCATAAGACTCACGGCCAGGCCGGAGAAGGGCAGGGCCAACGAAGAGCTGATCGACTACGTGGCGGAGACCTTCGGGCTGAAGAAACGCGACGTCGCCATCGTATCCGGCCGTAAGGACAGAAGGAAAATAATCTCCATTCCTCTCCCCGAAGACGAGGTCGAAAAGGTACTCCGAGATTTCTCTTGACAATCTTTTCCTAAAAAGGCAACAATTAGAAGAAACGCCATTTTATTGAGTAAAATGGCCGTACTTTGAGGGGCCGGCGCCGCATATTATCTCACTAAGCCCTGCTTAATCGGGCAATTGGAGTTACGCGTGGTGCATGGTACGGGAGGTTTCCGATGTTCTGCACGAGCTAAGCCGCTACATTCGAGCCATCGACGCGATTTTCATGAATGATAGTCTGTAACATGGACTTAAAGAGGGGGATTCAATGGAAAACGCTCTCGACCTTTTCCTGAGGGTTTGCAAGGCGGTGCTTAACGTCGTTGCCAGCGCCGCCCTTACCTTCATGATGTTTCTTACCGTCGCCGACATTGTCTGCCGTGCCCTCGGCCACCCGCTCGTCGGCACCTACGAAGTAGTCAGCCTTGCACTCGCCCTCGTCATAGGGTTCGGCATCCCCAGGGTCTCTTTGGATAAGAGCCACGTCTACATGGAGATAGTCCTGGAGAAGGTCGGCATGAAGGCCAAGGCCGTCCTAAACACGTTCACGAGATTGATCTGCCTCTGCCTTTTCATCCTTATCTCCTACAACCTGTTCAGCATAGGCGCAGAGTTCCATACGTCAGGCGAGGTCTCTCCTACGATCAGGCTCCCCTTCTACCCGATAGCCTACGCGGTGGGGGTCTGCTGCTTCATAGAATGTGTGGTCTTCATCTCGCAGCTCGTGAAGATCTGGAGGGGCCATTATGAATGAGATAACTATAGGCATCGTCGCGCTCGTCATCCTTCTGGCCCTTTTCTCTACGGGCATAGAGCTGGGGTTCGCCATGGCCGCGGTCGGCTTCTGCGGCTTCGCTTACTTCAACGGCTTATCAGCCGCAATGAACTTACTTGGAAGGGACGTCTACGACGTCATCACGAACTACGGCTACACGGTCTTCCCCCTGTTCATCCTCATGGGCCAGATAGGCTTCAACGCCGGCATTGCGGTCAGACTCTATTCGGCCGCCAATAAGTTCGTTGGCCACATCCCGGGCGGCCTCGCCATGGCGACCGTCATAGGCGCCACGGGGTTCAAGGCGATCTGCGGCTCGTCGGCCGCGACCTCGGCCACCTTCGCTGCCGTCGCAGTCCCCGAGATGGACCGCTTCGGCTACGACAGGAGGCTCTCGACCGGCATCGTCGCAACGGTCGGAAGCTTGGGCTGCATAATCCCTCCCTCCGTCGTCCTCATCATATTCGGCATATTGACCGAGCAGTCGATAGGCCAGCTCTTTCTGGCAGGCATGATCCCGGGCTTCCTGATCGCCTTCCTCTTCCTTTTCATCATATACGGGTGGGCCAAGATATACCCGAAGGCCGCACCATTGTCCGCGAGGTCGAGCTGGGCAGATAGGGCAAGGAGCCTGCCGGAGGTCGTCTGGATCGTCCTCGTCTTCTTCCTCGTCGTGGGCGGCATGATGGCCGGCTACTTCACGCCTACGGAAGCGGGCGCAGTAGGCACCTTCGCCATCTTCATCCTATCGATAGTCACCCGTAACATGAACTTCAAGAAGTACGTCCTCTCGCTTGCCGAGGCCACCCGCACGGCAGGCATGATCCTGATGCTGATCGCAGGCTCGACCATACTCGGCCACTTCATCGCAGTGACCAACATACCCCAGGCCGTGGCCGACTGGATAGTCTCCCTGCCCCTGAACCGGTACGTAATCATGATACTCATCTGCTTTGTCTACGAGCTGGGGGGCTCCTTTATCGACGATCTGGCCTTTATGATCCTTGCGACCCCGATCTTCTATCCGGCCGTCTTAAAGCTCGGCTTCAGCCCGTTATGGTTCGGCATAGTGATCGGCGTAGTCGTCATGATCGGGGTTGTCATCCCGCCTGTCGCAGTCTGCGTCTTCGTCGTAAAGAACATCACGAAGGAGCCGATGGGCCGCATATACAGAGGCGTGGCCCCGTTCCTGCTCTCTTTAGTCTTTGTCTGGGGCCTTATGTTCGTCTTTCCCCAGCTTGCCCTCTGGCTGCCCTCGGTCTTCTATGGCAAGTAAGAGGGGTAAATGGGGTATAAAGATACGCAAAAACCTTCAAAGGGGGTAAAAAGATGCTAAGAAAACTGACGGTCTTCCTATGTGTCCTCGCGCTTTGTCTCTCGTTCTCTTCGATTGCCGGCGCGGATGTGATCAAGCTGAAGCTGGCCAATTACTTCCCGCCCGTCCACATGAACTCGGTCATGCTCGGCAAGTGGGCCGACGGGCTTAACAAGAAGCTCGCGGGCAAGGTGGAGATCACCCAGTATACGGGCGGCACGCTTCTTACCGCCCCCAAGATCGCCCCGGGCGTGCTGACGGGCATTGCCGACATCGGCTTCTCCCACTGCTCGTACACCCGCGGCCGCTTCCCCGTAATGGAGATCATGGAGCTGCCTATAGGGTTCCCGAGCCCCTGGATCGCGGGCCACGTCTCCAACGACTTCTATGACAAGTTCAAGCCGAAGGAATGGGACGCCTTCCATCCCATCATGTTCTCGACGAGCCCCGTCAACGTCCTCCAGTCGCTCTCAAAGCCCGTAAAGACCTTGGAAGACATAAAGGGCATGAAGCTACGGGGCCCCGGCAGGATAGGCGACATAGCCCGCGCCCTGGGCGCAGTCCCGATGCCTATCGAGATCGTCGATACCTATGAGGCCCTGCGCCGCGGCGTAGTGGAGGGCAACTTCGGTCCGTTAGAGCAGCTCAAAGGGTTCAAGATCGGCGAGGTAGAGAAGTACGTCACCGCCTCCTGGAAGATAGGCAGCGTCTTCTCCTTCTACGTAATCATGAACAAGAACAAGTGGAACAGCCTGCCCGCAGACGTCCAGAAGATCATAACCGACTACTCCAAGGGCGAGTTCTTAGACCAGTGGCTTGTCGAGTGGAACCGCATTGACATCGAGGGCGGCGACTGGTTCAAAAAGCAGGGCGGCCAGATAATCAACATCTCCGACGCCGAGAGCGCCAGGTGGGTAAAAGCAGCACAGCCCGTCATCGCAGACTTCAAAAAAGACATGATCGCCAAGGGCTACAAGGCCGCCGAGGTCGATGCCTGGATAGCCTTCATCAAAGAGCGCATCGAATACTGGAAGGCCCAGGAAAAGGCAAAGAAGATACCTACGGCGTATCAATACTAAAAATACAGAAAGGGGTCTCTGCATGGCAATAGAAGGTTTTACGGAATACGCAAAAGAAGACAGGGAGAAGTACAACCGCAGGCGCTGGTGGCTCGGCCTTACGTGGAGCGACCTGCTCGACAGGGCGTCCGATATCTATCCGGACAGGATAGGCCTTGTCGACGGGACGGGGAGCTACACTTACGGCGAGCTGCGCCGGGAGATGGACCGTTTTGCGATCGCGCTGATGAAGCTCGGCGTGAAGCAGCGCGACTGGGTGCTTCTCCAATTCCCCAACTGGCACGAGTATATAGTGGCCTTCTTTGCCATGCAGAAGATCGGCGCCCTGACGGTGCTCCTCATTCCGCGCCACAACGAGTCGGAGATCAACCATATCGCGGCGCTTACGAAGCCCGTCGCCTGGGTGGTGCCGAAGCAGTACGGCAAGATCGATTACCAGCCGGTCATAGACGCAGTATTGAAGGAAAACCCGCAGCTTGAGCACGTAATTAACCTGCGCGCGGGAAAGAAAGGCCCTTATCCGACGATGGAAGAGCTGATAGAGGCCACGGAGCCGACGCCGGAAGATTTCGAGGCCCTGGAGAAAATGAGGCCCGACCCGGACGAGGTATCCCATATCATGCCGACCGGCGGGACGACGGGCCTGCCGAAGGCGAGCGTCCGCACGCACAACTCCTATATCGTGAACGTCGAGTACCACTCGCGGGCATGGAACATCACGGCGGAAGACACGATCATGGTGATCACGCCGGTGGGGCACAGTATGGCCATGCACTGGGGCATCGGGGCCGCCCTGCTGAATTATGCCAAGCTGGTCCTTCTAGATTCCTCGACGGGCGAGGACATATGCGAATGGGTCCAGAAGGAGCGGGTCACCGCCATCCCTTCCGTCCCCGCGCTTATCACGAGGATGATCGGGGTGGACGGCCTGGAAAAATACGACCTCGCCTCGCTCAAGAAAGTCTGCCTGGGGGGTGCGCCCTCAACGCCGGAACTGCTGACGGCAGCCAACCAGAAGCTCCATTGCATCGTTATAAACGCCTTCGGCTCCTCCGAAGGAACCAACATTTCGACGCGGCCGGGAGACAGCGCAGAGATCATCCTCGGCAGCGTGGGCAGGCCGGCTTGTCCTTACGATACGATAAAGATCATCAACGAGGCAGGCAACGAGGTGCCGGCCGGCGGCGAAGGCGAGCTGGTCTCGAAGGGGCCCGGCATTTTCACCGGTTATTTCAAGTCGCCCGAAGAGAACAAGGACATCTTCACGGCCGACGGTTTTTTCAAGACGGGCGACAGGGCGCGTAAAGACAACGCCGGGAATATCACGATCACCGGAAGAATCAAGGACATCATCAACAGGGGCGGAGAGAAGATAAGCGCCGTAGAGATCGAGAACCGGCTCTCGGCCCATCCGGAGATCGAAGACAGCGCCGTAGTCGGCATGCCAGACGTCGTCCTGGGCGAAAGGATCTGCGCCTACGTCAAAACGAAGCCGGGCGCAGGGCTTAAGTTCGAAGAGATCGTCGCTTTCCTGAAATCGAAGGGCGCGTCGGTGCAGCAACTGCCGGAGAGGGTCGAGTTTATAGAGGACCTGCCGATGACGAAGGTCGGCAAGGTCGATAAGAAAGTTCTGAGGGAAGACATCAAGGAAAAGCTCGGCAAGGGATAGGGTACTTTTCCGGCGGAGACTTTACTTCACCGGGGCCGGGTAAGCCAACTTTTCAGCCTCCATTACCCAGCCGCCGCCCATAGACCTGTAGAGATTAATAAGGGCGCGCATCAGAACGGCCTGTGTCTGCGCATAGTAAAGCTGCGCGACAAACAGGCTCCGCTCCGCATCGAGCACCTCGATGTAGCTCGTGTAGCCGTTGTTGTATCTGAGCCGCGCCAGGCGGTCATATTCTTTGAGCGCCTCGACCTGTCCAGCCTGTATTGAAAGCTGCTCCCTCGACTTCGCCTGGTCTATGAGGCCGTCCTCCACCTCCCTGAACGCCTGCTGGATCGTCTGCTCGTAGCGGGCCAGCATTTCCATCTGCACGCCTTCCGCGAGCCGAACCGTCCCGGCGATCGCCCCGGCGGTGAAAATGGGCGCCACGACCGGCGCCGCGTAGCTCCACATCCTTGCGGGGCCGGTAAACAGATTGGACAGGCTGGTGCTCTCGTAGCCGTAAAGGCCCGTCAGCGTAATATTCGGGTAGTACTGGGACTTCGCTACGCCGATCCGCGCGTTCGCGGCAATCAGGTTTTGCTCCGCCTGGCGTATATCGGGCCGCCTCTCCAAAAGCTCCGAGGGCAGGCCGGCAGGCACCGCGGGCAGCACGAGGCCGTCGAAAGGCCGCCCCCTCACGATGGGGCCGGGGTTCCTTCCGAGGAGTACGCAGAGGGCGTTCTCCTGCTGGCCGATGAGCTTCTTCAGCAGCGGCACTGTAGAAAGGGCAGACTGGTACTCGGACTGTGCCTGGCGCAACTCCAGCTCCGAGGTGAGGCCCCGGTCGAAGCGCAGTTGGAAAAGCTTGAGGGTGTCCGCCCGGCTTGCGACGGTCTGTACTGCGATGTCGAGCTGCTTGTCGAGGTCGAGGAGGTCCGTATACGCGGAAGCAACTGCGGCGACGACTGTAAGGATGACCCCCTGTCTGGCCTCCCTGGTCGCCAGGAGGTCAGCCCTTGCTGCCTGCGTGGCGCGCCTCAATTGGCCCCAGAGGTCGATCTGCCAGCTTGCGCTTAAGAACGGCCTGAAGTCGGAGTACGGGTTCAGGGCGCCGGACTCCGCCGGCCAGGGCGGATTGATATAGTCCGAGACCCTGGTCCGCGTCGGGACGGCGGCCCCCGTCACCTGCGGGAACTGCGCTGCGCGGACCACCATGGCCCTTCCAATGTACTGCTCGACTCTCGCAGCGGCTATCTTGACGTCCTTGTTCTCCTTCAACGCCGAATCGATAAGACCGTCGAGCACCGGGTCGCCGAACTGCCTCCACCACTGCGTGTCGGCGATCTGCTGCGCCTCTTTGTCCGCGAAGCGCCAGTTTTCGGGGGTATCGACGGCCGGCCTGTGGTAATCGGGGCCTACCATGCAGGCCGACAAGGCCATAGTAAAGATCAAACAAAAGCAGGCTAGGGGCTTACGCATGACCGCCCCCTTTATCCGCCTCTTTCGGTTTGCGTTTTTTCGAGCGGTCCGTTATCCGCCCCACCACGTAGAACGTGACGGGGATAAGGAAGACGGCGATGACGGAAGCGGCCACCGTACCGCCCATTACCGCGGTCCCCATCACCCGGCGGGCCATGCCGCCGGCGCCGGACGAGAAGGCGAGGGGAAGGACGCCCAAAAGGAAGGCAAACGACGTCATCAGGATCGGCCGGAGACGGAGCCTGGCCCCTTCGAGGGCCGCAGCTTCGAGCGCATTGCCCCGCTCGTGGGCCGCTTTTGCGAATTCGACGATAAGGATCGCGTTCTTTGCGCCGAGGCCGATAAGCACGATGAGGCCGATCTGGGCGTAGATGTTATTGTCCAGGCCCCGCGAGTATATCGCGAGGAAGGCCCCGAAGACCGCGACCGGCGTGCACAGGAGCACGCTGAACGGGAGGGACCAGCTTTCATACTGGGCAGCCAGGATCAAAAAGACGCACAAAAGGGAGAGGCCGAAGATGGCCGAGGCCGGGACGCCTTCCCGCGCCTTCTTTTCCTGGAAGCTCATGCCGATGTAGTCGATGCCCATCTCGGGCGGCATGGTCTGCCGGAATACTTCTTCGACTGCATTCATGACCTGGCCTGAGCTGTAGCCCTGTTTCCCCGCCACGTTGATCTGCGCTGCCCTGTAAAGGTTATAGCGCATCGTGAATTCCGGGCCCGGCCTGGACAATATGCTCGTGACGGCCGAGAGCGGCACCGGGTTCCCTTTGTCGTTCGTAACGTAAAACCGGCCTATGTCCTCGGCCTTTGTGCGGTACTTGCCTTCTGCCTGCACATAGACCTGCCATTGCCTGCCGAAGCGGTTGAAATAGTTGATGAAGTAGCCGCCCATGAAGGCCTGGAGAGTCTGGTAGACCTGTCCGACGTCGACACCCTGTCTAAGCACCTTATCGCGGTCCACGTCCACCCAAATCTGGGGGACGCCGGGGACGAAAGTGGTCGTGACCCTCTCGATCTCGGGCCGCTTGCGGACCGCCTCTACGTATTTATTCAGGTTTTGGGCGAGGAACCCGATGCTCTTTCCGGCCCGGTCTTCAAGGACGACGGTTGCGCCGCCCGCCATACCGATGCCCTGGATGGCCGGCGGAGGGAACGCAAAGGCCACCGCCTCCGGCAGCTTCGAAAGCTCCCGGTTCAGGTGGGCTATGATAGCGTCGGAGCGCTCCCCGGATTTTGTCCTCTTGCTCCATTCCTTAAGGGTAACAAAGAAGAAGCCGCTGTACGTGTTCTGGGCGTTGCTCAGCAGGCTGATGCCCGGCACTGACTGGAAATGCTCGACCCCGGGGGTATCCTTGAGGATATTCTCGATCTTTTTGGAAACCGCGGTAGTGCGCTGAAGAGAGGCTGCGTCGGGCAGGGCCACGTTGACGAAGAAGTAACCCTGGTCTTCTTCCGGCAGGAACCCTCTCGGTATCTGGTGGCCGAGGAGTCCGGCCAGGAGAGCGACTATCGCGAGGATGCCGAGGCTGAGGACGCTCTTGCGGATCAGGGACGCGCAAAGCGTGATATACCCGTTGGTCGCCTTGTGGAAGGTGCGGTTGAAGGAGGCGAAGAACCTGCCGAGCGGTCCCTGCGTCGTCTTTCTCGGTTTGAGCAGCAGGGCGCAAAGGGCCGGGCTTAGGGAGAGGGCGTTGAAGGCCGAGATCAACACGGATATGGCGATCGTCACCGCGAACTGCTGGTACAGCCTGCCCGTTATGCCGGGGATGAAGATAGTGGGGATGAAGACTGCGGCCAGGATCAGCGCAATGGCCATGACGGGGCCCGCGACCTCCTGCATCGCCTTGACGGACGCCTCTTTCGGGGTCATGCCCTCTTCGATATGGCGCTCCACCGCCTCGACGACGATGATCGCGTCATCGACGACAAGGCCTATGGCGAGGACCAGGCCGAAAAGGGATAGGGTGTTGATGGAGAACCCGAGCAGCGGAAAGAAGGCGAAGGTGCCGATGAGGGAGACGGGCACCGCGAGGGCCGGGATAAGGGTCGCCCTCCATCCCTGGAGAAAGAGATAGACGACCAGGATGACGAGCCCCAGGGCTTCGAGCAGCGTGATAAGCATCTCGTGGATGCCTTCGCTGATGGACCTTGTAGTGTCGAGGTGCACGGCATAGTCGATATCGGCAGGAAACCGTTTCTTAGCCTCTTCCATGACCTTCTTTGCGCCCCCAACCGTCTGAAGGGCGTTTGTGCCCGGCAACTGGTAGAGGGCGAGGACGCCGGCAGGATGGCCGTCGACGCGGCCCATTACGTTGTACGTCTGGGCGCCGAGCTCGATGCGGGCCACGTCGCTTAGCCTCACTGTGGAGCCGTCGGGGTTCGCGCGGACCACGATGCTGCCGAATTGTTCCGGGGAGACCAGGCGGCTCTGGGTACGCACCGTATAGGTGAATTCCTGTCCGGGCGGTGCAGGCTCTGCGCCGATCTGCCCGGCCGGGTTGACGGTATTCTGTTTCTGGACCGCGCTGACGATATCGGGGACCGTAACGCCGAGCTTGCCGAGCGTGTCGGGCTTCACCCATATGCGCACGGCGTACTGGCCTGCCCCGAAAACGTTGATCATCGCCACGCCGGGCACGCGCAGCATGGGGTCGATGAGGTTGATATTCGCGTAGTTGGCAAGGAACGTCGAATCGTACGTGCCTTTCGGCGAAGAAAGGGCAATGATCATGAGGGGCGAGCTGCGTGCCTTCTGCATGGTCACGCCGTAGTTCCTCACGTCTATCGGGAGCTGCGGCTGGGCAAGGTTCTGGCGTATCTGGGCGAGGACGAGGTCCGTGTTCGGGTCGGTCTTGACGTCGAAGTTTACGAAGATGCGCATCGTACCGTTGCTCGCGTTGACCGAATACATGTAGTTCATGTTGTCAACGCCGCTCATCTGCTGCTCGATGGGCGTGGCGACCGACTGCTCGACGGTTTCCGCGTCTGCGCCCGTATATGTGGTGAGAATCTGGACTTCAGGCGGGACGACCTCGGGGAACTGCGATATCGGCAGGCCCGCCATCGAAACCAGGCCCAGCACGACGAACATGATGGAGATGACCATTGCAACGATGGGGCGTCTGATGAAGAAAGTAGACATGGATGAGGCCCCCTATTTGCCGTTAGAACCGGCGGGTTGGGGGGCCGCTGGCTGTCCCTCGACGTAGCTTGAGTCGCCGGCCTCCGGCGGAGGGGGAACGAAAGGCCGCGCAATGACGGTCGATCCCTGCCTGACTTTTTGGATCCCCTCTGCGATCACCTGCTCGCCGGGTTTCAAACCCTTGTCTATCACCCAGAGGCTTTCAATGCGCTCGGAGGCCGTTACCGGCCTGATGTCCACTTTATTGTCCCGACTTACGACCGCAACATGGTAACTGCCCTGAAGCTCGGCCACCGCCCGCTGAGGCACCAGCATAGCCGATTTCTTCAGCGTGGTCCGGGCGCGGACCCTGGCGAACTGGCCGGGGCGCAGGATATTTCCGGGGTTGGGGAAGAGGGCCGCGACCCTGATCGTGCCCGTCCGCACGTCCACGTTCCTGTCTGCGAAGGCGAAGCGACCCTTGTGGGGATGGGTGCTGCCGTCGGCAAGGATCAGCTCCAGAGACATTTTTTGGGCGAAGCCGTTCTGAATATACTTAAGATATTCCTGCTCGCTCACCGGGACATATACCTTGGCCGGGTTTACGGAAGAGACGATGGTCAGCTCCTCGATCGAGCCGGGGCCGACGAGGTCTCCGATCTGCGCCCTGGCGATGCCGGCCACGCCGTCGATGGGAGAGCAGATGCGCGTGAAGCCGAGGTCGAGCTGTGCCTTATCGACTGCCGCCTTCGAGGCGAGGCTCGGCAGCAAACGTGGACTGCTCCGCGCCGGTCGCGTCGTCAAGGTCTTTCTTACTCACTGCGCGCTCGGCAACGAGCGGCCTTATGCGCTCCAGGTTTGCCCGTGCGTTTTCCCACCGGGCATGGTCCTCGGCAAGGCGCCCTTTGGCCTGATCGAGAGCGGCCGCAAAAGGCCGCGGGTCTATCTTGAAAAGCTCCTGGCCCTTTCTTATGAAATCGCCCTCGTTATATTCCCGCGTTATCAGATAACCCTGCACCTGGGCGCGGATCGTGGCGTTCACGTAGCCGTCTACCGAGGCGGTCCATTCCGAGAAGACAGGCACGTCCCTCTGCACTACCCCTATCACCTCAACGACCGGCGCGGAAGGGACCGACTGCGCCTTCCTGCACCCGCCGTTGAAAAGCGCCGCTGCCGCCAGCAGAACGGCCGCGCAGGCAAGTAATTGATTGCCGACCCCGTTTTTCCTCGTCATGCCTTGCATTCCGCTCCCCTTGCGGCCTAAAACCGTCCATCTCCCGGCCATTATGTGTTCCTCTCAAGATTCCTGCTTATCCGTCCCAGCGTTCTTTTCATTGCGGACACGTCTTCGTCCGTGAGTCCCGCCATCATGCAATCGAAGAATTCGCCCGCGATAGGCGCCAGCTTGTCGCCCAGGGCCCTGCCCGCCTCCGTGAGGTAAATGCGGAATATCCGCTTGTCCGCTCCGTCGGACCTGCGCTCGATGAAGCCGCGCTCGCCGAGCAGGTTGAGCAGGCGCGTGACGTTGTGGCGGTCCTTGAGCAGCTTTTTGCCGAGCTGGCTCTGGTTCATGCCCTCGAATTCCGAAAGTCTCAGCAGAATGCCGCACTGCTCGGGTGTCAGGTCGTAGCCCGCAGTCAGGAGCATCTTCCTGAAAAGATTGCTCCCCTGCGTGTGGGCGCGGTATAACCAGAAACCGGGTGAGTCGTCGAGACAGCCGACTTTCATTTAGTCGAGACCTTTCCGATATGCAGCCGGACCCCGCCCCTTCAGGCCTTCCGCTCGGCCTGGGGGACGGACCGTTGTCAAAACAATGTTGTCAGGACAATTTATAGTAAAACGGCTTGCGGTGTCAAGGAAAAGTTACGGTCGTTACAGGATATGTGAAAGGGGTGTTTGCGCCTAAGTGTGAGTCAGCCCCGGGCGCCGGGCACGCAATTTGTGGCGCCACATGAAGACCGTCAGATTAGCTATGACCAGACGGCGCAACCGCTTTAACCGGCCACGCCTCGGACACCGATGTACCTGCCGCATACCTAATACAGAGAAATAGTCCTGGACCAGTTGTTTTTGAAGAGCGTTCGAGCCCAGCCGTGTCGGCAGCTTTGCTTCCGCGCCGCCTGGGAGCTGCACAACTCCGAGACCTGATGAGTGGAGGAATTCCAAATGTTCGGGATAGCGTTCCTTCAACTCGGTCCATAATCTCCAAACTCCAAACCCGGGCTCCCGGGCATTAGTATCATGCAACAGCACTATAGCGGCCGGTGCGAGTTTCGGGAGCCAGGTTTCGAAGTCATGCCGGGCAGCCTCGTAGGTGTGCAAACCATCGATGTGGAGAAGATCGATAGAGCCATCCGCGAAATGGTTCACCGCCTCATCGAAGGTCATTCGCAGAAGGCTGGAAAAACCACTGTAACGTGTTTCACTATACCGCTTGAGGCGCGAAAAAACCTCTTCCCCGTAGCGATTGGAATGTTCGTCTCCATGCCAGGTATCGACTGCGTAACATTTGGTGTCGAGGGAGTGCTCTTGTACTGCCTGGCAAAAAGTAAGGTAGGAATTCCCGGAATGAGTCCCGAGTTCTACTAAAGTGCGTGGTTCAATGGATCGTACGAGCCAGTAGGCAAAGGGCAAGTGCCCACACCAACCGTACGGGGCCTGAATGCTGTCAGGCACAAAAAATGCTGCATCGCCAAAGCTGTCCAAGGCCCTCCGAGTTATAACGTTTGCTCGCCGCATTCCTTTTATTTAGCATGGTTACATCTTTTACTCAAGGATAACTCCCATGCCGTTTCAAGTTGTTTCTGTAATTACTTGACAGCCCAAGCCAAAAGCTCCTCGCAGGGGATCTTGATCACCTTCCCTGCGCGGAAGCTCTCGGCTGCTCCTACTGCATTGGCCTTGATCCGCACCGCCGTTTCCGCGGGAATATTCGCCATCAGCATTTGGAGCCGGCCGCTTATTCCCACGACGGCTTCCCAGTATTCTTCCCCGTCCCTCATTTCCTGAACAAAAACATGGCGTTCGAGGGCTATATTGCCGAACCCGGCATCGGTAAGAGTTTTGTCGAGGACACCGGCCGGTCCAAAATCGAACCACATTGGGGCACCCGGCACAATTGCCTGCGGAAAATGCTCCCTTATTGCCCCCGCCGCTATGCTCAGCATCAAGGATTTGTCAGGCGTGCTCCAGGTTGAGAGGGCCACAGTCCCACCTTCCTTCAAGACCCGCATCAAATTATGGGCGCCGTTTTTCAATCAAAATATATGGAATTACTCAAAAGGCGGTCGGCGAAAAGGCAGCCGGGACACATACGGAAGGAGGGGGACTATATATTGATGAAGGCCCTGAACGCGGCGAGCGCTTGGCCTCTGTGGCTTATCTTGTTCTTTTCGTCCATGTTCAACTCGGCGAGCGATTTTCCCATTTCCGGTAGCATGAAGACCGGGTCGAAGCCGAAGCCTTTTTCGCCTCTGGCTTCAAAGCCGATGCAGCCTTTGACGCTGCCGTAAAATATGAATGTTTGCTCTACGTCGGGCAGGTAATAGACGAGGTATGCCTTGAAGACCGCGCCCCTGTCTTTCTCCGGCACGTCCTTCAGCTCCCGGAGGAGCCGTCCCACCCGGTCCGCGTCGGTCGCGCCGTAGCGGGCCGAATGGATGCCCGGCGCGCCGTTCAACGCTTTAACTTCAAGCCCGGAGTCGTCGGCGAGGGTCTTCATTCCGAACCGGTTGCCGACCTTCCTGGCTTTTTTCCACGCGTTCTCGAGGTACGTCGGCCGGTCCTCGTCGACAGTGACGGAGCCGTCGAGGTCGGCCAGCGACAAAAGCCCCTCGCCTGCGCCTGCCAGGTAATGCGACATCTCCCCGAACTTTCCCTTGTTGCCCGTTGCTATGACGATCACGGCCGCACCGTTTTAGGGCCGCTCTCAGACCAGAGGGAAGAGGTTGCCGAGGGCAGCCTTCTGGACGCGGGTAATCTCCTGTATCCCTTTCAGGGAATATTCGTACATCACGTCAAGGACCTCTTTCGAGAAGGGCTGCTTTTCGGCCGTGCCCTGTACCTCGATGAGCGCGCCCTTGCCTGTCATGACGAAATTTATGTCCACGTCGGCGTTCGAGTCCTCTACATAAGCAAGGTCCAGAAGGACCGTCCCGTTGACGATGCCTGCGCTCACTGCGGCCACGGAGTCGCGTAAGGGTATCTTTTCGATGACGCCTCTTTTCTTGAGGCTCCAGAGCGCCTCGACGAGGGCCACGAAGCTGCCGGTAATGCTCGCCGTCCTGGTGCCGCCGTCCGCCTGGATCACATCGCAGTCGACCCAGATGGTCCGCTCGCCGATGACATTGAGGTTCACCACTGCGCGCAGGGCGCGGCCTATGAGCCGCTGAATCTCATGGGTCCTTCCGCCGACCCTGCCGGTCACCGATTCGCGCATGTTGCGGGAAGCCGTAGCGCGCGGAAGCATCGAATATTCAGCCGTCAGCCATCCCTTGCCTGAGTTTTTCAGGAAGGGGGGGACCTTCTCCTCGATGCTGACGCTGCATATTACTTTCGTCTCGCCCATCTCCACGAGCACCGACCCATCCGGGTACTTGAGGAAATTTTTGCTTATCTTCAGGTCGCGTATCTTATCGTTCGGTCTGTCGTTGTTTCTCATTTACCGGTCCTTTCTGAAAAATATTTCTCTATTCCTTCCGTGATCTTCGATACGGCCTGGTCGTTATCGCCGGTTTTCAATTCCAGCCTCAGCGCAACCCCCGGCATGCTGACGCCGAGAAGCGGGAAGAGGGGGAGATGCGTGACCTTCGTCTCAAAAGGTGCGGCGAGGCAGGCCGCAAGCCTGCCCGATTCCTGCGAGAAGCGGGACGATATCTCGGTGATCGACAGGAACCGGCCTTCCCCTTTGGGCGCCTCCGTAGCCGCCGCCACCATGACGCGGCTCTTCTCGGACGGGATCACCTCAACGGCAAGCAACACGGCGCCGCCGCCCCGGTTGATCTTGCCCGCCTTCTCTACGTGTTTGTCGATCTCGGTCTCGCCCTGTATTATCTCGACCGTGTAACCCTTGAAGCCCAAGGCCTTTCCCAGGTCCGCCAGCATCTCCTGGCCGCCCTCACCTACCTTATATAGAACGATACCCTGTCCCGCGGCGGAAGCCTGCGCTGCCAGGAAAAGGAAAAATAATATTGCGGCGAAGAGAGCCTTCATGATAAATCAGCGGCAACAGCGCCCGTCAGCGGTTTGACGCGGACGGCCTCAACGAACGTCACCTTTTCTCCAACACGTATTTTTCAAGGCTTACTGCTGCCAGCGCCCCGTCACCGACCGCGGTCGATATCTGCCTGAGCGTCTTTTCCCGCGCGTCGCCTGCGGCGAAAAGTCCGGGTGTCCGCGTCTCCATGTTCTCACCCGTTATCACGAACCCCGGCTCGTCCCTGTCGGCAAGGCCGCCGAGAAAAGCGGTCTGCGGCCGTAAGCCCACGTACATGAAGACGCCGCTAACCTTGAGGTCCGATGTTTCGTTCGTCAGCGTGTCGCGCAGCGTGACCGACTCGACCTGCTTTGCGCCGTTTATGGCAGACGGCGCCCTGTTGAGCAGGAACTCGATCTTTCCGTTCTTCGCTGCCCGGTCCTGCAATATCTGCTGTCCCCTGAACCGGTCCCGCCTGTGCACCAGGTAGACCTTCGCTGCTATATTGGCCAGGGTGAGCGCTTCCGACAGGGCCGAGTCCCCGCCGCCTATGACCGCGACTTCGAGGCCGCGGAAAAACATGCCGTCGCACGTAGCGCAGTAAGAGACGCCTCGGCCGACGAGGGTCTCCTCGCCCGGTATGCCAAGCTTCGCCGGCTCCGTCCCCATCGCTGCGATGACCCCGAGAGACCGGTACGACTCATTGTCAACGGTCGCCTCGAATACTCCGTTTTTACGCGCCAAGCCCACGGCCTCGGAGAATTCTTTTATCTCCAGGCCGAGCCTTCGGGCCTGGTCGGCCATCCTTCGCATCAGCTCCCGCGCCCGATATGCCGTCGGGGAAGCCCGGATAGTTCTCGATGTGCTCCGTGTTCAGGGCCGCGCCGCCTGTAAGCTGTTTTTCGAGAAGGACCGTCCGTATGCCGGCCCTCATCAAATAAATGCCCGCAGTCAGCCCCGCCGGCCCTCCGCCGATAATTACCGCCTCGTATAGGTCGTCCACGATTTTAGTTTAACATGTGCATGGCTGCAATGCCACATGAGAGGCGCAACCCCCGTCACCCCGTTTTTCCTTGACACGACCATGCGCCATGCTATATTCAAATCAAAACAGCCCGGCCGGAGTCGGGACAATCGCGAAAAAGGGAGGTTACCGACCGTGAAAATGAACCGGAGAGATTTCCTGAAGACATCCGCCCTGGCCGGCGCTGGAATTGTCGCAGGCGGCCTATCGGGTCTGCCGGGCAGGGAGGCCGGCGCCTCAGCCCGTAGTGGCGTAAGGCTGCCGGCCGAGGAGATACCCGTGGGAGCGGAAGCGGACGTCGTCGTAATAGGCGGCGGACCGGGCGGCTTCGGGGCAGCCCTGGCTGCGGCCAGAAAAGGCGCAACAACGGTGCTTATAGACAGGTACGATGTGCCCGGCGGCGTGCACACAACGGGTCTTCAGGGCGCGTACAACCCGGGTGTCGGCGGCATCCATACGGAGCTGATGGAGCGGTTAGGAAAGGAAGGATATGTATATACCGCTACGGAAAAGACCTATCCCGGCTTTGCCGGCAACCCTTTATCCCATTATGACAAGAACATAAAACCGGGCAGCGCGCTCTCGCGCAGCACGTTCAACCCCGAAGGGGGAGCCTGTGTCATGCTCGCCATGCTGAATGAGGCGGGCGTAAAGACCTTCTGCAACACGACGCTGGTAGATCTCGTGACGAAAGAGCTGCCCAAAGGGGAGAAGAGGATAGAGGCCGCGGTTGTCACGAACGCATCGGGCGTCTTCGCCGTAAAAGGGAGGGTTTTCGTAGACGGCTCGGGCACCGCCGAGGTGGCGTCGCGCGCTGGCGCGCCCTTCGTCAGGGGAGGCGGGCCGCAGCCTTCGGCTGTCGCGGCCGCGAAAGAGAGCCGGCCTATCCCGGGAGGGCTGCTCTGGATGATGGCGGGCATCGATTTTGAGGAAATAGCTCAATACCAGAAAAGCCGGAACGACCCGGACCTCGGCAAGCTTATCTCCGCCGCCCGCGCAGCCGGGGACATACCGGACAATCTTTACAGGCCGAGGTTCCAGGGGAAATGCGTTTACGGCGACCTCTATATAGGCCACCCGACGGTAGACATGAGTCCCATGGAGGGCCCCGGCACTTTCATATTCTGGGAGAACGTGCCTTATGAATGGGCGCTCCATATAGAGGACAACACAGGCGACATGGAGCGGGCCCAGGTGACGCTGCGCAGGTTCGTGGAAGCGGAAGCGCGCTTTCTCAAAAAATACGTACCCGGTTTCAAGGGCGCGTTCGTCACGAATATCAGCCATTACGTCGGCACGAGGGACGGCAGGCACCCGAGGGGAGAATATGTCTTCTCCCTCGACGACGCCCTGAGCGGCCGCAGGTTCGCCGACGCAGTGACGAAGCCGATGACCAAAAGCTTCCATTGGGATTGCGGAAAGAGCTATACCTTCGAGGTGCCGTACCGTTGCTTCCTGCCCCGGAAAGTCGACAACCTGCTCCTGACCGGCGCGTCCCTTTCATTCGCCTACGAAACGATCTTCATGGTCATGAGGAATTTCCCGTGGTGCGTGCAGACTGGGGAGATCGCGGGTTTTGCGGCCGCCGCGTCGGTGGCGCAGGGTATAACCCCAAGGCATTATAAATGGAAAACGCCGTTGCTTTGAGCCGCAGCGCGGGTGAATAGCGTCCAGGCAGCCGTATTCGACGTGCCGGAGCCGCATTCCCCTGTCTTCCCTTTTGTGCTATTATGAGGTGGGTGGCGAGGAGGTCCGCAAGGAAATGGGTAATGTCCCGTTCCTTTTTGGAGGCGGACGATGCCACGATGCTCGCCGAATGGATCAACGCGGGGTAGCGCAACAACCCCTGAAGAGGGACTCCGGAAAAAGATGGTCCCCCAGTTTGTGAGAAATACGCTCCTCTCCGGCGCTCTCACCGAGCGCCTGCTCGCGCTGCCCCGTGACCCGCAGGTCTGTTCCGCCCTTTCCACAATCGTACGTAATTTCGAGCAAAGCAGGGCAAGCGCAAGCGAGATCCAGACGGAGCTTAACCTCGTGAAGCCCATCCTGAAGGAGCTGGGCTACGTCTTCGAGTCGAAGCCGCAATTCTTCGAGGAGAAGATAGCGCCGCCAGACTTCGCCCTGTTCAGGTCGGAAGAAGACCGCGCCGGCAGGGCGCCATATTGGGGAACAAAACAGTATTACGAGGGGGTGCTCGGAGTGCTCCTCGTAAAACGGTACGGCAGGAACCTGCTGGAGGGCATCGGCGGCTTCTACCTGGAGCTCGATAACCGGATACCCCTGTTCCAATCGCTTTACCTTTCCAAGAAAGCCGGGACGCCCTGGAGCATAATAACGAACGGGAGGAGCTGGCTGCTTCTGAAGAGGCCGTCTGCCTTCGAGAAGCGGATCGTCGAGATCGACCTCGAACGGGCGGTCGCACAAGGCGATGAAGCGGCCCTTCACCTTTTTTCCCGGATATTCTCCTGCGCCGGCCTCGGCGGTACGTTGGGCGCCTTCCTCGAAGAAGAGAGGAGGGAGGTGATCGCCTATCTGAGGGAAAAACGGAACGATATCCATGCCATGAACGGCGACGGGGAGGAACGGGCAATCAGCGCGGCCGCCCCCCTTTACGCGCAGCTTTTTCCCGGGTCCGGGCTCTCTTCCGGGGACGACGCAGGCCCCCGTACGCAGGGCACAAACGGTTTGCGGAGCGCGCCGCCGCCTCTCCGCGAGCACGACCAGTGCGACATCTTCAGCTACCTTTTCATGGAAGGCAGCGAGACGGAGATAAACCTGGAGGAGATTATCACTCGCGCCCTGGGAGAACGTACCAAGGAGCGCCTGCTGGGTTTGAGGATGCTCGACATGACGCCGGGGTTCGGGGAGCTTGCGGCCCGGCTGGTAGAGGCGATATCGTACCTCTCGTTCCTCCTGCCTTACCGGGAGAAGCGCTCTTTCGTTGCCGAATGGGAAAACGAGCGCCCTCTCTACCGTTTTATCCTCAGCCATGTGCTCTATGGCGTTGAAAAGCAGCCCTTTTCCCTGGATGTCCTGCAGAACTCGATGCAGTCCCGCTTCGGTGAGACGAGCCCGACCTACCGGCTGGGGAACGTTCTGCTGGGCATCCACGCAGGCGCAGTCCAGGAGCTTACGGCAGTGTTTGAGCGGCTCAAGGGTCTGGAGCGGCTTTCCTCGACCCTCTCCGCAAGGATCAAGGAAGACGCAGTGGTAAAGGACGAGATAAACGGGCGGCTAAATACGGCCCTGGGCAGGGTTAGGGAGATCATGGACCTTGCGACCGCAACGTACTTCGACGCCGGCCTTGAATGGAACGAAATAGCCGAACTAGTTTATTACATAGAGGGCGACGAGGAGCACTGGCAGGCGGCGCGCAGGCAGGGCTGGTATTCTTCTGCGCGGGAGATGGCCGCAAAGAAGCGCTTCTTCCACATGGAGGTCGAGTTCCCGTTCCTATTGAACGACGGCTTCGACCTGATATTCGCGCGCCCGGCCCTCGCCTATATCTGGGACGAGCACTTCCCCCCGGAAGAGATGGCCAGGGCGTATATCAAGCGGGCCACGGCGTACCTGAAGCATGAGGGGACGCTTGTCGTCTGCGTCGACGACCCGGAACGGCTCGTATCCGAGGCTGAAGAAGTCGCAGCGATACGCTGCGGAGGTCAGGGGCGGCTCGGCCCTGGTCATGAAGCGCTGAGCGGGCGCTGGCCGAAAGGGCTGGGCGGACAAAAGTATGAAAATCGGTCTTATAAGCGATACCCACGGGTCGGTCAAGGGCTTCCGTAAAGTGATGGAAGGGCCTTTCAGGGACGTCGAGATGGTCCTCCACGCAGGCGACGTCCTTTACCACGGCCCGAGGAACCCCCTTGCCGACGGGTACGATACATCGGGCCTCGCCGGGGAGATCAACGGCCTGCCCGTACCGATCGTGATCGCCAGGGGAAACTGCGATGCAGACGTGGACCAGCTTGTCCTCAACACCCCTATAATGTCCCCTTACGCCTTCCTCCAGATCGACGGCAGAAGACTCCTCGTCATACATGGCGATGGAAAGAGCGACGAGGACCTCGAAAACTTCGTACGCAGGTTCGACCTGGCCGTCCTGGTGCACGGCCACAGCCATATAGCGCGCATCAGGAAGGCGGGGAAGGGCCTTATCGTAAACCCGGGGACGCCCACGATCCCCAACCCGTCGAGCCCTTACGGCAAGACGGCAGGCGTTCTCGATTCGAAGGAAGGCACGGTAAAGATCTTTGATGTGGAGACGGCGGCGGTCGTCCTGGAAGGAACCTTCGGGGTATGAGTCCGTTACTGATTATAGTAGTCTCTCTTATTTTTATAGTTGCCATGATAACAGCGGGCGCCTGGCTTCAATATCGCCGTTATCACGCAAAATACCTGGCCGTTGCCGCATCGCTCTGTGAAGCGGGTGCTTGCCGCGTGTCGTTCTTCGTGCGCACGCTCCTGCTTTCCGGAAAGGTCAACGGCCGGCCCATGCGTTATAGTGTCTTCGGGGATGAGAGGAAAGGCCCCGTCAGCTCGTATCTGCTCCTGGAATACCCCGTGAAGGGTAATTTCCGGTTTTACCAGGGCGGCGACGTAGGGCTCCTCGACGCACCGGTGAGGGAGACCATGGCTGCACTATCCGATGTCGAGGACTTCCGCGCCCTTTTCGTCACCTCGGCCGGCACGCCGCTGCCCGCGAGGCTGATTACCAGGCCCCTCGGGTTTTGGTACAATCCCGGCCTGCTTCTGTGGAAATGGGGCGGCGGCGCGTTCGATCCGGAGGCGATACGCACAGACCTGGACAGGCTCGCGGAGCTGGCGGAGCGGGGCATCTAAAGCGAAGGAAGGGTCTAGCACGCGGCAATCGCGCGGCTGGGCCGTTCTTCTGGAATAATAAAGCAAGCGAAGCGCCGCGCCGAGCGGGGAGGCTCCATCCGGCTTTGCCGGTGGAGGGGGTGCTGAACCCCAATAACTGTACTAATATTAAAAGGAGGCATCGATTATGGATATGCCGACCAAGGAAAAATTCGAGCGTCTTTGGAAGAAATATTTCGGCGGCAGCGACCTCCCCATAACGTTTTTCTATACGGGCGAGAAGCCGCCGGCGGCAGACATGCCGAAACCCGGCGCGGAACACAGGTGCCTGATCGCGGACATCGCAAAGGTGAGGCGCGGAAAGAACGTGGCATTCGACGTCAAATCCGTCGGCTGCTTCGGCGGTAAAAGGTACCTCGGTTTCTCGAGCGATCTTGCGCCGGACTTCGAATATTTTCTGTCTTACGGAAAACCGGGGAAGCTGGAGGGGGAACGGTACAAGAAATCACCTGAGCTCGTCAGGGAGGTGATGAGGACACAACCCGCATTCACCGCGCCGGCCAAATACATCGTCTTCAAGCGATGGGACAAGCTCCTCGAATCGGACTACCCGGACGTGGTCATCTTTTTCGCGGCCCCTGACGTCTTCTCCGGTCTTTTCACCCTGGCGGGGTTCGACGAGGCGGACCCCAACGCCGTCTTCTCCCCTTTCGGGGCCGGCTGCGCGACTATCGTGCAATATCCCTGGCTCGAAAAAGACGCAGACAGGCCGAGGGCCGTCCTCGGGATGCTCGACGTATCTGCGCGCCCCTGCGTGCAGCCCGATACCCTTACCTTTGCAGCGCCCTTAAAGAAATTCGTGCGGATGGTTGAAAACATGGAGGAAAGCTTCCTCGTCACGCCATCGTGGAAAAAGGTGAGAAGAAGGATAGCCGCGGGTTATAAGAAGGAATAACAAAAGGCGCAGGTGTTGTCTGTTTCTCAGGCTTCCTTGCTGTTTGCGAGCACCGACCTGACGGTCCTGATCGCGTCGCCGTCGCCGTAGGGCTTGTCGAGGAAGCCGTCCACGCCGTATTCCCGAAGCTTGTCGCGCTGGTCCTCGCTCATAAAGCCGCTCGATACGACGACCTTGATTGACTTCGATAGGCGGCGCAGCCTCCTGAGCACCTCTTCCCCTTTCATGCCCGGCATGATCATATCGAGGATCACGAGGTCTATCGAGTGCGTCTTGCCCTTGAATATCTCGACGGCTTCTGTCCCGTTACCGGCCTTCAGCACCTTGAAGCCTTCGCTCGCAAGCAAACTGGTCAGAAGCTCCCTTACGACTTCTTCGTCATCGACGACCAGGACCGTCCTCTTCCCGGGACCGTCCTGTGGCAAAGGGTCGGGGTCGGGGTCAACTGTTTTTTCAATGTCGGCAACGGGGAAATAGAGGGTGAAGATAGTCCCCTTGCCCTTTTTGCTTTCCATCTCGATAAAGCCTCTGTGGGCTTTGACCGTCTTCTGCACCAGGTAAAGACCCATGCCGAGCTTCGTCCCTTCCGTCTTGGTAGTAAAATAGGGCTCGAAAACTTTTGCCCTTACGGCGTCATCGATGCCGGGGCCCGTATCTTCTATCTTCACCGCGACGTACACCGAACGTCCGATGGCGGCCCTGCTGGTCCTTATCGTGAGCGTGCCTCCCTCGCCCATCGCGTCTTTCGCATTGACGCAGAGGTTGAGGAAGACGTGCTGAAGCTCGCCTGCATCGCCGCTGACCGGCGGCAGCGGCTCCTCGAACTCTTTTTCCACCTTGATCGTCCTGAAGCTCTCCCGGACGAGGAACAGCACGTCGCCGAGCAGGCTGTTGAGGTCGACCATGTCTATCGTCTTTGCGCGCTGCCTCCTCGAGAAATTGAGAAGGTGCTCGGTCAGGCTCGCCGCCCTTTTCGCGGAGTTCTCAATGACCTCGGCGTACCTTCCGAGATGGCCCTCCTTGGGCGCCATTTTCTTGACCAGCGAGGCGTAGCCCAGTATGCCGGTCAGCACGTTGTTGAAGTCATGCGCGACGCCGCCCGCGAGCTTGCCGATGCTCTCCATCCTGTCCTTGTAAATGTTCTCTTCATCGAGGGCCCTTTCGTCGGCTACGTCCTTCAGAACGATGCTCTTGAAGGATATCGCGTCGTGATCGTCCTTTATGGGGTAACTCTCCAGGTTATAGATACGGTAGGTGTCCCCCTGCCTGTGGTGCAGCTCTCCCTGGACGAAGAGGTCTTTCTCCAACAGGCCCTTTTCAATTCCGGGCAGCACGTCTACGATCTTCTCGCCTGTAGGGTCGTTGCCCCCCATGAACCGTTGTCTCGCGTTGATGTTGGCGAAGCAGACCGCCCCACTCCGGTCGACGAGGAACATGGCGTGGGGGAATTGGTCTATGACGTTCTCCAGGAGCGTCTTGGTCGTGGCAAGACGCGTGTCGAGGGTGCGCACCTTCGCATCCTCCGCGCTCTTAAGCTCGTCTATACGCATATTAAGGAGGATGAAGCGGTTCATGATCTCGCTCAACAGCTCCAGATCGCGGATGATGTTCGCCTCGAGGGTGATAGGCTGTTTTTTTCCGAAGATAAGGTAGCCGAACACGTGTATGGACCGCTTGAGAGGATAAATGTAAAGCGTGCCGTAACCTAGGGCGTCGTGGATCACGGCCGGAGAGAAAAGCTTGCCTTTTTCGCGCTCCAGCTCCTCCCAGTCGATCCCTTGCAGCTTGCGGTCCACGGCAAAGAAGCCCTGTGTGCCGTTGCCCCGGAGCACGAGCTGGCAGGCGTCGAAGAGCGTCTCCTCGACGAATACCCTGGGCATATGGGACAGGAAGTCTTCCTCGGTTTCCATATGCTGGAACATCCGTATGATGACGGAGTAGTTGCTTATGGTCCTTTCATAGAAGTCCCATTGGAACAGAAGTGACTGGGCGGGAAGGGCTTTCGCGTGCATCATGACACCCCGAGCAGCTCCGAAATCCTGTTTGTCTCGGCCGCTATGTTAGCGGCCTCTTCCCGCAAGAGCGCGCCGGCCGGTCCCAGGTCCACGGTCGGCCTCTCGACGAATATGTCTGCCTTCCTTACTATGTCGATGAGAGGTACGGCGCTTTCCGCTCCGCCGGAATGGTGCTTCAGTATAACGTCGGCAAACTCTTCGGGAAACCTCCACTTTACCGCTATAAAATGGCCCAGCTCCGTATGGTCGATGTCAAATGCCTCTTTTTCCATGGAGCAGATGTCACCGCCGTTTGCGGCCGCTTCCGCCCGCATCTTGCGGTAGAGATCGCCGTACAGGAAGAGGGGGACCTTGCCCAGGTCGTGGAGGATCGCGACCGTAAAGACCTTCTCCCGGTCCTCCGTCATTGTTTTCTCCGCGAGGACCTTGGCCGCGCAGGCAACCGAGAGCGTGTGGCTCCAGAGGGACGCGAGGTCCTCCTGGCTCAGCTTCCATCGGCCCAGCATTTCCTTCAGGAAGACGAGACACATTACGACCCTCCGTATCTCGTCGAAGCCTATGCCAACCATGGCCCTTTCCAGGTGGACTATCTGCGACCCCCTGTTGAAATAGGCCGAATTCGCTATGCTGATGATCTTTGAGGATATGGCCTGATCGTACCTGACCACATTGAAAAGGCTGTGAAAAGAGGAGTTATCGTCAGCCAGGATGCGCAAGACTTCGTCGATAATCGTGCTTAAAGTGGGCAGAACCTTTAGCGTTTCTGCTGTTGAAAATAGCTCTTCCCTTGGTGTAAGCGTTTTCATGTAACATTTTTATCGACGGACGGAGGAAAAAATTAAGCGGAGGCGTGCGGTACTCTCAAGGACGGCCGGAGGTCGGGAAAGCCCTTACGGGGCCTAAAGTTTCAACGTTTTCGTGCTAATAACGCGATAGGGGACCGGATGTTTCCAAGCACCAACCTCCGTACGTCAAGGCCGGCCTTTGAGCGGCGCCCCGGCCGCGCTTGCGTTCCATCGCCGCACTTGCCCCATGAAGTTCCGGTCTGGATACAATAGTTTTGCCGGCCGGTAGGCGGGAGGCCGAAAAACCATTTGACACTACTGCGAATTTATAGTTAAATATTCGTCCGAAATAGAAAAAGGAGGTGATGCCGTTATGCAGTGCCAGACGCAAAAACCAGGTGTTGAATGCCTGTTCATGAAAAAGACAGGCTGTTCGTATAATGGGGGGAAGTGCCACGCCGTCATAGAGAGTTGTGAGGGTTGCACCAGGACCGTCGAGTTCTCGACGGGTAAGTATTGCAGCAACTTTCCTTATCCGGCGCAGAAGTGGCAGAACGCAAACTGTTCGATGGCCACACATATAAAGAAAGCGGCTAAAGCAGAGGAGCAGAAGATCAATCCCCTGAAGGCTTCGAAGAGAGCCGCAGGAAAGAAGTAACCTCCTTTCTTGACTTGGACCCACAAGTATATTACGTTTTAAGCTAAAGGTGTGCGGATGGATACGTTTTTTCCGAAAGAAGAAGACCTGAATAAGAAGTGGTACGTGGCGGATGCCAGCGACGCCGTCCTCGGGCGGTTGTCAGCCAGGATTGCCTCTATTCTGAGGGGGAAGCATAAGGCCATCTATACTCCGCATACCGACACCGGGGACTATGTGGTCGTAGTCAACGCAGAAAAGGTGCGGCTGACCGGCAACAAAATCGATCAGAAGACCTATGCGCGGTATAGCGGTTACCCCGGGGGGCTGCGGCAGGTGAACGCAAGGACGCTTCTTGCCACTAAGCCGGAAGATATTATCAGGCTTTCGGTGAAGGGCATGCTTCCCAAGAACGCGCTCGGGAGACGGATGCTGAAGAAGCTGAAGGTATACCGGGGGGGTGAGCATCCCCACAAGGCACAGATGCCCGAGACGCTCGACGTGAAGGAGGTAAGGAGTGCCTGATAAGAGGTTTTACGCAACGGGGAAAAGGAAGACCGCAGTTGCGAGGGTATGGATAAAGCCGGGCGAGGGCCATTACGTCGTCAACGGCAGGACCCTCGACAATTATTTTCCCTTGGAAGAGTGGCGCCTGATGGTCAATAAGCCTTTCGCGATCACCGGGAACGCCGACAAATTCGATGTCGTCGCCAACATCTACGGCGGCGGCGTGCCTGCCCAGGCCTGGGCCCTCGGACACGGAATAGCGAAAGCGCTCCTCGAGTTCAACGCAGGACTCAGGGTACTTTTGAAGAAACAGGGTCTCATCACCAGAGACCCAAGGGTCAAGGAAAGAAAGAAGTACGGGAAGAAGGCTGCAAGGGCAAGCTTCCAGTTCTCCAAGAGATAACAGACCATGTTGCGCGCAGGGGTCCTCGGGGCCACCGGATATACGGGAGCTGTCCTCCTGTCCATTCTGCTCGGTCATCCCGACGTGCAAGTCACACTTATTACGTCGAACACTTACAGGGGGAAAAAGATCTCGGAGGTCTTCCCCCTCTTCAGGGGGCGGCTGGAGATGCCCCTCGAGGCGACCGACGCGGATTACAAGGGCGCCTGCGACGTCTATTTCCTCTGCCTGCCCCACGGCGTCTCCGCATCGGCAGCCAGGGGCCTGTTCGACGACCGGGCCCTTATCATCGATCTTGCCGCCGCTTTCCGCTTCGAAGACAAAGCCCTCTACGAGAAGACCTACGGTCCGCACCCCGCCGCAGACCTGTTGCCGAAGGCAGTCTACGGCCTTCCTGAGATCCATCGGCAAAAGCTTTCGGGTGCGCGCTTGGTGGGGAATCCGGGCTGTTACCCGACGAGCGCCATCCTTGCCCTTTACCCCATGCTTAAGGCCGGTCTGGCCGGCGGGCGCATTTTCGTCGATTCTAAGTCCGGCGTGAGCGGCGCGGGCCGGGAGGCAAAGGTGGGGAACCTCTTTTGCGAAGTCGCGGAAGGCTTCCGGGCATACGGCGTCGGCACCCACAGGCACGAGCCGGAAATACAGAAGGAGCTGTCGAAGCTTGCTGACGTCACGACGACCTTCACACCTCATCTGCTGCCTATAAACAGAGGCATCCTGACGACTATATACGGGAGCCTTAATCAATACGTTCCGTCAGGAAAGCTGCTCGACCTCTACCGGGAGGCGTATAAAGACGCTCCGTTTGTGCGCGTCCTGGATGAAGGGGTTTTCCCGGACACGCGGTTCGTGCGGTTCTCGAACTACTGCGATATCGGCGTAAAGACCTTCGAGGACGGGCGGTTTATACTGATCTCGGCGATAGACAACCTCGTCAAGGGGGCGTCCGGCCAGGCGGTGCAGAATATGAACGTTTGCCTGGGCATCGATGAGACGAAGGGGCTCGCGTTCCTCCCGCAATATCCGTAACGCCTCACTCCCTCACTAATTACCTAGCTTTTTTGCCAGCACGTCGTTGGCTTTAAGGATTTCGCGCGGGTCTTTACCGGTGATCTCCCAGCTATAGGATTCGCCTTTTCCGTCCCTTTTCAGCTTGATTCTGATCTCGCCCTTGATGTTCTTCTTTATCTCGTTCAGCTCCTGGGCATACTGGTCGTCCGCTTGTACTTCGTGGACGGACTTTGGTGGAGGTGGCGTGGGGCGCTTTCTGGCACGCGCAGAAGAGAAGGGAGACGGCGATCGCCGTTGCAAAAACCCTCATGTCGTCATACTATAATGGCTATCCGTCTTTTTGCAATACAATTCTGGGAGGTTGCGATGGGCGTCTACCTGGAGAGATGCGGCAGTGGGGAGAAGGTGCTTTTCGTGCACGGCGCAGGGGGGAGCCGCGCTGCCTGGCGTTTTCAAAAGGGCCTCGATAAGGTATGTGAAGTAATCCTCATGGATTTGCCCGGTCACGGGAGATCGCCTGGTGAGGGCTGCCGGGAAATCGGCGGCTACGCCGCATCCGTGGCTGCTGCAATCGAAGAGAACGGCCTCGCCGGGTGTTGCCTTGCGGGCCATTCCATGGGCGGGGCCATAGCGGCCCGTCTCGCCCTCGACCGCCCCGGCCTCCTGTCCGGCCTGATCCTTCTGGGGACGGGGGCGCGGCTTCGGGTATTCCCGGAGATATTGGAAGGCATCCTCAAGGACAAGGAGAAAGCGGTAAGGGGCATTATGGGCTTTGCCTTCTCGAAAAAAGCTCCGCCGGACCTCGTCGAGGAAGGCATCTCGATGATGACGGCTGCGCCTGAAGAGATTATTCACGGCGACTTCTCGGCCTGCGACGGCGTGGATATGATGAAGGAGATAGGGTCCATAACGCTCCCCACGCTCATCATAACAGGCGAGAACGACCTGCTGACGCCCCCCAGGTACGCTGAATACCTGGCCGCGCAGATATCCGGCGCGCGTCTTTCCGTGGTCCCCGGCGCAGGCCACATGGTCATGATCGAGAAGCCGGAAGAGACCAACCGTGCGATTGAGGCGTTTATAGCTCGTCGATGAGGGCCAGCATTTCCTCGACTCCCGACACGCGCACGGCCTTCGGCCGCAAGGTGCGCGCGTTCGGCAGCCCCCGGCTGTACCAGACGAAGGCTTTGCGAAAAGCGATAACGCCCTTTTCGGCCCCGTCGTGGGCTACGGACAGCCGCAGGTGGCGCGCCATCACCGTCTTGACCTCCTCTATCGAGCGGGCGTGCATCCGGCTGACCTCATGCCGCTCTGCCAGGGAGAACGAACCCGCAGGCGCCTCCCCCTCCGCGTAGAAAGCAGCCAGGTCCTGAAATATCCAGGGGTTACCCAATGCGCCCCTTGCTATCATGACCGCGTCGCAACCTGTCGTCTCGAAGGTCTTGATTACTGCGTCGGGCGACCATATGTCCCCGGATGCGATGACGGGGATGTGGACGGCCTCCTTGACGGCCTTAATTACGGCCGTATCGGCCGTGCCCGCGTACCCCTGCCTTCTTGTGCGGCCGTGCACGCAGATTGCGCCCGCCCCCGCGCCGGCTGCGATTTTTGCTATCTCCGGCGCGTTGATGGATGCCGCATCCCATCCCGAGCGTATCTTGACGGTGACGGGCACGGGCGAGCATCTGACGAGGGCCTGCACCAGCCGGGATAGTGTGGCCGGCTCGCGCAAAAGGGCTGCCCCCTCTCCCTTTTTCGTGACTTTATGGACCGGGCAGGCCGCATTAAGATCGATGAGGTCGCAGGGGTAGCCTCTAAGCGTCTCGACGGCCCGCACGAGAAAGTCCGGGTCCCGTCCGAGCAGTTGGACACCCAGCGGGCGGTCTTCCGGCGCGGACCTGAGAAGGCCGACGGTCGCCCGGTTCTCGAAGGCGAGCGCCCTTGCGTTCACCATTTCGGTAAAGGCCAGCCGGCAGCCGAATTCCCTCGCGATCAGCCGGAAAGGCAGGTCCGTCACGCCCGCCATGGGGGCGAGGATAACGGGAGTGGACAGTTGCAGGGCGCCCAATGAAAACACGGGTTAATTGTAAGGGACTTGGGTGAAGCGCGTCAACTATTGGGGCTCGCGTCGCCCCCTCCACGAGCAAAGCTCGTGGAGCCACCCCCTCATCAAAAAGAAGAGGCATTAAAAGATACCGGGGCTCGCGTCGCCCCCTCCGCGCGCAAAGCGCGCGGAGCCACCCCCTCAATGACTCGCTTCGCTCGTTGTCCTGGATAGGTGAGATGCTTGCAAAACGGTCATTGATTCCGGTGGGGACTTCACAGCAGCCCCCTTTAAGGTTTATACTTTTCGTGGAGATAGAGCAGATGGTAAGCAGCGAAAAAGAGAAGGCCCTGCAGGAGCGGATGGAGCGTCTCGGTATACGGGAAACGGACATAATCGAGCGCTTCGTGCGGTCGAGGGGCCACGGCGGCCAGAACGTCAACAAGGTTAACACCTGCGTTTATCTGAAGCATTTGCCTACGGGCCTGGAAGTGAAGTGCCAGCAGGAGCGCTACCAGGCCGCTAACCGGTTTTTCGCGCGAAGGCTCCTTGTGCAGAAGATCGAGAACATGGTCGAGGGCAGGCAGAGCGAACAGCAAAAGGCCATAGAAAAGGTGAGGCGGCAGAAAAGGCGACGCTCCAGACGCGCGAAAGAAAAGGTGCTGGAGATGAAGCACTTGCAGACGAGCAAGAAAGCGAGACGGGCAAAGCCCGATTTGTCGGAATACTGAGTTGACACAGGCCGGGATTTTCGGTATCATTACAGCATTAGCGGGAATAACTCAGTGGTAGAGTGCAACCTTGCCAAGGTTGAAGTCGCGGGTTCAAATCCCGTTTCCCGCTCCAAATACAAAAGCGTCGCGGGTGGAGACGTTGCCCGCTCCAAAAACACATATGTCGCGGGTGAAAGCGTGCCCGCTCCTCAAGTGGCGGCATAGCCAAGTGGTAAGGCAGCGGTCTGCAAAACCGTTATTCTCCGGTTCAAATCCGGATGCCGCCTCCACTAATTTCAACAACTTAACTAACATCACCCGATCATACATCTTCCCGATTGTATAGTTTTTGTATACCTGGAAGACGTATGGGATATCGAGACGCCTGGGCCGTTCTTTCGTTCCCGCGTAGAGGGTCATCGAAGGTTGCTCTGAGTGTCCTGTTGATCGGTATCTCGCGGCCCTCCCCGTTCTTTGTGATTTGTAGAAGGATGAAACTGTGCTTCAGGTCTACATCGTCCCACTTTAGCCCAAAGATTTCGCCATTTCTCACCCCTGCATTAAGGGCACAGATAACAATGGGTCTGAGGTGCGCGTCAGAAGCCTTCACAAGGGCTTGGCATTTGTCTTTGGACAGAAAACGTAGCCTGTTGTTGTTCTCTTCAAGCAGCTTCACCTTGTGGACGATCTTTGAGCGTTCTTCTTCGACCATTTCCCACTCGGCGGCCTTGGTAAACATTTGTTTCATGACAGCGACATGCCGGTTTATCGTCGCTGGCATGTTTCCTGGTACAACCTTGCCCTCTTTATCTCTCTGATGCCCTTGTTCAAGACAGTCGGTTTGGTACCGTTCGATAAGCTTCGTTGAAGGTGCATAGGGATGATGGTTGACGCGCAAATGACAAAAAACGCGAGAGGTATAGGACTAGGATACAGCCGGTTGAAGGGGACCACGGATAGATTCCGTGATTTATATACGCGGGCGCGAGAGGAATAGGTTGTCTCACTTTTCAAGGGCCTTACTCGCTTTCTTGAGCGCCTCGATAACCGGGTCAATGGTCTCATCGTAAAGGGCAATTCCTTTCTTTGACGACTTATACTCGCCCACTTCATCCTTCCAGTACACCCGAAGGTCTACAAACGTACGCCTGCTATGATAAAAGTCAACGGATTCTTCCAGCGGGCTTTTGCTACCCCCTTTTCTTTATGGGTCAGTCCATGACTTTCCCTTGTTATTATGAGTACATATCCGATAGCGAGCGCGAGGCCGACGACCTTACACAGGTCCGCGGCCGAAGCGCGAGCCTTTTTGAAGAGGAGGTTCTTTGCAAGCTGCTATTCGTGGTCCAACCCACATGTGTCTGCTTTTCGAAAAAAGAGGAACGGGCGTCAACATACTCCGGGCCGTTCTTTAATACAGCGTACGTGGCGTTGTACGCCCTTGTTCCGTTAAGGTCCTCTTCCGTCAGGCTCATCCTATCTAATAACTCCGACCGTATAAGGCCTGCCCGAAAGCATGCAGGCCCGAAGGCGCACAATAAGAGTACGGGCAACTGCCACTATGGCTTTCTTCTTACTGCCGCTCGACCGCCATACCCGTGAGAACTTGGACAGCAGGGCCGGGTCCTTTCTGATCGCTATCCAGGCATTCTCGACCAGGATATGCCGTATGAACCCCGACCCCATGCCCGTGATACGACCTTTCCGTTCGGTCTGGCCCGTCGAATGCTCGCTGCAGCCCAACCCCACGAAGCCTGCGATCTTCTTCCCGCTTCCGAAACGGGAGAGATCCTCCCCCACTCTAATATCAGGCGGATGGCTGTGAACCACCCTATGCCGGGGATGCTCTTTGCGACCTCGTAGGGCTTTCTATAACGCTCCTTCTTGCACAGACCCCGGAGATAGTCCCTCAAGACCGCACGCTGGCCCCACAGTTCCTCCAGTATGGTCAAAAGCGAGCCCAGAGCTGCCCTTAAGGGATCGCTCAGGGGTAATGTCCGAAGACCCTCGAACTCCTTTCGCCCCTTCGCTCTTACCGGCAAAGGGGCCCTCGATCCCGTGAAAGTCGAGGAGCTTGCGGATGCGGTTGCGGTTACCGATGATATCCTTCTGTATGGCGATTATGGTACGGCTTACCTGCCGGTCCTCCCTCCTCTCTTTGTCGGGTACACAGCAGGGGTCCCCGTAATCGTGGCTCTCCAGGATGCGGGCGAGACGGTTTGCATCCCTTTTATCGGTCTTAACCTTGTTTGCCTTCGGCTCCGTCACCATATGGGGAGGGATCACCACGCAGTCGATGCCGTCTTCGGCAAGAAGATCGTGAAGGTTGAACCCCTTGAAGCCTGCTTCGTACATCAAATGGACCGTGCAACCGGGGAACCTGTTTCTCAGGTATTGCTTCAGCAAGACATACTTTGCCTCCATGGATACCTGGTGGATCACCATCCTGTCGCACCGAACTGCTATCTTCCAGGTCTTCTTTGAGTCTTCCAAACCGATAAAAACCTCTTTACCTTCAACCACAAAATCCTGTACCCTATCAATCTCCATTGGCTACCTCCCTTTCCTTGGTTTGCGATGTGCATCCATCGCTTAAGAGAAAGAGGGTAGCCTTTTTATCCGTCCCTGTGGAAGAGGGCTTTTATAGCATAGAGACTCCGGTATTCCTCAATGCTGATAAAGATTTTCTCTGTTTTATTCTTGTCAATCTCTGCGATCTTCATACTTACCCCTCCTATACATTTCACTATACAGTCTTTCCAAAACCCTTTTAAATTCACAGGTTAAGGCCCATAGTAGTGAACAACTGGGGACGGCTGGGGAAATGGGATTTCATGGTATGCAAAGACCCACTGATGTTGCCTAGGATGATAAGCCAGTTGTCGTGAAAACCAGGGCGATCCACTGTGCTCAAGAATAGCGCCGGAGTTTCAGGAATCCCAGAGGCGGAAAAGCGCTTATTATCAAGATAATTAAGAGCATGACAGGCGGTGGCCAGCAAAAACAACAACTTTTAATGTTTTGTTTTCTGCTTCAGTGTGGTAAGTATAATAGAAAGTGTGCAGGTATGGGCATCGGCGCAAAACAAATGGAGAAGACAACGCATGTAACGGAGAGGCCCATGTACCTTGTGCTTGCCTGCTGATGCCGTTCTTAATTGCTCGCAACATTGATATGAAGCTATTATGGCCCAGAAAGTAATTCGAGACCCTGTACATAATTATATACACTTAAGCCCCCTTGAGACAGAGATCATAAACACCAGAATCTTCCTTCGGCTTCAGAACATCAAACAAAGCTCAACCGCATATTTCACGTATCCATCTCACCATGTGGATCGCTTCGTACACAGTTTGGGAACGATGGAATTAGCGGGCAAAATGGCATCCTATGCAATAGAGATGTCAGACAAGGATGATCGGCTTCACTTCCTTGAGCTTTGTCAGAAGTCCCTTGGCGGAAAGGACTTGGAGGAAAGTAAAAAACTGTTCTTGCAACTCGTAAGGTTGTCCGGCTTGCTCCATGACCTTGGTCATTTACCTCTGTCCCACCTGAGCGAGACGGTTATAGGAGAGGATGGGGTTGATTTGTATAGCAAAGATCCTGCCTTCAACCGCTTTGCAGAGAAGGCTGATGGAAAAGCGCCACCCATTCATGAATTTGCGACCTTCTGTCTGATACGAGATAACGCGGAGCTTGATCCTTTATTGAAAGGTGGCTATGACTACAAGGACAAGTTGCTAAACATTTTTGGCCCTCAACCTTTGAACGTATTTGCTACAATTCATGGCATTGTTTCGTCGGACGTGGACGCTGATCGCGCTGACTTCATCATCAGGGACGGCATTGCGAGTGGAATTGGATTTGGCCAATACGACCTTACTCGACTCGTGGAGTCAATGGTTTTATTTTGGGATAATGCGGGAAAATACTATCAAGTAATGCCCTCCATGTCTGCCCTTAGCACGGTCGAAGCCTTCTTTCTTGAGCGTTACAAGTTGTACAAATGGCTTTACTACCATCCGCACGTGGTGCTGACGGATACGGCTATGGAGCAGATCATCATGAGGTTGCTAAGGCATTCGAAACAGCCTGGCCATCCTCTGGGAAATTTGCTTAAGATTGACGACTTTCACTATAGCAGATATATCATAGATGAACTTCCTTTCAACGATGACGTTCTCACGTCGAAGCTGAGGGAGGCGTTTCGCATCTGCCAGCAAACCGATGAGGAATTCAAAAATGATTTCGAAATATTATGTCCACTTCTTCGGATAGTTCTTTTTAGGGAAAAGTACGCTAAAGCGGTCTTCAAAAACATAAGTGAGTACCGTGCCTTCGATGAAGAACTAAAGGTTTTGATAAGAAGTGAGGGTGTATATGGGGATAATTTGTCCTCAAGAAGGCCGCTGCTCAACGATTATGTCGAAAAGGCGAATGAACATCTCGTTATTAGGGACGAACATCGCCTGAAGGAAGTCCTTTTCACTGACGAGCAGTTTATTCTCGAAACTGATAGGGGCAAATTCAAGAGCTACTCGGCCATACGGTATGAGGAAACGGCGATGATATCTGGAGAAGCATCACGTCTGGTAAGAACGGAATTTAAGACTTTGACTTGCTTGATCGATAACAATAAACGTGCAGTTCCATTGTCAGACCTATCGGAGAGCGTAAAACAATTGCAGGATGCCTGGGGTAATGATATGCAACTGTTCCTTTTTGTCGTTAGGAAGAAAAAACCCGCATCATCAGAGTGGCAGGCGATCATAGCTGACAATAGAACTCGAATCAAGGATCATATGAAACAACTTTGGGCACAAGATTTGCTTAGAAGCAAAGAGAAACATAGGTAGGCACAAGAACATAGGAGGGTTCCATGGCGATGCAAGAGGCTGCGGTAAGGGAAAGCTTCCGAAACCCTACAACGAGGCGTATTCAGGGCGTCTGAGTGGCTGCTTCTTTACACAATTCACAACAATAGTGGGGTTTGTTCAGACGAGATGTCAGAGGAAACTGGCAGAGAATTGGCAGAAAGCGAATAAGGAGATTCCGACATTCTACGTTGCTTGGTCGATTGGGTCTGGCCTTGCTGAGGAACTCGGAAGATATCGTGAAATGGACATTGTTAAACGGGAGGAGATAAACAAAAAACCTTGTTGGAGGTTGACGAAGAAAGGCGAAGAACTTTTGAAAGAGTGGCAAGGAGAGATGGTGTCTATGCTGGGATCTTTGGCAAACAACATAGGCTGACTCATTCGCTAAATTGAGCATAAACGTCTTGTACCTCAAGACAGAATCTTGTCGAATGGATTGGTTTGTCTTGAAGCACAAGACATTCTGACGCGTGCCCTATCACAAAAGTTTTCGTCGACCCTCGGCCGTGAGTCGTTTCAGTACTGTTTGACTTCTGGGGTTTTATGGCTGCCTTATGCCCATCCCGCTTCGAATACAACCATTTATCACCGATTCCTATCGATAAAGGAAAACCGGAAAACCATTCACTCATAATGAACGGATTGTGAGGAATTGTGCGGGTTTTGTGAGAACTTCGTTTTCGGTGTTTTATGCTCTTCAAAACCAGTGTGCTTGTCAAAAGGTTAGCAGGGCGTCGGTCTATCCTGTTTTTGTATAGTAGATATGAGTTTTCTGCATCCAAAAACAGGTAAAGGGCTGTCCTTGGAGGTAGTGTCAAATATCTTTCGAGAAGAGCGAAAAATTGTAGAATCCGACCGACCGTGATGCTAAACTGTCCACGGCGCCTACCTCGTGTCTGCTCTAAAGATCGGATGTTGCCTTCCGGGGGCCGCTATCCCAGGAGTACGTTTTGACAGACATGGACCTCGTGCCCTCAGGAGGCTCATTGGGGAACCGCTCATATGGTTACGCAAGCGGGAGTCACCGGGGAAGGAAATTGCTGAAGAAGTACTGGCCGTTACTCGCGACAATACCTCTTTTCTGGTTGGCCGTTTTCATTATCCTTGCCGTATCTGTCTCCCAAAACCGGGGTGAGTTGGTCTACTCCCTCGATGATACGTATATCAATCTGGCCATAGCAAAGAATTTAGCCCGGTACGGCGTATGGGGTGTTACGCGGTATGCCTTTTCCTCTTCAGGCACTTCCATATTATGGCCCCTTGTGTTGGCGCCGGCCGGTTATCTTTCGGGCGGCAACGAGCTCGCACCCCTTGTGCTTAACATCATTCTGGGAAGTCTGGTCCTGTTCGTCTCTTTTATCTTCCTGAGGAATTATGTCGAGTCACCTTTTATTCTTTTCGGAACTCTCATTTCGGTGACTCTGGCTGCCGGCCTGCCCTCGCTGGTTATGTCGGGCATGGAGCATATTCTGCAAATCCTTCTGTCCGTATCCTGTTTGATGCTGGCGATGAACATCCTTTCGAACGACGAGAGAAAACCGACGAGGACCGCGGTCTTGTTACTCCTTTGCTCGCCTCTTATTACAGCGGCTCGACCCGAAGGGGCAGCGCTGGTTTTGATTGTAAGCATAGTAATGGCGGCCAAAAAGAGATACGTTCCAGCCGTGGCTATGTTGTGTCTGGGCATGGCGCCGATCGTGGCGTACGGCCTCGTGTCGGTAGCCAAGGGGTGGTATTTTTTTCCCAATTCCATCCTGCTCAAAAGCCCCATGCCAGGCACGCTCTCTTCGAAAGCAATGGTCAAGTTTCTTTTTTCGGGCATAGACAAG
The DNA here is from genome assembly GCA_963810935.1 of uncultured delta proteobacterium. GTDB lineage: Bacteria > Desulfobacterota > Syntrophorhabdia > Syntrophorhabdales > WCHB1-27 > CAWEPK01. Next base: position 79,328 of record CAWEPK010000005.1, on the reverse strand, counting down.
CTGGAAAGCAATCCCCACATGCTTATGCTTGCGTTAATGAGTGTATGCAGCCTCATATTCTCCGCCGCCGGAGAAGACGCATCGAGCGTCCGCATACGGTGGCTGAATCTTATCTTCCTTTTTCTATTGCTGTTCCATGTACAATTTAGCCTGGCCGGTATATGGCCTTTCAGGTATGAAGCATATATCGTCGTGCTGGGCATAGAGACAGCCATGATTTCGGGCTGTTATTTGCTGCCCCGGATACGTGAGTCAATCTCGATGCTCTGTAGACGTTCTCCTTCCCATTACTTTGCGGCCGCGCTTGCGGCTGCGATGATCTTATGGCCGTTTGCGGAGCTGAGCGTCAAATCGCTTCTCCATCCTCCAAGGGCCATGCACGACAGGTTTGTCGAGCACGTTTTCGCGGCAAGGTTTGCCGACCGCTACTACAGCGGCTCCACCATTGCGGTCAATGACATCGGGGCCGTCTCATTTTACTCGGACTGCCGCATTCTGGATGTTTACGGGCTCGCCAGCCTGGAGCCCCTGGCCTTGAGGGGGCGGCCCGGCGGCTTCTCGAAAGATGAAGTATTTCGATGGGCGAAATCCAAAGCGGCTAGGATCGCGATCCTGCAAACAGAGTGGAGTGAGATTGGGGACGTGATACCGGCGGCGTGGATAAAGGTAGCGGAGATGCAAATGCCGAGGGTTACCGGCTTCGGAAATACGAAAATAGGGTTTTTTGCCCTGGAGCCCTCGGAAAAAGTTCTTTTGGCCAGAAACCTGAGAGAATACGGTCTTTTTCTACCCGACTCATGTTCCCTCCATTTCTTCGACAGGGAAGGAACGCAGGGGCCGCCCGATCCGTCAAATATCTGATCGATCCGCCCATAGCAGATGTAGAGAGATGCACCGCTTAAGCCGCTGTCCGTACTTTACGGACCGGCTCGGCAGACCGCATTCCGCGACTCTTGTAGGGATTCAAATACTTTCGTTCAAGCATATGGATGGAGTATGCAAAAAGCAACACCGCCAGGATAATGGCCCACAAAAGCAGATGAATATTCAGATAGGGAGAGAGGATATAAAAAAGTATGGAGCCCACTTTTGCATGTATCAAATAAAGCGGATACGTAATGCCGCCCAGCAGCAGCCATTTAGGTGAAGACAACCATTTGGCCCTGCTGACGGAAATGAAGAAAACAATCATAACGAAAGAAGCCACGATAATCGCCGATATCGCCGGGCTAAACGGCACGGCAAAGTGAGACGACAGCCAGGAGGTTTGACGCACAGCTACGAGGACAGCGCAAATCGCGGCAAAACCCGTAACAAGAGCACGGTACCAGTTGATGCCCCGATCGTAAATGACATAACACATGGCTCCGACAACGAGGTGGGGAGCGTAGTAGATTGCAGCGGAACCGTTCACCCACTTCACATGCGAAATTATCAAAATCAATAATATGGGGAGACAGAGGCCGAGAAAAGCTTCCCAATATCGTCCGATACGAAGCGCCAACATCACAAACACTATGAAGTAGAATTGTATGACTATGAACAAAGTCCAGTATACGCCGTCTATAGCGTCAACACCGAAAAAACCGCTCAGCATCGTTAAGTTGGCTATAAACTGCCGAAATGTTACAGCATAGTAGGGAGCGCCGATCAGGGCCGTTACGAGGAAAGTTATGGAGCAGCACACCAGGAACACCGGGTACAGGCGAACGATGCGGGCCATCAAAAAACGTTGCGGCGAGCCCATGGACGCCGTTCCCATAAACACGACGAAACCGCTGATTATAAAGAAAAAGGTCTACGCCGAGATATCCATATTTTGCATAGGCCGCCAGCCATGGATAAGGTATTATTATCTTCCCGGCAGCGGCATATCGGATGAAAAACGCATAATGGTAAAACACCACCATAGCTGCCCCGATCAGACGCAGAAGATCGAGCCTCATAGATCCTTTTCGGCGCAACGGTCATAGCCTGGTTGCCCACAGGAATAAAGGCCGGTTTTGCCTCCGGACGGTAATCTCGCGACTGTTATTCCACGATAAAGTCCCAAGCGGAATCTTCTATCCATATGGCGTAGTAGCCGCGCCCGAAGAGGCCTTTGGGCCTGACGGAATAGAAGTCTTCCCCCACCTTTTTCACGTCCACGTCCGCTTCTTTCCCGAAGATGAAGCGGGCCATCCCCAGAGGCGACTGATTGGCGAACAGGAGCGTGTTTACGGTCAGGACCTGCATGTTGTATTTCCCGTAGATTATGAAATACCTTATGTCTTTCAGGGGGAAATGGGGAGGGTTGTTGGTCTCGATATAAAGCATCGACTCCTGGTCGAATACGATATTGGGCATTATCCTGACGAGCTTTTTGGACGTCTTCACATATACGCCGAATTCTTTGGGTTTTTGCACGTTCTCCTTGGCTGTGGCCGCCAAGAGCGTACCGGCCAGAAAAAAGACCGCCAGGGCCGCAACGGCGGCGCATCGAGCGAGATTTTGCGTCGATTTCATCACATACTCCTCATGTTACCTGACCACCGTCAGGGCGACCCTTCTTTCGCGCGGGCCATCGAACTCCATCAGATAAATCCCCTGCCAGGTCCCGAGAACGAGCCTGCCCGCTGAAAGCGGGACAGTGAGGGAGCAGCCCATCATGGAGGACTTGATATGCGCGTCCGAATTCCCTTCTCCGTGCCTGTAAGGATAGTCGGCGGGCACCAGCCTGCCCAGTGCGTCGATCACGTCTTTCATCACCGCCGGGTCGGCGTTCTCGTTGATCGTCAGTCCGCAGGTCGTATGCAGGCAGAAGAGGTGAACGTACTGACCTTCTTTGCCTTCCAGGGCGCGGCGCACCTCATCCGTGATGTCCCGCGCCTCTATCCTTTTAGACGTCTTGATGCCGATTTCGGTCACGCTCCATTCTACCCCGGAGGCGCCGGGCATGGCAACAGATAATATCCGGGGCCGAAGCCGGCGGGCAAACCTGCCGTTTAGCCCCTAACAGTGCGGATTTACACCTTCGCGCACCCGCGGTCCTGGCGGGAACGCAGCCCGCCGGGTTAGGGCTTCCGGCGACCAACGAACCAATGTACTTGAAAAAGTGTCCGCCAAGATTCTATAATTTAGGGATGAAATTCGAAGACGGGCTGCGCAAGCTCGAGGAAATCGTAAGCTCGCTCGACGAGGGGAAGGTACCCCTCGACGAGGCGTTGCGTCTTTTCGAGGAAGGCGTGGGCCTTACCAAAAAGCTTTCCAAGACGCTCGACGACATAGAACACAAGGTAGAGATCCTCGTCAAAAAGGAAGACGGCACGCTGGAGAAAAGACCTTTCTTACAGGAAGAGCCATAGTGGACCTGACCCGTTTTCTGGCGGAGAAAAGGGCGCTCGTCGAGAAGGAGCTGAGGCAGATTTTTTCGGCCTATCCGGCTTCCTCAAGGGCGATCACCGAAGCGATGGAGTACAGCCTCTTTTCGGACGGTAAGAGGATCAGGCCCTGCCTTGCCATAGCTGCCTGTGAGGCGATGGACGGTGACGCGGCCGCAGTCCTGCCTTTTGCCGCGGCCATCGAGATGATACATACCTATTCACTCATCCACGATGATTTGCCGTGCATGGACGACGATGCTATGAGACGGGGAAGACCCACGTGCCACAAGGTATTCGGGGAGGCGGTCGCACTCCTCGCCGGGGATGCGCTGCTCACCGAGGCGTTCCGGGTCATGGCCTCGCCGGGAAAGGCCGCAGCGCCGGGCGTTGTCCAAAGGGTGATTTACGAAGTAGCGGCAGCAGCGGGCGCCGAAGGGATGGTAGCTGGCCAGGTGATGGACGTCATTTACGAAAACAAGGCGGGGACGAAAAAGATCGTTAATTTCATCCATCGCAACAAAACGAGCGCGATTATCAGGGCATCGGTGCTGACCGGTGCGATCGTCGGCAATGCGAGAGGGCGCGCCCTCAGCAATTTTGCGACTTTCGGCGACTCGATCGGTCTGGCCTTCCAGATCAAGGACGACCTGCTCGACGTGGAGGGTAAGGAAGCGGAGGTCGGGAAGAAGCTCAAAAAGGACGGAGATAAGCAGACGTACGTGAAGCATTACGGCATCGCCGCCTCTAAGGCACGAATAGACGCGCTGACCGACAAGGCCGTCACATCGGTCGCGTTCCTCGGACCCAAGGGAAAGATGCTCGTGCAGATCGCAAACTTTATAGGCAACAGGTCCTTTTAGATGTTTCTTGAGACAATCAACAGCCCTCGGGATATACGCGAGCTTACACCGGCCCAGCTTCAGGTCCTCGCTGACGAGATCCGGGAGCTGATCATCCGCACCATCTCGAAAACCGGCGGCCATGTTTCGTCGAACCTGGGCGTCGTCGAGTTAACCCTTGCGCTCCACTACGTCTTCAACACGCCGGAAGACAGGATCGTCTGGGACGTGGGACACCAGTGCTACACGCACAAGATCATTACGGAGAGGAAGGACCGCTTCGGGACTATCAGGCAGGGCGGCGGCCTTTCAGGCTTCCCGTGCAGGAAGGAGAGCGTTTACGACGCCTTCGACACGGGCCATGCATCCAACTCCATATCGATTGCGACGGGGCTTGCCGAGGCGAAGAAGAAGTGGAAGAAAGACTGCCGCATCCTGGCCGTTATAGGCGACGGCTCCCTCACCGGGGGCATGTCCTTCGAGGCGCTGAACCACGCGGGACACCTGAAGAGCGACGTTATCGTCATCCTGAACGATAACGAGATGTCGATCTCCAAGAACGTCGGCGCCCTCTCCGCCCACCTTAACAGGATTATGACGGGCGAGTTCATGAGCGGCCTCAGAGAAGACATCAAGCAGACGATCCGCAACCTGCCCGCCTTCGGCGACAAGGTTTACAAGGCCGCCCGTTATTTTGAGGAAGCGGTTAAGGGTCTCGTGACCCCGGGCTTGCTCTTCGAAGAGTCGGGTTTTCAGTATGTCGGTCCGGTGGACGGCCACAACCTGAACCACCTGATCCTCAACCTCGCAAACGTCAAAAAGCTCAAAGGTCCGATACTGGTCCATGTAGTAACGAAGAAAGGGAAGGGGTACGGGCCCGCCGAGAAGGACCCTGCGCGCTTTCACGGCATCTCCCAGTTCAACCTCGAAAGCGGCGAGGCGATGAATAACGGCAAGATGACCTATACGGACGTCTTCGGCGAGACGCTCATCCGGCTCGCGTCGGAGGACGAAAGGATAATAGCCATCACTGCCGCTATGGGGCTGGGCACGGGCCTCGAAAAATTCTCGAAGATCTTTCCAGGCCGTTTTTACGATATAGGCATAGCGGAGGCGCACGGCGTTACCTTTGCGGCCGCCATGGCGCTCGGCGGGATGAGGCCCTTCGTCGCCATGTACTCGACGTTCCTCCAGAGGGGTTTCGACCAGATAATCGAGGACGTCTGTCTCCAGCAGCTTCCGGTCGTCTTCGCCATAGACAGGAGCGGCATCGTAGGGGCGGACGGGGCGACCCACCACGGCAGCTTCGATATCTCCTACCTGCGCCATATCCCGAACATGGTGATCATGTGTCCCAAGGACGAAAGAGAGCTGAGGGACATGCTCTTCTCCGCCGCCCGTTACGAGACGACAGTGGCCATACGTTATCCGAGAGGGGAGGCGAGGGGCCTTGCGACGGAGGGCGACCCCGGCGAGATACCGATGGGTAGCTGGGAGCTTCTGCGGGAGGGGAAAGATATAGCGCTGATCGGGTGCGGACCGGTCGTCTATACCTGCCTGGAAGCGGCGGCCGAGCTGGAAGCTGAAGACAAGATCGACTGCGCAGTCGTCAACGGAAGGTTCGCCAAGCCGATGGACAGACAGATGCTTGCCCGCCTGGGCCGTACCGTCGGGCGGATAGCTACGTTCGAGGAGAATGCGGCAATAGGCGGCTTCGGAAGCGGAGTCATGGAAGCGCTCTCCGAAGAAGGCGTAGTGATGCCCGTCAGGCGGACCGGCCTGCCGGACCGTTTCCTGGGCCATGCGTCGCAGAAGGCGCTGCGGCAGGAGACCGGCCTGGACAAGGACGGCATCAAGAAGACTGTAAAGCAGTGGCTAAGCTCAGAATAGATACTCTCCTTGCCCGGAAGGGCCTCGTCGAATCAAGAGAAAAGGCAAAAATACTGGTCATGGCGGGAGAGGTCTATCTGGAGGGACAGCGCGTCCTGCGGGCGGACAGGGTGGTGGACGAGGAGTCGGCCGTGGAAGTGCGCGGCAAGGGCCTGCCGTACGTGGGTTACGGCGGCGTCAAGCTGGCGGACGCGGCCGGGCGCTTCGGACTCGACGCGGCCGGGAAGACAGCGATCGACATAGGGTCTTCGACGGGCGGTTTTGTCGATTACCTGCTCAAATCCGGGGCGGCCAGGGTCTACGCGATAGACGCGGGCACCCACCAGCTCCACGAGAAGCTGCGGGCGGACCCGCGGGTCGTAGTTAAGGAAAACGTGAACGCCCGCTATCTCTCCCCGGAATCGGTGGGCGAGACGGCCGATATCATTACGGTCGACGTTTCCTTCATTTCACTGAAGAAGATCATCCCTGTGCTGCTGCCTCTGCTGAAACCGGGGGGCGTCCTCATTACGCTCGTCAAACCCCAGTTCGAGGTGGGCAGGTACAGGGTGGGCAAAGGCGGCGTTGTAAAGGACGCCGAACGGATCAGGGAAGTGCTGGACGATATACGGGAGTTCGGAGGCACGTGCGGGCTGCGCGCGGTCGATACGGTGGAGGCGCCGAGGGGCAAAGAAAAGAAGAACAGGGAGTATTTTATACTGTGGGAACGTTGAAGCCGCCTCCCCCCGTTCTCTTTTTTTCGAGCATTATCTACAAGGACCCGGTTATACTGAAGGGGGTGGAGGAAGGGCTTGCCGGCATCGTCGGCCCCATCCTGAAGAAGACGGAAGTCATGCCTTTTTCGGAGTCAAACTATTATGAGGCCGAGATGGGCGCCGGTCTGCTCCGTTATTTCGTCCTCTTCGAACCCCTCCTCGACCGCGATAAGCTGGCCGCTTTCAAGGTCGCGTCGAACGGTATAGAGGCGGCTGCATCATCGGACGAGAAGCGGCAGGTGAACGTGGACCCTGGATATATCGCCCTTGAGCACTTAGTGCTCGGCACGACCAAGGGTTTCGCCCACAGGATTTACTTAGGGGGCGGCATTTTCGCGGACCTGACGCTCATTTATGAGAACGGAAGCTATAGGCCGCTGAAGTGGACCTATCCCGATTACGGGGGCGGCCGTCTGGTCGGTCTTTTTAACGGATGGAGAGAAGACTATAAGGGGTTGCTGAGATGCCGAAGAGCATGACGGGTTTTTCGAAAGTCGAGATGGAGAGCGGGGAAGGGAAGTGTTACGGTGAGGCGCGGTCGCTCAACAGCCGCTACCTGGAGGTCTCGCTGCGGCTGCCGAGGAGCGCCTCCGGCTACGAGTCGCGCCTGCGGGAAGCCGCCAAGAAGCTCATAAAACGGGGCAGGCTAGACATAACGATAAAGTGGGACAAAGGCGCGGACGGCGGCGTGCCGAAGGCGAACGAAGAGGCCATCGGGTGGTACGTCGGTCTTGCCCGCAAATTGAAGGAGTCATACGGCCTCGAAGGGGATTTGACCGTCGCCGACCTGCTCGGTCTCAAGGATATCCTGGTTTACGAGGAAGAGGCCCTGCCCGAGGCGCTGTTATTCTCCTGTCTTGAGACGCTCCTTGCCGGCCTGAACGGGGAGCGGGAACGGGAAGGCGCGCTGATTGAAAAAGACCTTTCCGAAAGGCTCTCTAACATCGGTGATTACCTGATAGTGATCGAGGAGCGCTGGCCGGAGGCGGTAAAGAGCCACCAGGAGACGCTGCGCAAGAAGATCGCCGAGATAAGCGGGACCGCCGGTGACGAGGCGAGGCTGCTCCAGGAGATGGGATTCTACATGGAAAGGCTCGATATCGCGGAAGAGATAGCGCGGCTGAAGGGGCACCTGGACCTCTTCAGGACGACGCTGGCTTCCAAAGAAGAGATAGGCCGGAAGCTCGACTTCGTCATCCAGGAGATGGTGAGGGAGACCAATACGATAGCGAGCAAGTCAGGCGACCTTTCCATCAGCGAGAAGGCGATCCTGATCAAGGTGGAGATAGAGAAGATGCGGGAGCAAGTGCAGAATGTCGAATAAGCGCGGGCGTCTCTTTGTAGTTTCCGGCCCGTCGGGAACGGGGAAAAGCAGCCTCATAGAAAAATTCCTGGCGGAAGACGCATCCAGCCGCTTCTCCGTCTCATATACAACGCGCCAAAAGAGAGGGCAGGAGGTCGACGGGCGGGACTACCGGTTCGTCGACGAAGGGACGTTCCGGGCCATGATTGCAAAAGGAGAATTCCTGGAGTGGGAAAGCGTCCACGACAACCTGTACGGCACGCCCGGCAAGGAAATATCGGGCCCTTTGTCGGAAGGGCTCGACGTCATCCTCGACATCGACGTCAAGGGCGCCCTTACAGTAAAAGAGAAATTGCCCGAGGCGGTGCTTATATTCGTAGATACGCCGTCGATGGACGAGCTTGTGAGAAGGCTTTCGGCCAGGGGGGAGAAGGAGATCGAGCGGCGCATGCAGCGTGTCAGAGAGGAGATCGCAAAGAAGGACCTCTTTACTTATGTAGTCATAAATGATAATCTTAACAAGGCGTACGGCGAGTTTAAATCAATTATCGCCGGCGTAAGGAGGCAGCAGGATGGCCAGGATAACCGTTGAAGATTGCATGGATAAGGTTGAAAACCGCTTCGAGCTTGTCCACCTCGCTGCGAAGAGATCGAAACAACTCGTCAAGGGATCGAAGCCGATGGTAAAATCGACCAACCGGGAGGTAGTAACTTCCCTGAGGGAGATCGCCGCCGGCGAGGTCTATTTCGAAAAGAAGCAGGAGCTGGAAGAGAAGGAGATACCATACCAGCTCTCCAACTTCGCCCCCTAGTGGGTTGAGGGCCGGGCGCTTTTCGCGGCCTTCGCGCCGTTTTCTCGGCGCGGCTTGCTCACGTACCCACTACGTACGCTCCGCCGCGCGCCTTCGAAAAGCAACGCGAATTCCATCGAAAATCGCCTCGGCCGCTTGCGCTTCAGTTATTTCCCGCTTTACAACAATATGGTTTTTCTCGGGCTCTGATAGTCCGGATAATACCGGTTCAGCCGCCTGCGACCAGCGGTATCAGGTGAACTTCTATGTCGTCAGGAAGGGGAAAACTGTCGAATTCCTGCGCGGTGATTGCGCGGCCGTCTATGCGTGCGACAGGATAGGGGAAGGGGTCGTTAAGCTCCTTCAAAAGGTCGGCGATGGTCATCCCATCGCGCCACGGCACGCCCCTGCCGTCTACCCGCACCATCACGCTACCCCGTGCTTATTCAATACGTCGATTACCTCGGGGAAGTCGATGCCCAGCCGCCTTACGGTTGCAAGGGTAGGGATGCCGTCCGCCGTCCAGCCCCTGCGCTCGTACACAGCGTCCTTGAGCTGCTCGTACCTATCCTCGCGCAGGCGCCTCAAAAGCGCCACCTTCTCTGCGGTTGCCTTCCCGTCGATGTCCACGTTGTATAATTCTTTCAACTGGCCGTCGTAGCGCTCCGCCCTCGACTCGTATTCGTCAACGGTTACCGGCCCCATGGCCCGGTAAGGGATGGCATCGTGCTCCCTGCGGCCGAAGCCCATCCTGACGCAGAAGATGCGCTGGAAGTTGTATACCCTCTCGCTCATCATTATGAGGTCTTCGGGCGTCGCCTCCTTGCCGGTGACTGCGCCATAGTATTGCGCATACCACTCGACGTGCTTCATGACCTTCGCAGGCTCCGCCGTCTCTTTGTTGTCGGCCGGGCTGACGTCGTTCCACGGCAGCTTGCAAAGCCCGCACAGGCCGAACCAGGTGCGGAAGAGGGGGAACCAATGAAGCGACTCGGCCTTCTTGTCGAAGGTCGGCAGCAGGTTATGCACCATATCGAGGAAGATCAGCCAGGCCTCGTCGTGTTGTGGGCCTTTGAGGGCCAGGCCGTAGCCGCCCTGCTGCGCGAGCGATTCTTTGCTCATGTATTCGGAGAACTCCAGGCCCTTTGCCTCCATGCCGATGTCGGAGAGCACGGCAATGTCGGCGCCGAAACTGCCGGCGAATATCTCTTTCATCCTTCGGACGCCCTGGCCTACGATTTTGCCGAACCCAACGCCTGCGGCCATCTGGTGCATCAGCTCCAGGGCGCTTTCCTTGTTGCCGAAGGAAAGGTCGAGGCCTTCCGTGTGCGTCTTGTCGATGAGGCCCATCTCGAAGCATTCCATCGCAAAGGCGATGCCCGTGCCGGCGGAGATCGAGTCGAGCCCGTAGGTGTCGCAATAATAGTTCATCTCGACTACGTGATGGGGGTCGAAGATGCCGCAATTCGATCCGCACCCTGCGATGGTCTCATACTCCGGTCCGTCTACGAATACCCTGTCTCCCTTGCGCGGCCCGCTCACCGGCACGAAATCCTTGACGCCGTGCGCGCACGAGAGGGTGCAGCCGATCCAACAGCCGTCGAAGCCCTTATCGAAGAGTTTCAGGAAGACGTCTTCGCCCATCAGGGGCGCGTCCGGGTGGCTGCCGTAACGGTAGTTGCGGACCGGCAGCAGGTCGTAATCGTTCATGATCGTGACGAGGTGCGCCGTCCCCACCGTGGACATATGGTTTTGCTTCGGGTCCTGTTCGAGGATCTCGGCAGAGTGGAGCTTCGCCACCCGTTTCAACAATGCTGTGTCAGCCGGGTCATTGGTCTCAAGCTTTACCGGGTGCCAGCGCACGACGAGGGCGGCGATCCCCTTGTCCGCGAAGACCGTGCCTATGCCCCCGCGGCCGGCCTGTTTGAGCCTTGCCCTTCCCCGTTTCTGGTCGTACCATGAGAAATTGAGGCACCCGATGAGGGTGTGGTGCGCGGCCGGCCCCGTCGTTACCACGGAGATGTCCTTCTGCGCTCCCTTGCCGAAATGGTCCGTCAGCGCGGTCGTCCGGTCGTGCGACTGATCCGGCAGCCCCTCGGCCTCGAAAATCTCTACATGCCAATCGACGCCGTCGATGTAGACGACAACCGGTGCCTTCGATTTGCCCTGAACCGCCATTGCGTCGAAGCCTGAGAACTTGAGGTACGGGCCGAAATAACCGCCCACGTTCGAATCCATTACGGAGCCGGTCGTCGCGGAGATGCACGTGACGATGCTCTTGCCGGACCCGGGGTAGACCGACGTGCCGCCCATCGGGCCGGAGGCAATGCAGATGGCGTTCTCTGGGTCGTTCCATCGCGTGGACGATTGCACCGCGTTCCAGAGGAGCCAAAGGTCGAAGCCTTTTCCTCCGATGAAGGTCTCCTTCATTTGTTCGGTCACGGGTTTTATATCGATCGTCAGGTCCGAGAGGTTTACGTCAAGGGTCTGGTTGGCGTACCCGTTCCGTATATCCGGCCTCTTGTAGTCAAACCGTTTGATCTCTCTCAGCGTAAAGGCGCACATCGTCTAAAAGCCTCTCCTCCCCATCGGCACAGAAATGTCCGGAAATGAAAAGAAAAATTAGCATGGGGATGGGAAAGTGTCAATATCAGTTGAGAGGTTATTGGGACAGTTTACTTGTGTTTAGAGAATGTGGGTGGTAAATATCTATTTGGAAGCGTGGAGCATGAGCAGAATAGTAGAGACAAGGCCGAAAAGCATCATACCGTTTCGTTTTCTCTAGACAGGAGGATGATCATGGCTACAGTCAAGACCCAACCTAAAAGGCCCTTCGGCGATAGTTACCTTCAAGCCTATTCAGAGGAGCACCTATTCTACGAGATTGACATGCTTTTTGGGGTCGGCACGCTTCTTTCAAAACCCACAATGGTCGGGGTGTCAAGCGCGGCCGACGCAGCGCTAATGAGAAATCTTAAAATAGAAGGGTTCGTACTCCATCTTCGGAACGTGATTGACTTCCTGTATATAAGCCCAAAACCAACCGACCTGTCGGCATCCGATTTCTGTAAACCTGGGATCTGGGATACCGCCCGGCCGGCCATGAGCCAGACACTGTCTGAAGCTCGCACGCGTGCAAACAAAGAAATGGCGCATCTAACAACTGGCCGACAGTTTGGTACACCGGTGACAAAACAGTGGGACTTCTCTGGGCTTCTTGCTGAAGTCCAACCGCTGCTCGCTGCCTTCCTATCAGAGGCACGTCAGGACGCGTTGCCACCTGATGTAGCTAAGTTGATTCGGCAGATTATCAAGAGTCCGTGACAGCGTTGAAAGATTCCAAAGCCTCAGGTAAACCGGCCAAAGAGTTGCAACGGGCCTGGCTATTTCCGATGGATTTCGCGTTGCTTTTCGACGAAGCGAGCCGCAGCGTACGTTTTGTGTACGTGAGGACTCGCGCCCGAGAAAACGACGCGAAAGGCGCGGAAAGAGCCAGGCCCCACATTAACTAGGGAATATCTTGCCGGGGTTGAGAATATTGTTCGGGTCGAACGACACCTTGATCTTTTTCATGGTCGCTATCACGTCGTCCGACAGCTCCATGCCCAGATATGGCGCTTTTGAGAGCCCTATGCCGTGTTCGCCGGACATGGTGCCTCCGCGCCTCAAGGCCTCGGCGAATATCTCTTTCACCGCCTCTTCGGCCTTTTGCCTGTCTTCGGCCGTGTCTTTTATCATGAGGCTGACGTGGAAGTTTCCGTCGCCCGCGTGGCCGAAGCTCAGGATAGGCACGCCAAAGCGCTCCTGCAGCGCCTCGAGGGACCGGATGAAAGCCGGTATCTCGGAGCGTGGCACTACCACGTCCTCCGCTATCTTGACGGGGTTGATGTTATAAGTCGCCTGCGAGAGGACCCTGCGCGCCTGCCATAGCTTGTCCGCCTCGACGGGGTCTTCCGTCAGGTCGCAGCGGACAGCGCGGCGGGCGGCGGCAATCGAGCGGACTTTTTCCGCCTGGGCGAGCGCCCCTTCCCGTGTCCCATCGACCTCGATCAGAAGCAGGCCGCCTACGCCCTCGGGCAGGCCCATGGGTGATGCCTTCTCGCTGCACTGTATAGACGATTTGTCCATGAACTCTATCGTAGCCGGTACTATCTTTGCGGCGATAATGGCCGAGACCGTCTGCGCCGCCTCCTCCACGTCGCCGAACAGGGCCAGAAGGGTCACCTTCGCCTCAGGCAGGGGGATGAGCTTGAGCGTTATTTTCGTAATGACGCCGAGGGTGCCCTCGCTGCCCACAAAGAGCCTTGTCAGGTCGTAGCCGACTACGCCCTTCATCGTCCGGACGCCCACGTTCAGTATCTCTCCGGTGGGGAGCACGATCTCAAGTCCAAGCACATAGTCGCGGGTCACGCCGTATTTAAGCGAGTTCGGGCCGCCGGCGCACTCGGCCACATTGCCGCCGATGCTCGAATATTTATACGAAGAAGGGTCCGGCGGGTAGAAAAGCCCCTTTTTTGCGACCTCCTGCTGCAGGACGAACGTGATGACCCCAGGTTCCACAACGGTCACCAGATTTGCCGTGTCGATCTCGAGAATGCGGTCCATGCGCATGAACGACAGGACGACCCCGCCGCTCGCGGGCACGGACCCGCCCGTAAGGCCGGAGCCCTGCCCCCTGGGGATTATGGGGAAAAGGAGGTTGTTGGCGAGCTTGAGTATCTCCGATACTTCTCCGGCGGACGCGGGGAAAACGACAAGGTCGGGGATCGTGCCTTCCGTCCTTCCGTCATAGGCGTAGCATTTGCGCTCTTCGAGCGACTCCTTGACGTTCTCCGCGCCGCAGATTGCCCTTATCTTATCTATAGTCGCTGCGTCCATAGGCATGTGGCCGGTCCGGTCTTTTTATTCCTCGGGAAGCTGGAACACGGCGCCGCCGGCAGCCCCGGTCACCATCGCTGCGTAGCGCGCCATATAGCCCTTTTTAATGTTAGGCTCGGGCCTTTTCCAGCCCTTCCGCCTCTTGTTCATCTCCGCTTCGGTAACCAGGAGATCTATCGACTTTTTGTCGAGATCGATCGTGATGCTGTCTCCCTCCCTGACGAATGCAATGGGGCCCATCTCCGCCGCTTCCGGCGAGACGTGGCCTATGCAAAGGCCCCTGGTGCCCCCGGAGAACCTGCCGTCCGTGATAAGGGCGCAATCGAGGTCGAGCCCCCTGCCGCACAGAACGCTCGTCGGAGTCAGCATCTCCCGCATGCCCGGCCCTCCCTTTGGGCCTTCGTACCGGATGATGATCGCGTCTCCTGCCTTTACCTTGTTCTCCATGATGGCCTTCATCGCCTGCTCTTCGCTTTCGAAGACCCGCGCCCGCCCTGCGAACCTTCGCATGTTGTCCGCGACTCCCGCAGCCTTGACGACGGCGCCAAGCGGTGCGAGGCTTCCGGAGAGGACCACGAGGCCGCCCCTCGGGTGATACGGCTCGTCGATGGGCCTGATCACGCTGTAGTCTTCTACACTCGCCAGTGCCATCAGCTCCTCCAACCTTCTTCCCCGCGACGGTCTTGCAGGTTTTGTCTACAAGGCGTTTTTTCGACAGCTCCTTCATGATGGCGTAAACACCGCCCGCCTCGTAAAGGTCTTCAAGGTGGTGGGGGCCTGCGGGGCTCATATAGCACAGGTGCGGCGTCTTCTCCGAAATTTCGTCGAAAAGGGCCAGGGGCAGTTTCATGCCTGCCTCATTGGCGATTGCCGGCAGGTGCAGGGCCGTGTTCGTCGAGCCGCCGAAGGCCATGTCTACCGTGATCGCGTTCCTGAAGGCCCTCTCATTCATGATCTGCCTGGGGGTGAAGCTGCGCCTTGACGAGGGCGACGATGGCTTTCCCCGAAGTCTTTGCGAGCCTGATACGGTCTGCGTGGACGGCCGGGATGGTGCCGTTGCCCGGCAGCGCTATCCCTAAGGCCTCGCTCAGACAGTTCATCGAGTTTGCCGTAAACATGCCTGCGCAGGAGCCGGCGCCGGGGCAGGCGCAGCCTTCCAGCTCGGTAAGCTCCTGCTCGCTCATTGAGCCTGCGGCCACCTTGCCGACCGCCTCGAATACGGAGATCAGGTCGACCGTACGCCCTTTGAAGCGGCCGGATAGCATAGGGCCACCGCTGATGATAATGGCGGGGATGTTGAGACGGAGGGCGGCCATCATCATGCCGGGGATTATTTTGTCGCAGTTCGGGATGAGGACGAGCCCATCAAAGGGATATGCCTTGGCCATGACCTCGACGGAGTCGGCTACAAGCTCCCTCGACCCGAGAGAATACTTCATCCCCTCATGGTTCATGGCTATGCCGTCGCAGATGCCGATGGTCGAGAATTGCAGGGGCAGGCCGCCTGCGAGGCGGACGCCGTCCTTGACCGCGGCCGCTATCCTGTCGAGGTGCATGTGGCCGGGGATAAGCTCGGAGGCGGAATTGGCGATGCCGATGATAGGCCGTTCAAGCTCTTCGGGCAAAAGACCCAGCGCGCTGAAAAGCGACCTGTGCGGCGCCTTCTCGATCCCCTTCTTCATCCTGTCCGACCTCATAGTGCCTCCTTTGACCGGGGTTTACCTGATGCCGCTTTGCCCACGGGCATCTATTATACGACAAAAGACCGCGTAAAAAAACACGGTTACAGGTCGGGAAACGCTCGAAAACGTGACGTCCGCCTTGTGCGCAAAAGATTGACCCCTACCGGCTCATATGATATTCTCACTAAATCGGCCATATAATGAACCTACGTGGTTTTCCGCCTTACCAGTTAGACCACTTCCAAGGAGGAACCGATGTCAACCATATACGAAGTGTTTGCGCGGGAAGTGTTCGACAGCAGGGGTAACCCCACCGTCGAGGCGGAGGTGTCCCTTGAAAGCGGGGTGATGGCCCGCGCGATAGTCCCTTCAGGGGCGTCGACCGGTGAAAGGGAGGCCCTCGAGCTCCGGGACGGCGACAAGTCGAGGTTCCAGGGAAAGGGCGTGTTGACGGCAGTCAAGAACGTGAACGAGATCATCGCCCCGAAGCTTGAAGGCGTGGACGTTGTGGAGCAGGCCCTTATCGACAACACGATGATCGAGCTGGACGGGACCGAAAACAAGGGCAGGCTCGGAGCGAACGCGATCCTTGCCGTCTCGATGGCGGTGGCGAGGGCTGCGGCGGAGTTCGAAGACCTGCCGCTCTACCGCTACCTGGGCGGCGTGAGGGCGCGCGAGCTGCCCGTGCCGATGATGAACGTGATCAACGGCGGAGTGCACGCGCAGAACCCGCTCGACGTGCAGGAATTCATGATCGTGCCGGCAGGTGCGGGTTCTTTCAGCGACGCGCTGCAGATGGGCGTGGAGATTTTCCACGTGCTGAAAGGCGTGCTCAAAGACAAAGGGCTAGCCTCGGGAGTGGGCGACGAGGGCGGCTTTGCGCCCCAGATATCCTCCACGCGGCAGGCAATCGACATGCTCATGGCCTCTATCGATAAGGCGGGCTACAAGCCGGGCGAGGACGTATGGCTGGCCCTCGACACGGCGGCCAGCGAGCTTTACAGGGACGGAGCGTACCACATAGAGGGCAATACGTGGAGCGCGGAGCAGATGGTCGCTTTCTACGAATCGCTCATCGGAGACTACCCGATCATCTCCATCGAGGACGGCTTCGCGCAGAATGACTGGGATGGATGGAAGCTCTTCACACAGCGGTGCGCCTCGCGCATACAGATCATCGGAGACGACATTTTCGTCACGAACCCTGCGATACTCTCCGAAGGCATCAGGCAGAAAGCGGCCAACAGCGTGCTGATAAAGCTTAACCAAATAGGGACCGTGACCGAGACGTTGACGACCATCGAGATCGCCAAGCGGGCGGGCATGACGTGCGTCATCTCGCACAGGTCAGGCGAGACGGAGGACTCCTTCATCGCTGACCTCGCCGTATCGGTAAACGCCGGCCAGATAAAAACCGGCTCTGCCTCCCGGAGCGAGAGGATGGCCAAGTACAACCAGCTACTCAGGATCGAGGAAGAGATGGGCGAAGCGGCGATATTCGGCGGAAGAGGTGTTTTTTACAGCATAAAATGAAAATGGACCTGAAATACGGGAGGGGCCTTCTATCGTTCAACCCCCCGCCTTCCTGGAGCGTAAGCCTTGTAGAGCACGGGCGCCCACCTTCCCTGCCGCTCGAAGAGACACTGGCAGCGTCGCTCGGAGCACCCCACGGTGCGCCCCCTTTAAGGGACTGGTCGGCAGGCAGGGACCTGCTCGTCATCGTTTCCGATGTTACGCGCTATACCGGGGCCGAAAAGGTCCTCCCCCTGCTCCTCGACAGGTTCCTGAATAAGGCCCGGCGGGTGCGGATACTTTTCGCGCTCGGCAACCACAGGAAGCAGACAGAGGCGGAAAAGAGGGCGCTCGTATCGGACCGGGTATTCGACGCAGTCGAGTGCCTGGACCATGATTGCTTCAACGATGCCGGCCTTACGCGCCTCGGCGTTACAAAGTCCGGCCTCGACGTCTCGCTCAACTCCCTGCTTTTCGCATCGGACGCCGCGCTCGTGACCGGGGCCGTCAGCCACCATTACCTTGCGGGCTTCGGCGGCGGAAGAAAGTGCATAGTTCCGGGGATCGCAGGGTACGAGACGATAATCGGGGCGCACAGGAGGGTCTTTAACAAAGACAGGCCGGGTAAGCACGTTTGCGCCCAGTCGGGTGTGCTGGATGGGAACCCGATGCACGAAGCCGTCATGGAGGCGATCGCGCTCATCGATAAGCCCCTGTTTCTCATCAATACGATCTTCGATGACAACAAAGACCGCCTGCTCAACATTTTTTCGGGAGACATAAAAACGTCCCACGAGGAGGGTTGCGCCTGGTACCACAGCCATTTCTCGACGACGGTGGGCCGGAAAGCCGACGTCGTGGTGGTAAGCGCCGGGGGCTACCCTAAGGACATCGATTTTATTCAGAGCCACAAGGCGCTCGAGCAGGCCAGGCACGCGGCGAAAGACGGCGGTGCGATCATATTGGCCGCTAAATGCGAGGACGGTCCCGGGAACAGTTATTTTCTTCCCTGGTTCGATTATCCGACGAGCGGCGCAATGGAGCCGCACGTGAGGCAGAGCGACCGTGTTTACTCCCAGACTGCCTATTCCACGCGTCTGAAAGCGGAGCGATACCGCATCATCCTCGTGTCAGACCTTAAAGACGAGGACGTGCGGCGGATGGGTATGGAGCCGGCGCGGACGCTCGACGAAGCGGCCGCTTCACTCCCGGCAGCGGCCGGCGTGCTCTGCCATGTGATACCGGAAGGGTCGAAGACGCTGGTGCGGGAGGGATGATTTTATCACAAGGGGTGCCGGTATGGATTGTATCGTAGAAAAGAACATGGCCGCGTGCACGTGCACGTACGATTGCGAGAAACGGGGCAAGTGCTGCCTATGCGTGGCGTACCACAGGAGCATGAAGCAGTTGCCCGGTTGTTTCTTCTCGAAGGAAGGGGAAAGGACATACGACAGGTCGTTCCGGAAATTCATAGAGGAGAACCGGTAGACGTGCCTGGGGGATGAATTCATACATCGGGGATAAGGAGGCGTAAATATGGCAAAAAATCCGGTTCTGATAACCGATACCACCCTGCGGGATGGGCACCAGTCGCTTTTCGCCACGAGGATGACTACGGAAGATATGCTTCCGATAGCGGGGAAGCTCGACGATATCGGCTTCTATTCGGCGGAGGTCTGGGGAGGGGCTACGTTCGACGTGACTACGCGTTTCCTCAACGAAGACCCGTGGGACAGGGTGCGCGTGCTCAGGGAGCGCATGCCGAATACCAGGTTCCAGATGCTCCTTCGCGGCCAGAACCTCGTCGGGTACCGCCAGTACGCGGACGACGTGGTCGAGGCGTTCGTCGCCAAGGCGGCGGAGGTCGGCATCGATATCTTCCGCATCTTCGACGCCCTTAACGACGAGCGGAATTTCATCACCGCGTACAAGGCGGTGAAGAAAGCGGGCAAGCACATCCAGGGCACGCTCTCCTACGCGCTGACTCAAAGGAGGATGGGCGGTCCCATCTTCAACCTCGACTACTACGTAAACAAGGCCAGGAAGCTGGAGGAGATGGGCGCCGACTCCTTGTGCATAAAGGACATGGCAGGCATCATATCTCCTTATGACGCTTACGAGCTGGCGTCCGCGCTGAAAAAAACGATCGGCATCCCCGTCCATCTCCATACGCATTATACGAGCGGGATGGCCTCCATGGCGCTTCTGAAAGCGATAGAAGCGGGAGCGGACGGCATAGACACGTGCGTGGCGCCCTTCGCCCTTCGCAGCTCCCACCCAGCCGTCGAGCCCTTTATCGTGACGTTGTCAGGGACGGAGCGCGACACGGGTCTGGACCTGTCAAAATTCCCGGAGATCAACGAGTACCTGGAGAGCATCGTGGAGAAGTACATGCAGTTCGCCGACACGACGAAGTTCTCCGCCATCGACATCGGCGTGCTGATGCACCAGATACCGGGCGGCATGATAAGCAACCTGGTGAGCCAGTTGAAGCAGGCGAAGGCCCTCCACCGGATAGGCGAGGTCTATGAAGAGATACCCAGGACAAGGGCAGAGATGGGCTATCCTCCGCTGGTCACCCCTACGAGCCAGATCGTCGGGGTTCAATCGGTTATGAACGTCCTCATGGGCAGGTACAAGGTGATCACGAAAGAGGTGAAGGACTACTTCTACGGGCTTTACGGCCGTACCCCGGCCCCCGTCGATGAGGAGATAAGAAAGAAGGCTCTGAAGGGCTATCCAAGGGGAGAGACGCCAATGGACGCGCGGCCCGGCGATGTGATCGGGCCGGAGCTTCCGAAGGCGGCCGAGGCGCTGAAAGGCATATCGGACAAGATGGAGGACATACTGATTTACGCCCTCTATCCGATGACCGGAATGGAGTTCTTGAAAAAGAAGTACGGTATCGCGTAAGATGTCGTGCCGGAAAGAGATCCCGAGTCGGGGCGCCGGCATATGTTTCCTGGAGGTGAATATGTCTTCCCGTCCGGCGTTGTTGTTGGTTGTGCTCTGTGCGTTGTTCCTCGCTTCCTGCACGACGCTACATGACTGGGCATTCGGCGGGCCGGGCGGTGATGCGAAGCAGGCTGCCAAAGAAAAGAATGCCGTAGGGCCCAGCGAGGGAGACAGGAAGGTCGTAAGCGGCGTCGAATACGTCTATACCCGGAACAACCGGTACATGTCCGATCCCTATCAGCCCGAGTTTATCTGGCTCAAGAAAGACGATTATCTGCAAAGCCGTGACCAGGCCATAAAGGAAAGGCTGGCCATAGAGAAAAAGGAGACGGACGCGTTGAGGAAGCGGCTCGCCCAGCTCGAGCAGGAGGTGAACGAGGGCCTTCTGCAGGAGGAAGTCGACCAGGCGCCCGGGCAGCCGAGGGAGAGGCGGTGGGAAGTCGTCGGGATGAGTGCGAGCGGCGTAAGCCTTCTCTTCGACAGGCGCAGCATCACCCGTGGGTCTGACGGCACGCTTCAGTTCTGGCGCAGAAGGACTTTCTCCGATGGTTCATACCAGAAAGAGATCATATCCCGGGAGGAAGTAGATTGCCGCAAAAGCAGGTACAGGACCATGGAAACAGAAGGCATTTACTGGGACGGCAGGCACGAGACGTCGAAAACGCCCACCTCGTGGTCCCGTTTTTACGACGATACGACCGAAGACCGTCTCTTCATGGATACGTGCGGGGGCATCGCACCGGCCGGAAAGCGCTCCTGACGAGCAGAACGTCTATTTCGCGGCGGCCTCGTACGAGGCCGCCTTTTTTGATCGCCGCCCAACGGGTGTGGATAAATAGGCAGCAGGGCATTAAAGCAAGCGTATGCAAGGAGGTGGAACATGAAGGTTCTCGGTATCCTGGGGAGCATGAGGAAAGGCGGCAACACGGAGGTCCTTCTGGACGAGGCATTGCAGGAGGCGCAGCAGACGGGAAACAGCGTGTCCAGGTTCGTCCTGCGTGATAAGGCAATAGCCCCCTGCCACGGGTGCATGGGATGCGTCCGGACAGGTGAATGCGTCATCAATGACGACATGCAAGAGCTTCACAGGGAGATACGGGAGGCCGACGGGATCATCTGGGCCAGCCCCGTCTACTTCTGGTCGATGTCGGGTCTGACCAAGAATGCCCTCGACCGCACCTACGCCCTTACCTTCCCTACGCTTCAACAGGCGGGCAAGATCGGCGGGTTGATACTCGTCGCCGCGACCCGGGGCTGCGTAAGCGCGTCTAACCCCTTCCACATGTATTTCAGCTACAACCACATGTTTACGGCCGAGTTCGCAATGGCGTGGGCCGTGGAAAAAGGAGTGATAGCGAAGGACGCGGTCGCGGTCGCCTCGGCGAGGTTGATGGTCCGCCAGATGCACGCCCTCTTTGAGGCCCACCTTACGTACCCGGAAGGTTTTCCGAGACCCCTGCGCAACCTTGCCAAGGAGAAGGCCGGCTCTTAGGCTGCCGGGTGCGTTTCCCGAGGTGTTGCGAGGGGTTGTACTCTATTTTGCGCTTGCTATTATCGCTTGCCCTGTGGTACGTAATGTCCGATAAGAATGAGGTTGGAGCTGTCACGGAATGGCAAAGCCTATAGTAGCTGTAATCAAGACAAAGCCGGCGGGCGTGCTCGACGATATCGAGAAGGTGATGCAGTCGGCCGGGATGAAAGATTTCCTCCCGAAAGACGGAGAGACGATCCTCAAGGACAATATCTCCTGGCACTTCCCCTACCTCAGCGCCAACACGACGCCCTGGCAGGCTCGAGGGGGTGATCCTTGCGCTCAAGGCCGCGGGGTTAGGGAACATTGTCGCCGTGCACAATAACACCGTGGTTACCAACCCGGTAAAAGGCGGGGTCCTGAACAGGCTAACGCCGGTCTACAAGAAGTACGGCATACGGGAGCTGTATAATTTTCTCCCTGAGGATATCACCTGGACCGTCTATAAGCCCAAGGCGAAGATGAGGTCCCTCGACCGTATTTATCCCGAGGGGATACGGATACCCGATTATTTTATCGGGAAGAATATCGTGCACCTGCCGACAGTGAAGACCCACATCTATACGACCACTACTGGGGCGATGAAGAATGCCTTCGGCGGTCTCCTCAACACGAAGCGCCATTATACGCATAGCTGGATACATGAGACGCTTGTCGACCTTCTTGCCATCCAGAAGGAGATACATACGGGTATATTCGCCGTGATGGACGGGACGATCTGCGGGAACGGTCCGGGGCCGAGGACAATGATACCCGTCGAAAAAGACTATGTCCTGGCCGGGGCGGACTGTGTAGCGATCGACGCGGTGGCTGCAAAAATGATGGGGTTCGATCCTATGAGCATACCGTACATCCGCATGGCCCACGAGGACGGGCTGGGTGTGGGCAAGCCGGGTGAGATAGAGGTCGTGGGTGAGGATATCTCGAAGATCGACTTCCGTTTCTCCGTCGGCGATAACCTGGCGAGCAAAGTGGGGGATTCGCTCTGGTTCGGGCCGTTCAAGCCTATTCAGAACCTCTTTACGCACACCCCGCTCGTATACTGCCTGATATTGGGCTCATTCCTGTACCACGACTATTGCTGGTGGCCGACCAAAGGCAAGAGCATCCAGAAAGCGCACGTGGGCGGTACTAAATGGGGGCGGCTCTTCGAGCAGTACCCCGAAAGCTAAAAAAGAGGCATCCTTGGGCGATATCGTCCGCATCCTGCGTCCCTCCCAGTATTCGAAGAACCTGTTCATTTTTCTGCCGTTATTCTTCGCCGGTCGGTTCGTCGAGTTCGACTTGATAGGCAAGGCGGTCGTTGCCTTCCTCATGTTCTGCTCCGTTGCAAGCTCGGTATACATTTTCAACGACCTTTTAGACGTGTCCGCCGACCGGCTCCATCCTGTAAAAAGGAACCGGCCTATCCCGGCAGGCCGCATCTCCAGACAAACGGCAATCACGACAATGGTGCTGCTCCAGGCAGCGGGCCTCGCGGCGGCTTTCTTCTTCGAGAAAAACGCGTTCTATCCCTGCATTGTTTATACGCTCGTAAATGTTGCGTACACACTGGGGCTCAAGCACGTGCCGGTGCTCGATATCTTCATAATCGCCTGCGGTTTCGTCATCCGCGTATACGCAGGCGGCACGGCGACGGGAGTGCCGGTCTCTTCCTGGATAATCCTCATGACGTTCCTGCTTGCCATGTTCCTCGCCCTCGGCAAGCGCAGGAATGACGTGCTGATATTCAACGAGACGGACGTAAAGACGAGAAAGGTCATTGACGGTTATAATCTGGCGTTTATCGATTCGGCGATGATGGCTATGGCCGCTGTAACCATCGTCTGCTACATCATGTACACCAAGTCGCCCGATGTCATCGAGAAATTCCAGACGGACAAGCTATTTCTCACCTCTTTATTTGTGATCCTCGGCGTTCTCAGGTACATGCAGGTAGCCCTCGTAGGGAACGGATCGGGTTCGCCCACCGACGTCCTTCTGAAGGACCGATTTATCCAATCCATCCTCGTCGCCTGGCTGGTTGCGTTCGGGATCATTATCTACTGAAAAGGACCCTATGGGTGCAGGATCGGGTAATTTGCTGCTAGCGACAAAGTATGCGTTTTTTGCCGGTATCGCCATCTTAACCAATGTGGCAGCCCAGCGCTTCACTCTTGCCCTCTATAGCGGCCCTCCGGCCCTCTACGCTGCCATGGCAATCGGCACCCTGGCCGGTCTGCTCGTGAAATACGTGCTGGACAAGAAGTACATTTTCTATGTCCGGGTGGAGACGCGCACCGACGACGTCTGCCGCTTCGTCCTCTATTCGGCGATGGGTATTATTACGACGATGATCTTCTGGGGCTCGGAGCTTGCTTTTAACGCGGTTTTCCAGTCCGGCAAAGCGAAATACGCAGGCGCAGTGCTGGGTCTGACTATCGGCTATCTCACCAAATACCGCCTGGACAAGAAATTTGTCTTTGCCTCATTACTGGCTGAAAAGGTGAAATCCCTGTAATTCGGCGGACAGAGCTACGGGTTGTCCGTGGGCGGCGCTGCGAGTGCGATCAGTTGCTCGCGGACCCTCATCACGAATTCCGCTGGGCCCGAGACGAATTTGATAATACTTTTCCCCCGCTGTTTATCGACGATGAGGACCTTGCCGAAATCGAGCATCGAGCCGAGAGCCGGCTGGTAAAAATCGATCGCTTCTATCCTGGCCGTGGGGATATCGTAATGCACCGGTACCGGAAAACCGGCTGTGATCGAAACGCCGGAGCGGGTCAGCTCCAGGTGCGACCGGCGCAGGATATTGTATGCGAGGGCGCCCCAGATCAGGCCGAAAGCAATGAGCACCCCTGCGTTGAACCCTTGCGAGCGCAAGGCCAGACACCCTATGATAACAACCACTATCGGCCCGAGCATCATGGCCCCATGGCATTTTGTCCGGTATATGACCGTTTCGTCCATTGCCGGCTTGTCGTCGATAGGATTCATAAGCTCCTATCCTACCACGGCGCAAATCCTTCGACAACATGTGTTTGGGGTCCTTACCGGCTGGCCTGAAGCGGCAGCGGCCGCCTTACGGCCGGGAAATAGTGACAATAAGCCCGTTATTTGTTAGATTTAACACATGAAACCGGGTCGCCATGCGTCTGCCGCCCTCTGTTTACTGGCCGCGTTGCTTGCCTTTTCCTGCGCAACGGTCGGACAGCAGGGGCGCATCGAGAACCTGACCCCTGAGCAGGCTCAAGGAGAGGATCGAAGCGGGCCGCGGGCCTTTTGTGGTCGATACGAGGACCGAATATGAATACAGGCAGGAGGGCCACCTGCCGGGGGCGGTCAATATACCGCCGTACGAGTTCGAAAAGCTTTCTACGCTGCTCCCTGCCGACAAGGAGACAGAAGTTGTCTTCTATTGCAGGGGGTTGGCCTGAGATTCTAGCAAACAGGCCGCGGTCGCGGCCCTGAATTTAGGCTATCTGAAGGTCGGGCTGCTTTCGGGCGGCTACCCTGCCTGGACGGCCAGGGGTTACGCCGTAGCAAAATAGCTTCTGAAAAACAGACGCAGGACGGACTTTTAAAGACTGGGGGTAAGCCGATGTTGTTCTCTCGCATGTTCTTGCCGACGATGAAGGAGGAGCCGAAGGAGGCTGAAGTAGTAAGCCACAAGCTTATGCTCCGCTCAGGTTTTATAAGGCGGCTTTCCGCCGGCATCTACACGTGGCTGCCGCTGGGCCTCAAGTCGTTGCGGAAGGTGGAGCGGATCATAAGAGAAGAAATGGACCGTGCCGGGGCACAGGAGATACTGATGCCTGCCGTGCAGCCGAAAGAGCTGTGGGTGGAGAGCGGCAGGTGGGACTTCTACGGCAAAGAGCTCTTGCGGTTCAGAGACCGGAACGACAGGGAGCTTTGCCTCGCCCCGACGCACGAAGAAGTTATTACCGACCTCGTTCGGAAGGAACTGCGCTCATATCGCGAGCTGCCCCGCAACCTTTACCAGATACAGACGAAGTTCCGCGACGAGATAAGGCCCAGGTTCGGCGTGATGCGCTCCAGAGAGTTCATCATGAAGGACGCTTACAGCTTTGACGCGGACGAGCGGGGGGCGGAAAAGAGCTACATGGAGATGTACCACGCTTACGAGAACATTTTCAGGCGGTGCAGCCTCCGGTTCCGCGCAGTAGAGGCAGACACGGGAGAGATAGGCGGCAAGTTCTCGCATGAGTTCATGGTCCTTGCCGACACGGGCGAGGATACTATCATCTCTTGCGATTCCTGCGACTATGGGGCGAACCTGGAGCGGGCCGAGGTCGGGGCCGCTGCCCCGGTTTCAGCGAAAAAGGCGGGCGGGTCGTATAAGCGCGTGGAGACGCCGGGTAAGAAACGGGTTGAGGAAGTGGCCGCATTCCTGGATGTGCCCCCGGATAAGCTCGTAAAGACGCTTCTCTTTATGACGGACAGGGGGGTTGTGGGCGCCCTTGTGGCGGGCGACAGGGAGATAAACCCGATCAAGCTCAAGAACGTCGCCGGCTTCAAATTCGTTGAGCTTACGGGCGAGTCGATCATAGAAGAGGCCACCGGCGGACCCCTGGGTTTTTCAGGCCCCATCGGCCTTTCCATCCCTCTTTTTGCAGACAACGACATCCTTTCGATGGAGGATTTCGTCGTAGGCGGAAACGAAAAGGATGTCCATATAACGGGAGTCAACCCCGCAGATTTCAAAGTCGAAGGCTATTACGACCTCAAGGTGGCGCGCGCCGGCGATGCGTGCCCGCGCTGCGGCGGCCGCCTCACCGCAACACGGGGCATCGAGGTCGGCCATATCTTCAAGCTGGGGACGAAATACAGCGAGGCGATGAATGCGACCTTCCTTGATTCCGAAGGACAGGAACGGCCGTTCGTCATGGGCTGTTACGGCATAGGGGTGGGTAGGACGGTTGCGGCGGCCATCGAGCAGAACCATGACGCCAACGGCATCGCGCTGCCTTTCGCCATCGCGCCTTTCGAGGTGGAGGTCCTGCCTGTAAACACGTCCCACGCCGAGAGCATGGAAATAGCCACGGACCTTTACGGCGCCCTTTCGGCGGCCGGGGTCGATACTCTCTTGGACGACAGGGACGAAAGGCCGGGCGTCAAGTTCAAGGACTGCGACCTTATCGGCATACCCCTGCGCGTCACGGTAGGCGAAAGGGGCCTCAAGGAAGGAAACGTCGATATCAAGCTGCGCGCCGAGGAAGCGCCCGTCAGGGTGCGGAAAGAAGACGTCTTCGGAAAGGTGATGGAGCATGTTGAGAGAGCACGCCGCGGGTGAGCACACGCCTAAGGAAGAAATCGCCGCAAGGATAGCAGGCCTGAAGGCGCTGATGGCGAAGTCGGGGATCGATTTCTGCGTGATAGTGCAGCACGTCGATCTATTCTATTTCACCGGCTCGACCCAGAGGGCCACCCTCGTCGTCCCGCTCGACGACGAGCCGCTCTACTTCGTCGCAAGGAGCGTAGGACGCGCGCGGGTGGAGACGCCCCTTGCAGTCATGGAAGCGAAGAGCGACAGGGATATGGCGAATGCGCTCCGGGCAAAAGGGATCCTCAAGGGGAAGGGCGGCATGGAGTTCGACGTCGTCCCTGTAGCGGTTTTTCAGAGGCTTTGCGGCCTTATGGGCTTCAACGATTTTGTGGACGTATCAGACCTTATAAAAGAGACTCCGGATCGTAAAAAGCCCGTTCGAGATCGAGCAGGTGCGCCGGTCGGGGGCCATCTGTGATGCAATCTTCGCCGAAGCGCCGAAGGTCATAAGAGAGGGCGTGAGAGAGGTCGACATCGACGCTGCGCTGGTAGCGGCCGGCCGGCGGCACGGCCACCAGGGAATGCTGCGGATGAGGGGCCTCAACCAGGAGATGATGAACCTGTACGTCACGGCCGGATACTCGGGGACGGTAGCTTCTGCGGGCGATGTGCCTATTGCGGGCCTCGGTGTCACACCTGCAATTGCCCAGGGGTCATCGATGCACGCAGTGCAAAAAGGCATCCCCGTCCTGGTCGATTACGGCGGCGGCTACAACGGCTATATCACGGACGAGACGAGGTCTTTTGTAGTCGGGCCATTGGACGAGACGTTCCGGAAACCGTTCGAGGTCGCGCGGGAGATCGTGGAGGATGCGGGGTCCTTCGGAAAAGAGGGCGTAGACTGCACCGCCATATACGAAAGGGCTTACGCGGCTGCGAAAAAAGCCGGCCTGGAGCAGCATTTTATGGGCTTCGGCCCCGAGCGGGTATCCTTCATCGGCCACGGGCTCGGTCTTGAGATCAACGAGCTGCCGGTTGTAACGGGGCGCCACAAAAGGATGCTCGTTGAAGGCCACGTGTTTGCCTTCGAGCCCAAATTCGTCTTTCCGGGCAAAGGCGCAATAGGCATAGAAGTCGATTTCATCGCCCGTAAAGAGAAGCTGGAGCGTGTTACCGGCACACCCATCGACCTAATAGAATTGTAGCCGAAAGAGAGGCCGCAAAAAAGAAGAAACCAGCATTGCACGGGCCACCCCGCGCCGACTGTGATGTCGCAACGGGGTGGCCTTTCTTTACCTGCCTGTCCTATTCGAGGACGTCTTGCGGAAAGTCGGGCGCCCTTCTTTTTGCAGCTCACCTTGTACTGGAGTCGGTAGAGCCTGCTCGGTGGGTTGCTCGGGTTGTTCGGGTTGCTGCTTCCGCTGGAGGACATCCCGCTGGAGCCGGCGCCATACCCCCCGCTGCTTCCCTGGGGAGCCGCCCGCGAGCCCATGTTACTGTTTGAGCCTGCCGGTCGCCCCGCTCGCGTCAGGGCTCGATGCCGAGTTCGTCATCGAGCGGTCCGAGCCACTGCTCTGCTGGTTCTGCTGGTCCTGGCTTTTCTTGCCTCCCGCGAGCGCATCGGAGACACCGAGGGACCACGCGGCCATGAGACCGAGGACGAGCATGATGATGAAAATCCTGTTTCTGTTCATTCTTTCTAACCTCCTTTCATACCGAAAAATTAATCGTAATGTAATTATGTTTCGGGGCATGTCAATCCCAGCGGAAAGAAAAGGAAAGAAAGTGGTAATGCGGCACAAAAGGAGGAGAAACTGCCTAACCTACTATGCGATGGATAACGAAGCTCACTATTGAAAAAACAAAGCTGAAAAGGAGGGCCCACAGGAAGCTTCGCACGTAGAAGCCCGGGACGATGGCGCTCGTCAGAAGGACGAGCAGGGCATTCAGCACGAATGTGAAAAGACCGAGGGTAAGGATGTTTAGGGGCAGGGTCAGGATGATAAGCACGGGCTTGATGACTGCATTGATAAGACCCAGGACGAGGGCGGCAACAATGGCGGCTGCCAGGCCCTTGATGGCGATTCCGGGCAGAAGATAGGCGGCGATAAGGATTGCGACGGTAGTGACGAACCAGTTTATCAGTATATGCATGGCCTTTGCCTTACCCATTTTAACGCCTGAGAGGCAAAAAGCAAGCGAAAAGATGCGAAAAGGGCGCGTAGTCGATATCTGCCCGGTTCGATATTATTTGCCTGTCGTCGGGACTTTGTAATAAGATAAATACTATTTACGCTTCTATAGGTTCGTATTAAGTTACTTCGCGCAGCCTGGGGGAATGATAATCCTCACGGTTAAAGGAAAGTGGAAGGTAGTGCAATGCGTCGCGCTCTTATCACGGGCATAACGGGTCAGGACGGCTCTTACCTGGCGGAATTCCTCCTGTCAAAGGACTATGAGGTGCATGGCCTGATCAGACGGGCGAGTACGTTCAATACAGGCAGGATCGACCATATCTACACGGACCCGCACCAGCCGGGCGCACGCCTTTTCCTCCATTACGGCGACCTTTCCGATTCCGGTCAGCTTGGCAACCTTGTCTATAACATCAGGCCCGAGGAGATATACCACCTGGGCGCGCAGAGCCACGTCAGGGTGAGCTTCGATATGCCCGAGTACACCGGAGATGCGACCGGCATGGGGACCACGCGGCTCCTTGAGGCGATACGCAGGAGCGGGATCAGTACCAGGTACTATCAGGCCTCTTCATCAGAGCTTTTCGGCGCATCGCCGCCCCCACAGAGCGAGAAGACGCCCTTCCACCCTCGAAGCCCCTACGCTGCGTCGAAGCTCTATGCTTACTGGATGGCGGTCAACTATCGGGAAGGCTATGGACTTTTCGCCTGCAACGGCATCCTTTTCAACCACGAATCGCCGAGGCGGGGCGAGACGTTCGTCACGCGCAAGATTACCCGCGCCGTGGCGAACATCCTCAAGGGTACCCAGAAGAAACTCTACATGGGCAACTTGCGTGCCTTGCGCGACTGGGGCTTTGCCCCGGAGTACGTAGAGATGATGCACCTGATGCTCCAGCAGGAGCGGCCCGACGATTACGTTGTAGGGACAGGAGAGAGCCACACGGTTAAGGAGTTCATCGATGCGGCTTTCTCGTATATGGGCGTGCAGCTCGAATGGCGCGATGGGGGAGTGAACGAGGTAGGCATAGTCGCCTCCTCCAGATGGGAGCACCTTGCGCCGGGCGCGGCCCTGGTCCACGTCGATCCCCGCTATTTCAGGCCGACGGAAGTCGAGGCACTCCATGCCGATATCTCGAAGGCCCGCCGCGTCCTCGGCTGGGAGCCGCGGGTGACCTTCGGAGAGCTGGTCAAGATTATGGTTGACTGCGACGTCCAATCGGTGGGGCTGTCTTCCGCACGTGAGGGCCTGGCTGCATGCAGGAGCAAGGGTTTCGACTATACGAACCACGACTTTTCGATCTACGAGCAGATCAGGGAGCATTAAAGCAGCTTGCGAACGGCGATGAAGGATAAGCGGATCACCATCACCGGCGGTAAGGGTTTTCTCGGCACGCATCTCGTCAGGCGGATGCGGGAGTTGGGCTATGGCAACCTTGCTATAGCGGACGTGCCCGGGTACAACCTCGTCGATATGACCGATGTGCGGCGTCTTTATGAGGAGACGCGGCCGGATATAGTGATTCATCTCGCGGCGAAGGTGGGCGGGATAGGCTTCAACCAGGAGAACCCGGCCTCCCTTTTTTACGAGAACGCGATGATGGGGGTCCAGCTCCTCCACGAAGGTTACACGCACGGCATCGATAAGTTCGTGGCTCTCGGCACGATCTGCGCCTACCCTAAGTTCACCCCCGTGCCGTTCAGGGAGGACAATCTCTGGGACGGCTACCCTGAAGAGACGAACGCGCCGTACGGCCTGGCCAAAAAGATGATGCTCGTCCAGTCGCAGGCGTATCGCCGGCAGTACGGTTTCAATTCCATTTTCCTCCTGCCCGTCAACCTTTACGGACCGGGAGACAACTTCGACCCCTCGTCTTCACACGTGATCCCGGCCCTGATTAAGAAGTGTGTCGATGCAATTGACAGCGGAGAGAACGAGATCGTAGTCTGGGGAACGGGCAAGGCCACGCGGGAATTTTTCTACGTCGAGGACGCCGCCGAGGCGGTAATCCTGGCGACGGAGCGTTATAACAAGAGCGAGCCTGTGAACATCGGGGCGGGCTTCGAGATATCGATCGAAGACCTTGTTGCTTTAATAGTGGAGCTCACAGGGTTTAGCGGCAAGGTAGCCTGGGATACGGCCAGGCCGGACGGACAACCCCGAAGGATGCTCGATACCGCCAGGGCCGGTGCGGAGTTCGGGTTTACCGCAAAGACGGCTTTTCGGGAAGGACTGCAAAAGACGATAGAGTGGTACAGGCGCGGGAAGCGACAAGGCAAGTAACGGGAGCCGGGTGTGGCCCTGCGAATTGCTTACTCTTCAGCCCGCACCGACCTTGTTCCACCCGATTTGCGAGCCGTAGCCTGGTTTTTTCATATTTTGTTGTTGCATTAAACCGGTCATATTTGGTAATGTTCTTCTTGATTCAAGAGACGAGGCGTTTCCCTTCGTTCCGTTATAGCTTCAACGGAGGTGTAACAAAGTGAAGAAGTTGTTTTTGGCCCTCTTTTTGGTCCTCATGGCGGCCTCTTTTGCCTGGTCGGCGGAAAAGAAGCCGGCCGCTCCTTCACAAAACAGTGTGACCGTCAAGAAAGTAGACCCTGCAACCGGCACCGAAAGCGTCGATTCCAAATACCAGATCGGTCCCGGCGACGTTGTCGCAATCTCGGTCTGGAAAGACGAGGCCCTGACAAAAGACGTGGTGGTACTGCCGGACGGCACCATCTCCTTTCCTCTTTTGGGCCTCATAAAGGCGTCAGGCAAGACCTTGAGAGAGCTGAAGGCCGAGGTGGAGCAGAAGATATCCGAATATGTCTCCGAGCCGGTGCTTAACGTAGACGTCAGGCAGATCAACAGCATGCTTATCTACGTCATAGGGCGGGTGAACTCAATTGCAAGCGGAAGGATTACAGTGAACACAAATACCAATGTCCTTCAGGCCCTGGCAATAGCGGGGGGGCTCAACCCCTTCGCCAAGCGGCAGAGCATCAAGGTTTTCCGCCAGGAGGACGGCAAGACGAAGATTTTCCGGTTCCACTATGACGATGTGGTAGATGGGAAAAACCTGGAAGAAAATATCGAGCTCAAGCGAGGCGACATCGTTGTCGTGCCGTGATGCGGGGCCGGAAAGGGGGTCTGCTTGGTCAAGACAGGGAAATGGGATGTACTCTCCCTCCTGCTGTTTGCCTTAATATGTTTACCGTCTTTTGCACGTGCTGCCGAATTCCGTCTCCTGCCGTCCGTGGCGGAAAAGCTGGAATATAGCGACAATATCTTCCTGGCCCCGAACAACGCTCCTTCAAGTCAGAAGTTCCACGATTACATAAGCACGACGTCCGGGGGCTTGCAGCTCCTGACGAATACCGAGAAACTCAACCTGGACGTGAGCGCCCGGGTCGATCAGCTTCTTTACAAGGACAACCCCGATTTCAATTCCACGGACCAGTTCTACAAGGCTGCCTTAAAATATGCTTTCACCCCCAAGCTGACTGTCTCCCTGCGGGGCGCATTCGACCGCGATTCGAGACCGGATAGAGAGCTCTTTACATCAGGTCTTGTATTGAATGCATTAAGAAGAGAGGTTTCGTCGGAAGGTTTCACGACCGATTATGCCCTTACCAGCCTGACAACGGCTTCGCTCTCATACGACCACGGGCAGTATTGGTACAGGGACAACCGCGGCGTCGATACAGTGTACGATGCCAGCTCGCTCACCTTTTTACGGGACGTCTCAGACTTCGTGCAAAACACGAAGGCCCGGTTTACGCTTGGATATACGAGGTACAGCTACACCGGGCTGACGCTCGATAATTATGAGGCTACAACCGGCCTCGAATACGCAATCCAGGAAAAATGGAAGATCCTGTTGGATGTTGGCGGCCGCTACACGGAAGCATATTTCCAACAGGCCCAATTGGCTGGCTTTACGGGCACTGTTGTTGGAGGCACTCTGGTTTCTATATCGCCGATACTTACTACGCAAAACGTGACGAGCACGGGACAAGGATTTGTCGGGAAAGCGACGTTAGCATATGCCGGGGAGAAAACAACGGCGAACCTGGCCTCCGGCCGGGACGTAATGCCTGCCTACGGCTCGCTCGGTGCTGTCGAGCGTACGTTTGTCACTGCCGATATCAGCCGCAAATTTACCTATGAGCTTTCCGGCTCTCTGAGCAGCGGATACTTCTTAAACAAATCACAGGCGGGGCAATTCTCGGCAACAGCAATCAATTCAGATACGGTATATGGCTCCGCAGGCATCCGATACCAGTTCAACAGGGACTTGTACATGGAAGGGTCCTATAATTATGTGTGGATTGACAACAAGGCGGCGAGCCCTGCCAGCATAGCACACAGGAACATGGTCATGGTCCGGTTTTTTGTGCAGCACGCGATCCTCCAGTGAGCGTGCCACCGTTGAGTGTTTCATAGCCAGGCAACCCAGGCTTCTATTCCGGTCTCGCCGTTCACTGCTTCTTAGAGTACCACTGGAGTAAAAAGTATCTCTTTTTACTGAACCTGAACGGATAGCTTAAGACGGCGCCCCTTAGACGATACCCACCGTACTAAAATTTTTTGTTTTTTCTACCGATAACATATTTGTGGCCGGGTGGGCTTGTCCGGTCGCTCATCCAGGTTCATGGTGATTGCTCTGTGCTGCGTACTTAATATAGTTTGCGTCGCCATAAAGTTCGTAATACAATACGTACTGTTGTGTAATGCATTTGGGTAGTAGTATGTTTACTAACATTTTAATTCGCAGGTCCAAAGGGTTGAGAATCACCCAGCGGCGGTAGCCTGCTCCAAGAACATCAAAACGCTGGTTTTAAAAACAAACAGTATCAAGTAATTTTGTAGCCCTTCCTGATTCGATATCCCATTTGTCCTGATATTGGTGAAGTTACCCGCTATCCGCCAAGGGTAATGATGATAATGATGAAAAGCGCTTTTTCACTTGCCCTTGCGTGCCTTATTTTTAATCGGTTTTACTTCGGCGGGGTTTGCCCATGAACCGTTCAAACGTCACATAACGGTTTACGGCTCTTCTCCCTTATTGGACAAGTATCCGGCCGGTATAGCGAAGACCTACGATCTCGTTATAACGGAATGGTGGAAGAGCGCCTCGGTTGCAAAGGTCAAGCGAATAAATCCGGCCATCAAGGTGATATTCTACCGCGATCTGGCCGGCATGATAACCTCTTACGACGATTTTAGCGAGGCCTCGAAACACCCCGACTGGTTCGTAAGGGACGCGGCGACAAACAAACGTTTGGTAAAGGAACCCTTCGGCTGGTACCTCATGGATATAACCAATGCCGGGTTCCGCCGGCATCTCATGCGGTACCTCGGGAAGAAACTCGCTGCTTATCCAATGTTTGACGGCATATTCCTCGACGATGTGTATGCAAAGATAAATCCGGAAGGTTTTGTCGTCGAAGGCGGAAAAACCCCCGCTACCGTAAACCCTGCTTACGTTCAGTCGTACAGCGCCGCCGTCTCTTCCTTTCTGAAGGATGTTAAGGCCGCTTTACCGGACAAGACGATTATCATCAATTGTGACGACGCAAAAGAATATATCGAGCACGTGGATGGGATAATGATGGAGGGGTTCGTCCACGGGTCCTGGCAGGCGGTTGATCATTACGAGGACAGCGTACAGTGGCTTTCGGAAATGCAAGCTTTTGCCGACCTCCTGAAGCTCAATAAGATGGCGCTGGTCCACAGCGGCTCACGGGGGAGCGGGGATGCGCTTCATAGACAATTCCTCTTCTGTTTTGCGAGCTTCCTGCTGCTATGTAACCAAAACGCCTATTTCTCCTTCGACGCCCCGGCATCCGGCACACCGTTGACCTCGTGGGCGGAGTATACATCGGATTTGGGTCCGGCACTGGAGTCGCTGCCGCCTTCATCGTTCGCATCAACGGTAATCCAGCGTCCGATGTCAAACGGCATGACAGGCTGGGCAGCGACGAGCGGTGTCAGTATCGTCCAAGACAACGGAATTCCGGCCTTGCAATTTGCGAGCAAGGGGTCGAACGGAGCATACACGAGCCGATGCATCGGTCTTGCCGGCTCGAATAGGGGCACCCTCAACATATCGTGCTCGGCCAAGGGTTCCAATGTGCGAGCGGGCTCTGTCTCCTGGATGAGGTTCGCGCTTCTGGGAAAGTTTTATGATGCGAACAATGCGCTCCTTCAGGCGGGCGCCGATTTGCCTTTCGATCTGGGCACCTATGACTGGAAAGCCTATAACGTCTCCTTGCCGTTGCCCCCCGGAACGGACCACTACTGCGTGGCCGCGCTCGGGGTCTTCCCCTCGGCGTTGGGCACCGGCTGGGTGCAGAACCTGCAGATCAATTCGATAGTTCCTGCCAGGCAATGGTTCAAGAGGGCCTTCCAAAACGCTACGGTTTTTTTAAATCCCTCGAACACAGCGGCGCTAACGGGCATAGCGAAACAGCCTATGCTTCAACGGACCACCGGAGCAGTTGTCGGCAGTCAGGAAAGGAAACAGGAAGCTCTTTTGTCAGTGCGCCCCCTCCTCGTTTATCGATACTATATTTCCACAAAAAAGGCATGAACGGAATCGGGGCCAGGACGACTGTTAATATCGGATACAACGCAATCGTATCCGGCGTGTTTTTTGGTTCGGCGGTGCTTTCGAATATCATCCTGGCCCGCCACCTTTCGTCAGTGGATTACGGGATCGTTAATTTTGCGAAGATCTTCATCGGCTTTATCGCAATGTTCTCCGATTTCGGTATCCTATAGTGTCCTATCAATTGCCGCCCGGCACGGATCACTATTGCATCGCCGTGCTCGGTTTCTTCCCCTCGGCGTCAGGGATCGGATGGGTGCAGAACCTGCAGGTCAACTCGGTTGTTCCGGTACACCGATGGTTCAAAAGGGCCTTTCAAAAGGCTATGGTTTTTGTAGACCCCTCGAACACTGCTGCGGCGACGGGCATTGCAAAACAGCCCACGCTTCAGCCGGACATGGGATATATAGTCAGCAATTAAGCAGACATGTAATTTAAATAACTACGAGTTAGCGTGGTCCGACTCACGAAAGACCGAGGCAGGGAGGTAACATTTGCTGAAAAAGGGGCGCATTGATAGAATCACTTTCTACGACTTCAGTGATCTAAATTACTCCAGTTTCTTTCTTGCCGGGTTTCTTGAAAACAGCGAAGAGCTTGGGTACCGGATGTCCATTTCCAGAAAGATGCCGGGGCTTCTTGAGGAGATGAAGTTGTCTGAGGAATGCAGGAAAATCTTGTCCTCGATTATGTTGTTTCGTGCAAGGGCGGGAGAGGACGAGTTCTTTTTCTGCATCGACACTAAAGACAGCAACCTTGGCTCCGAGTATCATCTCCCTCTTCTTAATCAGGTAAAACTATATTTCAAAGTCAATTTTAAAGAAACCGTAGTAAACGACAATCAATATCTTCAGCCATTCAAAGAAAAGATTGTTCCGGTACCTATTGTCTTTCCTCTGCAACCGCCAAAGCCATGGCTTTTCTGGCCCCGTGCACTTCCCTCCAGCCGTATGCAATGGCCCCTAAACAGCGCTGTCAGAAGGTTTAAAACGATGCTGAGTCTGAGAAAACTGGACCAGTTTAGGGCATGGCGCGGAAGCGTCAAAGATCTCGATCTGTTATTTTTAATACGCTTTTACGAGAATTTTGATTCAGATATTAATCAAGATCGCTACCTACTTGTACGCGAGATCAGGAAGAGGAATCTGAACGGGATTGTCGGCCTGCTCAGCGCGCAAAAACTGCCGGATGGTCTTGACGATCTCAGGGTCGATCCTATGCGTCACTATTCCTACCTTCGTCTTATGTCTCGGGCTAGAATAGGTATTTACGTGCGAGGGGTGTATGACTGCCTTTCTTTTAAACTGGGCGAGCTGCTGGCGCTTGGCCTTCCTATTGTTGGTGAAAAACTTTACAATAACGAGCAAGCCCTGTATAAGAACGAATACTTTGACGAGCAGTTTTGCTTCGAGGGTCCCGAGCATATCGCTGAAGAGGCCTGCAAGCTGCTGGAGGACCCGGAAAGACAGGCAAAGCTCAGTCAGGCCAACATAGCCACTTTCGAATCGAAGTATACACCGAAAATTGTCGTCGCCGATATCCTGCGACACCTGTCACAGTCGGATTGATAGTACTCACGGTCGAATCCGACTGCAATCAGCTACTCGGTGATTGTATATAGAATATAGATTATGATACGCGCTGTTATTAAGAATAATGTTTTTCGTCAGGCGACAGAATTGGTCGGCTGGCAGGTAGTGATGAAGGCTATAAACTTCCTCACGACTGCCTGGATGGTACGATGCATGGGGCCAAAGAATTTGGGTGTTTCCGGCCTTATCCTCGCCACCTCCGCTGCATGTTCTCTATTCGTTAACCTCGGCCTTGATATTGTTGGCACCAGGAAGATAGCAGGCGCGAAAGAGAGGGCGAAGGAAACAATAGAAGTAATTGTAGGCCTGCGGTGGCGTATAGGCGCATGCATGTTTGTCTTATGGGTATTCTATAGTATTTACTTATTGCTCAGTAGATTACCGTTCGGCATGGCGTGGCTGATGGGCGCATTTTTTATGTTCACCTCTGCCATAAATACAGGATGGATTTTGCAGGGTCTGGAAGAACTTCCCGTTCAAAATCGCGTTATGTGCCTTACGTCTTTCGTGGCGGCGGCAGCGTATGTATCTTTCTTTCGGCCCGGAATGCCTGCCGGCTCCGATATAGCGGTACTGGCCGTTTCGAACGTTGTCGGCCTGTGTCTCACATGGAGGTACGTACGAAGACGAACAAGTGCCTCTATCTTTGGTCGTTTTGATTATAGTGAGGTTAAAGCGCTGTTGTATGAAAGCAGATGGGCATTTGCAGTAGTATGCACGGTGTTCGCTTATGTCCAGTTAGACATGATATTGCTGGCCCGATTTGCCAGCTTCGAGCAGGCCGGGGTATATCGAGCTGCAACTTCTCTGATTGCTCCGCTATCTTTTTTGACAGCCACCTCCGGAATGTTGCTCTATCCAAGATTTGTAGTCTGGCTTAAACAGAACCCGCAGCAAATCTGGCACAGGCAGAAAAAGATAGGCCTGTTGTACCTATGCGTGGGATCTGTTGTAGCAGGAGCTATGTTTGCCATAGGTCCGCGCTTGGTTAACCTTCTTTTTGGCCCTCGATTCAGCGCCTCAACATGGCCTTTTCTAATTCTATTCGTTTCGAAGATTGAATTGTTAATCAGCGACGTTTTCGCATGGGGGATAATGGCGTCGGGTCGCGACAAACTCTTTGTGATAGCCAGCTTTACTGGTGCAGTCTTCAGTCTATGTGGCAACGTGTATTTTATTCCGCGGTACGGAGCGATAGCTGCCGCCCTCGTTAACTTTGTTTCACAAGGAATCATACTTTCGATTGCCGGTTATTTCTGCTGGCGCAGATATGGCCGAGTATCGGTCCCCGAAGCAAGCCGAGCGAAGGAAGAACAATTTGGGTGAATTTACGATTATCTTCCAGAGGGAGTCGTCACCGTTTTTGACGGCGTTGCAACCTCTAAGTACTTAGTTGCTCGGGATATCAGCGACGCTTATAAAGTAGCAACGGAGACATACGTGGAAAAAGACCTATCTCAAATAGAGGGCATGCCCGTTTGCAGGATATGCGGTAGCATGCATGGCAATAAGCGATATGTAGGGCGAGAAATGATGTTCGGACGTGGCGATGAATTTACGTACTTCGAATGTGCCGGGTGCGGGTGCCTTCAAATTGAGACCGTCCCGGAGCGTCTTTCTGATTACTATCCTGCGAACTACTATTCTTTTGCTAATAGGGAGCGGAGCAATAACTTCCTGAGACGTGCTTTGAAAAAGCAAAGGATGAAATATGCTTTGCATGGGGCAGGTTCCCTTGGAAGGATTCTCTCGAAGATGTATGGTTTCCCAGCCTATTGTGAATGGTTAAAGAATGCAAAAGTAGATTTCGGCGACTCGATACTGGACGTTGGCTGCGGCAACGGGGATTTTCTCCTTGACCTAAAAGAGGTCGGTTTTACGAGCCTTGCCGGTATCGATCAATACGTAGACAAAGATGTTATTTACAAGGACGGTATTAAAATTTACCGTAGCGACTTGAGCGACGTTTCAGGTTCGTATGATTTCGTTCTCCTCAGTCATTCCTTCGAGCATATGCCCAATCCATTTGAAATCCTTCAGGAGATACATCGCATTCTCAGACCCGGACACTATGTCTTGATACGCATCCCGGTGAGCAGGTCATACGCCTGGCGTAAGTACCGGACTAATTGGGTCGCCCTGGATGCTCCGCGGCACTTGTTCTTACATTCAACTGAGAGTATGACGATTCTAGCTAAACAAACGGAGTTCAGCATAGAGAATATTATTTACGACTCGACTGACTTCCAATTCTGGGCAAGCGAACTCTATTCGCGGGGCATATCTCTATCAAGGTGAATTTAGGAGTTGGTGGTGAGGAAGCACTGAAAGGATTTTTCTCGAGAGACGAGTTGGATGAGTTTCGTGTAAGAGCCAGGGAGTTGAACGACAGGAATGAGGGCGACACCGCCTGTTTTTACTTGCGAAGAGAAGATTGAATGGACTTAAGTATCTCAATAGTGTCGTATAATCAGCTACCGAACCTGTCAAGATGCATCACGTCTTTGCAAAAGTACGGCGACGGTATTGATTATGAGATCATTGTTGTGGCGTATCGTTTCACTCCCGAAAATCTAATAGCCTTACGAAATGCCTTCCCTGACGTAAGGATTATTGAAAGCAATGAAATCAGAGGCTATGCGGAAAACCATAATCTCGCGCTGAAGAACTCGCAGGGCAGGTACTGCCTTGTTTTGAACGATGATACCTTTTTTGTCGACAACACAATAGACATACTGATAAAGACCTTTGAAAGCGTGCCTGACGCTCATTTCGTATCGCCTGTTGTTCTATATGGCGACGGTAATGTCCAGACGTGTGGCAGAGAGCGGTATGGACTGCTAACCTGGTTCTTGCTGGGAACGCCCGGGGGAATGGATTTATGCAGAAAGACACCCCGCCCAAAAAACATGACGATCTTTAAAACGGAAGGCTTAACGGGGTGCTGTTTCATGGTTAGAAGAGATACGCTTGCAGATTTGGGTTTCTTTTGTGAAGATTATTTTTTCTGCCCCGAAGATGTTGCTTTATCCGTAGAGGCGGAAAAGAAGAATTACGGTATTTACGTAAACACGGCCGGAACCCTTATTCATCAACATGCGGGTACGGCGGGACCGATCCATGATATCATCTTGCCCGTGGCCCTGCGGGGAACCTCTCTTCTGATTGGGAGACAATACGGCCGTGCCGTTGAAATGATATTCAGGGCTTATACGTTTGGACTCCATTTTTTGCTCTATCTGGCCTGGCACTTCAGGAGGGGAGATGACAAGAAGAAGGTATGGATTCGGGCGTGCAAGAATGTTATGAGGCATAGTTTTTCGTTCCTGCCGCCCAAGATGCTATTTCAGAAACTGGCCCGCAATAAAGGAATGCTATAGCTTGTTGCGCTCTGCCGCCATTGGGCTGCCTGAGAGGGATTGATGCACGACGTCTGGGTATGGGTTATCGGCATCCCTTTCGGCTTCTTTTTGGCTATTCTGCTTTTGATAAATGCAAATGCGGGTCTTCTGCTTTACGTGCTTGCGATGCCCGCACTTCAGCCACTCATGAGAATGACCATGGCCATCCCAGGCTCCGCAGCAACGATTGCCTTGGGTGGGCCGCTGCAGACGATGATGCTCCTGGCCGGCATGTGGATGGTGGTGTCATCGAAGGTGAGGCTCTCAAAAATGCCTGCTGTGCAGGTCTTCACGGCTCTCTGGCTGGTCATGGGCATAAGTATCATATTAGCTCCAGGCAACGCGGGGCTGAGGATAGGTTGGCTCAGCAAGTTCGTGCCAAGGACTACGGACTACGTGTCAGCAATAAAGGAATGGAACAGAATCGGCAGCTTCATTTTTATTTATATACTTGCAGGGCTTACGTTTACGGGAGAGAAAAACATAGCCCGATTCATAAAAGTTCTGCTTTTGTCCCTGGTGATTCCGCTGGCGCTGGGTATATATCAGATCGTCTTCCACGCCGGCTTCCTTGCCGATGTTCCATCGTGGGAGCATTACAATAGGATCATGGGCACGTTTGGCAATCCAGTGGAACTCGCATCGTATCTCACTTTTCCTTTGCTCTTATGTATTACAATGGCCATGGACAGAAAAATGAGGCAACAACGCCGGTTATTTTTTGCATCTTGCGTTGTATTATTGTTTTTCTTTTTGTTTCTCACTTATACAAGGTCGTCATGGTTCGGCGTAATGGCGGGCATTATGGTTATTGGCCTGAAGAGAAATAAGGGTCTGCTCCTGGCGGTGCCCCTCCTGGCATTGTTCGTGCTGCTTGTTGTGCCGTTAGAGTCAATGCGTCTTGGAGAATTTGGTACGGGTAACTTGACCTTCAGTGGGAGGATTGGCGCCTGGAGCATCATGCTGCCTCTCGTCATGGATCATCCATTTCTGGGTCGTGGGCTGAGCAATTTCACCGCATATACTCAAAGCGACCATGTCAGACTTCTTCTCGAAACGGGCTTTCTGGGCTGGACAGTTTTTCTGTGCCTTATCTTAAGCCTTCTTAAAGCTCTTCGCAGGGCCTACAGGTCTTCGCAGCCCGGTATCGAGAAGAACTTCGTATTGGCGTATTCGGCTTACTTTGTGTGCACGCTCGTTATCGGTTTTTCGGAGACAAACGCGCTCTTTCAATGGTTCGTGTGGATACCGGCAGGAGTGGTTTTATCGAAGAGCATACGCTCTTCGCTGAAACGAGCAGATGCGGACATGTCTCATTCAGGTTTTTCAAAGGCGGCTCATTTAGGTTATTCCCCAAACTACAGACATCTTATAAGACGGGTTGGTTGACGGATGCATTCCTTTGAAAGCCGACCATTTCAAAGGAGTATTGAGATCGCGCCCACTCGTAAAAACCACGCCCAACAGATGTACCTTGTAGATCCTCCCCTCGGAAGGAGATGATGGTTATGAGAACGACAAAACGGGCGGCTTCCGGAGCACCTGTAAAGAAATGTTTCGCAAAGGAAAAAAGGAGCTTCGACGAAATCCTCGAAGGCTTGCAGGCCAAAAGGCATGTAGCTGAAAAGATGATCTCGCGCTTGGGTATTCTGAAGCCCTCATGCCCAAACATAGTCATACTGGAGGTTGGCGCTGCACAGGGAGAGTTCCTTATAGCCAGCCGGGAACTGGGTTATCGTTGCGTCGGTCTCGAGCCGGTTGATATGGCCCGTCATAACGCCAAACGGTTGTCGGATTATATGGGAATAACTATAGAGATGGCGGGTGGCGTGGTGGAGGCAGTGCCATTCAAAGCTGATAGCTTCGATTTCGTAATTGCAATGTCTGTAATAGAGCATGTAAACGACGTCGAGAAAGCCTTTGTGGAAGTCTATAGGGTGCTCAAGCCAGGGGGTGTTTTCGTGTTCAACGCGGCGAGCGCGATGTGCCCTAAGCAAGCTGAAATCAGTGGTTTCCCTTTTTTCGGATGGTATCCCAACCCTCTCAAGCTGAAGATAATGAATTGGGCAAAATTGAATAGACCCGAGCTGGTCGGATATACAGATACGCCGGCCATCAATTGGTTTACGCCCGCCAAAGGACGACGGCTGCTTTTTGAGCACGGCTTTAGAAAAGTATTTGACCGGTGGGACATCCTGGCGGAGGATTCGAATATGGGGAGATACAATTTGCCGCTCAGAGTGGTAAGGAGGAGTAAATTTCTCAAATATGTTGCTGACGTTGTCTTTACAGGTTGTTTGTATGCGGCGGTAAAATGATAGCCTACCCCATTGTTAAGATGGGCTACAACGAATAAAGCCAATGAATTAAGAAAAAGGCGTTTCGAATGGCCATGAAAGTGTTATGCGTGATGCCGGGCGGCATAGGGTATGGCGGAGCGGAAAGACAGATGGCCCTGGTGCTTCACAATTTGCCGGCATCACGGTTTTCCACCGCATTGTGCCTTTTCAATGAAACCTCAGAAACCGTTCCGGCGAACATCAAAATATATGATCTGGAAAAGAAGAGCCGCTGGAGCATAGGCAGCCTTGTCTTAAAGCTCGCCCGCGTGATACGTGAGGAAAAGCCGGATATACTATACAGCAGAGTGGACTATGCAAGCAGCGTAGCGTCCCTGGCCGTAAAACTATCCGGCAACAAACGGCCCAAACACGTAGCCAATGAAGAGACCATACTCTCGCAGCAGCTTACGGAATCACGCCTGGCGCCCATATTGAAGCTATGGCTCCGAAACAGGTATGGCAGCATCGACTGCATAGTGGCGCCCTGCGAGGCGTCAAAGCAGGACCTTATTTCCAACTTCGGGATCGCCGAGGACAGAGTCAAGGTAATCTATAATTCGATTGATTTTGAGGCTATCAGGGAATTTCAAGTGTCTCGCGACCGCACCGATAAAAGAAAGCCGACAATCGTGTCGGTAGGAAGCCTTCGTTCCATCAAAGGTCACCGATTCCTTCTCAGGGCTTTGAAGGATGTGGTCAAATCTTACCCCGATTGTCAACTTGAAATCCTGGGGGAGGGTGCAGAGCGGGCCTCTCTCGCTGAATACGCGAAAGAACTCGGCATAGAGGACAATGTTCACATGCCCGGCGTTTGTGTCCCGTATGCACGGGTAGCCGAAGCCGATCTTTTTGTTCTCCCTTCCATCAGAGAGGGTCTTCCTACGGCCATACTTGAGGCCATGGCATTAAAGACACCGGCAATAGCTTCAAGCGTCGGTGGTATCCCCGAAGTGATAGAAGATGGCAAAAACGGTTTTCTCGTACGCCCCCGTGAATGGGAAGAACTTGCACGTAAGATACTGAATTTGCTAAACGACCGGAGTAAAAGCGAGCTATTTGCCGAGAACAGCTTTGGGCTTATTGCAGAAAAATTCGATATCAAGGAGAATATTAAGAAACTTGAGGCCCTTTTTTCCGATTGTTGCTCGACATAATGCTCCGTATCTCGGCTCTTTCTGTATCTTCAGCCGGACTTAGGGTCATTCTCCTGATAATGCGCTTTGCTTTTTCCCAGACAGGTCCCAGTATGATTTTGCCGGGTAACAGGCTCTCTCTACTGTAAAGTACGCCCACTCTTGGAACAGCAAGCGGATCGTCCGTCTTGTCTATCCACTTATTTCTGGTGCTAAATGCTATTGTTATGCCCTCTTCCTTCAGTATATCTATTTCTCTCCTTCCGAAATCAACTCCAGGAACGCCGTTGGGGTAGGCAAAACTAGTGACCCGGGTATTCAACAGGGCAGATAGTCCCCGTATTGATTCAACGATCTCAAACCTTGCGGTTTCATGTGGCTCATTGCTCAGAATAGGGTGGTTCATTGTGTGGGCGCCGATTGTAAACAATCCTG
The DNA here is from genome assembly GCA_963810935.1 of uncultured delta proteobacterium. Classification (GTDB taxonomy): domain Bacteria; phylum Desulfobacterota; class Syntrophorhabdia; order Syntrophorhabdales; family WCHB1-27; genus CAWEPK01. Next base: position 34,864 of record CAWEPK010000005.1, on the reverse strand, counting down.
ATTTCTGCAAATCGAGCAGCTGCTCTTCCGACATATTACAGGGAACCGCTGATGCAGGGCTGAGTTTCCGTACTTGATCGATAATGCTTTGAATATCAGCAATAGTCATAGACTTAAGAAGCGAAGTGACGGAGTGTTTTGCGATAGCGCTAAAGCTGCATTGTGTCGCATCACTTACTGCTTTTCTCAGAAGCTCTTTATCCATACCCCTGATCTCTTGGAACCAGTAATTGGTTCTGTTCATGGCAATCGACGGCGATACAAACAATGACGCAGGGATATTCAGTTGTCTCAGGACGGGAAATGCATTCTCGTACACAGAGATTTCACCGTCGTCAAACGATATATGGCAGAACCTGCGATTGCGTAAAGGCGGGTCATAGAAGAAGTCCTCGACGGCTTTAAAAGGAACAAAACGATAGAGTGTCCCCAGCAATTTGATCAGATCTGAAAACCAGGCGACAGACGGCACCGCGTGAACAAAGACCACAATCCTGTTAAAAAAAGGAATAAAGGAGACGTTCACGCGGTCATAATAACCAGTCCCGTTACGGTTGTCAATGGGCAATAACACAAAGTTGAAGGATGGAATCGACATTAAGACGGCCAGCCGTCAGCAGGTTTTGGGCGAGGTACTATCTCTGCACTTAATCGGGTTGTCTGACGTTTCAAAACAGGAATGGCAGTGGAAACACTTAGAGAATCCTTTTACAGAGGGTGAGCCCGATGTCATAATTGCCGTGGACGGGGATAAAATAGTGGGCTCAAATTGCTTCATGCCCTTATGCTTTATGATAGGCGGCAGGAAGGTGAAGGCAGTACAGTCATCTGACACAATAGTCCATCCTGCTTACCGAGGAAGAGGCATTTTTTCCCGGCTCTTAGTGTATGGAGAGAACCGTTATCAAGATCTCGGGTGTGAATTTGTCTTTGGTTTTCCGAACGAGAACTCGATGCCGGGTTTTCTAAAGAGTGGCTGGAAGCCGGTTATACCCATTAGACGGTTAAACTACGTCGTTAACTGGCGAAGGGTCTTAGAACGTTTTTTGCCTAAGCTCCCCTTACGAGGAGCAACGAGTCGTTTCTGTGCTAAGCTATTTGGCCGGGGAGCACGTAAAGGCCGAGCCCCAGGAAACACACGTGTCGATGTATTTGGGTCATTTCCGGAAATAATGAATCAAGTGGATGATCTATACAACCGGGATGTCGTGGAGCTCGTGCGGTCTAAAAAGTATATGGAATGGCGGGTTGATCGCCACCCGAGCAGCTCGTTCCACTACCTGATAGGCAATGATCAAGGGAGGCTCGTCTGGTATGTCGTAGTTGACGTTATGAGGGATCGTCATGGATTGAAGAGCGGGCGGATAGTAGATTATGGAATAAAGAATCAAAGCAGGCAAATACTCGAGGACGCAATATCGGTGTCAATGACATTCTTGCGACGAAGGAAATGTGATAGGATCACTATGTTCCGGCCGACTGAGGCGGATTTAAGGCGGGTAACAGGCAAGTTCGGGTTTGCAACAGCTTTCGAATCCCTGACATATCAAAGGAGAAAGTTCAGATTGAAATTCAATCCTTATTTAGTTGTCAAGCCACTGCGGGCGGCCCATTCCTCTGCCGGTATCCTTGATTCTGCGATGTGGTCCCCGACCCTGCTTTATCATGATGTGCTTTGATGTCAAACCGTTATTATCTTACCGTGAGAAGTTGAGGCCCTCCTATTCGTGAGGGGACAAAGGAGGGACGCGGACCAGATCTGGAAGTTCGTGAGATGGCGTTTGTTGTAAACGCACAAGATCATGCCATCCGTCCGCCCTTGAAGAAGAGGCGGGTGGTCCTTCTTTTCGATAGAATCTTAAGTCAGTATCTTTTTCAGTGGAAAAATAGCCTTCGAGCGGAGAGACGAAATACGATGTGGCTTTCATAGTTTTGACAAACTGTCTTGCCTTTGAGATAATAAAGAAATGAAACAACCTCCGCTTGTGAGTATCCTTGTACCGACTTACAATCGGGCAGATACCCTTGGCCGCACGCTTCAATCCATCATTGATCAAACATTTCGGGATTTTGAGATGATAGTGATAGACGATGGTTCGACGGACGAGACCCGGTCTCTGGTCGAAGGCTTCGCGCAATACGGCTCGTTAAAGTACATATACCAATCAAACAGCGGTGTGGGCGTCGCAAGAGCAAACGGTATAGGCGTCGCACGAGGAGAGTTCCTAGCCTTCTGCGATTCTGATGATGTGTGGTCCCCTGATAAATTGGAAAAACAAATGGCATTGTTCACGCCGAATACGGCGCTTGTATATTCGGATGCACTTGTGTGCGGAGAGATGTTCCGTCAGTCGAAAACCACATTCAGGAGTTACGAGCTAGGTACGCCATATCGAGGGGAGGTTTACGGTAACCTGATAAGAAAGAACTTCATAGTAGCTTCTTCCGTGGTTGTACGTAAATCGTATTTGGAAGATTATGTGCCCCTGTCCGTATCGGCGTGCCATGACTGGCCGATGTGGCTCACGGTAGCGCGCAAGAAAGGAGTTTTTGAATACGTTCTTCAGCCTCTTGTCCGTTATTACGAGCATACCGGTGGGTTAACCAGGGGCAAGGAGGGAAAAATACACGTCATTGAATCGAGAATCAAGGTGCGACAACATGAGCTTGTGATGATTAAAAGTGAGATCAAAGTTGATGCAAAACTTATAAGCGATATAAAGTCGCTGATGTTCAAAGACATGTTCTTATTACGAGTTCTCAAGATCACGCCGTCCGCGATTTTGGATAGGCTTGGCCTGATATATTATACGTGGCCTAAAATGCGGAAAGCTATTCTCAAGACGGGAATATGCGATTGACCAGTTTGAGGAGCAGTTTAATTTCATTCTGGTAAACCCCCGGCTCTGCCGGGGGAATCCCGGAGTTTGACAATTCCGGGAATATATAGGAAAGCCTCCTGTATCCGTGAACCGTTTAGGCGGTCGGCAGAGTTAAGGAGGCTTTCGGTGGAAGATATTCAGAGCTTATGTCATACGGTATGGGATTGCAAGTATCATGTGGTGTGGATTCCGAAGTACCGGAAAAAGGTACTATACGGGAATCTCAGGAAGGAGCTAGGGCCCATCATCAAGGAGCTGGCGCGGCAGAAGGAGAGCGAGGTGTTGGAGGGGAAACTGGTAGTGGACCACGTCCACGTGTTGCTCTCGGTTCCCCCAAAGTATGCCGTTGCCCAGGTGGTAGGCTTTATCAAAGGGAAGAGCGCGATCTACATAGCCCGGATGAGCGGCAGGAGACGCAACTTCGTAGGTCAGAGCTTTTGGGCCAGAGGTTATTGCGTATCGACCATAGGGTTGGACGAGCAAGCCATACGAGCGTACATCCAAGCCCAGGAAGAGACAGATCGAAGGCTCGACCAGATGAAACTGTTTGAGAAGGACAAATAGCTGCCTTTAGGCAGCTAACGCACAACTAACCGCTTTGAGCGGTTCACGGTTTTAACAAACCCCCGGCTTTGCCGGGGGTAGATGATTCCTGCCGCGCCCTGGCAGACAGCGGGGAGAGATTGATGGAAAGGCGTCCCCTAGTAAGTGTTATTGTGCCTACTTATAATCGGGCTTCAACTCTTGGGCTCACCCTTAGCTCTATTGTCGGCCAAACATTTCGGGATTTTGAAGTAATAGTGGTTGACGATGGCTCAATCGACGACAGCCGGACAGTGGCGGAAAGCTTGCTTAAGGGGGTACCGTACAAATACATATACCAGCAAAACGGTGGTGAGGGCAGAGCAAGGGAAACGGGAATGAGGAACAGCCAAGGCGAATATCTGGCATTATGTGATTCGGATGATGCTTGGCTCCCCGACAAGTTAGAAAAGCAAATGGTGCTGTTCACGCCGGATACGGCGCTCGTATATTCAGATGCGCACGTCTGTAATGAGATGTTCCCCGAACCGAAACCGATATTCAGGGTCTATGACCTCGACAAGCCTTATCGAGGAGAAGTTTACGATTCCCTCATAAGAAAGAACTTCGTAGTGGCTTCATCCGCGGTTGTGCGCAAGTCGTTTTTGCACGATTTTGTGCCTCTATCGATGCCGGCCTGCCATGACTGGCCAATGTGGCTGACGGTCGCACGGGAAAAAGGTCTTTTTGATTATGCTCCCGAGCCTCTGGTCTATTATTACGAGCATGCCGATGGGATGAGCAGAGGCAAGAAAGGAAAGATGAATGTCACCGAGTCGAGAATCACGGTACGAAAACGTGAACTTAACCTTATTGAAAGAGATGTCACGGCTCACGAAAACGTAGTTCGTGCCTTAAGGTCTCTGATCCTCAAAGATACGGTTCTGTTGCAACTTTTAAGAATCATGCCGGGCCCGATTCTGGATAAGCTGGGCACACTGTATTATCGCTGTCCTTCACTGCGTAAAGTTGTTATCAAGATGGGGATAAATAGATAAAACGGGCGAGTCTACATTTGACCGCATGTTGCTGTTAAAGCTTTTGTCAACAAGAATTGCTTGAAGGTTTTTGCTCCGCCATAATTCACAATATTCAATACAATTTGGTATTCGTATAATAGGGAGTTCCGATGTCTGAAGGACGCTTCCATTTGTAAGTGACGCCGCCTTGAGAGAGAAACTGGGGACGAAGGCTTACAGCTTTACACAGGGATATAGTTTCTGTACGCTATACTACAAATCCCCGACATTGAGGAAAGTCGTGCTTAAGGCGCAGCCCGGAAACTAGTTTAACAGGAGCAGGTTCAGGACCAGGAGAATAGCGATGGGCGAGAAAGAAGTGACCGGAAAGCCAAGGCTTACTCTCATTTCCGCAACTGCCGGAACTCTTGAACAGTTTGAGAAATCAGGTTTTCTCAACAGGCAAGTGGCTATGATACGAGAATACGCGAGGTATTTCGAGGTCGACTATTATACGGCTGACATACGAAACTACTCGGGACTGCTCGGCGTCAAACACCATCCCATTCCGGTTAAGATTGGTACTTACGGACTTCGTCACTTGTTGTTTTGGGTCTTTCTTGTCATCAGAGCGCCGTCAATGAACGCACTGATCCGGACTTTCGGCGTTGAGATTCCGACACTTCCACTTATAAGGGCGTTGGCCGGACACAAGGTGATAGCCGGCTACGAATGGGATTATGCGAGCACGACACGTGCCAATTACAGTGGAGTTAAAAAATGGTTTGCTAATTTCCTGCAGGCACGCGGGTTCAGAGGGGCAGACCTGGTTATTTGCAGTACGGAAAGGCTGAAAGTGATAGCGGAGAACAATTACCGGAAGAAGGCCGTCGTCATCCCCAATTTTGTTGACTTTAACGTTTTCAAGAAAAGCCCCGCCAAAGAAGACCAAGTCGTATATGCCGGCCGCCTCCATTGGTCAAAAGGCGTCGATGTCCTGATATCCGCTTTCAAAGAAATAGTGCGCCGTTTTCCGAATTACCATCTCATTATATGCGGCAGAGGCGATGCTGAGAGGTCACTAAAGGAACTGGTAAGCAGGGAAGGCATTTCAAATGTCGATTTCCTGGGATCGTTAGACCAGGCGCGGTTAGCGGGATACATGGCAAGAGCTAAAGCATTTGTCCTTCCTTCGGTTACGTCGGAGGGCCACCCCAGAGTCTTGGTAGAGGCAATGGCTTGCGGCACAGCCTGCGTAGCTACGCGTATTCCGGGGAGCAGTGACGTCGTAGCCGACGGTGTGAATGGACTGCTCGTCGAACCTGGAAACGTCAAGGTCATGTCCGATGCGCTCTTGAGTATTGCAGGTGACGCCGCTCTGAGAGAGAAACTGGAGGCGGAAGGTTACAGTTTTGCGCAAAGATATAGTTTTACCACGTTATTCCAAACCGAGGTGTCCCTCATTCACTCTGTCCTCTCAGCGGGTTCTGACACTGGCAGCCGGTGATATCCGCTATATCCTCACGCAAAGTTTTGTTAGGTAAACCGGTTCATTGAGTTTCCAAAGAGCGTTTGGCAGGCAGATGAAGTTATGAGCCCGAAACGTAGAATCGCAATGATTGGGCTAAAGGGTGTGCCGGCAAAATGGGGTGGCATAGAGACATACGTGGAAGAGGTCGGGAAGAGGTTGGCCAAGAGAGGCCACGATGTAACCGTGTTCGCATCTTCATGGTATTGTAAAGACTACGGGAAGGACGTCTATAAAGGGATTAAAATAGTCCGGGTACCTACTCTCCATTTGCAAGCGACTGATGCTCTGACTAACAGCTTGTTTGCCTGTTTGGGTGTGTTGATCCGACCCTTCGATATCGTTCATTTTCATGGCTATGCATCCTATTTTTTCGTGCCGTTAATCCGGCTGTGCTCCAAAAAGACGATAGTGACCGCTCACGGGGTTGAATCAGGCTGGGATAATCCAAAATATGGACTAGTCGCCAGGTATATCCTGAAACGTGGCTTCAGACGCGGTACGACACGCGCCCACTGTGTTACCGCTGTTGCCCGCCATCTCCAGGACAAGATTCAATCTCAATTCGGAGTTACGGCCTTACTCACGCCGAGCGGAGTAAATGAGCAACAAGCTTTGCCTCCAAAACTGATACGCGAGAAATATGGGCTTAACGGAGCGGATTACCTCCTTTTTCTCGGGCGAATTGACCCGATCAAGAGGGTCGATTGGCTAATTGACTTGGCGGTTACGCTTCCTCCTTCGGTTAAAATAGTTATTGCGGGTGGGCCGCAAGATTCGACCTCGGCGGACTATCTCCATCGACTGAGATTGAAGTGCTCGGACGGGCGGTCTTGCATCTTTACGGGACCGGTAACGGGGCAGGAAAAAGCCGAGTTGCTGTCGAACTGCATGGCTTTCATAACACCTTCAAAGAATGAGGGGCTGCCCGTCTCTCTGATGGAGGCCCTCTCTATAGGGAAGTGCTGCATAGCGTCGGACATAGAAGGTCACCAGGAGGTGATCAGAAACGGAGTAACTGGCTTTCTGTTCGACCAGGGTAATAAGGACGAGTTCTTCATGACGGTTAAGAAAGTCCTCGATCTTCCGGCCAGTGAGTCTGAGACGGATTGGGGATGTCGGCAAAAATGAGACGAAGAAGATCTATGACTGGGAAATAACTACGGATGTGTTTGAGAGAGCATACGCAGAGACACTGACGTAGATGCAGTGAGTGGCCGAATGAAGACGTTCAAGAAATGGATGGGCCAAATTCCGCTTGAGGAAGAGTTCTCCGGCATCGGTGCGATTAAGTCCGTCTATTTTCGGTTACTCCATGCGATAGCGAGATACCTGCCGATGTTCCCCAGTTGGCGTGTCGCTCTGCATAGATCACGCGGTGTTACCATCGGAGAGCGTGTATTCATCGGTTCTGCAGTCTTCATAGACAATACGTATCCGGATAGCATATTTATCGAGAACGACGTGACGATCATCAGTGGCTCTTATATCATCGGCCATATGTTTGTTCCTATGCACCTTCAGCATGTCATGAAGGGAGAAATGGGCGGCCGTAAGGGTGTGTATTTGAAGAAAGGATGCTATATAGGCGCCAGGTCGCTAATTTTGGCAGGTGTGACTGTGGGTGAGTGTGCTATTGTCGGTTCAGGTTCTGTTGTAACACACGACGTCCCGCCGTATTCGGTTGTCGCAGGAGCCCCGGCAAGGGTAATCAGGACTTTTTCGGAAACGGACGTAATCTGGGATTGGCCGCAGCCTCCAAGCAAGGGAAACGAAGGATGACGGGTGTGAGTTTCGGAAGAAAATCATTTCTGATTTTATCCGTTTGGCTGCTCGTTGCGTCATGTTTCCTTGCTTACTGGGGGACGCTGAAGGGCCTGGTAAATATTTGGTATACTGACGAAGATTATTCTTACGGTTTTCTGATTCCTTTGATAGTCGCGTATATGATTTGGGATAAAAGATCAACAATCAAATCGCTCCCGATTTCCTGGAATTGGATCGGCGGATCGTTGTTCTTCCTCTTCCTTTTGATAAGCACATACGGGATCCTTGGCTCAAGCCCTTCGGCAGTACGACCCGCGATCCCGTTTTTACTGCTGTCCATCGTCTTGTTCTGCTTTGGCAAGTATGTCTTTAAAGCTCTCCTGTTACCTTTATTTTTTCTTATTTTCATGGTCCCGCTCCCAACCGTCGTTCAAACGAATGTAGGCGTTCCTCTAAAACTGCTGTCGACAAAACTGGGCTCCGGTCTTCTGAATATTTTCGGAGTATCAGCCTTTGTTCAGGGCAATGTCATCGATCTTGGGAATATTCAGCTACAGGTAGTCGATGCATGCAGCGGGCTTCGCTATATATTTCCGCTTCTCGCCCTGGGAGTTCTGGCCGCTTGTTTATCTGAAAAAAAGCCCTGGAAACGAGTTGTCATAATTGCGTTCACTGTTCCGGTGGCTGTGATAACCAATGGAGTAAGGATAGGCGCCACCGGCATCCTGGCCCAAAAATACGGTTCCAGTGTAGCAGAGGGGTTTTTTCACGGTTTCTCGGGCTGGCTGATCTTTATGTTCGCATTTGTTCTCATCATTCTGCTCATGTTCTTGCTGAAGATGATCAAGGGAGGCGATCCGAAGCCCGGTGCACTCGGCAGGCTAATCGAAAAGATTCTAAGCAAAGGTGAGTCAGGCTGCAGCGTTATTCCATCTATCATATGCATATGCGCGTTACTTTTGATGAGCGGCATCAGTCAGGCGACCGGGGCGATGCCAAGGCTTACCCTGCAAGGAGGCTTTTCCGGGTTTCCGATGACTATAGGCCGGTGGTCCGGCGAGACGGACCGGATGGATAGTAATATGGTGGCCCTTTCCGGGGCGGAGGAGGCCTTAAGCGCAAAATACACGGGAGCGGACGGCAAGGCTGTTTTCCTTTATATAGGCTATCGCGGGTCACCGTTCATGGAGAACGAAAACTTCTTCCACAGCCCGAACGTTTGCCTTCCTTCCCAGGGATGGAATACGCTGCAACTTAAAAAGCGCATCATACAGAAGGTGCCTCTCCTCGGGTTTATACAGGCGACCGAAATGGTCATAGAAAATATGAATGCCCGGCAGCTAGTCTATTACTGGTTCCAAACGAAGAAGAACACATCCGACAATGTTAACATCAACCGCTTTCAGCTCACCCTTCACGCTCTTAAACACGATAACACCTACGATCTTTTTGTCAGACCCATCACTCCTATATATCCAAACGAAGGCGTCAAGAACGCAGAGGAGCGGATGGACGGATTTGTTAATGAGTTCACGGCTGCTATCCTGCCGTTTCTCGATGCAAAGTTAGGAAAGCTGCGCTAAAGAAACATAAGTTAGCCGGAGGGAGAGGAAGTGAATCGCTGATTTGTGTTTTTTAACTGTTTCCCCGCTTGAAGATTTTAGATTGACCCTTCCCTAAGGGCTAAACCCGGGTGCATTCATGGTCCCGTTGACATTTTGCTGCCTCTCAAAGTCTTTTCGCTGGTCGGGATGATAGAGTTTGGAAGGCTTTATCGCTTAATTCTGTGTCTGTACGCTGCGGGTCCCTGACCTTTTACCTTCCTCTAACGACTTTATCTAGAGAGCGAATACGAAGCCAATCTTAAGAAAAGTCACTTATTCTAACGTTCTGATAACGATGTTCTTGGGCGGCGTTTTGACCAACTATGCGTTCTGCGTCTTCAAATTTAATCGTAGCCAGCATGGGTATCTTTTAGGCGATTGGTTGGTTAACTGGAGTGCAGGATTTGTTAGGCGCGGTTTTGGGGGGGAGCTTGCAAAGGCGTTGGCGACCGTAACGGGCTTGGGCCTTGCTCAAATAGTACTTTTAGTACAGATTTTCTTATGTGTTAGTTTTTTCATCTTATTCTTGATGCTTATTTTAGACAAGGAAAAGCCATTCTGGTTTATGTTGTTCGTTTTCTCTCCCGCAACCTTCCTATTTACCGTGATAGATGCTGCGGCAGTCGGAAGGAAGGAGATAGTGTTGTATGTTTTTCTCGCGGCCTATATCAACGTCTTAACGAAGACAAAAGGTTTCCAAAATCAGCCGTTGTTCTTATTTGCTTGTATGGTTCTCTCTGCAGTTGCCACGCTATGGCATGAGTTGTTTTTTTTCTTCACACCATATTTCTTTGCTGCGGAATGGCTTTCGGGCAAGCGAGTCGGGCCGTACAGGCTCAGGAGCGCATTCTTTATGTTTTTAGGGTCTTTAGTAGCGATGTTGGCTATAGTTTTTATTGGCAGCAGGATCGACGGTGGAGCTATTTGCAGAGATTTAGTTGCGCACGGCTTGAAAGAGTCTGTGTGTATGGGCGAACTTTCATACGACCAAGGCTTGGCAAGAAATATGACTATGATGTCGGAGTTCATATTTAACGAAGATTATTTTGCGGTTTATGGCTCCGCGTTGTTGTTCGGTGCAATGCCATTGATTGTTGGTTATTTTCAATGTAAGAAGATAGATATAGCACCCGAAAAGCTGGCGATATTTTTAGTAGCGAGCGTTATATTTTCTTCGCCTCTCTATATAATGGCCGCCGATTGGGGGAGATGGATCTCGATAACCTTTACTTGCACGTTGCTCCTCGGAACCTTTTTCCTGGAGGCAGCAAAGGTTACCCGTGTCAATAGCCTTCTCCCTCCGGATTATCGAGCTAAGAAAAATAGTCTTTAGTATACTCTTTTTGCTGAATACATTTTGCTGGGGTATTCCCCACTGCCATACAGGGCATCTCAATACGGGCCTTATAGGCAAATTCCGGAAGCTGAATGTCGCTATTTTCAGCAATGAGACGCCGAATGACGCTCATGCGTATGCGTACACAGTGAACATCATCAGGCGTCTACCCTTGGTGCGGCGGCTTCACCCATCTTTGTCAAACCAATCAGAGGGAGAATGAAGGTGGCGCCTATAGCGTTCCCGACTTCAACTTTCCGCCGATTCGGAATGCAAACCAACAGACGACTTCCGGATCATCGGGGCAGTTTCAAAACTTCCTCTCCCTCCCTCTATCCTTAATCCACCCCGGAAACCACCTGTAGTACTCCTTCGGATGGGCGCGGTCGAGGCCCTCGTATGTGGCCTTAGCCAGCTCGATGCCCTTCTTCGTCCGGTAGGATAACGTAAAATATCTTTCGCACAATTGAGCCATGGCAACCTCGAATCTGGTAATGTTAAGCACCACCAAATGGAGTAGCCCCCTTTTCAACCGGACACCCATTCTCTGCGACAAAAGCCGTAAGGTGTCTGTAGTTTTTTTTGTGTCCTCCGGTTATTCCATACAACGACCTTCTTTGATCGTCTTATGGGTATGGGCACGGCTCACCCGCTGCCCGCGTGGATCAGGCTTCGCTTGCCCGGCTTATTCCCTGAGCAGATTTGTACGATTTAAAGGATCGGGCAGGCAAGGTTTCCAGGGGCGCAAGCGCACACGCGGCTAAAAATTGCCGACTGCGAAGTCGCCGTTATAGTTAATTACGGCCCAGGCAGTCCCGCTTTCCGTATCGACTCCGTAGGAGCCCAGTTTGCAGGCGGGCGTCCAGGGGCCGGGGACGAATTTCTTCGCGCCGCCGTAATTCATGTCCGCAGCGTTCACCCAATTGCCGCGACGGTCTCTGGTGAGAACGCCGGAACGGCCGTTCGGCGAGGGCGCGCCATTTCGCTGCGTCCTGTATGTTATCGAGATCGTATACGTGTCCGTAAGGCCGCTGCCCAGCGAGCGTGACATACCCCACAGCGACAGTACCTCGCTTTGGACATCCGCCGTAGCTGCCCGCCATCCGGTGCCGACGGCTTTTGTGAACTTGCGGCCGCTGCCGTCCGTACCGGGACGGCTGTTGGAACCGGAGAGCACTTCTGCGGCCGTACCCGACGGTCCCGCGTCCCGGACGGTGGTGTAGGACCCTTCGGGCGGCACGAGGAACTCCTTGCCGTTCAGGTCATACCCGAAGGTCTCTTTTTTCGTGAAGTCGAGTGACGGGGTCGCCTGGATGAGATAGTCCTTGCCGTCGGGCGCTAATACCGCGCCCGTGTTGTCCGCCGAATAATAATCGGCCGTTACGCGGCTGCCGTCGACGGTGACGATGTAGAAGCCTATTTTGTAAAGCTCCTGCATAACGGAAGTCTCGCGCAAGCCGCCCTTGTTGTAAACCGCGTCGTTGGACGGCCTGTTCGGAATGTAGAACTTCGAGCTGTCGGAAGCGGCAATGACCTGGCGCACCGTCGATCTCCCGTCCGGGCTCGCGATAACGGAGCGCTGGTGGATGTGGTCGTGTCCGCAGAAGAAGTAACCGGCGCCCGCGGCCTGCAGGCTTGCCATGAATGCATTCTTGGCCTCGGGGTTCTTGGAGGGGTCCGAGCCGAAAAGGGAATCGACATGGCTCTCGGTGATCAAGCCCTTGTGGGCGAATACGAATGTGTGCCCGCCTTTGGGCCTTGCCGCGAGAGTCGAGGCGATCCACTCCTGCTGGTCGGCGATGTTCGTATCGTTCACGTCGGAGGCGGTTGCGCCTGTGCCGTCGGTTCGGGTGAACTGGTCGAGGAGCACGAAGCGCGCGTTGCCGAAGTCGAAGGAGTAGGAAAGGCCGGCAAGGCCCGCAGGGTTACCGGGGCTGATGAAGCGGGAGCCTACGGTAAATACGGTACCCGATCTTCCGGCGGGTCTCGCATCGACGTCGAAGCCGACCGAGGCGGAAAGGGCTTCATAATCGGGTGTGGCGTTCATCGCTCCGCCGCGCGTCTGGGGGAACATTTTCAGGAACTCGCCGGCCGCCACGCGGGAAGGCTCGTGGTTGCCCCGCAAAGGAAAGAAACCTATGCCTGCGTTATACAGCGCCTGTGCCCACACCGCCCTCGTGTCGACGGCCTCCGGGCTGCCGTCGTCCGTTAAATCGCCTACCTGGACCACGAATTTAACGCCTTTTTGTATAAACTGCCGGGAGAGCCGGCTGACGATATCGACGGCTACCGTATTCGGGTTTTTCCCGGCGGTGTCGGGGACGGTCCATTGCGTGTCGCCCATGACTGCGAAGCTCCAGGCCCCGCCGGCTTCACCGGGTGTCCCGGCCGCCGGGGCGCTTATTATATTACTCGCGCCTCCGCAAGCCGCGAGCGCGAGGCAAACGGCAATAACTGCAAACCCGGCGATTCGTTTCTTCGTGCTGATCACGGGTGTACCCCCCTGAGGATCGTTTTGTCCGTCTTTAATGATACGATTGCATTGTTAAAGCGATGTTACCGATGAGTTAATAAAAAGTCAAGATGAGTGGATCGATAAGGTTGCTTCATCCGGCCGACACAACCCTTGTTCCTCTGAGGATAACGCGGGCAAAATCGTGGAAGCGCGAGCCGTCGGGAAGGCGCTCTTCCGCGAAGAACGAGAGGTGGACAACCCGGCCGGTTTCCCTGCGGTTTGCCCTTCGGTTCTCTATGTCATAAATGGGGATGCGCCGGCTCACCTCTGACGGCTCGAACCGGTAAGTGAATTTTCCTTCCGCGACCCGCAGTTCCCCCTGGTCGATGACAGCACCGGGCGTGATAACGGTGAAGAAGACCTTCGGCCCGGTGCTTCTGCCGCTGACGGTAAGGCCCCGGTCGATGGAAAATGCGTCCTGCGGCGAGGTTTCGATAAACAGGCCCGTACGGCCCTTGATCCCCTTCTCCGTGACGAAGATGCAGCCCCTGCCCTCACCGAGCCCCGGCACCAGCCCCTCGAAGCCGTTCCAGTCTGCCCTTACGGCGTACTCGTAAACGCCTGCCTCGTCCAGCACCCACTTCTCCCGCCCTGCGAAATTACCGAACCCATCGGCTGTTCCTTCGGTGGTAAAGCGCCTGCCCGATGGGGACGTCAGGTTGAATGCGATGCGCGCAGGCACGACGGGGTCTATCTGGAAGGCAGGCGTGAAGGTAGCGCCCGTCTCGTAAACAGTCCCCGGCCGGACGGGGACAAGGAAGAAGCGGGCCTCCCGGCCGTCCGCGCCCGTCAGGGCTTCGGAGCCGGGAGCGACCACGCGGTTGTTGCGCGTTCCGCCTGGCAGAATGAATGCAGACGCGAGGTAGCCCGCGTAAAGCGGTTTTTTGCCTTTAGGGTGAAGCACTATGCCGCCCGCGAGCCTGTAAATGTCGCCCGGGGAATCGCCGTTCGGGGAAGCCCCTATCTGACCGCCGAAGTTCGTAGCGCTCGTAGGCCAGTAAGGCGACTGGACCCCGTCTTCGGCAACGAGGAAGCGCGAGGGGAAACCCGGCCTGGGACCGGAGGCGTAATAGTATGCGCGGTGGGCGATGTACTCGGGGTAGAGGTGGGGCGAGAGCCCGTTCGACGTATAAATCTTGACGTTCGTCGCGCCGATGCCCTGCATTTGCTTATCGGGGATCGCAGGCTCGCCCGGCATCTCCCAGGTGAGGACCGGCTCGATCTTGTTCGCCCCCTGCCCCTCGCTCGCTATAAGCAGGACGTCGCCCGATCTGTACGGAAAAGCGATGTGCTCCAGGTGGCGTAACTGCTTTTCGCCCGGCTCTATGTAGCCCTCCTTGCCTGTCTCTCCCCTCTCTGCGAAGCCGTTGCCTGCCTTAAGCCTCTTGCCGTGCGCGACAAGGGGTGTATCGGGCGCGTAGACGACGCCCGCGTGACGGAGGCTGCATACCCAAAGCTCGCCGTTCTTGTCCGCGTAGCGCGCGAGGATGCGTGCATGGTACTCGCCCGGCGCATCGAGGGTAAAAGGCTTCATCCCTTCGCGCACGCCGAATATGCCCGCGGACGAGGCGCGCCCGGCATAGGAGAGGGACCGCACCTCGCTCTCGTCGGAAAATGGGTAGAGGTCCACTTTCACCTCGACGTCAGCGGGGACTGCGGGGAAGAAAGCGATGTCGCGGCCGTAGGTGCTCCCTGCCGGATAACTCATGCCCTGGAAGGTGGCCGTTGCCATGGTCATCCTGCCGGCGATCCAGAACGTATAAGTCCCCCCGAATTCATAACGGTTACCCCACCTGTCTTTGATCCATCCCTTCGCAACGACTGTGTGGCGGCCGAAGGCGGACGGCCTCCACGCAAAGAAACGCGGGTCGCCCGTAGTCGGCCCTTCCTGTTTCATGCCTTTGAAGGGTGCGCTGCCCAGGTCTATCATGGTCCCTGACGGCCCTGTCACCTGCACGGAGAGGATTCCTGACGTGTAGTCCCAGGGGATGTTGCGGTTGGGGTCGATGGAGTCGGCCGGAAATTGAGGCTCCAGACTGTAGGCGGCGGGTTTACCCTGCGGGTTGCGGAGCGGCAGCACCGTCTCGTCGGGGATGATGTTCCTGTTGGACAGGGCGAAGTGGTTTTCGTCCTCGCGGGCCACGACCCCCCGCGAGCCGTTCGAGTTATAACGGGCCAGAAGGACCGCGTAGACCCTCGGCTTTATGCGTGACGCATCCACCTCGCGGCCCCTTACGTCCCTGCCGGAGACCGGGACCGGCGGCGAGTAGGCGCAGGACCCATATTCCTTGTCCCGGCTCTTGCCAGCGAAAGCCGAGTTCTCGCATAGGCTGAAACGCCGCTTGCGGGTCTGCACGCCGAAATCGAGCCGAAGCCGATAAATGCCGGGCGGCATATCGGCAGGCAGGGCGAAGCGCAGGTGGAACAGCGCGTGGGCGCCGGAGACGTCGTGCTGCAAAGACGCAAGGGGCAGGGCAGCAAGCTCGTCCACGGGGTTTCTGTACGCCCCCGTTGCCCGGCTCACGGCGCCCGCAGACCCTCCCTCGATGGCTAGCCCGCAAGGCGTGAGGAGCGTAGACATGCGCTCGTCCGAAGGCAGGTGCATGATGCCTGCCGCGTCGAAGCAGCGCTCGGACGTGACGAGGAGCGTCACCGCTTCCGGGTCGACGACTGCCTGCCTCAAGGCGGGCAGCATACCGGTCGACAACAGGAGGGATACGAGGAGGTCCATGGATACGCCTGGCCTCCATCGGGCAGGCGTGCACGTGACATCGGCCTGCCACATCCCGAACGAGGTCTTCCCTGTTTCCTTGAATCGAAGGACCTGCTCCGCCGCCGCGGCCGCAGGCCGCGCGCCCACCGGGTTTGTGGCGCAGCCGGCCATTGCCGCAAATGGCAATCCCGCCAGAAGCTTCATGATATCTCTCCTGCTCCACACAGCGCACCTCTCTATGAAAATCTTGCAGCGCCCGGATAAGCCTTACTTCAAGAGATATGCCAGACAGGGGCCCCCGAGCGGTGGGATACGCGCTTTTCGCGGTATTCGCGGGCCGTAACTTGTTTTTCCGTGTACGGCTGACCGCACGGAGGCGAGGCGCGACACAGGCCGAATCGGGAAGTGTGCGACAATTTTGTCGGAGAACAGGGCATCTGCTTCGTGCCGGCGTGCCAAAGTTCTTACAATGGCGCGTTCTGCCGGTGATAATCAATGGACGGTGACCGGCCTGGGCGGACCCGGGGCCGCATGGGCCGCCCGCAGGTTCGACAGGCTCGTGCGGGTTGCGAAATAAAACGCCTCGCAGGCAGGAAGTACCGCACCGTTCCCCCCCTTGACAAGAATGCCGTTTAATAGTAAAACTGCAAGTAGTCTTAATACCGAAGTGTTAGCCGAAAAGTAGTACACTCAGGTAGGCGCGGGCCATGGAGACCTCGCAGCCGGCGATGGAGTTTTGGGAGGAATAAGCAATGGCGACTCGGACGGTAAGCATATCGGAAGTTCTCGATTCCGTTCCTTTTACGTCCTACCAGATACTGGTGGGTATACTCTGTTTTTGCTGCACGCTCCTCGACGGGTTCGACCTGACCGTCATCGGGGTTGCGGTGCCCAAGATTGCAGAGTACATGCATATCAGGCCGCAGGCCCTTGGTATTGCAATAAGCGCGGGCCAATTCGGGCCGCTTTTTGGTGCGGCCTTTTTGGGCATGCTCGCAGACAAGGTCGGGCGGAAGCGGATGCTCGTCGCCTGCGCGCTTGTTTTCGGCGTATTTACAGTGCTCTGCGCGTTTGTAACGAGCGTCGGCCAATTGGCCCTTTTCCGCTTTATAGCGGGCCTCGGTATGGGCGGCGCGGTCCCGACCGCCATCGCCTTCGGCGCAGAATACTCGCCCTCCCGCTCAAGGGCAACGCTTTCGACTGCGCTGTACGCGGGTGTGCCGGCGGGCGCTACGATAAGCGGCTTGTCCGCCGTTTATCTCCTTCCCCATTTAGGTTGGCAGTCGCTATTCTTCATGGGCGGCGGCGTGCCGATACTGATCGCGATGGCGATGTTGTTCTTCCTCCCTGAGTCCCTCACGTTCCTCGTAAAGAGAGAAGGGGCCCAGGCGAAAGTCCGCCGCATTATCGGCCACATTGCGCCTGCCTTCCTGAAAGAGAAGGACGTCGAGTTCTGCTCGAACGAGGTGAGGCGTCCGGGCGTGCCGCTGAAGCATCTTTTCCTGGAAGGGCGGGCCGGCACGACTGTACTTCTGTGGGCCTGTTTCTTCGTCGGCTATTACCTGATCTACCTCATGCTCGCGTGGGCGCCTACGCTGCTGAAGAAGAGCGGCGCTTCGGTGCAGCAGTACGCGCTGGCCTTCGCCCTCATAAACCTGGGCTCCGCCGTTGCGACGGTCTCGATAGGCCGCATGATGGATAAGGCCAAAAACCCCTATCGGATCCTCCAGGGAGGCTTCGTGCTCGGGTTCCTGAGCCTCGCGGCCTTCGGATATTTTGCGACCAGCCCATTCTTCATCATCGCCGCAATCTCCGTGATCAACGGACTTTTCATCAACGGCACCGTCTCCGGCCTTGTGGCCCTCGTAACCCTCTCCTATCCTACGGACATCACGGGCACGGCAGTCGGATGGGCCTATGCAATAGGACGGCTGGGCTCGACAGTCGCACCGCTTATGGGTGCTGTCTTCATCGGGCTCAACTGGACGGTCTTCAAGATATGCGGTGTCAACTCGATACTCGCGCTCGTGATTATGGGCATCGTCGCGCTGCTGGCCCTTCGCACTTCAAGGATCGGCGTGCCGGCATTGCACATGGCAGCGAATAAATAGCGCTCCGCAGAAACCGGGCAACAACAGGGGGCCGGGGGTCGGGAAGACTCTCCGGTCCCTTGTTTTAATTGTCCGGATTTTCGGGATGGGCACAGGCCGGCCGCACAGTAATGTCGAGCGGCGCGCCCCCTAAATCGACACTTTTGTCGATTCCTGCAATGTAATGGACCTTTGACATGAAGGTGGTCGGCAAAAGGGAGCCGCCCGAGACCGCTTTTGACCGGCCCGTAAGCAAAAAACAGGGAACTTGTGCTGCGGGTGGTGCAAGGCACGCCTTTTGCTTCACCGAAGAATTAGGTATAGAATTTGAGAAGCAGTCCGGACCATAAAGATAATTGCCTGAAAAGGCGCCGGCGCGCGAGCGGCTATCGCTTCACTCTGACTGCCGTTGCCCGGATCGACTGTTCCCGGGCCGATTTCGTCCGGGCCAAAAAAGGAGGCGTGACGCAATGAACTGGAGGCTGATTATTCCGATATGTTTTGTTCTTGCCGCTCTTTGGGGGTGTGCATCGGTTCCGACTGGACCGAGCATCTCCGTAATGCCGGGCCCGGGGAAGCCCTTCGAGGTGTTCCAGGGTGACGATGCTGTCTGCAGGCAATGGGCTCAGCAGCAAATCGGGGGAGAGTCTCCGAGCGATACGGCCAATAAGACGGCCGTCGGCGGGGCCGTGCTCGGCACTGTCGTAGGTGCAGGGCTCGGCGCGGCGGTCGGCGCCGCGACGGGCAATGTAGGGGCGGGGGCGGCCATCGGCGGCGCCACCGGGCTCGTAGGCGGGACTGCCATGGGTTCCAACCAGGGGGCCATGAACGGGCGCACCCTCCAGAGGCGGTACGATATCGCCTACGGGCAGTGCATGTACAGCAAGGGAAACCAGGTGCCGACTTACAGACCGGCGCCGGTGAGGGTCTATGCGCCTCCTCCTCCGCCGGTCTATTATTACCCGGCCCCCGCGCCGTATCCGCACCCGTAACGGACGGAAGCTGGTGAGGTCGGTTTAACACCTTCAAGGGCGCGCCAAGCTCGAATAAACGACCCTGCACAAGCAGCAGGGTCGTTAAGGTAAGCGGATGCGCAGCGCCGAGCGGTGAAGCCCCGGGACACCCGCCCGGCGTAAGAAGGGAAGGGTCGCGCTTTGCTCATGGAGGGGTGTTGGGGCCCCGGTAATTGCCGCCGACTGCCCATCACCCGCTATTTTCTTTTTATTTATTTATCTCTGTACGAAGATGCACCCCGTTTCGGACAACATCCCGTCCGCCCGCCTCCGTTTCGCCGGTCCTGCACAGGCCATAGGTTTATAATTCCGTTTCTCTAATACGTGTGGCGAATTACGGGCGACAATGATAATATCAATTGTCCGTTCCCGGCGATTGCCCCAAAGGCATGGCCGGACCTATGGACTGGGGGGCCGGCAAAAGCAAAGAGGCGCGTCGATCCGACGAAGTGGAGTACTATGCCTGTATAAGATCAGGACGGGAGGAGAAGCATGAAACTGATCATCGCTATCATTAAGCCGGACAGGCTGGAGGCGGTAAAGCAGGAGTTGTACAAAGTGGAAGTAAATCTTATAACGGTTAACGAGGTCCTTGGACATGGGCGCCAGATGGGCGTCACCGAAGTTTACCGTGGCGTGAGGGAGATGGGGAACCTGCTCCGGAAGGTGCAGCTTCTGATAGGGGTCAACGACGACTTCGTGGAGCCGACGATTCAGGCTATCACCAAAGGGGGCAAGACGGGCGAAATCGGAGACGGCAAGATCTTCGTGCTCCCCCTCGAAGAATGCATCCGCATAAGGACCGGGGAGCGCGGCAGTGAGGCCATAGGATAGGCCGGCCAATTATTGGGGCTCAGCGCCCCCGCGCGCGACCCTTCCCTCCTCACGTCGGGCGGGCGCCCCGGCCGCATCGAGCCTCCCCCGCCGTTTTAGTCTTTTATACAGTAAAGGAAGCGACAATTTTGTCTGTCTGATAGGGCGCCATTCGACATTCCCCGCGCCCGTCCCGAAAAAGGGTTGGCTTGCGCACCTGTTTTTCCAATGGTTTATGAAAAGCGCCGAAGGCATGCTTGTTGCTTCGGCCTGAATGCGAAGAAAACGGATATGTCAGTCGGCAGGCTATTGTCCATCTCGGTCCTCATCGTGTTTGTCCTCGGCCCCGTCTCGCTCGACCGGGACGTGCGCGGGCGCGTCATTAAAATTGTGCCGTGGTGGGCGGAATCTCAGGCCGCTTCTCCCCGGGGCGCAAAGGGGCAAAGCAGTATGGCGCCCGGCACGGAGGGCGGCCCTGCCGGCTCCCGCCTGACGCCGCGCGAGGTCAGGCAATTGCTTGCCTCTCATAACAGGGCGCGCACGGAGGTGGGCCTCTCTCCCCTCACGTGGTCGACGAAGCTGGCTGTCTACGCCCAGGAATGGGCCGACCACCTCGCGTCCACAAGCCGCCGCATGGAGCACCGGCCGCATTCCGGCAGGTGGAAGCAGGAACACGGAGAAAACCTATTCATGGGTACCGCCGGATATTATGGGGTGGCCGATGCAGTGGCCATGTGGGAGGGAGAAAAACGGGTCTACGACGGCAGGGCCGTCGATCAATACGGCGTACATTCATTCGGCCACTACACGCAGCTTATCTGGCGGGGCACGAGGGACGTCGGCTGTGCAAAGGCATTCTGCTCGGGGTACATGATAGTCGTCTGCAACTACAATCCGCCGGGCAACGTGCTGGGCATGAGGCCGTACTGAGGCAGGCGTCTTACATTACCTTAACCACCTGCCTGATCTTTTGTTTTTTATTCCGCCACCAACCTAGCCGATCACCGACCACCCGCTAGAGTTTCTTTATCTCCCCATCTCGTCGATGACTACGGGATAGCCGTCGAGTGCGGCCGGGATGCGCAAGCAACGCCCATGCCAGGGCGCAAATCCTTGATAGACAAAGAAAAATAAAAGATTAACGGTGCCGTTTGTGTAAAGAAACCGGACATGCCTGTAAGCCAAACCATCCGGGCAGGTCGAAAAACAGGTTCCGTCCTCCCCGCTATCCGGCCGACGCATGAGGGAAAGCTTTTAAAAAAACTCCAAGAACCTAAAAAAACCTTGACAAAGAAAGGAGTTACCGGTATATTTGGCATTAAGTGGGAAAGAGTGTTAAACGGTGGGACATATGTTCTCAGGTAGATTCGAATACGCGATAGACGATAAGGGAAGGCTCAGCATTCCTGCCAAATTCAGGGAATCGCTGATTTCCCACATGGAGCCGGCCGAGGGGCAGCGGGTCGCCAGCTATTACGGAAAGCAAGGCGGGCGCAAAAAGGAAGCCGCCGTAGCGGAGCTGAAGCTGATACTGACGAACCTTGACGGCTGCATCGTCGCCTATCCGGAAAAGGAATGGGAGGAAGTCCAGGGGCGGATAGAGAGGTCGGGAGTCTCCAGGAAGGAGGCGAAGAACTTCCTCAGGTTTTTTTATTCCGGCGTATCCGAGTGCTCCGTGGACAGACTTGGAAGGATATTGATACCTCAGTCCCTCAGAAACTACGGGGCGATCAGGAAGAACGTGGTAATAATCGGCATGAACACGAAGATAGAGATATGGGCCGAGGAGACGTGGAGCGAGCTGGTCAAGCAGGCCACGTCTGATACGGACAAGATGACCGATATCGCATCGGAACTCGGTCTTTGACGGCGCAGGAACACGTACCGGTTCTTCTTGGCGAGGTTGCGGAATATCTGATCGACGCCGATGACAAGCTGCTGGTAGATGCGACTGTCGGAGGCGCGGGGCATGCATACTACCTGTTAGAGAAATACCGGCAGTTGAAGCTGATCGGGCTGGACGCCGATGAAGAGGCTCTGGCTCTTGCGTCCGGCCGTCTGGCGCCCTTCGCGGACCGGGTGCTTCTGAAGAAAGGCAACTTCAGGGACCTGGGACGCATTTTGCGCGAAGCGTCGGTCACCGAGGTCGATGCCGTGCTTTTCGATCTCGGCATATCGATGTACCAGATGTCGGGCGGCAGGGGTTTCAGTTTCGGCGATGAAGACGACCTTGACATGCGGATCGACAGGGATGAAGAGCTCACGGCCCGGGAAGTGGTAAACCAGTACGGCTACTCCGCCCTTGTGCGGATCATAAAAGAGTACGGTGAGGAGGGTGACGCCGTGAGGATAGCGCGGGCCGTCGTCGAGGCGAGAAAAAAGGCCCCCATAGAAGGCGCCAAGGCGCTGGCCGATATAGTGGCGGGGGCGAAAAAAGGAAGGGGAAAAATACACCCGGCCACAAAAACTTTTCAGGCGATCAGGATTGAGGTTAACAGGGAGCTTGAAAACCTCGGCGAGGGCCTTGAGGAGGCGACAGCAGCAGTCTTAAAGGGAGGAAGGATCGGCGTGATTACTTTCCAGTCCCTGGAGGACAGAATAGTTAAGAGGTTTTTCAGGGAGAATGTTTTGCTTCGGCCGGTTACAAAGAAACCGATCAGGGCCGGCAGGGAGGAGATCATGAAGAACCGTAAGGCCAGGAGCGCTAAGCTGCGCGTATCGGAGAAGCTATGATAACGACGCGGGCGATAGGAAGAAACGCATATATCAGGGTAGAGCAGACCAGCTACATGCGCGCGCGGGTGTCGCCGCTATTTATCGCCGTGACTGTTGTGATTTGCCTGGCCCTCGTCTCGACCCTTTTCTTCGTGACCGGTATATACGAAGAGACGAGGGGCCGGTTCATAGAGAGCCTCAACAAAGAAAAAGAGCTTGTCGAAGCCAATAAAGCATTGAAAATGGAGCTTGCGGCAGTGACGCAGAAGGGATACATGGAGTTTGCAAGCCGCAAACGCTTAGGACTGAAACGACCGGACGATAAAGAGGTGGTGGTCTTGCGATGAACAAGAAGTCCAGGAAGAGGGCTTTTCTTGTTTGTGTTGTATTATGCCTCATCAATGTCTCTGTCGCTTTTCGATTGACTGATAAAATGAGTATGAAACGGATTTCAGCGGAACAGGCGAACGCGTCACACGGCGCACTAATGCCCGTTCCCTACACCGAAACAGACTGCAACGCCCCTCCCCAACGGGCTCTATCCCCCGTCACGGCTTCTCCCGTTTCCGCACAATCGGACGGCACATCAAAGGGACCGGCCGCGAGCAATACGCGGTCCCCCTTGGCGGACGGCCGATATGCCGATGTCGGCCGGCCGGGGATAGAGCCCTCCCTCCTAATTTCGGTCCCCGTTGTCTGCCACGCTTTGAAGGAAGGATGGATCGAAAAAGAGGGTTTGATTTTCGGGAAAAAGGATGTGTACAATAACGTAGTATGGAAGAAACCTCTCGAAATTCTTAGAGATCGCGACGAAGATGGTTTAAGGAGTATCTTTAGTACAATAGGGCAAAAACGAGTGTTGGAGTTCATGAAACAGGAGGGCATCAACCCTTCAGGGGGGTTGAGCGCCGAGGATATAACTTTAGGCAGGGGATACAGGATCGACCGGGAAAAACTGGTATCTTTCTATAACAGGAACGCAGGCCCGGAGTGCGATGAGGTTTTCCCCTTTTATCTGAAGAATACGGGCATAGCCAAGGGCAAGAGCGGCTTCGAGATAACGAACGGCTTAGATGCGGCCAGAGACGCCAGGAAGACGGTGGAACCCGAATGGATGATGCCTAACCTCGCCAGCCTGCCCATACGCACCGCCATAGGCAAGCTCTCCACCTACACGACAAAGATCAAGGTATACGGCAGCGGGTACGTGACCGACCAGTCGCCCAGACCTTTTGAAAGGCTTAAAGGCGACCAGGAGTGCATTATCCGGGGGAGGACGGAAAACTGATGAAGCCCACCGAGCTCCTGGCCGGCCTTCCGGTAACTGCGGTCATGGGCGTTTTTCCGGACGGGCAGGAGGTTACGGGAGTCACCAAGGATTCAAGGCAAGTCGGAGCGGGCTCCGTGTTCTTCGTGACGCCATCCAGCAGGGCCTTCCTCGAGGACGCGCTGGCCCGGCGGCCCGCGGTGGTTGTCTCGGAAGAGCCGCTTACCGGCGATATCCCGTGTCTCGTGCTTACGGGCGACGCACGCCTGCTGCTTGCACAGGCGGCTGCCAGGTTCTACGGCTTCCCGTCGCGCAGGATGAGCGTCACAGGTATCACCGGCACCAACGGCAAGACGACCATCACCTACCTCATAGAGTCCATAATACGGGCGTCCGGGGCGACGGCCGGCGTGATAGGCACGATCTCGTATCGGTATAACGGCTGCGAGATGAAAGGCAATAACACGACGCCGGAGTCCGTAGAGATACAATCGCTTTTTGCCGCGATGGTCGAAAGAGGGGTGCGCTACGCTGCGATTGAGGTCTCCTCCCATGCCCTCGACCAGGGGCGCGTGGAAGGCGTAGATTTCGACTGCGCGGTCTTTACAAACCTCACCCACGACCATCTCGACTACCACGGCGACCTGGAGAGTTACAGGCGCGCAAAAGCGCTCCTTTTCAGCCGCTATCTGGTGCAGAGCGTCAAGGAGAAAAAATGGGCGGTGCTCAATATCGACGACCCGAGCGCGCCCTCGTTTGTCCCTCCATTGCCCATCCGGACTGCGACTTACAGCCACAAGGCGGGCGCGGACGCATATCCCACGTCCGTCGCGGAGACGATAGACGGCATAACATTGGATTTTTCACTGAAGGGCAGGCGGATGCGCGTGGAAACACCTCTCGTCGGCTTTTTCAACGTGTCGAATATCCTGGCAGCCGCGCTTTCGGCGGACGTCTGCGGGCTCGCGCCCGAGGCCGTAACTGCGGGCATAAACGCTTTGCAGCGTGTGCCGGGCAGACTCGACAGGGTGCAGACGGGCAGGGGCTTCCACGTCTTCATCGATTACGCGCATACCCCCGATGCCCTCCAGAAAACGATAGAGACGCTCAACCGGGTCAGGCCCGGAAAGCTGATAGTCGTGTTCGGGTGCGGGGGCGACAGGGACCGGGTAAAGAGGCCTGTCATGGGCAGGATTGCCTCCAGCCTGGCCGATTTCACCATAATAACGTCGGACAACCCGCGGACGGAATCACCCTCCGCCATAATCGCGGAGATCGAATCGGGCGTGACGGGGAACGCGTTCAAAACCATAGAGGACAGAAAAACGGCCATAGCAGAGGCAATCGGAATGGCCGGAGAAAAGGACGTTGTGCTTGTGGCAGGCAAGGGCCACGAGGATTATCAGATCATTGGAAAGACTACCCACCCTTTCAGCGACAGGGCGGTGATCGAGGAGATTTTGCGTGTGGCAGGTTAACGACGTCGTCCAGGGCGTGAATGGAAGCGTCGCCAGGCTTGCGGCCGGCTCGTTCACGGCGATCTCCACAGATTCGAGGACAATAAGGCCGGGTGAGCTTTTCATCCCGCTCAAAGGCCCCAGCTTCGACGGCCACCGGTTCATCGAGACCGCGTTTGCGGCCGGGGCCGCGGGCGCCCTGTGCGACAGGTCCAGGCACGACGCGAGCGGGCGGGCCGGCGGCACCATCATTATGGTCGATGATACAAACCAGGCCCTCCTCGACCTCGCCGCATGGAAGAGAAAGCGGATAGAATCCGCTTTCGTCGCCATAACGGGGAGCAACGGCAAGACGACGACCAAGGAGCTGCTCGTCCGCATCGCGAGCGGCGCCTTCAACGTCGTCGCAAACGAGAAGAACTATAACAACCAGATCGGCGTGGCCAAAACGATGCTCGCCATAGAGGGTCGGCCTGATTACGCGATTTTCGAGCTGGGTACCAACCACAAGGGGGAAATACGGACGCTGACCGGCATGGTCGAGCCGAATATCTCACTCATCACGAACGTCGCCCCTTCGCACCTCGAAGGTCTTTCCGACCTCGCGGGCGTCGCCGCGGAGAAGCTCGATCTTTTCAGGACTACCATGGCCGGCGGGACGATATTCGTCAATGCGGACGACCCGTCGCTTGCGGCATACAGAAGGGCGGACTGCAAGGTTTACACCTTCGGCATCAACGGGCCGGCCGATTTCAGCCTGAAAGTATCGGCTGACAGGGGCCTCGACGGCGCAGACATCGTCCTCGACCTGCAAAACGAGAAGGTCGAGTCGGCGACCAGGCTGCTCGGCCGCCACAACCTGTACAACGTGCTCGCTGCTGCGTCACTCGCCTCTTTCATGGGCGTTCCGGCAATCGCGCTCGGCCGCGCCATAGAAGGGTTCGAGCCTTACAAGGGCAGGTTCAAACCCGTTAGATCGGGTGCAGGCTACGTCATCGTCGACGATACGTATAACGCAAACCCCGCCTCGATGGAATGGGCCGTAAAGACGCTGGCCGCGCTCCCCTGCACAGGCAAGAGGGTAGCCATCCTCGGGGACATGCGGGAGCTTGGCGACGGTGCGGAACTCTATCACCGCGGTGTCGGCCGCCTGGCGCGGGCAAGCAATCTCTCGCTGGTCCTGCTTTTCGGTCCGGCGATGAAGGCTGCGGCGGATGAAGCCGGTAACGGCAATGTTTCCGTTTTTGAAGACAAGAAGAAGCTGGTGGAATTCGTCCGGGGGAAACTGGCGCCGGACGATATAGTGTTGGTAAAAGGGTCGAGGGCGCTCGGCCTGGATGAGGTAGTGGAGGCGCTCGTTTAATGCTTTATCATCTTTTCTTTGCGATCCACGGTTGGCTTACGGTTTTCAACGTGTTCCGCTACATCACGTTCAGGACCGTGCTCGCTGTGCTTACCGCGCTCGTCATAAGCTTTTTGCTTACACCGAGGGCAATAAAGAAATTCCAGTTGTGGAAGATCAACAACGGCAAACGGGAAGACGTGCCCGACCGGCACGAGGCGAAGAAATCGACCCCTACGATGGGCGGGTCCGTCATCCTTATCTCGACGATCATCCCTACGCTTTTATGGGCCGACCTGCGTAACCAGTACATCTGGATCGCCATGATGACGCTCGTGCTCTTCGGGGGCATAGGCTTCATCGACGACTTCAGCAAGTTGAAGGGGGACAAAGGGAAGGGACTCAGGGGCAAGACAAAGCTCATTCTCCAGTGCGCAAGCGCACTTGCGGCGAGCGCGCTCATCTATTCCAAGGGGACATTCCTGACCCAGTTGTCGATACCGTTTTTCAAGCACGCCACTCCGGATATCGGCATCTTTTATATTGCGGTCTGCGTGCTCATCATAGTGGCCAGTTCGAACGCCGTCAACCTGACGGACGGGCTCGACGGCCTGGCGATAGGGCCGGTGCTGACCGTCTGCGCCACCTTCCTTATTTTTGCGTACCTCGTCGGCAACGTAAAATTCGCCCAGTACCTTCAGATCTTCTACGTGAAGGGGGCCGGCGAGCTTACGATACTCTGCGGCGCCATGCTCGGCGCGGGCATAGGGTTCCTCTGGTACAACGCATACCCGGCCGAGCTGTTCATGGGCGATACGGGCTCGCTCTCTTTAGGGGCGGGCCTCGGCGTGATTGCGGTCATGATCAAACAGGAGTTCCTCCTGGTGATCGTCGGGGGCATATTCGTAATCGAGGCCCTCTCCGTCATCATCCAGGTGCTCTCTTACAAGACGCGGGGCAAGCGGGTTTTCCGCATGGCCCCGATCCATCACCATTTCGAGCTGAAGGGATGGAACGAAGAAAAGATCGTGGTCCGCTTCTGGATCATATCGGTGATACTGGGGCTCGTAGCAATGAGCACGCTGAAGCTGCGATAAAGGAGAGATGAAGAAAGACCTCCATATACCGGATCGCGTCTTGGTAGCAGGCCTTGGGGCAAGCGGCATCTCGTGTGTGAAGCTCCTGGCGGGCCTCGGCAAAAAAGTGACCGCCACCGACATGCGGCCGGAAGGCGAGCTTGCGGGCGCGATCGCTGCCCTCGACGGCATCCCTTTCGAGGCGAGGTTCGGCGGCCATGGCGAGCGGGACTTCCTCGACCACGGGCTGATCGTCATCAGCCCCGGCATGGCATACGACCATCCCCTGCTTCAAAAGGCGCGGCAGAACGGATCGAAGGTGGTAGGCGAGGTCGAGCTTGCATCGTGGTTCATCGACGCCCCTATCATTGCCGTTACCGGCACGAACGGGAAGACGACGACCACAACGCTCCTCGGCCGGCTTTTCGAAGCCGTCTCGCCCGACGTCTTCGTCGGCGGCAACATAGGCGACCCTCTGGCCAACTATGTGCTTTCCGGCCACAAGGCACGCGTCGTCATCGCGGAGATAAGCAGCTTCCAGCTTGAGACTATCGAGAGCTTACATCCGCATACTGCGGTCCTTCTCAATATCACGGAGGACCACCTCGACAGGTACGACTCCTTCGCCGGCTATGCGGCGGCGAAAATGAGGATTTTCGAGAACCAGACGGACGGCGACCAAGCCGTCGTCTCCAGAGAGATCGAAGGCATAGGCCGGCTCGCAGCGAGGCGTTATTATTTTTCTTCCCGCGCCAAGCTCGAAGAGGGCGCCTTCCTCGACGGCGGGACGCTGCGCGTGAGGACAGCCGGCGCCGAATTCTCGTGCAGGAGGGATATCTCGCCTCTCGTCGGCATCCACAATACGGAGAACCTGCTTTGCGCCGTCCTCATTGCCCGCCTGTACGGCATCGACACGGAGACTATCGAAAAGACGCTGGCCGGTTTCAAGGGGCTCCCCCACAGGGTAGAGTTCGTGAGAGAGGTCGGGGGCGTCCGTTTTTACAACGATTCGAAGGCAACCAACGTGGATGCTGCACGGAAGGCTCTGGAGGGCATGAACGGAAATGTCGTCCTGATAGCGGGCGGTAAGGACAAGGGCGGGAGCTACGCCCCCATCATACCGTTCGCGCACCGCCTTAAAGGCCTCGTGCTCATAGGGGAGGCCGGGCCGAGGATCGCCTCCGAGCTTGGCCCGTATATCGCCACCTACCCGGAAGACGGCCTGGAACGGGCCGTCCGGCGGGCGATGGCGCTTGCCGGCAAGGGTGACACGGTCCTTTTCTCGCCCATGTGCTCCAGCTTCGATATGTTCGAGAGCTACAAGGCGCGCGGCAACGCGTTCAGGCAGATAGTGGAGGCCCTGTGAGGAAGATAATTGTGCTCATCTTAGCGTCCATTTTCTTCTTCTGTATCTTTCGCGAGACTACGCCGACGACGATGCTCGCCCTGTGTCTTGTCATGGCCTCCGCCTATGGTCTCTCGCGGCTACAGTCCCGATACGTGCTCGCCTCCAAGTATCCCATCGTAGGGCTCTGCCTTGCGCTGTCGCCCCTGCTCATCATCTATCCGGCCCTGCGCGCCTCCTGGTGGATTGCGGCCGCGGCCATGTTCCTTGCCTTTTACAGCATCGCCCTTTTTCTGGTGACGACGGAAGAGAAGGAGAGGGAGATATACAAAGAAGTGACGGGCCTTTCGCTGCTCTACGGCGCGTCCGCCCTCAACCTCTTTTTAACCGGGCACTTCGAGCTTATGCTCCCATTTACCGTCTCCATGCTCCTTTTTCTATTTATCATAAACCATATGAAGGTCGCGCTTTTCGTAGCCGGATATATCGTAGCCTGTGTTGCCGTCCTCGTTGCGACCGGCTCGCCGGTGCTCCATAAGGCCGTCCCGTTCTTCGACGCACAGCGCTATGCGCTTTTTGCGTGCGATCTGGCGCTCCTCCTCATCGCGTTCATTGCGTTCGTGAAGAGGACGGACATGGTCACAGTCCTCGCCTTCTTTGGCTTTATCTACGTCTCGGTGGACCTGCTTATGTCTGTCGGCTTCCGCCTGAACGGCGTCCTCGTCCATCAGCCCATGCTCGGTCTTCTCGTCGTCGGCCCCCTTCTGGGACTGATGATGAAAGGAGGCAAAGAGCGCCGATGAAGGTCTTGATAGCAGCGGGCGGGACAGGCGGTCACATCTTTCCGGGCATATCGGTGGCCGAGGCGTTTGACGCGGATAAGTCCGAAGTCGTCTTCGCAGGTACGCCCTACGGGATGGAGGACAGGCTGATACCGCAGGCAGGCTACAGGCTCGCAAAGATAGAGGCAAAGCCTTTTTTGGGCACGAGCCCGGCCGCGAAGTTGGGCACGCTCGTCGCCGTCATCCGCGGCACGCTCCAGTCTTTGCAGCTGATAAGGGCGGAAAAGCCGGACGCGATCCTCGGCATGGGCGGCTTCACGTGCGTGCCGGTCGTGCTGGCGGGCCTGTTGCTGCGGGTGCCATGCTTCCTCCACGAGCAGAACGTCTCTCCGGGCATGGCCAACAAGCTGCTCTCCGGGAGGGTGAAGGCCGTTTTTGTCAGCTTTGCCGAGACGGCCCGCCACCTCAAGGGGAAGAAGATAGTCCATACGGGCAACCCGATAAGGAAGATCATGCGCGGCAAGCGGCAGGAAAAAGGCGCTTCTGCTTTTACGGTCTTTGTTTTCGGCGGGAGCCGCGGGGCGAGAACGATCAACGAAGGCGTCCTCGACCTGCTGCCCTATCTTGAAAACGGCGGGGCCGTGACATTGTATCACCAGACGGGCGCAGACGACTTCGACCGCGTGGCAGCGGGCTATGCTTCATCGAAGACCGCCCATGAAGTCTTTGCGTTTACGGACCATATGGAGAAGTACTACAACCTCGCGGACGTCGTCATATCGAGGGCGGGGGCGTCGACCATCTTCGAGCTGTCGTACTTCAGGAGGCCTGCCGTCTTTGTGCCCTATCCTTATGCAGCGGGCGGCCACCAGTCGAAGAACGCCGCCTACGTCGAGGCCATAGGGGGAGGCCTGACCATTGAGAACAGCGCGGTCTCCGGGAAAAGCCTGCTCGCTGCCGTCCGGAAGCTGCGGGACGACCCTGCGCAGATAAGCCGCATGGGCGAGAACATCGGATCGATCTACGTCGAAGACGCGGAAATAAAGATTATGCGAGGAATACAGACAGGTGTTTAACAGGATTAAGAACATTCACTTCGTCGGCATCGGCGGCATAGGCATGAGCGGCATAGCCGAAGTGCTTCTCAACCTCGGGTTCACGGTGAGCGGCTCCGACCTCCGCAAGACGGATATCACGGACAGGCTCGTGCAGCTCGGTGCGACCATTTACTACGGGCACAGGGGAGAGAACGTCAAAGACGCCCACGTCGTCGTCACCTCGTCGGCGGTGAAGGCGGACAACCCGGAGGTGCAGGAGGCGAAGGCGCGCGCCATTCCGGTCATCCAGCGGGCTGAGATGCTCGCCGAGCTTATGAGGATCAAGTACAGCGTGGCCGTCGCCGGGGCGCACGGCAAGACGACCACGACTTCGCTGGTCGCCTCCGTGGTCCGGGGCGCCGGCCTCGACCCCACCTGCGTGATAGGGGGGAGGCTTAACAGCCTGGGGACGAATGCAAAGCTCGGCTCAAGCCAGTACCTTGTGGCAGAGGCGGACGAGAGCGACGGCACGTTCCTCATGCTTTTCCCCACGATCGCAGTCGTCACGAACGTGGACATGGAGCACCTCGACTTTTACAAGGACATGGAAGACATCAAGAAGGCCTTCCTCGCCTTTATGAACAAGGTGCCTTTCTTCGGCCTCGTCATCCTCTGCATCGACAGCGAGAACCTTGCGAGCCTCATGCCTATGCTCAAGAGAAGGTACGTGACGTACGGCCTTTCGGAGAAGGCGGAGCTACGGGCGGTCGACCTGCGCCAGAACGGTTTCAGCACGCGCTTCACCGTGCTTTACAAGGGCGAGCGGCTCGGAGACGTAAACCTTGCGACTCCGGGCGTGCACAATGTCGTGAACGCCCTTGCGGCGATAGCGGTAGGCATGGAGCTCGATATAGGCTTCGGCGTGATGGCGGAGGCGCTCGGCCAGTTCTCGGGCATACACCGCCGCCTGGAGCTTAAGTGGGACGGTACGGTGAAGGTCGTGGACGATTACGGCCACCACCCGACGGAGATAAAGGCGACGCTGCGCGCGCTGCGCTCCATGTGGCCGGGCAGGATCGTAGTTGCGTTCCAGCCGCACCGTTATTCAAGGACGAAAGCGCTCCTGGGGGAATTCGTGAAGTCCTTCGACGACGCCGACGTTCTCCTGGTAACGGAGATATACGCCGCCTCCGAGGAGAAGATAGACGGCGTGTGCGGGGAAGCCCTGGCCGGCAGCATACACTCAGGCGGCCACCCGAACGTGATCTTCGCCCCGACCAGGGAGGAGATGGTAAGCCATATTTGCAAGATTGCGAAGCCCGGCGACATGGTTGTGACGCTGGGTGCCGGGGATATATATAAGGTTGGAGAGGAGCTGTCGGCGATATGGAGCCGCGAGGCATAAGAGGACGAGTGGTGACGAACGCGCCCATGAAAAGGTACACGTCGATGAAAGTAGGCGGACCTGCCCCTTACCTTTTCTACCCCGAGGACGCACGTGGCGTTGCAGAGGCCATAGGCTGGCTCTCGAAACAGAAGCTGCCTTTCAGGTTCCTCGGTAATGGGACCAACGTAATCGTGGCGGACCGCGGCGTCGATATGGGAGTAATCAGGACAACCCGGATGCAGGCCCTGCGTTTCAGGACTACCGGCGATGGGGCTTTTTGCGACGCAGGCGGCGGGGCGCCGTTGAAAAAGCTTATCGCAGCGTGCGCTGCACGGGGGCTTTCGGGTCTGGAAAAACTCTACGGCATACCCGGGACAGTTGGCGGCGCGATCAGGATGAACGCAGGGAGTTTCGGGGCGGCAGTTTCCGATTGCCTGGCTTACGCGGTCTGCGTCGATGAGAAAGGCAGGTCACGCACGGTGAAGGCCGGCGAGATGGGGTTCGGTTACAGGCGGTCCGCGATCGGGGACACAGAGTGCATCGTCGAGGCCACGTTCAGACTCGCGCCGCGCGACCGGGCAGGCATCGAGGCCGACATGGATTACGTATGGCGCCAGAGGCTCGAAAAGCACCCCATGGACCTGCCGTCCGCAGGCTCCGTTTTCAAAAACGGCAGCGGCGGGCCTGCATGGACCTATATCGACCGGGCGGGCCTTCGGGGTTTTGCTGCAGGCGGGGCCTGTGTATCGGCGAAGCACCCGAATTTCATCGTCAATACGGGCGGGGCGTCCGCGTCCGACGTGCTGTCGGTCATTGAGACAGTGAAAAAGCGTGTGGCGGAGGCGACGGGCGTTGCCCTTGAGGAAGAAGTGGAATTGTGGGGATTTGATGGCCAAAAATAAGGACTTTAAGAAAAAGCGCATAGGCGTCGCAATTACTGGGGCTAGCGTCGCCCCCTCCACGAGCAAAGCCCGTGGAGCCTCCCCCTCATCAAAAGGAAGGTGCATTTGACAGGGGCGCGTAAAGACCTCAAGAAGAAACGCATAGGCGTCCTCATGGGCGGGCGTTCCTCCGAGCGCGAGATATCTCTTAAAAGCGGGCAGGCAGTGCTCGCGAGCCTCGTAAGGTCCGGCTACACAGTGGTCGGCATCGATGCGGGGAAAGACCTGCCCGACCTTTTGAAGAAGGAGCGGATCGATGTTGCCTTCATCGCTCTCCACGGCAGATGGGGCGAAGACGGCACGGTCCAGGGCCTTCTTGAGATGATGGCCATCCCCTATACGGGATCGGGCGTGCTCGGCTCTGCGCTGGCAATGGACAAGTGCCTCGGAAAGCTCTTATTGATGAGCCTGGAAATCCCGACCCCGGCTTACCGGATATGCCGGTCCGAGAAGGAGGCCGATTTCAGGCTGCCTTTCGTCGTGAAGCCTGCGCGCGAGGGTTCGACCGTCGGTATATCGATAGTCAAGAAGCGCGAGCAAAAGCAAAAAGCGATAGAGACGGCCTTCAAGTACGACAACAAACTGTTGTTGGAGCAGTACGTGATCGGCAGGGAGATAACGGTAGGCATAGTCAACGGCCTGCCGCTGCCTGTAGTGGAAGTTAGGCCGAAATCGGGCTTCTACGACTACGCCTCGAAATATACGAAGGGCATGACAGAATATATCGTCCCGGCCGATATCGACGCGGATATAGAAGAAAAGGCGCGGACAGAGGCATTGACCGTCTGGGAGCAGTTCGACCTTTCCGGCTGCGCGAGGGTCGATATGATGTTAGAGAGGGAGACGCCCCTCGTCATCGATATCAATACCTCTCCAGGCATGACCGAGACGTCCCTCGTTCCGAAGGCATGGGCGCACCTCGGGAAGACCTTCGACCAGCTCGTCGAAGAGATACTTAAAGGAGCGGACCTGAAGGCATGAAACGGACCGTCTACGTCCTTTTCCTGGTGTCGATGTCCCTTTTAACCGTGCTCACGGGGATGTACCTCTTCTCGCGCACGGAGCCGGTCTTTCTTTTGAAGCACATTAAGATAACGGGGGCCGACCAGCTTGCCGAATCGGAGATACTCTCGAAGGTCTACCCCTTCCTGAACGACAGTATTTTCCGGACGGACATGGGAAAGGTGAAGGAAGCGATCACGTCCCATCCGTTCATCAGGGACGTCAGGGTGAAAAGGATTTTCCCCTTTTCAATCCTGATCGAGGTCAAGGAGAAGGTGGCTTCGGCGCTCTGGGTGGGGCCCGGCGGGGAAATAGAGATGCTCGATGAAGAGGGAGTGCCGTTCAGGGGGCTTCGAAAGGGAAGCACGCAAGACCTCTTCGTCGTCAATGCCAGAGACGAAGCCGACGCGAGGGGGATATTCAGGCAGGTCACAGGTTGGGCCAGGCAGGGCATCATAAAGAAAGACGACCTCTCGGAAGTCGTATACAACGAGGGAGACGTGACCCTGTACAGCCTGACGGACGGGGTCGAGATCATACTCGGCAAGGAAGAGAGGCCCGGCCGTCTGAAGCGGGCCATGGCGGTGCTTCAGGATGCCAAGAAGAGAGGGCTGCTCATAAAGTGCATAGATGCCCGTTTCGACAATGGCGCCATCATAAGAGAGAGGAAGGGGTGACATGACAGAGGACGGAACATTTCTCGTCAGAGAA
>CAWEPK010000004.1:0-30423 GCA_963810935.1 uncultured delta proteobacterium | reverse complement strand
GAAAATGGCGGAAGTGCATGGGAATCGAACCCACCCACCAGCTTGTCACCGGTGCACTGGTTTTGAAGACCAGGAGGCCCACCAGGCGCCTTGGCACTTCCGTTTGATTTGATATTTTCTCATGAATTTGAGGGTCGATTTCAAGGAGGCCCCTGCCGGGCGGAGGTGCACTGCTTTAGCCGCCGCCGGTTGCTGCTCCTCTCCTGATTCGCCGGCTCATTCGATCAGCAGGAAGGCAAAGCGGTTCATCGCCTCGTGATAATCTTTCAGCGGCTGTATATTATAGCCAACGCTTCGGACCGTCGTATAGACGTCGATACCCATAGCGTCCGCACCTCCACGGCTTGCCCTTTTGTCCTTGCAGCCCATCCGGTCGCCCGAGTCCCCGTCCGGGCACTGCCCGCACGCCTCGAAGCCGATAAGGAACGCCTTATAGTATCCGGCCAGAAAAACGTCCCTTTCAAGCTTCCTGAGCCCTACCGCCCAGCCCCTTCCCCACGGCACGCGCTCCTTCAGGTCTTCGAACGCCATTTCGAAAATGGAAGATCGCCGCCTCGTCATATTCCGAGAAGATCTCCCTGCACTGCTCGATGGACGGGACATTGGGAGGACAGCTTCCCTTTATGCCGTATGCCGGGCAGCCGAACAGGCACCGAGCCTGACCCACTGGGCCACCGTTATGTCCTTTGACTTTATCCATTTGAAATCGGTAAAACCGTGGCGGGCAAACAATTCTTCGAGCGCTTCTCTTTTCGCCATCTCCGCTGACCCCCGTTTTTGTTCGGCTTGAAAGCCTCTCCACACTATTGCACGAAAAGGGATGGGGGTAAAGGAAATAATCGCGGCGTGGGGCGGCCGCCCGGGGTGCTATTAACGCTTGCCTATTTTGGCGGCAATGCGCCCGCCCAGCGCCTTGCATGAGTCTGAGATCAGGCCGATGTCTTCGACTTGCCAATCGTCCCAGTCGATGCCCGCGACGACGACCGCCTTCCTGCCCAGCGTCGGAGAGCATTTCGGAGATCATCTTTCAGTCACGTCTTCCTTGTGGCCGGGAAGGTCAGCGACCACGTAGCGCTCGTCCGCGGGGGGCCCGAAGGCTGGGCCTGGGCGCGGCCATCGTTACGGCCCCTATGTGGACCACCCCTCCGCATATCGTGACA
Organism: uncultured delta proteobacterium; assembly: GCA_963810935.1. Taxonomy (GTDB): domain Bacteria; phylum Desulfobacterota; class Syntrophorhabdia; order Syntrophorhabdales; family WCHB1-27; genus CAWEPK01. The sequence goes on along the minus strand of CAWEPK010000004.1, from coordinate 29,263 downwards.
AGAAACTCTTCGCCATCCCATCGACGCGTGCAGAATGGAACCGCCCCGCTTAGCCGGAGACCTTAGAACCCTCTGGCAGCCTACCCTTTGCAGTCTCCCCGGCGCATATGATTCACAGCCTGAACCACTGTGCTCCTCGAAACGCTCCGTGCAGCGGAGGATCCTGTTCTGGTACTTCGCGACGAACTCCTCTTGGAGCCTGACCGCCACGTGGCTGAATTCCTGGTGCCAGCATCTGCCGATATCGACGGGTTCTTTGGAGGTTAGCTCGCCGATGACCTCGCTCACGCCGCCGGAGATCACGTTCCACCCGCCCGTCACCTCCACGTACCCAGGCTCTCTCATCGCGGGGATATACGTCTTGATTACGAAATCGACTTATTCTTTTTTCGCCGGCCGCAGTTCGTGATCTGGTTGAACTTTCCGACCCTTTCTGTATAGCGTCGCCTTCATGGCGCACCCTGCCCGTCGGCTGGAGGAGGGCCGCCCTGTGATTGTAAACCAGGGATTTGAGCCGCCTGACCAGCTCCTTGAACTTGTTGTCCACCATTACCCGGGACAGCCCGTCAATACCCCCGGCCCGATTGACTGGACTATCCTTGGGCCGAAGCCCACCTCAACGTAGTCGCCTCCGACCGGCAGAAGACCGGCGGCCGACATCTCGGAGATGAATATATCGGTAATGAATTGCTCGTACTCTTCTTCCTTCCCCTGAATGATGTCCCAGGATCGGGTGAACAGGATATCCATAGTCCTCCTTTCAAAAAAACGGGTACCGGACCGGCCCGCCTATCCCATCGATCCGATAGCCTGCTCTACTGTCCTTCTGTCTAGCGATACCTCCCGGAATATATCTTCGACGAGAGATGCATCGATGCGGCCGAAGTCCTTTTCCCGGGGCGTTACGATGATGCCGCCCACCTCTGCGACGGCCGGACTGACCGAAAGGCAGTCCTCCCCGTTCAGATAAAATGCGTCCGGGCGATGTTTCGCGCGGGGGAAGAGGAGCATAGTATATTGTCCCGGAGCGCGAAAGCAGATGATGTTCATCATCGGCTCATCGGCCACGCCAAGCACTTCCGCGAGCGCTGACGTAAACCGGCTGAAAGCTCCTTCTAAGGCTGCGCGGCTACCGCTTTGAAGAATGACCACCTCGCGCCCTATACCACGGGCGAGCGAGACGGAGACGTCGGCCGTGCCTGGTATCGAGACCCGGCCCGCTTTGCGGACTTCGCCCTCGACCGGCATGACGCGTGCGGGCGCTGCCTGAAAGTGCATGTGGTCCGGTGCGGAGGCGCCGCATTTCGGCCCGTTGTAAAGCAGCCTGAAAGAGGGGCCGAAATCTTCCGTGAGCCGGAGGAGTGCGCCGGCCCTGCCCGCTATCGACTGGGGCTCGTGGGCAATAAGGGGGATCGTGAAATGCGCGGAGAAGACAGGCATGGGGTTGCAGAGGACCAGGTATTCGTCCCTGTAAAGGACGGCCTTCTGGCCTTCCGGCCGGTTGTGTGAACAAAGAAAGCAGGGCCGGGAGCGGACGCCTTCTTGGCGTACGTCCGCCAGCGTGCTCGTCATCCTGCCGGGGTTGTGCTGGACGCGGACCGAAAACCCTTTGCAATCTATCTTGCGCTCCATCACGTGCGCGAGCGACGCGTAGCCCTTCCGGCACGCGGGCCACGTTTTCTTCTGCTCGTCGAGGAGGGCAAGGCTCAAGGCCGAAAGAAGACCGGGCGCCTGGCCGTCTTTGAAAACGCCAAAGATCCTGTCCATGGGAACGGCGTCTTCGGTCATGGCTTCCTCCCGGCCTCATTCATCATGGCTCGCCTGGCTGCCAGCTCGGCCGTCCTTACCCCGTCCTTGAAAAGGTCGTTTTTGTTCGCGCTTTCCAGGTCGAGGGCTGCGTCCGTATTGCCGGGCCAGCGCCTGCACAGGTAGAGGCATTCGTAAACCCTGCCGATCCTGTATTCCCTGCAAACCCTTAAAGCCGCGGCGTAATCCTCACCGTAGCTGACGTTCGGGAAGCCGATGTCCCGCATGAGCGCGGTCGAGAAGGCGCGCGGCGCGCCGAGGCCGTTCACGCGCAGGGCGTTGTTATGCCCGTTCTCGTCCGTCCATTCGCTGTGGTCGACCAGTCCGGGCGGTATCTCCTTCAAGTCGAAATCGACCAGCTTATACGCGCCGATGACCATGGCATATCCAGTCCGGAGGAGGTCGACGATGCGCTGCAGGGTGCGGGTACTTGCGTAAAGGTCGTCGGAGTCGAGCTGCACTGCATAGCGCCCGCACGCACGGCTTTGAAACGCCTCGTTCCAGCAGCCGCCGATGGCAAGGTCCGTCCTTTCCGGCACGATGTGGTGGAGCGCAGGGCGCTGCCGGGCAAGCCCACGAAGAGTAGCGGTCGTCCCGTCCGTCGAATGGTTATCGACGACGATCACGTTGAAGGGGAAGCCGGTCTGTTGCGATAGCGCGCTTTGAACGGCCTGTGCAATCGTTTTCTCCCGGTTCCGCACCGGGATGATTACGGACGCCTCCACGGGGAAGGCCGGTCCGGCTGCGTCAAGGCTGCGCAGGCGTGCGGCAGGCACGCAGGCCCCGATCTTTTGCAGGTAATCGGTGAAAACCGCCTCCATTTCTTTCTGGAATGCGCGGTTGCGGGGATCGACGTAGTCGAAAAGCTGGCTTGCGGGTCCGCTGCCTGAAGCCTGCGTATGGACCGTGTAAAGCGGCTCGGCCAGGTGCGCGATTTTGTGGTCGATGGACAGCTTGAGCCGCAGGTCATAAAGGCCGGCGAACCTTGAGCCGGGTAGCAAGCCGTGCCTCCCCGCGGCATTGCGCGCGGCCTCGACGGAAATGAGCAGCACAGGGCCGAAGGTAAAATCGTCCCTGACGCTGCCGGGTGAATAGTCGATAAGCGGATGGGGGCGCCTCTCCCGGTCCGCGCCCTCGTAGTAGTCGGCGTATACGATGCCCGCTCCGGTGGCCCGGGCCGCACCTATCATCCGCTCCATGGCCGGTTGCCCGATATCGACAGGCACACAGTCGGGGAGGAAAAGGAGATAGGGCGTGTGGGAAGAACCGAGGAGCGCCCCGAGCGTCTCTTCAGAGAAAGGCGCGTCCGTCAGGAGCGTGCGTGCGCCGGGTACGGAGACGCCGGCAGCAGACGGGCGCAGGAGCGTCAGCGACTCGACAAGCGCCGATTGCGCAAGGGGACGGAGGGCGGCGACAAGCGCCGGATCGGGGGTATAACAGGCGACTGCTGTGACAGGTTTCATGGCGCGCTTACTCTACACACTTGTAGAGGACATATTATCACATCTATCGCGTTCTTGGCACTGACGGGAGATTACCGGCCGACGTAAAGGGCTAAACGGGTAGGGCTACTTGACCGGCAGAGAGCGGGCATGGCTGCGGCCGGCGGATAGGTCGATGTTATGTTTCCTGATGCGGCTGTAAAGGCTCGGCCTGCTCACTTTCAGGAGCTTTGCAGCCTTGGAGATGTTGTTGTCGCAGAGCTGGAGTATTTCCCTCACCTTCTGCGCCTCGATGTGGCCTACCTCTTCCTTGAGGGAGACGACCCCCTGCGGCCTTGTCGACTTCGAGCCGTCGAGCCCCAGGTCGGTCACGCTGATCGTCCCGCCGTCCGACATCACGATGGCGCGGCGTATCTTGTTTATCATTTCCCGCACGTTGCCCGGCCAATCGTAGCCTTCTACCGCATCTGCGGCTTTTTTGGTGAAGGCCTTCATGGCCCCCATCTCCCTGCAGAAACGATTAAGGAAAAACTTGGCCAAAAGCAGCACGTCCTCGCCGCGCTCCCGGAGCGGAGGCAGGCCGACCGTGAATTCGTCGAGTCTGTAATAAAGGTCGTTTCTGAATTTGCCTGTCTGAATGGCCAGGTCCAGGTCGCAGTTGGTGGCGGCTACGACGCGGACGTTCACCCTCTTGCCGCTTGTCGAGCCCACGCGCTCGACGATCCTGTCCTGCAGGAACCGCAGCAGCTTGGCCTGAAGGCTCATCGGCATCTCGCCTATCTCGTCGAGGAAGGCGGTGCCGCCGTCCGCGACCTCCATCTTACCTTTCTTGGTGGCGTAGGCGCCGGTAAAGGACCCCTTCTCGTAGCCGAAAAGCTCCGCTTCGAGCAGGTTCTCCGGTATGGCCGCGCAGTTGATCGTAACGAAGGGCTTGCCCTTCCGCGCGCTCCTCTCGTGGATGGCCAGCGCAGTCAGTTCTTTGCCCGTACCGCTTTCGCCGAGAATGAGCACGGAAAGGTCCGTCTGCGCCACCTTCCTTATCCTGGAAAATATCTGTAGCATCTGCGGGCAGGTCCCGACGAACTCCTGCATCTCTTCGCCGGTCCCTATCCTCAACAGGTCGGCATCGACGTACCCTACTAGCTTCTTCAACTGGTCGGTCTTGAGGTCCTTGACGCGGCTTTCGAGGCCTTTGACCATCGCCATCCTTTCGCGGTACTCGAAATATCCCTGCCTGTCAAAGGCGAGGTCCCAGCCGCAGCTCTCGCATACAGGCGGCAGGACCGTATAACTGCGTCCGCAGAATGGGCATTCCGTCCCCTGGACGAGGTTGTCGGCGATGTACTGCCACAGCCTGAGCCTGGTGGGCAGGTCCATGTCCTGAAACGCCAGGGCGAACCCCTCCGCGTCTTTTCTGGCGAGCCTGACACCGTGTTCGAGCGTTCCCTGCTGCGGAAGGTCGTAACAGACCGAGAGCCCGTTCTGGGAAGGGTTCGAATCGAGGCCGGGGGCCGAGTTCCTGATGAAGGCCCCGTCCAGGCCCATGCTGACGATCAGGATGTCTATTCTCGCCGGCCCGATCTTGATCTCCGCAGGGATCCGAACGGCTAAGCGTGGGCTGAAACGCACCTGAAAACCCCCATTTGACGCGTGTCTCTAAAGCACAGGATAGAGGGTTATCCCCATACCTGTCAACGACGCAGAAGTAGCCCATCAAAGGCTGAACCCCGCGATGGAGTTGCGGGATGAGAGTAGTGCAACCAAAGTTCTCATGCTATTTCCGATGATTTCCACCATGCTTAAAACTTGACAACGCGTTCGCCGGACGCTGTCTTTTCTCCTGAGCGCGTTTTGCAGCTTGACATGAAAGGCACCACCCGCTATTCTGTAAAGAGCCGGTTCCGGCAACGCAAGAGTCTCGAAAACAATGGAGGGTACAATGACGAGGAGAGCCCTGAAGCGGGCCGCTCTGATATTGCTGTTACTGTTTTCGCTTCCTGCGACGGTCTTTTCGGAACAAGCCGCAAACGCCGAGAGAGATAGGGAGGCAGCCGCCCTTGCCGCTGCATCGAAGCAGTATATCCTTCTCAAGAAGGGGCAATTTGAGATCGAGAACGCCATCACGTACTCCCACTATTCAGCGAACCAGATCTATCTGCAAAGCTTTGCCATCCTCGACCCGGTGTTCCTGACGCTCGGCCAGTTCGGCATACAGTCGTCCAAGAGGGACATTTTCATTTACAACCTTGGGGGCAGGTACGGCATCAGAGATAACCTTCAGCCTCGACGTCAACCTGCCGTACGTCTACAGGCACGACCTTCTCACGACTTCGCAGGGGTCGGCCGGCAGCGGGCAGCCGGACAGCACGCTCGACAGGAATTCTCTTGGCGATATCTCAGCGGGCTTGAGCTATCAGCCCATCTCCGAGACGGACAGCAGGCCGGGCGTGATCTTCACTACCGCGTATAAATCGATCACGGGGAAAAGCCCGTTCAAGATCGACCCCACTACGGACGTGCCGACGGGCACCGGATACCAATCGATAAAAGGGGGCGTGAACCTGATCAAGAGCGTAGACCCGATCGTTGTTTTCGGCGGCATGGCCTATGCGTACAACATGCCGCTCGGCGGCCTTAACCAGACGGTGACATCGCTTACCGGCACCACCGGGACGCTGAGAAGCGTGCGGCCGGGGGACACCGTGACCATGAACCTCGGGCTCGCCTACGCGCTTTCTTACAAGTTTGCCCTGAATTTCCAGTTCCAGCAAGACTACACGTTCAGCCTCGGTCGCCAACGGGAGAAGGGTCCCGAACACGGTCTTGAACTCTGCGCTTCTGAAGATAGGCGCCGGATGGAGCCTTAGTCCGAAGATGGCGCTGAACATCAGCGTTGCCACCGGTCTTACTACGGATTCGCCGGACTTTATCCTGGACATCAGGATACCGCTCATACTGTTCTAGCCCTCCTTTAGGGCCGTCCGTTGATTACGCAGCGCGGCGTCACTAGTTTTAGCTATCGGGTGTTGCCTGTCTCGACAGGCTCATCAGGCGGCATACGGTACCAGTTTCGACATCATGTCAAGGAGGTACGCGGTGATAAACGAGAATTTGAGGAAGACCCTCCAGCTTGCCTTTGCCACTGTCGCCGCCACCCTCGTTCACCAGCAGGTAAAGATAGCGAACCTCGAGAATATCCTGCTGACGCACGGGATGGCGCAGGAGAGTGACTTTGTCGTTGCGGGGCTGAGACAGGAGGCCCGGATCGATGAGATGATGCGGCTCCAGTTCCCGGAGCTGGCCAATCTCCCGGATCTGTTTGAGAATGTATAGCGGCGCTGCCTGTTCTTAGAGGCCGGTTTCTGTCTTATTGTGCAAGACCTGTGACTTGCACCACAAGACATTATCTTATTTGGTAAGACATTTCAGGGGCGGCACATTTCTTTAACAAAACGCGGATCGGCGCGTAGACTGGCAATAAGCGGTAAGGGCGTGGCAGACTTGGGCTTTCCGAAATGGCATGATTATTGTAAAGAATTTTTACGGTATTGATTCGCGATAATTACGCGCCGCGCGGGTTTTGACGACCATCGTGCGACCATTCGTTTCAAAAGACGATAAAAGATGGGTTTTCATAAAGGAGGCGGATGATGACAATCAAGCTTGCCGTTCTGTCGGGTAGTCGTCTTTTCTGCGAGGGCGTGAGGAAACTGGTCGAAGGGGACACGGAAATATCGATGGTAGGCGGGCCTGACCGCAGCGCCACGCTCGACGAGTTGCTCGATATGAAGAGCGACGTGATACTTATAGACCAGCAGGCGCTCTTCGCTGTGCCCCGCCAGGACCTGACAGAGAACGGGTTCCCCGCAAAGCTCATCATGGTGGAGAGCAGGACGGAGCCTTCATTGATCGATGGAGAGATCATAGAGCTCGATATCAAAGGGGGTGCTCGCCGGCATCCTTTCGGCTGAAGCGGACGGTGAGCTGCTCAGGAAAGCAGTGAGGGTGGTTGCTTCCGGAGAGCTGTGGTTGGGCCACCTGACCATAAAGAACATACTTACGCAGGCAATGTTCGTGAAGAAGAGCATTACCCGGCAGGAGTCGGAAATAGCCGGCCTCATACTCAGGGGTTTCTGTAACAAGGAGATTGCCCGCGAGCTGAAGATCACGGAGGCGACCGTAAAATCTCACTGCAACAGGCTATTCAAGAAATTCAACGTATCGGGCAGGCTTCAGCTCGGGCTCAAGCTGAAAGGTCTGCAACATACGAGCGCGCCGCGCGCCTCGGGCAGCTCGCACTGATTCCCCGTGAGGAGCAAAAGTCCCAAAAGCCGCCCCGTTCTTACCTGCATCTTCCAAGAATAATTCTCTTTGCCTTTCGCTGAAAAAATGACAGAATGAACATTATCGCCGGAGGAGCAAAAGAATGGTGAAGCTCGGGTTGAGCGCCTGTCTTCTGGGCGAGAAGACCCGCTATGACGGGAGAGACAAGCTCGACCCCTTCCTTACGGGGACGCTCGGCATGCACGTCCGATTCGTGCCCGTCTGCCCGGAAGTCGAATGCGGCCTGGGTGTGCCGAGGGAGCCAATGCGCTTGGAAGAGCGTGGCGGCCGGCCGGGGCTGTTCACTGTCGGGACTGGTCGTGACCTGACTGCGCAGATGGAAAAGACGGCCGGCGTTATCCTCGAAAGGCTGGAAGAAGAAGGGCTGTGGGGTTTCATTTTCAAAAGCCGCTCGCCGAGCTGCGGGCCATCGGTTGCCGTTCACGGAGCAAAGGGCCCTGCGAAAGGCATGGGCATATTCAGGCGGTTGTGGGAGCAGCGCTTCCCGCTGCTTGCCGCCGAGGACGAGGACCGGATGCGCATCCCGGATGTCCGCAGTCATTTTATCGTGCGCCTGTTCGTCCTTGCGCGATGGAGGGACGCGATCGACAAAGGGATGGAGACAGCGGATCTGCTCGATTTTCACGGGAGGCACGCGCTTCTTCTGCTCAGTCAGAGCAGGAGCCACTTCCGCGAAATGGAGCGCCTCGTTGACGGCGTGCATCGCACGGCGGCAGGCTTAGAGGCAGACTATAGTCATCTGCTCCTGGGCGCTCTGGCAAAGCGTGCAGGCAGGGCAGGGCACGCAGCCGCGCTGCGCCGGGCATCGGCACATCTGAAAGGTCTATGGACGCAGGACGAGAAACAGGAGACGGAGGAGCGCATCGCGGCCTTCCGGGCGGGCCTTGTACCCCTTCTGGCGCCGCAGGTCCTGCTCGGCCACTACGCGACGAAGTACGATGTCCCGCATCTTGCGCGTCAGCACTACCTCAAGTGCGACCCTGCCGAGGCAATGCTCCTTTACCACGCCTGACGCGGGGGCGCCGAGCCCCGGTAATCCCTTGACAATGTCGCTCCCCTTGTGTCATATCTGACATATCCGTGCGCCGTTATCGGCGGGCAGAAAAAGGGCAAATAAAACCTGCCGGGGGTAGTTATATGAGAACCGTGATTACGACCGTGACGGTCCTGCTGGCGTTGCTTCTTGCGGGGGGCGTGCAGGCACAGGAGCGCGGCTTTGTTTTTATGGCCAGCACCATAGGTCCGATAGACGCCGGGATAGTGGGCGCCCTCGAACAGGCGTTCGAAAAGGAGACCGGCATAACGGTGAGGCACGTTGGCGCGGGCACCGGGGCGGCCCTCAATATAGCCAGGCAGGGGAGCGTCGATCTGGTTCTTGTCCACGCCAGGGAGCTGGAGGAGAAATTCGTCGCAGAGGGCTTCGGCACGGAGAGGACCGACCTCATGTACAATGATTTTGTCGTGTTGGGGCCCGCATCCGACCCCGCCGGGATCAGGGGGATGAAACATGCCCCGCCGGCCCTTCGAAAAATAGCGGAGAAAGGCGCGCTTTTCGTAACCCGCGGCGACATGTCGGGGACTCACGTGGCCGAGCTGAACCTGTGGAAGAAGGCGGGCGTGAAGCCTGCCGGTGCCTGGTACCACGTCTACGAGAAGGGCAGCCAGGGCAACGTGCCGACGCTGCGCTATACGGATCGGATCGGCGCATATACCGTCATCGACAGGGCCACGCTACTTACGATTCGCAACGAGATCAAGCTTGTTATAATGGTAGAGAAGTGCCCCGACCTCCTAAACTATATCAGCCTGATCCCGGTGAGTCCGAAAAAATTCCCGAACACCCGCTATAACGACGCCATGGTTTTCGTAAAATGGCTGACATCACCGGACAAAGGTCAGAAGGTCATTCGCGATTTCGGCAGGGAGACGTATGGGGCGCCGCTTTTCTTCCCGAATTCGAGGGAATGGCGCGCCTTGCAGGACGGCGGCGTAAAATGACGCAAGGCCGGCGCACCGAAATAACGTTTCTCGGGATTTCCTTGACAAAGGTTCGGGCTTTTATTAACGTGAATCATTAGCAAAACCGCGTCGCGATATATGAGACGGTTCGGTCCTTAAGGCGCAGGTCGCCCACCGGTATTAAAGGCCGGGGGATTTACGCGCTTCGGACAGTACTGATATGCCGCCTTTCGGGGGAAGAGGGCGCGCACAACACGGGGGGCAACATCATTTCCAAATAATAATGATCCGCTGAATTCACGGACAACAAAAACGATCAGGGGGGTGTCGTATGGGATCGGGACGTCCGCGCGACAATGAAGCGGGCGTGACCAGAAGGAACTTCCTGAAGCTGGGTGCGGCAATGGGCGGTATGGCGGCGCTACAGGGGGCTTCGACACTTTTTGTCGATTCGAAAAAGAGGCATGGGGCATGGGCGGCGTCTACTTCGTGATCGGAGGGGGCATAGCGGGCCTCCTGACTAAGTATGCCGGGGTGGATGCCGCGGCCGAAGCAACAGCAGCCCCGGTCGATAACTGCAAGCTTCTGGCTGCCAAGAAGTCCGATCTGGGGATGGTCATCGCAGACACGGGGTACGACGCATTCAAGGGGGCGGGGATGTTCAAGAAACCCATGCCCTTAAGGGTCATTACCGTTATCTATCCATGTGAACCACGTCGTCGCGCTGGAAGGAAAGGGCATCAAGAAAGGCTGTTCAAGAAGCAAACCCTGGTCGAAAGGTTCGTCGCGATCATCGGCGCCCTTGCCTTTGTTTACCCGCATGCGATGGGCGACATGATCGGCTCCCTCTGCCTTGCCTTTGTCATCGCCTCACATAAGCTCCTAAGGAGGGGCACGCCGCAGGTCGCATCCGCCTGACCGTAGCGGCTAGACACGAGGAGAACGGATGAACAGATACCCGGAGATAGAAGAAAAGCTTATGCCGCTCGATGAGGCGATCAGGCGGTTCGTCAAGGACGGCGCTCAGTTGGCCCTCGGGGGATTTACCGTCAACAGGAACCCCATGGCGGCCGCTTACGAGATTGTAAGGCAGGGCATCAGGGACCTCCATATCGTCTGCCACTCCCAGGGCCAGGCCTTGGACGTGCTCGTGGGCGCAGGGTGCGTCAAAAGGCTGGAGGTCGCATACGGGGCGAACGGCCGGTTCGCCTCCACCTGCATCCGTTTCAAAAAAGCCGTAGAGGCCGGGCAGATCGAATGCGAGGATTATTCAAATAACCAGATGAGCCTGCGCTTCCTTGCCGGGGCGCTCGGCTTCCCTTTCATGCCCAGCAGGTCGGGCATAGGGACGGACCTCATCAACAAGGAAGGCTTCGGCCCGCAGACAAGGAAGGAAGCGAAGGTCGCCCCGAAGAAACTTGTGGTCATCCGCAACCCCTTCAACGAGGAAGAGAGCGTAGTCCTACTGCCGGCCCTTACCCCGGACGTTGCCCTCGTCCATGTGCAGTACGTCGGGGAGGACGGCACCGTAAGGATAAAGGGCCTCACTTTTGCCGACGTGGAGCAGGCAAAATCGGCGGACTGCGTGATTGTCACGTGCGAGGAAATCGTGCCCAGGTCGTTCATAAGGCTCGACCCCGACCAGAACACTCTACCCTCCTTCCTGATCGACGCAATCGTCCGGGTGCCCTACGGCGCCCACCCCACCGCCTGCCGCCTTTTCTACGACTACGACGCGAAGCACCTCAACATGTACAAAAGCATTGCCGGGGACGACGAGAAGTTCCGCAGGTACCTCGACGAGTGGGTCTTCGGCGTGAAAGACCATAACGGCTACCTGAACAAAGTGGGCGGAGAGACCCTTGTCGGCATAAGGGCGAACCCCGTGCTCGGATACACACCGGGCCTCGACAGGCGATAGGGGGATCGAATGGGCGACTACACGGACAAGGAGATGATGGCGATAAGCGCAGGCAGGCTGATCAAAAACGGCGACATCCTTTTTGCCGGAACGGGCCTGTCGATGCTCGCCGCAACAGTAGCGAAGAAAATACACGCCCCGCGCGCCGTGGTGCTCTTCGAGACCGGCGGGGTAGACCCCGCGCTTGACGAGCTGCCCATGGCCGTCTCCGATTCGAGGGTGATGGACGGGACGGCCCTCAATTCCGGCCTTATAGAGGCATTTTCCATAGTCGGCCACAGGCGGTTCACGACAATCGCTTTCCTCGGGGCCGCGCAGATCGACGCCTACGGCAACCTGAACTCAACCTGCATCGGTGAATATTCGAAGCCGTTGGTCCGTCTTCCCGGCAGCGGAGGGGCGTGCGACGCGGCGTCTCTCGCTTCCGGCGTTATTATTTTTATGCAGTTGGGCAAGCGACGCTTCGTCGAGAAGCTCGACTATCTGACGAGTCCCGGATGGATGCACGGTGGTACATCACGCGCGGAGATGGGTTACAAGCGTGGAGGCCCCGTGGCGGTAGTAACCAACATGGGCGTGCTCAAGTTCCAAGAGACGACCAAAAAGATGTACCTTTCCGAGTATTACCCGGGTGTCGCGAGGGAGGCAATAACGGACGAGATAAGCTTTCCGGTCGACGTGTCCGGGGCGGTCGAGTCTTTGCCGCCCAGCGCCGAAGAGCTGAGGATGCTGAGGGAAGAGATAGACCCGCAGAAGCTGATCGTCGGCTGAACAGAAAACAGTTGGATACTTGGCTGATTTTAGGTATGCTTAAAATTCGGAGGCAACATGACCGAATTCTGCATAGCCGTGGGCGTTTTTTTCGTGGCTTACGCCCTGATCAGCCTCGAAAAATTCCATAAGACCATCATAGCCCTCATGGGCGCCGGCATCATCCTCGCGTGCAGGGTCCTTACACAGTCGGAGGCCTTCTATTCGGAAGAATTCGGCGTCGACTGGAACGTGATCATACTCCTCATATCGATGATGATCATCATCAACGTGATGAAGCCCACGGGCCTCTTCGAGTATATAGGCATAAAGAGCGCCAAGGCGGCGAATGGAAGCCCATACCGGGTCATGGCGATCTTTGCGTTCGTTACGGCCTTTGTGAGCGCCTTCCTCGATAATGTGACTACGGTCCTGCTCATCACCCCCATCGTGATCTTCATTTGCGAAAACATGGAGGTTGACCCCATTCCCTACCTAGTGGCGGAGGCGCTCGCCTCGAACATAGGCGGCACCGCGACGCTTATCGGCGACCCCCCCAACATCATGATAGCTTCCAAGGCGAATTTCACCTTCAACGACTTCGTGGTCCACCTTACGCCGGTAATCGCCGTTATCCTGGCCGTCTTCATCGTTATGCTGAAGCTGGTCTTCCGCAAGCACCTCAAGACGACCCCCGAGGCCAGGGAGAGGGTCATGAACCTCGAAGAGACGGGCGTGATAAAAGACAGAAAGACAATGGTCATCTCCCTGGTCGTCCTCTGTCTCGTGATAGCAGGCTTCGTCATGCACGCGTCGCTCCACCTGGAGCCGGCGACGGTCGCCCTTGCGGGGGCCGCCCTCCTTCTGCTGGTTCTTGCCATCGAGGAGCCCCACCATATTTTCGCGGACATCGAATGGAACTCCCTCTTTTTCTTCATCGGCCTGTTCGTCGTTGTGGGCGCCGTGGTCAAGGTCGGCTTTGTTAAAATGCTTGCGGGCGCGGTAATATCTACGACCGGAACGAACATGCTTGCGGCCGGCACCGTCATCCTCTGGTTCTCCGCGGTGGCTTCCGCGATCATCGACAACATACCCTTCGTCGCCACCATGAATCCTCTCATAATCAACATGGGCCAGCAGTTGTGGCCTCACGCGGCTCCACAGGCACTCAATTACGGGCAGCTCCTTCCTGTCTGGTGGGCCCTTTCCCTCGGGGCGTGTCTGGGCGGCAACGGCACGGCGATAGGGGCATCGGCAAACGTCGTCATTGTGGGTATGTCGGAGAAGATGGGGAAACGGATATCGTTCGTAAAATTCATGCTCTATGCCTTCCCGTTCTGGATCATGTCCATCGTGGTCTCCAACATTTATCTGTGGCTGCGTTATTTCGCATTCGCGACGCCCCCGGGCTGACCGGACGGCCCCATCAAAGATTCCCGAACGCCTGCTGCCACTGGATATCGGGAGGGAAAAATGCTTAACTTATTTATGACTTGAAATTTACGGCTGCCGCGTGTGCCCCTTTCGCGTGAGCCCGTCTAACGTTTCTTGTCAACATCGAAAAAGAAAGAGGAGAAATCATGCAAGTAGCTAAAGACAAAGCCGTAACCGTTCACTATACCCTAAGGGACGAAAACGGGCAGGTGATGGAAAGCTCGAAAGAGAGGACCCCGCTGACGTATATCCAGGGCGCAGGTATGATCAAAGGGTTCGAGGTGGCGCTCGAAGGGAAATCGCCGAAGGACGCCTTCACTTTTACCGTAAAGCCGGAAGAAGCCTACGGTGAGCGCAGGCCGGAGCTGCTTTTCGAGGTAAAGAAGGAGCAATTGCAGGGCGTCCCCAATATGGAGGTCGGCATGCCGCTGCGGGTCCGTACCGCCGAGGGTGCAATGGTCGCCTCCATCGCCCAGATCGAGGAAGATAAGGTCCTTTTGGACGCCAACCATCCGCTGGCCGGCAGGTCGCTGACCTTCGACGTGGAAGTTGTCGAGGTGCGGGAAGCGACGCCTGCGGAGCTGGCCGAAGCCCATGCAGAGGAAGGCTGCGGCTGCGGATCTTCATGCGGGCCGACGTGCGACGAAGGCTGCGGCTGCTAAAACGGGGGAAGGTTTATTCCAGCTTGTACTTCCTGATCTTGGCGAGCAGGCTGATCCGCGATATGCCGAGGATCTGGGAAGCCTTTGTCCTGTTATTGGCCGTGTAGGCGAGTATCTTCCTGATGTGGTCCGTTTCGACGTCCTCCAGGCTCTTCAAGGGTGCGTCCCCGAAGCCGTTCTCGCTTATGACGGTATTTTCCAGGAAATAGTTGGGGAAGGACTTTTTGCGCAGCTCGACGCTCGATTCTATGATCACCGCGCTGTTTATGATGTTCATCATCTCACGCACGTTGCCCGGGTAATCGTAATGCGTGAGGAGCTTCATCGCCCCTTCCGATATCCTTTCGATCTTCTTGCCGTTGGTTTTGCAGAAGACGGCCAGGAAATGGTTGGCCAGAAGCGAGACGTCTCCCTTCCTCTCGCGAAGCGGCGGCAGGTAGACGGAGTTCATATTGAGGCGGTAAAAAAGGTCTTTCCTGAAGTTGCCCTTCTTGATCTCTTCATGCAGGTTCTTATTGGTTGCCGCGATGATGCGCACGTCCACCTTCTGGTTCTTGGTCGAGCCTAGGCGGAAGAACTCACCCTCCTGCAAGACCCTGAGCAGCTTTACCTGTATGGGGAGGGCAAGCTCGCCGATCTCGTCCAAAAAAAGCGTCCCCTTGTCAGCCTCTTCCACAAGGCCCCTTTTATTCGCCGTCGCCCCCGTAAAGGCCCCCTGGCTGTGGCCGAAGAACTCCGAGGCGAACAGCTCGTTCGCGAAGGCGCCCGCGTTGACCGCGATAAAATTCTGGTTGGTCCTTTTGCTTATCTGGTGGATGGCGCGCGCGATCAGCTCCTTGCCGGTGCCGCTCTCGCCCCAGACCAGCACGCTTGCTTCCGTCTGGGCCATCTTCTCGATCATGGAAAAGAGCTTGTGCATCTTCTCGTTCTGCGTGATGACGTCTTTGAACGCGTCCTTGAACTGCAAGTTTTCCTGAGACGGGGCGACATCCCCTTCTTCGATGATCTTCTGCTTCCTGTTCTCAAGCGCCACGTTGATGAGCTTGAGAAGGCGCTCGTTCTCGACCGGCTTTGTCAGGTACTCCATCGCGCCCAATTTGACTGCCGAGACGGCAAGCTCGACGTCATCGACGCCCGTCAGTACGATGGTGGGGATTTCGATGTTGTTTTCCTGGATATTCCTCAGGATGTCGAGGCCGGTAACGTCGGGCATGTCCATGTCGAGGATAAGCAGGTCGTATGAGTTTTTCCACAACTCGGCATATGCCTTATTGCTGTTGCTCAACGTAGTGACCTCGAAGTTGCCCGACTGGAGCAGAAATACGTTCAGATAGTTCAGCACTGCCTGGTCGTCGTCGATAACCAGAATACGATCCATTAACCCTCCGCGCTCGCAAGAGGGAGGTAGATGCAGAAAGTGGTCCCTACGCCAATCTCACTGACTACTTCTATCCTGCCTTTGTGCTCTTTTATGATTCCATAGGCGATTGAAAGGCCGAGGCCCGTCCCGCCCTGGTTCCTCTTGGTCGTGAAGAACGGATCGAAAACCTGACTTATCGTTTTCTCGTCCATGCCCTTGCCGTTGTCTTTCACCCTGAGCACTACCTCTTTGCCGTCGAACCGCGTCGATACCTTGATCGTCCCCCGCGACTTGTCGATGGCCTGCGACGCGTTGATGAGGATATTGAGAATAACCTGCTGGAGTTTCTGTGAATTGCCCATGACCGCCGGCAGGTCGTCGTCCAGGCTTGATTTCACGTCTGCACTGCGCCTGATCTGGTTGTCCACGAGCCTCAGGCAGCTTTCCGTTACGAGGTTCAGGTTGACGATCTCGTTCAGGAAGCCTTCGTCCCTCTTCCCGAACTTGCGCAAGCCGTCGACTATGCCCTTGATCCGGTTTGCGCCCTCGACCATGTCGTCGATCAGGATGGGGATGTTCTGTCTGAAGATCTCGTAATTGAGGCGCGCGATCTTCATCTCCGGGTGCTGTTTGTGATAGTCGTCCAGGACGGGGAAGATGTCGCGCATCGCCTCCTGGACGATGAACAGGTTGCCGCGTATGAACGTGTTGGGGTTGTTGATCTCGTGGCCGATGCCTGATACCAGCTGCCCGAGGGAAGCCAGCTTGTCCGCCTGGAGGAGCTGCCGCTCCATGTTCTTTTCCTTAGTGACGAGCCGCGTTATCTCGAGCACGCCCCTGACGCCGCCTTCGAGGTCGAAGATCGGGTACGCCTGGAGCAGGTAATATTCTTCGTCTACGACCTTTTCGGTAGAAACGTAGGCCCTCTCCCTGAAGACCCTATCTGCCAGACAGTCCTGACACCGGCCTTCCTGTCCGAAGATCTTCTTGTAACACTTGCCCTTGTTGCCGATATACTTCTTGTTGCTCATCAGTATATTGGAATCGGGATCGATCACGACGACGGTGTCGGTAATAGCGTTGAAAAGCGTCTGGAGCCGTGTCTTGTGCTCCTTCAGCTTCTCGGCCATTGCGGTAAGCTCCTGGTTCTTCTTGACCAGGAGGTCCTTCTGGTTCTGGAGGTCGGCCGTGCGCTGGCGCACGCTCTGCTCCAGGCTCTCGTTCTGATCGATCAGCTTTTTTTCGAGCTCTTTGCGCAGCCTGATGTTCTTGTAGGCCGACTCGATGCAGCGCTCGCCGTTAAACTCGATAAGGGCATAGGAGACAAGAACAGGCACGGGATTGCCGTGCCTGTCGAGAAGGTTCAACTCAAAAGTGTCCAGAAAGCCGTCTTCGAAGAGCTTCTGGTGGATGACGGGCCGGACTTCCGGTTTCTCGTACAGGTTGTCCCTGACGAAATTGAGCCCGACCGAGCCGTCGACCGGATAATCGAGGAGCTTGTAGAAGGCCGGGTTGGCCTCTATGATGTCTCCGTTCAGCCGGGAAATCAAAAGGGGCGTAGGCGCCTTCTCGAACAACTGCCTGAATATCGAGTCGGACGCACCTTCGACGGGCCTTTCCGGTTGGCCCTGTTCCCCGTTTTTCAGGTCCTTTGGAAGCTCTCCCCGATCCGTCCGCGCCATGCTATTTTTCTCCCCGGCGGCTCTTTATGCCATACTATACCATAAATCGTTACCTCACACCGGCACCTTCCGGTACCTTCGTCCGAGGACGCCTACCTTACCCTTCCTATCTGCTTACCTACCGTCGTATCGAAATAGTTCTCATCGAAGAGGCAGCGCTCTTTCTCTCCGTAAGGCGGGGTGACGTCAAGCTCGAAGAGGGCGAAATGCGCCTTTCCGTCAGCCGTCAGGAACCCTTCCTTGAACAGGTCCTTGCCCCAGAAGCCTCCTTCCGCGAGCTTCTTGTAGAACGGGACGGCCTTTCCTATCTCGTCCGCGACGGCCTTCGCGCCCTTCGGGGCCAAATCTATGCCCATCGCTTTTGCCAGGCCTTCCAGGATTTCGCCGTTCTCCATGCCCGCCGCAGGCTCGAATATCCTTGTCGTCTTCTGCACCCTACGGTCGCACGCCGTTACCGTGCCTTCCGCCTCGATGGGCAGCGCCCCCGGCAATACCACGTCGGCCTGTTTCGCCGTCTCCGTCATGAAAGAGTCGACGACGACCATGAATTCCGCACCGCCGGTAAGCTTCAGCTTGGAGGCTGCGAAAAGCGGGTCCTCGCCGAAAACGATGAGCGCCTTTATCTTATCTTTCTCCATGGCGTCCCTGAGATTAACCGGCTTGAAGACATCCTTCAGGGGAACGCCCCAGAGCTTTTCAAAGCCGGCTACGCCCTTCGCATCAGTCGGCTTCACGTACCCCGGCAGATACTTCGGGTCTACGCCCATATCGAGCAGGCCCTGCGCATTTGAGAAATCGCGCAGTACGATAATGCCGTTGCCCGGTTTTGCCGCCCTGCCGGAAAGCATCATGTAGTTGCCTATGGCCTGAAGGTCGTTCTTCGATTTGTCCCACAGGGTATCTATGCCGTAGACCACCACTACCTTGTTCGCAGGGTCGCCGACCAGGTCGAAGAAACTCTCCAGCTTCTCTTTGTTCACCCCGGTTATCTCGGAGACCGGCCCGGCGTCGAAAGCGGCCATCGCCTTCCTGAATGCCTCGAACCCTTCCGTCTTCGCTGAGATGAAAGAGGCATCCTCCCGCTTCTTGTTCAGGATCGACCGGCAAAGGCCGTTTAAGAGGGCCGTGTTGGTGCCGCGCTTTGAGTCCACCCACATCTCGGAGAACTTCACCAGGGGTATCTCCGAAGAGGCCACGGTGACGACTTTGGCGCCCTTCTTCAGCGCGGCCTTGATCTTCAGCTCCGCGACCAGGTTGTCCTGGCCGGGGTCGGAGTTAATCACGACTATGACGTTGGCTTCCTTGAGGTCGTCCATAGTTGCCGTTGAGACGGTTAGGCCGAACATCGCATCGAGGCCGTTCTTCTCTATGCCGTTGCTTAAGGTCGAGAAGCTGCCTACGTTGTTCGTTTTCAGCCCTGCCCGGACGAACTTCTGCAGGAGGTAAAGCTCTTCGTTCTTCATCTTAGGCGAAGCGAAGGCTGCCACCGACTGCGCGCCGGAGGCGGCTATGATTTCCTTCAGCTTCTGTCCCGTGTACTTGATCGCCTCATCCCATGTCGCTTCCTGCCACCTGCCGCGCTTCCTGATGAGCGGCTTGGTGAGCCTGTCTTTCTCCAGCATGTACCTGTAGCCGAAGCGTCCCTTCGGGCAGAGGTAACCCGTGTTGTGGGACATCCCGTCCACGTTCGAGACGGTGAAAAGGCCGTCCGCGAAGACCCGGTAATTGAGGACGCACCCGACCGAGCAGAACGTGCAAACCGACTCCTTATCCTCGAACGTCCACGGCCCCGGCTTGCAAAACGGCGTCTTCTCGGTAATGGCCCCGGTCGGGCAGGCGGCTATGCAGTTGCCGCAGGAGACGCAGGTCGTCTCCGGCAGGGTTTTCTCCATGGACGGCTTGACTACCGACTTGAAGCCCCTGTTGACGAAGCCGAGCGCCGATATCTTCAATATCTCGGAGCACGTCCTGACGCAGCGGCCGCAGTTGATGCATTTATTGGGGTCGAGGGTGATAAGCGGATGGGCCGTATCGACCTTGAACTTCCGCGTGTCTCCCTTGAACTTGTCGATATCGACGCCGAACTCGCTCGCGTATTTCCTCAGGTCGCAGTCGAAATATGCGGAGCAGCCGCACTCCAGGCAGCGCGACGCCTCGTTCGCCGCCTGCGCTTCCGTGAAGCCCAACTCGACCTCTGCCTGCCCCTTGACCCTTTCCGCTACGGGCATTTCAGGCATGCGCTCCTTATCAATGTGCTTTAGCTGGGCGAACTCGCTCTGCGGTATCTCGCCGAAGGCGTCTTTCTTCGATATGAAGGCCTTCGTCCCTTGGCCCATTTTGCCTGTCTGTATGTACTGGTCTATTGCCAGTGCTGCGCGTTTGCCGTGAGCGATTGCGTCGATGGCCACCGCCGGTCCCGTCGCTACGTCGCCGCCCGCGAAAACGCCCGGTACCGACGTTGCGAACGAATCTTTGTCGACAACTATGGCCTTCTGGCGGGTCGCCTTGACGCCGTTTTCCGTGTCCAGCGTGCCAAGGTCGATGTCCTGCCCGATGGCGGAGATGATAAAATCGCAGGGTATGTCATATTCGGAGCCGGGGACAGGCTTCGGGCTGCGCCGCCCGCTCGCGTCCATCTCTCCAAGCTCCATGCGCATGCAGCGGAGTGCCTTGAGCTTCCCGTTCTTCGCCACGATCGAGACCGGGGCGGACAGGAAGGTCATCTCGACGCCTTCCTCCGCTGCCGCCTCCACCTCCATCGGGTGGGCGGGCATCTCGCTTACCGTCCTCCGGTAGACGATGATGACCTTCTTCGCGCCGATGCGCAGGCTCGTCCTTGCCGCGTCGACGGCCGTGTTGCCGCCTCCGACGACGACAACCGTGCCTGATATGGCGGGCGGGTTTGGCGACTGCATCTGGCCGAGGAAGTCGACGCCTCCGAGGACGCCTTTGGTGCTCTCCTCATCGGCGACGCCCATCGTCTTTGCCTTCTGCGCGCCCAGCGCCAGAAATACGGCGGCGTATCCCTTCTTGAGCGACTCAAGGGTGAAGTCCTTGCCCAGCTTTGCGCCTGTCTTCACCTCGACCCCCAGGTCGGTGATCCACTTTATTTCTCTGTCTAGCATAGCCTTCGGCAGCCGGTATTCCGGTATGCCATACCGCAGCATGCCGCCCAGATTGGGGAGGTTTTCGAAAATGGTCGGTGAGTAACCCTTCAGGGTGAGGAAGTAGGCGCAGGTGAGGCCCGCCGGGCCGCCGCCCACGATGGCCACCTTCTTGCCGTTCCTTGCAGGCAGGCTCGGGTACCCACGGATCTTCGATGTCGATGTCCGCCGCGTACCTTTTCAGGTAGTCGATCCCGACCTTGTCGTCAACGAGGTTGCGCCGGCAGGCAGTCTCGCACTCTCTCACGCAGACGCGGCCGCAGACCAGGGGCAGCGGGTTTGTCTCTTTAATGAGCTTGACCGCGTCCCTGTACCGGCCCATCGACATGAGGGCGATATACCCCTGCACGTCCACGCCGGCCGGGCACGTCTGGGTGCAGGGCCCGAGGCAGTCGGCGTAGTGGTTGGAGAGGAGCAGCTCGAGGGCCGTCCTCCGCGACTCCTTGATCCTCTCGTTGTCCGTATGGACGGCCATCCCCGGCGTCACAGGGCTGGAGCAGGAGGGGACCAGCTTCGCCAGCCCTTCGACCTCCACGACGCAGAGGTAACAGGAGCCGTAAGGCGGGAGCTTCGGGTCGTGACAGAGGGTCGGTATGTTGTCTATATCGTACCTCCGGACGACATCGAGTATGGTATCGCCCGGATTAGCCGTATATTCCTTGCTGTTTATCTTGATCTTCATTGGTTCCGTCATAGCTCGTCTCCACCTTTAGTCTTTGACCACCGCGTCGAACCGGCAGGTTTCGAAGCACTTGCCGCATCTGACGCAGGCCGCCGCGTTTAGCGTATGGGGTTTCTTCTTCTCTCCGCTGATCGCCTCGACCGGGCACGCCTTGGCGCAGGCCATGCAGCCCTTGCACGCGTCTTCCTTTATGGAGTAGGTCAGGAGCGCGGAGCAGCTATGGGCGGGGCACTTCTTGTCGCGGATATGGGCGTCGTACTCCTCCCTGAAATACTTGAGGGTGGTGAGAACGGGGTTCGGCGCCGTCTGGCCGAGGCCGCAGATCGTGTTGTTCCTGATCTGGTTCGCCAGGTGTTCGAGCAGGGCTACGTCGCCCTCCTTGCCGTGGCCGTCCGTGATCCGCTCCAGGACTTCGAGCATCCTTTTAGTCCCTACGCGGCAGAACGTGCATTTGCCGCAGGACTCGTCCTGGGTGAACCGCAGGAAGAACGTCGCCATCTCGACCATGCAGGTCGTCTCGTCCATGACGACGAGTCCGCCCGACCCCATGATCGCGCCCGTCTTGTTGATCTGCTGGTAATCGATGCGCAGATCGCCCATCGACGCGGGGATACAGCCGCCCGACGGGCCGCCCATCTGGACTGCCTTGAATTTCTTGTCGCCCTTGATGCCGCCGCCGATCTCGTAAACGATCTCGTTGATCGTGATGCCCATAGGCACCTCGGCAAGGCCGCCCCTTTTGATCTTGCCCGCCAGGGCGAAGACTTTCGATCCCTTGCTCTCCTCCGTGCCCATGCCGGAGAACGCTTCGGCGCCGTTCATGATGATCCAGGCTATGTTGGCGTATGTCTCGACGTTGTTGATGTTCGTTGGTTTGCCCCAGAGACCGCTGTTCGCGGGGAACGGGGGCCTGAAGCGCGGCATGCCCCTCTTGCCCTCGATGGAGGCGATGAGCGCAGTCTCCTCGCCGCAGACAAAGGCGCCCGCTCCTTCCTTTATCTTTACATAGAAGCTCATCGGGGAGCCGAAGATGTTCTTCCCGAGATAGCCTTTCGCAAGGAGCTGCCTTATGGCCAGCTTCAGCCTCTGGACCGCCTTCGGGTACTCGGCCCTCACGTAGATGTAGCCTTCCTGTGCGCCGATGGCGTATGCGCAGATCATCATGCCTTCGAGCACCGAGTGGGGGTCTCCCTCCAGGGTGCTGCGGTCCATGAACGCGCCGGGGTCGCCCTCGTCGGCATTGCAGATGATGTATTTATAATCGCCGGCTGCCTGCCGGCAGAAGCGCCATTTCACCCCTGTCAGAAAGCCTCCGCCGCCCCTGCCCCGGAGGCCGGAAGCCGTAATCGTCTCTATCACCTGTTCCGGTGTGTAATCCTTCAATACCTTTTGGATGGCCTCATACCCGCCCGCCGCGATGTATTCCTCAATCGAATTGGGGTCTATGATCCCGCAGTTCCGCAGTACTATCCTCTTCTGCTTTTTGAAAAAAAGATCGTCGTCGGAGGGCGCTTCCCCCTGCACGACCCATTCTGAAACAGGCGTCCCGTTGAGCACGTGCTCGTCGATGATCCTTATAGCCTTGTCCGGCGTCACCTCGCCGTACATGAAGGATTTTTGGGATTCGTCGATGACTTCCAGCAGCGGCTCACGGTAGCACATGCCGTTGCATCCCGTCTCCTTCACTATCACCTGGATATTTCTCTTCTCGATCTCATGCTTTACGGCCTCGTAGGTCTTCTCGCCGCCTGCCGAGACTCCGCATGTCCCAAGTCCGATCCTTATAGTTTTCATCCTGTGCTCTCCAGTTCCTTATGTCGTTTTAGGATTGTCCCGTCCCACTCACCCCTGGGCGTCGCGCTCCCTGTATTCCTTCAGAAGCTGCTGGACCTTTTTCGGGGTCAGCAGGCCGAAGGTCTCGTCGTTGATCATAACGACGGGCGACAGCGAGCAGCAGCCGAGGCATGCCACCTTCTGCACGGTGAAAATCCCGTCCTCCGTCGTCTCGTCGCCTACGACCCCCAGCTCGTTCTCGATCGTCTTGATGATCGCGGTCGACGAGTTTACGTGGCACGCGGTGCCGTCGCAGACCTTGATGATGTTCTTCCCCATCGGTTTGAGGCGGAACTGGGAATAGAAGGTGATGACGCCGTAAATCTCCGCTGCCGGCGTCCCGACGATCTGGCTGATATGGTCGATTGCCGACTCGGGGATGTAGCCGTAAGCGTCCTGCGCAGATTGAAGCAGGGGTATCAGAGCGCCCATCTCGCCTTGATACCTCCATAGCTCGACCTTGAAATTCGAAAACCCGCTTTCCGATTTCTCCTGTTTTGATTTGTCTGCTTGCAGCATAGCCTCTCTCCAGTCCGGATTTTATGTCTCGAACAGCGTGATGATCGGATATTCCTTGATCCGCAGCACGCCGTCCATTGTCTTGAACCTGTTTCTGACTGCGTTCTCGATCTCGCTGAAGCTCGTCCCTTTTACAAGAAGGACGACGTTGAATTTACCGTCCGTGCAGTCGCAGTTGACCACCTGGTCATTGAAGTAGAGGGCCGGATAAATGCCCTCCATCTTTTCCTTTTCGACTTCCAGCATGACGTACGAAGAGATCCGCGTCCTCGCCATCTGGTTGGAAGCCGCCACGTTCTCGTCCTTGTCCCTGCCGAGCGCCTTATCGACGGAGCCCATGATATCGATCACGTTGTCGGCGAGCATGGGCGCCTCTACGGGCAGGAGGCTGACCTCCGCTACGCCTTTCATGGCCCCGATCTCCTTTTCCGCCACCTCTTTGACCTGTTCGAGCGTCGGTGCCTGCACGAGAAGCACCAGGTCGCAATCGCCTCTCGTCGCGTCGCAGTAAAGGACATTCTGGTGATAGTACAGGGTGCGGTAGACGTCCAGCAGGTTGGCGTCGGCATTGAGGCGGACGAGGGCATAAGCGCTCGTTGCCTGCTCTGCCACGGCCGATTCCTTCGGCGCAGGCGTTGATGCCGCCTTTTCCGCCGGGCTTTCGATGTCGTCGAGCACCTTTGCCAGGTCGTCCATGCTGAAAGGTTTTTCCAGGTAGGCGTCCGCGGTCTTTGCCTCTTCGGCCATTGTCTCGCTTCCGTACCCGGTGATTATGATGACGGGAAGCTGCGGATAGTTGAGCTTTATGACCTTGAGCAGCTTCAGCCCGTCTATGTCGGGCAGCCTGATGTCGACTATGGCACAGTCAAGGGGTACCTTCTTCTGCCTGTACGTTTCTAGTGTCTGGAGCGCCTTCATCCCGCTCTCGCACGGCTCCGTCTGATATCCTTTTTGCATCAACCCCAGGGAGACGCTTCTCCTCAATGAGGCCTCGTCGTCTATTAGAAGAACTTTCTTTTCCATGGCTGCCTCCTTTGCCGTTCTGTGTGTAAACCGCCGCCGTTTTGTATGCAAACCGTTTCTTGCATGAATGATGCCATTGTATACAGTGAATGATTATAAGGGATTACGGGCAGCGCACCTTGCGGCAGTACTGCTAAGAAATGTACCGAATCAGGGAAAAGGTAACGTTTCCGCTGCCTTACTGACTGCTAAGATTCTTGTCGGTTGACGAAAAACCGGAAACCCTTGCGGCAGAACGGTTTGCTGCTGTAAAGTTTCTTTATAGCAAGAATGTATGCACCCTTTATAGGTGCCGCCGCCCCTTGCCGATTTGCGCCTTAGTACTCAATAAAATGCAAAGGCGCCGGCGCACAAAGCAGTGGTTTAACTTCTTTGCTCTTTCCGTGCCGATTGTGAAACGGATATAGCGTCTTCCTCTTTTTTCGCGCGCTTGCTCCTGGATTGCCGGGTGTGCCTGCTCAGCAGCCACACCTCCGGTATTATCCGCGACACGATCCTGCCCTTGTAGAAAACGCGCACAATCGAGCCTCTCCGACACAACCACCGCGACGGACCCCGTCCTCGTCGTGATCGAGGCAGCCGCAAGGTGGCGGCTCCCAAGCCCGAGCGGCAGCTCGATCCCCTCCACCGACGCCTCGATATACCGGCACGCGGACAGGCAAACCCCATCGTCGGACACAACGAAGCCGCCGTCGAGGAGGGCAAGCTCCTTGATCGTCTCGCGCATGTTCGGGTCGTCCAGGTGTTTTGCCTCGTCGGGATGGCCGAAAAGGGGATCGAGTATCAGGGGTTTCGAGTGACGCAGCACCTCTTCGGAATCGGAGATCACGAACAGGGTGCCAACCTTCCGTCCTTCCCTGCCCTCCCGCGCAATCTCGATGGCCAGCCAGATGACCTTTTCGATGGTCTCCTTGTTGACCTTCTCGGTCTGGTCGAGGACTTTCTTCAGCAGTCTGTATGGCATGGTGCGATGCTCCTATTCCATTTTAATATCGGAGCGCTGTTATTACTACCTTCCCACTGCGTTATTGCATGCCGTCCGCCGCTTCCTCGTCGAACGCGGCGTGGAGTTCCTCCCATATTTTCGCGGCTGTCTCTCTGGCGCCCCTGCCTTCCGTGCTGACTACAAGGTCGGAGCATAAGGCGTACTCCGGCAGCCGCCTCATCATGAGCCCCCTTGCGGTCTCCCTGTCGAGGGTGTCGAGGAGCCGTCTGCTGGCGTCATTCGGCTCGCTCTCGACGACCCGCGCCATGTCCGCCCATAGCCAGATGGAAAGGCAGTTGTTGCGCAGGGTCCGCACGTTCGACCGCGTGCCGAGCGCGCCCGCCCCGCATACGGCCACCTGATGCGTGACGAGCCTGAGGCCGTCGATTTCTTCCTGCTCCATCCGCCTGAAGGCCGCTTCCCCTTTGCCTTCGAATATCTCTGCAATAGAGACACCGGCCTTCCCCTCGATCTCTCTATCGATATCGACGAAGGTCAATCCGCTCGCCTCTGCAAGCGCCAGGCCGATTTCTTTTTTCCCGGCGGCCTCGAAGCCTATGAGGGCTATATTCCCCCGCGAGTCGCGCCGCGTCTTCATGAGTATTTTGCGCATGGCGTCCACAGGGGCGGGCGTGCCTGTAAAGAGGCTGAAGGCGCTTATTGCCCGGGCAAGGAGCAGCTCGCGGCCGTCGGTCCCGGCGACCCCGTTCGCGGGCGTTCCTAAATTGTAGCCGGTGAAGCCGTCAGGCCCGTTGACGACCGTATCGACGCAGCCTGCTGCGGCTGCGTCCGCATCTACCTTATCGAGCAAGCCTGCGATCTCCGCCTGGAAAGGGTCGGTGACGTTAAAGCCCGCGATGCCCGCCTGCCTGGCCGTTGCCATTATCTCATTCGCGGACGAGGCGGCGAGGCGGACGTATACCGCGTCCATCGCGAGCTGCCTGAACGCAGTATTGAAGACGACCGGTTCTTTGCTTCCGAAGACGGGTCTTCCGGCGACTGCGTAAAGGACCGTCACGGCGCACCGGTTCTTTCGTGCCCGAGGAGCCGGAATATCGATTCCAGCGTCTCGTTGTCGATCTGGCCGTTCGCCGTCTCTTTGCCCTTTGAAAGCGAGGCGAAGGTAAAGAGGCCGCCCGAAAGCGGTGCTGCAACCCGCGTGACTTTCCCTATCTCCCCCATGCCTATGACGACCATTTTCCTCTTGCCGTCGAGGAGGCCGAGGAGCCTCGCGTTGTCCGCCCCGCTTCGCGCCATGCAGGCGACCTTGGCGATATCGGCGCCTGTATCGAAGCAGTCGGAGACTATCTTCTCCAGTTCGGCGCGGTCCGGCGTCTCTTCGAAATTATGGTACGAGGCGATCGCAATGCAGCGGGCGGCCTTTGCGGCCTTCACGATCTCGTCGCGAAAAGGGGCAGGCCAGTAGACCTCGACGTCGACGTATGCGGCCCCCGCAGTTATCGCCTCCAGCAGCAGCGTCCTGCAGACTTCGGGAGTGTGCTTGCCGGGCCGGCAGGTGGCGATCAGGTTTGGATGGCCGGAAAAGATCTCGCGGACCTCAGGCCCGGTCAGATCCATCATGTCCATGCGTATCTCTGCGAAGGCAAGCCCATCTAGCGCGGCAAGGCAGCCGGCGAGGTCCTTTTCAGCGAGACTGACGCAGATCATCGGTCACCCCTTATCTTAGCCGGAACCAGTGCGGCTTATAGACCACTATTAGTTTACCATAAACGGGCACGCGCGATTTCTTCTTCAACGGCACGACCCTCCACCCTGCTGTGCAATATAAGGAAAGCCGGTTGCCGGCCCGGCGAAACGGGCGAAAAAACGCTTGACTCATTAAACAGAATTTAATAAACTTAAATGTGGTTAATCAAAAGCGGCCCATCTAAGCTGTTTGCGCGAACCGGGGCGGACGAAGGAAAGCCAGATGGGCCATTGACCGTTTTAACAATCTATAATTAAGGAGGAACACATGATAGTGCCGGAAGTGGCAAAACATTACGGCAGGCTGAAGAACTATATAAATGGGGAATGGGTCGAGGCGGGTACGGGTCAGTACTTCGAGACAACGAACCCGGCGACGGATGAGGTGATCGCAGAAGGGCCCATAGCGTCGCGGGCCGACGTCGAGGCTGCAATCAGCGCGGCTCACGCGGCCTTCAAGAAATGGAAGGACGTCCCCTTTCGGGACCGGGCAAAGAAGGTATTCACGCTGCGGGAGAAGTTCGCCGAAAAATCGGAATGGCTCGCCCGTATACTGGTACAGGACCACGGCTGCACCATCGACGAGGGCAGGGGCACCTGCGCGAGGATAGTCGAGAACATTGAGGCGGCAGGCAGCTCCATGTACGGGCCCTACCGGGGCGAGCACGTAGACCAGCTCGCGACGGGCATCGACTGCTACCAGATACACGAGCCCGCAGGCGTCTTTCTTATCATTACGCCGGGTAACATCCCGACCCATGCGTGGTCGTCTTTCGTGCCTTATGCCTTAGCGTGCGGCTGCACGGTAATCGTTAAGCCGAGCCGCCAGGACCCCGTCGCGGCCGACTCCGTTATGAAGGTAGCCGCCGAGGTGGGCCTGCTGCCCGGCGCAGTTAATCTCCTCCACATGGGGCCGGATAGAGAGCTGAACAAGGTCATCCTTTCGGACCCGAGGATAAAGGGCGTGGGCCTTATTGGGTCTACGCGGGTATCGAAGGAGCTGTTCGAGATCGCAGGCCAATACGGGAAGCGTACCTCCCTTAACGGGAACGGAAAGAACCATATTGTAGTAATGCCCGATGCCCCGCCGGCCAACGCGGTCAATTACCTGCTCCGCGGCTGCTTCGGCATGTCGGGCCAGAGGTGCCTCGGCTCGGACAATGTGGTTATAGTAGGCGACGATAAGAGGTACAACGAGTTGAGAGAGGCTTTCCTCGTTGCGTCGAAGGAGATGAAGCTGGGTTACGGCATGGACGAGTCCGTCGAGCTCGGGCCGCTCACGACGAAGCAGGGGAAGGAGAAGGTGGAGCAATTCATTGAAGACGGCCTGAGGGCCGGTGCGAAGCTCATAATGGACGGCCGCAAGGCGCGCGTAGAAGGCTACGAGAAAGGTTATTTCCTCGGCCCCAGCATATTCGAGAACGTAACGCCCGACATGGACCCCCTCGCAAAAGAAGAGGCCTTCGGTCCGCTTGCCAACCTGATGCGGGCGAAAGATATGGACGAAGCGATAGGCTGGATCAATGGGACCAATTACGGCCACTCGGCGTGCATCGTGACGGAGAGCGGCAAGGCCGCGCGCAAGTTCATCCGTGAATGCGAGGTGGGCAATATAGGCGTCAATGCAGGCATACCGCAGCCCTATTCGTTCTTCGGCCTGGGCTCGAAAAAGGATTCATTCTTCGGCATGTCGAAGTCGCGTATGGACTCAATCAAGCTGTTTCTCGACGAGAAGACGGTTACCCTTAGGTGGGTATAGTATTGTCACGCGTTTTCCGGGGAGTCGGCAACTGCTAGCGTGGTGGTAGTAAAAGAGACGAAGGCGGATGTTGTGGCAAGGTTTGGACTCGCGCCTGCTGCGGACCACCCGCATGCACGGTGGTACCTTTTCAAAACGCTTTTGACCGTGCGGGCACCCGGCAAACCTACTTTCAACTGATATGAAGGATGCGGCGAAATGTGCGCCTTGCGCCCTCCGACGTACCGACGT
>CAWEPK010000003.1:0-175621 GCA_963810935.1 uncultured delta proteobacterium | reverse complement strand
AACCATTGTAGAAAGGCAAAGCAGCGGCCGAATCGAAGGCCGCGCTGGCAGGCAAGTAATGCTGAAGGTAGAAGGCATACACAAATCATTTTCCGGCTTCAAGGCGGTAAACGGCGCCAACCTGCACGTAGGCAAGGGCGAGATCGTTGCCGTCATAGGGCCGAACGGCGCCGGTAAAACGACGCTGTTCAACCTGATCAGCGGCATACTGAAGCCGGACGCGGGGAACGTTTTCTTCAAGGGCGAGAACATCACGGGTATGGCTCCTTACGACCTGTGCAAGAAGGGCCTTTCGCGCTCCTTCCAGGTGGTCAACGTCTTTCCGAAGCTTAGCGTGTTCGAGAACGTCCGCGTCTCAGTCCTCGCCAGAGAGAACAAAACATGGGGCATGTTTACGCCTGCCAGCAGGATAGCCACCGACGAGACGAGCGACATCATTAAGAGCGTGGGCCTCGAAGCGAGAAAGAACCGGGCAAGCGCGGCCCTCTCGCACGGCGAGAGAAAGGTCCTGGAGATCGCCATAGCTTTGGGCGGCAAGCCCGAGTTCCTTATCCTCGACGAGCCGACGGCAGGCATGTCCCCCGAAGAGACAACCCACTGCATCGACCTTATAAAGAAGCTTTCTAAAGAGTTCGGCCTCACCATACTTTTCTGCGAGCATGATATGGAGCTTGTCTTCGCGATTGCCAACAGGATAATGGTGATGGTGCGCGGCGCAACGATCGTGCAGGACGTCTGCGAAGAGGTCCGCTGCAACCAGGCCGTGCAGGACGCGTACCTGGGCGGGAGCGACGAGTCATGCTGAAGGTAACGGGCATTCACACCTATTACGGCCTGAGCCACATCCTTTATGACGTGTCGCTGGAGATATCGAAAGGCGAGATCGTGGGCCTTTTGGGCAGGAACGGCGCAGGCAAGAGCACGACCATGAGGAGCATAGCCGGCCTTACGCCGCCGAAACAGGGGACGATCACCTTCCACGGACAATCGATTGCCGGCAAGCACTCACACATCATCGTCAGGCAGGGCATAGCATACGTGCCCGACGACCGCCGCGTATTCGCCGGCCTCTCGGTGGACGACAACCTCGAGATCACGTACAGGCGCGGCGGCGAATGGAACAAAGAGCGGATTTACAGTCTCTTCCCTGCCCTCAGGGAGATCAAGGACCGCAGGGCCGGTCACTTAAGCGGCGGCGAGCAGCAGATGCTCACCATAGGGCGCTCCCTCATGACAAGCCCAGAGATACTGCTTCTCGACGAGCCGACGGAAGGGCTCGCCCCGCTCATCGTCCGTGACCTGGAGCGGCAAATATTGAAACTGAGAGACGCGGGGATAAGCATCATTCTCTCCGAGCAAAACATCAAATCGGCCATGAAGATGATAGAGCGGGCCTATGTCATCGACAACGGCCGCATCAGGTTCCAGGGCACCGTAGCGGAGCTCGAAGCCAACGAGGAAGTGAAGAAGAAGTACCTGATGGTCTAGCAATATGTCACCCACGTATTGCCGTAACCACCGACCTCACCTCAAATTCTCTTAATATCAACCTTGCCGATTACCGACCACTCGCAGTTGCAGCAATCGTTCACGAAGATTTTTCTTCCTTTCTCCGTCACCACGGCGAAAGCCGGAGGCCAGGTCTCTCGGATCCATGGATTCCGGCGTACGCCGGAATGACGGAAGAGAGCGAACAGTAGCCCTTACAATTACATCCCACCCGCAGTTGCAGCAATTGGCCCCCGGCCCAATTGCTGCCGTGGTCTTAAGGAGCGCCTGGAGAAATCACGATAGGCGGATGCAATGTGAAGCGCGTCGGCCGGAGGCCAACCCATATCAGTTGAAACTAGGTTTGCCGGGTACCCCCACGTTCCAAGCCTGTTGAAAAGGTGCCACGATGCATGGGGGTGGTAAACGTCGGAGGGCACGCGCTGAGCAGGGCGCCGCATAGCGCGATTCCTTCAGGCGCGAGTCCTAACCTTGCCACAACATCCGCCTTTGTCTTTATCACTACCACCGGATGCATAGTAGTTGCATACGCGCGACACGACACATCAATCCCACGGCGGGGCTATCTCCGGGTAGCGGAAGTCGATCAGGTAAGGCTCGTTCCATTTGATGTCGCGGCGGAAGACTGCCGCCAGCTCGTCGAGGCTTGACGCCGCCTTCGCCTTTATCCCGAAAGAGCCGGCCAGCCGGATAAGGTCCGGGTTCGCCAGCATCATCTGCTTTTCTATGCCGTGGCGCTTTCTCATGTAGCCTTCGAGGAGCCCGTACTCGCCATTATTGTAAACGAGAATAACGACCGGGAGATTACGGGCCCGGATGGTGGCAAGCTCCCCTGCCAGGGCGGTGAAACTCCCGTCCCCGGTGACGCAGAGGCACGGGGCGCCTGGTTTTCCGAGGCAGGCGCCTGCTGCGGCCGGGAACCCATAGAAGATCGTGGAGATGCCCCTCGGGCTTATGAACGTGCGGGGATGGTAGACGGGGAAGTGGAACTCGGCCCAGTAATAGATGAGCGTGAGGTCCCAGACGGTCACCGTCTCGTCCGGGATGCTCCCCCTTATGCGCCTGACGATGCGGAAACCTTCGCTCTCTTTTTCGAGGGCTGCCTCCTCTTTCGCACGCGCTGCGGCCAGGGCCTCCATGTCCCATGAAGACTTTCTGCCCTTCATGATTGCGGCAAGCGATTCCACTGCACTTTTCATATCGCCCGTCATCGACGCCTCGGGCCTGTAATTCCGGCCTATCCATCGGTCGTCGACGTCTATGTGGACGAGGTGGGGCAGCTTCACGCCCCTCCGTTTGGTATCTACCTCCCTGAGCCTCGTGCCGACCGCGATTACGAGGTCCGAGGCATTGAGTATCCGCCTCGCCGTGCCCCGGCCCATGACGCTGCCGAAGGCGTATGTCCTGTCCTCGCGGACTGCGCCCTTCCCCCTCGCGCTCGCGAGAAACGGTATCGACGATTTGCCGCAAAGGCCGTCAAGCAGCTTGTTTATGCCTTTGTCGAGCAGGCCGCCCCCGCCGACGATCACGGGTTTGCTGCTGCCTCGCACTATTTTCTCAAGCGGGCCCGGATCGAAGGAGGCCGCCTTTTCCGCGCGGGCAACCCCGCCGGAAGGCGGATAGGGAACCTCTTTTTCGAGAAAAGGGTAAGGGATAAATACGGCAACCGGCCCTTTTCTTCCTGACGTGGCTGCGCGGAAAGCTGCGTCCAGGCTTCCGATCACGTCTTTTGCCTCGGAGACGACGAAGACCGCCTTCGCTATTCCCGCAAGCAGCGCCTCCGGCGCCTTCATGCCGTGGAGCACCCCCTTGTCTGCCCGCTTTCGCTCCGCCTCGATGACGATAAAGACCATTGGGACGTCGTCCGCGTGGGCCTCCATGCAGGCCGTGACGATGTTGCCGAGGCCCGGCCCGGGCGTGACAAGGACGACCCCGGCCTCCCCTGAGGCCCTCGCAAAGCCGTCCGCCATGAATGCCATGTTCGCCTCGTGCCTCGCCATGAGTACGCTGATCTGCGAGTTTTCGAGGGCGCTGTTCAGCGGGAGAGTATGGACCCCCGGCAAATGAAAAAGATGGGTGGCCCCCCTTTGCTCCAGGAAGCGCACTATTGCCTGATTTGCCAGCATAATTAGTACCTTAGATGAGTTTAGCATACTGCATCGGGAAGTTAAATAAAAATTGGTTGACACGGCTTTCAATTTGGTTTAGTTTAATACAATAAACTTTTGATGAGCGTTTACTGTTCATGATGAAAACCGGCGGATCGAGCATAGGCGAGCGGATACGTATGATGAGGCAAGCGAAGTCGCTTACCCAGGAGGAGCTCGCGTCGCGCGCCGGATTGACGAAGGGCTTCATCTCGCAGGTAGAGAGGAATCTCACTTCGCTCTCCGTCGAAAGCCTTCTCGGCATACTCGACGCCCTCGACCAGAAGGCGTCTGTCTTTTTCGACGAGGGGTTCGACGAGAAGATCGTGTTCGGGCCGGACGACAGGGTAACGCTGGAGAGGGAGAGCAACGAAACGTTCGACATACTCGTCCCGGCCGCGCAGAACAGGCTTATGGACCCTGCGCTCCTTACTCTGCGCAGCGGCGAGGCGACGGACGAGGAGGAGCCGCACGAAGGAGAAGAGTTCGGCTTCGTGTTGTCAGGCACTATCGACGTGATGCTCGGCCTGAAGACTTACAGGGTGCGAAAGGGGGAATGCTTCTACTTCAAGGCGTCGAAAAAGCATTACCTCATTAATAGGCGGAAGATGAGGGCATTGGTCCTCTGGGTATCTTCGCCTCCAAATTTTTAATTGTCGCCGGGTGGTTTTCGCGTAGAGGAAAAGGACCGACCCGGCCGGACAGATGGGGATGGGGCGTAGCTGAGGCTGCCAGGCATTAAAGAATTCGGGAGGTGGGAAAGTGATCATTCAAACGCCAACTACGTTTTTTCTTGTCCGGGGCTCTTCCGAAGGATTCTCGTTACTCAATGCATTTGACGGCGCCCTTCTGGCTTCCGGCGTCGGAGACACCAACCTCGTGAAAATGAGCAGCATACTTCCTCCCGGCTGCAAAGAGCTGAATCCGCCGCCCGTGCCGATGCCGCAGGGAGCACTCGTGCCGGTTGCCTATGCATCGCTCGCGAGCGACGTACCTGGGGAAATCATTTCTGCTGCCGTCGCAATAGGCATACCGGAGGACACGAGCCTGGCGGGCCTCATAATGGAATATTCGGCAAGGGCAGAAGAAAAGGTAGTGCTGGAGCGGGTCAAGGAGATGGTAAGAAAAGGCATGGAGTTCCGGAAACGGCCTTATAAGACGATAATGGCGATTTCGGCGACGCACAGAGTCGAGAGCGTGGGCGCCGTTTTCGCGGGCGTGGTTTTGTGGAATTAGCCCCGGCCGCTTCATAGGAAAGGCAAGATGCGCATATGCTTGCTTTGGATGCGATGCCCTGCTGCTTGCAGCAGGGCCATTTGTTTGCACCGACCGGCGTACCGGCTTAAAGTAACCGATACCGGGCCATCGCACATCCTGGACCTTCATCTTACCCGGCATCTCCCGGAAAATATCGCATGAAAGGCGTCTTCAACAATATGTACATCGGGTCGAAGAAGAGCGACGGCCGCGCTGCGGTGACGCTGCTCGGGTGCCCCCTCGACGCCACCTCGTCTTTCCGGCCGGGCACGCGCTTTGCCCCCGACAGCATAAGAAAGGCGTCATGGACGCTCGAGACTTACAGCCCGTATTTCAAGCGCGACCTCGAAGAGATGGCGTTCCGCGATGACGGCAACCTCGAGCTTCGCAACGGGGACCTTCTCTATTCACTCGACGTCATAGAAGAAGCAGTAGATGAGATATACAGCGCGGGCGGGAAGGTCCTCGTTTTCGGCGGCGAGCACCTCGTCACATACCCTATCATGAAGGCCGTAACGGGTCGTATCGCGAGCGTGCAGGTAGTCCACTTCGACGCCCATTGCGACCTGCGGGACGACTACGAAGGCCAGAGGCTCTCCCACGCGACGGTCATGAGGCGCGTCAAAGAGCTGGGCATAGAAGAGATGCTGCACATAGGGATACGCTCCGGTACGCGGGAAGAATTCGAGGGCCTCGCGTGCATCGATTCGCCCGCCGCCCTGACGAATCGCCTGCGCCGCGATTTACCCGTCTACGTGACGTTCGACCTGGACGTCTTCGACCCGTCGCTGGCCCCCGGAGTCACGACGCCCGAGCCCGGCGGGATCACGTTCAACGAGGCAATCGAATACCTTCTCGCTTTGAAAGGCCTGAACATCGTGGGTGCCGACATCGTGGAGCTTGCGCCCGACTACGACGCGTCATTCGTTTCTTCCGTTTGCGCCGCCAAGGTCGCGCGTGAGATCCTCATGCTTTTATGCTGACAGGAGAGACAACTTAATCGATGAGCAACAGAGAACGCAAGGGAAGGATACTGATTATAGGGGCAGGCGGCGTGGCGACAGTTGCCGCGCACAAATGCGCGCAGCTCCCGGACGTCTTCAAGGCGATCATGGTCGCGAGCAGGACCATCGGAAAATGCGAGGCGATCAAAGAGGCGATTCGCGCAAAATACGGCAGGGAGATCGAGACCGCGCAAATCGATGCCGACAACACTGCCGAGCTGGCGCGCCTTATCATGCGGTTCAGCCCGGACCTGGTCCTGAATCTCGCCCTCCCGTATCAGGACTTACACATCATGGACGCCTGCCTGGAGACGGGCACGGACTACGTTGACACCGCAAACTACGAGCCGCCGGACGAGGCCCATTTCGAATATAGCTGGCAATGGGCATACGAGGAGAGGTTCAGGCAAAAAGGGATCATGGCGCTCTTGGGCTCCGGCTTCGACCCCGGCGTGACGAACGTCTTCACCGCGTACGCGCAAAAACACCTCTTCGACGAGATCGATTACCTGGACATCCTCGACTGCAACGCAGGCAGCCACGGACATGCGTTCGCGACGAACTTCAACCCGGAGATCAACATCCGCGAGGTGACGCAGCCCGTGCGCCACTGGGATAATGGCGGATGGGCCGAGACGCCCGCGATAATCGAGGAAAGCAGCGTCCATTTCACATTCGACTACCCTGTAGCAGGGCCGAAAGAGAGCTATCTCCTTTACCACGAGGAGCTCGAATCGCTTGTCCGCCACATGCCCGGCATCAAGAGGGCAAGGTTCTGGATGACATTCTCCGACAACTACCTCAATCACCTCAGGGTGCTCCGGAACGTAGGCATGACGAGGATCGACGAGGTCGACTACGAAGGCTGCAAGGTGGTCCCCGTCAGGTTCCTGAAAAGCCTGCTTCCCGAGCCCGCCTCCCTCGGCCCCACGTACAGCGGCAAGACCGTCATCGGCAACATCATGAGCGGCAAAAAAGACGGAAGGCCCCTCACAAGGTATATTTACAACGTGTGCGACCACGCGCAGGCATTCGCCGAGACGGGCACGCAGGCAGTCGCTTACACAACAGGAGTACCCGCGATGATCGGCGCAATGATGCTCATAACCGGCGCCTGGCAAGGCATAGGCGTATATAACATAGAGCAGCTCGACCCGGACGGCTTCATGGAGGCGCTCAACAAGTACGGCCTTCCGTGGCAGGTAGTCGAGCACGCAGCCCTTCCTTGAAAACATCCGTCGGCATAAAAGAAGCCAAAAAGAAGCGGTTCGAAGCGGCAAACAAAAGGTTCCTCGCCATTGCGGCGGGCGCGATAAAAACACCCGTTTACCTCCTCGACGAAACCCTCATTGAAGAAAACATGCGCGTCCTTAAATACGTGAAGGAGCGGACGGGCTGCAAGATACTGCACGCCCTTAAGGCGTTCGCCTCCTTCGCTGTCTTTCCGATGATGGGCAGGTACCTCGACGGGACATGCGCGAGCGGCCTGAACGAGGCGAGGCTGGGGCGTGAGAAATTCGGGGGCGAGGTGCACACCTTCTCGCCTGCATATAAAAAAGAAGAGATCGCCGCCGTTCTCAGGTATTCCGACTGCGTTATATTCAACTCGTTTTACCAGCTCGAAAAATACGGAAAGGCCGCGCGGAAGAAAGGCGTTGAGATCGGCCTGCGGGTAAACCCGGGACACTGCGAGATCGCACATGACATGTACAACCCCTGCACACCCCTCTCGCGCCTTGGGGTAACACACGATATATTCGACCGTGAATTCCCCGGCGCGCGCGGATTGGTGGACGGCCTCCACTTCCACGCCATGTGCGAGCAGGGTTCCGACGTCATGGAAAGGGTCCTCGCATCGTTCGAAAGGCTGTACGGCCCGTATATTGAAGGTCTGCGATGGGTAAATTTCGGCGGCGGCCACCATATAACGCGCGACGATTACGACATCGACCGCCTCGTCAGCCTGATAAACGCCTTCAAGAAAAAATACGGCGTGCAGGTCTACCTGGAGCCGGGCGAGGCGAGCGTATTAAACGCAGGCGTGCTCATAGCAACGGTCATCGACATAGTACGAGAACGACGGCGAGATAGCAGTCCTCGACGCCTCAGCAGAGACACACATGCCCGACGTGCTTCTAATGCCCTACAGGCCGCAAGTCCTGGGCTCCGGCGCGCCCGGCGAAAAGAAGCACACATACCGCATAGGCGGACCAAGCTGCCTCGCGGGCGATGTAATGGGCGATTACTCATTCGACAGAGCAGCTTGCGCGCGGCGACAGGCTGGTCTTTACAGACATGGCGCTATACAGCATAGTAAAGAACACAACGTTCAACGGCATAGGCCTACCCGACATCGCGGTGCTGCGGCGCGGGGGTGAGGTGGAAACCGTAAAGCGGTTCCGGTACGCGGATTATAAGAATCGCCAATCCTAAGAAAGCGGAGACGGAGTACTCCGGGCGGCTGGACTCGCGCCTGCTGCGGGCTATCTTGCCCGTGTCAACTTAGTCAACTACATCCCCTATCTGGGACCGACTTTGTCGGGGATCGGCTTGAAGATGTCATAAACGTAGTCAGCGGTGCCAACCGTGAATTGGCCTGATCCTGGACCGGGGAAACCCGTAACACCTTTTGCGGCTGATGGCACGTCACCAAATTGCTGGCCCCAATGCTCAAGAGCGTTTTCCATGATTTCGCGTAGAATATCCCTTTCCTGGCTCGCGAAGAAAGTACCTTTTGTGTACCAGACAAAGGCGTACGAAGAGATCGTCGTCTGATGGGAGCCGATCAGTTCTGAGCTGAATTGCATTAATCCGCTCACTCCTACATAACCAGGTTTTTTCGCAGAGCCGAAGTGTTTAAAATGAAGCAGTTCGAGCTTGACCATGCTTGCCCCGGAATCAGGGCTGCACCTTGCCCTTCCCGTCTCTTCAAACGCCTGGCCCGCGGCAAACCTACCCTGGATTGCTGCGATGGCCGTCTCGTTTTTTGCGAGCCTGCGCAATACCAAAGCTGCTAAGACCAAACAAAGGCAACAGTTCCTTATAATTCACTTGTTCAGCCGTGCCTACGGATTCTATGTCTTTCCCCTTTTCACTGACGATGACTTTGAAAGGCAACGATTTCGGACTGTTATTTACGATCTGTTGTCGATTGATACCCGACGAAGTGGTACTACAACCAGCGGCGCAAATAACGGCGGCAACAAGTAATAGGAGACCCAAGGGTTGCTTCATTTTTCTCCTCCTCGGTCACATGTTTTTCTTAGTCCTTTGCTCTCCACTTGTACTATTGCATTAACCAGAAATGAAATAAAGTAAATATTTCAAGAAGTAATTCTCACACATGACGTTGTTCGATATGCTTAGTTTTTGCTTCTATACTGTTGAATGCATCGCCATGCCTATCGTACCACCCGCTCTTACCGCCGCCAAAGGGATGCGCAGCATCGCTGCTCCGTTAGCGGCGGTCGCGGCCGGAGGAGCGCCTCAAGGGGTCGCGATATGTGGATGCAATGTGAAGTGCGTCGGCCGGAGGCGAACCCATATCAGTTGAAACTCGGTTTGCCGGGTACCCCCACGTTCCAAGCCTGTTGAAAAGGTGCCACGATGCATGGTGGTAAACGTCGGAGGGCACGCGCTGAGCAGGGCGCCGCATAGCGCGGCCCCGCAGCAGGCGCGAGTCCAGCCGCCCGCAGTACTCCGCATTTGCTTTTTCGCCTTTTTGTCTTATCCGCGCGCTCCGGTCCCCGTCAGCGCGCCCTGCTTCGCCAGATGCCCGTACAACTCTCGCACGTGCTTGATCGGGACTACCTCTATGCCCGGCGGTGTCTCCCCTGCCGGCGGGCAAAATACCTTTTTTATATGCAGCCTTTCGCATTCGCGCAGCCGCATCTCCGCAGCCACTACCCGTCTCACCTCGCCTGTCAGCCCTATCTCGCCGAAGAACGCGGCCTCTCCCCAGGTTTCGTCGCGTTGGCTGGATAGTATCGAGGCGGCAATGGCGAGGTCGATGCCCGGCTCGCCTACTTTGATGCCGCCGGTCAGGTTGACGTAGACGTCGCGGTCGGAAAAAGGCATGCCGAGCGACTTCTCCAATACCGCCACAAGTATGAATAGGCGGTTCACGTCGTAGCCTATCGATAATTTCTTAGAGAAGGAAAAGCTGGTTTTGGGGCAGATGGCCTGCACCTCCATCACCAGCGGGCGCGAGCCGGTTACGTGCGGAAAGAGCGTGCTGCCAGGGCCGGCCTGGCCACTCTCCGATAAAAAATAAAGGGACGGCTCGACGCTGACGAGGCCCGTCTGGGACATCTGGAAAAGGCCGATCTCGTCGACTGGGCCGTACCTGTTCTTGATCGCCCGGAGCATGCGGTAGGGCATGGTCCTGTCGCCCTCGAAATAGAGCACCGTGTCTACCATGTGCTCAAGTATCTTCGGCCCCGCGATGGCCCCTTCCTTCGTCACGTGCCCGATGAATACGTGGGTGATCTCCCGGCTTTTCAGCTCCCTTATAAGCCTGGAGCTTACGTCCCTGATCTGGCTCGTGCTGCCCGGCAGGAAGGCAAGCCTGGAATTATAAATCGACTGGATCGAATCGATGATGAGCAGCCCGTAGTCCTCTTTTTCGACCGCCTGCGTGATGTCGTCGAGCCGGTTCGTCACGAGAAGCGAGAAAGGCGATTTGAGGCCCAGGCGCTTTTTCCTCCCGGCGAGCTGCCTGAGCGACTCCTCGCCGGAGACGTAGAGCACCTTCACCCCGAGGTCGGACAATCTGGCCGCAACCGCGAAGGAGAGGGTGGTCTTGCCTATGCCGGGGTCGCCGCCGAGCAATATCGACGAGCCTTTCGTCAGGCCGCCCCCGAGGACGCGGTCCATCTCGTCGATGCCGAGGGTAATCCTCTCTTCAACGAACTCCTCGTCCTCGACGATTACCGGGCGTCGCCACGACGCCTGCATCTGCGCCTTCCGGCACCGCCTCGACCTCCCGCATCGTGTCCCATTCGTCGCACCTCGGGCATTTGCCGACCCATTTGGCCGTCTCGTGCCCGCACGAATCGCACATGAAAACCGTCTTGCGCTTATTCGCCATCCGTTTCCTTATCCGGCCCGCTTAAGGAAAGAGACGGCCTCGCGAAGCATCGCCTCCAGCGCTTCCGGCTCCTCCGGCATCTCGTCCGGGGCAACCTCCAGGCTCACCGCGCCGTCGTATCCGGCATCTACCATGGCATCGAGCAGTCCCTCGAGCGGCAGGTGGCCCGTCCCCGGAAAAAGGTGGCTCCGCTCTGCGGCGTAGTCGCTCAGGTGCACGTGCTTCAGCCTGCCCGTCTTCGCGTAGTGGCGGAAGGCGTCGATCGCATCGTGCTCGAACGTTGCGATGTGGGTGGTGTCGAACGTGAAGTAAAGGTTCCTCTGCGTGCCGAACTTGATCATGTCCTTGAAATCGTTGAGCACGTATGGCCTTCGCTTTATCTCCCCGCCCACGAGGGGCATATTCTCCAGGGCCACGCAGGACTTGCAGCACCCAAGCTCCTTCTGGAAGTCCTTCACCTTCCGGAACCACCGGATGAAGGTGATCTCGAAGTGGAACCATGACGGCGGGTGGAAGCAGACGACGGGTATATCGAACTCGTCCGCAAGGGCAACGCTTTTTGCTAAGGCCTGCACCTGATTGCCCCAGGACCGCAAGCGTTCGAACGGCACGTGGAGCGCCAGGGCCGGTAAGATGGAAACCGCCTCGGCCAGCGTCTCCCTGTACGCCTCATCGTCCAAGTGGCGCTGGATTACGAGGTCGCAGCCGTCGAAGCCCGCCTTTCGCGCAAGGGTAAAGATCTCTTTCAGAGAAAGATGCGAGAGCGAGCCCGTTGAAAAAAGGACCTTATACGATGACAATGCGGTCATCCACGTCCGATAGTATACGGTATCCGTTCTTCTCCAAAAGCACCGTGTCCTCTATGCCGCTCGCGCCGCCCCTGGGGAAGACCATCTTCGGCTCGATGGCAAAGGTCATCCCCGCCTCCATCGGGTAATCATGCCTGGGGGCGAGATAGGGCAGCTCGCTAAGCTCCACGCCTATGCCATGCCCGAGAAAATGGGTCTTGTAACCGTTATATCCGAGATAGTAAGGGCCTAAGCCCGATTTTTCGGCAAGCTCGACGGAGTACGCGTAGAGCGATGACGCGCTTGCCCCCCGCACGGCCCTGTCGAGCACCTTGTACTCGATCTCCCTGCACACCTCGTAGGCGCGGACATACCGCTCCGGCATCCGGCCGATGGCGTACATCCTGGTCAGGTCCATATGGTAGCCGTGGTAGTTGATGCCGAAGTCGACCAGTATCGGCTCGCCCTTGCGCATCTTCTTGCGGCTTGCCCCGACCGGGAAGGCAGGCGACAGGCCCATGCCGCCCATCGGCGAATCCGACTGGCTCACGATGCTGCCCGAGCTGCCCGAAAGGATGTGCCAGGTGTAAGGCTCGTAGTTGAGGGACCGCATGCGCAGCAGGCCCTCGTGGCCTAAAGGCTTTGCGTACGCCTCCATCAGTCCGCCCAGCTCTATCTCGCTCATCCCCTCGGTCAGAAGCTCCGGTATCATGCCGTAGACCTTCTTCGATATGGCGGCCGCCCTTTCCATTATGCCGATCTCGAAAGGCGACTTCTTCTTCCGCACGATTTTGGCCAGCGGCGAGACGTCGACAAACTTCAGGTCCGGAAGCAGGCTCTCGTACTTCATAACCATATTATAGGGCATGACGTCGAACTGCATGCCGACCCTCTTCATACCCTTGACGAACGGGCGTATCTCCTCCAGCGACGTCAGGGGCACCACCTTATTAAGCGGCGATTCCTGCATGGCCCTTTTCAGCTCCCTTTTTATGAAGAGCACGGGCGCACCCGTAAGGGGCACGAACAGGAAGCCGTCCTGCATGGTGCCGGAAAAATAATAGTAGTCGATCTTGTAATGAAAAAAGGCCGCATCCAGGCGGCCTTTTTCTATAAGCGGTTTCAGTCTCTTGATCCGCGCCCGAATTTCGCTCGCGGGCGTCAGCACTATCGCAGACGGTTTACTCATCCTTCCACACGGCCTTTCTTTTTTCCAGGAATGCCGTGATGCCTTCTCTTGCGTCCTTCGTGGTCATGCAGCCCTGCAGGTAGATGACCTCCGCGGCATTGAGCGACTGCGCGAAATCGAGGCTCAACCCTGCCTTTATCGCCTTCTTCGTCCAGATCATAACCGGCCTGCTCATCTTGAGCAGATCGCCCAGGAACTTGGCCGCCCCTTCGGCGAAACCTTCCGTCGGGATAACCACGTTGACCAGCCCTATCGCTTCCGCTTCTTTGGCGCTTATGATCTTGCCCGTCAGGAGAAGCTCGTAAGTCTTCTTCAGACCGATGATCTTCGGGAACCACGCCGCCGCTACAGGCGGAAAGACGCCCACTGCGATCTCCGGCTGGCCGAACCTGGACCTCTCGGAGGCGACAACCATGTCGCAAAAAGAGATAAGCTCGCACCCTCCTCCCAGGGCCACGCCGTTCACGAGGGCAACCGACGGAACGTCGATCTCGACCATGTTGCGGAACATCCGGTGGAACTGGTTGATCATCTCGGCCGCTTTGTCCTCGGTGTGGTCCTCGACAGCCGCGCCGCTGGAGAACGCCTTCTCTCCCGCGTGGTTGAAGACCAGAAGCTGGAGCGACGCGTCTTTCTTCACGTCTGCCAGTGCGTCGTTGATCTCCCTCATCATGACTATCGTGAGCCAGTTGAGCGGCGGCGTGTTGAGCGTGATCGTCGCGGTCTTATCTTTCTTCTCATAGGTTATATATTGATATGCCATCAGAGTTCCCCCCGTTAGTCCGTCTATTGGCGGCCGTGTCCGCATTTTACGTATCGGTTCCCGTAATATTTATCACGGCGCGGCCGTCAGTTCCATATTTTTTTGGCGCGGCCGGGCGAAAAAAAGGGGGGCTGTTATGCCCCCCTTTGCTTTTTGCCGCGCTTACTTCGCCTGCGGTTTGCCCATTACTTCTTCCATGAACTTCTCGTCGATCATCTCGCCCTTGGCCTGGAGCTGGCGGTTCTTGATGAAGTCGATGGTATCGACGCCCGTGATCTTCTTCGTGTTGAAGGCGCCGAAGCCGAGGAAGGCCTCGCCCATCATGTTCGTTGCCAGCCAGTACCTGTGGTCGTTCTTCATCGCATCCCAGAAAGACTTCTTCTTCTGCCTGATCCCGTCGATTGACTTCATGAGGCAGCCGGGGAAGAGGTTCGCGAATATCCAGACAATGCGATCGACTTCCGCGTCGAGCAGAGAGAAATCGTATTCGTTGTTCTTCAGCTTCTCGTTTACCCAGTTACGCGCCTGCTTCGCTTCGTCACCGGTCTTGTATTCGCCGTACACAATGTCGCCGTTCTTGACGTAGGTGTCGGTAATGATCTGCGGGTTCTTGACCCATGCGCCCTTGTCGTCCTTCAGGACGGGGAGTGCCTTGGAGATGAGGTTCTTTGCCTTCATCTTGTAAGCGGACCACATTTCGCAGCTTACGCAGTTCCACATCGCGTCTTCTGCGGAGAGGAACCACGGCAGGAAGTCGGACGAGCCGCCGACCGGTGCGGAACCGTGACGAGGACCGGCCTGACCGTAGATGGCAAGGTCAGAAGATACGGCGATGTCGCAGGCAAGACCGATCTCCTGGCCGCCCGCTACCCTCATGCCGTTTACCCGGCAGATAACCGGCTTCTTGCACATGAGTATGGAGTCAACCATGTTGTTAAAAAGCTCCATGTAGGAGCCGTATTCCTCAGGGCGCATGCTGTAGTACTCGGAATATTCCTTCGTGTTGCCGCCCGTGCAGAACGCGTTGGGGCCCGTGCCGGTGAAGACTACTGCGACGACTTCGCGGTCCGTCGAGGAGTTTTCGAAACCGGCGATAACACCCTTCACCATCTCCGTGGTGTAGGAGTTGTACTGGGCAGGGTTGTTCAGGCGTATCCAGGCGGTGTAGAGGCCCGGAACGACGTTCCCTTTCGGGTCTAACAGGGGCTTCTTTTCGTACACGGTGCAGGGGGCGTCCGTACCCCAGTTCTCTTTCCCGTGCCTGTTGTGGTCCTTAAGTCCATGTTCTCTTGGCATCCAGCTCAGTGACATATGGTTCCCTCCTGATTAGTGTGGATTTTTAGAAATCCGGTTTCAAGACGACCCTTTTTGCCGGTGAACCCGCTTTGTGGATCTCGTCGAACGTTGCTGCTATTGTGCTCATCGGCCGCACATCGACGAACGGGTCTATGACGATCTTCTTCTTCAGCACCATGTCGAGGACTATCGGGTAGTACTCGGGCAGGCAGCCCCATGTCCCGATGATCTCGGCGTCGAACGCCATAAGCTTCGACATCATGTATTCGCTCTTCGCCATGCCGAACCCGACCATGATCAGCTTGCCGACAAAGGAGAGGAGGTCGAGCGCGAGGTCCTGTCCGGCCTTCGTCCCCGTTACCTCAAAGATCTTCCATCCCGTGTTGGCGAGGCCCTTGCTCTTGCAGAGGTTCCTCCATTCGCCCACGATGTCCTTGTTCGTCTTGTCTACTGTGCTGATGACCGCATCACAGCCATACTCGAGGGCCCTCTGCAGCTTCTCGGGGTTCCTC
The DNA here is from genome assembly GCA_963810935.1 of uncultured delta proteobacterium. GTDB lineage: Bacteria > Desulfobacterota > Syntrophorhabdia > Syntrophorhabdales > WCHB1-27 > CAWEPK01. Next base: position 160,067 of record CAWEPK010000003.1, on the reverse strand, counting down.
GCTATGCCGACGACGGTCCTCGCGCCCAATGCCTTGACGGTCTGCGCCATATAGACGCCTACGCCGCCCGTCGCGCCTATGACGATGACGTTGTCGCCGAACTGGAGGTCGGCCCTCTTCGACGCCTGGTAAGGCGTGGTCACTGCGTCCGCTATAACGGAAAGCTGCTCCAGCTTGTACCCCATCTTATCGGCGACCAGGCAAAGGTCGATCGATGGTACGGGTATGTGGCTGGAAAAACCGCCGTAGATGCCCAGGCTGTTGCCGGGCATTTTCTGGACGAGGCACCTGTTGCCCCTGCCCGTCTTGCAAAGGATGCACTGCCTGCACGGCATAACGGCAGGTATTATGACCTCTTTCCCGATCCACGCGGCGTCGCCCGCCACGACCGTCCCGCTGATCTCGTGTCCCAGCGTCAGCGGCGGCTTGTTGACGGTAGGGACGCCATCATAGAAGTAGCCGAGGTCTGTGTGGCAGACCCCGCAGCCGGCGACTTCCACCAGCACCTCGCCTTCTTTCAGGGCCGGTACGGGTATCTCGGTCTTCTGCAGCTTGCCGGCAGTGACTTCGCCCGTCTCTCTGTTCTTAGAGGTCGGGTTCACCATTTGCCATGTCTTGATTGAACCTGGTACATCGGCCATTCCAACACCTCCTAATTATTTTTACTTCGACTCCGTGTGCCCCGCGATCCCCAATCCTACGTCATCCCGTAGCCGCCGTCTACGCACAGGAGCTGGCCGGTGATGTACCGCGCGTCGTCGGAAGCGAGAAAGACGAACGCGGGAGCAACGTCTTCAGGCTCCGCGTATTTGTTCAGGAGGATCCGCCGCATATAGATCTCCTTCATCTTCTCGTCGCTCTGCAGGGTGCTCGTCATTTCCGTCGTAACGATGCCGAGGGAGATAACATTCGCCGTGACGTTATAGCGGGCAAGCTCCCGCGCGGCCGACTTGGTGAGCGTTACCACCCCGCCTTTTGCAGCCGCGTAATGGATCTGACCCGTCGTCCCGACGATGCCCGCAACAGACGTGACATTGACGATCCGGCCGTACTTCTGCTCCATGAAATACTTGGACGCTGCCTTGATGCAGTGCCAGGGACCTTTCATCTGTATGTCGACTACCTCGTCCCACAGCTCGTCGGACAGCTTGTGAAGCATGGCCGGCTTCGATATGCCCGCGTTGTTGATAACGATGTGCACCGAGCCGAAGTTCTGCACGCATGCATCGACGATTTTCTGTGCATCCTCCCACTTAGACACGTCGCCCTGGACTGCGACGGCCTTCCTGCCCATCGCCTCAATCATCCCGACTACTTCCTTAGCAGCTTTCTCGTTACCCGCGTAATTCACAACCACGTTTGCGCCTTCCCGCGCAAACGCCAAAGAGATTGCGCGGCCCACACCCCTCCCGCCGCCGGTTACTACAGCGTTCTTACCTTCCAGCTTCATGGGAACCTCTCTTTTTTGACTTTGTGAAAATTGTAACAAAACTAAGAGCAGATTTTATCCGCAACAGAATACTATGTCAAGACAAAACCGCTCGGCCCGTCATAGTATTTACAAGCTCGTAAATTAGCGGCAGGATCAGGCATGCAGGGGGAGCGTCACAACCCGGAAAAAGCGGCGGCCGACCAGGGGAAAACCACCGTCAGCCAATGGCAGCCTCGACCACCTCGGCCAGACCGCTGCAATACTTCTCCGTCATCTCCGACGAAGGCCCCTCTACCATAACCCGGCACATGTTTTGCGTGCCCGAATACCGTACGAGTACCCGGCCGTCGTCGCCAAGCTCCTTTTCGACCTGCCGGATTGCCCGGCCGATCTCCGGCACGGAATCGAGGCTCGGCTTGCTTTTCACGTTTATATTGATCAGCTTCTGAGGGAAAACTTCCATCATTGCAGCGAGCTCCGACAGGGGCTTGCCCGTCCTCGCCATTGCTGCGACCACCTGCATGGCCGTAATGATGCCGTCCCCGGTCGTGTGGTGGTCGAGGAAGATCGTATGCCCCGATTCCTCGCCGCCGACTGCGCCCCCGAGACGGATCATCTCTTCGAGCACGTACCGGTCGCCGACATTGGCTGCGTGAAGGTCGATACCGTGCTTGCGGCATGCCGCCTTCAGGCCCAGGTTGCTCATAATCGTGCTTACTATAAGGTTACTCTTCAGCAGGCCCTGCTGCTTCATGACAAAGCCGCAGATGAAGAGTATCTGATCCCCGGTCAGGGTATCGCCCTTTTCGTCCACGGCTATCAGGCGGTCGCCGTCGCCGTCGAAGGCCAGCCCCACGGCGGCGCCCGTCTCAATGACCTTCCTGCTCAAAGCGCGCGTGTCCTGGGAGCCGCAATACTCGTTTATATTCAGGCCGTTGGGATTGTTATGGATGACCTCGACGTGCGCGCCCAGCTCCGTGAAGGAGATGGGGGCGACCTTGTAGGTAGCACCGTTGGCGACGTCCAGCACTATTTTCATCCCCTCCATTGAGAGATCGCGGGGAAAGGTGTTTTTCAGGAAAACGATGTAGCGGCCGTTCACGTCTTCCATACGGAATGCCTGCCCCATCTCCTGCGCGGGCGGCAGCATGCGGTCGAGTTCGCCGCTGAAGATAAGGTCCTCCAGGGCGGTCTCTTCGTCGTCGCTCAGCTTGAAGCCGCTGCCGCTGAATATTTTTATCCCGTTGTCCTCGTAAGGGTTGTGGGAGGCGGAGATCACTATGCCCGCATCGGCCCTCATGCTCTGAGTGATAAACGCGATACCCGGCGTGGGAAGGACACCGACCAGATAGGGGTGGCCGCCCATGGAGGTTATGCCTGCCTCCAGCGAGCTTTCCAGCATATATCCGGAGATGCGCGTATCTTTGCCTATGACTATCCTGGTCCGATGGTGCTGCTTTCTCAAAAGGTGGGCGACCGCCTGCCCGACTCCGAAGGCGATCTCCGATTTCATCGGATAGCGGTTCGCTTCTCCCCTTATGCCGTCAGTGCCGAATAACTTCCCCATTAAAGGCGCTCCTGAAGAGAAATCATGCGATCTGCGGACGCCTGACAAGGCCGGGCGTCGCTGCCGATTACCTATATTATAGAACAAAAGCAGGGGGGCGAGGTATATTTTTGTAGAACCATCGATTGCAACTATACGGCCCGCCTCGAAGCGCTCCTGTTGAAACACCCGGGGTTTTTGTGTTAAATCATGCTGCCCCTGGTTACGCAAAAGGCAGGGGCAGGAGAGACGGAGAGTTAATGGGCGCCCCTTTACTGCATGTCAGCAACGTGAGCCACGCGCTCAACGGGAAAAGGATCCTGGATAACGTCTCGTGGGCTGTAAAGCGCGGAGAGCACTGGGCAATCCTCGGGCCGAACGGGGCGGGGAAGACCACCCTCCTCAAGATCGTCTGCGGATACCTCTGGCCGAACGCCGGCGGAAAGGTCTACCGGAACGGGGAATCGTCGAGCGACATGGGGGCCTTGCGCAGAAGCATCGGCTGGGTAACGTCGAGCCTCCAGGCAGATATACCGGTACGCGAGACCGTCCTTGAAACAGTCATTTCGGGCAAATACGCGCAGCTCGGACTCTGGGCGCTCCCCGGTGAGAAACCTACGGCCCGCGATGCGGCCGAGGCACGCAGGCGCCTTTCGGCGCTCGGCTGCATCCGCCTTGCCAGGCAGACATTCGGCAGCCTATCGCAAGGGGAACAGCAAAAAGTGCTTATCTGTCGCTCCCTTATGGCCCGGCCCTACCTGCTCATACTAGACGAGCCGTGCGCGGGCATGGACCTGGGCGCGAGGGAAAAGTTGCTGGCCGCCCTGTCGTCCCTCGGCAAGAAGAGCAGCCTCCCGGCGCTCGTATACGTAACCCACCACCCCGAGGAAATCCTCCCGATTTTCACCCATACCCTGGCCCTGTCGGACGGCAGGGTGGCGGCCAGGGGGGAGACCGGGGCGATCCTCACGTCCAAAACCCTGAAAGGCCTGTACGGAGTCTCCGTCGAGTCGATCGAGAAAAAGGGGCGCTATTGGCCGATGATTAAATAGCTGCCTGTCTTTTTCGCCAACGCCGGGATGCCTGTATGCCACGATAACCGTTATCGACAGTAGTGTCGATAAGAAATGTCGCTTTCGACATTTCTTTCCCGCCCTGACAGGCCCTCACCCGGTGTGGGGGCCCGGTTTCGCCTGTAATCTTCGCCTCTTCCACGATATCTTCGCTTTTGGCACGGCCATTGCTTTAGTTAAAGTCGAAGAGTGCAAAGTGATTGTGACTGAAAAAAGATATTCCCCGGTAATCAACCTGTTCGCCACCTCCGGAATGGCCAGGATTTTTAACGTTTTGTGTCAAGTGCAGCAGGCTTGGATATTCCGCCAGTCCCTCTTCTTCGCGATCCCGATGCTCTTCGACATCAGGAAGATCGCGCAATGGAGAAGAGGACTGAACAACTCGCAAGCGTCCCACGTCTTTCCCCTTGCTCAAGGTGCGGGGTCGACCGCAGACACACAACCCAGTTCAACACCGAGGTCGACTCCGTGCCTTTCCTCACCGGTTCTCCAAACCGGGCGTGCCCGTATCGACTAGAACGCTCGTTGACATGGCCCTAGGTCTATCTTACCTTTTGATTTAGAGGCACATGGCAAGAAAAGCCCGCAAAAACAAATTAGACGTAAACGCGATGCTGCCCGTTTCGGACGAGCAGAGACCGGACGACGAGCTGCTGACGCTCTTGAGCGAGGAGTACCAGACGGCGCTCATGCGGCATGACAGGGACCGGATCGACAACGAGATCGCGCCCCGGTTCTGGGCGCGCTTCGCCAACCGCTTCAATGCGTACAAGGTGATGTGGGACGACCCGGAGCGTGAGGCCCACCCAGACCACGAGGCGAGGTATTTGCTCGATGATTCGTATCTCGGCAAGATGCAGGCCGACTGGATGGACGGGGTCCTAAAGGGCGACATCGAGCCTGGCGACGAGGTCGACGAGGAGACCCCCGAATACTAAGCTCGCGACGCGCGGGTTCGGCCGTGCTCATAAGATGGGAAATCGCGCCTGCATATCCTGGAGTCTGCTATTGGTCCTCTACTTCGCTTACGGCTCGAATATGGACCTTGTGCAGATGAGCACCCGGTGCGAGCGCGCGGCAACGGTCGGCACCGCTACGCTTGCCTTCCACAAGTTTATAATCAACTCGCACGGTGTCGCCACTGTGGTGCCGGACCGGTCTTCGGCCGTGCTCGGCCTCCTCTGGCAAATCTCCGATAGCGACGAGCGCTCCCTTGACCGTTACGAGGGCGTTGAAAGCGGCGCCTACCGGCGGGAATACGTCGACGTGCAGATGCCGGACGGCAACAAGGTGAATGCCCTCGTTTACGTGGCGGCAGACAGCAAGCCTGGGAAGCCCAGGCCCGGCTACCTCGAACAGATCCTCTCGGCCGCCAAGGAATGCGGCCTCCCCGAGACCTACCTGAGTCAACTAAGGCCCTGGCTGCAGTAAGCCATTTTGCACAAATCAATCCCGTTCGACCGGGCGTAACCATATTCTTCCCTTGCCCGCGCCCCGCTTCCAAAAAAGGCACTAATCCCCGCCCGATTGGATGAATGATGAAATTTTTTTGAAATCAAGGAAGAAAAACAGCAAAATCCGAGTCTTATATATAGTATCGGCGCTAAAATGACCACATCCGGGACAACGAGAGGACTACCGGGGATCGATGGATTCAGGGGAGAGGATTGCCTCGATCCTGCCACCCTCGGCCTATTCGCGGAAGGGAAGCTGCGGCCGCAGGAAAGGCAGGCCGCATCGAGCCATTTGCTCGCATGTCCGTACTGCGTAAAGCAGCTCAACGACATGATGGAGATGCTCTATTACGAGCGGCTCCCGATGAAGCTTCCTCTGAGGTTTTACGGCAGGCTAAAAAGGCTGTGCCCGGAGGAGCGGAAGAAGAAGCCGAAACGCCGTCGCGGATTACAGCTCGTCGCCAGCCTGAAGGCCCTTGCTGCAACCCTGTCCGGGCGATGGAGGTACGGGGCCGTCGGCCTGATCGCCTCATGCGTAGTTATAATCTGCCTTTATGTCTTCCTTAAGCCGTCCACCCCTTCCGGCATCCCCCTCATCGATGCCCGCTCCTTCGTCCGCGTGCAGGCCCTGGACGATGCAGGGGGCGTAATGGGAGCCACGAACGGCGTGGTAGTTAACCCGGCCGGGCTCATTGCGTCAAGCCTCCATTTCCTGGCCGGCGCAAGCACCATCCGGATCACCTTAAGCGACGGAAGGACGTTTCAAACCGCGAATGTGTGGCGGGACGAGGACAGGGACCTCGCCGTGATGAAGATAGACAACGAATCGCTCCCCTCCATGCCCGTTGCGGACATAAGCCGGGTGGCCGTAGGGGAGACGGTGTTTCTCGTCACCGACCGGTTCCCGGCGGACGGGCGGGTGCGGGAATCGGCCGTGCGCGCAGTCAGCGCCATGCCCGGCAGGCGCAGCGACCGGCCGATGCGCTATATCCAGCTCGTCACGCTCCGTGAGAAGGGCTCGCGTGGGGCCATCATAGACAAACAGGGGAGACTGGTGGGCCTCGTCACTACCGGGGAGAAGAGCATAAACCTGGCCGTACCGGTCGGAGACGCGGGGCAGATAGCTGCGGAAGGCAGGGCCATCCCGGTAGCCGAGCTGAAGGACATGAAATTCTCACAGGAAGCTTTGGACCTCTACATGAAAGGCATCCTGGCGCGTGATGCCGAGCTGTGGGACGAGGCGATCGATTGCCTGAAGAAGGCGCTCTCGCAAAACCCGAACCTTTTTGGCGCCCGCATGGAGCTAGCCTACGCGTATTATAAGAAAGGGCTGCCCGAGCTCGAGGCAGCGGAATATGAGGAGGCGCTGAAAATCGAGCCCGAGAACGCCGACGCCCTCTTCAGCTTTGCAATGTGCCTGCAAATGAAGGGTGAATACAACGCTGCAATCGGGAAATACGAAAAGATCGTAGGCGCGAACCCGAAGGACGCCGAGGCCCAGTACCAGATAGGCCTTGCCCAGCCTCGCGCAGGGCAACAAAAAGAAGGCGATGGCGGCATACGACAGGCTAAAGGCGCTCGACGCGGGCTCCGCGGAGATGTTGCGGCGGCTGATCGGGCGGTAAGAACTAGGGTTCCGTCTTCCCTACCGAGTATACCTTGATCCTTTCTTTTACGCGTGCATACCGCGAGGCAACCGTGCCCAGGGAGATACCAAGGATATCCGCGATCTCCCTGTCTTTATATCCCTCCATCTTCATAAGGAGCACCTGCCTGGTTTCGAGGGGCGAGCCTTCGAGCACTGTGTTTATTATCTGCATCTGCTCTTCCCGCTTCGTCACGCTGTAGGGCTCCGCATTCCCGTCCGTTACTTCCTCGGAGGAGCCCAGCCGGCCGCGGTCCGCCTCCTCGTCGAAAGATAATCTACCCCTCCAATCCTTTTCCGACTTAAGATACGTGCGCGCCTCATTGAGAACGATCTGCTTTAGATAGGCGAGGAATTCGTATCTGGTAGAGCCGCGGAAGTTCCGGAGGCCCCCTTTGAGGAGCTTGGAAAACGTGTTCTGAGCTATGTCTTCTTTTTCGTGGGCGGACAAATCCGGGATCGCCCTGCTCAGGATGTTAATAGCAACGGGCGCGTATTCGGTGAAAAAAACCTTCCAGGCGGCGGCGTCAGCCGAAAGGCAGGCCCTTATGACTAAGAGCACATCCTCGATCATCTTTTCACGCACTAATTCTACAGCGGTGCAGCAATATTTAAAATAGAAATCTGTCTCGTTGGCAGACAAATGACCCTTTTAGTGCCTTCAGGGTCCATATGCCGACGACAAGCAATCGAAATAATCGGGCAGTGTGGCGCGACCGGCCTTTTTAGGCGTCGTCGTCCGGTCTTGTCTACAGGCATAGACTCTTCCTTCTTCGGCAGGTGGTCGGTCGGGCGCGCCCACCAGACGTAAAAAGTGGGTAGCAGGTAAATGCTCGATAAAAAGGTCGGCGATCAGCCCCCCAACGATGACTATGGCGAAAGGCCGCTGCGAGTCGGACCCTATCGGCATGCGACATCGCGGCCGGCAGGAGCCCAAGCGTCGCCACGAGCATCGTCATCATGATGGGCCTCAAGCGGCGTGTCGCCCCTTCCACGGCCGCATCCGTGATCGAATAGCCCCTTGAGCGGAGCTGGTTGATATACTCCACCATAACGACGCCTGTCTGGACGGAGCAGCCAAATAAGGCCATGAACCCCACCCCCGAGGAGACGCTGAAATGGGTGCCCGTCACTAGGAGAGCCAGAAGCCCGCCTATGCGCGCCACCGCCACGTTGACCATGTGGAGACAAGCCCACTTTGCCGACCCGAAAGCGCCGTAAATAATCATGAATATGAAGAAGATCGTGACGGGCACGATGATGAGCAGGCGTGCCTCGGCGCGCTTCTGGCTCTCGTACTCGCCCATCCAGCTTATCGTATATCCGTAAGGCAGCTTCACCTGCTTCTGCACCTTTTCCATCGCCTCCTCGACCGTGCTGCCGAGGTCCCGCCCCCTGACGCTGTACTTGACTGCGACGTAGCGCCTGTTCCCTTCACGGTAGATCTGTGCGGCGCCGTCTTTCGTCTCGATCTTGCAAAGCTGGGCGAGGGAAACCCTCTCGCCGGAAGGGCTGAGGAGGCGGATTTTTTCAAGCGCCTCCTTCGTATCGCGGTAGGCCGGAAGGTAGCGCATAACGAGATCGTAGCGCTGCTCGCCCTGGAGCACCTGGGTGAGTGCGTTGCCTCCGGCTGCGGTCTGGATAGCGTCCTGAACGTCGGCGACGTTTATCTGGTAACGGGCGGCTTGCTCGCGGTCGACGACGAAATTCAGGTTCGGCTGGCCGACGACCCGGAAAAGGCCCAGGTCCTTGATTCCTTTCACGCTGCCTCATTATCTTTACGATCTCTTCGCCTTTTTCCTCCAGCACCCGGAGGTCGTCGCCATAGATTTTCGTCGCGAGCTGCCCCTTGACGCCGCTTACGGCCTCTTCCATGTTGTCCTGGATCGGCTGGGAAAAGTTCCAGATCACGCCGGGTATCTTTTGCAGCTCCCGGTTCATCGCGGAGATCAGTTTGTCTTTATCCTGGTGGAAGACAGGGCGCCATTTGTTCTTGGGCTTAAGGTTAACACAGTATTCCGTGTTGAAGAACCCAGTGAAGTCCTGCCCGGCGTCGTCCCGCCCCGCTTGGCTCGTCACCTGGGTGGCTTCCGGGAAACCGGCAAGCGCGATCCTGGTTCGGTCTGCCACCCGAATCGACTCGTTCGGCCCTGTGCTGGGCGCGAGCGTCCCGCGCACCCAGATGGAGCCTTCGTCGAGATGGGGCAGGAACTCGGAGCCGATAACGCCGCTCTCGACCAGGTAGACGCTGCCGCACAGCGTCAATACCGCAACGGCGATCATCGCTTTGCGGTGATGGATGGACCAGGTGAGAGATAATCGGTAGAGCCGGGTGACGTGCGTAACCACCGGGTTATGCCATTCCGGGGTCTCTTTGCGGAACAGGAAGCTCAACAGTATGGGGGCGAGCGTTACTGAGAATATCATGGCGCCCAGGAGGGCAAACCCGACCGTCAGGGCCATCGGCTTGAAAAGACGCCCCTCGACGCTCTGGAGCGTGTAAATGGGGAGGTAGGCGGTGATGATGATGAGGATGGCGTAGAAGACGGGCCTTTGCACCTCGTGGGCTGCGGCCCTGATCCTGTCGGGCAGCGAGACGCCGGGGTCCTTATGGCCTATGTGGCGGATGATATTCTCTACCATCACGATCGCGCCGTCTACCACCATGCCGAAGTCGAGCGCGCCCAGCGAGAGGAGGTTTGCGGGTATCCTGCTGAGGTGCAGGCAGCTTGCAGCGAAGAAGAGGGCGAATGGGATGGTCAAGGCGACGACGATAGCACCCCTGACGCTCCCCAAAAAGAGGAGGAGGACGATCGTGACGAGGATGAAGCCTTCCGTCAGGTTGTGTAGCACCGTGTGGGTCGTGTAATGGACGAGGTCTCCACGGTCGTTGAAGGGGACGACCTTCACGCCAGGCGGCAGTATCCCGTTGTTCAGCTCCTTGACCTTTTTCTCGACACCGACGATAGTCTCGTCGAAAGGCGCCCCTTTCCGCATGAGGACTATGCCGGAGGCGACGTCGTCGTTGTCGATGATCTTGCCGTCCGCCCGGTGGATTGCCCTGCCGAACTGGCCCAGCCTGATCTTGGGGCCCTGCGCCACTACGGCGATGTCCTTGATGCGCACCGGAGTGCCGTTTTTCGCCGTGATGACCGTATCCTCGATGTCCTGTACGCTGTGCACGAGGCCGACCACGCGCACGTTGATCTGCTGCATGCCCGCCTCGATGAAGCTGCCGCCCGCATTAACGTTGTTGTTCGTGAGCTGCTGCTCCACCTGGCCGATGGAGAGGCCGTAGGAGACGAGCTTATCGGGGTCCACCCGCACCTGGTACTCGCGCGTCGGCGCGCCGAAGGGCGCGACGTCCACCACGTTCGGCACCGACTTGAACTGCTTCACGAGGGTCCAGTCCATCAGGGTCTTCAGCTCCATGGCGTCATAAGCCGGGTTGGAGCTGCGGAGCGTGAAGAAATAGATTTGCCCCACGGGGCTGAAGTCGGGACCGATATTCGGCTGGAGGCCGGAAGGCAGCGTCACCATCGAGATGCGCTCAAGCACCCTCTGCCGGTTCTGGAAATTGTCCGAGTTATCCTCGAACGTTATGATGACGACCGATAATCCGGCAATCGACACGGACCTCAGGTACGTGCGGTAGGGTATGCCGTTCATGGTGTTTTCAATGGGGATGGTTACCTGCTGTTCCACCTCCTCGGCGGCTCTGCCGGGCCACTGCGTGATGATCCAGGCATAGTTGTTGGCCACGTCTGGATAGGCCTCGATGGAGAGGTGCTGGAACTGCACGACCCCTATGCCAAGAACAGGAAAACGGCGAAGGCGAGGACCATGAACCACTTGTGCTCAGGGCGAAATCGACTACAGCCGATATCATCTTTACTGCTCCGCCGTCGCCTGGAGCGACAGCGCGTTAACAACCACCTTCTGGCCCGGGCTTATCCCCGTCACTTCCTGCACGTTGCCTGCAAGCATCTTCCTGCCCCGCACCTCGACGCGCCTGAACTGGCCGGCCTCCGCCGGGACGTAGACCCAGTCGCGGTCGTGCAGGTGGAGGACTGCGGACGCGGGGACCGTCGTGAACGTCTCCTCCTGCTGCCCGTAGAACGTGGCCGTAACGAACATGCCTATACTCATCTGGCGGACGGGGTTGGGCATCTCCAGCCGGACCTTCGCCGTGCGGATGTTAGGGTCGAGGATGGGCCCTATATTGCTGACCCTTCCCTTATAAACCTTGTCGGGAAATGCGTTGAGGCGGACGTCCGCGTAGTCGCCGAGGCGGACGAAGGAAAGGTTGTTCTCGTAAACGTCGCACATGAGCCAGACGTTGTCCAGGTTTGCGATGGTGAAGAGGTTCGGCGAGTTGTCGAGCGTCTTCACGCCGGCGCCTGCTGTAACGTTCTGCTCTATGATGACGCCCGATATGGGCGCGTAGACGTCGACGACCCCGTTCGGGTGGTTTTTCAGGTCAGACACGCCGAGGATGCGCAACGCCTGGACGGCGGCGTCGAGGACGACGAGGTTAGACTCTTCCACCTGCTCGGCTATTTCCAGGTCCTTTTTTGCAATAGCGCCTTTTTCGAAAAGCAGCCTCGCGCGCTCGACCTGGAGCTTGGAGAGCTGCTCGCTGCATGTCGCGTTCCGGTAGGCCGCGTAGGCTGCCGCAACATCGTTGCTTTTTACCCGCATAAGGAGCTGTCCCTTCTGCACGGTGTCGCCCAGTCGCGCCTTCACCTCAAGGGCGCGGCCGGAGGCCAGCGATATGGCCGGGACCGAGCGGGCGACGTCGGGGGTGACAACGCCGGTGACGGTCAGCTCCGGCGCAGCCTTATGCTCACCCGCCGTAGCAAGGGGGAACTGCTCCGGACGGGCCACCTTGAATACAGTAGAGTCCTGCTCGCGCTCGACCTGGGCCGGAGGAGGCGCACCGAGGTCTGCTTCCCCTTTCCGGCCGCACGAGGCGAGGAAAAGGAGCAGAACCAGGCAGGGGAATGCCGCGAGAACCATACGTTTCATTCAATAACCTCCCGGCCTACCGCCAGGTTCATCTGTGCGGCGGCCGCCAAATAAGAGCCGACCAGGTTGAGATAGGCCGTCTGCACGGACCTGTAATCGCGCGTCGCGTCCAGAAATTCGAGCAGGGAGGCCCCGCCGCGCTCGTAGGAGAACGTCACCGTCTCCCTGACCGTGGCCGCCTGTTGGAGATACCGGGCCTTATAGGGCTTGAGCAGCGCGATGGTGCTCGTAAAGATCGCGTAAGCCGAATCGACGTCGCCGTAAAGCTGCGCTTCCGTCGCGTTGAGCAGCCTTTCGCTGCGGGTGATGTCCAGCTTCGTGCGGAGTATCTCGCCCTGGTTACGGTCGAAGATGCGCAGGGGAATGCTGATCGAAAAGCCCGCGTAGCTGTAGCCGTACGCCCCCCCGGTGTTTTGCCCCAGGCGGCCGCCGTCGAGCGAGACGGTCGGGTCCGTCGATGCATTCGCCCTTGCGAGGCTGTAGGCGCTTTTTGCCTGCTCGATGGAGAGGGCCGCAGCCTTAAGGTCCGGCCTCGTATCCAGGGCGGTCTGCCGCAAATCGGAAAGGGGCAGGACCGCCTCGCTGAAATCGAAGGGTCCGGTCACGTCAAACTGGTCGACGGGGGTCCGGTCGTTCGTGAGCATGAGAAGCTGGATCTTGGCTGTCCGTAGATTGACGGTCGCCGTCTGTAAATCCGACTCGTAGGTGACCCGCTGGAGCTGGAGGCGGTCGAGCTCGACCCTTGATATGTCCCCCACCCTGAACCGCTCATTGCCGACGTCGATCACATGGTCGTAATAGGCGAGGTTGTCCAGTGCAAGGGCCAGGATGGCCTTCTGCTGCAAGACCTGTATAAAGGCGCTCCGCAGTGCGAACAGGAGCGTCCGCTCCTGGTCGGCAAGCTGTGATACGGCGACCGATGTCCCCTTCCGCGCCGTCTCCAGCCTGAGGCCCCGCTTGTTCATCCTCTCGATGAGATACGAGAGCGCAATCGAGGGCTGGGCGTCCTGGAGGGCGCCGTTCGACCTGAAGGGATGGATGTAGTCGGTCGCGGCCGTGAATTGCGGGTTAGGGCGCATGTAGGCGGTGATCTCCTGCGCCTTGGCCTCTTCGATGCCCATGCGTGCCGCGAGGAGGGTTGGGTTGGTGCTGATGAACCTGTCCCTGACCTGCTGCCAGGTAACCGGCCCTGCGGCTTCCGAAAACGACGCAACGCCGAAAAGAAGAAGCATCATAAAAAAGCCGGGCAAAAAAAGCCTTGTTTTCATGGGCATCTCCTTACTCACGATAAGCCATCTTGCAAGAATTATGCACAAAACACCTTTTACCAGCGCCGCCAGTAGCCGGGCACCCAAACGCGCTCGCAATATTCCGGTGTACACATTTCCGTCCAGTATCCGGGCACCCACGTCGAATAGGGGTATGCCCCGTAGTAACCGTAATACGGGTGGCCGAATGCCGTCCCGCCTGCATAAGCCCGGCCTCCCCAATGGCCGCCGCCGTGGTGGGCGTGCCCGCCGCCGTGGCCACCGCCACCATGGCCGCCACGGGCCGAAGCCGTCCCCCCCACGGTGAGGAGAATGAGCACAACTGCGGCAAGGGCAAGCGCTTTCTTCATCTTCCGTTCCCCCCAACGGATTGCCGTTAACACCCCGTCTGTCGCCTTTACATCAAGCGGCGAGACCCAAAAGTATGTACAAAACATTTTGTGTTTCCAGGGAAAATGATCGGGCTAAATTGCGGGGGGCGGAGGACCCCTGTACACCTGGGGAGGCGTACTGGATTTAACGACGAAAAACATCTCTTGGGAAAGGGGGAGGTACTCTATGGGTCTGAATACGTCAAACTCGACTTTGTCGTTAATTGCGACCGCAAACTCGATGGTGCCGTCGATGATGGTGGGCAGTTTGGCTGCCAGCCCGCCCTGCTCGCGGGCATGGGACTCAACCGTCAGGATGCTGAGAAGGAAGACTATCCCAAGTAGTACGACGATAGTCTTCAAAGTCTTTTTCCCGTTCATTGCTCTCCCCTTACTAAGCCGACTAGATTTATACGACGATCGTTGGGAAAAGTCAATAGCGGCGCAGGCTAACGCGGCTAGGGCCGGCGCCTTCGCGTATAAAGCCTTGCACGGGTATACATGGCAGAACCGAGTGATTATATTGCTCCTTTGAAGGAGGGACCGGCCATGGAGGCAAACCGAGCGGAGCTGACAGGGGCCGTGGGACGCGGCGTGCGCACGCGCTTCACGCAGATGGAGGCCGGCACGCGGCCCATGGAGGAAGAGGTGCTCGAGGGCCTCAGGAAGACGCCGAAGGCGATCCCGCCGAAATACCTCTACGATGTTGAGGGGTCGAGGCTCTTCGACCTCATTTGCGAGCTGCCCGCCTATTACGTTACCCGCGCCGAGACGTCCATTCTGGAGCGCTACGCAGCCGCCATGCTGGAGCCGCTGGGGAGCCGCTTGTGCATTATAGAGCCGGGTGCAGGCGCCTGCGCCAAGGTCCGCGTACCCTGCTCGCTACGGGCCGGGTGTCGTCCTTCGTCCCGCTGGATATATCCGGCGAATACCTGCGCGACAGGGCCGCAGATATCGCCCGCACCTTTCCCGGCGTTGCCGTTCACGCGGTTGCAATGGACTTCATGGAGGGGCTCGACCCGATCAAACCCATCGTGCCGCCGGCCGGAAGGCGCCTGATCCTCTTCCCCGGCTCAAGCATCGGCAACCTCGACCCGTTTGAGGCGGTCCGGCTCCTCACCCGCTTCCACGACTTCCTGGACGAAGGCGACTGCCTTCTGATCGGCTACGACCTCCGGAAGGACGGCGGCGTTCTAAGCCGCGCTTACGATGATCCCGAAGGTGTGACCGCCTCTTTCAACCTGAACCTGCTCGCCCGTCTCAACAGGGAGTTGAGCGCCGACTTCGATCTGGCGAAGTTCCGGCACGTGGCCGTCTGCAATGAAGGCATGGGGCGTGTGGAGATGTACCTGGAGAGCCTTGCCGCCCAGCGCGTTACGGTAGCGAACGAGGCGGTCTTCTTCGATGCCCTTGAGCGGCTGCACACTGAGAACTCTTACAAATACACGGTTGAAGGGTTCGCGGAGACGGCAGGCAGGGCAGGCTTCCGCGCCCTCGACGTCTGGAAGGACGGGGCATCCTATTTCGCTGTCGGTCTCTATGTCAAGGATGGAGCGCACCGGACGTCCGTGCCCCGCAACGGCGGCGGGCCCTGACGCTTGTTTTGCGCCCTTGGTGCAAGGCAGGGCGCTTTTTCGATTCGCAATACCCAGGAGAAGGTGAACAATGGCAACGCGCAGGAACGAGAAAGCAGGCATATGCGGCATCTGCTCGGCAGGTTGCGGGGTGATCGTCTCCTACGATCAGGCGGGCAGGATAAGCGCAGTGCGGGCGGACGAGACTTCGCCGTTCGGCATGATCTGCAAGGTCGGGGAGCACTCGCCCGAGATCGTCTATTCCGACCACAGAATCGCCCATCCGTTAAGGAGGGTGGGGCCGAAAGGCTCCTACGACTTCAAGAAGATCTCCTGGGACGAGGCGTACGATGAGATCGCCGGAAAGCTCTTTCGGATACGCGAGGAATCGGGTCCGGAGGCTGCGGCCGTCTATACGGGCAGCGGCAGCTTCGACCGGGCGCTCTGCGACGTCTTCCAGCCTGCCGGAGTCGCGGTCTCGTCGGCCTCGAGCGTGCTTTTTCCTTACGGCTCGCCCAATACCCTGGGCGTCGGCGCCCTCTGCTACGTCGCCTTCGCCATGATCGCCCCCCATGTAACGATGGGCCGCATGTATATCGACATGTTCGCCGAAATCGACCGCGCCCGGCTCGTCCTGATATGGGGCAAGAACCCGGCCGCCCACTGCCCGCCGGACGACTTGCCCAAGATCGAGGCCGCCCGCAGGCGCGGGGCCGAAATAATCGTCATCGACCCCAGGAAGACCTCCCTAGCACGCTGGCCCGGCACCTCATGGATACACCCGAGGCCAGGTACGGATTGCGCGCTGGCCCTCGGCATGTGCAACGTCCTCATCGAGGAAGAGTTGTACGATGAGGCGTTCGCCCGTAACTGGACTACGGGCTTCGATGCGTTCAGCGAGTACGTGCAGCACTTCAGGCCCGACTACGTAGAGGGCATCACGGGCGTATCTGCGGAGACGGTCAGGTCCTGCGCGCGGCGCCTGGCGGCTGCAGACGGCGTAGCGCCCGTTATGTACGCGGGCCTTGAATACAACGGGAACGGCGTCCAGACGGTGCGCGCGGTCTTTACCCTGCTCGCCCTCTCCGGCAACCTGGACGTGCCGGGCGGACAGTGCTTTAAAATGAATGGCTCGATGTTCCCCATAAACCGCGCCGGCCTGCTCGCCAACCCGAACGCCTCGAAGGCGGCCGGCCACAACAGGTTCCCTGTCTACACGCGTTATCGGGGCGAGTTCCATGCGATAGCCCTGCCGCAGGCCGTGCTCCACTCGGACCCTTACCGCATACGGGCATTATTCAGCCTCGGCGCGTCGCTCATTACGTCCTGGCCGGCATCGCAAGTCTGGCGCAAGACCCTGGCCGGCCTCGATTTCTTCGTCTGCGTCGACCGCCAGTGGACGGCCGATATGGCCTACGCCGATATAGTCCTTCCCGCATGCACTTACTACGAGACGGAATCATACATGGTCTACGACTCCGTGTTTCGCATACGCGAGCAGCTCGCTGCGCCCGTCAACGATGCACGGTACGACTTTCTTATCCTCGCGGAGCTTGCTGCCCGTCTGGGATACGGCCATCTCTTTCCGCAGGATACGGAAAGCCTGTTGGCCTACGTGCTTGACGGCTCTGGCTTCACGCCACGGGCCGTGCGGAACGCGGGCGGAAGCGTTCAGGCGCCCCCCGTGATGATGGAGTATCGCAAATGGGAAAAGGGCCTGCTCAGGGAAGACGGCAAACCCGGTTTCGAGACGCCTACGGGCAAGTTCGAGATCGCCTCAACGCTCCTCGAAGAATACGGCTACGACCCCCTGCCGCGCTATGTCGAGCCGACCGAGAGTCCGGCATCGAGGCCGGACCTCGCGGCCCGCCACCCCCTTGTCTTCAATTCCGGCGCGCACCACAATGCGGACCTCCACTCCCTCCATCATTCCATCCCCGGCCTCGGCAAGGAGCTGCGGGCGCCGTCCGTGGCGATCAACAGCAAAGACGCTGCAAGCAGGGGCATAGCCGACGGGGAGAGGGTCGTCCTGCGCACCTGCCGAGGCCGCGTTGAGATGTACGCGCGGGTGACGGACGATATCGTGGAAGGGGCGGTCGAGGCGAGCGGGGCAGGTGGCGGCGCCCTCGGCTCGGACGATTGGCGTGCCGCTTGTGTCAACGAATTGACGGACCTCGACAACTTCGACCCTATTTCCGGCTTCCCCGCGTACAAGGCGCTCCTCTGCGAAGTGGAACGCGCAGGCGCAGGCGGGCGGCAAACGGTCGGGACCGGGGAATACGAGACGGGCGGCGCATCAGGCCCCGCTGCGCAGGTGCGCGAGCCGATATACCTCGACCACAATGCGACGACCCCGATGGACGCCTCCGTGAAAGAAGTGATGGTAGAGGCCCTGGGGCGCTACGGCAATGCATCGGCCATCTATTCAGCGGGCAGGGAGGCGCACGGGGCAATCGAGCAGGCGCGCAGAAGCCTTTCCATTCTCGCGGGCTGCACGCCCCGAAGACTCGTTTTTACGAGCGGCGGTTCCGAGGCCAATAATTTCGTCATCAAGGGCGTTGCCCTCGCGTCAGCCCCTGCAAAAAACCACCTTATCACATCAAAGGTCGAGCACCCCTCCGTGCTGGCCGCCTGCCGCTTCCTTGAAAAGATCGGCCTCGAAGTAACGTACCTGCCCGTTGACGCATACGGCCTGGTCGCACCGGAGGCCCTCAGTAGGGCGATCACCGAAAGGACGTGCCTTGTGAGCATCATGGCGGCGAACAACGAGACGGGTACGCTCCAGCCCATTGCGGAGCTGGCCCGCATAGCCCGCCAAAAGGGCGTGCTCTTCCACACGGACGCCGTGCAGGCGGCAGGCAGGATAGAAGTCGATGCGGCCCGATGGAGCGTCGACTTCCTCACCCTTTCGGCCCATAAGTTTTACGGCCCGAAAGGGGTCGGGGCGGTCTACGTGCGGAAAGGGGTCGATGGGGGCGAGGCACTGATCCACGGAGGCAAACAGGAGGGCGGACTGAGGGGAGGGACCGAGAATACGCCGGCCATCGTGGCCGCCGGTAGGGCGGCGCTGCTTGCATCGGAGCGCCTTTCGCAGATGGGCGGCCGCGTAGCCGGGATGCGGGATGCCCTTTTTGACGGCATCCAAAAGATAGTCCCCGGCGCCAGGCTGAACGGCCATCCTGAAAGAAGGCTGCCCAATACGCTTAACGTGACCCTGCCGGGCGTCCGCGGAGAATCGCTCCTACTTGCCCTCGATGCCAGGGGCGTCTTCTTCTCCTCCGGCTCGGCATGCAAATCTGGCTCACCCGAGCCGTCCCACGTCCTTGTCGCGATGGGCATGACCGAGGAAGAGGCCCACTGCTCGCTGCGCTTCTCCTTAGGGCTAGGCAATACGGACGAGCAGATAGCGGAAGCTGTGGGACTGATCGGCGACGTCCTCTCGTCTTCCGCCAACGAGATCCGCTTCGTCTCGTGCAGATAGGACTGCGTCAGGCTGCTATCGCGGGGTTATTGCACCCGTGGTCAATCGGCGTTAGAATAGTCTGCCATGACAGAGAAAATCCGTTCGTATACATATGACGAATTTATAGAGCGTGTCCGCGAGTTCCATAGTTACCCTGCGCCGGGGGTGCTTATCGGCGGCTACATGGTGGACCTCGCGTACCGGCACCTGCCGGATAAGCAACTTTATAACGCCCTGTGCGAGACGCCGAAGTGCCTGCCCGACGCCGTTCAGCTCCTCACCCCCTGCACGATCGGGAACGGCTGGCTCGCCATCATCAACCTGGGGCGCTACGCCCTGAGCATGTACGAGAAATCGACAGGCATTGGCGTCCGCGTCTTCATAGACCCGGCCAGGCTCGATAAGTGGCCGGAGATCAAGGGCTGGTTCTTCAAGACCAAGTCGAAGAAGGAACAGGACTTCGGTCTGCTCCTCAAAGAGATCGGCGAGGCGGCGGGGGATATCTGCGGAGTGCGCGCTATAGAAGTTCCGGTCAGCTTACTGGAAAAGAACCACAGGGGGACGTTCGCCGTCTGTCCCGTCTGCGGCGAGAGCTACCCGGCAGCGGACGGAGATTCATGCCTCGGCTGCCAGGGCATGGACCCCTACGTAGGGCCGGGAAAGGCAAAGAAGCGAAAAAAAGGGTCCTAGGGGATGGGATCCTGTCCTACTTTTTCAGATATGACTGCATCAAGCGGACGCCTGCCTGCTGGAGCGTGATCGCATGCTGCGCGATTGAGCGCAGCTCGTCGTCGGACTCGAAGATCATCACCACCTTCGCCATATCGGCGGCCCCCTGGGCATAGGCAATCATGACCGTTATAAAGGAGCGCTCGGCGCTCCTGTCGGACAGGGCGGGAGACATATCATCCCACGCAGTCTCCCTTATCTCCCTCATCAGGTCCATAAAGGAGCCGGCCGAGCTGCCGCTGAGTTTCGTGTCGTACGAACCCGCCTGCCCCCACGTCTTCAGGCGCCCGAGGAGCAACTCGTCCGCAAGCGATTTGTCGAGGGCAGCGGCTACGAGGCCGGTATCGCCGCTGAAGCGGGCCGCCTGCTGCTCCAGCCGTATGCATGCCTCATAATAGGGGATCATTACCGCCAGATAGTAGGCGCCTGCCGTCTCATTCATTGCAGGCTTGCCTGCGGTCAGGCGCATTTCGCTGAGTGTACCTTTGAGCAGATTGTGCGCCTCCCCTTGCGGCAGGAAGGGTCCACATCCGTCCTTCCCCGGCCCGTCGCCGAAGACGCGGCCGCAGAGAAGCACCAGCGGCAGGCAAAGACAGACGACAAGAATTACCCGTTTTTTCATGTACTTACCTCTATTAAAAGATTGTGGTTGAAACTGAGGATATTACAATAAGTGTGCCATAGGCTGCCGGGCGGGGCGCTTAAGTCAGGACGGGGTTTTACAGGGAAAGGTGTTTTGTGACCGTCTTGCGAAGAGAGATATTTGTCTCTTCGCGCGAGACAGGTCTTATCGTCGCGCGAGACAAAAAATCAGTGTCAGTAACCGGCTTTCAGCCGTTTTACGAGGGCGATGTTTTCGAGGTGCCCCGTCTGGCGGGCAATTACCTTGCCTATCACGGGGCGGGCGGCAAGGTAGAGGTCTCCGATCAAGTCGAGGATCTTGTGCCTCACGAACTCGTCGGCAAACCTCGACTCCGTATTGATCACCTCCTCGTTGTTGAGGAGAATGACGTTACTCATGACGCTGCTGACGCGGCTCCCCGCCGCAAGGCCCATCTTTTCGAGCCTCTCGAAATCCTTTATCGAGCCGAAAGTGCGGGCAGGCGCTATCTCCCGAAGGAAGGCCTCTTTGCCCCCTTTGAATACGTACCTCTGCTTGCCTATGGGGCGCGGCTGGTCCAGGGTATAGTCGATCTCGAACTCCTCGGCCGGCTCTATCGAGAGGTACTTGTCGCCCGGCAGGTTCGGAAGCTCGACGCGCTCGCCGACCACGAGCGGCTCTATGCCCTGGTTCTGCTCCGTTATGCCCGCTTCTTCTATATTGGTGCAAATCTCGCGGGCAGACCCGTCGAATATGGGCACTTCATCACTCACCTTGACGAGGAGGTTCGTGATGCCGTACATGTGACAGGCAGCCATCAAGTGCTCGATGGTCCGTATGGTGCAGCTTTTCCCCCTTATCGAGGAGGCGTTTCCCGACGAATAGACGTAATCGATGAAGGCAGGTATGCGCTCGCCCTCCGGCACCTGCTCGAAGATAATACCCGTGTCCGGCGGCATGGGAAGGAGGATAATGCCCGTCTTTACGCCGGAGAAGAGGCCCATCCCGTACATGACGATGCTTTTGCCGACCGTTTTCTGCCTGCATGCCTGGCGGCCCTTTGCGATCTCGATCCGCACCTTGCCGCCCGTCTTCTCTCTGCCGTTCCCTTTTCCTGCAAGGCCCCTGTTGATCACTTCGAGGACCTTGTCGATCGATAGCGGCTTTTCGAGGAAATCGGTGGCGCCCATCTTGACTGCCTCTACTGCCGTCGAGATCGTGCCGTGGCCTGATATGACGATAACTACCGCCTCGTGGTCCATCTCGCGGACGAGCTTCAACACCTCAAGCCCGTCCATTTCCGGCATCCAGATATCGAGGAGGACTACGCGGGGCTTCTCCTTCTCGAAAAGGGCAAGTCCCTCTTTGCCGTCGCGGGCCGATAAGACATCGAACCCTTCGTCGCTCAATATAGAGGAAAGGCTCTCGCGGATGGCATGCTCGTCATCGATGATAAGGACCTTTATCATGCTTCCCCGGTAACCTTCAGGTAGATATATTGAAGCGTTACTGCGAGCGATTCCAGGTCGAGGTACGACGAGGCGGATTTGTCGAAAAGGAACTGGAACGAAGCGGGGAACTCCTCGTCTGAGTCCCAGAACAGGCAGAGCACGGGCAAAAGGGGCAGAGGATGGAGCACCAGGGCGATGTCTCCGCGTATGCCGTCCGGCGCCGCCACTGCCCCGAGGGCGCTCAGGCGCACGTGCAGGAGCCCTCGGTTACCGCCGAACATCCGCGCTATCTTGTCCTCAATATTAGCCTTTATGAATGAAGAGAACTGGCCGCCGTCCTTTAAGTCCCTATACGGCAGCCATGTTTGGCCGACGGGCTCTTTGCCTGCCTGCAGCAGGTAGCGCGCAATAAGGATGGCGCCCATAAAGTCTACCTTCTGCCCGTTCATGTATACTCCGTCCGGACGGACGATGCAGTCACGGCCGAACAGCGGCATGGCGGCAAAGCCTTCGTGCAGGCTCCCGTCGAGCGCCGGCGCGTTCGCAGCCGCGCCCTCTTTATCGACCAGAACGAGCAGCTCCGCGCAGACCTTATCGTAATTCGATTCCCCGTCGGTCACGAACATACGCTATTGTAAATAAAAGGGGAACCGTTTACAAGTGGCAATCGGGCCGGGCGGCCGGGGCAGAGCAAAAGCACGGTTTGTGTAATGATTTGGGGACCTGAAAGAGGGCGCCGATCAGCATTCCTCGACTGCGCTGCCGGCCTTACCTTTTGACGTGTTCTCCCCGACTTCTTGATTGGGGGTATCCGACGGTTGGTTGCCGGTGTCGTTTCCCCTTTCTCTACGGATTGCCTGGATCAGATCGTCCAGGCGTTGCAGGAAACGGGAGCGGTCGTTCTTATCGTAGGCAGGCGCCCGGCTGACCGTGTCCCGGTTCCCCGTGTCCCGCAGGAAAGTCATAATGTCCCTGCGTGACAGCACGTCTCCTATCGACTCTTCGGTGAAGACGCGTCCCCTGGGATCGAGGACTCGTGCTTCCTTTTTGATGCACCGCGCAACCAGGGGAATATCAGCCGATATCACCACGTCGTTCGCGGTAATATGCTCTACGATCCAGTCGTCCGCTGCGTCTAAATCGTCATTAACCGCTACCACTTCACCCAATTTGTATTCAGGGACCCTCATCCTGGGGTTGTTGGAAACGAAATAGACCTTAAGTCCATAGCGTTTGGCCACCCTGACGGTCTCGTTCTTAACGGGACTGGAATCGGCATCTACATAAATGTTGATCAAGCGGCATCCTTTCTTCAGTATTATATATCAAGCTTCCATTGCCGGAGCGATTTCTTAAGGCTCCCGCGGGTGCGTCTCTTTATCATCTCTGGTCTTCGCTGAATTTTACGACCAAAGTTTCCAGCTCGTCCCACCGGTGATAGGCCTCGTCCAGCCCCCTTTCCAGCGCCTCAAGCCGGTCGTTGACTCCCTTCAACTTCGCGGCGTCGTAACTCGCATAGAATTCAGAGGAGTTCAGGGTCGCGACCAGGCGCCGCTTCTCCTCTTCCATGGATTCGATTGTCTCAGGGAGCGCTTCCAGCTCCCGGCTCTCTTTATAGGATAGTTTTTGTTTCTCCTTCGGCGGCTTTCCCCTCTTCTCGTCCCGGTCCTTCGGTGCAGGCGGTTTCGACGGCTCAACCGGGGGCTGGGCCTGCCTGAGCCAGTCGTCGTAACCACCCACATACTCCTGCAGCCGCCCGTCGCCTTCAAAAACAATCGTAGAGGTCACCACATTATTGAGAAACTCACGGTCGTGACTGACCAGCAGGATTGTGCCTTTGTAGAGTAGGAGCCGGTCTTCGAGCAGCTCGAGCGTTTCCGCGTCAAGGTCGTTCGTCGGCTCGTCAAGGACGAGCACGTTCGATGGGACGGCGAAGAGCTTCGCGAGCAGCAGGCGATTGCGCTCGCCGCCTGATAGGGTACGGACGGGCGACATGATCCGGCTGGGCGAAAAAAGGAAATCCTGAAGGTAACCTACCACGTGGAGCGAGCCGTCCCCCGTGATGATGGTATCGTTGCCGTCGGCAATGTTTTCCCTGAGCGTCTTGTTCTCGTCCAGTTGTTCGCGGAGCTGGTCAAAGTAGGCGATTTTGACCCCGCTGCCCAGGCGGACCTTTCCCCTGGCAGGCTCGATGTCGCCGAGCAGTAACTTGAGAAGGGTCGTCTTGCCGCAGCCGTTGGGTCCTATGATGCCGACCCTGTCTCCCCGGACGATAGTCGTAGAGAACTGTTTCACTATCTTTTTGTCGCCCCGCGAAAAGAAAATCCCCTCCGCATCGACGACCATCCGGCCGCTCCGTTCCGCTTCCCGGATGACCAGTCGCGAGACGCCTGCCTGCTCCTGCCTGCGCCCGCGCTCCTCGCGCATCTGCATCAATGCGCGCGCCCTGCCCTCGTTGCGCGTACGGCGTGCCCTTACCCCTTTCCTGATCCACGTCTCTTCCCTGGCGAGCTTTTTATCGAATTCCTGGGCCTGCCTTTCTTCGGATTCCAGGAGGGCCTGGCGTCGCTCGAGATAGGTACCGTAACTACAGCTAAAGGAAAAGAGGCGTCCCCTGTCGATTTCGACTATGCGCGTTGCCAGGCGCGCGAGAAACGCGCGGTCGTGGGTCACGAACATGAATGTCTTTTCATACTTCAGCAGGAATTTTTCGAGCCAGAGGATAGTCGTGATGTCGAGATGGTTGGTCGGCTCGTCGAGGAGGAGCACGTCGGGCTCACTCGCCAGCGCCCTGGCCAAAAAAACCCTTCGCTTCATACCTGCGGACAGCATGCGGAATTCGGCATTCTCATCCAGGTCCGTCCTTGCGATCACCGTCTTAATCCGCTGGTGATGGTGCCATGCGCCCGATGTCTCTATCCGCCGCTGTACCTGCCCCAGACTTTCGAGCAGACCCGGTGCGCCGCTACTGCCGATTTGAACAGTCAACTCGTGGTATTCCCGCAGCAGTTCCGTATGTTCCCGGCAGCCGGAAGCGACCACGTCGTAGACCCTTCCCGCCAAACCGTCGGGGACATCCTGGGGGAGCACGGCGACCACCACGTCGCCGTTTCGCGCAACGGCGCCTGCATCAGGGGCAACGTCGCCTGTGAGCAGGCTGATGAGGGTAGACTTGCCGGAGCCGTTTCGCCCGACGAGTCCGATCCTTTCACCGGCCTCGATTTGGAGGGTGACGTTATCCAGCAGCGGTGGGCCGCCAAAGGATAATGAAATATCGTTGAGCTGGAGTAACGGCATAGGAGAAACCTCATTTATAACTTGAGGCAGGGTCCGGGCGCAACCCTGTAGTGAAGAAACAAATAAAAAAGGCCCCGGAAAGGGGCCTTTTTGCGTATTCAGCCGATAAGTTAGCCGGCTACGACGTTTGTGGCCCTGGGGCCTTTTGGCGTCTTCTCGACGTCAAACGTGACAGCCTGACCTTCGGTCAGAGACTTGAAGCCGCCACCGCTGATCGACGTATGGTGGACAAAAACGTCTTCGCCGTCTTCACGGGCGATGAATCCAAAACCCTTGGACTCGTTAAACCATTTAACAGTTCCCTTTGTCATGCTCAGATACTCCTTTCGTAGATTGAAAGGTTACGAAACGCAATAAAAAGGGCCACAAAGCTCAAGAGTCTTTGCGGCCTTCATACGGCAAAAACGTAAACTTTATAGATGTATTATCTCATAATAACCGGGGGAAGTCAAGACAACCTGCCGTTATGACGGAAGGGGTACTCAGAGCAGAGAGACGCCTTGTATTAATGATTTGTGAAAGCCGGAACCCGACATTTGGGGCGTTGGGAGAGCAAGCGGGGTGGGTGGTGATAATACGTGCAACTCCAGCATTACAGATTGTCTTCAAGTGTGACAATTGCCAATCGAAAGAGCAGAGGGTTCACCTACATTACAAGCGCTCCGGCGGAAGGTAGCGTTACCCGCCCTCTCTGCCTGTCTCAACCGAGCTCGCCGTTTCTAAAGTTACTCCTTCTTCATCGATATCGGCTTCGCTCTGAGTACCCTTGGTAAACTGTTCTTTAGCTTGCCGTAAGGTATTGGCGTAGTAATCCTCGGCTGCCTTCCAATCGCAGAAGATTCGACATCGAATCGTTGAAACAAAGACCTGCGGTTCAAGAGCGAGAAATAGGCCCGCAGTACTGCTGATCTTACTAAAGATATCAATCCTTAGGGCGTGGTCAAAAGGCAACAGCCCGGGATTGAAATTCCGATAGACGAAGTTGCGCACAGCTTCCTTAACGCTCCTCCAATCTTGAAGAGAAACGACGGGTGGGGTGGGGCCTGGGTTTCTTATCTTATAAAGGGCAGGCTCTAGCCGTTCGAGAACACCCAACAATTCCCGTGAGCCCCTATAGAAAAGGGATTCAGAAACCACCACGACATCAACGTCGGAGGTAGTCGAAAATGAGGTGCCAAACTTGTATGGCGAAGGGCTGAATCCCAGTTTCGCGCTTCCAACGATGCAGACGTCATGAGAACCAACTCCGAAACGCTCAGCTACCTGTTCACGGAAAATCACATATTTCATTGGACTGTCCTTGAAAACGAACGGAACACCTTCAAGAAGGAAGACCTTCGCAAGAACCTCGTGGCTGTCAATGCCTGTCACTAAGGCTTTGAAGTCATCAGGGGTCGGCGTATCTTTCCCTGCCAAAAGCTTGAGCATCTTATCATGGTCGGCCATATTCTCCTCCGAAGGCTTGGTGACAACGGTCTGTCTGTACTCTACCGCGTGAATCCCCTGCCCCTATTACGACCTACCACTTCGACGAAGTGATTTCAACAAAAAAAACCAGATTTGTCAACGCAGAGAAATATCCGGTATGGCCTTTCTTGCCCGAACGCTGTCCAACAGCTAAGGTTCCAATCCTACAAACATATGAATCCTAGCACACCCAGGAAAGGGGCCGGGAGATTTTCGATGGATTTCGTGTTGTTTTTCGACCAAGCGAGCCGCAGCATACGTAATTTGTATGTGAGGACTCGCGCCCGAGAAAAACGACACGAAAGGCGCGGAAAGATCCCGGCCCCCACCCGGCCCCAATCACTGTATTGACAATAATCCCGCCCCATTATAGATTACTGCATGTTTACCTTATGCATTCGGGAGACGTTTGCCGCGGCACACAGGATCGAGATGTACCATGGTAAATGCGAGGATTTGCACGGCCATAACTTCAGGGTTGAGGCGCTTTTCGAGGGCGGGCAGGTCGGCGCTGACGGCATGGTGGTCGATTTCGCCATCCTCAAATCTCACCTCCGGACGATAGTCGCCGACCTCGACCACAAATACATAAACGACATCCCCTTCTTCAAGGAAAGGGCAAGCTCTTCGGAGTGGCTCGCCGTCTACTTCTACGGCCGGCTTAAGGAGCAGGCTCGAAGGGCACGCCGTGGCGGTCAAAGAAGTGCGGGTGTGGGAATCGGACAACGCTTACGCCGCATACAGGGAGTAGGACAGCATGAAAGACGTACAGAATATGCACGACTCCCGGAACATCGAGATAGACAAGGTTGGCGTGAGAAGGGTCAAGTACCCGATCGTTGTGCTCGACAAGGTGAACGGCTCCCAGCACACCATTGCCGAGATCAGCATGTACGTGAGCCTTCCACACGAGTTCAAGGGCACGCACATGAGCCGCTTCGTCGAGATCCTCCATGCGCACAAGAATATGATCAACATGCGGGACTTCCCCGGCGTCCTGAGGGAGATGAAGGGGAGGCTGAAAGCCGAGACCGCCCACATGGAGGTACGCTTTCCGTACTTCATCAGGAAGGACGCCCCTGTAACGGGCACGCCCGGCTACCTGGAGTATATGTGCGGGTTCTCGGGCCACATGGACAGCGCCAACAGGATGAGGGATTTTACCGTGTTCGTCTCCGTGCCCGTGACGACCCTCTGCCCCTGCTCGAAGGAGATAAGCGACTACGGGGCGCACAACCAGAGGGGCATAGTGACCGTCTCTGTGCAATTCAAGCGCTTCTTCTGGCTGGAAGACCTGATAGCCCTAGTGGAAGGCTGTTCGAGCTGCGACGTCTTCTCCGTGCTCAAAAGGCAGGACGAGAAATTCGTGACTGAAAAGGCCTTCGAAAACCCGAAGTTCGTCGAAGACGTTGCGAGAGACGTTGCCGAGAAGCTGGGCAATGAGTCGAACGTTACCCATTTTGTGGTAGAGGCGGAAAACTTCGAGAGCATTCACAACCACAGCGCCTATGCATACCTGGAAAGAAAAAACGAGGGAGGGAAGGTATGAAGAAAGGGATGTTGGTTTTTGCGGCAATGGTTCTATTCGTTTGGGGATGCTCGGCACGGCCGCCGGCGGCCCAGGACCCGTCGCCCACGGCCAAAAAGGACGCCCCCAATGTTGTTTTCTACACGTTCCCCGACATCCCTGTGCCCAGGGAGCTGAACCTCCTGAGGGAAAAGAGCTTCGTCTATGAGACGCCTTCCGTGAAGGCGGGCGTGCTCGTGCTCTCCGGCAACGTCGACGTTCCTTCGCTGGAGACATACTTCAGGACCAACATGGCGAAGAACGGGTGGCGCCTCATAAACAGCTACAAATACGGCGACATGATCCTGAACTTTATGAAGGAAGACCGGGCATCGAACATCAGGACGTCGAGGGACGCCTTTACGACGCAGGTCGAGATATGGGTAGGCCCGGTGGACCGGGTGCAGCCCGCGCCTTCTGCCCAGCATAAGGACCAATGAGTCCGGATAAGTGGGTCAAGGTCCATACGGTCGAAAACATTTTCGAGATGGACCTGCTTAAGGAAGCGCTCCGGGGGGAATCGATCGAGTACGTGATGAAGGAGCACAAAGACACGGCGTACGACGGCCTTTTCATCCTCCAGAAGGGCTATGCCTCTCTGTTCGTGAGGCAGAAGGATGAGGCGCGTGTCATGGCCATAGTCACCCGTGTCAAAAACCTTCCCCATGCCGAGCCTTGAGCGGATCGATCCCCTCCCGCTCCTTCTTTGCGGTAAGTTCATAAG
Source organism: uncultured delta proteobacterium (assembly GCA_963810935.1). Classification (GTDB taxonomy): domain Bacteria; phylum Desulfobacterota; class Syntrophorhabdia; order Syntrophorhabdales; family WCHB1-27; genus CAWEPK01. Next base: position 131,377 of record CAWEPK010000003.1, on the reverse strand, counting down.
CTTCGTGGGGGGCGGCGGAAAAACGTCGCTCTGCGAATTCCTCGGACGCGCTGCCGCAGGCAGCGGGAAGCGGGCAGTCTTTACTACTACAACCAAAATACAGGCGGAAAAACCCTATCTCCTTTTCGACGACCAGAATACGGCGGCCGGCGCGCCGGACGGGCGGTTCGCAAGGGTCGGCAAGTCCGTCGAAGGGGTAAAGCTCACGGGCCTTACCGTCGATGAAGTGGCAAGTCTCGGCCGGACGTACGATTATGTCCTCGTAGAGGCGGACGGCGCAAAAAGGCTCCCCCTCAAGTATCCGGCGGAATATGAGCCGGTGATCCCCCCCTTCTCCGACCTTACCGTCGTCGTTGCCGGGCTCGACGCCTTGGGTGCGCGAATCGCGGAGCAGGTATTCAGGTGGCAGCTTTTTATTGAGGCAGCCGGGGTCTCCGGCGAGGCCCGGATCACGCCTGCCGTCTTCCAGCGGCTCTTCGAGAAAGACGCGCTCATGAAGGGCATCGACGCAGGCCGCTGTGTCGTTTTCCTCAACAAGTACGACGCCTGCCGCAGCAAAGAGGCCGTGCCGGGGCTTGCTGTTTCCATCCTCCGGCAGACGGGGGCCTGCCGCGTTCTCGTCGGCTCTATCCGTAAGGGTCTATTCTACGATGTTACAGGGGACCACGGCCCCACGCCAATCATTGACAATAATCGGCCCCGGCTGTAATATTTCACCATTATTGGTGATCCTGTCCCTTGGAATTTCTAACTTCTACTACAGCAGCGGAAGCTGCACGGCTTATCGCGTCTTTTCCTGTTGCCCCGCTGCAAGCCGAGGTTGCGCCTTTCGAGCGCGCAGTCTGCCGGGTGCTCGCCTCGGATATAACGGCCGGGGAGGACATACCTTCTTTTCGAAGGTCCCTCGTTGACGGCTATGCTGTAAAAGCCAAGGATACCTACGGCGCACGGGAGGGCACGCCCGCGTTTTTCCGCATGATCGGGCAGGTCGGTGTCGGCAGGGCGGCCGACGTCCGGGTCGGCGACGGCGACGCGGTCTATGTGGCGACAGGCGCCATGCTTCCTGAGGGCTCGGACGGCGTAGTCATGGACGAATATTCCAGGGCAGCAGGCGACGGTGTGGAGATTACCCGCACAGTCCGGAAAGGAGAGAACGTCTGCTTCGCCGGGGAGGACGTAAAGGCGGGACAGGCCGTGCTCGAAAAGGGGCGCATAATCTCCCCCTTCGATTTGGGTCTTCTGGCCGCCCTGGGGGTCACGTGCGTTCCCGTATTCAGGCAGCCGGAATGCGGCCTCATCTCTTCAGGAGACGAGATCGTGGCTGCTGATGAGGCGCCGGGTCCGGGCCAGGTGCGCGACATAAATACGCATACGATATCCGGGTTGATACAATCGAGCGGCTGCCTGGTGCGGTTCGCCGGTATCGCGAAAGATACTGTCGATGCTCTCGCGGAGAAGCTCTCTTCCCTGAAAGAGTGCGACGCCATCCTTCTGTCCGGCGGCAGCTCGAAGGGGCAGGCGGATTTCATGACTGCCGCAGTCGAGCAATTGGGCGGCACGATACTCTTCCACGGTCTCAACGTAAGGCCGGGTAAGCCGACGATCTTCGCCCGGTTATGGGACAAAGCAGTCTTCGGCCTTCCGGGCCACCCCGTCTCGTGCGCCATGGTCGTCATCCGCTTCGTGCTTCCCTTCCTTTCGCGGCTCAAAGGAGAAAAGTCGCGAGGGCCGCGATGGAGCGTCACCGGGCGGCTCGCGACCAACGTCCCGTCAACCTATGGCATAGAGGAATACGTGAGGGTCAACGTGGTTTCCGGGCCGGACGGCGTGACGGTAGAGCCGATCTTCGCGAAATCCGCCGTTATATCGACCCTTTCGATGGCGGACGGCTACGTGGTAATCCCCGAAGGGAAGGAAGGGCTTGAGGTAGGCGAAGAGGTAGAGGTGCTCCCTTTTGGCTAAGAGATATCTCGCGACCATCGATAAGAAAGAGGCGCTCCGCAGGGTCCTGGCCGAAATAAAGCCTATGGCCGCAGAGGAAGACGTCCCGGCGCCTGCGGCCGCAGGCAGGGTGACATCGGAGCCCGTGATAGCGGCCCGGTCGAACCCCCCGTTTACCTCCGCTGCCATGGACGGCTATGCGGTCTCCTTCGAGGAGACGCTGGACGCGGACCTTACGACCCCGGTAAGCCTGCATTTGGGCAAATCGGCGGTGCTCGTCAATACCGGGGACCCCATGCCGCAGGGCACGAACGCCGTCGTCATGGTGGAAGACGTCGAGGAAAAAGGCGGGCAGATCACTATAAGGAAGGCGGCCTCCCTCTGGCAGCACGTAAGGCTGACCGGCGAAGACATCATCGAAGGCGACATGCTCTTCCCCGTGAATTACAGGCTCGGCATCCTGGACATCGGCCTTCTCCTCGCCGCGGGCATAAAAGAGCTGCCCGTCAGGACAAAGCCAAGGCTCCTTATCATCCCTACCGGGAACGAGCTGGTCGATATCTACTCGCAGGATGCAAGCGCACTCCTGCCCCACAAGCTGATCGACTTCAACTCCTATACGCTCACGGCGCTGGGCGAGGAGATGGGCTTCCAGGTGACGAAGACGGAGATCGCGAAGGACAAGGCGCACCTCCGGGCCATCCTTAACGCCAACCTCCCAGGAAGCGACGTGCTCGTCATAAACGCGGGCTCGAGCGCAGGCACTGAAGATTTTACGGAGACCCTGATCCGCGAGTTCGGCACCCTTGTCTTCCATGGCGTGGCAATGATGCCGGGTAAAGCCGCCATGTTCGGCCTGATCGGCGGGAAACCCGTTTTCGGCATACCGGGTTACCCGGTCTCCGCAGTAGTGAGCTTCAAGACGTTTTTAGGCGCGGTCTATGAGAAGCTGTGCGGCGCATACACGTCCCAATGGTCCGTCGAGTGCACCACCCCGTACCACCTGCCGTCCGCCATAGGCGTAGAGGAGATTTTGAGGGTAAGGCTCGTAGCCAAGGACAACCGGTACTACGCGTACGTGCTGCCGCGCGGCGCGGGAGTCTTTTCGTCGCTTTCCCGCGCGGATGCGCTGGTTACGATACCGGAGAACGTGGAAGGTTACAACGCGGGCGCAACCGTCCGGGCGGAGCTGCTGCGGCCGGAAGACGAGCTCGGACGCAGGATCAACATCGTGGGGAGCCACGACCTCTCGCTCGACGTGCTCCGGGACATGATAAAGACCCGCTTCCCCGCCCTCGACCTCGTATCCGCGCACGTGGGCAGCCTGAGCGGGATCATGGCCATGCAGAAGGGGGTGACGGACCTGGTCACCACCCATATACTCGATGAGCAGGAAAAGGTATATAATATACCTGCAATAAAGAAGTATCTGCCGGGCAGGCCCGTTGCCCTCATCCACGTAGCCAGAAGGATGCAGGGGCTTCTCATCGCAAAGGGGAACCCGAAGGCCATAACGGGCGTAGCTGACCTGAACCGAAGCGATGTAAGGTTCGTCAACCGGCAGTCAGGGTCGGGCACGCGGATACTGCTCGACATGATGCTTAAGGAAAAAGGGATCGACCCGAGATCGATCCACGGGTACGACCGGGAGGAGGCGACCCATACGGCGGCCGCCATCCTAGTCAAAGAGGGGATCGCAGACACCAGCCTCGCAATCCATGCCGTCTCCCGCACGTTCGGTCTCGATTTCATCCCCATCATGGAAGAGGAATACGACCTGCTGGTGACTGAAGATTTCAGGGCGGACCCGAAGTTCGATATACTGATCGAGCTCATCGCCTCGCCGGAGTTTGCGTCGAGACTCGGGGCGCTGGGCGGCTACAATACGGAAGAGAGCGGTAAGGTCAAGTATGCTCAAGGATAATTTCAACCGTGTCATCAACTACCTGAGGGTGTCGATCACGGACAGGTGCAACCTCCGATGCAGGTACTGCACGGAGAGCATCGTCCCTTTCATTCCCCACGACGAGATCCTGAGATACGAGGAAATCCTCAGGTTCGTGCGCGTCGCCGCCTCATTGGGCGTACGCAAAGTGAGGCTTACCGGCGGAGAGCCCTTACAGCGAAGGGGGCTTGCCTTCCTTATAAAAGAGATCGACTCCCTGGGCCTCATAGAGGACATAAGCCTGACGACGAACGGCGTAGAGCTGGCGGACGCAGTGGACGAGCTGCGCGCCTGCGGGCTGCGGCGGGTCAATATCAGCCTCGACTCGCTCAAGCCCGAGCGCTTCGCCTATATCACGGGGGTTGACGCATTCGACAAGGTTATGAAGAGCATAGAGAAAGCCTCGTCGGCAGGGCTTGACCCGGTTAAGATTAATACAGTCATGATAAAGGGCTTCAACGATGACGAGGCGATCGATTTTGCCGATTTCGCCAGGGAGCGCTCGGTGCAGGTTAGGTTCATCGAGTTTATGCCTTTCGGCCGGGAAAGCCTATGGGACCGCTCGCGCATCCTGACTTCCGCCCGGCTCGAAGAGATGATCCGCCGGGTCTATGACCTGCATCCCGCAGGCGGCCCCGGCAGGGGGCCGGCAAGAATGTTCTACCTCGACGGCGGGTCGGGCCAGGTGGGCTTCATCAGCCCCATGTCAACGCACATCTGCCACGAGTGCAACAGGATAAGGCTTACGTCCGACGGCAAGATCAGGCCCTGCCTCTTCTCGAACGTCGAATACGACGTGAAGGCGCTCTTGCGCAGGGGCGCGAGCGACGAGGAGCTGGCCGACTTCGTGGTAGGGACGGTGAAGGCAAAGCCGGAGAGGAAAGTCGAAGAAGGCTCCGTAAGGAAGTGCCAGAGGAGCATGCGCGGTATCGGAGGATAATTGAAGCTAAGCCATGTAGATAAAAGTGGAAAGGCGCGGATGGTCGATGTCGGAGGAAAAACCGAGACTGCACGCGAGGCGCGGGCCTTCGGCCGGGTGCGGATGTCGGAAGAGGCGTACGACATCGTGCGCAAGGGGCAGGGGCCGAAAGGCGACGTCTTTACCGTAGCGAAGGTCGCGGGCATCATGGCCGCCAAGAAGACATCCGAGCTCGTCCCCCTGTGCCACCCGCTTCCCATCACGTTCGTCGATATCGAATATACGTTCATGGCCGGCGAGCCCGTCGTAGAGATTACCTCCACCGTCCGGGTGCAGGGGCAGACAGGCGTTGAGATGGAGGCGATAGCGGCAGTGATGGTGACCGCCCTTACGGTATACGACATGTGCAAGGCCATCGATAAATCGATAGAGCTCGGGCCGTTCTACCTGCTCGAAAAAAGCGGGGGCAAGAGCGGGATCTTCAAAAGGAAGAATAAATGACCTTGCTGCAGGAGCAGGGTATTACTGCCCTTCGTCATGCCGGACTTGATCCGGCATCCAGTTCGGCACTTCTCTGGATACCGGCTTTCGCCGGTATGACGGATGCGCCGCAAACAGCAGGGTGTTCATATCAAAGGGTGAGATGAAAGCAAAAGTAATCTCGGTAAACGTCAGCGACGAGAAAGGCGAAAAGAAGCACAATATCGGACAATGCACGCTGCGCGAAGGGCACGGCCTCGAAGAGGACGCCCATGCGGGCCCCTGGCACAGGCAGGTCAGCCTCCTCGCAGCCGAAAGCATAGATAAGATAAAAAAGATGGGGCTCGACGTGAAGCCGGGCGATTTCGCGGAGAACCTTACGACAGAAGGCATTGACCTCCCCGTCCTGCCCATCGGGACGAAGCTCCTCGTGGGTGGCAGGGTGCTCATGCGGGTGACGCAGATAGGCAAGGAGTGCCATGCGCGGTGCGCCATTTTCCAACAGGTGGGCGACTGCGTCATGCCGACGGAAGGGATATTCACGGAGGTCCTCGAAGGCGGCGAAATCCGCGTCGGGGACGAGATAGAGGTCCTTCAATGAAGTACAGGGCGGTTGTCATAACGATCAGCGACAAGGGCTCGGTTGGCCAGAGGGTTGATACGAGCGGCCCAGGCCTTAAGCAGATGCTTGCAAAGACGTACGACGTGGCTGACGTTATAATAGTGCCAGACGAGGCCCCCGTGATCTCACAGACCATAAAGGACCAGATCGACAGGCACGGCTTCGACCTCGTCGTAACGACAGGCGGCACGGGCGTAGGCCCGAGGGACGTTACCCCTGAGGCGACGCGCTTGGTCATCGATAAGGAGCTGCCGGGGTTCGCGGAGGCGATGCGCATGAAGAGCTTCGCGATCACGCCCTTCGCCCTGATATCGCGCGCTGTCTGCGGCGTCAGGGGGCAGTCGATCATTATCAACCTGCCGGGCAGCCCGAAAGCGGCATCCGAATGCCTCTCTTTTATAGAGGCGGCCATACCCCACGCCCTCGAAAAAGTGAAGGGCGATCCCACCGACTGCGCAAGGTAGCGATGGACAAGGTCTTTCTGGAAAAGCTCCCGGAGACGAACGAGGGCGAGCGCGCCAAGCGATGGGCAGAGGAGAAGGGCGAGTTCGCCCAGATCTGCTACGCGGAGGAGGCCCGCCACATAGCCTTTTTCACGATCAGGCAAGGTTTCTGGAGGGGCAGGCATTATCACGAGAAAAAAGACGAGACGTTCTACGTTGTGGCCGGCAGAATAAGGGCGGTCTTTATCGATATGGATACGGGCGAGCGGTTGGAAGCAGTGCTCGCCAAGGGCGACAAGCTGCGCGTGAGCCCCCGCTGCTGGCATGTCTTCTATAGCGTAGAAGAAGCATCTGTTGTAGAATATAGTCCTCAGGTCTACGCAACGAACGACGCCTTTCGGCCGGACATCGAATCGGAATAAGGTTTTTATATGGCTGAAATAAAAAGCGCTATAGAGCTCGCCATGGAACGGACCAAAAACCTAGTAATGGGCGAGGAAGAAAAGCGTGAGTTCGCCCGCAGGGGCGTTACCGAAAGGCTCAAGGCGGTCGGCCGCAGGTTCCTGGAGGGGATCATCGGGCCCGAGGAATTCCTTGCTGAATATGGGCGCGTGCAAGGAGGGCGGCGTGACAAAATAGGCGTTCTCCTCGACTTGCTCATAGAGGAGTTCGGTTCGTCCGCAGACAAAGAGAGGCTCTTCGAGCTGATGCAGATCGTGGGCGACCAGGCGGGCGGCACGCTCGGCCGGGACGCGAGGGCGCTCGGCGACGTATTCCGCGCGGAGCTTGCCGCAAGCGCGGCCAACGTCAGGAAGGCCGTTATCGGCCGCCTTTCCGACATGGGCATAAAGGGAGGCAGCGTAGAGCCCAACATCGAAGAGTGGGACGAGTGGAAGGAGGCCGTGCGGGAGACGGGCCGCTCTCTCGACAGGCGTCTGCGGGAATGGAAAGACAGGGCTGAAAACGCCTCCAAATAGCTTTTTCGAAAAACAATACTAAAAGAGCGAGAAAGGAACCGTTATCGATCTGGAGCGCATATATCAAAGAGAAAAAGATAGGATCAGGCCGCTCGTAGCAAACGACCCTGTTTCCTTCGTGCATAAGTACGAAGACCCGCGCGACATCGAGATGGTGGGCTTCATAGCCTCCCAGTTCGCATACGGCCGGGTGCAGCAGATAACGCGTTTCCTCGGCGAGTTCCTTCCGCGCATGGCCCCGAGCCCTTACGCGTTCATCGCGTCGGGCAACCTTTCGAGCCTCAGTGACGCGCGCTACCGTTACCAGAGCGGCGCTGAGATCGTACGGCTTTTCACAGTGCTGAGAAAAGTCGTGGAGCGGTGGGGCGGCATCGGGGCGATGGTCGAGCACTTCTATGAGGGCGACTTGAGGCATGCAGTCTGGAGGGCCCACGATGACATAATCGAGTCCCCCCACGACCTGCTCTTCTTTTTCCCCCGCAATGCGCCGACGAGCCCCTTCAAGCGGTGGAGCCTTTACGCCCGCTGGATGGTGCGAAAAGACGATATCGATTTCGGGCTCTGGCATTTCATGCGCCCTGCCGACCTCACCATCCCCCTCGATGCGAACATTTTCAAGATCGGCCGCTGCCTCGGATGGACGGACCGGAACGCGCAGTCCTGGAAGACGGCCTGCCGCATCACCGAAGAGCTGAAAAAATTCTGCCCCGAAGACCCGCTCAGGTACGATTTCTTCCTCTGCCACGTAGTCGGGATCGGCTCGCACTGCTCGGGGTCGAGAAAACCGGAATGCACTAGTGGGTGCCTGCTCCATGAAATATAGAATCGTAAGCCTGGGCTGCCCCAAGAACCTCGTCGATTCCGAATACATCGCAGGCAAGCTCGAATCCGCGGGCCACGAGCTTTCCGAAGACGCCCCATTTGTAGTCGTCAACACGTGCGCCTTCATCGCGGAGGCATGCAGCGAATCAATCGAGACGATACTGGCCGAGGCAAAAAGGACAGACGGGAAAAGAATCGTGGTGACGGGCTGCCTTGTAGACCGCTACGGTGAGAAGCTTAAAGAGCTGCTCCCCGAAGTCGATCTTTTCCTCGGCAGGGACGCTTGTGGTGACGCGGAACGCATCGTTTCGGGGAAGGGCTTCTTCGGCGTCGGCAGCAGCGCATGTGACCCTTCGGTGAGGAAGGTGCTCACGCCCGCGCCGACAACATACCTGAGGATACAGGACGGCTGCAACAACCGGTGCAGCTACTGCACGATACCATCGATCAGGGGGCCGCTCAAAAGCAGGCCGGCAGACGAGATAGAGGCCGAGTTCGAGCGCCTCCTGGAATCGGGCTACAGGGAGTTCAACGTTATCGGCCAGGACACGACCGCCTACGGCAAAGACACGGGCACGGACACTAAGGCGCTCCTCAGGCGTCTTCTCGGCGTGAAAGGCAATTATTTCCTTAGGCTGCTCTACCTCCACCCGAAAGGCATCGACGACGCGCTCCTCGACATCATCGCGGGCGACGAAAGGATCGTCCCGTATCTGGACGTTCCGATACAGCACTCGGAGGACGCGATCCTCGCCTCAATGAACAGGGGCTATACGAAGAAAGACCTCGCGCTGATATTCGGAAAGATCAGGCGCCTCATGCCCGATTCTGTGCTTCGCACGACGGTTATGGTAGGATATCCGGGAGAAGGGCCCGACGACTTCCGGGCATTGTGCGCATTCGCCTCGGAGTGGGAATTCGACAACCTGGGGGCGTTCACCTATTCCCGCGAGGAAGGCACGCCGGCCGCGCGCCTGAAAGGGCACGTGCGAAAAGGGGTAAAGAAGGACCGGTACGCGACGCTCATGGAGATGCAGAAGGAGATATCGAAAAAGCGGCTGGGCAGACTTAAAGGACGGACGCTGGACGTCGTGGTCGAGGCACGTGAGGCGGACTCCATGACCGGGCGGCTCATCCTGCAGGCGCCCGATATCGACGGCATCGCATTCATAAAGGGCGCATGCACTGTAGGCGAAATCAAAAAGGGCGTCGTAACCGCGACGACCGATTACGACGTTGTCGTTAGGTTCGGAGGGGCCGATGGAGCCGATTAATGAGCTGTTGAACGTCCGCAAAGAAAAGCAAGAACACCTCAGGCAGGCGGGGATAGACCCGTACCCGCAGATAAGGGGCGAGTATGCCCGCAGTGGTTCCCTCCATAAGGAATTCGAGGGCCTTTCGGCGGAGCAGATCGAAGAGAAGAACGCGCACGTCTCGTACGCGGGGCGCATGATCGCCTTCAGGGACTTCGGCAAAAGCTGCTTCATTCACATACAGGACCGGGAAGGGCGCCTCCAGGCGTACGTCCGGAAAGATATGCTCAAGTCCCCCGACTACGAGCTTTTCAAGAAATTCGATGTGGGCGACATAGTGGCCGTAGAGGGAAAGGTTTTCAGGACGAAAACCGGCGAGCTGACCATTGTAGCTGAAACCATGAGCCTGCTTACGAAATCGCTGCGCCCCCTGCCCGAGAAATGGCACGGCCTGCGCGACGTCGAGGAGCGGTACCGCAGGCGCTACGTAGACCTTATCGTCAATCAGAACGTGCGGGAGATCTTCCTGCGGCGGGCGCGGATCATTGAATTGATACGGGCCTTCCTGACAGGCCGCTCCTTCGTCGAGGTCGAGACGCCGATGATGCAGGTAACGCCCGGCGGCGCGACGGCGAAGCCCTTCAAAACCCACCACAACGCCCTCGGTCTCGACCTTTACCTGAGGGTTGCCCCCGAGCTTTACTTAAAGAGGCTCATCGTGGGAGGGTTGGAGCGGGTCTTCGAGATCAACCGGAACTTCAGGAACGAGGGTATCTCCGTAAGGCACAACCCGGAATTCACGATGCTCGAATTTTACCAGGCCTATGCAACATATGAGGACCTGATGGACCTGACCGAAGAGATGGTCTCATCCCTCGTCTCGACGCTTACGGGCGGCACGAGCGTCGTCTACAACGGGCAGAACATCGATTTCGGCAGGCCCTGGAAGCGCGTCACGATGGAGCAGGCCCTTGTCGATTACGGAGGCATCGATCCGTCCTCAGTCGCCGACGCAGAGAAATTGCGGACCCTGGGGCAGGAATTGGGCATAGAGGGCGCAGCGGATATGCCGAAGGGCAAGATCGTAACCGAGGTCTTTGAGAAGCTCTGCGAGGAGAAGCTCGTGCAGCCCACTTTCATAACGGGCTACCCCGTCGAGGTGTCGCCGCTCGCCAAGCGGTCCAAGGAAAGGCCGGAGGTCACCGAGCGCTTCGAGCTTTACGTCAGCGGCATGGAGATAGCGAACGGCTTCAACGAGCTTAACGACCCGGAAGACCAGAAGGCAAGGTTCTTAGAGCAGATAAAGCAGAAGGAAGAGGGCGCGGCCATGGACGAGGACTACATCATGGCCCTCGAATACGGGCTGCCTCCGACTGCGGGCGAGGGCATCGGCATAGACCGCCTTACGATGCTTCTGACGGACAGCCAGTCGATCAGGGAAGTCATTCTCTTCCCGCTCCTGCGGCCGTCGCCATTAAAAGATGATGGGGAATAGCTCAAAAAGGAGACCATGCGCTACGAGACGTCCATAGCCCTGCGCTACCTTCGGTCTAAGAGGAAGGACAAGTTCATCTCCTTTACTACCTGGATCGCGGTAGCGGGCATTGCCATAGGCGTAATGGCCATCATCCTCGTCATCGCCGTCATGACGGGTTTCCAGGACGAGATCAGGGACAGGCTGTTAGGCATCCGTCCCCATATCGTCATCGTCCCCGACTGGGGGATGAGAGACCCCCAGGCCGTAGTCGAGCGCCTGAAGCACATAGACGGCGTTACGAGCGCCGCCCCGTTCATCGAGTTCCAGGCCATGGCCCAGGGGCCGGGCCGCGTGGCAGGGGTGCTCGTAAGGGGCATCGAGCCCAAGGACGCGGCTTATCTCGGCCGCCTGATGAAGACGGGCAGCATCGACGCCCTCAACCGGAAAGACACGATCCTTCTCGGCAAAGAGCTTGCCAGGGAGCTTGGGCTCATGCCCGGCGACCTGTTCACGCTCATCGTCCCCTTCGGCGGCTTTTCCCCGGCAGGCGCAACGACGGAGACCCTGCGCGTCCGCATGGGCGGGGCCTTCGAGACGGGCATGTTCGATATCGACAGTCTGGTTGCGATCATGCCGCTTGCGGAAGTGCAGTCTGCGTTAGGGGCGAGCGTCACCGGCATCGAGGTGAAGGTGAAGGACGTCTATGCGGCGGGCGAGGTGCGCGACCGCATCGTCAGGAAGCTCGGTCCCGGCTTCTACGGAAGGACGTGGATGGAACAGAACAGGAACCTCCTTTCCGCGCTCAGGCTGGAGAAGCTCGTCATGTTCATCATCCTCGCCCTCATAATCCTCGTCGCGAGCTTCAACATTATCAGCGCCCTCGTCATGACCGTGATGGAGAAAAAGAAGGACATCGCCATACTCAAGGCGATGGGCGCGACGAACAGGAGCATCATGCGCGTCTTTGTCGCCGAAGGGCTGGCGATAGGCGTAGTCGGCGCGCTCCTCGGCACGATCGTGGGCTATACGCTCCTCGAGATCCAGACCCATTTCCAAATCATCAAGCTGCCGAGCGACGTCTATTACATCAGCACGCTCCCCATGAAGATCGACAACCTGGACGTCTTTTTGATTGCGGCGGTCACCATACTTCTGTGCCTGCTCTCGACGCTCTATCCTTCTTATAAGGCGTCCACTATAGACCCCGTGGAGACCCTTCGATATGAGTAGCCTGCTGGCGACCAGGGGACTGAAGAAGAGCTACCATAAGGACGGCGCCGAGGTCACCGTACTGCGCAGCATAGATTTCGACGTTGCGGAGGGCGAGTTCGTGACGATCATGGGTCCGTCAGGCGCGGGGAAAAGCACCTTCCTCCACCTCGTCGGCTCCCTCGACCATCCGACGGGAGGCGAGATCGCTTACAGGGGAAAGGACATCGGCCTGTTCACCGGCGACGAGCAATGCCGCTTCAGGAACGAAAAGGTCGGCTTCGTCTTCCAGTTCTACCACCTTTTGCAGGACTTCTCCGTCATCGAGAACATCATGGTTCCCTTGTGGATAAAGCGCACCAAGCCCGCCGACGCCCAGGCTGCCGCAGAGGAATTCTTGGAGATAATGGGGCTTTCCCATCGCAGGGGCCACAAGCCCGGCGAGCTCTCGGGCGGCGAGCAGCAGAGGGTGGCAATCGCCAGGGCCCTCATCAACCGGCCGGAGCTGATACTTGCAGACGAGCCGACAGGCAACCTCGACAGGAAGACGGGGAGAGAGGTGCTGGGTTATATCCTTGAAATAAGGAAGAAGCTCGGCTCGGCGCTAGTCCTCGTCACCCACGACCCGGAGATAGGCGCAGCAGGCGACCGGCGGTTAAACATGGTAGACGGCGAGCTGTTCAGGCTGGACTAACCTCGTATCGCGGCCTGTTGTCACAGGAGAGGTTAGTCAGCCACGTGCCCTATTCGAGGAGCCGTTGGTCGAAGCTGTACTCTTCGATGTCTCCAATCGTTAACTTCGTCATGTCGGCATGGGCGGGGTTGATGATGTAGTTGAACTCTTTTTCCATGAGCGCTGACGGAACACACAACAGGAGCGTCTCCATCGACATCGCCCACCTCCCGCCTATGTCGGCAAGGACATCGGGCGCTGGATAGACATTCCACCCCGCAGGAAGGTCGGCAGGGAGAAGCTTCTTTACGGGGACGCCATCGGGGACAACGCGAGACACAAGGTTGAGGTTTGAGAGCGCCGTCGCCCTTGCACGGTTTGCATATAGCTCAAGGGCGGCGAGGGCCCTGCTCTCTGCCGCGTATATTACATTGACCCCTTTAGGGTTCCATCGGCCGCCGTGAAGCCCGGCGCCCGCCCCGGAGAGGTCTCGAGCGTGTAAGCGTGAGCTGATTCGATAGACGATCACGAGAAGACGCCGTGTTCTATCCTGCCGATGATATCGTCGACGAGCTCGACGCCCATTGTGGAGTCGAGTATGCTCATGGGAGTTTTGTTTCCGAGGGCAACGACCGGCGTCTGAAGCCAGACGCAGAATTCTTCCCTGGCTCCAAAAACGCTGACGCCGTGGGCCGTAAGCTGAGCCAGCTTAATAGCGCGTTCGGACACATTCTTATCGAAAACTTTCCCTTTGGGTTGCCGTTGTATCGTTCTGAGGCTTACTACCAGCAAATTCGCGATGGTTGCCATGGACAGGCACATCGCCTCGGAGAGCCTGCCGATCTGTTTTTTTGATACTCCCCTGGCCCCGAGGTGGATTAAATCGAGAGGGTTCTCGATCTTGACTTTCAGACCGAGAATGTTTTCGACATTCATCTGGGCTATAATGGTCTCCTTGAAGGTGTGGGCGACATTTGACTATATTATAGCGCCAATTGTCGCAACAGTCAAACTGTAGACGTACCGCCCGTTCTTGCCGCAGGTGTCCCGCTATTATCGATGAAACGGGAACCTTGCTGACCGTGCTTGTCAGTTGAAAGTAGGTTTGCAGGATGCCCCACGGTACAAAAGTCCTGAAGCACAGGCGCGAGTCCGGCCGTACAACACATGCGCTTTGCCTTTATTATCGCGAGGACCGCAAGACTTGAGCGCAGCGCGCTAAATCTTAACCTTGATCGGCATAATCACCGTTGGTATGCCTTCCCACTGAAGGCGCCGCTGGATCGCAAACGCTGTCTGGTTGTGGAGCACCTTGTCGATCCAGGTCTCTTTGTGGAACATGAGCTGGCCCGTGAAAACAGTGGAACGGGGATAATCCTGCACAATTGACCTGCACAGCTCCACGACGGTCCCCGGAACGTCCGTCGAGGTCTCCGTCCTGTAATCCGCCGGGAAGCCGTGCCGCCGCGTTACCTTCACGTATTTCTCAAGGGACTCCTTCGTCGCTTCGTTCAGGGCCTCCACTTCGGCCGCTCCCTTGAAGGAGCCGGAATCGATTTCGGCAACCCCCACGAAAATGAAGTTCTTGTAGAGGTGCGGGAAGCAGCGGACTACCGACAGCAGGGTATGGAGGCCGAAGCTGTTGAAGGAAGGGGCGAGCAGGACGGCCGTCGGCGCACCGGGGTCGAGGGGCGCCATGTTCGGCTCCTCGTTGGCCGGTATCCCCATGAGTATCTCGTCGAGCTGCCTGATGCTCTTTCGCACCTTCGTGTAATGGTAGCGGACCAGGTAGCACACCCCGATGACTGCGGTCGTGATAAGCAGCGTCACCCAGCCGCCCTCACTGAACTTCTCATAAACGGTGACGCCGAGAATGGTAACGCAGAGCGTGAAGCCCGTCATATGGACGGGAAGGTGCTGCTTCCACTTTTTCTCCCTCCGCCTGTTGCGGATAAAGAAGCGGGACATGCCGAATTCCGAGAGGGAGAATGTGAGGAACACGTTGATGGAATACATGACGACCAGAGCCGAGATGGAGCCGTGCGTGTAAATAAGGAGAAGCAGGGCCGCTATGCCCATGAGCATGACCCCGTTTTGCATGGTGAATCGTTCGGAGAGCGACGAAAAGCGTCTCGGCAGCCAGGAGTCGATGGCCATATTCGCCATAACCCTCGGGCCGTCTATAAAACCCGTTTGCGCTGCTACGAGGAGCAGTGCGCCTTCCGAAAGGATGGTGATAAGGGCAAGGAAATTACCGAGGGGCCACTTGCCGAACATGGCGCCGGCGAGGATGGCGTTGAGCGTCCTGCCTTCTTCCGGCTTGACTCCCCACAGGAGATAACAAACAAAGAGACCTCCTGCCGTTATAGCAAGGGATGAGGCCATGTAGGCCATAGTGCGCTTGCCCGTGTGCACCCTGGGCTCCCGCATGATCTGCAGGCCGTTCGAGACGGCTTCGATACCCGTGTACGTTCCTGCGCCCATCGAATAGGCCCTCAAAACAATAGCGAGGATGCCGAGCAGGCCGACAGCGCCAAGGTCATGGTGCAGGCTCCCCCTCATCCCTCCCATAATAGGCTTGATGTCCGCCGTATGACTAAGGATACCGTAACCGAGCAGCACGATGTGGGTGAGCACGAAAACCATGAATATGGGGGCGAGGAAAAGGACCGACTCCTTGACGCCCCTCGCGTTGAGCACGACGAGAAGGATGATGAGAAAGATGACGAAGCCTATCTTGTAATGATGCAGGCTCATCGGGAGAAAGCTGAAAAAGGCGTCCGCGCAGGAGACGAGGGAGACGGTGATGGTCAGCATGTAGTCTACCAGAAGGGCGCAGCCGGAAATGACGCCCGCCCTCTCGCCGATCGTATGGGTCGCAACTATATATCCACCGCCGCCGTGGGGGAAATGCTCTATGATGCGCGAGTAGGCATATGAGATGATGAAGACGGTAACCGCAGTGGCGAGCGCCAGGAAGACCGCGAGGTAGATGTGAGACCCGAGCGTGCGGAAGGCCTCTTCCGGGCCGTAAGACGATGAAGAAAGGCCGTCTGCGCCTAGGCCTATCCACGCGAGCAGCGGGATGAGGCTCAGCTTGTGGAAAAGGGAGCTATCTCTGATGTCGCGGGGCTTGCCGATCACTACATGGCGCGCCCGCTGTATCAGACTTTCGTCTTCCTGTTGTAAGGGCATGGGCATCATCCTAACATTTCCAGCGCAGTATTTAAAGATACAGCGCGGCAGAATCACCCGTCCGAAAGTCCTCGTTGACGCCCGGTCTGCCCCGAATTATATTCCTTACAAGTTAAAATCTCTTAAAGGTGGTAAACAAGGATGAAGGTTCCACTCCAGATAACGTTCCGTCACACGGACCATTCCGATTCAGTCGAGTCGAAGATCAAGGAGCGCGCAGATAAGCTCGACCGCCTCCACCCGGAGATCATAGGCGGCCGCGTCGTGATCGACGTGCCGCAGCGCCGCCAGAGAAAGGGCAAGATATTCCAGGCACAGGTCGATATTACGGTGCCAGGTGCCGAGTTGGTCGTAAACCGGGACCCGCTCCTCGACCACGCCCATGAGGACGTCTATGCCGCTATAGAGGACGCCTTCGACGCCATGGAACGGAGGCTCGTCGAATACTCGCGTGAGGTCCAGGGGATCGTCAAGCGCGATCTGCGGCCGGAGCGCGGCGTGGTGAACACCCTCTCCCAAAGGGAGGGCTACGGCTTCATCGTAACGAGAGAAGGCAGGGAAGTCTATTTTCACAGGAACAGCGTCCTCGGGGGCGGGTTCGAAAAGCTGAAACCAGGCTCGGAGGTCCGCTTTGCAGAAGAAGAGGGGGAGAAAGGCCCGCAAGCGAGCACGGTAGAGGTGACAGCGGTCTGAGCCGGGCGGGCGGGCAGGCGACACCCACGGCGGACAGCGACAAACGGCGGAAAAGGCGAAAAGCAACTGCGGAGTAACGCGGGCGGCTGGACTCGCGCCTACTGCGGACCACCCGCATGCACGGTGGTACCTTTTCAACACGCTTTCGACCGTGCGGGCACCCGGCAAACCTACTTTCGACTGATATGAAGGATGCGGCGCCCTGCTCAGCGCGTGCCCTACGACGTACATGCGTATGCCTCCGGCCGACGCACTTCACATGGCATCCACA
Source organism: uncultured delta proteobacterium (assembly GCA_963810935.1). GTDB lineage: Bacteria > Desulfobacterota > Syntrophorhabdia > Syntrophorhabdales > WCHB1-27 > CAWEPK01. The sequence goes on along the minus strand of CAWEPK010000003.1, from coordinate 114,457 downwards.
TATCGCAACCCCTTGAGGCGCTCCTCCGGCCGCGACCGCCGCTAACGGAGCAGCTACGTTGCGCATCCCTTTGGCGGCGGTAAGAGCAGGGGATACCGTATCCATAGTGATGCGTTAAAAGCGTAAGAGCAGATATTCAGTCTATTGGACAATGTCGGGTCATGTAAGAAGTCCTTCCTGAAACAAATGAAATAGCCTTTCACATAAAATTAGAAGATTTGGAGCCGTATTCAACAAGAACAAAGGTTAATGCTTTACGTACGCAAACAACAGGTTCTTTTGAAGGAACGGAAGCGAGCAGGATTCGGAGGAATTTCGTACTTCCAGAAGTTTGAATCCCAGTTCTTGGGCTACGGCGTTCAAGATACGCGGTTGATGCAATATTACGTGCCCATACCACGGTTTGCACGCTATTTTACCGTCAACCCCCCTTCCGCTAAAGGATATTCCTTTTGGAAAAAGGCCATTCGCCAAGACCGTTCGCCATAAGACGGGGCTGGGAGTGGAAACGATGAATTTCCCATTTAGGTTAAGACATTCATGCGCTTGCCTAAAAAACTCGACCCAATCGGGCAAATGTTCAATCACTTCCAATGCTATTATTGTATCAAACGTTTCGCCTTGGAGCACCGCGTTGAGGTGTGTGCAATCCCCTTGTATGAACCTGGAATAGTTTTTGGGGAGGTGCGCTGGAACCACCACGTCCAAACCGACCACATGATCCCCCGTTAAACGTTCATTCGGACTTTGAGTCATGCCAACATCTAACGTCTTACCATTGGCGTAAAGCGCGGCAAGTCTCTTTCTCTTCTCGCCGTCCTCAAGTCTGAGCAGCTTTCCCAGAATTTGCTGTAAGAACTTTTCCATTCCTCCCTCCATTTGCGACTATGGCGAGAAGGCTTCACCACCAAGAAGAACTGCGACGATGACACTGGGCCCCATTTATCTTTTTCTTTTATTGTTCACTGGTTTTAGGCCTTTTTGTCACTATAGACCCATCAAAGAGAAATAACAACAAAAAAGCACGGAAAACGGCTCTTTGTTTCGATCGGCAATCTGCTATCATTCAGGACAGCGGATTGAATTGACTTGTGTTAGCAGTGCCTAATCTAACATGGATGTCGTACAGCCCGCTCTTGCCGCCGCCTTATAAATGCGCTTTATTCGGTTGCGGCGGCCGTGGCCGGAGGAGCCGCATGGAGGATGCTTCATATGCGGATGCAATGGGAGCCTTGCTGACCGGGCCTATCAGTTAAAAGTAGGTTTGCCGGGTGCCCCTACGTTCCCGGAGTGCTGAAAGGAACCACGGTGCATGGGGGTGGTAAGTCAGAGGGCGCAAGGCGAGCAGGGCGCCGCATAGGGACGTATCCTTCATGCGGCCAGTCCAGCCACCCACCACGCACGCTTTTACACTTTACTCCGCCTCAAGCACCTTGCGCGCACTCTTCAACAATCTCGTCGCCGCCATTTTCGAGACCACTACTATGTCTTCCAGGGGCACGTAGGTGTCGATCGATTTGTCGAAAAGTACTTTTATGGCGGGTGGGAAGTCCTGGTCGCCTTCCCATAGGATGAAGGTGATCGGGAGCCTTGGGAAGGCTGATAGCGTGAAAGAGGCGTTGCCGTATTCTTCCTGCTTGCCGCCTAGCGCGCTGCCCGCATCATTGAACGCGTCTCTGGCGAAGCCGAAGGCGTTAAGCAGCGGCTTGACCACCCTGCGCTCAAAGACGGGCAGGTAGGAGCGGCAGCCGCGGACGTCTTCATACGGCACGAGCCCTGCCCCTAAGGGCATGCCCGACGCGTTGATCAGGTAATGCAGGATAATGATCTTCGCCGTTAGGGTGATGTTCGAGCCCTTCGTGCTTGTGAACGAGAAACCGGGCACTGCAAGCTCTATGGTCTCGTCGAAAGAGGGTACGGATATGACATAGGCGTCGCCTTGTTTGGAAAGGGAAAGGCCGGCCTTCGCCGTCTGCTCTTCTACGGGCAGCCCGGCGAGGGTGGCGCATGCAAGGTCGAAGGTCTTGCGGTACGCCTTCTGCCGCGCTATTTCCATTTAAGCACCTTGCGCACCTCCTGCATCCTCGTTTTGTAGTCTTTGCTCTCGAAGAGGCCGCTTCCCATGACGAGCATGGTTGCGCCCGCCTTTGCGGCTACTTGCGCGTTGTCCACCTTTATGCCGCCGTCAACCTCGAGGACGGCTTTCGATTTCGCGGCATTGAGCATGCGCCTGGCCGCCGCTATCTTCTTCGTCGACGACGGGATATACGCCTGGCCGCCGAAACCGGGATTGACCGACATCACGAGCAGGAGGTCGATATCGGGCAGAAGCTCCGTGACTGCGCTAAGGGGGGTGCCGGGGTTGAGCGCAAGGCCCGCCTTCTTGCCGAGGGAGCGTATCAGGCTGAGCGTCCTCTGGTGGTGGTAACCCGTCTCGACGTGCACCGTAATGATGTCGGCCCCCGCGTCCGCGAAGGCGTCCACGAACGATTCAGGGTGCTCGATCATGAGGTGGACGTCGAGGGCTAACCTGGTGACTCTCCTTGCCGCCCCGACAACCGCCGGTCCTATCGTAATGTTCGGCACGAAATGGCCGTCCATCACGTCGATGTGCACTACATCCGCGCCGGCTGCCTCCACGGCCTTGATCTCCTCTCCTAACCTTGCAAAATCGGCCGAGAGGATGGAAGGCGCTATAGACACTTTCATTTTTGTCCTCCGCTGCCCGGCAGCAATTCGAGCATGTCGTCGTCTTTGAATATGGTCTTGGGAAGGATGTTCGTCTTGAGAGGGCCGGCGGGCGGGCCGTCCGGCCGCCCGGTCGGCACCTGCACGTGCCTGATCTGTTTCAGGTCCAATTCCTTCACAGCAGCCGCGTAGTCGCCGGGGGCGATCTCCGGCATAACATAGAAGCGCTTGCCCTTTGTGCCGACGACGAGCACGATTCCGTCCGGGTCGAGGATGTTTTCCCCGCTTTCCGGCACCTGGGCCAGCACGCGGTTCGCCTCTCCGCTCGGCACGTAGATCACCTTCCGGAGCTTCATGCCCTGCTGCTGAAGTGCCGCCCCGGCTGCGTCCAGGGAGAGGCCGACGAACGCGGGGATGATCGCCATCATCGGACCGTCCGCGAGGAGGACAGTCACGGTCCTTCCCGACCTCACGGGCACGCCCGCGTCGGGGTTCTGGAGTATGACCCGGTTGTATGCGATGTCCTTCCTTTTTTCATACTTGCTGACTACGAGGGGAAGGCCGCTTTGGGCAGCCACCGACTTTGCCTCCTCTATATCCAGGCCGGTCAGACTCCGGGCACGTGATGGTCCGCTCGTCGAGGAGCACGAGCCTTATGGTGAAAGAGACGGCAAGGACGAATACAAGCACGCAGGCGGCTGCATAAAACAGGAGTGTTAGGAGCCTCATGCTTTCCTGAGCCTCGCGATGAAAAAACCGTCCATCCCCGACACGTGCGGCAGGGACACAAAATATGCCTCCCCGCTGATTTCGGGCAATGGCGGCTCCGGCGCAAACAGTCCTTCTTTTATCACTTTCTCCATTACGTCCGTCGTTTCCTCCGGCTCAAAAGAGCAGACGCTGTAAACGAGACGGCCTCCTTCCTTAAGCAACTCATGCGCTTCCTTCAGCATCCGCGCCTGGAGATTGCCGAACGCGGCGATGTCCTTTTCGGTCCGCCTCCATTTCACCTCCGGGTGCTTCCTCACGATCCCGAGAGACGAGCAGGGGGCATCAAGGAGTATACTATCAAACCTGCCTTTTTTGAAGGGACTTTTCAGCGCGTCGCCCCGGACGATACAACGTGTTTCCCGTACGCTGCGCAGCTTTGCGCCGTCTATGTCCATTGCAATGATGCGCGCCTCGGACCATGCCTCCCTGATCTGGCCCGTCTTCGTCCCCTGCCCCGCGCATGCGTCGAGGACAAGGTCGCCGGGGGCTGGCGCGACTGCGAGCCCCGCCAGTTGCGATGCCTCATCCTGCACGCAGAAGAGGTGCTTTTCGAGAAGGCCGCTTTCGATGAGCGGGCCGATTTTGTCGATCCTAAGGGCCTGCGGGGCGAAGCGCCCCTTTTCGACCACTATCCCCAAGCCGGCGATCATGCCTGCCGCCTCTTCACGGGTGATTTTGCGCGCGTCGACCCGAAGCGCGAACGAGGGACTTTTATTCAGGTTCGCGAGGAGGCCGCGGGCGGCCTCAGTGCCGAACCGTTTGTTCCATCTTGCCGCAAGCCATTCGGGGAAGCTGTATTCGATCGACATGCGTGCGACGGGATCGGGCGGCAAGGCGGCGGCAAGCGCGTCTTTCTCTCTTATCGCACGCCTCAATACTGCGTTGACGAAGCCGGCCACGCCCGCGCCTTTCTCTGCCTTGGCGTATTCCACCGTCTCGTTGACTACGTGGTAGGCCGCCTTCTTCATGAAAAGGATCTGGTAAAGGCCCATCCACAGGAGCCGGCGGACGTCTTTTTTGACGCCTTCCTTTGCAAGCCGGGAGAGCACCCAGTCGAGGTAGAGCCTCCACCGGACAACGCCGGACGCGATCTCGTATATCAGCGGCTTGTACGTAGCGAGCGGGGCTGAGCGCAAAAAGTTCCTGTCGATGGCCTCGTCGAGCAGGCTGCCTTCCTCCACCTCTTTGACGATCTTCAGGCAGAGGGAGCGGACGGCGCGGAAATTATCGTCTATGGGCCATCTCCTCCAGCCGCTTTATCCGTTCTTCCATGGGCGGATGCGTGCTGAAAAGGGAGACGATCCCTTTTGCGGAAAAGGGGTTGACGATAAACATGTGGGCCGTGGACGGGTTGGCGTCCGGCATGGGGCTGCGGGCCACCGCGCTATCGAGGCGGCGCAGGGCGTTCGCAAGGAAAAGCGGGTTGCCCGCGAGGTGCGCGCCGCCGGCATCGGCCATGTACTCCCTGGACCTCGAAATGGCAAGCTGGATCAGCATTGCCGCGAAGGCCGCGACTATGGAAAAGATAATTACGCTCACGATATTCCCGCCGCCTTCGTCGTCGTCCCTGCCTCCGAAGAAGAGCGAGAACCTTGCCCAACTGGCGAGCATGGTGATGGCGCCTGCGAGGGCCGCCGCAATAGTCGATATCAATATGTCCCGGTTCTTCACGTGGGACAGCTCATGGGCAAGCACGCCTTCCAGCTCCTGCCTGTTGAGGACCCGCATAATGGCCGTAGTGACCGCGACCACCGCGTGCTCGGGGTTCCTGCCCGTCGCGAAGGCGTTCGGGCTGTCGCTATCGATTATATATACCTTCGGCATCGGCAGCGACGCGCGCTGCGCCAAAGTCGCCACGATATTGTACAGCTCGGGCGCCTCGCTTTCGCTGACCTGCTGCGCGTGGTACATGGCGAGCACTATCCTGTCGCTGAACCAGTAGCTGACCATATTGATCCCGAGGGCAACCACGAACGCCAGGGCCGCCCCGTTATTTCCTCCGATCATGCTGCCGAGGCCCACGAGTATGACGGTCAGCACGACCATCAGCAGGAATGTCTTTGCCTGGTTCATGTTTCACCTTCGCTTTGCATCATCAAAGCATTTCCCCTATTCTAGTTTTATCGAATCGGCGCCAATTGTCAAGCCGGATAGGGTGTGCTGGGCGGGTTGGCCGGCCGGAGGGAGGCGAGCCGCAGCGTACGTAGTTGGTACGTGAGGACTCGCGCCGAGAAAACGACGCGAAAGGCGCGCGACCCACTTCGCGACCGCTTAGCGCGGCCTGCAAAGCGAGTGCCCCGACCCGACCGGCCAACCCGCCCCATTTCAATTATGGTGGTGTAGATCTACCTCTTCCGGGCCCGCGATCTGGCAATAAAGGCCGTTTGTCTGGCATTCCGCGCACTCCATCTGCAGGACCGTATGCCTGATCCCTAAGGAAGCGAGCTTCTCTTCGATCGCCCGCCTCACTTCGTCCGTCTCGCTTATCTTCCTGTCGTTCAAGAGAACGTGCGCGGAGAAGGCGGGCACCCCGTGCCCTATGGACCAGATGTGAATATCGTGCACGCCCAGGACGTGCTCCATCCCGCAGATCGCCTTCGATATCTCCTCCGCGTGAAACCCGAGGGGAGAAAGCTCGAGGAAGACCCACAGGGCCTCCTTGATGACCCGCCAGCCCCCGTAGATTATGACGACGCCGACGACCGCGCCGGCAATCGGGTCGGCCAGGCGCCAGCCTGTAAAATGGATCACGACTCCTGCCGCGATGACGCCGACGGAGGTCAGCATGTCGCCTATCACGTGGAGGCGGGCGCTTTTCATGTTAAGGTCGGCATGGTCCGACCCGATGAGGCGCGCCATGATGAAATTCCCCACGAGGCCGGTGACCGCCACAATGAGCATAAGCCCGGAATCGACTGCCGGAGGAGCAAAGAAGCGCTTATATGTCTCGATAAAGATAAAAAGCGAGATGACCACAAGGGTCGATCCGTTAATGAGGGCGGCAAGTATCCCGATGCGCTGGTAGCCGTACGTGGCCCTGTAGTCGGACGGCCGCTTGCCCACGTACACCGCAATGAGGCTTAAGGCCAGGGCAAGGACGTCGGTGAGCACGTGGCCCGCGTCTCCCAGCAAGGCCAGACTGTTGGCGACCATGCCGCCGACAAGCTCGGCGAAAAGCACGACGAACGTGACGACCATGGCCCATACGAGCCGCTTCTCGTTGCTTACCTTCACTATCCCTCCGGCAAACGGCGCGCAACCCGCGCTCAACCGCAAAATTCTCATTGTCAGAACCGCAATACTACTATACAATTATACTTATTCCGTTTCGCTAATTAAGTGTAACGCAGTACCGGACAGAAATCCTGACCCCAAGACTATGGCCCACGTAATGATCATCGATGACGATGTGGTCATGTGCGACATGCTCTCAAGCATGGTGCATAGGACAGGTCACGATGCCCAATCGGCGCATACCCTGACCGACGGGATGAGGCAGCTTTCCAAAGACAGCTTCGACATAGTCTTCCTCGATATCCGCATGCCTGACGGCTCAGGCCTGGACATCCTTCCCAAGATAAGAGAGATAAGCCCCCCTCCCGAGGTTATCATAATGACCGGCTATGGAGACCCGGACGGGGCGGAGCTTGCCATCAAGAACGGGGCATGGGACTACATAGAGAAGCCGTCATCGATAAAGGAGATGATGCTCCCCTTCTTAAGGGCATTGCAGTACAGGGAAGAAAAGAGGGCAAGGAAGCCTGCGGTTGCCTTGAAGTGGGAGGGCATCATAGGCTCCTCCCCCAGGATGCGAAGCTGCTTCGATGTTTTAGCCCAGGCGGCAAACTCCGACGCCTCGGTCTTAATCATAGGGGAGACGGGCACAGGCAAGGAGTTGTTCGCCAGGGCCATACACGAGAACTCCCCGAGGGCCAATAAGAACTTCGTTGTCGTAGACTGCACAGCCTTGCCTAAGACACTGGTAGAGAGCACCCTGTTCGGCTATGAGAAGGGGGCCTTCACAGGGGCCGATAAGGACCAGGACGGCCTTGTCAGGCAGGCGCACGGGGGCACCCTCTTCTTAGATGAGGTGGGAGAGCTGCCCCCTGTCATACAGAAGGCCTTCTTAAGGGTATTGCAGGAGCACAGGTTCAGGCCCGTCGGCTCGAAGAAGGAGATAGAGTCGGACTTCAGGCTGGTGGCTGCTACGAACAGGAACCTGGATGAGATGGTCGAGTCCCACCACTTCAGGAGGGACCTTCTCTTCCGTCTCCAGACCTTTACCATAGACCTGCCCCCTCTAAGGGAGAGGAAGGAAGATATAAGGGAGCTTGTCATGTACCACATGGCAAAGCTCTCCGAGAGATACGGCATAGGGACCAAGGGGTTTGCGCCTGAGTTTTTGGACTCCCTGTCTACCTATGAGTGGCCGGGGAACGTGCGGGAGCTGGTAAATGCCATAGAAAGGGCCCTTACCATGGCAAGGCATGAGCCTACCTTGTTCCCCAAGCACCTGCCTACCCATATAAGAGTGAGCCTGGCAAGGGCGTCTGTGACCAAAGAGACCCACCTGCCTGCTAAAGAGAGTGCCCCTTCTTCACCCCTTCCTCCTTTGAAGGGGTTCAGGGAGTCTGCCTTACAAGAGGCGGAAAGGCAGTACCTTGAAGACCTTATGAGCATAGCGGGCAGCAACATAAGGGAAGCCTGCAGGATATCCGGGCTGTCCAGGCCCAGGCTCTATGCACTTATGAAGAAGTATAGGATAACCAGGTATGGGTAGGGGCGGACTGCCCCATCCGGCGCTTTGCGCGCCCTTACCTATTCGATCCTCTCCGATAGCTTAAGGGTTTCCGTCTTCAGCTCGGAAGGCACATAGACAAGGTTAATGCCGATCCCCGCCAGGTCCTTCACCGCCGCTTTCGGGATGGTCGAGCTCCAGGGCCTTGTCGGAGACCTCCCCCGGCTGGAGTATCTGCGTGAGCTTGAGGGCGCGCGTGATGTGCTCCGCCGCGTCGAAGGCGATGGGGTTTCCCCCGGCGTCCATATACTCTATGGTCACCCCCTGGACTTCTACTGCCCCTGGCGACGTATTGGTGATCCTGTAGCGGCCCCGGAGCCTGGGCGTCTGGGTGATTTCGCTCGATGCGGGGTTCACCTTCATCGTGACCTTCAGCTCGCTCGAGCTCGATAACGAAGCTGCGCCCCCTGGCCTCGGCCTTCGAGGGGACAAGGTTGCGCGCGACGTCCTGGTGCGGCGACTGCCTTGCGTCCCCACCCCTGGTGCACCCGGCAGGACAGACGGCCAATACCAGTGCCGCGACGACAAAGATACCCCTGATGCCCATATTTTCGCCCCTTTTTAAAGAAGGATGAGGCCCGCCGCGAGCCCGTCTGCCCCGTTTTGCCTCTTCGAAGCGTAAGCATGGCCCTGATATTTGTCAACCGGCGCAAGACCCCCGGCCCCGGGCGGACGCCCTCGCTCAGCTTGTTTTTCGCCCGAATAAAACAAGTGTGATGACGACACCTTATTGAATTTGATTCTCTAAACTGGTATAATAGTGGCAAGACGGGATTAAACCCGAGATTGGAGGTCAAATGCTAAAAGTTGGAGAAGTTGCAGTATATCCTGGCCATGGAGTAGGGAGAATAGAATCGATCGAAGAGAAGTTAATCTCGGGTACGAGGCAGTCTTTCTACATCATGCGTATCCTGGACTCCGACATGACGATCATGATACCTGTCGACAGTGCCCAGCACGCCGGCCTCCGTTACGTGATAGACCCCGAGCAGGTGCTGAAGGTGTTCGAGATCCTGAAGGACCGGACATTCATCCATGATACGTCTCCGTGGAACAGGCGGTATAAGGAGTATATGGAGCGGATCAAGAGCGGCTCCATCTTCGAGATCGCTATGGTGTTGAGGGAGCTTTACAGCCTGAGAATGTGGAAAGAACTGTCGTTCGGCGAAAGGAAGATGTTCGAGACCGCACGTAATCTCATCAAGAAGGAGCTGTCAATAGCCCTCCGCAAGAACGAAGAAGATATCGTTACCGACATAGAGAGCATTTTCGCGGAATCGCCAAAAGGTTAGTTTAGTTGTGGCCATTATCGTACAGCTTGTCTTTATAGCGGTAACGGCCGTTACCGGTTATTTCATTGTTAATGAAATCTCTCCGAACCCGCTTTTCGACCTGATCGGGGTCGCATCGGGCATCATCCTGGGCTACCTCATCATCAAGCTCGAAGAGAAACTGAAGGAGATACCGCTAAAGATCATCATCGGGACCCTTGTGGGCGTCATAATGGGTCTTTTCGTGACGAACCTCTTCATCTCGAAGCTCCTTCTGACTCACGCCAAAGACGTGCCCATCACCCTGCCGATCTACATATTGCTTTACGTGATCATGGGGTATCTGGGCTTCCGCATCGGGGAGAAGAAAAGCCATACCATCGATTTGTCCAAGCTGCCCCTCTTCGGGAATATAGAGGGCAGCGAAGGCAACAAGATCCTGGACTCCAGCGTGATTATAGACGGCAGGATCGCAGATATCTGCGAGGCGGGGTTCATCGAAGGCGTATTCGTCATTCCCCAGTTCGTCCTCTATGAGATTCAACACATAGCGGACCTGCAGGACCCCGTAAGAAAAACGCGGGGCAGGCGGGGGCTCGACGTACTACACAGGCTGCAAAAACAGACGCACGTCAAAGTAAAAATCGTCGATATCGATTTCCCCAAAATCAAGGAAGTCGACTCGAAGCTGATAGCCCTGGCGAAAAGCCTTCAGGGGAAAATAGTGACTAACGACTTCAACCTCAATAAAGTTGCGGAGTTACAAGGTATCAGGGTGCTCAACATGAACGAGCTTGCCTCCGCGCTCAAGCCGGTGATCCTCCCCGGTGAACAGGTCAACATAAGGATCGTTAAGGAGGGCAAGGAGCAGGGGCAAGGCATAGGCTACCTCGACGACGGGACCATGGTGGTTGTGGACGATTCGAGGAAGGTCATCGGGAAAACGGTCGATATAGTAGTGACGAGCCTGCTGCAGACGACTTCGGGCCGTATGATCTTCGGGAGACTGAAAGAGCAGGCGGATAAAGAGCTTGACTATCCCGAAGAGTACGGATACCAGGAGCGCGTGAGGTAGGCATGAGAACGCTGGCTATAGTCCTCGCCGGCGGGGCGGGCAAGCGCATGGGCTCGCCTACGAGCAAGCAGTTCCTTCTCCTCGACAGCAAGCCTATTCTCGTCCATACGCTCCAGGTCTTCCAGGAATGCAGGCCCGTAGACGGCATCTATCTGGTCGTCAGCCACAAGGACCTGCCGCTCGTGCAGGAAGAGATACTGGAGACCTACCACTTCAGCAAGATATTGAAGGTGGTCATCGGGGGACGCCTGAGGCAGGACTCCGTGCGGAACGGGCTCGAGTCGATCGACGAGGCATGCGACGTAGTCGTAATCCACGACGCGGCCCGTCCGTTCATATCGCCCGCCTTCGTAGAGAAAATGATATTCCTCATGGAGATGTTCGACGCGATCGTCCCGGCGATACCCGCGCGCGACACGATCAAGGTGATTTCGAAGGAAGGCTTCGTCATGAAGACCCTCGAAAGGGATTCCCTCTGGCAGATCCAGACGCCCCAGACATTCAAGTACGACCTGATAACGAAGGCGTACAGGGAAGGAATGGGAAAGAAGCTCTGCGGCTACGACGACGCGTCCTTCATAGAATACCTGGGCAAGAAGGTCAAGGTCGTCGAGGGCTCGCCTTACAACATCAAGATAACGACCCCTGAAGACCTGGTCATCGCCAGGGGCATACTCGCCCAGCTCAAGGGACATGCATGAAGATCGGCATAGGTTACGACGCGCACGCCTTCGCGGAAGGCAGAAGCCTGTTTCTCGGCGGGCTCCGCATCGAGCATGACAGGGGGCTTCTCGGTCATTCCGACGGAGACGTCCTGCTCCACGCGCTGAGTGACGCAGTGCTCGGCGCGGCAGGCGCAGACGACATAGGCGTCCTATTCCCGAATACGGACAAGTCGATAGAAGGGATTGCAAGCTCGGTCATCCTCGCGCGCTCGGTCGAGATCGCGAGGCAAAAAGGCTTCCGCGTCGTCAACGTCGACGCGGTCGTCGTCTGCGAGACGCCGAAGATCCAGCCCTATAGGGAGGCCATGAGGGCCGGCATCGCGCGCATCATGTCCATCGACCCAACCCAAGTGAGCATAAAGGGCAAGACGACGGAGGGCATGGGGTTTACCGGCCGGAAAGAAGGGATCGAGTGCTACGCCGTCTGCCTGCTCGAATAAAAGTCTCAACCCGTCAATGGCGAAACATACTATACTTGAAAGAAGCGGAGCGGCCGTGAAAAAGGTTTTCAACGCCTTCACGAACCTGGAGCGCACCAAGAGCGTCTTCCGGCGTCTTTCCCTGCGGACGCAACTTCTTCTGATCCTGCTTGTCGTCCTCGCCATCTCCGTAAGCTCCCTCACTATCATCTCGATGCGCAGCGAGGAGATGATCATCGACAAGGTGACGCACGATATAGACGATATCACCAAGGCGATACAGATAAGCGTCGAGGAGATGACTTACCGGGGAGACAGCGGCCAGAGGCTCAAGAGCTACGTCAACCTCCTCAACAGGAAAGGCATAAAGGAGATATCGATAGTAAGTGACGACTCGCAGGTAATAGCGAGCCTCCAACCCCGGCAAGGTCGGGACCAGGGAGAACCCGAAGATAACGGCGGCGGAGAAGACGGGCAAGAAGGACCTCATTATTACGGCAAGGCTCGGCGAGGAAAGCGGAAAAGAAGGCCAGCGCCTTTACAACGTCATCATGCCCGTTTCGATAAAGGGGCAGAACTTAGGCTACATCCACATCAGCATGATCCTCGACGACTACAAGTACCTCCAGAGAAAGAACCACCTCAAGAGGGTACTAAGCACGCTTTTCGCCTTCGGCATAGGCATCATCGTATCGCTGATCCTTGCGGACCAGTACACCGACCCCATCAAGAAGATCGCCAGGGCGGCCAAGAAGGTGGCTGAAGGTAAGCTCGTCAAAATCCAGGATAAGGACCGCAAAGACGAGATAGGCGTGCTGGTGCGGAGCTTCAACGAGATGGTGGAAAAGATAGCCGAGAGGAAGGAGCTGGAGGAGAAGCTGAAAAAGACGGAGCAGCTCTCTATGATCGGGCAGCTCGCCTCCGGCATTGCCCACGAGGTGCGCAACCCGCTCAACTTCCTCTCCCTCTCGATAGGCCACATAAAAGAGCGGCTCGCGGAAGACGGCGCGGCTGCGCACGAGGACGTCGCCGCCCTCCTCGACAACCTCAAGAAAGAGCTTTACCGCGTTAACGAGCTGATAAACAATTTCCTCTTCATGGGAAAGCCGATCACCCTTAACAAGGGCTGGGTGACGGCCGAAATGCTCCTCGACGACGCCCTTTACATGGTCCACGACAAGATAAGGGACGGCATAGAGGTGGCCACGCAATGCGCAGACAAGGCGATGCGCATTTACTGCGACAGGGAGTACATGCGGATGTGCGTCATGAACCTCATAATCAACTCCGCCCAGGCAATCGAGGACAAGGGCAGGATCGTTGTAGAGTGCACGGTCGAGGACGGAATGGCGTGCATATCGGTCGCAGATAACGGCAAAGGCATGGAGGGGGAGATCGACAGGATTTTCGAGCCGTACTATTCGACTAAAAAACTGGGGATAGGCCTCGGGCTGACGATCACCAAGCGGCTGGTCGAAGAGCACGGAGGCACGATTTCAGCACACAGCAGAGCAGGAGAGATCACAGTGGTAACTATAAGGGTGCCGGCCGATGCAACAGCATCTTAAGGGCACGATACTTGTCGTCGAGGACGACGCGCTCCAGAGGGATATCGTAAAGACGATACTCGCGAAGGACGGCTTTTACGTCGAGGACGCCGGGACGGGAAAGAAGGCCCTGGAGCTGGTTAAGAACATATCGTTCGACTGCGTCCTGACCGATCTGCGCCTTCCCGATATCGAAGGCACGGAGATCCTCAAAGAGGTGAAGTCCCACAATATCCCGTGCCATGTCGTAGTCATGACCGCTTACGGCTCGATACCTTCGGCAATAGAGGCGACCAAGCTGGGCGCGTTCCACTACCTTGAAAAACCCCTCGAAAAAGACCATCTCCTGCTGGTCATGAACAACGCGGCCAACCAGGTGAAGCTCCTGAAAGACAACCTGATGCTGAAGGACCAGCTTTTCGACAAGTTCCACCTGGACAACATCATCGGCGACCACGGGAGCATGAAGGCCCTTTTCGGCATAGTGAGGAAGGTGGCGCCGACCGATTCCACGGTCCTTATCTACGGGGAGAGCGGCACGGGCAAAGAGCTCTTCGCCAAGAGCATCCACTACAACAGCCCGAGGAAGAACCGCCCGTTCTTTGCCATAAACTGCGCCTCTATTCCCGAGACGCTCCTCGAAAGCGAGCTGTTCGGCTACGAGAAAGGCGCATTTACAGGCGCACTCACCAGGCATTTGGGTCTTTTCGAGCAGGCGAACGGAAGCACCCTTTTCTTAGACGAGATAGGGGACCTCACCCTGGCCATGCAGGCGAAGATATTGAGGGCGATCCAGGAGAAAGAGATAAGGCGCGTAGGCGGCAAGGAGACATTGACGCTCGACGTGCGCATCATCTCAGCCACCAACAAGAAGCTTGAAAACGAGATCGCGAGGGGCAATTTCCGCGAAGACCTTTATTACAGGCTGAACGTCATAGCCTTCACCATCCCGCCCCTGCGGGACAAGAAGACCGACATCCCCATTCTCGTCGAGCACTTCCTGAAGAAAATGAACGAATCGCACAACGGCAGGAAGAGCGTTTCCACCGACGCCCTCCAGGCCATGATGGCGTACTCGTGGCCGGGCAATATCAGGCAACTGGAATCCGTGCTCGAGCGCGCCTACATCATGTGCGAAGACTCCGTTATCGGCGTGGAGCACGTCCCGGAAGAGATAAAGCACAACGGCATCGAAAAGGCGTCCGGCGAGATGCACGTCATCACCGACTACCTCATCGACGCAAAGCTCACTGCGGCCGAATACCGCCTCTACCTTCACCTGATGAAGCTCGAAAGCGTCGCGGGGAAGGACGCGGAAGTGCCTGAGCCGAGGACCATCATGGAGCGGCTCGGCATAAACAGGGACACGTTCTTCGTAGGCATCGCCAGGCTGCGCGAGCTCGGCCTGTACGATTTCAGGGCAAAGAGGCGGAAGTAAGGCCTTTCGCATCCGCTGATCCCCCGTTATTTGTATCCGGTCTTCCGATTTACGTTAACAGGCGGTTTTTTATTTTCCCGGCGATAGAGAGCAGCGTGTCGTTCCTGCTGATGTAATTGTCCCGTATCTCCGAAAGGTAGCGCCGGGCGCCCGCGCCTATCGCGGCGGCGAGCCCCGCGGTCTCTGCCGGCCGGGAGGCGTCGCGCGGGTACGTTATTACGACGCATTCGCGCGCCCGCGGCCCGATGGTGAAGGAAAGGCGCAAGCCGGACGCCGCATGCTGCCGCGCTATCGGCTTTCCGCTTTGGAGGCTGACGGCCAGTGACGCCGACGACTCGGCTTTAGTCACAACGCAGGTCCTCTCGAAGGCCTCCGGGTTCTCTATAACCATTTCAGCGACATATCCCTTAACCTGCATCATACCCTCCGGTCCCTCCTTCAAAAGGTGCGACCGCCTGACGATCTCTCCTGCGCTGCGCCATTCGACCCCGCCCTCGATGGCGTTGATCCTTTTTACCGCTTCGATCGCGCGCCGGCGGTCCCTGAAGAAATCGTGGTGGGCCATTATAAAGGCGGGGCAGCCCCAGAAGAGGTCCGAGGCGATCTCTGCGATCTCCTCCGGGCGCCGCCTCAGGAAGAGCGGAAACCCGCCGAAGTCGGTCACCGCCGGCTCCAGGAGAGCCTTCATCTCGATCTGATCCCCGGAATCGACCGGAAAGACATCGAAGTTGATCGCTGCGATATAACCGTTCGCCTTCAGGGCCTGCATGGCGGGGACCGAGAAGATGCCCTGTGGAAAGACCATAACGTTGTCGAAGGGCAGTTGCGTCGCGTTCGCGTGGCGCTCCATTCTCTCCGTCGCGGTCCGCGCCATGTAGCCGAGCCGCGCGGCGTCTGACAGGCCGAACTCGCCCTGCGTGTGGTCGCATCCGTGCACGCATAGCGACAGGCGGTCCTTCCTTTGTCTGAAGAGGTCGGCGGTCTTGCGGCCGGTCCGCCTGAAATTCCACGGGATAAAGCCGATGGACGTGGTAAAATCGCAGGTGTCCATCATGTCTGCGAGGTTTTGGAAGTTCAGGAAGCCGTAACCCTCTTTCAGCAGCGGATCGTCGACGATAAGGCAGGCGCGGCTTTTCTCCTGGCGCCAGGCCGCTTTTCCGAAGGCCCATTTCAGGTACATGGCCGCAGGGAAGAGATGCGCGCAGCCGGATGCCGCTTCCGGACGGGTGCTTACAAATGTCCGGACGTCAGCCACGCGAGTCGCGGCAATGATGAAGACCGGGCAGGCCTGCGTCGCGGCAGAGACGAAAAAGGGCCGGCCTGACAGCGTGATGAGCTTTGTTACGCCCGGTCCGCTGACCGTATCGAGGAGATGGACCTCCGCGCCGCCTATTTGGCCTGCCGATATGCCCGCAAGCTGCCCGCAAATCTCAGGCGAGTCCGGCGACACATGGCAGGCGTAGCGGCCGGCGCCGGTTGGCATAGCCTGCCTCACCAGCCCGTCCGTGATCATTGCCAGGCCCTTCGAAATGGAGAAGGTAGGCTCGACGCCGTAGACAAGCAGAGACGAGACGCGTTTCTTCATAAACGCCCGGAACGGCTGGTCAAGCCCGTGCAATATCACGGCTGCCAGTGCCTGCGCGCCGATTGCGGCAGGCTGGGGGGCGTTGTCGTCGTTTGCGAATAGGCCACCCGAAAGAAGCGCTGCAAGGTCGGCGAAGCGGACATCGATTCCGAGGAAGTCGGCCATCGCACTGACGGCCGCATCATTCTCCGAGGGTGGATCGAGCCTTATTATCAGTAGCTCGCGGGCGGTTGCTGCCATCGCGGACACGCTGCCTCAATCAGCCGGGGGCCGGGGCGCCTTCAATACGCGCTTCCTGCGGAATCGGCAGGAGCCCCTTTTCAAAATCCTCATAACTGGTCGTAAGCCTCATGGGTACACCCACCATAGCGATGGGCCGGGCCGGGACGCCGCCAACGAACGTGCGGGCCGGGACGTCCTTCGTCACTACCGACCCTGCGGCGAGGACTGCGCCCTCCCCTATCGTCAGCACCTGGCCGGGCGCCGACGCAGCGATGAAGCTGTGCGGGCCGACCCAGACGTTCGGACCGATCACCACCCTTCCGGAGCCCCGGAAGTGGGCTATTATCGTAGCCCGCAGGGTGATCTGCACGCCGTCGCCGATCTCGATGCACTCAGGATATTCGTTCTCGATATAGACTTCTTCGCCGATAAAGATTTTGCCGTGAATCCGCACGCCCCGAACCCTGTGCAGGAAAGGGCGCAGGGTGGTGCAGCCCGGCAGAAAGCGGGCACAAAGGTGGAGCAGGCGGTTGAAAATGCGTTTGAGAAGCGGTTTGTTCACGCCTTAGCCTTTGTGTAACCTAATGTCAATCAGCGTTCTGTTCAAGGTGGGGCGTGCTATACCGACAACGGGTCGGCTTCGATGTGGACGCCGGGGAGGCGGTAGAGGGAGGAAAGGAGCGGAGAAAGGGCCTCGCCGTCGCCTTTGAATATGACCTTCCATCCGTATTCGCCTTTCACCTGGATGGGCCCGAGCATCTGGTCGGCAAGGCCTGCTTCCTGCGCGAGCCTCTCGACTGCCCGGATGACGCGCTCTCCCGCCTCTTTGTTGCGCTTCAATATATTTACTGCGAAAAATCGGATGAATGGTGGGAACTCGGCGGCGCGCCTTTTCTCGAGCTCGTCTTTATAAAACCTGTGGCTATCGAGAAAAAAGGCAGGGTCGAAGGCGTCTTTCCGCATATGGAAAAGGAGCCTGGCCGGGCGCAGGGCATCCCGGAGGTTCGAAAGGAGCTGGAACATCCGCTCCATCGCCCTGTACCCGCCGATCTTCAGGAAATCTTCCCATCCGTAAAGGATAAGAAGGGCAGTATCGAGACCGTAGAGCTTGGATAGGATATTCGTCCCTACGATAATGCCGGCGTCGCCCGGTCGCTGCCGCCCGCCTGCAGGCTTATCCGCCTCGCCCGTTACCCGCGCGACAGTCGCCGCCGGAAAGGCTTCCCTGATGCGGGCCTCCAGGTACTCGGCGCCTATCTCGAAGAACTTGATAAGGTCGGACCCGCAGTACGGGCAGCGCTCCTCATAGGGGAAACTGCCCTTGCATGCGCCGCAAAGCAGGCTTTCCGTCTGTCTTTGATAGGACAGCGCCGCCGCGCCGCAGCCAGGGCAGGCAATCTGCATCCCGCAGGCAGCGCAGGAGAGGCCCGACGCATAAGACCGCCGAGGGACGTGGACTGCTACCTTTCCGCCTTGTGCGAGTGTCTCCTCGATTGACCGGACGATTTCGCCGGGCAGGGGCGCTTCCCCGTCCCTGTCGCCGCCGATCGAGCAGGCGATGCCGGGCGCATCAAACGGTTTTCCTTCCCTTGCCTCGAAGGTGCCGTCCGATGCCCACCTGGCAATCTCCACAGGCGGGGCCGCGCTCCCGATTACACAGCGGACGCCCTCGATCTGCGCCCTTTTCAGCGCGAGGCGTACCGCGTTGAACCTGAACGCCTCCTCGTTGCGGTACTCGTCCTCTTCCGGCCTCTCCACTATAATGAGGCCGTTTGCAGCAACAGGTAAAAAGACACAGCTTTTGTTCCCCAGTATAAGGCGCGCCCTTTCCGCCCTCGCCCTGAAGTAGCTCTCTGCCTTACGCTTGCCTGCCGCAGAACTGCCGTACCAGAAAACGGCGCCGGGGAAGCTCTTAACGAGGGAGCGGTAGAAATAGGCGCCGGCCGCCCGGTAATCGGGCAAAAGCATGAGGACGCTCCTGCCCCGGCCCAGCTCCTCGGCGATAAGAGAGGTGTAAAGGTTGAGCCGCTCCTCGACGCAGCCGGTGAAAAGCGTGGGCCTCGCTGCCCCTGTTGCTTGCAGCCCCGGCGAGGTCCGGCCGGCGACCTTCCCTCCGGTAAACGGGTCTGCCAACTCCACCTGCGAGCCGGCAAGGTATTCGAGGATGCGCAGCCTGCTCGTCTGGGTGCACGCCTTCTTCAGGGTTAGCCCGTCGAGGTGGGCGAGGGCCGGGTCTGTTGCACGTAAAACACAGTATTTCTCGATACTTATGGTCGACGAGAGGGCGTACTTGAGGACAAGGCCGATAGGGACGGCGTAATAGAGGGACGCCCATTTGCACAGCTCGAAGCAGGCCCCGTCGATCAGCGGCACGCAATCGACGAGGGTCTGGATGCTTTTGAGGCCGCCCGCGTCGCCATCCTCAAGATCGATGATGTAGCCGACTGCCGAGCGGTTGTGGAAAGGGACTTTTACGCGCATAAGCGGGCGCGCGAAAGGCGCAAGCAACTGCGGGACTGCGTAAGAGAAGAGTTTGTCGATGGGCAGAGGCAGCGCTACCTGCGCGATCATGGGGAAAGCGGGGGCTGCGTCGTCTCTAACCTCGCGAGCCTCACTTTTTTCAGGGGCTCGCCGAGCACGCGGCTGCCCAGGTCTGAAAGCTTGTCGGGGGCATCGGTCACGAAATAATCGCACCCGCCCTTTCCGGACGACCTCAGTGAGCCGTTCTTTTCCAGCACCCTGCGGACCTCGGCCGCCGTCTCCCTCCCCGTATTGACTATGTAAACGCCCTTTCCGAGGAGGCTGCGGATCTTTTTTTCGAGGATGGGATAATGGGTACAGCCCATAACGAGGACGTCTATCGACAGGCGGGAAAAATCGCCCAGGTATTTTTCAACCGTAAGCTTTGCGATCTCGTCTGCCTCGAGCCCTTCTTCCACGATAGGCACGAAAAGAGGGCATGCCCTGGAGACAACCTGCGCCGAGGGGTCGAGGCGCCCGATCGTCCGCTCGTAGGCGCGGCTCCCTATCGTCGCCCTCGTGCCTATCACCCCGATCCTTTTGGTCCGGGTGCGGCTGACCGCCTCTCTGGACGGCGGCTCGATGACGCCGATCACTGGGACGGGCAGCCGTTTTTTGAGCACGGGCAGCGCTATGGCGCTCGACGTGTTGCAGGCGACGATCAGCATTTTTATGCCCTTCGACAGCAGAAACCGCGCATTTTCCAGGGAATAGCGGGTGACGGCAGCGGCCGACCTGTTGCCGTAAGGCACGCGCGCAGTGTCGCCAAGGTAGACGATATGCTCGTGGGGCAGGAGCTTTCTGACTTCCTTGAGGACGGTCAGGCCGCCGATGCCCGAATCGAACATGCCGAGGGAGAGGTCTTTCATAGCGAAAGAGCTTATTCCTACCACCCCGAGAAAGTCAAGCAGGGTTATCATTGGGGTTCAGCACCCCCTACACCGGCTTCAGCCGCATGGAATGGCCCTTGCTGTGATTGACAAACCCGTTTCGCGCCCTAATTTTAAGTAATGCATGAATACGGTAGGCCCGCTGCGCATTCCGCCCCCGATTGGCGGGCGGCGGGAAAGGAGGTAATATGACAGATAAAGTACTCGACGGCATGAGGGTGGCTATTCTTGTTACGGACCATTTCGAGCAGGCGGAGATGACCGAGCCGAGAAAGGCGCTCAAGGCCGCAGGCGCCGAGACTCTACTCGTCGCACCGCACAGCGGAAAGGTGCGGGGGGTAAACCACACCGAAATGGCCGACACCTTCCCTGTTGACCTGTCACTCGATAAGGCCGACGCGTCCCGCTTCGACGCGGTCCTTCTGCCGGGTGGGGCGCTCAACGCAGACGCCTTGCGCATCGAGAAGAAAGCGCAACAGATAGTCAAGGAGATCGACTCGGCAGGCAAGCCGATAGCAGTCATCTGCCACGGCCCCTGGCTGCTCGTATCGGCCTGCCTCCTCAAGGGCAGAAGACTTACGAGCTACCACACGATCCGCGACGATTTGATAAACGGCGGGGCTGAATGGGAAGACAAGGAGGTCGTGCGGGACCGCAACTGGGTGAGCAGCCGCAGCCCCAAAGACATCCCCGCCTTTAACCGCGAAATGATTTCTCTTTTCTCGGCGCATTGGAAGAAGGCCGGAAAGAGGCGGGCGGCCTGATCCGGCCGGCAGCAAAGGCGAAGGTCGCGAAAATGTTTCACGTGAAACATTCCTTCCTCCATTATTAGGGGAAGGGATCCGGGGGAAACCCGGGCGGACCCGGAAAGGAAGGAGGCCATGAAAGGCCGGAAAACATATCGGGTAGGGATATCCGGGTCTTACGGGGGCCTCAACCTGGGCGACGAGGCCATTTTGCAGTCGATCATCGCCGGGCTCCGGTCATCCCTCCATGTCGATATTACCGTTTTCAGCAAAGACCCGGCCGATACACTGGGGCGCCACAGGGTGGAGAAGGCAGTGCCCGTGCGGACCATGTCGCGCGATGAAGTGCTGCCGGAGATCGAGGGTCTCGACCTTTTCATCCTGGGAGGCGGCGGGATCCTTTTCGACGGGGAGGTGCAGGAATACCTGCGCGAGGTCAACATGGCGCACGAAAGGGGCGTGCCGGTCATGCTCTACGCGGTTGGCGCGGGCCCTTTGCGCGACCCCCGCAATCAGCGGCTTGTCCGCGAGGCCCTGGAAAAGGCGGCTATCGTGACAGTTCGGGAGCGGAGCGCCAAAAAGGTGCTGGAAGACGCGGGCGTCGCTAGAGAGATCGTCGTGACGGCAGACCCGGCCCTGCTCCTGACCCCCGAGCCGCTCCCTACAAAAACCTTCCAGTGCGAAGGCATTGAGGAGAGGGGGCAACTGGTTGGCATGTCGGTCCGGGAGCCGGGGCTGGCCGCACCGGACATTAACCAGGATTCCTACCATGCCCTGCTCGCAAACGCCGCAGATTATATAGTCGATCGCTATAACGTGCAGGTAGTCTTTGTTCCGATGGAGCGGAAGGTGCTCGACATGCAGCACGCCCACGCCGTCATCTCCCAGATGCTCCGGCCGCAAAAGGCAGGCGTGCTCTCCGCCAACTACACGGCCGGCCAAATGCTGACAATCATGAAGGATTTCAGATTTGCGGTCGGCATGCGCCTCCATTTCCTTATCTTTGCTGCGCTCCGGGGGGTGCCCTTCGTGGCCCTTCCTTATGCGTCCAAGGTCTTCGGGTTCCTTCAGGACCTAAACATCGACATGCCGCCCATGAAGCTCGTAAACTCGGGTCGCCTTATCGCTTACATCGACAGGGCCTGGGATGGCCACGCCGCCCTTCAGGCCCAGATCAACGCGGCCCTGCCTGCCTTAAAAAAGCGCGCCCAGGAAACAAACATGCTCGCCGTACAGCTTCTTACGCAGGTCGGGGCCGGGAAGCAGCACGTCGCGGCAGGGGCAGCACACCGGAGGAGAAATGCCGCCCCTCAAGCGGCCCCCTCACGCCACACAGATTAGACTCCCCCCGAGAGACGCCCTCGACCTGGGAGAGGCGGACGTCCTCATCGCGGGGGGCGGGCCGGCCGGCCTCGGCGCAGCCCTCGGTGCAGCGGGAGCAGGCGCCGGCGTTGTCCTGGCCGAGCAGTACGGTTTCCTTGGCGGAAACGCTACCGCTGCCCTTGTCATGCCCATCGCAACCTATTATACGGAGCTTCCGGCGAAGGACGGCCGGAAGGGTCAGGACGTCTGCATGCTGCTCCCACAGGACCACAGCGCAGGCAAACCCGTCATAGGGGGCGCACTCGGCACGCTGGTGGAACGGCTCGTCAGGGCCGGTGGGGCAATAGCGGCGTCGCCTTCTACGGGCTTCGTCGTCCCTTTCGACGCAGAGGTCTTCAAGACCGTAGCCTTCGACCTCCTCGATGAGGCGGGCGTACAATTTCTGCTCCACACCTTCGCGGGCGGGGTGGCCGGGGACGAAGGGAGCCGGGGCGTTGTCTTCGAGACCAAGTCGGGGCCCGTCGTTCTTCGGGCCAAGGTCATAGTAGACTGCACCGGGGATGGGGACGTGGCCGCTTTGGCCGGGTGCGCCTTCGAATCCGGCCGGAAAGAGGACGGGCTGGTCCAGCCGATGAGCCTTATGTTCCTTATGGCGCAGTTCGAGGCATCCGCCCTGCAGGGTTACTGCCGCACGCACCCCGGCCAGTGGCAGGGCGTCCATGGGCTGTGGGAGCTTATAGATCGGGCAACGCAGGCCGGGGAGCTCGACCTGCCCCGCGAAGATATCTTGCTCTTCTCTACGACACACAGGCAGGACGTGTCGGTCAACAGCACCCGCGTCACAAACGTGTCGGGCATGGAGATTTTCGACCTGACCCATGCCGAATGGCAGGGACGCCGCCAGGTGCGCCAGATAGCGGCTTTCCTCAAGAAATACGTGCCGGGTTTCGAAAACGCCTACCTGGCGCAGAGCGGCGCGACGGTGGGAGTGAGGGAAACGCGAAGGATAACGGGTCGTTACGTCCTTACCGCTGAAGACATCCTGTCCGCGCGAAAGTTCGATGACGCAATCGCGCACGGCACCTACCCCATTGACATACATAACCCGGCCGGCCGCGGCACTACGCTCCGGCGCGTACCGGCAGGCGAGGCGTACGACATCCCGCTGCGGTGCCTTATACCGGAGTCGACGGAGGGCCTCCTTTTGGCCGGCCGCTGCATTTCCGGCACGCACGAGGCACTTTCCTCTTATCGCGTCATGCCCATCTCCGTCGCTACCGGCCAGGCGGCGGGCGTCTGCGCAGCCGTCGCAGCGCGAAAGGCGGTCCGTGTTCGTGACATCGACCCGGACGATGTCCGCGCCGAACTGCGCAGGCAGGGAGCTATTTTACTGCATTAGATCTTTCCGACCCGCGATAATGTTTCACGTGAAACATTATCACCAGGCGACGCGCGGCTTCGGCCTGCCCCTGGCGAATATCTTTATGGCGAGCATCCCGAAGATAAAACCGCCTATATGGGCGAACCACGCCACGCCCCCGGCCCCGTGGGAGAACGCAATCTGGACAAAGAACCAGACCGTCAGAAGCAGCATGGCCGGCACATCTATGGTAGTGATGAACAGAAAGACAAAGACGAGGGTCTTAACCTTGGCTCTCGGGTAGAGTATCAGATAGGCGCCCAGGACGCCGGAGACCGCCCCGCTGGCGCCGATCATCGGCACCGGGGAGGACGGGTCGAAGGAGCACTGCACGAGGCCCGCGGCGACCCCGGACAAAAGATAAAAGAGAATGAACCGCATATGACCCGCTGCGTCTTCCACATTGTTCCCGAATATCCATAGATAAAGCATGTTCCCGCCTATGTGGAGAAAACCGCCGTGGAGAAACATCGAGGTAAATATAGTCATTACATTATAAGGTAGGAGTTCAATGTTGGACGAAAGGGCAATCATCAGGTCATTCGGGATCAAGGCGAACTTGTGTACAAGGCCCTGTTCCATGTCAGGCGAAAGGGTGAAGGACCATGCGAAAATGAAGATGTTTACAAGGACTATGGCAATTGTTATAATGGGAAATGTGCGCGTTGGGACGTTGTCCTTCAACGGTATCATCGTCTATGTATTACCACGCAGCTTAGCCCGTGTCAAAGAGATCACCGCACTGGAGCAGTAGATGCCGGAGTTGAGAAAAGACCCGATCATCGACCGATGGGTGATCATATCGTCCGAGCGCGGAAAGAGGCCCGTCTTCCTCGCCGAGGCGGAGGAAGCGCCCAAGCCGGGCGCCATTTGCCCGCTCTGCCCGGGCAACGAGGCCATGACGCCCCCGGAGGTCTTCGCCATCCGCCCGGCCTTCGTCTCGTCCCCGCCGAACAGCGCAAACTGGATACTAAGAGTCGTGCCCAACAAGTTCCCGGCGCTGCGCATCGAGGGCGAGCTGAACAAGCAGGGGCTTGGTCTTTACGACAAGATGAACGGGGTCGGGGCGCACGAGGTTATCGTCGAGACGCCCATACACAGCCAGACCCTTACCGGGATGGACGTGCCTTCCGTGCAGAATGTCTTCATCGCATACAGGGAACGGACCCTCGACCTGCTCCGGGACAAACGCTTCAAGTTCATCATGATCTTCAAGAACCAGGGCTCCATGGCGGGCGCCTCGCTGGCCCATTCGCACTCGCAGCTCATCGCCCTGCCCATCATCCCCAAGCGGCTTTCGGAGGAGATCTCCGGCTCTCTCAATTATTACAAGTACCGGGACAGGTGCGTTTTCTGCGATATAATTGCGCAGGAAATGGAGGAAAGGCGCAGGATCATTTACGAAAATGAGAGTTTCATCGCCCTTTCCCCCTTCGCCTCCCGCTTCCCGTTCGAGACATGGATCCTTCCCAAGGTCCACGAGGAATCTTTCCTCTTTTCAAGGGCCCACGACAACTACTTCGCGGCAGCCGACGCCCTCTCGGTAGTCCTGAAGAAGCTCGAAAAGGTGCTCAACTGCCCGCCGTACAATTACATGATCCACACCACCCCTGTCGAGATGACCGACGCGCCTTTCTACCACTGGCACATGGAGGTCATACCCAGGCTCACTAAAATGGCCGGTTTCGAATGGGGGACCGGTTTCTATATCAACCCTACCCCTCCTGAAGAGGCGACCATTTTTCTTCAGGAGGCCGAGTTCTAAAGGGAGGAACGGATGAAGGTCCTTCTGGCGTCTTCGGAGGCGGTTCCCTTCGCGAAAACAGGCGGGCTGGCGGACGTGGCGGGGGCGCTTCCCAAGGCACTTGCAAAGGCCGGCGTCGATGTGCGGCTCATTCTGCCCAAATATAAGGGTGTCGAGGAGAAGGGCCTGCCTATAGATTATACGGGTATCCACGTCGCGGTCCCTGTCTCGCAGACGGTCGTCGATGCTGAGATCGTCGAGAGCCGCTTAAATGGAGTGACGGTCTACCTCGTTGAAAGGGACGAATATTTTTACCGGGACAACCTTTACAGCACGCAGGATGGGGATTTTATAGACAACGCCGAGCGCTTCGTCTTCTTTTCGCGGGCAATCATCGAGACGGCCCGCCAGACGGGCTTCGTGCCCGACGTCATCCATTGCAACGATTGGCAAACAGCACTCGTGCCCGTCTACCTGAGCACTATTTTCAGGCCTGACCCCCTGCTTTCGCGCATCTCCACCCTCCTGACCGTCCACAACCTCGGTTATCCGGGGCTTTTCTGGCACCTCGATTGGCACCTCCTCAACATAGGCTGGGAATATTTCACGCCTAACTTCTTGGAATTCTACGGG
The DNA here is from genome assembly GCA_963810935.1 of uncultured delta proteobacterium. GTDB lineage: Bacteria > Desulfobacterota > Syntrophorhabdia > Syntrophorhabdales > WCHB1-27 > CAWEPK01. The sequence continues at coordinate 88,642 of CAWEPK010000003.1, read as the reverse complement.
AAAATCAATTTCCTGAAGGGCGGCATCGTCTTTGCCGATGTCATCAATACGGTCAGCAGGAAATACAGCCAGGAGATCCAGACGCGCGAGTTCGGCGCGGGCCTCGACGGCATCCTCCGGACGCGGAAGGAAGACCTGTACGGCATAGTCAACGGGATCGACTACGATGATTGGAACCCGGAGACGGACCGATTCATTCCGGAGCGCTACAGCGCAGACGACCTCAAGGGAAAAGCGGCCTGCAAAGCGGCCTTGCAAAAGGCGTTCGGCCTGCCGGTCGATGAGAACGCGACCCTCATAGCCGGCATCTCCCGCCTTGCGGACCAGAAGGGGTTCGACCTTATAGCGCAAGGGTTCGAAAAGCTCGTTTCCAGCGGCGTTCAGTACATCCTGCTCGGTACCGGGGAGCGCAAGTACCACGAGTTGTTCACCGAGCTTGCCCGGAAATACCCGCGGTCGTTCGCGTTGAAGATCGCATACGATAACGCCCTGGCCCACCTCATCGAGGCCGGCGCGGATATGTTCCTCATGCCGTCGCAATATGAGCCGTGCGGACTCAACCAGCTTTACAGCCTCCGGTACGGCACCGTCCCCATCGTTCGCGCAGTCGGTGGGCTTGAAGACACGATCAGAGACGACCCCGCGGAACCCGATTCGAATACCGGCTTTAAGTTCCGGGAATACACGGTCGGCGCCATGATGGTCGCCGTGGAGCGCGCCCTTACCGTACGCGCCGACGACGCCAGATGGACCGGGCTGATGAAACGTGGCATGGCACAGGATTTTTCGTGGGACAAATCGGCCGGCGAATACCGGTCGCTTTACGAAAAAGCCATAAAGCACCATGAATTTCGCTAGCATTCTCGGCAGGGTCATCGAGATCTCCCATTCAAACCTGGAGATAGAGGCGCGCATCAACGCCATCCTCAACCTCGTCTCGACCGACCTCCACTTCGACGAGGCGGTTATCTACACCCTCGATAAGGACAAGCGGCTCTCGTGCAGGTACACCAACCGCACGAGCGCGCTCTTCGGCCTTTTGGGCGACTACCGCTGCCACGTTGGAGAAGGAGTTGTCGGCACGGTGGCGCAAAAGCGCTCGCCCCTCTTCTTCACCCTGAAGGACGTGCCGCCCCGGTTTGGCTGCCTTTTCTATGCCCATCTGGACGACATCCTGCCCAGGTACAAGGCATTTGCCTTCATCCCGCTGTCCGACGACAGCTTCCTGTATGGCGTTCTCCTTGCGGCCTCTTCCGCGAGGGAGGCGATCAGCCCCGGCGAGAAAGTCGTCCTGGCCATCCTCGCCCGTGAGCTGGGCGGCATATTCCGCACCTACGACCTCCTCCTCTCATCGAAAAAACGCATCACCGAGCTGGCTACCCTCTCCGAGCTGGGCCGCATCCTGACGTCCACCATGGAGCCTTCGGCGATTCTCGAGAATATCGCGCTCATTACGTCGAAGGCCCTTAACGCCTCTTTCGCCACGATCAAGCTCGACCTCGCCTTCATGAAACTGAACGGCCAGCGCTTTACATCGGGCGGCATTGCCGGGAGCATCGAAGGCCGCGTCCTCCACCTCGAAGGCGAGGCCTCGCGCCTCAACCGGCCCGTCTCTTTCTCCGAGGTGCAGGCGGACGAAGGGGGCGCGCAGGCGGCTGCGGCGTTCACGATCCTGGCCGCCCCGATCGCGGCCAAGGACCGCATACTGGGCACCATCACGTTAGGCAGGAAGGTCGAGCAAAGGGACGTCGCAAACGAGCAGCAGGACCAGTATCTCCTTGGAATGATTGCCAATTACATTTCCAGCGGCCTGGATAACGCGCTTCTAAACATCAAGCTGCGGGATGCGCTGCGCGAATTAGGCGACGCGCAGAGGCGGATGATCGAGAACGAAAAATTGCGCAGCCTGGGCGAGATGACGGCGAACATCGCCCACGAGATAAAGAACCCCCTCGTCGTAATCGGGGGCTTCACGAAGCGGCTTGCAAAAACGGCGCGCCTCGACCCTGCCGAGAACAGATATGTCGAGATCATCACCAAAGAGGTCACCCGGTTGGAGGCGATACTCACCGAAATCTTGAACTATGTCAAAGAGACGTCGCTCCTTTTCGAGAAGTGCGAGGTCAACAGCCTGCTCGACGAGATCATTTACCTCCTCTCGTCCGACAAGAGCTGGTCGGCAATAAAGATCGCGAAGCAGTACGAGCCCGATTTGCCCCTCGCCTTCTGCGACGTCCAGCAGATCAAGCAGGTCTTCATAAGTCTGCTGATGAATTCCTTCGAGGCTATGCGCGGGCGAGGCACCATCACAGTAACCACGGAGCGGGTGATGTTGGCCGACAAGCAGTTCCTCGCCATATCGGTCAGGGACACGGGCGGCGGCATCGAGCCCGCCTTCCTCGACAACATCTTTAACCCGTTCTTTACGACAAAGGAGAAAGGTATAGGGCTCGGGCTGGCGATCGCAAACAAGATCGTCGTCCATCACGGAGGCGACATCGAAGTAAAGAACACGCCTGGGGAGGGCGCCCTGTTTATCGTGCACCTTCCCTGCCAGGAAAAACCCGCGGAAGGGCCGGGCGCACCCGTAACGCCGGGCGGGCAGGCATGAAGGCGGATAGGCCGCTTTTGGGCCGGCCCATCAAAAAATAGGGGTGGAAAGCCATGGAAAACGTAAAAATCCTGCTGGTCGATGACGAAGAGCACATAAGGCTCCTGTTCAAGGAAGAGCTTGAAGAGGAAGGCTACACCATATCTCTCGCCTCGAACGGTTTCGAGGCCCTCGAGGTCATGCAGACAGGCAGCTTCGACCTTGTGGTGCTCGATATCAAAATGCCGGGCATGGACGGCATACAGACGCTCAGTGAGATAAAGAAGCTCAACAAGGACCAGCGGGTCATACTTTGCTCGGCTTACGGCGAATACCAGCAGGATTTCTCCAGTTGGGTCTCCGATGCATATGTAGTAAAGTCTGCTGACACGCGAGAACTGAAAGAGACCATCAAAAACGTCCTGGGGGCATAGATATGCATAAAGTGAGAAAGGCCATTATCCCGGCGGGCGGGTTCGGAACGCGCATGCTCCCCGCAACCAAAGTCGTTCCGAAAGAGCTCCTCCCTGTCGTGGATAAGCCCCTCATACAATTCATCGTCGAAGAGGTGGCGGAGTCCGGGATAGAAGAGATCATCCTCATCACGGGAAGGCAGAAGGCCTCCGTCGAAGACCATTTCGACAGTTGCGCAGAGCTCGAATTGTTCCTCGAGAACAAGAAGAAGGCCGAGCTTCTCGACATGATCAGGGGGCTTTCCGGCCTGGTGCGCATCGTCTCGGTGAGGCAATCATACCCGATGGGCCTGGGCCATGCCGTACTGTGCGCGCGGAACCTTATCAACAACGAGCCCTTCGCCGTTCTCCTGCCCGACGACCTTATTATCGCAACAAAGCCGTGCCTGCGACAGCTCCTTGACGTCTTCGATGAATTCGGCAAGCCCGTTATAGCCGTGCAGGCCGTGCCGAAAGAGGCAGCGCCCCAGTACGGCATAATCACGCCGGAGCCGGTAAGGGAAAGGCTCTACGCGATAAAAGACGTGGTCGAAAAGCCCAGCATGAAAGACGCGCCGAGCAACCTTGCCATAATCGGCCGCTACGTGCTGCCCCCCGAAATCTTCACCGTACTCGGTGACACAGGCGCGGGCGCGGGCGGAGAGATACAGCTTACGGACGCCATACGGCGGCTCCTCGTCACAAACCCGTTCCTCGGCCTTCAATACGAGGGGCTGCGCTTCGATGCGGGCAACAAGGCAGGCTTCATTAAGGCGAACCTCTACTGCGGCCTGCACCACAAGGAAGTGCGGGAAGATCTTTGCGCATTCATCAGAGAGCTTGACCTGGACTCCATAATGAAATAGGATATAATTCTCCTGTGTGGGGGTGTAGCTCAGTGGGAGAGCACCTCGTTCGCAACGAGGGGGTCGCGGGTTCGAATCCCGCCATCTCCACCATACATTTCTCCGAAAATTATCGTCAACTCTAATGGGGCCATCCTGCTTTTGCGAGGGGGGAGGCTCCACGGGCTTTGCTCGTGGAGGGGGCGCTGAGCCCCAGTAATTGCATCCCGCCATCTCCACCTGAGATAGTTTGCTTTTACGAGCGGGGAGATTCGCCGGGCTTTGCCCGGTGAGGGGGTGCTGAACCCCAGTAATTGCCATATTGTTTACAGGTTCGTCCCCTCGTTTTACACTTCACGGGCCGGCTAAATCAGAAATTCCAAATAATAACCAATTCTTACCATTTGGCACGGTTCTCGCAGGTCTATCGCTCGCCGGTCTTGCTGCCGCGAAAGGGGGGACGCGTGAAGCCTGCCAAAACGATGCGACGGGTCGCCCTGCTCTCCATCATACTGACAGTCTGCTGCCTCCTGTGCTGCCCTGAGCTGTACGCGGCGCACAAGAGCCGGAAAGTCACTACGGCAACCTGGCGGCGCGCGGCTGACCATTCCTATGGGCAAAAACGGCACGCCCTGAACGCGCGAAAGAAACATAACCGTCACCGGAAATTCGTGGGCCGCCATAAGGCGAGGGTGAGGCACGCGTACGGGCGGACTGCCTTAAGCCGCCATGTCCGTACGGCCGCCGCGCCGCGGAAGATCGTGCGCCCCATTGTTTTTGCAGCGCCCGCCCCACCTATGCCTGGGGCAAGCCCCGCAGTCGCGGGTATGGAGAAGCCGCCGCCCGGGTACGTAACTTCCCAAACGCCGGAACAATCTGCCGCGGCCGCCGCCCAAGACGCAGGCGGAGGGCGCGGGCTGATCGCCACCCCATCCTCCGGCCTCGTTTCCGAAGACGCGGTGACCGGGATGATGCGGGGGTACAACTACGCCCTCCTGAAGGAAGACGGCTCGGACCGATGGGTCCTGATAATCGTGAGTACAATCGACGGATATACGGGACCGATCCGGAAATCAGCCGTCGCCGTCAACTGAGGGCCAGAGCCGTCCCTGCCCGCCCGGTGCAGATTTCCCTTACAGTACTTATGTTCTTGGAAGGGTCTTTCCCCCGTGAGAAGCATACTGCCCGTCCTTGTCTTCCTCATCGCCTTCCCTTTTTTCGTCTCGCTGTGCAGCCTCGCCGTGCCGCTCGGAAGGCTCCGCCGCATGGTCTTCTCCATCGCCAACGTCCTTATTGCAGGGGGCGCGGTCCTGCTCTTTTTGGAGGCCGGCCCTGACCCGCTGTTCTTCGCAATAGATCAGCCCGTTATCGGCCGTCTCCTTACCGGCGCAGAGTTCGCCTTCGGCCTCCTCGTTGCGTATCTCGGCTTTACGGGGAAGCGCTACCTTATCTCCGCCCTCGGCGGTGTAATGGCCTGCCTTACCGTTGTCTTCGAAGCTGCCTTGCCTGTTGCCGGCGCCTTCCGGGGAAGCCGCCAGCTTTTCGCAGACAAGTTCTCCGTGATGATGGCCCTCCTGGTCGGCATCCTCGGCGCCCTTATCGTGAGCTACGCCATCGGCTACATGGCCCGCCACCATGCGGACCACCCGGAGGCCAAAGACCGTCGCCGGATCTTCGGTTTTTTTCTCTACCTCTTCATATCGGCCATGTTCGGGCTCGTTTTCTCGAACGATCTCAGGTGGATGCTCTTCTTCTGGGAAGTCACGACCCTCTGTTCCTTTTTCCTGATCGGCTACAACGGCGACGCGGAATCGGACGATGCGGCCTTCAGGGCCCTGTGGATGAACCTGCTGGGCGGCCTGGCCTTCTCTGTGGCCATCTTTTACCTAGGCCGCATGGGGATAACGGAGCTCGACCGCATGATCCTAGCACGCTCGGCGGCCCCTATTCTGCTGCCCGCGGTCTTCCTTTCCTTTGCGGGCATAGTGAAATCAGCCCAGATGCCTTTCTCCCCCTGGCTGACTGCCGCTATGGTCGCACCCACGCCCGTCTCCGCCCTGCTTCATTCGAGCACTATGGTAAAAGCGGGGGTCTACCTGCTCCTGCGCGTCTCCCCGGTCCTCAACAACACGCCCGCAGGCGTAAGCCTCACATTCATAGGCGGCGTTACCTTCCTTTTCGCCTCCCTCATCGCAGTTTCCCAGAGCGACGCGAAGCGCGTCCTCGCCTATTCGACGATATCGACTCTGGGCCTTATCGTGATGTGCGCAGGCGTCGGCACATATGAGGCCGCCTGGTCCGCCCTCCTGCTGATTATTTTCCATGCAGTCGCAAAATCCTTGCTTTTCCTGTGCGTCGGGGTCGTGGAGCAACGCACGGGCAGCAGAGACATCGAGGATATGGGTTCGCTCATCACGAAGATGCCCAAGGTCGCCGTCATGATGAACATCGGCCTCGCAGGCATGTTCCTTGCGCCGTTCGGGGTCGTCATAAGCAAGGCTGTAACCCTGAAGGCCCTGGTCGATACGCATCCGCTCCTGGGGGTGATCCTGGCGTTCGGGAGCGGCGCCACGCTTTTCTTCTACGCCAAATGGATGGGGAAGCTCATTATGGTGAGGACGCGGTCGGAAAACAGGGAGGGGTCCGTCGGCATATGGGAATGGGCGGCAATGGCAGCCCTTTCGGGCCTCACTATCGCCACCTGCCTGCTGTTTCCGGCGATCACGGACGTGCTGATCGACCCGTACATTGTTACGGCCTACGGGACGGGCACTACCGTCGAGCCGTTCAACCTCTATATGATCGTCGGCATCATGGCGAGCCTGCTGATCATCTTCCCCCTCGGTCTCTTTTACCGGACCTTGCGTAAGCGCTACCGCTTTGTCGGGATCTACCTTTCAGGGGGCAACACGGGCAGGCGGTCTTTCCTCGGCGCACGGGGCGCCCACATCGAGGCAGGCACCCGCAACTACTACCTGGCCCGCCAGTTCGACGAGTCGCGCCTTCTGCCGGCCGGCCTGCTCGCCGCGGGCTTCTGCACGATCATCATGTTCGGGGTTGTTCTCCTATGAGCCTGCCCGCCGCCTTCCCCGCAGAGCAGGATGCGGCCGCCTTCTTCCGGGCGTTTGCCTATATCGTCCTTGCGCCGCTCGCGGGCGGCCTTCTGGCCGGTCTCGACCGCAAGGTCTCGGCATGGATGCAGGCGCGCGTCGGGCCGCCGGTCCTCCAGCCGTTCTATGACGTGCTGAAGCTGCTGCGCAAGGAGCGGATTGCCGTAAACCGGGTGCAGAACTTCTTTGTCATCCTCTTTTTCCTGTTCATGGTCTTTACGGGCTGCCTCTTCTTTTCGGGGGGCAGCTTTCTCCTGGTCGTCTTCGCCCTTACCCTCGCTTCCCTCTTCTTTGCCCTGGCCGGTTTTTGCGTAAACTCGCCGTACTCGCATATAGGGGCGGAGCGCGAGCTGATACAGATGATGGCCTACGACCCGGCGATCATTATCCTGGCCATCGGCTTTTACGTGGTGACGGGGAGTTTCGACCTGACGGGCATCTACGGCGCATCCAGGCACGTCTACCTCATCGCCTACCTGCCCGGCATCTTTGCCGCCTATCTCTATGCGCTGACGATAAAGCTGCGGAAGTCGCCTTTCGACCTTTCGATGTCGCGCCACGCACACCAGGAAATCGTAAGCGGCCTCTCCACCGAGTTTTCAGGGCCACATCTGGCACTTATCGAGATAACCCACTGGTACGAAGATATTCTCCTCATGTCGGTCGTCTACCTGTTCTTCTCCTTCAACGCTGTCTTAGGCGTAGTCATCACCCTTCTCACCTATTTCCTGGAGGTATTCATCGACAACACACATGCGAGGCTGCGGTGGCAGGCGACGTTCGCCTCCACCTGGATCTTCACCGTCATGGCGGCGGTCTCGAACCTGACCGTCCTGCCGTTCGTCATGGGAAGGCAATGATGCGCGCCCGCCGCCGGTCCCCCTGGATATTTCACTACAACGCGACGAGCTGCAACGGATGCGTACTGGAGTCTGTTCGCCGCCCTCGGCCCCAGGTACGACCCGGAGCGGTTCGGCGTCCTGAACGTAGGCAACCCGAAGCACGCGGACATCTTCCTGGTCACAGGCGCAGTCAACCCGGATAACGCCGGTGTGCTGCGCAGTCTCTACGACCAGATGGCCGCCCCTAAGGTCGTAGTTGCGGTCGGCCTCTGCGCCACTTCGGGCTGCGTCTTCCATAACGCTTACAACATCCTGGGCGGCGTAGACGTCGCCCTGCCCGTCGACATCTACGTGCCGGGCTGCGCCGCAAGGCCGGAGGCGGTCATCGACGGCCTGCTCAAGGCGGCGGCCGCACTCGAAGCAAAGGGCGGACATCGAGAGGCTTTACAGTGATCGAGGAACAAGAAACAGTCAGGATAACCAAGGGCGAGTCTGCTTGGGCGCATCGCTGCCATGCGCGCCTCCGGCTGGCGGCTTGTCCAGATAAGCCCGACCACGTTGCCCGACCGGTACGAAATGAACTATTCCTTCGACAAGGAGATGCGCCTGGCTACCCTGCGCTTCGATCTTGCGCCGGGGGAAAGCCTGCCGAGCATAAGCCTCATTTACGAGAGCGCATTCCTCTACGAGAACGAAATTCACGACCTTTTCGGCATAAACGTCGAGAACATGACGGTAGACTACGGGGGTACGCTTTACCGGACTGCCGTCCCCGCGCCCTTCTCCATCGAGCGGGTGGCTGAGGCGACGCAGGCGCGCAAAGCGAAGGCGGCCAAGAGGCGTAAGGGCCCCGAACCCGAGAAGGAAGAAGAGGGCGCAGGGGTTGCACCGCGCCTCAAGGAAGGGGCCGGTGGCTGAAAAAAGCGTCATACCCTTCGGGCCTCAGCACCCGGTGCTGCCGGAGCCGATCCACTTCGATCTGGTCACCGAAGACGAGACGGTCGTGGACGCATTTCCGGTTATCGGCTACCAGCACCGCGGCCTCGAGCGCTTGATCGAGAAGAAAGACTTCGTCGATTACACCTTTGTCGCAGAGCGCATCTGCGGCATCTGCGGCTATACCCACGGGTTCGGCTACTGCCAGACGGTCGAGCAGGTCATGGGCATCGAGGTCCCTGCCCGCGCGCAATACCTGCGGACGATATGGGCCGAGCTGTCGCGGGTAAACAGCCACCTGCTCTGGCTGGGCCTCACCGCGGACGCCCTCGGTTTCGAGAGCCTTTTTATGCATACCTTCAGGCTGAGGGAGCACGTACTCGACATGGTAGAGGCGACTGCCGGGGGCAGGATGATCTTCGGGTGCGTCAGGATCGGCGGCGTGAGGCGGGACGTCGAAGACTCGATGCTCCGCGCGGTCTGCGACAGGCTTACCGCCCTCGCCCCGGAGATTCGGGAGCTGGCCGGTGTCTTCCTGGACGATTATTCCGTCAGGCAGCGCCTTGAAGGGGTCGGCGTGATATCGGGAGAGGAGGCCTACGCGCTCGGCATGGTCGGCCCCATGCTCAGGGCTAGCGGCGTTCCTTCCGACACCCGCCTGCTCGGCTATGCCGCCTACAAAGACCTCACTTTTACGCCTGTAACGGTCCGGGGCGGGGATTGCTACGCCCGCTGCCGGGTGCGGATCGAGGAGATATTCGCCGCCATCGACCTGATAAAACAGGCAGTCGATAAAACGCCCCCCGGACCTGTCGAGGTGCGGGTGACCGGCGCGCCCCAGGGCGAGTTTTTCGGCAGGGTCGAGCAGCCGAGGGGAGAGGTCGTCTACTACGTCAAAGGCAACGGGGAAAAGTTTCTGGAGCGCTTCCACGTCAGGGTGCCGACGTTCGCCAACCTGCCCGGCATGGTCCGGATGCTTAAAGGAAGCCAGGTGGCCGACGTGCCGGTCATCATCCTCACAATCGACCCGTGCATAAGCTGCACGGAGAGGTAGTGTGAATAGAGCGAGCGTATGCGAAGCGCCGAGCAGGGAGGCTCCACGAGCTTTGCCCGTGGAGGGGGTGCTTAACCCCAATTATTGCCCGTGCATAAGCTGCACGGAGAGGTAAGGCATGCAAAACTCGAAGCGCCTTTCAGGTATATCGCGCATGGTCGGCCGCAGCCTCTTCGGCCGGCCTGCGACAGAGATGTATCCCGAGCGCAGGCGGGCCTACCCCGACGCTGCGAGGGGCAGCGTGGCGAACGACATAATCCGCTGCATCTTCTGCGGCCAATGCCAGAGAAAATGCCCCACCGGCGCGATCCTCGTCGCAAAGGAAGAGGCAGCGTGGCGGATCGACAGCCTGAAATGCTGCTCGTGCCGCCGCTGCGTCGAGGTCTGCCCCGTGAGCTGCCTCATCATGCGCAATACATACTGGCCCGCGGTCACGGAAAGAGAGGCGGGCAGGTACACGGTCACCGTGGCGCAGGCGCAGGCGCACCTGTACGATAGCGAGGGCAGCCGGCCGGGGGCTGCGCCGCCGAGATCGACAGCGGGTAGCCGCACCGGCGCGAAGGTCGGGTTTTAGTATCGTCTGGTTGAACGACCTGCGTGGAATGTATATGTTTGGCATAGGCGTTATGGCGAGAGACGATGCGACTTCTAACGGCAGATAAAACAGGCCTCCATGCGGGCTTAGCCGCGATGGCGGACGAGGCGACGGTCTATGGAGTTAAGCGCAAAGGGACGGGTTTCGCCTACGGCAGGCTTTCGGCCGAAGACGACCTGCGGCTCGATTACGATATTACCCTCCTGCCGCCGAATAAATACTGGCTCCCCGAGGAAACGCCTCTCTTTCGATACGAGCCGCCCCCGAAGGCGCGCACCCTTCCGGCCGGTCAAAGCGGCCCTGCGATAGTAATAGGCGTACACCCGTACGACCTGCACGCCCTAAAGACGCTCGACGCGGTCTTCCTCGGATACGGGCCGGACGACAGCTACAAAGCTAGGCGCGAGGCAAACGTTATCGTCGGCGTAGACTGCCTCCATCCCTGGCCTTACGCCTTCGCGCCCAGCATGGGCACCGCCCTCCCCCCGGAAGGTCTCTTCGACCTCTGGCTTACGGATCTTGGGGACGCATACCTGATAGAAGCGGCAACGGAAAAGGGCTCGGCCCTCTGCAAGCGATACCTGAAAACGCGCGTCGCAGCTAAGACGGCCGCCCCCCGCAGGGATGAGCTGCGCGCCGAGGCCCTGGGCCGCTACCGCCTCCGCCTCGATGTGCCGGCGGCGGAGATACCGCGCGTATTGGACGCAGGCTGGGACAGCCCCATGTGGGAGGAGCTGGGAAGGAAATGCTTCTCCTGCGCGTCATGCACGATGACCTGCCCTACGTGCGTCTGCTTCAGGATCATGGATAGGAACGCGGCCGACGGGACTTCAGGGATGCGCTTGCGCAGGTGGGATAGCTGCATGTTCGACGGCTTCGCCGAGGTGGCGAGCGGAGAAAACTTCCGCCCTACGGGCACGGAAAGGCTGCGTCACAGGCTGCACCGCAAGGGGAAATATATGCTGGAGCGTTGGGGCGCCACGGGCTGCGTCGGCTGCGGCCGCTGCATCCACGCCTGCCTCGTCGACATCGCAAGCCCCGTCTACGCGTGGAACCGCCTGGCGAAAGAGGCGGCAGGAAGGGCGACTTGAAGCAGGCGGCAGAGCACGGCATCTTCCTTCCGAGGTTCGCCGTAGTCGAGACTAAAGAGAAAATGGCCGCAAAAGAAATGCTTCTGGCTGTGCGGCTCGAGGACGGAAGCAGCCTGGGGCACGCGCCCGGGCAGTTCATCCAGCTTTCCATATTCGGGATAGGCGAGGCGCCGATCTCCATCGCCTCGTCTCCTACGCGGGGCCCTTCCTTCGAGCTGGGGGTCCGGGCCGTGGGCAGTGTTACGGACGCAATACACAGGCTGATGCCCGGCGATCTCTTCGGCGTCCGCGGCCCCTTCGGCAACGGCTTCCCCCTCGCGCAGCTTGCGGGGCGGGACCTTCTATTCGTGGCAGGCGGCTGCGGGTTCTACCCTTTGCGCTCGATAGTCCAGTACGCAGCGGACAGGCCGGGAGAGTTCGGGAGGCTCACGCTCCTTTATGGCTGCCGGGAGCCGGCCGAGCTGCTCTTCCCCAGCGAGATCGCCGCGTGGAAGCAAGGAGGGTGCATGGACGTCCTACAGTCCGTAGACCGCGTACCCGCAGGCGTCGGGTGGACGGGAAGCGTAGGCGTCATCACGGGCCTTTTTGCCGGACTGCAGATCAGGCCGGAGCAAACGAGCGCGATCATCGTCGGCCCTCCCGTGATGTACCGTTTCGTTATCGAGGAATGTCTGAAAAAAGGCATAAAAGAGGAGCACATACTGGTGTCGCTTGAACGGAGGATGGAATGCGGCGTCGGCCTGTGCGGCCACTGCCAAATTGAGAACATGCTTGTCTGCCGCGAGGGGCCGGTTTTTAGCTGCGCCCGCCTCGCGGGGGTGCACGAGGCCTTATGAGGCCGAAGATCGCCGTATTCGACCTCACCTGCTGTGAGGGCTGCGAACTGCAAGTGCTCAACTGCGAAGAGGAGCTGCCGGACCTCGCCCGCATCCTCGATATCGTCGAGTTCAGGGAGGCCAAGACGGAGCGCGCCGAGCACTACGATATCGCCTTCATCGACGGCGCGTGCTCCAGGCGCTCCGAGCTCTCCGCCCTGAAGGAGATACGCAGGCGGTCGAAGATGGTGATACCCCTGGGGAGCTGCGCCCACCTGGGCAATGTCAACTGCCTCAAGAACCGGTACCCCATGGAGGAGCTGGTCGCAGCAGAGTTCGGGCCGGATGCGCCGGTCGACACCATATCCGCCCGGCCTATAAGCGCCGTAATACCGGTAGACTATTTTATCCCCGGCTGCCCCATCGTCAAAGACGAGTTCCTGCGCGTCGTGCAGGAGCTTCTGGCCGGCCGTGTGCCTTACCAGCCGAACAACCCCGTCTGCGCTGAATGCAAAGTCGCCGAGAACGTCTGTGTCTTCGACCTGGGACGCACGTGCCTCGGGCCCGTCACCCGGGGCGGCTGCGCTGCGACGTGCGTGACTGCCGGGGCAGTCTGCTGGGGCTGCCGCGGCTTTATCGACGACCCGAACATCGAGTCGGAGAGGCTGATACTCAAGCAGGCGGGTCTTTCGCCCGGGGACATCGCCGCCAGCTTCAACCTGTTCAACGCGTGCCAGGAGGCCGCCTGGAAGTGACGAGGCTCAATGTCAGGACCGACAGGTTAACGAGGTGCGAGGGCCATGGCAGGCTGGTGCTGCGCTCAGGCGCCGGCGGACCGCCGGAAGTCTCCTGGGAGATCACGGAGTCGCCTCGCTTCTTCGAGGCGATGCTGAAGGGCAGGCCCTGGCTCGACGCCCACGTGCTTGCCTCGCGTGTCTGTGGCATCTGTTCAGTCTCCCACCTTTTCGCCTCCCTTCAGGCGACTGAGGCCGCCTTCGGCATCGAGCCCTCGGAGCAGACCCTGCTGCTTAGGAAGCTGCTTTACGCAGGGGAAATGCTGGAGAGCCACATGCTCCATATATACCTCCTCGCCGGCCCTGACTTTTTCGGGACAGGCAGCGTCTTCCCTCTCCTTGAAAAAGACCCCGACAAGGTCGCGCCCGGCCTGCGGCTGAAGAAACTGGGCAACGAGATCATGGAGAGCATCGGCGGCAGGTCGATCCACGCCCAGTCCCCGACTGTAGCGAAGTGGCTGCGCCTGCCCACGCGGGAGACCCTGCGCCGCCTGCAAGGGCGCCTCGACGAGGCCGTGCCCGACATCGAGGCCAGCGTTGCGCTCTTTAAGGGCATTGCCCTGCCCGACTTTTCGCGGCCGACGGAGTATATTGCCCTCAGGCACCCGTCAGAGTATGCACTTATCCGGGGAAAGATCTATTCCACGGACACGGGCGCAGCAGTGCCCGGCGATTACCTCGACATCGTAAACGAGTACGTACTGCCCCATTCCACGGCCAAATACACCCGGCACGCGCGGGCGTCATACGCGGTCGGCGCATTGTCGCGGGTCAAGATCAACTACGAGCACCTTAACGGACAGGCATTGCTGGCAGCCCGTGAGCTGGGCCTCGGGCCCGAATCCTGCAGCCCTTTCATGAACACCATCGCCCAGATAGTCGAATGCGCCCACGAGATAGAAGAGGCCAGGGCAATCGTCGGCCGCCTCCTCGAGACCGGTCTTGTCGAGGAAGACCCGCTCATTCCTGTCAGGGCCGGGCGTGGAGTCGGGGCGGTCGAGGCGCCGCGGGGGCTTCTGATCCACGATTACACTTACGACGACACGGGCCGCATCGCGCATGCCAACCTGGTAATACCCACGAACCAGAACAACGGCAGTATACAAGAGGACCTGGAGGCCGTCGTCCGCGAAAGCGGCGGCATGGACGGAGAGGACCTGAGGCGCCTTTGCGAAATGCTCATCAGGTCTTACGACCCCTGCATAGGCTGCGCCACACACTGAAGGCGAAGACCCGCTGAAGGCCGGTTTCGCGCCACGAGATTCCCTTTGACATTTGATTTACCTTATGTGTAACATAGCCACTATGCGAAAAGTTTTGGTGTTATTCCTTATAGTACTATTAGCATCCTGTAGTCTTCCTTTTGGCAAGAAGTCGGCCAAAGAGACGAGCCAGCCAACCAAGACCGAAAAGGGCGAAATCGTAACTGGAAACGACCAGCCTAAACCGGGCGATATAAGGCTTGTAAACGGAATAGAGTACATTTACGCCAGAAACCGGAGGTTCCAGCTCACTCCGTATGAACCCGAGTACGAGTGGGTGCGGAAGGATGACTACTCCGGCGGCCTTTTTGATTCGGTCAGCGACAAGCTGACGGGGGCCGGCGCGGCCAAGAAAGAACGGGCCGAGATGGAAACGCGGATGGCCAAGCTGGAGGAAAGCATCAAGCAGAGAAGCGCCGCGGGGCCGGCCGCCCGCCCTCTGGCGCAGCCGCAGGTGCAGCAGGCGGCGTTCCAGGGGCCGTACCAGGGAAGGCCCGGCGCGGTCGTGGGTTTCACATACCCCTCGCCCAAGATGAAAAGGCGCGTCCTCCTGCTCCCTCTCGCGGACCAGACCAACTATAAGGAAGAGCACCTCGACGAGCTGACAACCAAGAGGCTCGTCTCCCGCCTCGAAGACACGGGCGCGATCATCGCTGTTGACCTGCATGCCCTTGAGTTACACGGCGACCCCTTAAAGCCGGACGTCATGCGGTCGCTCTGGGACCTCTATGGGATCGAGGCAGTGATCAAAGGCACCCTCTCGGACGTTTACAGCAGCACGTCAAAAATCGACGGCAAGGAAGATAAAGAGGTCTCCTTCGCCCTCTCCAAGGTATCTCTCGACATCTATAACACCGAAACAGGCAAGCCGCTCCGCCAGCTCTCTGCCCGCAACCCGTTCTTTCTCTCCAAGGAGAACGGAGATATGAGCTCAGAGAAGGCCAAGGTCAGAGCCATTGACCTCGCCATAGAGCTTATGGCCGACGACCTGCTGAAGACCCTGCTCAACCTCGACTGGCACGCCAGGATAGCCTCGGTCGAGAACGACAGGATCTACCTCAATGCCGGCAGGTTGTCGGGCCTGCAAAAAGGGGACGTCCTAGAGGTATTCGCCCCAGGCGACCCCGTCGTAGACAAAGGGACAAGCCTAACCCTCGGCAGGACCAAGGGCGGCTTCAAGGGTGAGATCGAGGTTGTGGAGGTTTTCGGAGTCGACGCCTCCTGGGCAAAGGCCGGCAAGGACGTATCGTTTGCCCCAACGGACCTCGTATACCTGAAACAGAAGTAATCCCGGCTTTTTCTGCTTTTTATAGGGGTCCCGTTCCGGCTGGCCCCGAACGGTACGAAAACGGGCGGAGCGCACACTCCATAAAGGAATTGAAAGAAACTCTATTTTAGTGTAGAATATAGAGCATTCAATTCTGCAGGAATCCAAAAAGTTTTCCACAAATGTTGAAAACGTGTTGAAATCGACTTCACAAAAGGCATGATTTGCATGGATGACGCTTGCTCGCAGATAAAGCTTCGCCTTGCCAAGGTGATAAGCGAGGACAATTACAAAACGTGGATCGAGCCCCTGAAAATCAAGGAATGCACGGACGGCGTCTGCTCGGTCATCGTCCCCAACGCGTTTTTTCGGGACTGGATTATAGAGAATTTCGAGCCCATTTTCAGGTCCCTCCTCAAGGAGGCGACAGGGCAGGACATAAGGATGGATTACCTTCTCGAAAGGGAAGACGTAAAGGTCGAGAAGAAGAACGTAGCCCTCAAAAAACAGCCGGCCTCGGCCCTCTTTAAGCCGAGGTACACTTTTGAGAACTTCGTGGTGGGGGAGAGCAACCAGTTCGCAACTGCCGCCTGCCTGGCTGTAGCGAATAACCCGGGTAAGGTCTATAACCCTTTATTTATATACGGCGGTGTCGGCCTGGGGAAGACCCACCTCCTGAACGCCATCGGCAATTCCCTCACTTCGCGGCCCGGGAGCGGGATCAGCCGGATGTCGTATATAACCGCCGAGGAATTTACTAACGAGTTGATAAACGCGCTGCGCTTTGAGAAGATGGAAGATTTCAGGAATAAATTTCGCAAGATGGACGTTCTTTTAATCGACGACATACAGTTCATAGCGGGCAAGGAAAGGACCCAGGCGGAGTTTTTCCACACTTTCAACACCCTCTATGACAACACGAAACAGATCGTGGTTACGAGCGATAAGTTCCCGAAGGATATCCCGAATTTTGAGGAGAGGCTCCGGACGCGCTTCGAATGGGGCCTCATTGCCGATATCCAGCCCCCGGACTTCGAAACAAAAGTCGCGATCCTGAACAAGAAGGCGGAGATGGAGAATGTGACCCTCCCGCAGGACGTCGCCTTTTACCTCGCCACGAACATCGAGCATAATATCCGCGTCTTAGAGGGGTCACTGATACGCCTCGGGGCATTTGCCTCGCTGCGCAACGTGCCTATAACGATATCCCTTGCCAGGGAGGTGATGGGAAATATCCTGGTAGACAAGAAAAAGGAAATAACGATCGACAATATTATTAAGGAAGTAGCTTCACACTTTTCCGTCAAGCCATCCGATCTCAAGTCCGCCAAAAGAATAAAGACGATAATGTTCCCCCGGCAGGTAGCCATATTTCTGTCAAGGAAGTTGACAACCGGCTCCCTCGTCAGTATCGGGGAGAAATTCGGCGGTAAGGACCACGCGACGGTTATCCACTCCATCAAAAAAGTCGAGGAAGCCATGGCGGCGCGCAAGGATGTTAGCGACACTGTGGAAAAGATAGAAGCGCGGATTAAGTCGACATGAGTGTACACTCTTTTAACAGAATGGTAACGGCGCGGCGTATTATTTCCCCTTCTCTTTCCAGAGGGAGGACCGGTTTTCCACAAATAAACATCCCTTATGACGACGTATAAGGAGATAGTATGAATATAATAATAGAAAAAGCACTACTCCTCGCACCTCTCTCCAAGCTGGTCAGCATTACCGAACACCGCTCCATAATGCCGATCCTTGCCAATATTCTCATAAGGTTCTCGCACGACAGCGTAGATATTTATTCAACGGACCTTGAGCTGAGCGCTATCGGCCACGTGGAGCATAAAGGGGAAGGGGAAAGGCGGATCGTCGTCCACGGCAGGAAGTTCCTGGAGATATTGCGGGAGATGGACCCGGAGGCGATAAACCTTGAGATTGGCGATACGTCGATGACCATGCGGCAGAAGCAGGCGGAATTTGTGCTCAGCCTGCAGGACCCGGAGGAATTTCCCGACGTCAAGGAGATAACGGGCTCGGAGGAATTCTCCGTTTCGGGCGCTTCTTTCCTTGAGATGCTCGATAAAGTTAATTTTGCAATATCGTCCGATGAGACGAGATATATCCTCACCGGCATGTATATCGTCGGCTCCAAGGGGCTCATATCCGTGGTAGGGACGGACGGTTTCAGGATGGCCCTGTATCAGCAGGAAGTCGAAGGGTTAAAGGGCTTTACGGGCATTATAATACCCAAGAGGTCGATCGCAGAGATCGGCAAGATGGTCGCCGAGGACGATCAGGTCAAGGTCGTTGTCGGCGAGAAGCACGTCCAGTTCAGCACACCCTCCGTAACTGTAGTTTCGCGCCTGCTCGAAGGGAGTTTCCCTGACTATGAGAACGTCGTGCCGAGAAATAACACGAATGTCCTCACGATCGACAAGACGAGGTTTATAAAAGGGCTGCGGAAAGTGGCGACAATCATTAGCAAATCGGAGCCCATAAAGGTGACATTTACCCAGGGCGCGATGGAGATAGAGACGGAGTCGGAGGTCGGGCGCGCGAAAGAGGTCCTCGAAGTCGACTACAAAGGCGAAGCGCTCACCATGAATTTTAATGTACGGTTTCTGATGGATGTCGCGAACCATATCGAGGGCGACACGATCATCGTGCGGGCACCGTCAACTTACGGAGCGGTCCTCTTTGAGGGCGAGAAAGAAGAGCATTACAAAAATATTGTTATGCCAATAAGGGTCTAAAATGAAAGAGTACGGCGCGGACAGCATAAAAATACTCGACGGGCTCGACGCAGTGCGGAAAGTGCCGTCGATGTACATCGGCAACACAGGCGTGGAGGGACTCCACCACCTCGTATACGAGCTTGTTGATAACAGTGTGGACGAAGCCCTCGAGGGCCACTGCGACAGGATCTCCGTGACGATCCACAGGGACAACAGCGTCTCCGTGGAGGACAACGGCAGGGGTATCCCGGTCGAGCTGCACAGCGACAACATGTCGGCCCTGGAGATAGTGCTTACGAAGCTCCATGCGGGCGGCAAGTTCGACAAGGACAGCTATAAATTCTCGGCGGGCCTGCACGGCGTCGGCCTGTCGGTCGTCAACGCCCTTTCCGAATACCTCGAAGCGGAGGTGCGCAGGGGAGGCAAGGTCTACGCGCAGCGCTACGAACGGGGCGAGAAGGTCACCGATCTTAAGGTGATCGGCGATACGTCGAAGTCGGGGACAAAGGTCCACTTCCGGCCTGACGCGGAGCTTTTCGAATCGATCGATTTCAGCTATGAGATACTGGTCCAGAGGATGCGGGAGATATCCTTTCTCAACAACGGCATTTATATAGTCCTTACGGACGAGCGGAAGGCCGCGAAGCAGGAGTTCAAGTATACGGGCGGCATAGGCGCATTCGTCACCTATCTCAACCGCAACAAGGAAGCGCTCTTCGCCGAGCCGATATATATGACCGGGGTGAAGCCCGGCCTCGACTTCTTCGAAGTGGCCATCCAGTATAACGACGGTTACAACGAGGGTATATACAGCTTCGTCAACAACGTGAGCACCCATGAAGGCGGCTCCCACGTTGCAGGCTTCCGGTCGGCGCTTACCCGGTGCATAAACAATTTCGGCGAGCAGAAAAAACTCCTCAAGGAGAACCTATCAGGCGACGACGTGAAGGAAGGGCTCGTCGCAGTTATCAACGTCAAGATACAGAACCCGCAGTTCGAGGGGCAGACGAAATCGAAGCTGGGCAACAGCGAGATAAAGGGCCTCGTCGAGACTGTCATGAACCAGGAGCTGGCCGAATACTTCGAGATGCACGAGAGCATCGCGAAGGGCATCATCGGCAAGGCGATCGACGCCAAAAGAGCGCGGGAGGCGGCCAAGAAGGCGAAGGAGCTGATAAAGAGCAAGAGCGCATTCGAGACGGGCATCCTTCCGGGCAAGCTGGCCGACTGCCAGGAGTCGGACCCCGAATTCAGGGAGCTGTACATAGTCGAGGGCGATTCGGCCGGCGGCTCAGCCAAACAGGGGCGCGACAGGAAGACCCAGGCCATCCTCCCGCTCAAAGGGAAGATCCTGAACGTCGAGAAATCGCGGGAAGACAAGGTACTCTCGAACCAGGAGATCAGGGCGATCTACCTGGCCCTCGGCATCAACTCGAACGGGATAGAGGGCCTGCGCTACAAGAAGATCATGATCATGACGGATGCCGACGTCGACGGCTCGCACATCCGCACTTTGCTTTTGACGCTCTTTTACAGGAGGATGCCCGAGCTGATCGAAAGGGGTTACCTCTATATCGCCCAGCCCCCTCTTTACAAGCTGACGACGGGCGGCAAAGAGACCTACATGAAGGACGATGAGGAGTTCGAGCGGTTCATCATGCAGAGGAGCACGGAAAAGGTGAAGTGCTTCATCCGCGATAAAGAAGTAGGCCGCGAGCGCCTCAGGGACGACGTCCAGAACCTGCGCAACGTAGAGAAATACCTCGAGCAGTTGGAGAGGCTCGACATCAACAGGGCATTGATTTTGGCCCTCTTCAATGCAGATATTTATAAAAGGGAAGATTTTGAGGGTCCCGACAAGCTCCAGGCACTGAGAGAGCGCCTGGTCAGTGCAGGGTACGGCGCAGAAGTCGTCCCGGACCCGGAGCACAACCTCTACACGCTGAAAATCCGAAACGCGAAGACGGGGCACGAGCACGTTGTCGACAACGAATTCTGCAGCCAGGAGGACTACAAGGGGTATTACCGCGTCTACAAGCGGATCGCACCTTACTTCGAGGACGAGATAAAGGTACTCAACAAGGACGGGTCGCTCCGGGCAACGACCGCTGACGCTTTCCTCGCCCACGTCAACGACAAGGGGAAGGAGGGTATCACCATCCAGCGGTACAAAGGCCTGGGCGAGATGAACCCCGAGCAGCTCTGGACTACGACGATGGACCCGGAGAAGCGGACGCTGCTGCGGGTCAGCATCGACGACGCGATCCTTGCCGACCAGATGTTCACCGTGCTTATGGGGACCAACGTCGAGTCGAGGCGGGCCTTCATAGAGGAAAACTCGTTAGATGTCAGAAACCTTGACATATGATGCTTATCGGTTTGACCGGCATAATGGGCAGCGGCAAGAGCACGGTCGCCGCGCTGCTGCGAAAGCGCGGCTTCGAAGTAGTAGACCTCGACGCAGTCGCGAAGGATAGTCTCAGCCGGAAAGAAACCCTGGAAGACATAAAGGACGCCTTCGGTCCACAATACGTCGCGTCCGGAAAAGCGGACGTGGAAGGGCTTCGGAAGGTTGTTTTCAGTGGCGAGCGTCTGCGGGTGCTTGAAGCGATCGTTCATCCCCGCATCAGGGAAGAGGTCAGGCGCACAATCGACGGCCTGGAGGAAAAGGGCGAGCGTCTTGTTTTCATCGAGCACCCTCTCCTCTTCGAAGTGGGGTTTTACCGGCGCCTAGACGTTATAGTCCTCGTCGCCGCACCGATGGACGTTATCCGGGAGCGGCTCGTCAAAAGGGGGATGGACCCGGAGGATATCGAAAGGAGGCTCTCCTTTCAGATGCCGCTGGAGAAGAAGAGGGAAATGGCGCATTACGTCATAGACAACAGTGGGACGGAGGATAAGCTCGAGGCGCAACTCGACGCCCTTCTGGAAAAGATAACCAAGCAGGAGGTAATCATAAGATGTATCTGAACGAGCTAAAGAGGAAGAAGATCGGGGATCTCACGCATATAGCGAAAGAACTGAGCGTGGAGAATGCAACGGGGCTGAGGAAACAGGAGCTTATTTTCTCCATCCTCCAGTCGCTCGTGGACAAGAACGAGCTGATCCACGGCGAGGGGATACTGGAGATACTACCCGAGGGGTTCGGCTTCCTCAGATCGACGGACTCCAACTACCTGCCGGGGCCTGACGACATCTACGTCTCCCCGTCGCAGATAAAGAGGTTCGGCTTGCGGACAGGCGACACCATCGCCGGCCAGATAAGGCCGCCGAAGGACAACGAGAAATATTTCGCCCTCCTCAAGATCGAAAAGATCAACTTCGACGACCCCGAGATAGCCAAGGACAAGATCATCTTCGACAATCTCACGCCTATATACCCGTGCGAGCGGATAAAGCTGGAGACGGCGGGCAACAGGCTGTCCTCCAGGGTCATGGACCTCTTTACGCCCATAGGCAAGGGCCAGAGGGGCTTAATCGTCGCCCCGCCCCGTACGGGCAAGACAATGCTCCTCCAGGGGCTGGCGAACAGCATCACCTCGAACCACGAGGAGATCTACCTGATCGTCCTGCTGATCGACGAGAGGCCCGAGGAGGTCACCGACATGGAGAGATCGGTGAACGGCGAGGTGATAAGCAGCACCTTCGACGAGCCGGCCACGCGCCACGTCCAGGTGGCCGAGATCGTCATAGAGAAGGCCAAAAGGCTGGTCGAGCACAAAAAAGACGTCGTGATCCTGCTCGACAGCATAACGCGGCTCGCCCGCGCCTACAACACGGTAGTCCCGAGCAGCGGCAAGATCCTCTCGGGCGGCATCGACGCGTCCGCCATGCAGAAGCCGAAGCGCTTCTTCGGGGCGGCCAGGAAGATAGAAGAAGGCGGGAGCCTCACCATCATAGCAACGGCCCTGATAGACACGGGCAGCAGGATGGACGAGGTCATTTTCGAGGAATTCAAGGGCACGGGCAACTCTGAGATCTACCTCGACCGCAAGCTGACCGAGAAGAGGGTCTTCCCCTCCATCGATATCAACAAGTCGGGCACGAGGAAAGAAGAGCTTCTCGTCGGCAACGGAGACCTGTCGCGCATATGGCTGCTGCGTAAGGTCCTGCAGCCGATGAACACGGTGGAGTCGATGGAGTTCCTGCTGGAAAAGCTCTCCGACACGGAGTCCAACAAAGACTTCCTCAACTCGATGAGCAGGGCTTAAGAAAAGGGCGCGCTTTTCAAACGCGAGCCGGTCACATCATAAACAGGAGGATGCAATGAAAGAGAAGATTCACCCCGAGCTTAAAACGGCTCAGGTGCGCTGCGCCTGCGGTCACACCTTCGAGACGCTCTCGACGAAAGACAAGATCACCGTCGAGATCTGCGCCAAGTGCCACCCGATCTTCACCGGGAGGGAGAAGCTGCGCGACTCGGCCGGAAGGGTCGAGAAGTTCGAGCGAAAATACGGCAAGAGGGTGCCCAAGGCTAAGGAATGATTGCGGAAAAGCTGGAAGCCATGGAGAGGCGGTTCGACGCCATAGAGACAGACATGGCGAACCCGAACGCCACCTCGAACATGGAGGAATATAAGAAGCTCGCCCGCGAGTACGCGGAGTTGCGCGACGTGGTCGGCCTTTTCCGGGAATGGAAGGGGGTCAGGGACGAGCTAGGAAAGATGCGGGAGATGCTGCGCCACGAGGCGGACGAGGAAATGAAGGCCCTCGCGCGCGAAGAGACGGACCGCCTGCAGGGTGAAGACGAGCGGCTGGAGGCCCTCCTCAAAAGCAAGCTCCTGGCCAAGGACGAGCAGGAGGTTAAGACCAGCTTTCTGGAGATAAGGGGCGGCACGGGCGGCGAGGAGGCGGCGCTTTTCGCAAGGGACCTCTTCACCATGTACATGAAGTACGCCGAAAGGATGCGCTGGAAGACCGAGCTGCTCAACATGAACATGTCCGATTTGGGCGGCCTCAAAGAGGTCGTCGTCGCCATAGAGGCGCCGGAGGCATTTCAGAGGCTGCGCTACGAGAGCGGCGTCCACAGGGTGCAGCGGGTGCCGGAGACGGAGTCCCAGGGCCGGATCCACACGTCCACCGTGACGGTCGCGGTCCTGGCCGAGCCGGAGGAGCTGGAGCTGAGCATCGGCCCGGACGATCTGCGCATCGACGTATACCGGTCGAGCGGCCCCGGCGGCCAGCATGTCAACACGACCGATTCCGCGGTAAGGATAACGCATATCCCTACGGGCCTCGTCGTGACGTGCCAGGACGAGAAATCGCAGCACAAGAACAAGGCGAAGGCGCTCCGGGTGCTCCGCGCCCGTCTCAAGGAGAGGATGGAGCAGGAAAAGGAGCAAGAGGTTTCCGAGGAGAGAAGGAAGCAGGTGGGGACAGGCGACAGGAGCGAGCGCATACGCACCTACAATTTCCCTCAGGGCAGGGTGACGGACCACAGGGTCGGGCTTACTCTGTACAAGCTGGAAGACGTGCTTGCCGGCAACCTCGACCCCCTTCTCGACCCCCTCATCTCACACTTTCAGACAGAATCCCTTAAAGAGCGGTAAAACGCTTTGCGCATTAAGGAAATACTTCTTTCAGAAAAGGACCTGCCCAGGGTCGACGTTCTGGCGATCGTCGCATCAGCTCTCGGCCTTACGACCGAGGGGGTGCTGGCGGCGTCCGAGCGGACCCTCAACCCCCGGGAAGCGGGAACGATAGGCCGGCTTGTCGGGGAAAGGCGGAAAGGCAGGCCCGTTGCGTACCTGACGAACCGCCGGGAGTTCTTCTCCGAGACGTTCTACGTGGACGAGCGGGTCCTCATACCGAGGCCCGAGACGGAACTTCTCGTCGAAGAGGCGATGGAGATCGTCCGGCGAAAAAGGACCTCTCGCGTCCTCGATATGGGGACGGGGTCGGGCATCATAGGCATACTCCTTGCGAAGGCGGGCGCCGCTTCCGTAACGTGCGTCGATATCTCACCGGGGGCGCTTGCAGTCGCAGACAAGAACGCCCGGCGCTTAAGCGTCCGGGAACGCGTGAGCTTCTGCGCGTCGGACCTCTTCTCCGCGCTTAAGGAAGGAACGGTATTCGACCTTGTCTGCGCGAACCTGCCGTACGTGGCTGCTTGCGAGTGGGACGGGCTGATGGTGGACGTCAGGGGCTTCGAGCCGAAGTGTGCCCTCGTCGCGGGCGCGGCCGGCACGGAAAGCTACGAGCGGTGCATTTCCGAAATGCCTGCGCACCTGGCGCCGGGCGCGTCGGTGCTTTTTGAGATAGGCGGCGATGCTCAAGGCGCGTCTTTAAGCGCGCGCCTCCAGGACGCAGGCTTCGAGACTGCGGTCCTGGCTGACCTCGCAGGGCGGCAGAGACTTTTGAGGGGGTTATGGAAAAGTTTGTAATAGAAGGCGGCGAGCGTCTTAGGGGCTCCGTCCGGGTGAGCGGGTCGAAAAACGCGGTGCTCCCCGTGCTGGCGGCAACCCTGCTCGCCGAAGGCGCGTACAGGATAACGTCCGTCCCGGCCTTACGCGACGTGGGCTCCATGGTTAAGCTCCTTTCCTTCATTGGCGCGAAGTGCGAGCGTACGGGAGACAGCGAGCTTATTGTCGATACCACGGCCGCGCAGAACTATACGGCCCCGTACGAGATGGTGAAGGAGATGCGGGCTTCCGTCCTCGTCCTCGGCGCCCTCGTCGGAAGGCTGAAGCGCGCAGTCGTCTCGTATCCCGGCGGGTGCGCCATCGGGGTCCGGCCCATCGACCTCCATCTGAAGGGGCTTGCCCAGTTAGGCTGCGACGTGCGCATCCACGAGGGCTACGTAGACGTAAGGGCGGACAAGCTCCGCGGCGGCAAGGTGGCCTTCGACTCGTCCACGGTAGGGGGCACGGAGAATATTTTGATGGCCGCGGTGCTGGCGGAGGGCGAGACGATCATCCAGAACGCCGCGCGGGAGCCGGAGGTGGTAGACCTGGCCGACATGCTCGTAAAGATGGGCGCGCAGATCGACGGCGTCGGCACCGAGACCCTGCGGATAAAAGGCGTCGACGGGCTTACGACGTGCGACCACAAGGTCATCCCCGACCGCATAGAGGCGGGGACCTTCCTCGTAGGCTGCGGCATCACGCGCGGCAGCGTCACCCTTGAAGACGCCAGGGCGGACCACCTGAAGGCGGTGATCGAGAAGCTGAGGGAAGCAGGCATGGAGATAGAGGAGAAAGGAGACGCGCTTAACGCGTCCATGACGAGGAAGAGGCCCATGGCGTTCGACGCCAAAACACTGGCCTACCCCGGGTTCCCTACGGACATGCAGGCCCAGGTAATGGCCCTGATGTGCATAACCGGCGGGGTCAGCGTGATCAGCGAGACGATCTTCGAAAACAGGATGATGCACGCCGCGGAGCTGCGGAGGATGGGCGCCGACGTGCAGGTTATGGGCAATACGGCCATAGTCAAAGGGGTGAAGAGCCTCCAGGGCGCAAAGGTGATGGCGACGGACCTCCGGGCGAGCGCCTCGCTTATCCTGGCGGGGCTTTGCGCCTACGGAACTACGGAAGTCTCCCGCATCTACCACATAGACAGGGGTTACGAGGCGATAGAAAAGAAACTGCGCAGCCTCGGCGCGCGCATCGAGAGGAGGAAGGATGAAAATCTGGCATCTTGAGAGCGAATTCGACGCCTTCATCGAAGCGGTCTGTTCTGCGAGAGAGGGGCGGAAGGCGGATGTCAGAGGAAGGGTCGCGGCCATAAAGGCCGGGGTTGTCGAGAAAGGTGAGGCCGCCCTGTGCGCATATGGCAGGCAATTCGACGGCTGGACGCGCGACTACCCCCTTAAGGTAAGCGACGAAGAGATCGAGGCGTGCGCCTCCGGCATCGGCAAAGAAGAGAAGCTTGCCCTCCAGGCGATGATACGCAATGTGACCCTCTTTCACCGCAGCCAGCGGCAGCGGGTGCGCACGTATAGGAGGCAGGGCCTTAAAGTGACGGACCGGCCCGTGCCGGTCGAGACGGCCCTCGTCTATGTGCCCGGCGGCACTGCGCCCTACCCTTCGAGCCTCGTAATGGGGGCCGTGCCGGCCCGGATTGCGGGGGTCGAGAGGATTTATGCGACGACACCCGCCCATGACGGGGCGATCAACCCGCACATCGCCGCTGCAGCGAAGCTCCTTAACGTCACCGGCCTTTACCGTATCGGCGGAGCGCAGGCAATTTACGCGTTCGCCTACGGCGTCGGCTCGATACCCAAAGTCGACATGATCGTGGGGCCGGGCAACGCATACGTCGAAGAGGCGAAAAGGGACGTCTACGGCACAGTCGGCATCGACATGCTCGCAGGCCCGAGCGAGCTTATCATCCTTGCCGAGGAACGCATGAGCGCGGATGCGCTCGCATGGGACCTCTTTTCGCAGGCGGAGCATGACGAGATGGCGACGGTCGGACTTTTCTCCCCTTCCCAGGAAGAGCTCTACGGCCTGCTCAAGTGCATGGAGCGCCTCATCGGCGGCAACAAGCGGCGGGCCATCGTGGAGCGGGCGCTGGCCAAGAACGGTTTTTTGGTCCATTACACGAGCGTCGAGGATGCGATCCGCGCAATCGACCGCATAGCGCCCGAGCACCTGGAAGTGATAGGCGACGAAAAGCTGGCCGAGCGCATCCGCTACGCGGGCGTCACTTACATCGGCCCTCTTACGCCTGTAGCCATGGGCGATTACGCGATAGGCACGAACCACGTGCTGCCTACGGGCGGGGCGGGCAGGTTCTCATCGGGGCTTTCCGTGGAACGATTTACAAAGAGGCAGGTTTTGGTTAAGATAGATGAGTCATTCCTCGCAAAACACGGGGAATGGGCTGCCCGGCTCGCAGATACGGAAGGGTTGTATGCGCACGGCGAGGCGATAAGGGCGAGAAAGGAGCTTTAGAGTTGATATTGAAGATAGGCATACCGAAAGGGAGCTTGCAGGAGAGCACGCTCAGGCTTTTCAAGAACGCCGGGTATCACGTGAAGCTGCGTGAGCGCTCCTACGTGCCGGATATCGACGACCCCGAGCTCGAAGGGCTCGTAATAAGGGCGCAGGAGATGGGGCGCTACGTCGAGAACGGCATCCTGGACATGGGGATCACGGGCCTCGACTGGGTGCTCGAACAGAACGCCAAGGTCGTCGAAGTGGCGCGACTGCGCTACGGCAAAGTCGGCTTCCGGGCCGTCAAGTGGGTCGTGGCCGTGCCGGTCGATTCACCCATAAAGAGCATTTCGGGCCTTAAGGGAAAGAAGATCGCGACCGAGCTCGTCGGCTTTACGACGCGCTACCTCAAATCGCAGAAGATCGACGCAGTCGTCGAGTATTCATGGGGCGCGACGGAGGCGAAGCCGCCGCGGCTGGCAGACGCCATCGTCGAGGTGACGGAGACGGGCGCCTCTCTTGTGGCAAACAACCTGCGCATCATAGAGACGATACTCGAATCGGAAACCGTCGTGATCGCCAACAAGGCGGCCATGCAGAACAAGTGGAAAAAGACGAAGATCGAAAACCTGGTCATGCTCCTCGACGCGGCGCTTCTGGCCGACGGGAAGGTCGGCCTCAAGATGAATATCCCGAAGAACAAGCTGGCCGCCGTGACGCGCATCCTCCCTTCCCTGCACACGCCTACGGTTTCGGGCCTGGCAGACGGGGAATGGGTCGCGATAGAGGTGATCATCGACGAGAACATAGTGCGGGACATCATACCGACCCTGCGCAGGGCGGGGGCCACGGGCATCGTGGAATATCCGCTGAATAAGGTTATACTCTAGGGGGAGGCGATGAAGAGGAAATCGGAAGTCAAGCGGAAGACGAACGAGACCCGGATAAAGGTCGGCTGGAAGCTCGACGGCAGCGGCACCTACAAGGTGTCTACAGGGGTCCCCTTCTTCAACCACATGCTGGAGCTTTTCGCCAGGCACGGCTTCTTCGACCTCACCATAGAAGCAGTCGGCGACATCGATATCGACTCGCACCACACGATCGAGGATACGGGCATCACCCTCGGGAAGGCATTGCGGGAGGCGCTGCCCGCGTTCGAAGGCATAAGGCGGTTCGGCCACTGCGTGCTGCCCATGGACGAGGCGCTCTGCATGGTCGCCGTAGACCTCTCCGGCAGGCCGGGCCTTTTCTGGCAGGGAGATATCAACGGCAAGGTGGGCTCCTTCGACGGCGAGGTGATAAAGGAATTTTTCAGGGGCTTCGCGAACGAGGCGCGCATCACCCTCCACGTGAACCTCATGGCAGGCGAAAACCTGCACCATAAGATCGAAGCGATATTCAAGGCCTCCGGAAGGGCGCTGCGGGACGCGGTGACCTGCGACGAAAGGGTGAAGGGAGCGCTCTCGACAAAAGGCTGCCTGTGATGATAGCAATAATCGACTACGGGATGGGGAACCTGAGGAGCGTTACGAACGCCTTCAGGCGCCTCGACGCTCCCATCATGATAACGAGCGACGCTAGTACCGTCAGGGAAGCAGCCGGCCTCGTGCTGCCGGGCGTAGGCGCCTTCGGCAAGTGCATGGAGAACCTGAGGAACTCGGGCCTTATAGACGTCATCAAGGAAGCGATTGCGGCCGGCAAGCCGTATCTCGGCATCTGCCTCGGCATGCAGATCCTCCTCGATTCATCCGAAGAGGCGCCGGGGGTCGAAGGCATGTCCGTGATCCGGGGCCGGGTGGTCCGTTTCAAGGGCGACATGAAGATACCCCACATGGGCTGGAACAACGTGGAGATCGCAAAGCCGTCGCCCATGTTCGACGGCGTCGCCGACGGCTCCTACTTCTATTTCGTCCACTCCTACTATCCGTCGCCGGAGGAGCCGGTCACCGCCACGTTTACCGATTACGGCGGGCGGTTCACCTCGGCGCTGCAGAAGGAGAACATCTTCGCCTGCCAGTACCATCCCGAGAAAAGCCAGGCCATCGGCATGCAGCTCCTGAGGAATTTTGTGCGCTTATGCGCGTAGCAAGACCGATAGTCATGATGCTCGTCATGCTTCTGGGGCTGGCCGGCGGCGCCTCAGCCCTGGGGCTCTACGTAGAGCGGCTCGCGGATACGGAGACGAACGTCTGCCCTATCTGCCACCGGGTGATCGTGCCGGGGGGCGTACACGAAGACGCGGAGACCGTGCTTTCAACGGAGTTCGGCAGCGCACTCCGGGAAAGAGGCATATCGTTTACGACGGAACAGGGGGAGACGAGCTACCTCAACGTGCTCGTTTACCGCTTCCAGCAGCGCAGGGGCGGCAATTTTTCGGTGGAGCGGCCTGCGAGCGTAGGCTACCACGTCCACCTCATCGGCCCCGGAGGCCTCCTGAAGGTTTATGTCTTCCAGGAGACGCAGCAGGCGCTCTCCGAGAACGTCTTCGGCTTCTTTACTTTCCTGCGGCGCGGGGCGAAGTGGATCACTGCGGAGGCGCTTGCGCGAGAGGGCGTCGATAAGGCGCTCGACAGCATGGCGCAGGAGCTTGCGCCTGGCCGCCAGGCAGAAGGGCAGTGAAGATACTCTTTGCGATGGATTTATCAGGCGGGCGCTTTGTCAGGCTCGTCCGGGGCGACTTCGAGCGGATGACCGTCTACGGCGGCGACCCGGCCGCGATGATCGGGCGCATGACTGCCGAAGGCGCGCGCGACTTCCACGTGATCGACTTGGACGGCGCGCGGACGGGCAGCGCAGCGCACCGCCCCGTGATAGAGGCGATCCGCGAAAAAATTGCGGGCTACCTGGAAGTCGGGGGCGGCATCCGCTCCACGGAAGATATAGCCGCATACCAGGCCGCAGGCGTGAACGGCCTGATCGTAGGGACGAGGGCGCTTACGGACCCCGTCTTCTTCGAAGGCCTCGCCGCCTGGCGCAACATCGTGCTCGGCCTCGACACGTACGAGGGCAAGCTGATGGTGAAAGGCTGGAAAGAGGCTGCCGCCGTCACGCTGGAAAAGACCCTGGAAGACGCCCGCAGGGTGGGCATCATGGCGCTCCTGTGCACGAACATCGCGAGAGACGGTATGCTGACAGGCGCGGATTACGCCGGCCTGAAAAAAATAAAATCGATGACGGACCTCCCCGTCATAGCCAGCGGCGGGGTGGCGGGCATCGACGATTTGAAGGCGCTCAAAGACTTGGACGTCTGGGCCGCAATCGTCGGCAAGGCGTTTTACGAAGGGCGCATCGGCATCGGGGAGGCAATGAGTTATGCTGACTAAACGGATCATCCCCTGCCTCGACGTCAAGGAAGGAAGGGTCGTGAAGGGTACGAACTTCATCGACCTGAAGGACGCAGGCGGGCCTGTCGAGAACGCAAAGGCATACGAGGAGCAGATGGCGGACGAGCTGTGCTTCCTCGACATAACCGCGTCCCACGAGTCGAGGAAGACAATCATCAACGTAGTCGAGGCGGTAGCCGCGGAGGTCTTCATGCCCCTTACGGTAGGCGGCGGGATACGGGGCCTCGACGACATAAGGGACATACTCCTCGCGGGGGCGGACAAAGTGACTATCAACACGGCCGCAGTCGAGGACCCGGACATCATAGCCCGGTCAAGCGAGATTTTCGGCAGCCAGTGCATCTGCGTAGCCATCGACGCAAAGGCAAAAGGAGACGGCTACGAGGTTTACACGTACGGAGGCCGAAAGGCCACGGGCGTCGACGCGGTCGAATGGGCGAAAAAAGCGCAAGGCCTCGGCGCAGGCGAGATACTCCTTACGAGCATGGACAGGGACGGCACCAAGATCGGCTACCACATACCGCTGACGAGGACGATCTCGGAGGCGGTCAATATACCCGTTATCGCCTCCGGCGGAGTCGGGACGCTCGAGCACATGTATGAAGGCCTCGTCGACGGAAAGGCCGACGCGGTGCTCGCTGCCTCGATCTTCCACTACCGCGAGCACACGGTGATTGATGCAAAAAAATACCTGAAATCCAGGGGGGTAAACGTCCGGCTGTAACCTAGAGGCAAAGAATATGGAAGATATAACCAAATTGATAAAATGGGATGCAAACGGCCTGGTCCCGGTAGTCGTGCAGGACGAGAAGACGAGGCAGGTCGTCATGGTCGCATATATGAACGCGGAGGCCCTGAAGCTCACGCAGGAAACCGGCCGCGCGCACTACTACTCGCGCTCCCGGAAGACCTTGTGGCTCAAGGGGGAGACGTCCGGCCACTACCAGCAAGTGCGCAATATCCGTCTCGACTGCGACGCGGACACGCTACTGCTCGTCGTCGACCAGCAGGTCGCGGCATGCCACACGGGGTATTTCAGTTGCTTCTACAGGACATGGAAAGACGGCTGGGAGACGGCCGGCGAGAAGGTGTTCGACGAGGAAGCGGTCTACGGTGATAAAAGATAGGGTCTGCGAGTGGTACGCCACATGCAGTTATTCGGGTTACCTGCCCATCGCGCCGGGCACGTGGGCCTCGGCCCTCACATGCATCATCCTCTACCTCATCCCCTCCTTCGGCAACCCCGCTGTTATAACTATCGTTGCGATCCTGGCTTATCCCGCCGTAGAGGTGGCAAGGAGGGGGGAAACGGACCCGGGCCGCATCGTTGTGGACGAGATGCTCGGCATGCTGATCGCCCTGGGAGGTCATGTCCTTACCGTCCAGACGATCATCGAAGCCTTTATTCTCTTCCGCGTCTTTGATATACTAAAACCCTATCCGGTAAGAAACCTGGAGCGCCTGCCGGGCGCCTACGGCATCATCGCGGACGACATACTCGCCGGCGCTTACGCGAACGTTGCGCTCCTTATTTTGGAGAAGCTCTTATGAGCCCCGAGGAAAGGCTGGGCGAGACGTTGCGGGCAAGGGGCCTGACCATCGCAGTCGCGGAATCCTGCACGGGCGGCCTCATTTCGAGCAGGATCACCGACATAGCGGGGTCCTCGGACTATTTCCTTGCCGGCCTTGTGACGTACAGTAACGCGGCGAAAGAATCGTTCCTGTCCGTGCCGGAGAAGACAATTGCCGCAAAAGGGGCGGTGAGCCGGGAGACGGCCGGGAAGATGGCCGAAGGGGTCAAAAGAGCGACAGGCGCAGATATCGGCCTCTCCGTTACAGGCATCGCAGGCCCCGGCGGCGGCCTGCCGGACAAGCCCGTCGGGACGGTCTACATGGGGCTTGCCGTCAAGGAAGGGGTTTACGTCAGGCGGCACATGCTCACGGGCGGCCGTCCGGCGATAAAACAACAAAGCGCTGACAAGGCGCTCGCTTTCGCGATCGACTATCTCGAAGGGAGGCAGTTGTGAGGACGTTCCTCGCCTTCGACGTCCCGGGCGATATCACCGCCTACCTGAAGGGCGTGATCGACAGGCTGGCTAAGCGGACCGAAGGGGTGCGCTGGGTCAGGAACGAAGGCATACATATAACGGTGAAGTTCCTGGGCGAGATCGCCGAATCGATGGTGCTGCCCATGCAGGAGGCGCTGGCCCCGATAAGCGGGCTGCATGGCCCCATCGCCGCCAGGCTCGGGCAACTCGATGCCTTCCCCAGCAAAAGGAGCGCGCGGGTCATCGTGGTGGGCCTGCAGGAAGGCATCGCGGAGACCCAGGCCGTATTCGCGGATATTGAAGAGAGGCTTGCGGCCCTGGACATAGAAAAGGATAAGAGAGGCTTTGTGCCCCATATCACGTTGGGGAGGAGGAGGGTGCCGAGGGCGTTTCTCGACGGCGACCCCCCACCTATCGAGGGAAAGACGTTCTCGATAGAGCATCTCGTTCTTTACAGCAGCACGCTGACGCCGGGCGGCGCCGTTTATGCCCCCCTATGGAAGATAAAACTTGGAGGCTAAAAAAGCGATGAGGGAGGAAGGGAAAGGTAAGGTGGAGGAAGGCGGCAAAGGCAGGGCGGTCGATATGGCAGTCACGCAGATCGAGCGCCTCTTCGGAAAAGGCTCGATCATGAAGCTGGGCGAGCGGCCGCCGGAACAGGTGCCGGTCGTCTCGACCGGATCCATCGGCCTCGACATCGCTCTGGGCATCGGCGGCGTGCCGCGCGGGCGCGTTATCGAAATATTCGGCCCGGAGGCATCGGGCAAGACGACGCTTGCCCTCCAGATCATCGCAGAGGTCCAGAAGACGGGCGGCGCCGCGGCCTTCATCGACGCCGAGCACGCCCTCGACGTGCATTACGCGGGCAGGATAGGCGTCAACACGGAAGACCTGCTGATCTCGCAGCCGGACACGGGCGAGCAGGCCCTGGAGATCACGGAGATCCTCGTGCGCAGCGGCGGCGTGGAAATCGTAGTCATCGACTCCGTGGCGGCCCTGGTGCCGAGGGCGGAGATCGAGGGCGAGATGGGCGACCAGCACATGGGACTCCAGGCGCGCCTCATGTCCCAGGCACTGAGGAAGCTGACCGCGACGATCAGCAAGTCGATGACCATCGTCGTCTTCATCAACCAGATCAGGCAGAAGATAGGCATCATGTTCGGCAACCCCGAGACGACGACGGGCGGCAACGCCCTCAAGTTCTACTCGTCGGTGCGCCTCGACATAAGGCGCATAGCCGCGATCAAGGACGGCCAGGAAGTGGTCGGGTCGAGGACGAGGGTCAAGGTCGTTAAAAACAAGCTGGCGCCTCCCTTCAGGGAAACTGAGTTCGATATCGTTTTCGGCCTCGGTATATCGAGGGAAGGAGACCTCGTAGACCTGGGCGTCGAGGCGAACATCGTGGAGAAATCCGGCACCTGGTTCTCATACCAGGACGCGCGGATAGGCCAGGGCAGGGAAAACGCAAAAGAATACCTTAAAGAGCACCCGGACGTGGCTCTCGACATTCAAACGAAGCTGCTCGCCCATCATGGCTTGAAAAAGGACTAAACGTGCTCTCCGACGAAACGCGAAGCTCATTCCTTCAATTTTTTGCGCGCAACGGGCATACCGTTGTGCCCAGCTCGTCGCTGGTGCCGGATAAGGACCCGACCCTGCTCTTCGTCAACGCGGGCATGGTCCAGTTCAAGAACGTCTTTCTGGGACAGGAGAAGCGCACCTATACGTGCGCTACCACCTCCCAGAAGTGCGTGCGCGCCGGGGGAAAGCACAACGACCTGGGAAACGTGGGCAGGACGCTCAGGCACCATACGTTCTTCGAGATGCTCGGCAACTTCTCCTTCGGGGATTATTTCAAAAAAGATGCGATAGCCTACGCGTGGGAGTCTGCTGCGCAAAGGCTACCAGCTCGACGAAAGCCGCCTCTGGGTCACCATCTTCAGGGAGGACGACGAGGCGGAAAAGCTGTGGAAGGCTACGGGCGTCAGCGCTTCGCGCATAGTCCGCCTGGGCGAAAAGGACAATTTCTGGTCGATGGGCGATGAGGGACCGTGCGGCCCCTGCTCGGAGATCATTTACGACCTCGGCGAAGGCGTGGGGTGCGGGCAGCCGACCTGCACCGTAGGCTGCGATTGCGACAGGTACCTGGAGATATGGAACCTCGTCTTCATGGAGTACGAGCGCTCGCGAGACGGGGAGATGAAAAAGCTGCCTAACCCGTCCATCGACACAGGCATGGGCCTTGAGCGCATCGTCTCGGTGCTCGCGGGAAAGATCGGCAATTACGAGACGGACCTTTTCATGCCGCTCATCAGGCGGCTAGAAGAAATTTCCGGACAGGTCTACGGGACCGCCGCGCCTGTCGATATCGCCTTTCGGGTGATCGCGGACCACGTGAGGGGGGCGGTCTTCATGATAAGCGACGGCGTCCTTCCCTCGAAAGAGGGCCGGGGCTATGTGCTCCGCAGGATACTGCGGCGCGCCCTGCGCTACGGCAAGAAGATGGGCATAGAAAAAGATTTCATCTCCGACCTGTCGCGGCTCGTCGTCGATATGATGGGCGGCGTCTACCCGGAGATATTGAACAACTACCCGTTTATCCTGCAGGTGCTGAAAGGCGAGGAAGAGCGCTTCCTTGAAACCCTGAGCGTAGGCATGCGCCTCTACGACGACGTCAAGAAGCAGACCATGGCCTCCGGGAAAAACGTCATTCCCGGCGACGTAGTTTACAGGCTCTATGACACGTTCGGCTTTCCGGTAGACATCACCGAGGAGATGGCCAGGGAAGACGGCCTCTTGATAGACACGGCCGGCTTCGAGCAGGCCCTCGGCGAACAGAAGGAGCGGTCGAGGGAAGACCGGCGTTCCAAATCGATAAGCGTCTCCGCCACGGGAGCCGTTGCGATATCCGATTTGTCGAACGTCTTCAGCGGATACGACACGCTCGACTCCGACGCGACGATAACGGCCATCGTGAAAGACGGCGCCCCCGTCGAAGAGGTAGGCGTTGGGGAAGAGGCGCAGGTATTCTTCGACGTTACGCCCTTTTACGCTGAGAAGGGCGGCCAGGTAAGCGACGACGGCATAGTCGAGCAGGGTTCGTCCGTAGCGAGCGTCGGAGGCGTGACGGTCGTGAGGGACAACCTCTCCTCCCATGCCCTTAAAGTAGAGAAGGGCACGCTCAAAGCGGGCGGGCGCGCCCACCTTGCCGTAGACAGGCAGAAAAGGCGCGCGATCGCGCGGAACCATACGGCGACGCACCTGCTCCAGTTCGCCCTGCGCCAGGTCCTGGGCGAGCACGTGAAGCAGTCGGGTTCCCTCGTCGAGCGCGACAGGCTGCGCTTCGACTTCAGCCACTTCCAGGGCCTTGCGGCCGTGGAGATCGCGCAGGTGGAGGATATAGTCAACGAGAAGATCCTCGACATGGTCGAGGTCAGGACGGACGTGAAATCGCGCGAAGAGGCGATCCGCGAAGGCGCCACCGCCCTTTTCGAGGAAAAATACGGCGAGACGGTCCGGGTCGTCTCGATAGGCGATTTCAGCAGGGAGTTGTGCGGCGGGACGCACGTCCGCAACACGGGAGAGATAGGCAGCTTCTCGATAGTGGGCGAAGGCTCGCTTGCTGCAGGCGTGCGCAGGATAGAGGCAGTCACGGGCATGGGCGCGCTGACTCACAGGAGGAGCATCGAGGGCAAGGCGCGGGCGGTTGCCCGCGACCTGAAGACGGACCTCGATGGACTCGAGACACGGGCGGCCGCGCTCCTTTCCGACCTCGATGCCCGCGAAAAAGAGATAAAGCGTCTCAAGGAAGAGCTGATACGCCGGCACGTGGAAGAAGCAATCAAGGTCGCCGCCGGAAGCGGCCATGCGGCGGTAGTCTCCGTCTTTTTGCCCGAAGGCGGAGCGGACGATTTGCGGAAGGCGACCGACCTCGTCCGTGACAGGATGAAAAGCTGCGTAGTCATCGCCGGCGCAAGGGACGGGCAAAAAGGCCTCCTCGTGGCTGCCGTGACGAAGGACCTCGCCGCAACTGTCCACGCGGGAGAGATCGTCAAAGCGGTCACTGCGAAATACGGGGGCAAAGGCGGCGGCAATCCCCAGATGGCCCAGGGGGGCGTCCCGGCGGACCGGATCGCGGAGGCCCTCGATTACGCGCGCGGCCTTGCTGCGGAATAACGCGGGCGTCCGCCTTTTAACCGCCCCTAACCAACGGAGGACGGAAGATGGTGCAGGAAGGTGAGTTTTTCAACCTTTATAACCATAATTTCGTCCGCATAGCCGCTGCGATACCTGCGGTCCGCGTAGCAAACCCCGCTTTCAACGCGGAGCAGACAATCGCCTTGATGAAAGAGGCGGCGAAGCGAAACGCGCTCGTCGTTGCCTTCCCGGAGCTGGGCCTTGCCGGCTATTCGTGCGATGACCTCTTCCACCAGGAGGCGCTGCTTGCAGGCTGCCTCGACGCCCTTTCGAAAGTCGCCGAGGCCTCCGCAGGGGTCCCCATTGTTACGGTAGTCGGCCTGCCGCTCCGCCTGAACAGCCTTCTTTTCAACTGCGCGGCAACCATCTACGGCGGGAATATCATCGGCGTCGTGCCGAAGACGTACCTGCCAAATTATCGCGAGTACTACGAGATGCGCTACTTCGCGCCGGCGGACTACGCGGCCTGTGACCGGATCGCGCTTTTCGGACACGACGTTCCCTTCGGGACGAAACTCATTTTTCAGACGCCCGCCCAGCCGGACCTGCGCTTCTTCGTCGAGATCTGCGAAGACCTGTGGGTGCCCATCCCGCCTTCGTCTTACGCGGCCCTCGCAGGCGCGACCGTCCTCGTCAACCTGTCGGGGTCGAATGTAACTGTCGGTAAGGCAGGGTACAGGCGGCAGCTCGTCGCCAACCAGTCGGCCGGCTGCATCGCCGCCTACGTATACACGTCGGCCGGGTTCGGCGAATCGACGACAGACCTCGCCTGGGACGGCCAGGCCATGATCTACGAGAACGGGACGAAACTCGCCGAATCGAAGCGCTTCTCCTACGAAGCGCAGCTTGTGACCGGCGATGTAGACCTGGAGAGGCTCAGCCAGGACCGGATGCGGCAGAACAGCTTCGGCCAATCGGTCCTGCGCCACGCCGGCGATGTCGCGGCCTTCCGCACGCTCCCCGTCGACGCGGCAGTCCCCCGGGACAAGGCCCTTTTACTCGACCGCGCCTACGAGCGGTTCCCCTTCGTGCCGTCGGACGTCGAGGGTCAGGACCACAGGTGCGCAGAGGTCTACGAGATACAGGTGCAGGGGCTGGCAAAGCGGCTCGATTTCGCGCGCATAAAGAAGGTCGTGATCGGCGTATCAGGCGGCCTCGACTCTACGCAGGCGCTCATCGTGGCAGTCCGGGCCATGGACGTCAGGGGGTTGCCGAGGACGAACGTCATCGCCTGCCTGCTGCCCGGTTTTGCGACGAGCGCCCGCACGATGGACCAGGCGCGCAGGCTGATTGCCGCGCTGGGCTGCTCCTTCGAAGAGATCGATATAAAGCCGTCGTGCCTCCAGATGTTCAAAGACATCGGTCACCCCTTTGCTAAGGCTGAGCCTGTCTATGACATTACCTTCGAGAACGTACAGGCGGGAGAGCGGACGAGCCACCTGTTCAGGCTTGCCAACCTGCGGGGCGGCCTCGTGGTAGGGACGAGCGATTTGTCGGAGCTTGCCCTCGGATGGTCTACATACGGCGTGGGTGACCACATGGCGCACTACCACGTAAATTCGAGCGTGCCCAAGACGCTCGTCCAGTACCTTATCCGCTGGGTTGCCGACAAAGAGTTCTTCGGGCCTGAGGCGAGCAGGGCCCTTATGGATGTCCTCGACACGGAGATCAGCCCGGAGCTTATCCCTGCGGAAAACAGCGAAGAGCCGGGGCAGCGCTCGGAGGACGTAGTCGGGCCGTACAGCCTGCAGGATTTCACGCTCTACTACATACTCCGTTTCGGTTACGCGCCGCCGAAGGCGGCCTTCCTCTCATGGACCGCGTGGCACGACAAGAGCAAGGGCGCGTGGCCCGACGTGCCTGAAGCAAAACGCGTCTCTTACACCATAGGCGAGATCAAGCGCTGGCTCTCCGTTTTCGTCGACCGCTTCTTCGAGACGAGCCAGTACAAGCGAAGCTGCATAGCCAACGGACCGAAGGTAGGGTCGGGCGGCTCCCTCTCTCCGCGAGCCGACTGGCGCGCCCCGAGCGACGCCTGCGCAGAAGCTTGGAAGGCCACGCTCGCGCAAGTTCCCGAAAAGGAACCGTCCTGATGCCTGAGTTTCCGGAATTCAAGCCTGTCGGCATCGAAGACAGGGACTTCATCAGGGGCAGGCTTGAGGCCTACGGGCCGGAAACGTCCGAGCTGAATTTCACCAACATGTTCATATGGAGGTCGCATTACGGGTTTTCCTGGTCCGTATTCGGCGATTGGCTGCTGGTAATCGGCTCACCTTCAGGAAACGGCGTCTGTGCCCTACCCCCTATCGGGCCGCCGTCACGGGCGGAAGTTACCCGGATGCTCCTTTCGTGGCTGGCAGACGAGAGGCACGTCGAGGCGCCGCGCATAGACAGGGCGGACGCGCGGCTCGCGGCCGAGCTTGCCTCCGACGGGGGCTTCGCATCCGAGCCCGTGCGCGACCACTTCGATTACGTCTACCGGACCGACGACCTCATCAGGCTGGAAGGCAAGGCGTACCGGTCCAAGCGGAACCACCTCAATTACCTCATGCGCTCCTACAGGTTTGTTTATGAGCCTATAGAGGAAGGCCATATCGATGCCTGCCTGGAAATGGCGGTCACGTGGTGCGAGCTGCGGCGGTGCGAAGAGGACCTGAACCTGATCGGCGAGGGCGACGCGACGCGGGAAGCCCTCCTGAATTTCCGCGCATTGCAGATAAAAGGCGGGGCGATCCTCATCGAAGGCAAAGTCGAGGCGTTCACCCTGGGTGAGCGCCTCAATGCGCAGACCGCCGTCGTCCATATAGAGAAAGCGAATGTCGAGATACGCGGTCTTTACGCCGCGATAAACCAGCAGTTCTGCGAGCGTGAATGGTCGGGCGTACCTTTCGTCAACCGCGAGCAGGACCTGGGGGAGCCGGGTTTGAGGGAGGCGAAGCTATCCTATAACCCGGACCGCATGGTCGAGAAGTTCCGTATCCGGTTGGCCTGACCGGGGGCGGCGCGAGGCTTTCTCAGGTCTTCGCCTTTTTCCCCATCTTGCTCTCGACGGATTCGATCTTCTGCGTGAGCCTGCCGCCCTTGCCCTTCCTGATGTCGAGCTTAGCCGTCGCGTAGACCCTTCCACAGTCGGGCTCGAGCTCCTTATAGGCGTCGGCGATTGCCTTGAGCCCCGTTTCGAGGTCGTCCGTCTCGATCACCGTACCCATCGGCGTGAGGCGGTAATCAAGGCCCTTTTTATCGAACATACCGATGATCCGCGCAACGTAGGTGCTCACGCTCGCGCCCTTGTCCGTGGGGAACATCGCAAGCTCCAACAAGACAGACATATTTTCCTCCCGTTATAGAATCCTTCCGAAGTATATTTTTCTCTCCGGGCCTGTGCCATGCCCTTTCGCGATCTCCTTCAGTGAGACGCCGAGCCTTTCACGAAACGTGCTTATCCGCACCATGTCGCCCGTCTGGGCGGCTTCGATCAGGCGCTCGCCGCCCAGGTGGACCATCACGTGGCGCACCGTATCGTCAACGCCTGCCGAGGCGAGAAAGACCAGGTCCGCCGCCTTCAACGATGCTGCCTCTATCGACGATGCCGCCTTGCATTGATCGTGGGCATCCCTCGGTAAATCGATTCCTGCAGCGCGAAAGGCGAGGTTCGCGAGGGCCGAGCAATCGATGCCCATGACGGGGCCGACCGCCCAGGGCATCGGCATCGAGCGGCCGCCCCACAGGTAGACGGCGCCCAGGAAAAGGCGTGCGAGCCTGACTACTTCCGCGGGCTTTACGCCGCCTTTGGGCGGCATCGACGCAATCGCATCCTTTGCCACCCACGCAGGCTTCCCGCCTTCCATCGCAAACCCCAGAAACCCCTTCGCCTCGTCCGTGAAAGAGAGTCTCGTGCCGAGGCCCAGAGGGAAAACGGCCGCTGCTTTTGCGGCGGGTAAAATGCGCGCCGTCGTGAAGGGCGCCTTTACTACACCGTTATAGGGTGCAGGCCCGTCCGCAGGCGCAAGGTCCTTTTTTCGCATCCAGCCGGGGTAGCCCTGCCATGTGCCGTCGACGAGCTTCTGCTGCTCGAGCGCATCGACCGCCAGCCAATCGCCGCGCTCCTCCCGGACTGCGACGACCTCGTTGAAAAGAAGCTGGCTCTCCTGCATTTCATCGCGGACGAGGAGCGGCATGGCCTCTTTGGGCGTCTTTCGCA
Source organism: uncultured delta proteobacterium (assembly GCA_963810935.1). Taxonomy (GTDB): domain Bacteria; phylum Desulfobacterota; class Syntrophorhabdia; order Syntrophorhabdales; family WCHB1-27; genus CAWEPK01. The sequence continues at coordinate 47,588 of CAWEPK010000003.1, read as the reverse complement.
GGTTCGCTACGGGCACCTTTACGCACATGTAGCACGTCATGGTCTTACCTTAAGATATTCCTTTTTCGTAGATTGCGCTACGGTTACTCTTCCATCTCGGCGAGGGCGACTTCTGCGGCGAACTGCACTCCCCCGTCCTCGTCGTTGAGCGCCCCTATGAGGTGCCTGGCGGCCCTCTCGTCCTTGATCTTACCCAGGGTCCAGGCGGCCCAGCGCCTTATGTTGCGGTCTTTGTCCCTGAGGGATTCGATGAGCGTCGGGACCGCCGCCCTGCCTATCCTGGAGAGGGCGAGCGCCGCGCCCTCGCGGACGTATCGCGCTTCGTCTTTCAGGCGGAGGATGAGTGCATCAATCGCCTTTTTGTCCCTTATCTCGCCAAGGGCGTTCGTTGCGCCCCACCGGACGCCCCAGTCCGCATCGTCGAGGGCGCCCATGAGGGCATCAACCGCCCTTTTGTCGCCCAGCTCGCCCAGGGCGTTCACGACCTCTTCGCGCACGTATTTATTCTGGTCGCCCAGGGCCTCGACCAGCGCCGGCACGGCCTTTTTGTCCCCTATCTCGCCGAGCGCCGCCGCCGCCCCTTCCCGCACGTATTTGTTCTCGTCCTTCAGGCTTGCGCACAGGGCGGGGACGACCGAGCCGTCCTTGATGCGCCCCATTATGTGCGTGACCCTCCACCTGATATCCCAGTCCGCATCCGTCAGCAGACCGGCAATCTCTCCGAGTGCGGCGGGCCCGAGCCCTCCCAGGGCCTCTTCGGCGGCCCGCCTCATCGATTCTTCCGGGTTTTTCAACGAGCCCGCGAGCGGAGCGACGACACCCGGGTCTTTTATCTTACCGAGGGCGGTCACGGCCCCCTCCCGCACGTACCTGTCCTTGTCTGCGAGCGTTTCCGTCAGGTGCTCGACCGCCATCTTGTGGCCTATCTCGCCCAGGGCCCAGGCGGCCCCCTCCCGGACGTATTCCTCTTCGTCCTTGAGCGCCTCGATAAGCGGCCGCACTGCCCTAGCCCTCTTCAGCTTGCCGAGCCCCTCGGCGGCCTTGAAGCGCTTCTCCCAGTCGGGGTCGCGCAGGGCCTGGAGCAGCCGGTCCATCTCGTTCTGTCTGCCAACCATTTCCGGATTTACCTCGCACATCTTTCTATCACATAACAATCTCTATGGGAAATAGATTTTATTCGCGAGCCGGGAGCGGCTGAAACGCAAGGCAGGGCAAGGTTGACAAAGGGGGTGCGATACAATAAGATAGACTCTTATTCCGGGCTTATTCTCGTACGGAGCACCAATGGCGACCAAAGCAGGGCGGAAACAGAGCGCGAAAGAACAGGAGATGGCCATCTTACACCAGGTGGCCCAGCATATCAGCAGCAACCTGGAGCTGAACGAGCTTCTCGCCCATATCGTCGATATGGTGGTCGGCCTGACCGGCGCAGACTCGTGCCTTATCTATCTTTATAGCGAGCAGAACGACGAACTGACGCTCCGCGCCGCGGGCACGGGCCACAGCAAGGTCGTGGGTGCGATCAAGCTTAAGCTGGGCGAAGGCGTGACCGGCTGGGCCGCAAAGGAAAAGAAGCCCGTCGCGCTCGCGCGCCAGGCGTACAAGGACCCGAGGTTCAAGAGCTTCACCGCGCTGGCCGAAGACAAGTACGAGGCGTTTCTGGCGGTCCCCATCCTTGCGAAGGACAAGATCACGGGCGTTATGAACCTGCACCACAAAAAAGAGTACGAGTATCCCGAGGACCAGGTAAACCTGCTCTTCACGATCTCGAAGTACCTGGGGAGCGCCATCGAGAACGCGGTCGTCTACGAAGAGATCAACAGGAAAGCCAAGCAGCTCGACCTCCTGTCGGAGGTAAGCCGCACCATCGTCTCCGATTACTACCTGAAAGAGATACTCCAGCTTATCGTGACCATGACCGCCCAGGTGATGGGCACGAAGATCTGCTCGATCATGCTCCTCGACGAAAAGAAGCAGGAGCTTGTCATTGCGGCAACGCAGAGCCTCAGCCAGGAATACATCAACAAGCCGAACCTGAAGGTGGGCCAATCGAGTGCAGGCAGGGTGGTGCTCGAAAAACGGCCCATCACTGTTGCCGACGTTACGAAAGAGCCGGGCTATATGTACCCGCACGTCGCAAAGAAAGAGGGCGTCGTCTCCATGATAGCGGTGCCGATGATGATTAAGGACAGGGTCATCGGCGTCATAAACAGCTACATGCAGAAGCAGCACAACTTCTCCAGGGAGGAGATCGACATCATGCAGGCCATCGCCAACCAGGCGGCCGTGGCGATCGAGAACACGCGCCTCGACCAGGAGATACTGTCGGCGAAAGAGGCCCTGGAGACGAGGAAGGTCGTAGAGAGGGCCAAGGGCGTGCTGATGAAGGAGATGGGCATCGGAGAGGACGAGGCGTACAAGAAGATCCACAAAAAGAGCATGGACTTAAGAAAGAGCATGAGGGAAGTGGCTGACGCGATCATCGTGGCAGCGGACATAAGACGTTAGAAAAGCAGCCGGCGAACCGCCCTCCTCTTACAACCCCTAAGAAAAAAACGCGTTTTACCGTCCGATCAAGCTTGACAGGGATACGTTTTTGTAGGATACTACTGAAAAGAAGACATTGAAGTCTTTCCCGTTGCCTGCGTAGGCAAAAGACAATCAGAGGACTCAGGCGTCCTGAACCTTAAAAAGGGTTCGGACGCCTTTTTTCGTTTGAGGGGCATAGGATGGAAGAAATGGCGAGCAGACATCTTGTAAGCGTAGACAACACGGCCGGAACGCAGAAGGTCCGCACGAGGACCGGCTACTTCTCCTTTGAGTCCCTCGTCGATAAGCTCTCGCCCACGCTCCGCAGGATTGCCCGCAAGCTGAACGGCCATTTCTCCTTCATGGACGACCAGGACCTTCTTCAGGAGGCCCTGATCCACCTGTGGTGCGATTTCCTGGCGGGCAACCTGGAAGACAAGACGGACAGTTATATACTCCAGGGCTGCTATTTCCACCTCAAGAACTACATAAGGAAAGCGCATGACCCCACCACGCTTTTGAGCCTCAACCGCATAATGGAAGAGGACGGGCCGCACCTCGAAGAGATGCTCATTGCGGAGGGCCGCCCGTCGTGCGACCAGGTGGAGACCATACTGGAGGTTGAGGCGATGACGGGGTCCGGCACGAGCCAGAGGGAACGGGACGTCCTTTTTTTCTGCCTCGAAGGCCTGACCACGAGGGAAATAGGGCAGAAACTGGGCATCTCCCATGTCAGCGTCGTGAAGATCCGCAATAAGATAAGGGCAAAATACGAGAGGCTCAACGGGCGCGCAGCCGGCCGCAAAGGCAGCAGGCGCCTCACCGCAGGCTGCCGGAACTAAACGAGCCGCACCCCCCCGAGTTACCATCAACGCACCTTTTCGACTTGTAAAAGGCGGAAGTCCTTCCAAAGCGCAATCTGACACATTGGCGTGTCGAGGAAACATTGAGGTTACCGGTAAGGGAAAGCCTTTTTTGCGCACCTGAAGGCCTTTCGAAAGGGCGTTGCCGCGCAAGCAAGCAGGCGCGGTCGCCGCATAGATAACTCCAGGGAGGAGAGGAATGATAAGCGCAGGTGATACCGCGTGGGTGTTGATCTCTACCGGGCTCGTGATGCTCATGACGCCAGGGCTTGCCTTTTTTTATGGCGGGATGGTGCGGCGCAAGAACATACTCGGCGTCCTCATGCAGTGCTTCGTAGTCCTTTGTATTCTTACGCTCCAGTGGGTCTTCTTCGGTTACAGCCTTTCGTTCGCACCGGGCAATAAGTTCATAGGCAGCCTTGCGTGGGCCGGTCTCGCGGGCGTCGGCGCAGCCCCTTACGCCGACTACGCGCCGACTATTCCGCATGAGGCTTTCATGATCTTCCAGGCCATGTTTGCGATCATCACGCCTGCCCTCATCATCGGCGCGTTCGCCGAGCGCATGAAGTTCTCCGCTTTTCTTATCTTCACCGTCCTCTGGGCGACTTTCGTTTACGACCCCGTTTGCCACTGGGTATGGGGCGTGGGGGGATGGCTGAAAGAGATGGGCGTGATTGATTTCGCGGGAGGCAGCGTCGTCCACATCAATGCGGGCATCGCCGCCCTCGTTACGGCCCTGGTCATCGGCCGGCGCACCGGATATAAGAACAGGCCCGTTCCCCCGCACAACCTGCCCTTCACCGTGCTGGGCGGAGCGCTGCTCTGGTTCGGTTGGTTCGGGTTCAACGCAGGCAGCGCGCTGGCCGCGAACGGCCTTGCGGTCCATGCCCTGGTAGTCACGCACATAGGCGCTGCGACCGCAGGGCTGACGTGGGCCGTTCTCGAATGGCTCTTCACGGGCAAGCCCACCATGTTCGGCACGATAACCGGCTCGATCGCGGGCCTTGCCACGATCACGGCGGCCTCCGGCTTCGTGGGCACCTTCCCCGCGATAATCATAGGGCTCATCGCGAGCATAATATGCTTTATCTGCGTCAGCCTGATTAAGCCGAAGCTCGGCTACGACGACTCCCTCGACGCATTCGGCGTGCACGGCATAGGCGGCATCATCGGCATGCTGGTTACGGGCCTATTTGCCTCGAAGGCGATCAACGCGGCAGGGGCTGACGGCCTGTTCTTCGGCAACAGCCGGCAGTTCCTTGTCCAGCTCCTGGCAACTGGCGCAGTCGCGGCTTACAGCCTGGTCGCCACCTACATCATCTATAAGGCAGTCGATCTCTTCACCGACGTCCGCGTGCCCTTGAAGGAAGAGATTGTGGGGCTGGACCTGAGCCAGCACCGCGAGTCGGCCTATACCGTAATGGAGTAGGGGTGGGCGGCTGCGTATAAAGCGCATCTTTGGCGTAGCGCCGCGCCCTGCGGGACTCCGACGTACACAAAGAGTACGCCTCCGTTCCTCGGGCTTGCGCTTCACCAAATCTGCATCTTTATACGCAGCCGCTTCTTGCCCGGCGCGTTCCTCGTCCTCCAAAGACATCTCTGCGGCAATAACGGGCGGATGAGCGCCTCAAGAAATCGATTAGACGTGGATGTGCACCGAGGGCTAAAGACTGACGGAATCCGACGCGTTTTACTTCCAACGAGGCGCTCGTCATTCTTTACTTCAAATTGCGCAAAAGTATTCAATGTGTTTTGAAATTTACATTAAGGAAGTGCATACATAGATTGTTGCCTTCACCTACAACTGATCGGAATCGAGATTTGAAGAATACGACCGATTACCAGTCGGAAGGTGCAACCGGGCTTACTGGTCGAGTACTTTTCTGATCGTCTGGGCGATCTCCCTTTTCGTTAGGGGCTTCATGGCAAAGGCTTTGATGCCTGCCGCCTTGGCCTTGTCCTCATTGACTACATAGCTGAAACCCGTGCACATGATGATAGGCATGTCCACCCTGAGAGCGAGGATCTCTTTCGCAAGTTCAACGCCCGTCATTTCGGGCATGGTCTGGTCGGTAATGACAAGATCGAATTGGGATGGGTCGAGCTTGAAGGGCGCAAGGGCCTCCCTGCTGCTCACCCGGGACGTCACGTCGTAGCCAAGCTCCGCGAGGATGTCTTCGCCCATTTCCACGATAGCTTCTTCGTCATCGACGAAGAGGATGCGCTCGGAGCCGGTGGGAATCTCGTCGTCAGTAGCTGCATAGGCTTCCTGCTCTCCCGTGTCTGTGATCTGAGGGAAATACAGGGTGAATGCGGACCCTCTGCCCGGCTCACTGTATACGGTAATATGCCCGTTGGATTGCTTCACGATACCGTGGACAACGGAAAGGCCGAGACCCGTGCCCTCTCCCAATTTCTTCGTGGTAAAGAAGGGGTCGAATATCTTATCGAGGATGTCGGAGGACATGCCGGTGCCGGTATCACTGACGGTCAACCTCGTATAAAGGCCGGGGTTGATCCCGTGGGGGTATCCATCCGATGGAGAGACGTTGTAATTGTTCAATCTTATGTCGAGGGTCCCGCCCTTCTCCCGCATGGCGTGCGCAGCATTGGTGCAGAGGTTCATGACGACCTGCTGCATCTGTGTAGGGTCTGCGAGGATTATACCCGATTCGCTTCCGGTGCTGACCTTGATGCTGATCGTCGTCGGCGTGGTCGCCCGAATGAGCTTGACAGTCTCCTTGACGAGGCTGCTCAAACTCATGGGTTTCTTCTCTTGCTCTCCCTTTCTGCTGAAGGTGAGCATCTGCCGCACCAGGTTCCTGCCTCGCAAGGAAGACTCCAGGACCCTCTTCAGGTGATGTGCCTCCCGGCTCGCTTTAGGGACGTGGTCCTCCACAAGCTCAGTGAACCCGATGATGGCGGCGAGGATATTGTTGAAGTCGTGGGCGATGCCTCCCGCGAGCGTGCCAAGGGCCTCCATTTTCTGCGCCTGGCGGAGCTGAGCCTCAACTCTCTTAAGCTCCTCAATATCGGTGCAGGTACCAAACCACTTCGTAGTCTCTCCTTCCTCGTTCACAATAGGCACGCCACGGGCCAGCCACCAGCGATATGTCCCATCCGCTGCCCGCAAACGGCATTCAAGAGAATAAGTGCCGTTGTTCGTTACCGCATTCTGCCAGGCGTCCCAGGCGCGTTGCCTGTCATCGGGATGGAACGGTGTGTTCCAGCCATGACCGTAGCTTTCTTCAAGCGTTAGTCCCGTGTAGTCCACCCACTGCTGGTTGAAATAGATGTTCCAGCCGTCCGCTCTGGTAATCCAGACAATTTGGGGCATGGCCTCGGCAAGTAAGCGAAACTCCTTTTCGCTATTAACGAGCTGCTCAGTTCTCTCGATCACTCGTTGTTCAAGATCGTCGTGGGCCTTTTGTAATGCCTCCTCCATAGCCTTGCGTTCGGTGATGTCTGTGTGGTACCACAACCGGCCAGACGATTTTCCGTTTACACGTATGGGGATAAAATCCCGTAGGAGTTCGCGCCCGTTGTGCATGGCCACTTCTTCGTTTGCTACGGGTTGTCCTCGATCCACTATTTCCTTGACGCGGGCAGTCGCTTCATCAGGGTGCAAATAGGCTTCAGTGATTTTTGCAAAGATTTCGGATGAGGTAAGCCCCACAAGGTCTGCGGGTGACTCGCTCAAATCGAAATAGTCGCAAATCGCCTGATTGGCGAACTCAACTCGGCTCTCGTCCGTTACAAGTAAGAGACCGCCATACATGCTCGCAAGAACGGTGTAGAGGCGCTTTAGAGTTGTTTGAACCGCCTCTTCGGCCTGCTTGCGCTCGGTGATATTCTCGAAGACTGCGGCAAACTGCCCGATCCGGGGGGAGTATGCAGCCAAGTGTATCCACTGATCGCCTACGGGCGCATAACGCTCTACAGATACAGGCTCGCCAGTTATTGCGACATTACCGAGCAGTTCTGCCCACTCATCAGCCGCCCGTGCCCCTCCAACCGTTCTATATGTACTGCCAACAATCTCCTCTCTAGGACGCTTAAAGAATTGCTGCTCCGCACGAGGATTGATATCGAGATATCGGTGATCCACCGCTCTGCCCTGCTCGTCTGTTATAACTTCCCCGAGGATGAAACCTTCGTACATCGTCTCGAAGAGTTCCCGATACCGCTTTTCGCTTTGACGAAGCTCCTCTTCGGCCAGTTTACGCTCGGTGATATCGCGGAAAATGAGTACCACCCCGCTGGTGTTACCGACCTCATCTCTTATGGGAGCGCCGCTGTCGTCTATGGGGACCTCCGATCCGTCTTTCCTAATGAGGACCGTATGGTTCGCAAGACCGACGATCACGCCTTCCCGGAGCACCTTTATGACAGGGTTCTCAACCTGATCACGGGTCTGCTCGTTGATGATGTTGAATATCTCCGTCACTGGTTTCGCTCCGGCTTCTTTGAGAGTCCAGCCGGTCAGCCCTTCAGCAACGGCGTTCATGAATGTGATCTTTCCTTCAACATCGGCTGCAATGACTGCATCCCCTATGCTGGCGAGGGTGGTGGACCAACGCTCCTCGCTTGTCCGAAGGGCGGTCTTTTCCTGAATCAAAGTCTCAGCCATATCGTCGAATGCGCGAGCCACTCTCCGAGTTCGCCGCCTGTCACAACGGAAGCCACATTGACCGTATCCGCACCGGCGGCCAACTGCCCGGCTGCCCCCTTTAACATCATCAAGGGGTTCACTATGACGCGCTTCCCGATGAACCAGGCCAGAAACAACCCGGTGAGGAACAAGGACACGAAGGTTGCCAGGTTGCGGAACATGGCCGCGTTTGCAGCGGCGACGGCGGAGGAAAGAGGTATGCTGGCACGGACATACATATAGGGCTCCGCCTCATGCGGCAGGCGAATCCTCCTGTAGGCGCCCAGCTTGAACTTCCCCTCGTTCCCCATGGCCTGAAAAGTTGTCTCTTCGGGCGGAGCCTTCATGCCTGTGAACAGCTCTTTCACAGTGTCACGCTGTCCGACAAGGCCCTTTGTAAGGGGATCATTTATATTTCTGGTGAGAATGACCCCCTGGTGGTCGAGAAGGGCGTACGACGCTCCGGAAGGGAGGTCGAGCTTATCGAACATCCCCTGGGCGTATTCCAGGTTGAGGACAATTCCTATTACTGCTGTCACCTCATTAGCCACGTCCTTCACGGGATATCCAAAACTGATGGCAGGTTTTTTCAATATTCGGCCTACGATGTATTCACCGGAAGAAAACATCCCCGTGCGGAACGCTTCCCGAACGAACCTCCGGTCGGCCACCGATACCCTTTCCCCCTCGGGGAGCGCCGATGCCCAGACCAGGCCCGATTTGTCGCAGATGGCGATATTGGCATATTGAGGATTCTTTCTTAAAAGCTCGGAGAAAAGGGCATTGACGGCGACGGGGTTTCGAGATTGCACCTGGGGAAGAGCAGAGAGCGCGGCCCCTAGTTGTTCCGCGCCTGCAACCATGGACTGCTGCTGACCCGCAATATTGCCCGCTAGTGTCAGGCATTCCCCGCCGGCATCGTCTATCGCCGTCCTGCGCGCGGCTATTCCCGAGTAGATAATGAGGCTAATGGAGGGGACTGCCAGGAAAGCTATCAAAGTTATTAAATGTGTGCTTATGGACCATGAACGAAATCTGCCCAACATGCTCCGGACCCTCCGTAACCTGTGTCAGCGTGTCGAGGATTGTGTACAATAGCCGTAAATATTAGCTGATTGCTTTGGAAACTACAAGCCTCATCGATTGCCACTCGTAATAGTGTAGGGAAAGCTGAGGCGAGAGAAACACTGTTACTCCTTGCAGCGAGGACGACGAACGTTCGGTGCGCCTTGCATCCTTAAATCAGGAGGTCCGAGTCCAGCCGCAAAAAACACTCTATTTATGTCAAATAAGACATATTGAAGTCGCCTAACCGCGCGTATATGCTTTGGAAAGAGGCATATGGGGCCGTTCGCAAATAAGTACCTTCGGCGCGGCCCCGGTATGCGCGGATAGTCTTCTATCTTAGGGAGGCATGCAATGAGTAAAATGCTGATGATCTATCCGGACCGGTGCACCGGCTGCCGTAACTGTGAGCTTTCGTGCTCTTTCTTCCATGACAGAGAATTCCGTCCCCACACGGCGCGCATCCACGTCGCTTCGTGGGAGCCGGATGGTTTTTCCGTGCCCACCACCTGCCAGCAGTGCGAGGACGCACCATGCGTTGGGGTCTGCCCTACCACGGCAATGCACGAAGACCGCGCCCTCGGCCTCGTTGGCTGGGACGAGGCAAAATGCATCGGCTGCCGTATGTGCGCGCTTGCCTGCCCCTTCGGCGCGGTCGTTTACGAGACCGCGAAGCGGCGCATCGTCAAGTGCGACCTGTGCGGGGGAGAGCCGGAATGCGTAGCCTTCTGCCCCACCCAGGCCATCGTCTACGTCGACGAGGCCGATGCCGTGCGGTCGCGCCAGAGGGCCATTGCCTCGGAACTGAAAAAGAGCTTTGAGGAGGTGTAGCGATGAACGGCTGGACCGGCCAGATCCTCCGAATCGACTTATCGAGCGGGTCGATCGTCAAAGAGCCGCTCGATCTTTCAACGGCGAAAAAATATATCGGCGCCCGCGGGCTCGGGACCTATCTGATGTTCGCTGAGACGGACCCCTCCATCGATCCGCTGGGCCCGAAGAACAAGCTGATCTTCGCGCCTGGGCCGCTTTCGGGCACGAACGCCCCGTCCGCGGGCCACTTCGATGTCGTGACGAAAGGCCCCCTTACGGGCACGATCGCGGCCTCCAGCTCGGGCGGCGTCTTCGGCCCCATGCTGAAGTACGCGGGCTACGACCTTCTGGTCGTTGAAGGGCAGGCGAAGAACACCGGTCTATATCTGGATCGACGACGACGCGGTTGCGGTCCGCGACGCGGCCCATCTCTGGGGGAAAACGGCCGACAAGACTACGGACACGGTGCGGCTCGAGACGGACCCGGAGGCGAGCGTCGCCTGCATCGGGCCTGCCGGAGAGCGTGGTGTCCTCATGGCGAATATCATGAACGAGTACGGCCGGGCGGCCGGGCGGACCGGCGTCGGGGCCGTCATGGGCGCCAAGAACCTCAAGGCGGTGGCAGTCCGGGGCACAGGCGCGGTCCGGGTAGCCGACGCGGACGCCTTCCGGAAGGCGATGACGAATGCCTGGACGAAGATAAAGAGCCACCCCGTGGGCGGCGGGGGGTTGCGGGCCTTCGGAACGGACGTGCTGGTCAATATCCTCAACGAAAGCGGCGGCCTGCCCACCCGTAACTTCCGGCAGCCCATGTTTGCCGGTGCTGACAGGGTCGGCGGCGAATCGCTTTCCAAACAGATCCTTACGCGCCCCAGAGGGTGTTTTTCCTGCATCATAAGCTGCGGCCGCGCGACGCGGGTCACCAACCCCAAATACGCGGGCCACGGAGAGGGGCCGGAGTACGAGAGCGCCTGGGCCTTCGGGCCCGCGTGCGGCGTCGACGACCTCGATGCGGTGACGAAGGCGAATTACCTCTGCAACGAATACGGCATCGACACGATCTCCATGGGCTCGACCGTCGCCTGCGCGATGGAGATGTTCGAAGACGGTATTATCGGTCTCGATGAGACGGGGGGCATACCGTTGAATTTCGGCAACGCGGAGGCCATGGTCGAGATGGTCCGCCTGACAGGCGTCGGCGTCGGGTTCGGCAAAAAGCTTGGGATGGGGAGCTACCGGCTCGCAGCGAGCTACGAGCATCCGGAGTATTCGATGACCGTGAAGAAGCAGGAGATGCCCGCTTACGACCCGCGGGCCCTGCAGGGCATAGGGCTCAATTATGCAACGGGCAACCGGGGCGGCTGCCACGTCCGGGGCTACACGACGGCGGTGGAGGTGCTCGGCAACCCTGTGAAAATCGATATGACGGCGACCGTTGGAAAGGCACAGTGGGTCATTATCTTCCAGAACCTGACAGCGGCCCTCGATTCGACGGGCATGTGCCTCTTTGCCACCTTCGGCATCGGCGCGGACGAGATCGCGGAGCTATTGAGCGCTGCTACCGGCGTCCCGTACACGACCGACGAATTTATGAAGGCGGGCGAGCGCATCTGGAACCTCGAGCGCCTTTATAATATCAAGGCCGGGTTTACGGCGAAAGACGATACGCTGCCCGAGCGCCTGTTGAAAGTGCCTCTGGCCGAAGGCGGAGCGAAGGGGCACGTGAGCGAGCTTGTGAAGATGCTGCCCGAGTACTACAGCCTGCGCGGATGGAGCGCGACAGGGGTGCCGGGCAAGGAGAAGCTCGCTGAGCTCGACCTTTAGGACCGGACAATGAACTACCTTATCATAGGCGCAGGTCCCGCAGGGATGACGGCCGCTGCATGGCTGCGACGCCTCGATCCCGCAAGCGCCGTTACGGTTCTGTCGAAGGAGGGGGTCGCCCCCTACGCGAAGATGGCCCTGCCCTACCGCCTTTCGAATGAGGTGGAAGAAAAGCACATTTTTCTGCCTGTCCCGGAAGGCGTATCGGTCATTACCGGTGCGGAGGTTACGGAGATAGACCACTACAGGCGCCGGGTGCTTGTCCGTCCGGGCCGGGACTTCAGCTATGACAGGCTGCTTATCGCGACCGGCGGCGTCCCGGAAAAACCGCAAACGAAGGGCGCTTCCCTGCCGTTTGTCTTCACCGTCCGCGACCTGCCCGATGTGGCCCGGATGAAGGGGCTGGTCAAGGGGAGCGCAGGCCGGGCCGTTATAGCGGGCGCGGGCCCGGTGAGCATGGAAACGGGCGACGCGCTGCGCAAGTTGGGCATGGAAATCACCTATGTCGTCTCCTCGGACCGCATTCTCTCCTCGATGCTCGACAAGCCGGCAGCGGAATTCGTCCGCCGGAAAGCAGAAGCGCTGGGGGTGGAGGTCCTCACCGGCGACGACATCACGGAGATCGGGGAGGACGGAGAAGTTTCTCTTAAATCGGGCGGCGGGAGGGCCTGCGACCTGGTAATTTTCGGCAAAGGGGTCCGCCCCTGCACCGCCTTTCTCGCAAGCAGCGGCGTAGACGTAAAGAAAGGCATATGCGTCGATGATCGCCAGGAGACAAGCCTGCCCGGCATTTTTGCGGCGGGCGACGCAGTCGAGACGATGGACGTCGTTTACGGGGAGCCGAGGGTAAATGCCCTGTGGCCCGCCGCTGTGGAGCAGGGCAGGATAGCGGCCTTCAATATGTCGGGGGCGCAGGCCGCATATGCGGGAAGCCTTGCCAGGAACGTCCTGCGCGTATTCGGCGTCTCCATATTTACTGCCGGCAGGAGCAGGGACGAAGGGCCGGGCGTCTTGCGGGAAGAGGACGAGCGGTCTTGCAGGAAGGTCCTGATGGAAGACGGCGTGCTCAAAGGCTTCGCCTTTGTGGGCGACGTGCAGAACGAGGGCCTCTACGTGAGCCTGATAGGCAAAAAGATCGACGTCTCGCAGGAAACAGGCGGGCTTATCAAGGCAAGGTGCACATGGGCGCGCCTCTTTCCGGGCCTTTCGAGATTACCCTGCTGCAAACCGCCGGGTACCTAGGACCACGAGCGAAAGCGAGTCTGTGAGGGGGAGGCTCCACGGGCTTCGCACGTGGAGGGGGCGACCGGGTACCCGCTTGCGGGTGTCCCAATAATTGCCGGTTACCAAAAGACTTAAACTTTTACTTGTAGTCATATAAGCCCGCAGATCGGGCAGACACGTTGAAGTGTTAAAACGGCGGCGTTCTTAGAAAAGAGCGCCATTTTTTTGCCCTGGCGACCGGACGAAGGCGTCCCTTGTCCACGTACTTGAAGGACAGGAGGCGCCTTTTTATTTTGCCCTTTCCTTTTTATGAGGGGGAGGCTCCGCGAGCTTTGCTCGTGGAGGTGGTGTCAAACCCGATTACTGCCGGAGCGAGTACCGAGCGCCGGCAGTAAAAAGCGAGCGAATGCGAAGCGCCGAGCAGGGTGGCTCCGCCGGCTTTGCCGGTGGAGGGGGTGCTGAGCCCCAATAATTGTTTGAGTCCAAGGAGGAGACTTTCATGAACACGGGTGATACTGGATGGGTGCTGGCGTGCTCGGCACTGGTAATGCTCATGACCCCCGGCCTGGCTTTCTTTTATGGGGGTATGGTTCGGCGCAAGAACGTCCTCAGCGTGCTGATGCAGTGCTTTACGATCCTCGCGATTATCAGCCTCCAGTGGGTACTCTACGGGTATAGCCTTGCGTTCGGGCCCGGCAAGGGGTTCTGGGGCGGCCTCCAGTGGGCGGGCCTGAACGGCGTCGGCCTGGAAGTGTTTAAGGATTACGCGCCGACGATCCCCCACCAGGCGTTCATGATCTTCCAGGCCATGTTCGCCATCATAACGCCTGCCCTGATCGTGGGAGCATTCGCGGAGCGCATGAAGTTCTCCGGGTTCTGCGTATTCATTGTCCTTTGGGCCACCTTTGTCTACGACCCCGTCGCACACTGGGTATGGGGCATAGGCGGATGGCTTAAGGACCTGGGGGCGCTCGATTTCGCGGGGGGCACCGTCGTCCATATCAATTCCGGCATCGCGGCGCTGGCCACCTGCCTCCTGATAGGCAAAAGGAAAGGCTACGATAAGAAGCCCATTCCGCCCCACAACCTGCCGCACGTTATCCTTGGCACCGCGCTGCTCTGGTTCGGCTGGTTCGGGTTTAACGCGGGCAGCGCCCTGGCTGCGAACGGCCTGGCGGTAAACGCGTTTGTGGTGACTAATACAGCCGCTGCGACGGCCGGCCTTTCATGGGCGTTTATAGAATGGATCCACAACGGCAAGCCGACGGCCTTCGGTACGGCAACGGGTGCAGTCGCAGGACTCGTGGCGATCACGCCGGCGTCCGGCTATGTAAGCGTCATCCCGGCCATCATTATAGGCATATTCGTCAGCCTCTTCTGCTTCCTGGCCGTCGCAATCGTGAAGCCGCTGCTCGGATATGACGACTCGCTCGACACCTTCGGCGTCCATTGCGTCGGCGGCGTCTTCGGCGCGCTGGCCACCGGGCTTTTCGCCTCGAAGCTCGTCAACCCGGATGGTGCGAACGGCCTTTTCCTGGGCAACCCCAAGCAGCTCCTGATCCAGGCAGCGGCCGTCGGGGTGACCCTCGCGTACAGCTTCGTCGCAAGTATTATTCTTTACAAGGTGGTCGATTGGGTGATAGGTATGAGGGTCCCCGAAAAGGAAGAGATCATGGGCCTCGACCTCACGCAGCACAACGAGAACGCATATACGATACTCGAATAACGATAAATACCCTGCTGCAAGCAGCAGGGTATTAAAGCGAGCGTATGCGAGCGCCGAAAGTTAAGAGGAGGGAGGAGAGCATGAAAGTAATTATCGCCATTATTAAACCGGACAGGCTGGAGGCGGTAAAGGAAGAACTGTACAAGGCGGAAGTAAACCTGATAACGGTAAGCGAGGTGCTGGGCCACGGACGCCAGATGGGCGTGACCGAAGTCTACAGGGGCGTCAAGGAGATGGGAAACCTGCTCAGAAAGGTCCAGCTTCTTATAGCAGTCAACGATGATTTCGTGGAGCGGACGACCGAGGCGATCATCAAGGGAGGCCGTACCGGAGAAATCGGGGACGGCAAGATATTCGTGCTGCCCCTGGAGGAGTGCATCCGGATACGGACCGGCGAGCGCGACGGCAGCGCCATAGGGTAGGCCGCCGGATTCCGGCAGCCGCCGAGAGAATCCAGTGGCGGGAGTTACCATATTAGTGTAGATTTTACTTGTAAACGGCGAGACGTTACACATCTCGCATAAAAATGGACCTGTAAGGTCATTGGGCCTGTTCTCCCATGTCCGAGAGGATTTACAAAAAAGCAAGGAGGAAAAATAAGACCATGAAGCTTACGGAAGTTTTCGGCTCCAACGTTTTCAACGATAAGGTCATGAAGGAAAGACTCCCCAAGGAAATTTACAAGGCCCTGAGGCAAACGATCGAAAAAGATCTGCCCTTGCAGCCGCATGTCGCGGACATAGTTGCGAACGCCATGAAGGACTGGGCCATTGAGAAAGGGGCCACACACTACACGCACTGGTTCCATCCCCTGACCGGCATAACGGCGGAGAAACACGATTCATTCATATCCCCGACCGCGGACGGCGGCATCGTCATGGAATTTTCCGGAAAACAGCTTATACAGGGCGAGCCGGATGCCTCTTCGTTCCCGAGCGGCGGTTTGCGCGCCACCTTCGAGGCGAGGGGATATACGGCCTGGGATTGCACGTCTCCGGCGTTCCTCAAGGAAGACGAAAGCGGCAACGTAACGTTGACCATCCCGACGGCCTTCTATTCCTATAACGGCGAAGCACTCGATAAGAAGACGCCCCTGCTCCGCTCGATGGCCGCAGTCTCGAAGCAGGCGTTGCGGGTGCTGAAGGCACTGGGCAACACCACATCGTCGAAAGTGACATCGACTGTCGGTCCCGAGCAGGAATATTTTCTCGTGGACAAGAAGTTTTATATGGAGCGCACCGACCTCATGCTGACCGGCCGCACCATGTTCGGCGCCCCCGCTCCAAAGGGGCAAGAGCTTGAGGATCAGTACTTCGGAGCGATTAAAGACAGAGTTTCCGCCTACATGCAAGACCTCGACACCGAGCTGTGGAAGATGGGCATCCTTTCCAAGACCAAGCATAACGAGGTTGCACCGGCGCAGTACGAGATGGCCCCTGTCTTTACCACCACCAATATCGCTGCCGACCACAACCAGCTCGTCATGGAGACGATGCAGAAGGTGGCCTTCCGCCATGGGCTCGTGTGCCTGCTTCACGAAAAACCGTATGCCGGTATTAATGGGTCGGGCAAGCACAACAACTGGTCTCTCTCGACCGATGACAACATCAACCTGCTCGAACCCGGACACACGCCGGGCGAAAACGTAACATTCCTCCTCTTCCTGAGCGCCCTCCTGAAGGCCGTAGATACGCATGCCGATATACTCAGGGCTACCTGCGCGAGCGCCGGAAACGATCATCGGCTCGGCGCCAACGAGGCCCCGCCGGCCATCGTCTCGGTCTTTATGGGCGACGACCTTACGGAAATCCTCGAGAAGATATCGAAAGGCGAAAAGTTCTCGGCAAGAGGCGCGCAATTCGTCAAGGTGGGCGTTGACACGCTGCCCATGATCCCCAAGGACAATACGGATCGTAACAGGACCTCGCCATTCGCCTTCACGGGCAATAAGTTCGAATTTCGGACCGTCGGCTCGGCCCAGTCGATCTCGGGGCCAAACGTAGCCCTTAACACAATCACGGCCGAAGCCCTCGACGAGATAGCGACCCGCCTCGAAAAGGCCAAAAACAAGAACCTGGAAGCTGCGGCGATAGTCAAGGACATCTATAAGAAGCATAGCCGGGTGATCTTCAACGGAAACAACTATTCGGAAGGATGGGTCGTGGAGGCGGAAAAGCGCGGCCTGCCGAACGTAGGGAACTCCGTTGACGCACTAAAAGCCTTCACCACCAAGAAGGCGCTGGCGCTCTTCGAGAAATACGGCGTCCTCTCGCACAAGGAGCTGCACTCGCGCTACGACATCTACGTGGACACTTATGCTAAACAGATCAATATAGAGGCGCTTACGGCGATCGATATGTCCAGGAAACAGTTCCTGCCCGCCGGGATGAAATACGCGACCTTCCTGGCCGATTCCGCAGCCGGTTTCAAGTCCGCCGGCGTGGCGGCTTCCGCCCAGACCGAGCTTTTGAAACAACTGGCGGACATCCTTGCGTCTTCTTTTAAGAGCGTGGCCCAACTGGAAGCGGCAACCGCGAAGGCGGAGGGGATAGGCGACGTCGTGAAGAAGGCAGAATGGCTCCGCGACAAGGTCGTTCCCGCAATGAAGGATTTGCGCGGTGACGTAGACCGGATGGAGGGGCTGGTGCCTAAGGATATGTGGCCGGTGCCGAATTACGCGGATCTCCTGTTCAAGCTTTAATCGGGTACTTGCGTGCCCGGCGTGAGATATACCGCTCTTTCGCCGACTTACGCCGGGCACGCAACGAATAACGCCCATAGGCATTGACATGCGTTGTTTGTTTTGTTAAACTAGCCGACCACAGAGGGGTGTCAAAAAGACGGGACGTCCACTCCGGACGTCCTTTTTATTACGACGGGCGGAAGGCATGAAAACCGAAAATATCCGTACCAACACCAATATCTTTTTCTGTCGTCAGATAGACCCGAACGAAAACACGAACAGGCGCGCCCTTGAAAAGGAGTCCGGTGGGACGATCCGTTTCTTCCCGCTGCCATGCAGCGGAAGAATAGAATCGCTCCATCTGCTCAGGGCCATAGAGGCGGGCGCCGAAAAAGTCTACCTGGTCACGTGCCCGGAAGGGGCGTGCAGGTACCGCGAGGGCAACGCGCGCGCCAAAAAGCGGCTCGAATACGCGCGCGGCCTCCTCAAGGAGATAGGCGTTCCCGCAGAGTGCCTGGAGGCGGTGACGCCGGGGGCCCAACCCGTGTCGATAGACGTCCTCGCCCGCGAGCTCCTCGGTCTTCCCAAGCCTTAAAAGAGCGAGACGCCCGGCGCACGTCGAATAGCGCCGGGGCTATAATAAGGAGTGAACGATGATCAGCGCTGAAAGAAAACCCTTCGAGGAGATAAAGGCGAGCATCGGCCGCTACAAGAAGATCCTCATCGTCGGATGCGGCACGTGCGTGGCAGAGTGTGCGGCCGGCGGCGAGAAGGAAGTGGCCCTCCTGGCGTCTCAGCTCCGCATCGATGCGTCGAAGGAGCACAAGAAAATCGAAATAAAAGAGATGACCCTAGATAGGCAGTGCGTCTACGAGTTCATCGACCAGGTCACCCCCGTCGCGGACAAATACGACGCGATCCTTTCCCTGGGTTGCGGCGCGGGCGTGCAGGCGATGGCCGAGGTGCTGCCGAAGATACACATCGTCCCGGCCCTCAACACGACCGCCATAGCGGAGACGCGGGAAGCAGGCGTCTGGATTGAGGACTGCCGCGGCTGCGGAGACTGCAAGCTCGACACCTTCGCCGATATCTGTCCCATAACGCGCTGCGCCAAAGGGCTTTTCAACGGGCCGTGCGGCGGCTCCAAAGAAGGCAAATGCGAGGCGGACCCCGACAGCCCGTGCGCCTGGCAGCTTATCATCACGCGCCTGGAAGAGACGGGCCGGCTTGCGTCGATGGAAGAGGTGCACCCACCCGCCAACTGGGCAAAGAAGCAGGGCAAAGGGCCCAGGAAAATCGTCAGGGAGGACCAGAGAGCGTGATGATCGAGAGCCGGCTGAAAAAAGTGCTGACGACTGGCCGTTTCGCTGTGACCGCCGAGTGCGGTCCGCCGAAGGGGGCAGACCCCGAGGCAGTGCGGAAAAAGGGGCTGCTTCTGAAAGGCTTCGTGGACAGCGTAAACGTTACGGACAACCAGACGGGCGTCGTCCGCCTGTCGAGCCTCGCCTCGTGCGCGATATTGAGGCAGGAAGGGCTCGACCCCGTCCTGCAGATGGTGACTAGGGACCGCAACAGGATCGCCCTGCAGTCGGACGTCCTCGGCGCCTCCGCCCTAGGCATAAGGAACATCCTCTGCCTTTCGGGCGACCACCAGGCCTTAGGCAACCAGCCGGAGGCAAAGGGTGTCTTCGACCTCGACTCGATACAGTTGCTTAAGGTAGTGCGCGAGATGCGCGATAGTGGCGTGATTCTCGGGGGCGACCAGCTCTCAAGCGCGCCCGACCTTTTTATCGGCGCAGTCGAGAACCCCTTCGGAGACCCGATGAACTATCGCACGGCGAGGCTCGCAAAGAAGGTGCGCGCCGGGGCCGAGTTCATCCAAACCCAGTGCGTGTACAACCTCGCCCGCTTCAAGGCGTTCATGGCGGAAGTGACGGACAAGGGCCTCGAGGCGAAAGTCGCGATCCTCGCCGGCGTTACCCCGCTTAAATCCGCCCGGATGGCCGAGTATATGGCGAAGAACGTGGCGGGCATGGACATACCGGAAGAGGTGATCGCCCGCATGAAGGGCGTACCCGCCGGCCAGCAGCGCGCCGAGGGGATCAAGGTCGCGGTCGAGACGATCGAGGCGCTAAAAAGCATAAAAGGCGTGCGGGGTGTCCATATAATGGCGATCGAGTGGGAAGAAGCCGTCCCCGAGCTCGTCGAAAAAGCGGGGCTGCTCCCGAGGCCGGAAGGCTAAAGGAGGGGCGATGCCTGCAAAATACCATATAAGCACCCAACCCGTCCCTTCAAGGTTCGCGCCTGTCATACGCTCGGGCGTCATCGCCTGGGAAGAGGGCTGCCTTAAGTGCGTGAAATGCGTCAAGAAAGAGTGCGTCTACAAGGTCTATGAGAAACGGGCCCTCGACGCGCAGCTCGTCGATACCCTCGACAGCATCTGCAAAGATTGCTTCCGGTGTGTTCAGAACTGCCCGAACCGCCTGATAGAGAAAGGTTTCAACCCTGCGTGGAAGGCTGCGGGCGACGACTACTGGACGCCCGAGGTCCTTTCGAACCTGTGGTTCCAGGCGGAGACCGGGCGGATACCCGTATCCGGCGCAGGCTACGGCGGCCCTTTTTCGGGGCCCGGCTTCGATGCCATGTGGACGGACATGTCGGAGATCGTGCGCCCGACGCGGGACGGCATACACGGCAGGGAGTATATAAGCACTACCGTAGACCTCGGCCGGAAGGTGAGGGCGCTCACGTTCGGGAAAGGCAACGGGTTAGTCCCCGACCCTATCCCCCCTCTCGTCGAGCTGCCGCTGCCGGTAATCTTCGATTTCCTCCCCTTCGGACCGCCCGGAAGGATGATTACCCGTGCAGTCCTGTCAGCCGCCCGCCAATTGAAGACTTTGGCGGTCGTGCGGGCCTCCGAATGGGGCGACGATTATGCCCCTTATCTTGGGAATACGCTCCTTTATCTCGATAAAGCAGGCCCGGAAACGGATGCGCTTCTCGCGGACCTGCGTCTCGTGGAGATACCGGACTCACCCGACGCCCCGTCCCGCCAGGCGAGCCTCAAGGCGAAACACCCGAATCTGGTCGTCGCCATAAGGGCGCAGGCAGGTGAGACGTCCGCAGAGCGGGCAGCCGAGTTGACGGAGGGCGGCGCTGAAGTGATCCACTTTGTCGCCGATTTCCACGGCAGGGACCCTTCGGGGATGTTCATCAAGGACCGGATGAAACAGGTCCACCTCCACCTCGTCGATAAAGGCGTCAGGGACCTCGTGACTATCATCGGCACCGGCGGGGTGGCGATGGCCGAGCATATGGCAAAGCTCATCATTTGCGGCGCCGATGCGGTCGGAATAGACGTCCCGCTGCTGGTCGCCATGGAGTGCCGCCTGTGCAAGCGGTGCAGGCAGAGCATATCGTGCCCGGTCGAGCTCGGCACCGTGGAGAAAGGATGGGGTGCGGCCCGCATCCGCAACCTGGTCGCGGGCTGGCACAACCAGCTCCTCGAAGTCCTCGGTGCAATGGGGATCAGAGAGGTGCGGCGCCTGCGGGGCGAGATGGGGAGGGCCATGTTCTACGAGGACCTCGAAAAGGAATTCGCTGCTTTAGGAAAGCGGGGTTAGGCGATGGCAAAGAAGAAGACTCACACGTTACCCAAGGCGAAACCGACGCCCACCCGCTTCCGCAACCCCCTTTCGAAATACAGGGTCAGGATCGACGCAGCCTGCGACAACTGCGGCAAATGCGTAAGGTACTGCCCTTACGGCGTTTTCAGGAAAGGCGCCCGGCGGCCGAAAGTCATAGGGGACCACCTGTGCATCGGCCCCGCATGCGAAAAAGAGGCCTTCTGCTGCGTAAGCCGCTGCCATGTCAAGGCGATAAAGATAGCCGTCAACCCCTCCTTCGAGATGCTCGGCGACAGGCGGTGGACGGCCGAGTTGCTGGCAAGCTCGTGGTATATGGCCGAGACAGGCAAGCTCCCTTACCAGGGCCTCAATTATAAGACGGGCGACTCCGGGGGCGGCTTCGATAAGATACGCTTCGTTTTTCCGAAGGAAAACGGCAAGGTAAAACCCGAAGAAGTTTCGTGCGAGGTCGAGCTGAACCGCTCACACGACGGCCGGCCGAGCGTGCGCATACCCATGCCCTTCTACCTGGGCGGCATGTCTTTCGGCTCCATCAGCATCGTTTCCATGCTCTCCAGGGTAAGGGCGGCCGCGGCCATCGGCACCTTCTGCTGCACGGGCGAAGGCGGCTTCCCGGAAGAGCTGGTCCCGTACGGGGACAACATTATTACGCAGGTCGCGACGGGCCTCTTCGGGGTAAGGGAAGAGACAATAAAGCGCGTCCCTATCGTAGAGTTCAAGTATGCCCAGGGGGCAAAGCCGGGACTCGGCGGCCACCTCTTGGGCGACAAGGTTACGCCCAGAGTGGCTGCCATGAGGGAGGCGGTGCCGGGAAGCGCCCTTTTCTCCCCGTTCCCCTTCCATAGCGTCTACTCGGTGGAGGACCACAAGAAGCACGTTGACTGGATCAAAGAGATCAACCCCAGGGCGCTCGTGAGCGTCAAGGTATCGACCCCCACCGACGTCGATATGGTCGCGGTAGGGAGCTACTTCGCGGGGGCGCACATCATCCAGCTCGACGGCAGTTACGGCGGGACGGGCGCGGCCCCCGACATAGCAAAGAAAAACATAGCAATGCCGATAGAGTACGCCATACCCAAGGTGCACAAGTTCCTCGTGGAAGAGGGCATCAGGGAGAACGTGACGATAGTCGCGAGCGGCGGCATAAGGACGCCCCACGACATGGCGAAGATCATCGCCCTCGGAGCAGACGCCGTCTGCCTCGGCACCGCAGACCTCGTCGCCCTTGAATGCCTCCGCTGCCACCACTGCGAATCGGGGCGCGGCTGCGCAAGGGGCATCGCGACGACCGACGATGAGCTTACCGGGCTGATGAACGTCGAATGGGGCACCCAGCGCATCATCAACCTTTATCTCGCCTGGCGCACGCACCTGACCCGGCTGCTTGCCCGTCTCGGCATGAAGAGCGTTACCGAGCTGGTAGGCCGCACGGACGCCCTGGTCCATATCGATTATATGAAGCCGGACGAGATCGACGGGGAGCTCGATTAAATGCTCTGCTGCTTGCAGCAGGGCATTTAAGCAAGCGCATGCGCAGCGACGAGGGGGGAGGCTCCATCCGGCTGATGCCGGTGGAGGGGGCGCTGAGCCCCAATGATAAGTTAAGAGGGATAGATGAAAGAGGAACTGTACGGAAGGCTCATAACCGATTCCCGGCGCTGGATGAAGGAGAAAGCGCCCGCGCAGGCTTCTTGCGAGGCGGAGGAAGGCGGGTGCGGCGTAACCGGTTTTGCCTGCAATATACCGGTGAGCGGCCGCCACATCATAGAACCGTCCGTGCAGATGCACAACCGGGGGAACGGCAAGGGAGGCGGTATCGCGGCAGTGGGCCTTGCGGCCGACAGGCTGGGCGTAGACAAAAAAACGCTGGAGAACGATTTTCTCCTTCAGGTTGCCCTGCTCGACGAAACCGCCCTGCCGGAGCTTGAAAAAGAGTACATCAGGCCTCACTTCAGGGTAGACCACGAAGCCTTCATAGAAACGGTGGACGACTACCGGGACGTGCCCGGCCTGGAGATGAAGCCGCCCGCCGTAAAGCGCTACTTCGTCCGGGTGAAGCCGGAAGTTGTCGAGCGCTTCGCTGCCGAGCGCGGTCTTCTCGACCTGCCGCCCGAAAAAGTGGAAGAAGAGTTCGTCTACCAGAACACCTTCCTTCTTAACCGGGCATATTACAGCGCACTCGGCGAAAAAAAGGCGTTCGTCCTCTCCCACGGCAGGAATATGATGATCCTCAAGATCGTCGGCTACGCGGAGCAGGTGGCCCTGTACTACAAGCTCGAGTCCTTCAAGGCCCACGTCTGGATAGCTCACCAGCGATACCCGACCAAGGGGCGCGTCTGGCACCCCGGCGGCGCCCACCCGTTCGCGGGGCTGGACGAGGCCCTCGTCCACAACGGGGACTTCGCCAACTATTATTCCGTTACCGAGTACCTGCGCCAGAGGAACGTATACCCCCTCTTCCTTACCGACACAGAGGTCTCCGTACAGGTTTTCGACCTGCTGAACAGGGTCTATGGCTACCCCCTCGAATACATTATCGAAGCCCTCGCCCCGACGACGGAGACGGACTTCGACCACCTGCCCAAGGAAAAGCAGCGTATTTACAGGCAGATACAGGCAACGCAGATCCACGGCTCCCCCGATGGGCCTTGGTTCTTCATCATCGCCCGCTCGATGCCGAAAGAGGGCAAGTTCCAGCTTATCGGCATCACGGATACGGCCATGCTCCGGCCGCAGGTCTTTGCCCTCCAGGAGGGCGACTTCCAGGTGGGCCTCATCTGCTCGGAAAAGCAGGCGATCGACGCGACCCTGGAAAGCCTCGCGGCCGAAGACCCGCGCTTCGGGAAGGTGGCAGACCGTTACTGGAACGCCCGGGGCGGCAGCTACACGGACGGCGGCGCCTTTATCTTCACGATCGGCGAGGCAGGCAGCGGCCACACTATGACCTGCACGGACAAGTTCGGTCGCGAGATAGGCGTGCCTGCCGGCAAAACGCCATATGCCTTCCAGTCTGCGCCTGCCGTTGCGCCGCTTTTGAAAACGGCCGCCTCCGACCTTAAGAAAAAAGTGGCCGGGGACGCGGACGTCCTGTTCGGCTATTTCATGGACGGCCTTGTCTCCTGGAATTTCGAAGAGGTGCGCAGCCGCCTTGCCTCGCTGGTCGATCTGGCAGCCTCGGACAAAGCCAAACCGGCAGTGATCGAGCTCCTTACGCGCCTTCTCGACCGCCGTTATCCGACGGGCGGCAAGAGGAGACGCTCCCTGCTCCAGATGATCCAGGGTTCCCTGGACGAAATTTTCCGCTCCGTCCCGCTTCTTGCCCATGCCGAAAAAGCAGCCTACGTCAGGTGCGATTTTGCCAGCCGGCACACCTTGAGGCGGCCGAAAAGGGGCGAGAAGTTGCTGGTCACCGATGCGGGCGACTTCCCGGCTGAAGGGGAAGATGCGCACGCGCGCCTCGTTTGCGACGCATATAAGCTCGGCTGGCGGCGCTTCATCTGCTTCGGCCACCGGGGGCAGCGATTCCTGGCTTGCGGTCTCGGTCCGGACACCCAGGGCGTCAGGATCGATGCATACGGGGCTACCGGCGACTACCTCGGCTCCGGCATAGACGGGGCAGAGCTGCACGTTCACGGGAACGGCCAGGACCAGATAGGCCAGATACTGAAAGCAGGCAAGCTCGTCATCCACGGCGACGTGGGCCAGACCTTCATGTACGGTGCCAAGGGCGGAGAGGTCTACGTGATGGGAAATGCGGCAGGCAGGCCGCTCATAAATGCGGCGGGGCGCCCCAGGGTCGTGATCAACGGTACCGCCCTTGACTTCCTCGCTGAGTCATTTATGGCAGGCGACCCGTACAATAACGGCGGGTTCGTGATCGTGAACGGCCTTTCCTTTGACGACGAGGGGCGTGTCGTGCCCCAGGAGACCCCCTATCCGGGCTCAAACCTGTTTTCCCTTGCCTCCGGCGGCGCCATTTTCGTCAGGGATCCGGCGGGCGCTCTCGTTGACGAGCAGTTGAACGGCGGCCAGTTCCTTCCCTTCGGAGACGCGGAGTGGGCGCTTATAAAGCCGTATCTCGAGGAGAACGAGCGCCTTTTCGGCGTGACGGTGGATGAGCTTCTCACGGTAGGCGGGCGCAAGCGGGCGCCCGGCGAGGTTTACCGGATGATCGGAGCGGTCAAGCTCTCGGTACTTTCCGCAGGTGCGGACGGCGGCCTCGACGAGTGGGACGAGGAAGAGTAACCGGAATTAAAACGGTTATCCTTATAACCCATGAAGACGGATAGCCTGACGGGCGAGACGAAGACGGCGGTGGTACTGCTGAGCGGGGGGCTCGACTCCGCCACAGCCCTCGCCATCGCAAAATCGCAAGGGTTTCAGGTGTATGCGCTCACCTTCGACTACGGCCAGCGTCACAAAATAGAGATCGAGGCCGCGCGCCGCGTAGCTGACGCAGCCGGTGTTGCCGGCCATAAAATCATACACATAGATATCGGGGACTTAGGCGGCGGCTCTGCCCTTACCAGCGCCGTGCCCGTGCCGAAAGGCCGGCGGCCGGATGAGATGCAGCACGGCATCCCCGTCACCTACGTCCCGGCGCGCAACACGATCTTTTTGTCTTTCGCCCTTGCCTGGGCGGAGGGCCTTGCCTCAGGCGACATCTTCATCGGCGTAAACGCGCTTGATTACAGCGGATATCCCGACTGCCGCCCAGCCTATATAGAGGCCTTCGAGAAGATGGCGAACCTGGCGACCCGGGCGGGCGTCGAGGGCAAGCACGTCACCATCCATGCCCCCCTTATAAGGATGAGCAAGGCGGAGATCGTAAGGAGGGGGCTGGAGCTGGGAGTGGACTACAGCCTTACGACCAGTTGCTACGACCCAACGCCGGCCGGCCGGGCGTGCGGCGAGTGCGATGCCTGCCTACTGCGTCTCAAAGGTTTTGCCGAGGCGGGAGTAAAGGACCCGTTGCGCTACAAGTAAAAGACGCGGCTGCCATAGAGTCGGAAATCTCCGTCCCGTAACACCCGGTAAGTCGGAAATCTCCGACCATTCCTTACTGCTCTTCCTGCTCTTTTTTGCGTCTACGCCGGTAGACGGCTCCGGAAATGGCCGCAATTACAGGGGCAATGGCTTGTAATGGGTGACGGGGCGTCAGCTCCGGGAAAAAGTGGCCATTGCGTTTCAAAGCGGCATGTTTTATGCACAATGTATTGTTATCAAACATTTCCTATAGGAGGAGAAAGATGAAGAAAGTAATGGTGTTCGTGTTCGCAGCAATGATCGCATTCGTGTTCGCAGGAACGGGCTTTGCCCAGGCGCCTGCGGCCCCGGCGGCCCCTGAGAAGGCAGCACCGGCGGCAGAGAAGAAGGATGAGAAGAAGGCCGAGAAGAAGGCCCCGAAGAAGACGAAGAAGATGAAGAAGACCGAGAAGAAAGAAGAAGCAGCTCCGGCTCCTGCAGCGCCTGCGCCTGCACCGGCGAAGTAAGTTTTTACCAAACAGACCAGACAAGGGAGGGAAGCCAAAAGCTTCCCTCCCTTTGTTTATATCCCCCATATCCGGCAATGCGGTTTTGATTCTCAAATGACAAAGGTCAGATTTCGCTTGCCAAGGATTGACCCCGCGTGGTAATTGTTAGATGGAGGGACCGAGCTCATGTCTTCGCGGGCAATAGTTGCCATTCTGCTTGTGCTGTCGCTTTCCGCTTGTTCCAGCACCCAGTCGAAGCTCAAAAGAATCGATATCGGTATGGTTTATCCGCAGGTCGAGAGCATAATGGGCGGGCCGGACAGCACGCAAACAGTGCGGAAGGCAGACTCTCTCTATGTGCTCTTCCGGTATGACCACCGCATCTGCAACGCGAACCTTTCCCTTTACGAGAGATGCGATTTCTTCGTCATCTTCTTAAACGGGAAGGTAACCGAGACCATAACGAAGAACGGCAACGCATACGGACCGCATTCGGACGCCCTCTACCTCTTCCTGCCGCGCTGAAGATCCGGCGCGGGAGGTACGTGCAGCGCACCCCAAATCTTAGTCGGGATTTTTTTTTCGGCGAGTGCTACAATAAAGATAGGCCGGCACCCGGTCAAAAGGTCCCGCCGCAAGCGCGGTACCGTAATAACAGACAAGGAGCGCCGTATGGTCGATTTCGAGCAAACTTTCACCAATTTTCTCCTGCATCATCAGGAAAGGCATAACCGCACGGGTCATTTTCTGATCCTCATGGATGCCCTGATCAGCGCCGCGAAGCATATCCAGCACTACTATCTGACCGGCGCGCTCAAGGGCCTGCTCGGCCGGGCCGGGGCGATCAACGTGCAGGGCGAGGAGGTCCTGCGGATGGACCAGATCGCCCACGAGATCGTCATCCATTATTTAAAGAGCACCGATAGGGTCATCCACGCGATCAGCGAGGAATCGGACGAGATCATACCCATAGAAGCTGAAAACGGGCGTTATTTCGTCTACTTCGACCCGCTCGACGGCTCGTCCAACGTGGCCCACGGCCTGCCGGTGGGGTTCCTGTTCGGCATCGCCAAGCGCAACCTCGAAGGTCCGGAGGACGGCCACCTCAGGGCAGGGAAGGATTTCATCGCGTCGGGTATGTTCGTTATACCGACCGGGGCCTTCACGATAGGGCTGAAAGGAGCGGGCACCTGGCGGTTCCATATAGACGAGACGATGACGTACGTGCGGCCTACACGCGTGACGCTTCCTGAAGACAGGAAAAGCTGGGAGCTCTCCTTCAACGCCGCGAACAGGTCGACCTATGCCGAAGGCGTGCAGAAATGGATAACAGAGCATGAAGACAAGTACGCCTTCAGGTATTTAGGCGCACTTGCAGGCGATTTTCACCGCATACTCTCAAACGGCGGCATGTTCATGTACCCGGCCATCGTGAACCACCCGAACCCCAAAAAGAACCGGCCGGACGGGAAGCTGCGCCTGATGTACGAGGCTGCCGTCGTCGCCTTCATGTGTGCGGAGGCGGGTGGTCGGGCGGTCAACGAAAAAGGGGAAGACATACTGGAGATCAAACCCGGCCACCACCACCAGCGCACCGCGCTCTATGTGGGCTGCAAGGGCCTCGTGGAGGAAATCGCAAGCTGCCTAGGGTAGAGTTTGCGGCCGGTATGAAGCAGATCCTGTACAAGAGCACCAATAACTCTGCCCAGAGGGTCGATTTCGAATCGGCCCTGCTGCGTGGCCTTGCGCCCGATTACGGCCTCTATATGGTCGAAAGGGCCGATATCCCGAAGCTGGACCCACGGACGGTCCGGGCCATGCGCGACATGTCGTATGCCCGCATCGCCTTCGAGGTGCTCTACCCGTTCCTGGGCGCGGAAATCCCCGAAAACGACCTCACGTCCCTCCTCGATGACGCGTATAGCGACGGGACGATCCCGACCGAAGTCCAGCGGGTTACCGACGAGACCTTCATTATGTGGCTCACGAAGGGGCCGACGTATTCCTTCAAGGACTACGCGGCCCGGTTCTTCGCCCGTGCCCTCAATTACTTCCTGAAACGGCGCGGCCTGCGGCGGGCTGTCGTAGTCGCCACTAGCGGCGACACGGGCGGCGCAGTTGCTGACGCCCTGTGGGGGCTGGAAAGCGTCGATAATATTGTCTTTTTTCCCAAAGGCTCCATAAGCGAGGGGCAGCGCAGGCAGATGACGACCCTTGGCGGGAACGTCTATGCCTTCGAAGTGGACGGCGATTTCGACGTCTGCCAAGCACTGGCGAAGAACCTCCTCGGGGACGGGGCGTTCAGCAAGGCGGTCTTCGGCGCGAGCGACCGCTTCACGTCCGCCAACTCGATCAGCCTCGGAAGGCTCCTGCCCCAGGCGGTCTATCCCTTTTATGCCTATTCGAGGACGGTCACAGACGGCGGTCCTCTTGTCACGAGCGTCCCCTCGGGCAATTTCGGGGACATGATGGGCACAGTGATAGCCAAGGCGATGGGTCTGCCCATCTCATGTATCGTGTGCGGCGTCAATGAAAACAGGGAGTTTCCCGACTTCCTGTACGGCGGCGAGTACAGGGTAACGGCGTCAAAGCCATCGCCCTCCTCTGCGATGATCGTTTCCCACCCGAGCAATCTGGCCCGGCTCATCGATTTTTACGGCGGGACCATGAGGGACGAGCGTGACCCGGGTACGGGGAACGTGTTGCGCCCCGGCGTCATCGGCAGGATGCCCGACATCGAGGAGATGCGGCGCGATCTTTTCTCAGTGAGTGTCAATAATACCGAGCACTTCAGCACGATGAGGGACGTGTACGAAAAGTACGGGATTGTCCTCGACCCCCACGGTGCGGTCGGATGGAAGTCCCTTGAGATTTACCGGGCCGCCGGGGCCACGGGCCGGGCGGTTATCTACGAGACGGCCGACCCGGGGAAGTTCCCGGAGGACGTGGCGAAGGCCACGGGTGTTATCCCTGAGCCGCCGCCACGCATGAGGCTGCAGGAATCGCTCGTGGAACGGACCTACAGGATAACCGAGGCCCCCTTGCAGACGCCGGGCGGGCGTGCGGTAAGCCCCGGCCAGATCAGCGAGGCGAAGGAAAAGATAGCGGCCATCTTCAGTGGCGCCGCAAAACGTCCTGATTAAAGTCAATCAGGACAAAAATCGCCGATTCCCCAATCCTGGTGCGATAATTTTGTTGACAACCGTATGTGGTTGTCATATTGTGCTATCAATATGATGACGGCCGAAAACAGCACTTTTACCGCCAAACAGGTCGCTTCTTTCTTCCAGGTAAAGCCCGCTACGTGGAAACGCTGGTGCCGGGAGTTCCTGCCGCCCGACAGGAAGGCAGGCATGCAATGCGGCCGGACGCGCCTTCTTTCCCCCGACCAGGCGTTCGAGGTCTACCTCGGCTCCCACCTCGTCTCATGCCTCCGGTATTCCATACCCGAGGCAAGGGAGATCATGGGGGGCTTGACGACGTGGCTCCGCGCGAACGCTTTATACCCGGAGACCCTGGACGCCAATCCGGAGCCGGGGCGCGCAGGGAAGCTGCAGGTCATCATCCACCAGAAGGACGACGGCACGTTCCGCTACGAATCGAGGCGGACAGTGAGCGTGAAGCCGACCGTAGACCGGGGCGCCAACCTGTTCGAGGAGGTCTACGAGCAGAAGTGGCTTACCGGCGCAACCGTCGAGGACATGATGCGGATCAGGTTCGTCCACTTCAGGGTGCTGGAGATAGGCAGGGTGCGGGAGTCCTTCGACCAGGCATTGGGAAACGACAAAGACCGGCCATCCGCCGATAATTTCATTCTGGTAAACCCCCGGCTCTGCCGGGGGAATCCCGGAGTTTGACAATTCCGGGAATATATAGGAAAGCCTCCTGTATCCGTGAACCGTTTAGGCGGTCGGCAGAGTTAAGGAGGCTTTCGGTGGAAGATATTCAGAGCTTATGTCATACGGTATGGGATTGCAAGTATCATGTGGTGTGGATTCCGAAGTACCGGAAAAAGGTGCTCTACGGAAAGCTCAGGAAGGAGATAGGGCCCATCATCAAGGAGCTGGCGCGACAGAAGGAGAGCGAGGTGCTGGAGGGGAAACTGGTAGTGGACCACGTCCACGTGTTGCTCTCGGTTCCCCCAAAGTATGCCGTTGCCCAGGTGGTAGGCTTTATCAAAGGGAAGAGCGCGATCTACATAGCCCGGATGAGCGGCAGGAGACGCAACTTCGTAGGTCAGAGCTTTTGGGCCAGAGGTTATTGCGTATCGACCATAGGGTTGGACGAGCAAGCCATACGAGCGTACATCCAAGCCCAGGAAGAGACAGATCGAAGGCTCGACCAGATGAAACTGTTTGAGAAGGACAAATAGCTGCCTTTAGGCAGCTAACGCACAACTAACCGCTTTGAGCGGTTCACGGTTTTAACAAACCCCCGGCTTTGCCGGGGGTAGATGATTTAGCTAACGCAATGTAATTACTTGATATTTACGGCGGGCATTTCGCGCAGATCGACCTGAACTGCATGACGCTCATATGAATGAGGCCATAAAGCAGTATAAACGCATGTATGAGCAACATAAGATTGTCCTTTGCTGAAGCTGTTTAAGCGGAAGCAGGATAAAAAGAGAGGATGGCCTGTTTATGGGCGATTTTACGTTGCCTTGTTAGAAAAGCGTTAGAAGGGTTTCAGACAGGGATAGGGGTAGCAGTCCAAGAGGCGGCTACCCCTATTTTTTATCGCCAAGTTCTTTAATATTGCCAGTGACCTGCCGAATAGCTTCTTCGGTGAGTGCGCTACCCCCTAGAACCTTTCTTTCTGAGCTACTCTTGTATTCAAGCTTCTCTATTCTTGCCGTAAGCCCATTATAGAAGTTGTTTACATCGTTTAGAATCTGCTGCCGTTCAATATCAATCTTTTTGACTTCCCTCATTAACACATCAGCATTGTAAACGTATTTATTTATAAACTCTTCCACTTTTTTAAGCCTATCATCATGCTGGTCGTGCGTTTTGTTGTGGGTCTCTTCCTTTTCGACACGCTTCCTTCTAAGCTCTTTGTATTTTTCAACAAGATAAATTCCAAGGCCAGACAACGTTATTGCGACTATAGCTATTTCCAGAAACACAGTTTTATCAATCATGCCTACTACCTCACCGACCTTGGACCCGATGATGTAGATGGTCGGAATTGCCCCTAAAATGCTTGCCCAACGTCCTATTTTTTCCCACATGCCCCACCCCCTCACAATAGGCCATTCTATCTTTCACCCAAACCTTTGTCAAAGTAATAATCGCACAATATGTCCATTGGCGGGCCCAGAATGCCGTGTATAAACCATCAGGTACATTCAACACCCATTATCAAATAGGATAAACCCCTGGCTCTGATCATAAACAATCTGATTGACTTCTATTGTGACGGTGGTAGAATACATAAACAGCGTTGACCTTCTGAATACGCATATTAGCTTTTCATCCTACCTCCCATAAATAGCCCTGCTTCGGACTGCACCGGAGCAGGGCTTTCTTTTTTACCCCCCATAGGTAATGCCACAGGCCAGGAAGGGTAACGGATAATTTGTGAGCTGACCGGTCCTGATCTTAAACAATCTGATTGACTTCCTTTGGGACGATGGTGGTAGAATGTTACGATATTCGCTGATCAGTCGTATTCTTTAGGCCATGGTAGGGTTTGGAAAGGACAAACCAAGTAAGAGGGAACATTAAACATGCCTAACAAAAATACTCATCTTCAAAGAGCAAGCAGTTCAAAAAGAGATGAGTTTTACACTCAATTATCCGACATTGAAAAAGAGCTAATGCATTATAAGGCCCATTTTAAAGACAAGACCGTCTTTTGCAATTGCGATGATCCACGTGTGAGCTACTTCTTCCACTATTTCTCTTACAACTTTGCAAAGCTGGGACTCAAAAAACTGATCACCACCTGCTACAAGAATCAGAATGCAGACCTGTTTAGCAAAAATGATTCTGAGAGAGCAATCTATTTGGAATATGATGGTAGCAAAACTGCGAACAACATTCCTGATCCCCAGGAGATAGGCATTAAGCATTTAAAAGCTGATGGTGATTTCCGTAGCAAGGAATGTATTGAACTCTTAAAACAAGCGGATATTGTCGTAACAAATCCACCATTCTCTTTGTTTAGGGAATACGTTGCTCAACTGGTAAAATACGATAAGAAATTTCTCATTATAGGACATCAAAACGCTATAACGTACAAAAATATCTTCAAATTGATAAAGGATAACAAATTATGGTTAGGGTATGGGTTTAACCGTAATTGCGCCCACTTCATAAACAGGAATTATGTTGACTACGCTTCAGATGCTGACCATAGAGAAGGAATGATAAGAGTATCTGGAGTTCAATGGTTTACTAATTTAGACATTAACAAACGCCATGAAGAATTAATCTTGTATAAGAAATATCATCCCGAACAATATCCTAAATATGAAAACTATGACGCAATTGAAGTAGCTAAGACGGTTGATATACCGATGGATTATGCGGGAGTAATGGGTGTGCCTATAACCTTCCTTAATAAATACAATCCTGCACAATTTGAGATAATTGGATGTAATAGAGGTGTTGATCAAGATCCAAATGGGGTTTATGGGCGAGGTTCATTTTTGAATGGAAAAGAAACATTTAAGCGTTTGTTTATCCGCAACAAACAATTAGGATAAATATAATGAAAATAGAACTCAAAGAAATAACTGTACGTGAATTAGCAGAAGGTTATGAGGATAAAGCCGAAGGCGGCGTAGTGGGTTTCGGAGGCAAATTGGATATTCGCCCACCTTACCAAAGGGAATTTATTTACAAGGACAAACAGCGGGATGCTGTCATTAATACGGTTACGAAGAACTTTCCCCTAAACGTGATGTATTGGGCTGTAAGGGAGGATGGGAACTTTGAGATAATCGACGGGCAACAACGAACCATTTCGGTTTGCCAGTACGTTAACGGCGATTTTGCATATATGTTCAGGTATTTTCATAATCTGCAAGCTGACGAAAAACAACAAATCCTTGATTACAAACTCATGATTTATCTGTGCAGTGGCACAGATAGTGAAACGTTAGACTGGTACAGGACAATAAACATAGCAGGTGAAAAACTTACTGATCAGGAATTGCTCAATGCTGTCTATGCGGGCACATGGGTTTCAGACGCTAAACGCTATTTTAGCAAAACTGGATGCCCTGCATTTCAAATAGCCAGTGATTATCTCAACGGTTCATCTATTCGTCAGGAGTATTTGGAAACAGCCATAGACTGGATTTCAAAGGGCAATATAGAAGTTCATATGTCTAAGCATCAGCATGACCCTAACGCCACTGCCTTATGGATATATTTTCAATCTGTCATTACATGGGTTAGTGCCACTTTCACGAAAAAGAGAAAATTCATGAAAGGTGTGGATTGGGGTTCTCTTTACAACAAATACAAAGATAAGAAAGTTAACGCTAAAAAGATTGAGGAAGAAACGGCAAGGTTGATTCTTGATGATGACGTGGAAAGAAAGAGCGGGATTTACCCATACATTCTTACACGTGATGAAAAGTATCTCTCAATTCGTGGCTTTTCTGATGCCATTAAACAGAAGGTTTATGAAAAGCAAAAAGGTAAGTGTGCAGTCTGCGGTGAGCATTTCGATATTTCGTCAATGGAAGCCGACCATATTACGCCTTGGCATGAAGGGGGGAAAACAATTGAAGACAATTGCCAAATGCTTTGCAAGGACGACAACCGAAGAAAATCAGGTAAATAAATAACGACATCGAACAAACCGTAGATGATTCTTTTTACAGATTTTCGCCCCTTAAGAATACCCTCCGAATAGACCTTCTCCCTATTTCCCCTTACGCAGCAGGCCATAATTCAGCTCTCTCACCATAGAACGAAAGAGAACAAGAACGGTAAAAACGGTATTGTTGGGGTAATTATGTGAGGTTTTCGGCCTGATTTACGTAATTATTCCCTATTTTTAGGTAATTATCCGAATTTCCCTTATAGAGACTAGAATCATAGAATACGTCCGCTATTGCTTGGGATTCTTTTGTTCCAACTAAACTGGTGTGCTGTGAATTATAGCAGATTTCCTGCTAACCGCCGGCAAACTAAATTATTAACCCTTCATAAATAAATGTGGTATAATCGGCAACACCTTATTTCACTATAAAGGAGTTTTTAATATGGCCGAATTAGCAGATTTAGCAAAGCAGAAATTGGAAGATTTAAAAGCCAAGAAAGATAAGTTGTCTCAAGAACTGGCTGACGTGGATAAAGAATTAAAGCCCCTGGAATCTTATTTGAAAGCCATAGGAGCAATTACAGAACCAGAGAAACCTAAAAGGGGCAGAAAGCCCGTAGGAAAGAAGACAGCGTAACCAAGAGGCGGATTAATTAGTGGATAGGCGCTTTCATTTTATTAACGCTAAAAGGAATGTGAATAACCTAACGATGGCAATATGGGGGAGAGGGTATAATGAAAAGCCTGAAGGTATCCATAGCAATTGGATTAGTGCTTCTTTTAGCAGGATGCGCATTAACAGATAGTACACTTAAGCTGAGATGTGAGAATCCTAATATAATAACAACTCAGGAAAATCTTCCCACGATTTCTGTCGGGACAATCGTAGATGCAAGAAAAGTAGACGATGATCCAAACTTCGTTTACTTTAAAAACGCCAATCGTGGAAAAACGCAAGGCCGATTAATAAGTGCGGATTCGGATGTCTCATCATTTACAACCAGCCTCTATAATACTAGGTTTACAGAAGGCAGGTTTTAAAGTTGTAGACCATGGGGAATACATGTTGGGCGGAAAAATTCTCATGCTTGATAACGAAGTACGAATAGGATGGAGGAGTGTAGGCTTATCCTCTTTTATGAATGTAGATTTAGAATTAGCAAAAGGCTCTGAGTTGATAAAGAAAGAAACAATCGTGGTAAGAGGAAAAACTGAAGCAAATATGGTATTAGTATCGGATTATGAGGATGCTCTGGCGCTTATGTACAAGGATTTGGCAGAATCGGTTTTACTCTTTGTAAGAAATAATTTATCCACGCTGGCGCAATCATCACGCAACGAATCTATCAAGCCCGTAAAGTTTGATCAAGGAGCCATTGATAAAGGCTTAGGAAATCCACCAAAATAATATAATTATGAAAAAGTATTTAATGTGGCACTGGAGGTAACTTTTATGGACTAGGAAATGTTATTTCCAGTCACCCACTCATCAATTAATGACTTTTTGAATAATAAAGTTCCATCAATTTTACTAAATGGAATTGTCCTCTGGGACGTCCTTTTATATAGCCATTTACGGGAAACATTGAGATATTCGGCCAGCTCTGCAACTCCAAAATAGTGATCTTCCTGTTTAGCTGAAACAAAACCGCTATCTCTGATTTTCTTAATTATTTGATTAATAGCATCCTCTGGCAAGTTCATTTCTGCTGTAAAAGTTATCTTCTCCATCTTTCCTTTTCTTTCTCCCTACCTGTATGGACCTCTTTAGCCAACAGCTTCTAATGGATCACTTCCTACATCTATGTCAAAGCGTTCATTGCCTCTATTAATCTTAGTTTTATTGAGAAGCTTTATATTGTAATTAACGATATGAGAATAAGTATCATATAGACGAAGATTATTAGCCACATAACCGGCAGCACCTTCAAGATAGTAAATGGGTTTTATAACTGCTTTATGGTCATTACGTACACCAGGAAGCCATTTATCGGACCAAATAGCACTGTCTACATTTCCTAAAGTCTTACCATTGCGATTTCTACCAAGCATTAATAGATGAATATGAGGATGACGAAGTCCATTAAGAACACCTATATGGGCTATCTGAAGTCCTTCTGCAACACATAATTCAACAGTCCATTTATTACATCTATGTTTAGCTTCTTCTTGAGATATTGATTTTGGAAACGTTAGAGTAGTAAACCATTCAAAGGGATAACCGGATAACCATTCAGTAAAGCCATTTCTTATTTCATTATTGTAAACGTATGACAATTTCTATCTCCTCCTACAAGTGTTTTTATTTTCTTTATCTCTCAACAGAAATGAAAATAACTATCAGGAATTCATGTATTGAATTACTTAATATTCTCAAATTAGCTTATATTTACTTGTTATTTGATGGTTTATATTTCTTTCTTACTTTAGATATAGATGGAAACCAAGAAGATCGTTTCCGATCTTCTGTAGCTGCCTCATTCAAATAGAACTAAGCAGGGAACTCTTTTACCCTGCATCTTACCGGCGGTTCCGACCGGCTTTGCGCCTTGGGGTTACAAAAGGTTTGTCTAGACTACAATTGTAATTGAGGTATTCGGTTTCTCTAACTTGCCCTTCTATACTATTATTGCTTCCTTTTGACAAAAGTGTTCATGGTTTGAGGGGGGTAGGCGAAGATTTTTGAAAAATAGCTTAGAGACGGGTCCGGCAGGTAACATGCTACGCTTAAGCGGGTCCAAATCTATCCGATGCCCCGAAAAAGCTTCGGCCAGCGTCTTGAAAAAGCATTTATTGTGTTGCTGCATTTTTGTATTGACTTTTGGCCCCGACAGGGTGTACTTTTTTAACCACGCAGCGAAGGTCATTCATTCAGAAATTCAATGATTCACGTGTTCCGAATTACACTGTTAAATTCGTAATCCGTCTTTATTTAATAGACGCTATAGGAATATCTACGCCAAAAGAACTACAGAAATAATTGGTAACGATATTTTATGGAAACACTTGCGTTCCACTAATACAGGCGCTTTACTTGCAATGCAAGATAATAGGAATAGCGGTGTAAGTGGATATATTTTATAGCTCTAATAGCAAAGGAGGTGTAGAAATGAAATAGGATTAGCCGTATAGAAGTTGTTCCCTTATTACTTATTACCTCAATTACCATTCCCCACTTCAATCCGCTCTGATACCTTCAATCACTTATCAAATTACGTTTTTTGTCGTTCATGAAATTTACGGCTATATGTAATTGTTGATTGGCTTTCGTTTTTAGTCTGGCATAGGAATCCTGAGTGGTAAGCCCAATCATTAATCAAGGGCGATGGGTCAACTATTCTTCGTTGCAGATTAGTGGAGTATTCAATTTACTTCCCCTCAACCATGCCAAGGTAACGTTACCTGGGGGCATAAAGAGGCCTGGAAAATGAAGACGGAGATAGAAGCAGATGACATCAAGCGGATAGCGGAGGCGGTTGTAATGATGATGAAGCCCTATCTAAACCAGAATCAGGACAACGATGAAGAAGAATTGATGGACATTGACGGCGTATCCAAGATGCTGGGTAAAAGCAAAGGACAAATCTATCAATGGGTCCACAATTCATCACATGGCGTAGGTGGCTTTCCTTTTATGAAAGCCGGTAAGTCTCTTCGATTCTCTAGAAAAGCGATCACAGAATGGATAACAAGCCCGTAACTGAGACCCGTTAGAAAGCCGTTAGAAACATTAACGAACATATTAATATCATTCAATTTAAAGTCCGACAGTAATACTATAAAAATGCAGGTCGTCTACACGTTTTTGCTTGATATATACATGTCATATACATATAATATCAACAAGGAGGAATTGAGAACCGATGCGGCAGCTAGGAGACATAAAACTCTATGATGTAGACGACCTGCATGAGCTTTTCGACGTTAATTCCCGTATCATTCGGGATTGGTTCAACAGCGGCAAACTCAGGGGAAAGAAGATCGGCAAGCGGTATTTCATCACTGAGGAAAACTTGAGATTATTTATTGATGATAAGGAAGGAGGTGGAGGCAAGAAAGAAGTACGGGCAAATAGGAAAACTGGGACGAAACAGAAGAAGGAGGAAGAATGAGAGGTTCTATTCAAAAAAAGGGACGCATCTATTATGCTGTGGTTGCTGTTGGCCTGAAAAGAAAGTGGTTCAAAGGAGGGACCACAAAAAAGGATGCCGAAAAAGTTCTAACAGATAAGTTGGGCGACATAGATAACGGTACATATAAAGATATTCCTAAAACAACCTTTGAGGAATATAGCAAGCTTTGGATTGGAATGCACGTGGAAGCTAGTCTCAAGCCGTCCACTCAAAAACATTACAAGGACATGATGAAAGAGTTTACAAAAGCTTTTGAGGGAAAAAGACTGTCAGATATCACCACAAAGCAGCTACAGATGTACATTGTAAACAGGCTGAAAAAGGTATCTACCCACACGATTCAAAGTGATATTATGCTTATCAAGCTATTTTTTCGTCATGCCCTTAAGTGGGGATATCTCCAAAATGATCCCGCCCTGAGCATTGACCGGCCCAAGTACGCCAAACCTGAAATAGATTTACTTGAACCGGATGAGATTAGCCGAATGCTTTCCCAGGCAGGGCAAGAGACCAATCCCTATAACGTTGCATTTAGAACCGCTATTGAAACAGGTTTACGGGCTGGCGAACTATGGGGGCTACAATGGAGAGACATTGATTGGGAAGTTGGCAAAATCCATGTAGTTCGTTCATTGTGGAGGGGGAGCTTTCAGTTCCCGAAGACTAAAACAGCTATAAGGAAAGTTGATATCTCCGAAAGGTTGCTGACCGAACTGAAGAAGTGGAAACTGGCCTGTCCTATCTCTATCGACGATTTGGTATTCCCATCACCCGAAGGCCATAGGGTTAACCATGAGAACGTTATGAACAGATATTTTCGTCCATTGTTGAGAAGGGCGGGGATGAGGCAGGTATCCTTCCATTCCCTACGTCATTCAAATGCTTCGTTAAGGATTGCGGCTGGCCAGAACATTAAGTATCTGTCAACCCAACTAGGTCATGCCTCCATCAAGATAACCCTTGATACCTACGGGCATTTGTTTCAGGATGAAGGCTTCACAAAACAACAGGTAGGACTCTTGGAGTTGAAACTTGACTGCGTTAGAAATCCGTTAGAAACCTTTCAATCGTCTGCAATAAAGGTATCGGCTACTGCCTCTAACACCTTGCAATTAAATAAGATTTCTACGGCGGGCATTTCGCGCAGATCGACCTGAACTGCATGACGCTCAGGTAGCGGTCCCCACGGTCGGGTAGTATGACAACGATCGTGCCCTTCTTCATTGTCCGGGCTACTTTAAGGGCGCCGACGACCGCCGCCCCGCTCGACATGCCGACAAATATGCCTTCATTCCGCGCCAAGTCCCGCGACATCTCGAAGGCCTCGCCGTCCTCGACGACGATCTTCTCATCCAGCTCCTCGGGGTGGTAGATCTTCGGGACAATCGATTCGTGCATATTCTTGAGGCCCTGTATGGCGTGGCCGAGCGTCGGCTCTACGCCCACCACCCTGACGCCCCGTTTTTTCTCTTTCAGGTACTTCCCCGTGCCCATGAGCGTCCCGCCAGTACCCATACCTGCGACGAAAACGTCCACTTCACCTCGCGTCTGCTCGTAAATCTCGGGTCCGGTCGTCTCATAGTGGGCGAGCACATTGGCCTCATTGTCGTACTGATTCGGCATGTAGTACTTGCCGGCCTCTGCGTCGTTAAGCTCGTGCGCCCTCCGGATGGCGCCGTCCGTGCCCTCCTTCGCGGGGGTCAGGAGCACCTCCGCGCCCAGGGCCTCCAGGATGATGCGCCTCTCCGAGCTGACGCACTCCGGCATAAACAGCTTTATTTTGTACCCCTTAGCGGCGGCTATCATGGCAAGGGCGATCCCTGTGTTGCCCGACGTCGGCTCGAGGATGATCTTGTCACGGGTCAAATCCCCTTTATTCTCCGCCCTCTTTATCATCGAATAGGCCGGCCGGTCCTTGACCGACCCGCCGGGGTTGCAGCCTTCGAGCTTGGCGAATATACGCACCCCGCCGTTGCCGTTTACCTGCATCAGCTCAATGAGGGGTGTATTTCCGATGGCGGAAAGAAGCGACATCTGAGGACCTCCGAAAGGGAATAATTCTCTCTTATTAGAGTACCAGAACAGGAAGCGGGATACAATACGGAGCGCCGGGACTCAAAGTAGCGGCAACAAAGAGGTCGGTTATTCGACAGGGTCATTGGTCCCCGCAGCGACCCTAAGCGCTTCCTCGACGGATTTTATGACCGCCACACCGCCGCGCCTCAAGCGGTCGAGGGCCTCCGCGGTTGCCGCCGGGCTGATGCCCCTGCAAAGGTCTTCTACGAGGCAGACGCGGTACCCGGCAACGACTGCGTCCAGGGCGGTTGCCTGCACACAGTAGTCGGTCGCCAGGCCGTAGACAAAAAGATGAGTGATTCCGTTTGTCTTTAGCATGTCGTCGAGCCCGGTCTTTTTACCGGATTCGTCCCGGAATGCTGAGTAACCCTCTAAGGCCGGGTCTTCAGCCTTTTTGACAATCCCTGAAAACAGGCTGTTATCTACAAGGATGCGGGCGTTTTCGGTCCCGGCGACGCAATGGGGAGGCCAGAGCACCTGCTCCCTGCCGGCGATGAGGATCGTGTCGAAGGGTTTTCTGCCGGGATGGCTCGTGACGAAGGATAAATGATCGGCGGGGTGCCAGTCCTGGGAGCCGAATATCGGAAGGCCCTTTTCTTTCAGCAGGCGCGTCGACTTCTCGACACTCTTTATATAGTCCGGCCCGGTTCCCGGCACGGCGAGAGACCCTCCTTTCCACTCAGTGAAATCACCCTGGAGGTCTACGACCAAAACGCCCCATTTTTCAGTCATTGGTTTTTGCATGCACTGCCGCGGATTCGCCTACCGGGTCTGCCGCGGAGCCGGGAAGATCCCGTTAAGAAAGAAGTTCTCGAGCGCTTCGGACGAAACGCGCACGTCCCACGAGGTGAATTGGCCCGCCTCCTTCTGGAGGACAAAATCGACGCGTGCCACACCCCTGGCCCCGGCGACGGCCCCTGTGAAGACGAGGGTGCCCTTTAGCTCGGGGCTTTCCTTCTGTCGGGTGCGGGGGCCGTCGCCGGCCGCCCGCGTCAGGACAACCAGGGCAGCCGCGCCCTCGGCTGCCGCCTTCTCCCGGACCCTTTTCCGCACGGCCTCTTTCTGAAGCTCGGTCCGCCAGGCAAGCGACACGGCCTTGAAAATATGGACGGGCTCATCCCCGGGCCCGGCTTCTACCTGGTATCCGAAGACCGCTGTAGGGGCCACCCGGCCGCGCTCGCCCAACTCCCTTTTTACCATGTCAGTCGCCCTTTCCAGGGTAATCCGGAGCATGGGAGGCATCTGCTGCCCTTTGTTGCCGTGGGCAGCCTCGCGCGCGGGCGGCGGGCCATGAGGGGTCTTCGCGCCCTCCTGCTGGCCGGAAGGCGGCTTGGGACGTCCGCGACCTCTTCTCCTGCTGCGTGTCATGACGCTCAACTATATCCGACGACGGCGCGCCTGTAAAGAGAAATCGCCTGTTTGCCGCATGAAAGACCGGCCTGCCGTCGCAGCTTCCCGCATATTCCGCCCCTACCCATACCTGGTTATCCTATACTTCTTCATAAGTGCATAGAGCCTGGGCCTGGACAGCCCGGATATCCTGCAGGCTTCCCTTATGTTGCTGCCCGCTATGCTCATAAGGTCTTCAAGGTACTGCCTTTCCGCCTCTTGTAAGGCAGACTCCCTGAACCCCTTCAAAGGAGGAAGGGGTGAAGAAGGGGCACTCTCTTTAGCAGGCAGGTGGGTCTCTTTGGTCACAGACGCCCTTGCCAGGCTCACTCTTATATGGGTAGGCAGGTGCTTGGGGAACAAGGTAGGCTCATGCCTTGCCATGGTAAGGGCCCTTTCTATAGCATTTACCAGCTCCCGCACGTTCCCCGGCCACTCATAGGTAGACAGGGAGTCCAAAAACTCAGGCGCAAACCCCTTGGTCCCTATGCCGTATCTCTCGGAGAGCTTTGCCATGTGGTACATGACAAGCTCCCTTATATCTTCCTTCCTCTCCCTTAGAGGGGGCAGGTCTATGGTAAAGGTCTGGAGACGGAAGAGAAGGTCCCTCCTGAAGTGGTGGGACTCGACCATCTCATCCAGGTTCCTGTTCGTAGCAGCCACCAGCCTGAAGTCCGACTCTATCTCCTTCTTCGAGCCGACGGGCCTGAACCTGTGCTCCTGCAATACCCTTAAGAAGGCCTTCTGTATGACAGGGGGCAGCTCTCCCACCTCATCTAAGAAGAGGGTGCCCCCGTGCGCCTGCCTGACAAGGCCGTCCTGGTCCTTATCGGCCCCTGTGAAGGCCCCCTTCTCATAGCCGAACAGGGTGCTCTCTACCAGTGTCTTAGGCAAGGCTGTGCAGTCTACGACAACGAAGTTCTTATTGGCCCTCGGGGAGTTCTCGTGTATGGCCCTGGCGAACAACTCCTTGCCTGTGCCCGTCTCCCCTATGATTAAGACCGAGGCGTCGGAGTTTGCCGCCTGGGCTAAAACATCGAAGCAGCTTCGCATCCTGGGGGAGGAGCCTATGATGCCCTCCCACTTCAAGGCAACCGCAGGCTTCCTTGCCCTCTTTTCTTCCCTGTACTGCAATGCCCTTAAGAAGGGGAGCATCATCTCCTTTATCGATGACGGCTTCTCTATGTAGTCCCATGCCCCGTTCTTGATGGCAAGCTCCGCCCCGTCCGGGTCTCCATAGCCGGTCATTATGATAACCTCGGGAGGGGGGCTTATCTCTCTTATCTTGGGAAGGATGTCCAGGCCTGAGCCGTCAGGCATGCGGATATCGAGGAAGACTATGTCGAAGCTGTCTTTGGAAAGCTGCCTCATCCCGTCGGTCAGGGTATGCGCCGATTGGGCATCGTGACCTGTCCTATGCACCATGCTTGAGAGCATGTCGCACATGACCACATCGTCATCGATGATCATTACGTGGGCCATATAAGCAAAATGAGTAAACATTATATGACTTTTAAAAGGAATTGTAAATGCATACAATAATTGCGGATAGGCCTACGGCGGCCCGCGCAGGCGATGCGGGCGCACTTTTGGAGGGGCGATGCTGGAGATAGACGGGGGTACGGGC
Organism: uncultured delta proteobacterium; assembly: GCA_963810935.1. Classification (GTDB taxonomy): domain Bacteria; phylum Desulfobacterota; class Syntrophorhabdia; order Syntrophorhabdales; family WCHB1-27; genus CAWEPK01. The sequence goes on along the minus strand of CAWEPK010000003.1, from coordinate 4,082 downwards.
GAGGGAGGGGGCCAGATAGTAAGGACCTCGTTGAGCCTCTCCGCCCTGACCTGCACCCCCTTCCGTATACATAATATCCGCATGAAAAGGCCGAAACCGGGGCTGCGGCCGCAGCACCTCGCGGCAGTGCAGGCAGCAGCAGCTATCAGCGGGGCCGCTGTCGAGGGGGCCCGCATCGGCTCGCCGGAGCTTCTCTTCCGGCCTCACATGACAAAGCCCGGCGAATACAGCTTCGATATCGGGACTGCCGGCGCCGTATCCCTTGTCCTTCAGGCGCTCATCCCTCCCCTGCTTTTCGCGGGGGGCCGTTCCCACCTTGCTATTACTGGAGGCACCCATGTGCCCATCAGCCCGCCTTTCGACTTCATCGAGCAGGTGTTCTTTCCCATTCTCGCACTGATGGGCGTCCGGCTCACCTGCTCGGTCGGTCCCTACGGCTTCTACCCCAAAGGCGGCGGGCGCGTCGAGGCGCATATCGAACCTTGCGCCGGACGTGCCCTCGCCCCGCTTTCGCTTGCCGGGCAAAAGGGCGTATCGGCAGTCAGGGGGACCTCGGCCGTCGCCAACCTGCCCCTTTCTATTGCGGAAAGGCAGAGGGCGTCGGCTGCCTCGATGCTTGAGAATGCGAATATCGATGCGGAAATCGGCGTAGTTTCCGTGCCTTCCCCCGGCCGCGGCACATTTCTTTTCCTGAAAACCGAGGGCGCGTGCCCGGCAGGCTTCTCCGCCATAGGGGTGCGCGGCAAGCGGGCAGAGGTTGTGGGCGCGGAAAGCGCGGGCAGCCTTCTTGCCCACATAAAGCGGCCGGGCTGTCTCGACCCTTACATATCGGACCAGGTGGTCCTCTATCTTGCCCTCGCGCAAGGGCGCTCGGAGTACACGACAACGCGGATAACACGCCACCTCGTTACCAATATCGGGGTCGTAAGAAGATTCATCGGGGCAGATATTGTTGTTGAGGGAGAGATAGATGCGCCGGGACGGGTGTCTATAGAGGGTATAGGATATCGGAAGGATTAAGGTTTGTTTATCTGCCGCCCTTCTTCGGACGGCCCGATTTTTTTCAGTATCCTGCCGCTGTATGCGTCATAGACCCATAGCTGGAGCAGCCGGACGTGCACGTACCGGTGCTGGGCCAGATATTCACCCGGTTTTTCGGCCGTCGGCTTCACCTGCACCGTCTCCGACGTGACATACGGCTCGACCGGTGCGCACAGGACAAGCAGCCTGACGTTCCGCTGTAATTGCTCTGCCTCCTTTTTCCCGGCCGGGGCCCCGAAGACGATGCTGGAGACCATTAAGGCATCATCGAGGCTGCTTAACGATTTCCCCTTTTCCTGCTCTGCCTCCGCCAGCGGCTCCTTCTGGACCGGGAAGTCGGAAAGGTTCTCGAATGCGACAGTATATTCGCGGAATTTCAGCTCTTCGATCTCGACCTTTTTGCCATTAGGCGCAGTATAGACGTACCTGTTGTCCACCGTAGGGGCATACGCGATCCTGAAGCCGAGATTCCTCATGTCAGGCGCGCCCCGGGCGAGGACCGCCCATAACGTGCAATAGGCCGATATGGTCTGCTCGCGCTTGTCGTAGTCGATATCGGAGGGTTTCACCTGAAACGCGTAGACGCTGCCCGGCCTGACAGTCCACGATTGCGACACGACCGGCCGGAAGCCGGCCGCCCCGGCGCCCCCGGCCTGCGGCATACGGTTTTCGACCGAGGTGTAAATGGCCTGTATGTCGTGGCCGCCGTATGCGACAGGCAGCCGCGCGCGGGTGATGTCGAAGGGGGCGCTGTCATACTCCAGGGGGACCAGCTTTTCCATATCCATGCCCCGCCCGGGCAACAAGCTGCCGCTGCTCTGGCCGCCCCTTCGTTGCGCAAACAGGGGGGTGCTCAGGGCAAGAGCGGACAAGGCGAGTAACAGGGACCAGACGGCTATTTTTCCGCGGACTTTCAGCGGCCGTACCTCCTATCCATATTGCCAAAGGTTTTCTCATATCTGCCATCGCAAAAGCAATGAAAAGATTGAGGGCGCGGGTCGTCGCGTAATGGTGCGCGTCTTCCACCGTGCTTATATATAATTGTTGCAGGGAGTTTTGACCAAGAAGAGTCGTGTTGCTATGGATAGGCCGGGCCTGGCGGCCCGGAAAGCTTGCAGGAACAAAGGAGGAATATATGCGAAAGAGATTGCTGGTGTTCGGTCTTTTGCTTCTGGTCCTGGCATCATGTGCGACCATGGGCTTCCAGGGCCGCGATTCCACGTCGTACCTCGCGTTCGGCGATAAGCTCCAGAGCGCAGTCACGACCTACAAAGAGAAGGAACCCGGCCTCACGGAAGACCAGAAAAGGGAGTTTCAGGAGGCATATGCCGAGGCTTGCAAGGCCTTTAAGACCGCCGGGGTCCTTCTCAACGCCATCCTGAAGGCCGGAGACGAAGAAAGCGCGAATACGGCAGTTCTCTCATACAGGCGCGTAATGACTGAGCTTCCGGACCTCGTAAACAAGGTTGTCTGGATCGTCAGAGACTTCAAGACAGCGAAGTAGGGCTCCTGTATCACAACGATGCCGGAGATTGCCGAAAGCGCCGTCGCCGGTGAAGCCGCGTAGAAGCGGATTTTAATTTTTCGCCGGTTATGATATTGTGATTGGAGTGGAACCGCGAGTCGTCTCCCGCAAGGAACACCGTATATCACGAAGGAACATAAGCCCTAACGCCCTGCGCACGCTTTACCGGCTTCAGGCCCACGGCTTTATCGCCTACCTCGTGGGCGGGTGCGTCCGCGACCTGCTGCTCGGGCGTACCCCCAAGGACTTCGACGTCGGGACGAACGCAACCCCCGGCCAGATCAAGCGGCTTTTCCGCAACTGCCGCCTCATAGGCCGCCGCTTCAGGCTCGCCCACCTCCATTTTCAGGACGAGATTCTGGAGGTATCGACATTCCGGGGCGCCGGCCTTCCGGCAGACGAGGCGCAAGCGGACGAGGCGGCCCATCCCGGCCGTTTCCCGCGCCACTTGAAGGACGAGGCGGGAATGGTCCTCGCGGACAATGTCTTCGGCACGCCGGAACAAGACGCCCTGCGGCGCGACTTCACCATCAACGCCCTGGCGTACGATATCGCAGACTCGTCGGTCATCGACTACAGCACCGGGTTGGCCGATCTTAAGCAGCGCCTCATCCGCACGATAGGCGACCCCGATGTCCGGTTCACGGAAGACCCCGTGCGTATGCTGCGGGCCGTACGATTCGCAGCGTCCCACGACTTTGTCATAGAACAGACCGCCTGGGAGAGCATCTGCGGCCTGTCGTCGATCGTCGCGCGCGTCTCTCCGTCAAGGCTTTACGAGGAGGCATTGAAGCTTTTTCTCCTCGGGTCCGCCCGCCCTGCCGCCACTCTCCTTGGAAAAAGCGGGCTTTTCGGCGCACTTTTTCCCGGCCTCGAAGACTGGCTGCGCGAAGAGAGTCAGCGGCAGACGGTCCTTGAAACAAACCTCGAGCAGCTCGACCAGGCCCAACGCGAAGGTAACCCGCCTTCCCTTGCGATATTTCTCGCCTCCGTTTTCGGGCCCGCGCTGGAGGAGGCAGCCCTTGCCCTGCACCGCGAGGGCATTCCTTATCAGCAGGCCATGGACGCGGTTTGCGGCGCTTTTACCAAGGAACTGTCGAAGACGGTCGCTATTCCGGGCAGGGTCGGCTTCAGGATGCGGGCGATAGTCGCACTTCAGGCCTCGTTGCGCAGGATCCCGCCGAGGCGGCCCGCCTCGATTACATCCAGGCCGGAATTCGCAGAGGCCCTCGTGTATCTCCGGCTGACTGCAGACACTGCGCCGGATTACAGGGACGCCCTCGGATGGTGGGAAGCGTTTATCTCAGGCAACCCGGTCCTGCCGGCCCCGGAGGCAGCGGCCGATGGGCCAACCGGCAAAAAACGAAGAAGGAGACGCGGGAAACGCCGCCGCGGGCGCCGCCCCCCCCACCCCGTCAAGACGAACACCCCTTCCTGAAAAGAAGGCTACACGTCCATTAAGAGACTCTTCCCGCTCTTGAACCCCATGATTATTGCGCCCTTCGCCTTCTGAAAA
>CAWEPK010000002.1:0-30613 GCA_963810935.1 uncultured delta proteobacterium | reverse complement strand
GGTGCTGAGCCCCAATAATTTCAAAATCCCCTGCGTCCTTGGGATGCAGGGGATTCTTGAAATCGTATTCGCTTATGGTCGGGGTAGCCTTACGCCCTCTTGACCGCCTTTTTCAGAATGAGGTAGCCGTTCCTCGGGCCCGGCACTGCGCCGCGGATCATTACCAGATTCGTGTCGCCGCGTACGTCGACAACTTTAAGGCTCTGCACCGTGACTTTCCGGTTGCCCATGCGGCCCGCCATCTTCCGGCCTTTCAGGGTCCTACCGGGGGTCGTGTTATTACCTATCGATCCGCCGTGGCGGAAAAACTCGTGCGTCCCGTGGCCTCCGGGGGCGCCCGAGAACTTGTGCCTCTTGATTACGCCTGCGGTTCCCTTTCCAATAGAGACGCCCGTCACATCGACAAAATGACCCGGCTTGAACAGGTCGATGGGCACCTCGCTGCCCGCCTCGAACCCGTCCAGTTCGTCGCCCTTTACCCTGAATTCCTTCAGCCTTACCATCGGAGGAAGGCCTGCTTTCTTGAAATGGCCCGTGCGGGGCTTGTTGGCCCTGGAAACCTTCGCGATCTCGCCGAAACCGACCCTGCACGGCGCTGTAGCCGTCGCTCTCGACGCTCTTCTTCTGCACGATCAGGCAGGGGCCTGTCTTTACAACCGTAACGGGGATCATGACGCCGTTTTCGCCGAAAATCTGCGTCATTCCCAACTTCTTACCGAGCAACCCGATGGCCATCTTACACCTCCGAAGAGTACTATTATAGTCAAAAATACGCCAAAGTCAAGCCGCTGATATGCGTAGGCCGGGGGAGCACACCTCCCACTCCTTGATTTCATACAGCGGAGGCACTATGTTTCGGAAGCGAAAAGCCCAAGGACGGTCGGGGAGGTAACCATGGAAAGCCGTGATCTGATCGACAGACTAAGTTCCCTTATGAAGCTGGACCACGACGCGCTGTCTGCGTACGACAAGGCCGCTGCTGCGGTGAGGGACCAAGATCTGCAGGACACCCTGCTGCGCTTCCGGCATGAACACGAGAGGCACGTCGGAGACTTCGGCGAGGCGATCAGGAGGGAAGGCGGCGAGCCGCCCGACATGTCGATGGCGCCGCGTGGCGTCTTCTTCGAAGGGATGACCGCAGCGGAAGGGGCGATGAGCGACCGCGACATTCTGGATGCCTGTGCGACGGGAGAGAAATACGTCGGATACAAGTACAGGCAGGCGGCCAATGAGGACTTCCCCGGCCGGATAATGGTCCTGATCGAAAGGCATTACGCAGACGAGCGGCGCCACCTCGCTTTTATCGAAAGCAGGCTTGGCGTTGCGGCGAGCGGTCTCGGCCTGGGAAGAACGATAGGCTTACTGGCCCTGGGCGTTGCGGCGGGCGCAGTCATCGGCAGGCAGATCGCCTCCCGATAGCCGGCCTCACACCCAGCGCCGGCTTCCTCGCTACTCCTCCATCCCAAGGACTTCGTCGAGCATTTTCTCCAGCTTCGCCTCTTCCGTCTCATCTGCGTATTTCGGTCTCGCCACGTCGGGAAACAGGCGGAATATGCCGTTCATTATTACCTCTGCGTGCGGGGGGCAGCCGCGCAGGTGCGCTCCCGACTCCGCGTTATGCTGCTGGCAGATGCCCATAAAGACGTTCGTCTGCGCAGGGTCGATGGGCGCGGCTGTCTCCGGGCCGAGAAAAATGTTCACCTTCGGGTTGAAAGGCCGGTCGATCAGGGACCGCGTGCCGCCGGAAGGGTCAGGCCTCCTGAGCTTGGTAAGCACGAAATGGAGATATCCCCTGCAGCCGGGGCATGCGCTCCCGTCGTGGATGCGGAAATCGGCGCCGCTCGAAATGTCGATCGCGGGCGGCTTAAAGCTGCTCGCAACATCTTCTATGGGTGTGCCGGCCACCTCGATCCGCTCGCGCTCTATCGGCCCTAAACCCTGAAGGTAGGAAAGCAGCACGGGAGGCGAGGATACAGGGTCGAGCCCCATGACGCGCATGGCCGTCGCATCTACCGCGACGGGGTTCGTCCCGCCTATGAGGACGTTCATGGGCTTGGGTATGCCCGAGACCGGGCCGAAATCCTCCTGCCCGGTGATGCCGTCGATTATCGTGAGGGCGGGCTTGACGAGGTGATGGATGTTGATGAGGTTTTGCCAGAGCCCGAAGAAATGGCTCATGTACTTCTCTAACGGGGGCATCGTCCCCTGCAGGTTCTTGACCGCCATGGAGACGCCTGCCGCAAAATGGATCTTCATGACGGGCAGGCTGATAATGACGTCGGCCCGATCGATGGTGACCGGGACCTTCCTCGACGCCATCCTCTTGGCAAAAGGCACCTGTTTCTCGACAAGCGCATCGGTGTTGAGGTCTACGAGGCGGACGCGTGCGGGGTCGGCCTCGACCAGCGTTTCGTACCCGTAATGGGCGAACATCTTCGTCGTCTCGCTGCGGTTGATAGACGACCCTTCGGCAACGATGACCTCGCCGGCAACGGGCAAAAGCAGGTCGATAAGCGCCCTGACGAGCCTTATATCGGTCACGATGCCGCCCGTGTAGACGCCATCCTTCATCCCGTGGTCCGCGACAACGTTCGGCTTTATCACGACGCGCGCGCCCGGCGCGACAAACCTGCGGATGCCGCCGAGACGGCCGATGAGCCGCCCGAGCGACGCGGCGACCTCCGCCTCGCTCTGACTGTCTGCGATCCTTTCGATGGCTACCCGTTCTTTGCGCCTGTACGGCCGCGCGGGCCTGCCGCTTTTTGCAGCCTCGAGGTATACGGCGGTCGATAAGTCCATCTTAACGAAGGAACGGCCCTGATCCGCATACGTGCGGACGGGCCTGAAGCCGTAGTCGACCAGCCATTTGTATTTCCGGATATCCGTCTTCAGGACCCCGGCAGCGAGCAGGCTTTCCTTTGCGACGAGGGCGTCGATCGCTTTCGGCATATACGCTTCGGTTTTACCCGGGCGGGCCGCGACGACTTCCTCTATCATGCTGGTGCGGGGGTCGTAAACTACATGGGCGACGGTCTCACTGCCTTTTTTTGCCCGATACACCCGGACGGCAGGGTCGGCCGACCAGCGTTTCATGCGCTCGTCAGCGTAGGCCTCGCCCGCCCCTTCGACCGTGGCATAGTAAGCGCGAAGCGAGGCGGCCAGGCCGGGGGACGGGCGGGCGGGCACGAGGGCGAGGGTGGAGGACCGGCGGCTTTTACGCGCTGCTTCAGGCGGGTTTTTTCTTTCCATTTATCTCCCCATATGCAAAAGTCATCCCAACCTTCCTTCTCTGAAGGCCTTGATGAACTCCATGCAGTAGTCGTCGTGTCCGCTGATCAGAAGGGCAGCCTTGAGCGTACCGAAAAGCTCATTGTCGGTAGGGTCGAGGATGGCTGAATCTAGGCCCCTGGCAACGGCGACGACCAGGAAGGCCCGGTTGACGAGCTTTCTTTTGGGAAGCCCGAAAGAGACGTTCGTCAGGCCGCAGGTCGTGTGTACGCCGGGCAGCCGCGCCATAATCTCCTCGATTGCCGCGAGGGTGGCCATTGCGGATAGCTTATTGGTCGCAACCGGGTAGACGAGTGGGTCGATGTAAAGGTCGCCTATGGGGACGCCCGCCTCTTTTGTCTTAGCTGCAAGCTCGGCAGCCATTTGTACCTTCGCCTCTGTCGTCTCGGCTATCGCATCAAGCGACTGGCAGAGGGCAATGACCTTTGCCTTATATTGGGCGACGAGAGGGAGGATGCCTTCCATGCGCGCGGGCTCCAGGGTGATCGAGTTGATTATGGGCGTCTTTTCCACCAGCGGAAGCACCGCCCTGATTGCGGCGGGGTCGGGGCTGTCGATGCACAGGGGGGTGTCCGTCGCACGCTGGATGACCTCGACGAGCCATTTCAGGTCTTCGGCCTCCCTGCAATCGGAGGTCCCGGCGTTTACGTCCAGGTAGTCGGCCCCTGCCGCGGCCTGCGCCCTGGCTTCATTCCGGATGAACTCCGCGTTGCGCAAGGCGATGGCTTCGCCTATCGATTTACGCGACGCGTTGATCCGCTCGCCTATTGCAAGCACCGCTCTTGCCTCCGTCTCTACCATCTATTCAGGTATTCCCGTCTTGCGGGCGCACTTTACACCTTTTGTACGGATTACATCTGTTTGTGCTTTTATTTTAGGCAGGAAAAAGCCGGAATACAAGTCTTTTTTGCCGATACGGCGAGGGACGATTGTATGCAATATCAGCCGCCCGGACGCCCCGCGAAATAATATGTCTGCGGCGGGCGCCCCCTACGATCATGTTGCTATCGGCGGCAGTTCTCGCTTAAAATAGCGGAGAGGCAAATATGGATTTATCAGGACATACGGCGCTCATTACGGGCGCGGGCCAGGGCATCGGCCGCGCGTGCGCGCAGGTCTTCGCCGGAAGAGGCGCACGGCTCATCCTTCTGGACAAGAACAGGCGGACGTTGCCGGGCGTAGTCGAAGGCATAGCGGCGGCAGGCGGACACGTGGAAGGCCACATAATCGACCTTATGCACACCGGGAAGCTGGAAGCCCTGATAGAGGCGATCAAGGGCAAGGCGTCGATCGACATTTTGGTGAACAACGCGGGCTTTGACCGGCCGGGTACGACATCCAGGGTGGACAAGAAGGGCTTCGGCGAGGTGCTCGGCATACACGTGCTCGTCCCCTTCGTCCTGACGAAGCTCCTTTTGCCGGGGATGCGCGAAGCAGGCTGGGGCAGGATCATAAACATCAGCTCGATTTACGGGCTAACAGGGGCTAAAGGGGAGGCCGCTTACTGCACGGCGAAGGCTGCCGTGATAGGTATGACGAAGACGGTCGCGCGCGAAGCCGGCCGCGACAATGTGACGGTCAACGCGATAGTCCCCGGCATCATCCGCACGCCGCCCATGGAGCGGATGCCGGAGAAATACAGGGCGCCTATCGTAGCTGAAACGCTGGTCGGAAGGATGGGGGAACCGGAAGAAATTGCCCGAACTGCCGCTTTTCTTGCGTCCGACGACAGGCTCGTATATAACGGGCACGACAATTGTCGTGTCTGGAGGGTGGGGAATCTAGGGCGCCCTAAAGGCGCGCCCGGATATCAATCCCTGCCGGAGGCATGTTTTCTTCTTTCCGCCCGAAGACGCCGCTTCCTTGCTTCCCGCTGCTTGCGCCTCTCCCTTTCGGACGGTTTCTCGTAAAAGCTCCTTCTCTTGATCTCCTTGAGGATGCCTTCTCGCTGGAGCATGCGCTTGAGCGCCTTGATCGCCTTCTCTATGTTTCCGTCGTTTACCTCTACGTTCGCCACACTTACCTCATTTCTGCATTTAGCGTTTTAATGTTCGGGCCGCCATCCCGGGACAGCCAACAACCCGGATGACCGAAAAAAAATAGGTGCCACCCCGCATATGTATCCCGCCGCCGACTACCTCTCTGTCTGCGATCGCTTTAGTACGAATGAACGGAAGTGCGAAAACAGAAGAAATATCGACTTGTAGGATAACATATTCCTCTCACAAACGCAAAAAAAGACCGCAGGCTGCATAGCCGGGCGCTTTCGGCCGGCGGACGAAAAAAAATACTATACCCACACTGTTGAACAATTATAAAATAAGTCTGGCATTCGATAATTTCCATCTTTTTTCTTTGTAATAAGTGCGATTTTTATTTCCTTGCGCCTGAAAAACACGTACAATGTTTCCTTGAGGGTGTAATTTACTAATAAAAACGACAGTCCTGGATAAAAAGGAGGTGAAAGAATATGACTAAAAAAGACCTTGTCGACAAAGTGGCAGCAGGCGCGGCAATCAAAAAAACCCAGGCGGAGAAGGCGATTGATGCCTTCGTGGCGGCAGTAAAGGACTCTCTGAAGAAGGGCGATCGCGTGACGGTCACCGGTTTCGGCACGTTCTCGGTCGTGGAGAGGAAGGCCCGCACGGGCAGAAATCCGCGCACGGGGAAAGAAATCAAGATCCATGCGAAAAAAGCGCCCAAATTTTCACCGGCAAGCGCAATGAAGGACGCCCTGTCTTAAGTAATAAAACGGCACAGGGTCCTCCATCGGGGACCCTGTGCCTCGACCCTTCCGCTATCTTTTTTCAGACTTTTTTCCGCCCTTCGTCCATCACTTCAGCGGATCGCCCGTCAGTATCTCGAAAATCTCCCTGTACCTCGCGGCCGTCTTCTCGACTATCGAGGGGGGCAGCTCGGGCCCCGGGTATGTCTTCCCCCAGTCCAATGTATTCAGATAATCCCTGACTATCTGCTTGTCGAAGCTGTCCTGGCCCTTGCCCGGCGTGTAGTCACGTGCGGACCAGAACCTTGACGAATCCGGGGTGAGGACCTCGTCGATTAAGATCGTCTCATTGCCGATTGTGCCGAACTCGAATTTCGTATCGGCAATAATGATGCCTTTCGACTCGGCAAAAGAGACGGCCCTTTTGTAGATCGCAATGGTCAGGGCCCTTAGCTCCTCGGCCTCTTTCCGGCCTGCTATGGTTGCGCACTGCTCGAAGGAGACCGCCTCGTCGTGCCCTTCGTCGGCCTTCGTCGTCGGCGTAAAGATCGGCTCGGGAAGGCGGTCCGACTCCCGAAGACCGGAAGGCAGCCCGAGCCCGCAGACGCTCCCTTTCTCCCTGTACTCCGACCAGCCGGAGCCCGCCAGGTATCCCCTGACGACGCATTCCACCGTAAAAGGCTTCGCCTTTTTGACTATCATGCTCCTGCCGCGCAGGTCGTCCGCGTACTTGAGCAGGGGGGCGGGATATTTGTCCGCGTCCGACTCCAGCACGTGGTTCTTAACCAAATCGCCCATCATCCCGAACCAGAAAAGGGAAAGCTGGTTGAGCACCTTACCCTTGTCCGGTATGCCTGTAGACAGTACGACATCGAAGGCGGAGACGCGGTCGGTCGCGACGATCAGAAGCGCATCGCCCAGATCGTAGATATCGCGCACCTTGCCCTTTTTGGGCGTACCCATGCCCGCCAGCCTGGTCTCGAGCAGCATCCTTTATGCCTCCTGGTGCTTATCAGTTCTTTTCGAATTCCGTCTTCGGCGCGCCGCAAACCGGGCACACCCACGTATCGGGCAAGTCGTCGAACGGCGTACCCGGAGCAACGCCCGCGCCCGGATCGCCCTCTTTAGGATCGTAGATGTATCCGCACACAACGCATGTGTAAGTGTCCATAGCGTCCTCCTTATTGGCCGTTAGATGATAGGAATTATAGGCGAAGGGCGGGGGAAATGCAAGGCGGGGGAAGGGGTAGTTACCCAGGGGCTACGGGTTAAGGGCAAAAGACGATCGGACTCCCTCGGTTTGGACTCGCTCCTCCACAGCCAGCCGCCGCTAACGGAGCATTCCGCGCATCCCTTCGGCGGCAGTAAGAGCGGGCTGTGCGGTATTTGTGGTGATGTGTCATAAGTGTAAGGGTGCGTATTCAGCATATCGCACATGTCAGGGCGTCCAAGAACTACTTCCTGAAAGCGAGCGGCAAACGCTGTATCTGTAAGCTGCTATACTCCAAATGGATTTCGAGCAACAGGATAGTAGCGAGTTCGGGTAGGACTTGAAGCGCCGCTTTGCATCTCCCTTTTGCGTTCAGCCTTCCGCCCCATTCTCCTTCGCAGTCCGTAAAGGCCCGCCAGACCAGGCGCAAGCAGTATGATGCCCGGCGGTATGGGGGTGGCGACGAGGTAGACGTCGCTCGCCTCGTAGTCAAGGTAGAAATTCGGGTTACCGGCCAACTGCGCGAAGGCGCCGGACAGCCCTCCGGATGCATGCAGTATATCGAACCTATCGCCCGATGTTACCACGCCGCCGGTTAAGAGATTGACCTGAACCGTGCCTCCAAGTATGCTCACTCCGGTGCTGTTGACGATCAACTGGCTGTAGCCGGTTCCGGGACCGCCTGCGAGGTTCAGGATGTCTATTGCAAGAGTACCGGCGTTGTTATAGGTCCCGTTGATCGTCAGAATGCCCGGCGAGTTGCCGGGATGGATGATAGCCCCGCTTGAAACGGACAAAGGGCCAGCGATAAGGGAGACCGTACCGACGCCGCTTAAGATGCCACCCTGTATAGAGACGGAGCTAGCCTGCAGCCAGCCGTTTACCGTCGTGGTCCCGGCCGTCTGTGTATAAACCGTCTGGCTGCCTGGGCTCCCGGCCAAAAAGGCGCTGCCTGTCCCGACGGTCAGTGCGCCGGCATTGCTGAAGGCCCCGGAAGTCGTGAAGGCGCGGCCGTTGGTGACCGTAAAGCTGCCGCCGCTTGAGTTCGCGGCGAAGCCCGTCAGGGCGTTCGACATGTTCTGGCCGAAGATCGACGAATTGCCGCCGTCGAGGACGATAGTCGCCGCGTTTGTCTGAATGGTCTGACCGGTAGGCACCGGCAGGACCAGCATCCCCGCCAGGTTGTATGTACCACCCGTCAGGACGCCCGAGGCGTAATTAGTGAAATTGCCCGTTACGTTCATACCGCTTCCGGAGGCTACATGCAGCGTGCCCGTGTTCGTGAAAGAACCGGACGTCGCATTGATGTATATTCCGCCAGTCGAGGTGGCCTGAATGGTTCCTGAGTTCGTGCTGCCCGAGGCCAGGGTAAGATTGAGAGGGCTGCTTGAGTCGGCGGTGATCGTGCCGCTGTTCGCAAGGACTATGCCTGCCCCCGCTCCGATTGCCCCTGCGCCGTGGATGGTGTATCCCGTATCATTGATGATCGTGCCGGGCGTGCCGCCGCCGCTTACGACCGCGCCGAAACTCGATAATGCGAGCACGCCGGAGCCGGCAAGGGTCAGGGTCTTCCCGGAATCGATCTGCAGGCCGGCGTTTTGATCCAGGCTGACGGAGACGTTCGTAAGGGTGGTGTTGCCCGGATTGGTGATATAGGAGCTGTAAATACGGGTGTTTGTGCCTGTCGCTGTAATGCTGCCGCCCGTAACCGTGCTGCCGCCCAGGTTGACTATGCCGCCCCCCGACGCGCCGATGCTGCCGCCCGCATTGCCTGTCGTGCCGCCGATCGCGAAAAGGACGGCGCCCCCCGCGTTTGCCTGGATGGCGCCTGAGTTGGTGATTGCCGAATTCATCAGATTCAGCGTACCGTTCGCGGCCTGCATTGTGCCCTGGTTGACGATGTTCCCATACGTGGTTACCTGCCCGCCCGCCGCCATTATGCTGCCCGTATTGGTGATCGTACCGGAGAAAAAGCCGCCCGACAATGGGTTGAGGTAGATGTTCAGCCCGCCCGTCGATGTGGCCTGGATGGTTCCGGAGTTCGTGCTGCCGGAGTTCAGGTAGAGGTTGAGGGCGTTGCCCTGGTTGGCCGTGATCGAGCCGTTATTCGTGAGAATTATGCCGCTTGCGTCGCCGATTGTGCCGGCCCCCTGGACCGTGTGGCCCGTACCGTTGACGAGGGCGCCCCCTGAGCCGCCGATGATCCGGCTGTTGCCGCTGCTGTCCATTGTCATGGTGCCCAAGCCGGCAAGTGTCAGGATGCCCGTTCCGGCGTTGAGGGTCGCGTTGCCGTTCAGGCTTATGCCGCCGTTGTTGGTTATGGTTCCTGAAGCGTTCAGCGTCCCGCCGTTTACCTGCAGGCCTGCGCCCTGGCCGATGGTTATGGCCATGTTCGTGAGGGTTCCCGAGGTATTGATAAGCGAGCCTGTCGCTGTTAAACTGCCGTTGGTGAACGTGCCGCTGCCAAGGTCGATGCCGCCGCCCGCCGACGCGCTGATCGCGCCGCCCGTGTTGTCGAAGCCGGTCCCGAAAGAGATATGTCCCCCAGACGCGCTTATCGCGCCACCGGCATTGCTGATCGCGCTGCCGCCCCCGAAAATGACGGTGCCCCCAGCGTTTGCCTGTATGGTGCCGGAGTTGGTGACCGTTGGCGACGCCGCAAGATTAAGCGTTCCGTTCGCGGCCTGCATGGTGCCCCGGTTAATAATGTTCCCCGACATGGTAAGCGGCCCGCCGGCGGCCTGGATGTAGCCGCCGCTCGCGTTCGTCAGGGTGCCCGCCTGGCTGATACTTAGCCCGCCCGTAGAGGTGGCCTGGATGGTGCCGGAATTCGTGCTGCCGTCGTTAAGGTAAAGGTTTAGGGCATTGCCCTGGTCGGCGGTGATCGTGCCGGTGTTCGTGAGGACTAAACCGAGATGTCCGCCGAGGGCAAGATTTTCGCCGATTGTGCCGGCGCCCTGGATGGTTATACCGTTGATAAGGGTGCCTGGGCTCAAGCCGTTGGGAACGATCTGGCTGGTCCCGGCGCTGTCCATAATCAGGGTACCCGAGCCGGCCAACGTCAAGCTGCCATATCCCAGGATGGAATTGTTGCCGTAAAGGGTTATGGCGCCGTTATTGGTTATGACGCCATCACCGTTGACACCATTATAGTTGCTGCCGAAGACTGAAAGGTTCATGCCGACGGCAAGGTAGAGGTTGTTGTCCGAGCCAAGGGTCAGGTTCCTTGCGCTTCCATTGCTACCGAAGCCGGTGACGGTGTTTATGGTAACGTTGGAATTGGGGGCTGATATGAGTGCGTCAACGCCGTAATACGGTATGCCGTTCGTCCAGTTTGCCGGAACGTTCCAGGCGCCCGTGGCCCCGTTCCACGTAGTGCTCGTTTGGGCAAGGCCCCGAAGAGGGACCGAAAACAAAGCAAAGAGACAAACAAAAATGAAGATGTCTGCTTTCAGTAACGCCCGCAGCCTGACTGACCTTTCCGTCATAGGCGCCCCCCACGAGCTTCCTAAATTACAGATGTACTCCTGTTCCCGAAGCCGGCGGATATAGCCGAATTATCGTTCCATCCCCGTCAGCGCATAATTCAATTTTAGGATTCTCAGATATTTACAACATTGTATAACGATTGTCAATAAAAACAACGGGGGATTTGTTGATCGTACCGTTCATATTGAAATATTTGTTGCTTATGGTAATAGCGACGTTTTAATTTTGATGCGAGGGGCTGCGTTTGCAGGTGAACTATTTTTCCACTGAGGATTACTAAGGCTATTGAACGTTCCACCCGAAAATCTTCACTATCGGAATCTATATTCTGGTATGGCATGCCGAGGACGCAGTACCACCCGATCTTGCCGCCGCCTTATAATATGCTCTTTATTCCGTTAGCGGCGGCCGGCTGTGGAGGAGCGCCTGGAAGGGATCGTGTTGCGACCCGCCTGTGGACGGCGGGTGCCCCGCTATTATTGGTGCAATGTGAGCCGTGTCGGCCGGAGATCGTACATACGTACATCGGAGGCCACACGGCGAGCAGTGCGCCGCATAGCGCGATCCATTCCAGGCGCGAGTCCAAACCTGGAGGAGTCCGACCGTCTTTCGCCTTTAGCCGTAGCCCCTGGAGAATTCCCCGACGCTTTTTTCCCGCCTTACGCGCGCGGGCTAAGCTCCGCCACAATCTGCTTCGCCAGGACTGGCACGACCGCGTCGATCGCTGGCGTCAGCTCCTCGCGGAAGATTGTGTTCTCCTCGATCTTTATTGCGTAGATCTTCACCGTCTCCGGCATCTTGTAGCCCAGCCTGTTGCCCAGCTCCATGGTCGTCTTCAAATCGAGGGCGTGCGAGGCGTACGGCACTACCAGCTCTCCCAGGTCGTCCAGGGCAAGCTCGTAGATGAAGCCCGCCGGCTTATCGTCCTGGGTCATGATGGCGTCGACGATTACTGCGTGATCGTATCCGGCGATAAGGTCCAAAAGCACCATGCCGCCGAGGCTTGCCTCGACGAGCTCGACGCCGGCACCCGGCGTCCACGTGCGGCGCATCTCCCTTACTACGCAGATACCTACGCCGTCGTCGCCGAGGATGGTGTTTCCGAGACCGAGCACCAGTGTTTTCGGTATAGCCATATGATTAAAAAACGCACGCCGTGCAGGGTTTGCACGGCGTGCGGTCTGTTCCTTATCCCTATTTCAGGTTGCGGCCTATGCGGTCGACGATATTGCCCTGGCGGTCGCGCAGCACGATCTCCAGCGGCATCTTGCCCGGCAGCGTGTGCGTCGCGCAGCCGAGGCACGGGTCGTAGGCCCGGAAGGCCATCTCGACCATGTTGAGGAGGCCTTCTTTCGGCTCTCCGCCCTTGATGAAGCCCTGGGCCGCCTTCTTCACAGATAAGCAGATCGGGGCTGCGTTATGCTGGGTCGCCACGATCAGGTTCGCCTTCGTGAGCAGGCCCTTGTCGTCCGTCTCGTAATGGTGGATCAGCGTCCCACGCGCGGCCTCTACGCAGCCGATGCCTTTCTTGGTGAGCCGCATGCCCATGTTGCGGGTGTCTTTGCTGGTGAGCAGCGGGTCGTTGGCTATCCGCTGCATGTCTTCGGCTGCCTGCATCGCTTCGATGAGCCGCGCCCAGTGGAATGCAAGTGTATGGTGCGCCGGCTTCTGCCCGAGCGTCGCGTACATCTCTTCGTACTCTGCCTGCGCCAACGGCGTTGCCATGCCTTTGGAGGCATTGAGGCGGGCCAGCGGGCCGACGCGGTAGAGCGACGAACCGAAACCTTCTTTCAACCCCTGCCATCCGAGCACCTTCAGGTAGGTGAGCCTGATGAACGTCCAGGGCTCGACCCACTCCGCTATGTGGTCCGTATAGAACTGCGGATCGAAGAGCGCCCTTTCCTTGCCCTCCGGGTTTACGACCCTGATGTTGCCGTCGTAGAAGTTGACGCACTTGTTCTCGTCGACCATGCCCATATAAAATGTGTTCAGGGCATAAGCGTCGTCCAGCACGAGCTTTAGGTAATCCGGGTTCTGGACGACTACCTGTTTGAACAACTGGAGGGCGAACTTCGAGAACTCTACCGCGTAGTCGGCAGTCTCTTTAATGACGACCCGCTCGTCCTCGGTCACGCCCCTCGGCACGCCGCCCGGCAGGCCGCCTTCAGGATGGGGCGCCTTGCTGCCCAAGAGCCGCATGATGTCTCTGCATCTCTTCCTGACCTCGATCACCTTACCGGCGATCTCGAGGCCCACCTTCTGGATAACGCCCAGGATGTTGCGCTCGGCCGGGTTAGCATCCGGGCCCACCACGAAGTCCGGGCCCCCGAGGAAAAAGAAATGGATGTAATGGTCTTCAATGTAGAAGGCGTTGTACTGGAGCTGCCGCACGAGCTTCGCCGTTACGGTCGGCTCGACGCCGAAGACCTTGTCCAGGGCCTTTGTCGACGCCATGTTGTGGGGCGTGGGGCAGACGCCGCAGATATTGGGCACGATCCTGGGCATCTCC
This sequence comes from uncultured delta proteobacterium, assembly GCA_963810935.1. Taxonomy (GTDB): domain Bacteria; phylum Desulfobacterota; class Syntrophorhabdia; order Syntrophorhabdales; family WCHB1-27; genus CAWEPK01. The sequence goes on along the minus strand of CAWEPK010000002.1, from coordinate 17,392 downwards.
TCTACGGGCCTGCCGATACAGAACCGCTCGAAGCCGCGCAGCTCCGTCACCTGGAAATAGGCGTCCTCTACATTCCCCTGGTCATCGAGGAATATGTCGATCTTGCCGTGCCCCTCTAATCTTGTTACCGGATTTATGGAAATTGTTTTACCCATGCTCACACCTCACGCTTTTTTGGATGCTTCTCTCTTCTTCCGGAGCAGAGAGGACGCCGTCGTGAAACGATAGAAATATCCCGTAGGGTCGTCGAGCGTATCGACTACCTTCATCGCCTCATCAAGGTTGGGAGCGTCAATGAGAGAAGCAAAGGCGGAAAGGTATTTGGAACCCATGTCTTTGACGCCTTCAACCGGGCCGAAACAGCCCCTGCAAGGCATATTGATTTTCAGGCAGACTTCGCCGCACCCGGCCCGCGTCGCGGGGCCGGAGCAGACGACGCCCTGGGCCAGCATGCATTTTTCAGGGTCGGCTTCTATCTCGTGTATCCTTTTTATGTTGGAGATCGAAAGCTTTTCGGGCTTCGTTTTGTTCCTTTCGCATACGTCGCAAAGCGCCCTCTCGGGTGCGAGCGTCGAGCCTTTCGGGGGAAGGTGGCCTTCAAGCACCGCGCCGATTGCGCCGAGTATCAGGTTGACGGGCGGCGGGCAGCCCGGCAGGTAGTAATCGACGTCGATCACCTGGTCGAGGGTCCTGACGTCTTCGAAAAGCTCGGGCAGCGTAAGCTCATGGCCGTCGACCGTCGAAACCGTCTGCGGGTAGTTTTCCTTCGGGTTCGTCACCGTGGGCGCGTCTTTATAAACCCACTGGAAGATGTCGGCCTTCGAGCGGAAGTTCGCGAGAGCCGGCGTCCCGCCGAAGCAGGCGCAGGCGCCGAAGGCAAGCACAAGCTGCGATTTCCTGCGCAGCACCCTTGCGAATTCCTCCAGCTCGGAGTTCCTGACCGAGCCGTTTATAATGGCCAGGGCGATCTCACCGTCCTTCATCGCCTCTATATGATGGTATTTGAAATCGAGGGCCACGGGCCAGAGCACGATGTCGACGGCGCTCACGACCTTGAGGATCTCCTCGTTAAGGTCAACGACCGCCTCATCGCAGCCGCCGCAGCCTCCGAGCCACATTATCGCAACTTTAGGTTTATCAGCCATATCTTCCTCCTAAGGCCTTACTGGTTAGAGAGCCTTGAGCTCGTTCGCGAATTCGTTAACGAGTCCCGCAACGGCCGCCCCTTTCGGGTCGAAGGACGTAACGACCTTCACCCTTTCTTGTTCGATCCCGAAGGATTCGAGCACTCTCCGCAGCAGGTAAATGCGCTTCCTCGCCTCTTCGTTGCCGTCCTGGAAGTGGCAGGAGCCGTCGCCGCACCCCAGGAGGAGCACGCCCTCCGCTCCTTTATTGAAGGCATCCAGGATATCGCTGGTATCTACCTTGCCTATGCAGATGACTGGTACGAACGACTTGATGTCAGCACCGAGCCCGTTGCCGCAGTAACCGTAGCCGAACTTGCAGGCGAAGGTGACGATGCCCGGCTTTTCGGCAATCTTCCCGGCCTGCGAAAGATCAGGGTCGAGCCTCCTGGCGCCCGACGGACAGGCAGCTACGCACATGCCGCACGCCTTGCACTTTACGGGGTCGGTATAGCTTACGAGGCGGGTTCTTACCTCCCTGCCTTCGATGATCTCTTTTGTCTCGACGACGTGGGCCGTCTCGTAGTTGCAGGCGGCAACGCAAACCCCGCATCCGGAGCAAAGCGACTCGTCAACCTCAACCGCGGGGAGGTCGGGCTGGAGGCCGACCGTTACGCACGCCTTGCAGGCAGGGCACGGCCCGCACTCAAGGCACCGCCTTGCCTCTTCCCTGGCCTCGTTAAGGGTCAGGCCTATCTCGAACATATTGAAGTTCTGCCTTTCGGTAGGGGCCGTCCATTTCGCGTGGGGCTCCGCCTTGAAGTTGTGCCTCGTCGGCGTCCCGGTGGACTCCCTTCTCAGGCCCCACCGCCGCAAAGACATCCCGCGGAGGTACCGGTCCATAGACTGTGCGGACTCGCGGCCTTCCGCCATGGCATCGACCATGAAACCGACCCTTCTTACGTCGCCGCCGAGGAAGACATCCTCGCGCAGAGTGCTCCTCCGGGTGAGGGGGTCTACGGCTAGCCGGCCGCTCTGGTCGAAAAGACCACAGTTCTGCAGGAGGGTCCGGTCCCACATCTGGCCGATCGTTATAAGAAGCACGTCGCCTTCCACATCCTGGCAGTCGGCGCAGTCGAACTGCGGGTTGAAACCCTTATAGTCGAAGACGCTCGTACACTTCGGGCAGTCGAGTTTCTTGAACTTGCCGTTCTCCGCGACTATGTTCTGCACGCCCCTGGAATAGACGATCTTGATGCCTTCCTGGATCGCGCCTTCTATCTCTTCCGCATCAGCCGGGATGCCGTCCGGCGTGGACTTGTCTTCGTTCTCGAGGCAGACGACCGTCACCTGGCCGCCCAGCCTGTAGGCAGTCCTCGCTGCGTCGAAGGCCACGTTGCCGCCGCCGATGACGACGACTCTCTTTCCTTTATAGTAGTCAGGCGGAAGGAGGCCCCTTCCCGCCTCGTCGAGCATGCTCAGGCCGTAGCCGACGCCCTCCATGCCCTGCCACTCGATCTTGTCAACGCCGAAAGTCAGCGGCCTGGGGTAGGGCGTGCCGGTGGCCACGCAGAAAACCTTGAAGCCCTGCTCTTTCAGCTTCGTGATAACGTCACCTTCCAGCTTCACGTTCTTCTCGACCTTGATGCCGCCTATCCGCACCAGGCTGTCCACGGCTGCGTCGAGCACGTCTTCCGGGAGGCGGTATTTAGGGATATACCTTATGGCGCCGCCGAGCTTCGGGTTGTTATCGAAAACCGTTACGTCGTGCCCTTTCTTGGCCATCTCCCAGGCACACATGAGCCCGCCGGGGCCGCCGCCGATGACGGCCACCTTGATGCCCGTCTTCGCGGCCTCGATCGGCTTCTTCTCCTTGAGGAAGGGGGTGTACGTGTCAGAGAGGAAGCGCTTGAGCAGCCTTCTCTTGATGGAGCCGCCCTTCGTTTTGTAGTTGCATTCCCGCTCGCAGATGCCGCAGATGTAACCGCAGACGGTGAAAAACGGGTTCCTCTCGTAGAGGCTGTCACCGATCTGCAGCACGCCTTCACGCGCCTCTTTTGGGTCCTCGGGAAGCAAGGAGATTAGAACGTTCGTCCGCTGGATGTCTTCGCGGATCGGGCACTTGTTCTGGCACGGCGGCAGGAATATCTTGACCGCAGCCTCCACTTTAGCTGGCGCATCATTCCTCAATTGCCACATACTATTACCTCCTTTTCGTTACACTAGGCCGGATAATCGAATCGCTGAGAACGGCGCATGCGTCGTGCCCCTCCCGGCGAACCCATTTTTGTATGCGTTGAATGCCTCTTGTTTGTCAAAACAGGGCGCGGAAGTTGAAACGTGAAGAAAATCACGAACAAGAATATCACCTAAGAACCTTTTATGTCAACAGCATTTCGGACCCCGCCTGGAGGGCATTGCCCCTGCACCCGATCCTACGCCGTTTCCTTCCGGATCCGCACCGCGCACACCTTGTATCCCGGTATCTTGGAGACGGGATCGAGGGCGTCGAGGGTAAGTAGGTTTGTCGCCGCCTCCCTGAAATGGAAGTTCATGAAGACGAGCCCTTGCTGCAAATGGTCGACCGCCCGCGCCTGGACGACCACACTCCCCCGCCGCGACTCTACGACGACCCGCGCCCCTTCCCCGTTGAAGCCTATCTTTTTGGCGTCCTCGCGGCTCACCTCTATTATGGGCTCCGGCGCCATCTGCGAAAGCGGCTTCGATTTCCTAGACATGACTGCATGGTAGTGGTAAAGCATGCGGCCCGTCGTCAGGCACAGGGGGTATTCTTCGTCGGGCAGCTCCGGCGCGGGCATATACGGCGTAACGTGGAACTTGCCCTTGCCCCTCGTAAACTGCCCCTTATGCAGGTACGTAGTCCCCGGGTGGTCGGCCGTGAGGCAGGGCCACTGGAGCCCGCCTTTGTCGAGCCGGTCATAGGTTATGCCGCCGTACGAGGGCGTGACTGAAGCGATCTCCGCCATGATCTCCTCCGGCGACTTGTAGCTCATGGGAAGGCCGAGCCGCGAAGACAGGTCACAGAGGATCTGCCAGTCGGGCCGCGCTTCGCCGATCGGTTTTATGGCCGCCCTGACCCGCTGCACGCGCCTTTCCGTGTTGGTGAACGTACCGTCCTTTTCCGCGAAGCTCACGCCCGGCAGGACGACGTTCGCGACCTCGGCGGTCTCGGTCATAAAAATGTCCTGGACTACGAGCAGGTCGAGGTGAGAAAGCTCGCGCCGCACCTTTGCCCCGTCCGGGTCGGTCAAAAGCGGGTTCTCGCCCATGATGAAGAGCGCCTTTATCCGCCCCTCGCCTATGGCGCTCATCATCTCCATGAGCGTGAGACCGGGGTGGCCGGAAAGGGTCGCGCCCCATGCCTTCTCGAATTTCGTCCTGGCCGCCTCGTCGTCCACCTTCTGGTATGCCGTGAAAACGTTCGGCAGGCCGCCCATGTCGCAGGCGCCCTGCACGTTGTTCTGGCCGCGCAGCGGGTTGACGCCCGACGAGGGCTTGCCTATCTGCCCGGTAATCATGGAGAGGTTCGCCAGGGCGAGGACGTTGTTGGTGCCCGTCGTATGCTGCGTGATGCCCATCGAGTAAAGGATCGATCCGCTCCCCGATGTTGCAAACAGGCGCGCGGCCTCGACCATATCGGCCGCCTTTACCCCGGTGATCGCCTCGACCGCTTCCGGCGTGTATGCCTTGACGGACTCGGCCAGCACGTCGTAGCCTTCCGTCCGTTCGACGACGAATTTCTCGTTCGTCCAGCCGTTTTCGATGATCGCGTTCAGCATGCCGTTGATAAGCGCGACGTCGGTGCCCGGCTTCTGGGCAAGCCAGAGGTGGGCATAATCGACGAGCTCGATCCTCCTCGGGTCGGCCACGATCAGCCTGGCCCCTCTCTTCCTGACCGCCTTTTTGATTTCAAGGGCGATGACGGGGTGGTTCTCCGTCGTATTCGAGCCGATCACGAAGATCGTGTCTGCATTCCCTATCTCTTCGATGGAATTGGTCATTGCGCCGCTTCCGAATGACATCGCCAGCCCGGCGACGGTTGAGCTGTGTCAGAGACGCGCGCAGTGGTCGACGTTATTCGTGCCGATGGCCTGCCTGGCGATCTTTTGCAGCAGGTAGTTCTCTTCATTGGTGCATTTGGCCGAGCAGAGGACGCCTATCGCGTCCGGCCCGTATTTCTCTTTTACCTCTTTCAGGCCTGATGCGACCTTGTCCAGCGCCTCGTCCCAGCCGGCCTTGCGGAACGCTTCTCCTTCCTTTATAAGCGGCGAGGCGAGCCGGTCGGGGCTATGGATGTAGTCGAAGCCAAACCTCCCTTTTACGCAGGTCCACCCCTTGTTCATGCCCATTTCCCTGTCGGTGGTCGCCTTTACGACTTTGCCGTCCTTCACGTTGAGGACGATCGTGCAACCGACGCCGCAATACGAGCAGATCGTGGGGACCTTTTCCATCTCCCAGTCGCGGCCCTGGAACCGGCCGGCCTTTTCGGTGAGCGCCCCGGTGGGGCAGACGCTCACGCAGTTGCCGCAGAATACGCATGTCGTGCCCTGCATCGAGCCGTCCTGGAAGGCGGCAACCTTCGTCGAAAACCCCCTGTGAGTGAGATCGACGGCGCCGCAGTACTGGACCTCGTGGCAGACCGTCACACACCTGCCGCAAAGGATGCACTTGTTATAATCCCTCTCGTAGAACGGGTTCTGGTCACGGACCGGGTACGAGTGCCTTTCGCCCTCGAATGCGCTTTTCCGGACCCCGAGCTCGTAGGCGTACTTTTCGAGCGCGCACGTCCCGCTCTTCTCGCAGGTCATGCAGTCGGAGGGGTGGTCGGAGAGAAGGAATTCGATCACCATGCGACGGGCTGCCTTCACGCGCGGACTATTCGTGCTGACGACCATGTTGTTGGTTACCGGCAGCGAGCACGAGGCGGAAAGGTTCCGGGCACCCTGCACTTCCACGACGCAAAGCCTGCACGCGCTCGTCGGCGACAGCCCCTCCCTGTAACAAAGGTGTGGTATGTCTATGCCGGCCTTCTTCGCGGCCCAGAAAACGGTGGCGCCTGCCGGCACCTCGACTTTCATGTTGTCTATTGTCAGGTTGATAGTGCTCATGTCTACCCCTTCTTCCTTTCAAGGTCACATCGCAAGCAGCGCTTCGCCTCGCTCAAGGCGGTCTGTTCATCGAAGCCCGTGTTCACCTCCGTAAAGCTGCAAACCCGCATCGCCGCGCCCAGTTGGGGCATAACCGCCCGGCCTCTCGCCTCGCCGGCCGCTTCCGCGGCTGCCTCGTCGCGCGGCACGTCGGCCCTCTTTGCGGCCGTGTATATACGGTCCTTGTAGAGGTCTTGCCCTTTCAGGTACCTGTCGACGGAGACGGCGGCACGCCAGCCGCCGGCCATTGCCTGCACTACCGTCGATGCGCCGGTCACCACGTCCCCGCCCGCAAAGACACCGGGCACGTTCGTCGCCAGGGTCACGTCGTCGACTACGAGCGTCCCGTTTTTATTCCGCGGAAAATGGCCGTTTTCCGATAGCCGCAGGATCTCCGGCGCATAACCGATGGCCGATATGATCGTATCCGCCTCGATAACGCGCTCCGAGCCGGGAACGGGGACGGGCCTGGCCCTCCCGCTCTCGTCGTATTCGCCGAGCGTCATCTTTTGGCATTCGATCCCGGCGACCTTGCCTTTCTTCGCTATGACCTTGAGCGGCGCAAGGAGGAATTCGATTTCTATCTTTTCGTCTTCGGCCTCTTCTATCTCCTCGACGCTGGCAGGCATCTCGTCCCGCGTCCTGCGGTAAATAATGGTTACGCTCTTTGCGCCGTTGCGGACGGCGACCCGCGCTGCGTCGACCGCCACGTTCCCGCCGCCAATGACGGCCACCTTTTTGCCCACTTTGACCTTCTCGCCGAGGTTCGCCCGCCGCAGGAACTCTACGCCGGGCAGCACGCCTTCCACGTCCTCGCCCGGTATGCCCAGCTTCTGGTCGAGGTTTGCGCCCATCGCGAGGAAGACCGCCTTAAATCCCTGTCCGAAGAGGTCTTTGACGGCAAAATCCTTGCCCAGGGCCTTGCCCGTTACGATCTCGACATTGTGCAGGCGGATGAAATCGATATCGTGTCCGAGCACGTCCCTCGGCAGCCGGAAGTCAGGGATGCCGACGGAGAGCATGCCTCCGACGGCAGGAAGCGCCTCGAAGACCGTCACCTTGTAGCCGCGCCTGCCCAGTTGGTAGGCGGCGCTCAAACCCGCAGGCCCCGACCCGACAACGGCAACTTTCTCCGCCTTGGGTTTCTCGATGAAGACGGGCGGCGCCATTTTCCCCTGCTTTATCTCCCAGTCAGCGGCGAACCGCTTCAGTGCGGATATGGCAATCGGGTCATCGATCTCCCCCCGCTTGCAGACCTTCTCGCAGGGATGGTTGCAGACCCTCCCGCAGACGCCGGGCAGCGGCATTGTGAGCCTGATGAGGCTGAGGGCCTCTTCGTACCTGCCCGCAGCCAGTAAAGACGTGTAGCCGACCGCGTCGCACTGGACGGGGCACGTATTCTCGCACGGTGCGAAGACCAGGGCTTCGCAGACGCCGGCCGGGCACCGCTTGTATTTTATGTGCGCCTCGTATTCTTCCCTGAAGTGGCGTATCGTGGACAGGACGGGGTTGGCGGCCGTCTGGCCCAGGCCGCATAGGCTGGCGTCCTTAACCGATTGGCCGACCTCCTCCAGGGAGCTCGATGTCCCCTTCCCGGCCCTCGCCCTTCGTGATGCGCGTCAGGATCTCGAGCATCCGCTTCGTGCCCAGGCGGCACGGGACGCACTTCCCGCACGACTCGGTCTGGGTAAAGCTGAGGAAGAAGCGGGCAACGTCCACCATACAGGTATTTCGGTCCATTACGACCATGCCGCCCGACCCCATGATCGCACCCACCGATTCGAGTGAGCCGTAATCTATAGGGAGGTTCAGGTATTTCATGGGCACGCAGCCGCCCGACGGTCCTCCCATCTGGACCGCCTTGAACTGTCGTCCCCTCGGGATGCCGCCCCCGACCTTAAAAATGACCTCGTGCAGCGGCAAACCGATAGGCACCTCTACGAGGCCCGTGTTATTGATGCGGCCGGCCAAGGAGAATATCTTCGTTCCCTTGCTCGACTCGGTACCCATCGATGCATACCAGTCCGCGCCGTTCAGGATGATCGAGGAGATATTCGCGAAGGTCTCGACGTTATTGATGTTTGTCGGCTTCCCCCAGAGACCCGACTGGGCGGGGAAGGGCGGACGGGGCCTCGGCGTGCCCCTGCGGCCTTCGATTGACGCGATAAGGGCCGTCTCTTCGCCGCAGACGAAGGCGCCTGCCCCTTCCTTGATCGTAAGGTCGAACGAAAGGCCGGAGCCGAGGATGTTCTCGCCCAGAAGGCCAAGCTCTCTGGCCTGGGCCGTCGCGATCTTCAGGTGCTCGACCGCAATCGGATACTCGGCGCGCACGTAAACGTAACCGTGCGTTGCCCCGGTGGCATAGGCGGCTATCAGCATCCCCTCCATGACGCTGTTGGGGTCGCCTTCAAGCACGGCCCGGTCCATGAAGGCCCCCGGGTCTCCCTCGTCGGCGTTGCATATCAGGTATTTAGTCCCTTTTGGCGCAGCGGCAAAGAACGACCACTTGACACCCGTCGGGAAGCCCGCACCCCCGCGTCCGCGAAGGCCCGATTTCTTTACCTCCTCGACGACCTCTTCCGGCTTCATGGTCCCCATGACCTTGGCGAGCGCAGCGTAGCCGTCCCTGGCTATGTACTGCTCGATGCTGCGCGGGTCGATTTTGCCGCAGTTTCGCAGCACAATCTGGGTCTGTCCCTTATAGAAGGGAATATCGCCCCTGTGGGAGATCCGCTCCTGCGTGCCTGGATCCGGGAAAGCGAGGCGCTCGATCACGTGGCCCTTTTCTATTGTTTCCGAAATGATTTCAGGTACATCTTCGGCCGAGAACTGCTGATAAAATATATCGAGGGGGTCTATGGCGGCTACCGGCGCCCTGGCACAGAAGCCATGGCAGCCCGTTTCCCGGACCTCTACCTTCTTTTCAAGGCCGCGGCTCGCGATCTCCCGGACAAATGCGTCTCTCGCCTCTTCCGCCCCGTATGCCCTGCACCCGGTCATGCAGATGCGGACCACCATCTTGTTCGGGTCGCTCTCCTGTCTGATCCTGGCCCGAAGAGCCTCCAGGTCGGACGTCGATCTTAATCTATTCACCTTGTCCCCCTTCGCTTACTTGTATTGTGAGAGTATGGCAGGGACCTTCGGACCCACGAGCTTGCCGTAATAGCTCTTGTCGACCATCATGACAGGCGCAAGAAAGCATGTGCCCAGACAGGCCACGGTCTCCAGAGAGAAAGAAAAATCTGGCGAAGTTTCGCCGTCTTCCAGTCCGAGGTAATCCTTGACCGTATCAAGGACCGACTTACCGCCGCGTACGTGGCACGCTGTGCCCCTGCAGACGCGGACGGTATGGCGCCCCCTGCGCGTCAGGTAAAACTGCGAGTAGAATGTGACCACCCCGTACACCCGGCTCATGGGAAGGTCGAGTCCCCGGCTGACGAGCACCAGGGCCTCCTCCGGCAGGTAGCCGTATATCGCCTGGACCTCCTGGAGTACCGGTATGAGTGAGCCCTCTTCCTTGCGGTGCCCCTTGAGGACCTGGTCTACCTGGGAAAAATCGTTGCTCTCTGCCATATTACCTCCCTTAGCTTGTAAGTCTTCAGAAGAGTATATCGTGTTTTGTAACCGGAGACAACTAGGCAATAATACTGCCTTTCCGGCTGCTCTGCCCGTACATGTATCTACAGGGAAACCGTTTTCGGGGAAAGGGGTGGCCGGGCGGATGCGCATCATGTAGAGCCTCTCTTCTACAAAGGCGATGCGGACATAACACAATATATTGTGGCGTACTAACCCAACCGGCAAATCTGCAAGAACCGGGCCTGTGGCCGCGTGACCGAAAATAGCCGTTTTCAGCGGAGTAACCGCGAGATATTACGGATGGTTCCGGCAAATATGCCAGAACTGCAATTATTCGGGTTGTCTGCTCCTTCCATTCATCGCGGTTTTTAACTATAGTGATACGTATGAAGGTGCTCCTGGTGCAGCCGCCCATCGAAGATTTCTATGACACTTCGATCAGGACCTATCCCCTCGGCCTCCTCTATATTGCCGCCGCAGTGGGCGAAATCGCCGATGTGGCCGTTCTCGACGCTAGGACGGGCCGTAAGCCGGTCACTGTGGCTAATGATTTCAAGGAGTTGGGGCCGTTCTACAGGGAGAACGTCTTTACTCCCTTCTCGTTTTTTTCCCGCTACAGCCGGTTCGGCCTGCCCCGTGCCTCGATAAAGGCGGCCATGGAAAAGGAAAGGCCGGATATCGTGGCCGTCTCGGCAATGTGCAGCGCCTTCGAGCGGCAGGCCATCGAGGTGGCGGAAGCTGCAAAGGAGGCAGGTAGAGAGATCGTCACGGTTGTCGGCGGGGTCCACGCCACACTCTTCCCTGAGCGGGTACTCGCGAGCCCGGCGGTCGATTATTGCGTAAGGGGGGAAGGCGAGACGTCGTTTTTCAGTCTGGTGACTGCCCTGGCTTCAGGCCTCGATCCCGGAACAAAGGGCATCGACGGCCTCTGTTTCAAGGGCAGCGGCCCGCCCCATATCTCTCTTCCCCGCCGTCGAGGCAGATATCGACCGACTCCCCGGCCGGCGATACATCGAGGCGGACCGTTACCGCATCGGTAGAAAGAATTACGCCTTTTTCCTGACGTCGAGGGGGTGCCCCAACGCGTGCAGCTTCTGCGGCAAGCCGCCTGCACCTTACAGGCGAAGGGGCCTTCGGGCCATCGAAGAGGAGATAGACGAATGCGCCCGATTAGGGATCGAGGCCGTCGATTTCGAGGACGACATGCTCAACCTCGACAGGCGCCTCTTCCATGAGGTACTCGGCCTTTTCAGCGGCAGGCAGATGACCCTTTCCGCCATGAACGGGGTCTATCCGTCGCGGATGGATGCCCCGACGCTGGAGGCTATGCACCGGGCGGGCTTCCGGCGCCTCAATTTCTCGCTCGTGGACCTGTCATTGCCTGTGGTCGCAGCCCAGGCCAGGGCCTCGCACGACTCTTTCGTCCGGCTTCTGCCCTGGCTCGACGCCTCGTCTTTCCTCGTGGAGGTCCATTTCATCATCGGCCTGCCAAGCCAAAGCCCTGCCGACCTCCTTGAGACGCTCTGCTTCCTCATGGGACACCGGGTTCTTCTCGGGCCGAGCATTTTTTACCTTGCGCCGGGCAGCCCGATGGCGGCTTCGGCCGCAGAAATAGACATCCCCTTGCGCTACATGCGCTCAAGCGTCATGCTCCCCGTCAATCCGCTTTTTCCGAGGCAGGTCACGTATACGTTCGTAAAACTCGTGAGATTCATTAATTACGTAAAGACCATTCTCGACGCACCCGATGCACCGTTGCGGGCAAGCGACCTGCCTGCGGCCGCGGCGGGCGACGAAAGGAAACGGACCATAGTGGAGCGCCTTCTGACGGAAAAGCGGTTCGTCTGCTACGATGCGGCAAGCCGGACCTTCCACGACGAGCCGGTCGACGCCGGGCTGGTCGCCGCATTTTTTCAGAAGGCGAAGGGCGCAATAATCATGGGGTTCAAGAGCGGGAAGAGTCTCTTAATGGACGTGTAGCCTTCTTTTCAGGAAGGGGTGTTCGTCTCTGACGGGGTGGGGGGGCGGCGCCCGCGGCGCCGTTTCCCGCGTCTCCTTCTTCGTTTTTTGCCGGTTGGCCCATCGGCCGCTGCCTCCGGGGCCGGCAGGACCGGGTTGCCTGAGATAAACGCTTCCCACCATCCGAGGGCGTCCCTGTAATCCGGCGCAGTGTCTGCAGTCAGCCGGAGATACACGAGGGCCTCTGCGAATTCCGGCCTGGATGTAATCGAGGCGGGCCGCCTCGGCGGGATCCTGCGCAACGAGGCCTGAAGTGCGACTATCGCCCGCATCCTGAAGCCGACCCTGCCCGGAATAGCGACCGTCTTCGACAGTTCCTTGGTAAAAGCGCCGCAAACCGCGTCCATGGCCTGCTGATAAGGAATGCCCTCGCGGTGCAGGGCAAGGGCTGCCTCCTCCAGCGCGGGCCCGAAAACGGAGGCGAGAAATATCGCAAGGGAAGGCGGGTTACCTTCGCGTTGGGCCTGGTCGAGCTGCTCGAGGTTTGTTTCAAGGACCGTCTGCCGCTGACTCTCTTCGCGCAGCCAGTCTTCGAGGCCGGGAAAAAGTGCGCCGAAAAGCCCGCTTTTTCCAAGGAGAGTGGCGGCAGGGCGGGCGGACCCGAGGAGAAAAAGCTTCAATGCCTCCTCGTAAAGCCTTGACGGAGAGACGCGCGCGACGATCGACGACAGGCCGCAGATGCTCTCCCAGGCGGTCTGTTCTATGACAAAGTCGTGGGACGCTGCGAATCGTACGGCCCGCAGCATACGCACGGGGTCTTCCGTGAACCGGACATCGGGGTCGCCTATCGTGCGGATGAGGCGCTGCTTAAGATCGGCCAACCCGGTGCTGTAGTCGATGACCGACGAGTCTGCGATATCGTACGCCAGGGCGTTGATGGTGAAGTCGCGCCGCAGGGCGTCTTGTTCCGGCGTGCCGAAGACATTGTCCGCGAGGACCATTCCCGCCTCGTCCTTCAAGTGGCGCGGGAAACGGCCGGGATGGGCCGCCTCGTCCGCTTGCGCCTCGTCTGCCGGAAGGCCGGCGCCCCGGAATGTCGATACCTCCAGAATCTCGTCCTGAAAATGGAGGTGGGCGAGCCTGAAGCGGCGGCCTATGAGGCGGCAGTTGCGGAAAAGCCGCTTGATCTGGCCGGGGGTTGCGTTCGTCCCGACGTCGAAGTCCTTGGGGGTACGCCCGAGCAGCAGGTCGCGGACGCACCCGCCCACGAGGTAGGCGATAAAGCCGTGGGCCTGAAGCCGGTAAAGCGTGCGCAGGGCGTTAGGGCTTATGTTCCTTCGTGATATACGGTGTTCCTTGCGGGAGACGACTCGCGGTTCCACTCCAATCACAATATCATAACCGGCGAAAAATTAAAATCCGCTTCTACGCGGCTTCACCGGCGACGGCGCTTTCGGCAATCTCCGGCATCGTTGTGATACAGGAGCCCTACTTCGCTGTCTTGAAGTCTCTGACGATCCAGACAACCTTGTTTACGAGGTCCGGAAGCTCAGTCATTACGCGCCTGTATGAGAGAACTGCCGTATTCGCGCTTTCTTCGTCTCCGGCCTTCAGGATGGCGTTGAGAAGGCCCCCGGCGGTCTGAAAGGCCTTGCAAGCCTCGGCATATGCCTCCTGAAACTCCCTTTTCTGGTCTTCCGTGAGGCCGGGTTCCTTCTCTTTGTAGGTCGTGACTGCGCTCTGGAGCTTATCGCCGAACGCGAGGTACGACGTGGAATCGCGGCCCTGGAAGCCCATGGTCGCACATGATGCCAGGACCAGAAGCAAAAGACCGAACACCAGCAATCTCTTTCGCATATATTCCTCCTTTGTTCCTGCAAGCTTTCCGGGCCGCCAGGCCCGGCCTATCCATAGCAACACGACTCTTCTTGGTCAAAACTCCCTGCAACAATTATATATAAGCACGGTGGAAGACGCGCACCATTACGCGACGACCCGCGCCCTCAATCTTTTCATTGCTTTTGCGATGGCAGATATGAGAAAACCTTTGGCAATATGGATAGGAGGTACGGCCGCTGAAAGTCCGCGGAAAAATAGCCGTCTGGTCCCTGTTACTCGCCTTGTCCGCTCTTGCCCTGAGCACCCCCCTGTTTGCGCAACGAAGGGGCGGCGAGAGCAGCGGCCGCTTGTTGCCCGGGCGGGGCATGGATATGGAAAAGCTGGTCCCCCTGGAGTATGACAGCGCCCCCTTCGACATCACCCGCGCGCGGCTGCCTGTCGCATACGGCGGCCACGACATACAGGCCATTTACACCTCGGTCGAAAACCGTATGCCGCAGGCCGGGGGCGCCGGGGCGGCCGGCTTCCGGCCGGTCGTGTCGCAATCGTGGACTGTCAGGCCGGGCAGCGTCTACGCGTTTCAGGTGAAACCCTCCGATATCGACTACGACAAGCGCGAGCAGACCATATCGGCCTATTCACGTTATGGGCGGTCCTCGCCCGGGGCGCGCCTGACATGAGGAATCTCGGCTTCAGGATCGCGTATGCCCCTACGGTGGACAACAGGTACGCTATACTGCGCCTAATGGCAAAAAGGTCGAGATCGAAGAGCTGAAATTCCGCGAATATACTGTCGCATTCGAGAACCTTTCCGACTTCCCGGTCCAGAAGGAGCCGCTGGCGGAGGCAGAGCAGGAAAAGGGGAAATCGTTAAGCAGCCTCGATGATGCCTTAATGGTCTCCAGCATCGTCTTCGGGGCCCCGGCCGGGAAAAAGGAGGCAGAGCAATTACAGCGGAACGTCAGGCTGCTTGTCCTGTGCGCACCGGTCGAGCCGTATGTCACGTCGGAGACGGTGCAGGTGAAGCCGACGGCCGAAAAACCGGGTGAATATCTGGCCCAGCACCGGTACGTGCACGTCCGGCTGCTCCAGCTATGGGTCTATGACGCATACAGCGGCAGGATACTGAAAAAAATCGGGCCGTCCGAAGAAGGGCGGCAGATAAACAAACCTTAATCCTTCCGATATCCTATACCCTCTATAGAGACCCGTCCCGGCGCATCTATCTCTCCCTCAACAACAATATCTGCCCCGATGAATCTTCTTACGACCCCGATATTGGTAACGAGGTGGCGTGTTATCCGCGTTGTCGTGTACTCCGAGCGCCCTTGCGCGAGGGCAAGATAGAGGACCACCTGGTCCGATGTGTAAGGGTCGAGACAGCCCGGCCGCTTTATGTGGGCAAGAAGGCTGCCCGCGCTTTCCGCGCCCACAACCTCTGCCCGCTTGCCGCGCACCCCTATGGCGGAGAAGCCTGCCAGGCACGCGCCCTCGGTTTTCAGGAAAAGAAATGTGCCGCGGCCGGGGGAAGGCACGGAAACTACGCCGATTTTCGCATCGATATTCGCATTCTCAAGCATCGAGGCAGCCGACGCCCTCTGCCTTTCCGCAATAGAAAGGGGCAGGTTGGCGACGGCCGAGGTCCCCCTGACTGCCGATACGCCCTTTTGCCCGGCAAGCGAAAGCGGGGCGAGGGCACGTCCGGCGCAAGGTTCGATATGCGCCTCGACGCGCCCGCCGCCTTTGGGGTAGAAGCCGTAGGGACCGACCGAGCAGGTGAGCCGGACGCCCATCAGTGCGAGAATGGGAAAGAACACCTGCTCGATGAAGTCGAAAGGCGGGCTGATGGGCACATGGGTGCCTCCAGTAATAGCAAGGTGGGAACGGCCCCCCGCGAAAAGCAGGGGAGGGATGAGCGCCTGAAGGACAAGGGATACGGCGCCGGCAGTCCCGATATCGAAGCTGTATTCGCCGGGCTTTGTCATGTGAGGCCGGAAGAGAAGCTCCGGCGAGCCGATGCGGGCCCCCTCGACAGCGGCCCCGCTGATAGCTGCTGCTGCCTGCACTGCCGCGAGGTGCTGCGGCCGCAGCCCCGGTTTCGGCCTTTTCATGCGGATATTATGTATACGGAAGGGGGTGCAGGTCAGGGCGGAGAGGCTCAACGAGTTCCTTACTATCTGGCCCCCTCCCTCGCCCGTACCCCCGTCTATCTCCAGCATCGCCCCTCCAAAAGTGCGCCCGCATCGCCTGCGCGGGCCGCCGTAGGCCTATCCGCAATTATTGTATGCATTTACAATTCCTTTTAAAAGTCATATAATGTTTACTCATTTTGCTTATATGGCCCACGTAATGATCATCGATGACGATGTGGTCATGTGCGACATGCTCTCAAGCATGGTGCATAGGACAGGTCACGATGCCCAATCGGCGCATACCCTGACCGACGGGATGAGGCAGCTTTCCAAAGACAGCTTCGACATAGTCTTCCTCGATATCCGCATGCCTGACGGCTCAGGCCTGGACATCCTTCCCAAGATAAGAGAGATAAGCCCCCCTCCCGAGGTTATCATAATGACCGGCTATGGAGACCCGGACGGGGCGGAGCTTGCCATCAAGAACGGGGCATGGGACTACATAGAGAAGCCGTCATCGATAAAGGAGATGATGCTCCCCTTCTTAAGGGCATTGCAGTACAGGGAAGAAAAGAGGGCAAGGAAGCCTGCGGTTGCCTTGAAGTGGGAGGGCATCATAGGCTCCTCCCCCAGGATGCGAAGCTGCTTCGATGTTTTAGCCCAGGCGGCAAACTCCGACGCCTCGGTCTTAATCATAGGGGAGACGGGCACAGGCAAGGAGTTGTTCGCCAGGGCCATACACGAGAACTCCCCGAGGGCCAATAAGAACTTCGTTGTCGTAGACTGCACAGCCTTGCCTAAGACACTGGTGGAGAGCACCCTGTTCGGCTATGAGAAGGGGGCCTTCACAGGGGCCGATAAGGACCAGGACGGCCTTGTCAGGCAGGCGCACGGGGGCACCCTCTTCTTAGATGAGGTGGGAGAGCTGCCCCCTGTCATACAGAAAGCCTTCTTAAGGGTATTGCAGGAGCACAGGTTCAGGCCCGTCGGCTCGAAGAAGGAGATAGAGTCGGACTTCAGGCTGGTGGCTGCTACGAACAGGAACCTGGATGAGATGGTCGAGTCCCACCACTTCAGGAGGGGCCTTCTCTTCCGTCTCCAGACCTTTACCATAGACCTGCCCCCTCTAAGGGAGAGGAAGGAAGATATAAGGGAGCTTGTCATGTACCACATGGCAAAGCTCTCCGAGAGATACGGCATAGGGACCAAGGGGTTTGCGCCTGAGTTTTTGGACTCCCTGTCTACCTATGAGTGGCCGGGGAACGTGCGGGAGCTGGTAAATGCCATAGAAAGGGCCCTTACCATGGCAAGGCATGAGCCTACCTTGTTCCCCAAGCACCTGCCTACCCATATAAGGGTGAGCCTGGCAAGGGCGTCTGTGACCAAAGAGACCCACCTGCCTGCTAAAGAGAGTGCCCCTTCTTCACCCCTTCCTCCTTTGAAGGGGTTCAGGGAGTCGGCCTTACAAGAGGCGGAAAGGCAGTACCTTGAAGACCTTATGAGCATAGCGGGCAGCAACATAAGGGAAGCCTGCAGGATATCCGGGCTGTCCAGGCCCAGGCTCTATGCACTTATGAAGAAGTATAGGATA
>CAWEPK010000001.1:0-186545 GCA_963810935.1 uncultured delta proteobacterium | reverse complement strand
ACTCGTAGCGGCGCAGGGTCTCTTCCGCCTGCCGGCGTTCGGTGATGTCGATCATCGCCACCCGGCATTGACCGACCGCCTCCCCGCCGGATGTAAAGGGGGTCCCCTCGATCTGTATGTACCGGGGCCGGTCTCCCTGCGTGAGGAGGGCCAGTCCGCACGTCGCCACTGTTGTTCCCTTGTATATCTCTTCGAGACACCCGGTGAAGGGCTCCTGCGATCCAGCGCTCAGAAACGACTCCAGGCGTCTGCCCACGAGGCGGAACCGCTCGACCCCGAGGAGCCTGGCGCCGGTGAGGTTAACTTTAGGATCGTCCCTGCCCTGTCGAGCGTGAAATAACCGACGGGGGCAAAATTGTAGAGGTCGCAGTAAATCTTTAATTGCTTCTCGAGTTCTGCCCGTGCCTGTTTGAGTTCCTCGTTCTGCATCTCGAGCTCGATCTGATGGACCTCGAGTTCGTGGACCATGCGGCGCGCGTCTTGCTCTGCCGGGGAGGGTGCTGTTTCCTTCTTTGCCCCTTTCAGCCGCTCCTCGGCCCTGCGTCGCAGCCCCGTATCAATGGGCGTGCCCTTCTCCTTTTTCACGGTCTCGTCTCCCCTGCTCCGCCAGGAGCCATCCGGCCTTCAGTGATGTCGCGAAAGATCATATAGACGTGGGAAGGCTTCTTTTCTCCCGGCAGCACGACGGGCGTCGCGTTAACGCTGATCCACACCCTCCGCTGAGACGAGGGGTTGAGTACGCCCATGACTATATTCTCAACCGGTGCGCCCGTGGAGAGAGCGACCGTTGCCGGGTGGTCTTTCGGGGCGAAGGACGACCCGTTCTCATGGACGGCCTTCGAGAGGGGATGCTCCTCGATCCGGTCGCGGGAAAGACCCAGGATACGTTCGGCCACGCCATTCACGAAGGTGACGTCGCCTCCTGAGGCCTGAAACATGATGCCCTCTGCGATCCCCTCGAAAGGGGCCTGATAGAGCGCGAGGCTCTCCCTGAGCTTCGCCTCCAGCGTCCTGGATGTGGTGATGTCGGTAAGGCGATGACCACGCCGTCGATCAGGTTCTCCCGCGTGCGGTAGGGCATGGTACGCACGATGAACCAGCGCCCGTCACGCGTGGCGATCTCCCTTTCAGCAAACACGAGCGTCCGCAGTACCTCCTGCATGTCCTCGGCCAGCTCGGGATAAATGAGGCTGGAAGATTGGTCGGTAATCGGCCTGCCAATGTCGCCCGGGATCAGCTTGATGACCTTGTCGCCTGGCTAGTGAAACGGCGCACCCGGAGTTCCCTGTCGAGGAACAAGGTGGCGATGTCCGTGCTGTCGAGGAGGTTCTTCATGTCGTCGTTCGTCCGGGAAAGCTCGTCCACCTTGACCCTGAGCTCGAGGTTGACCGTCTGCATCTCCTCGTTCATGGACTGCATCTCTTCTTTCGAGGTGGTGAGCTCTCGTTCGTGGACTGCAATTCTTCGTTCGTGGACTGCAATTCCTCATTGGTCGATTTAGCTCTTCCTGGGACGTCTGCATTTCTTCGCGGGTACTACGCAGCTCCTCACGGGCCTGCCGGACCTCTTCCTCCATTTGGGCCAGCCGGGCGGCGCCCGCAGGGGTCCGCCGGG
Organism: uncultured delta proteobacterium; assembly: GCA_963810935.1. GTDB lineage: Bacteria > Desulfobacterota > Syntrophorhabdia > Syntrophorhabdales > WCHB1-27 > CAWEPK01. Next base: position 184,931 of record CAWEPK010000001.1, on the reverse strand, counting down.
TTTTGCCCGGGGTTGTTGTCTCAGGAGGCGCCGCGACGTCCGTAAAGACGATCATTAGCATGCCCGCAAGCCTTCCGGCTCGACGAGCGCCTGGACGGTGAGCTCCAGGGCCTGCGCCCCGCCGTTGGTGCCACTTTAAGGTTCTTGAGGGTGACTGCGCTTTTCTGTCGAAGCGCCTTTTGGAATGCCTCGGCCAGTTCGTAGCGCAGTCCCTCCCGGGCCATGGCAAAGATGTTCCAGTTTGCCTTGCCGGCCGCGGGCTCAGGTACTTGCCCGTCCGCCCGCTGATATAGAGGATGTCGCCCTTGTTGCTGACGAGCACCGCCGCCGGGGAATACCGCTGCAGGAGCACCTTATCCGCGAGGGACTGGATGTTGACGGGTGGTTTCACCCTCAGGGCTGTCCCGAAGGGGAGGGGCAAAAGAGGAAGGGAACTCCATCGGGTTCGTCCGCGGGGCGGCGTCGAGCCGCCGATAAAGCCGGGACTTGTTGTCGAGAGGTCAAAGAGGTCGGTAAAGGAGCCGACGGTCTCCGCGCTCCCCAGAAAGAGAATCCCTCCCGGATTGAGGCTGTACTGAAAGAGAGGCAGAGTTTCTTTTGCACTCCGGGGCCAGGTAAATTAGGAGGTTCCGGCAGCTCAGGATGTCGAGCTTGGTGAAGGGGGGGTCCATGACGATGTTTTGCACGGCGAAGACTGCCATCTCGCGGATCTCCTTACAGACCCGGTAGCCATTCTCTTCTTTGACGAAGAACCGCTTGAGGCGCTCGGGAGACACATCGGCGGAGATGTTGGCCGGAAAGACGCCCTGACGGGCCCCATCCACGGCTTCACGGTCCAAATCGGTGGCAAAGACCTGGAGGGAGAAGTTTTTCCCTCGCTTCACCACGTCGAGGGTCTCTTTGAAAAGCATCGCCAGGGAATAAGCCTCCTCCCCGCTGGAACAGGCGGGCACCCAGGCTCTGAGCACCTGACCGGAGGGACGGTCCTTGATAAGCGCGAGGATGATCTCTTTCAAGTGTTCCCACGCCTCGGGATCGCGAAAGAAGCTCGTCACGCCGATCAAAAGTTCCTTGAAAAGGAGTTCGAGCTCGTGCGGATTTGCTTGGAGAAACCGCACATACTCGGTGATCCCCTCGATCTGGTGGATGCCCATGCGCCGTTCGATCCGGCGATACACGGTGCTCTTCTTGTAGAGCGAAAAATCGTGGCCCGTATGTGATCTCAGGAGGATGACGATTTTTTCCAGGGCGCTCTGGGCCTTGCCCTCGAGAAGAAATCCCGGCTTCGTCAAGAGGGGGGCCCGCTCGAGATAGGCGAGGATCTTTCCGGGAAGCTCCCCGACCGGGGCGACGACGTCGGCTACTCCTGCGTCGATGGCGCTTCGGGGCATGCTGTCGAACTTGGCGGAAGTCGGCTCCTGTACGAAAACCACCCCCGCTTTTTCCTTGATGGCCTTGAGGCCCACGGTGCCATCGGTGCCCATGCCGGAGAGGATGACGCCGATGCTCCGCTCCTTGCGGTCGTCCGCGAGGGAGCGGAAGAAGAAGTCGATGGGGAGGCGCAGGCCCCGGGGCGCCGTCGGGTCGAGCAGGTGGAGTGTACCGTGAAGGATGGACATATCCTTATTTGGCGGTATCACATAGACGTGGTTGGGCTGGACCGGGGTGCGGTCCTTGACCTGAATGACTTGCATGGGGGTGGCGCGCTGGAGGAACTCCGGCATGACGCCCTTGTGCGTCGGGTCCAGGTGCTGGACGATGACAAAGGCCATTCCGCTGCCCTGAGGCATGTGCTCCAGGAATTGCTCGAGGGCTTCCAAGCCTCCGGCTGAGGCGCCGATGCCCACGATGGGGAAGGGCCCATCGCTGCGGTGATGCCCTGTCTCTTTTTTTTCTCCGGCGGCCGGTTTCTGCTTCTTGCCTCCGGGATTGGATGGCTTCGTCACGGTCCTCTCCCCCTCTTCGCCCGGCGGATCGATCAGGGACGTCCGATTCTGCTCACGCCCTTATGCCGGAGATGTTCTCGTATGCTTCCTGCCTGCGTCGATACGTCCTTGCACCCGTGTAATCATAATTGTGTAATTCTACATCTTGTCGATTATGGCTGCAAGCCTTACCAGAAGCGGCAATGCATCATCTCTTGTATCGGCAAAAGAAGACTGGGCACCTTCCTTACGAAGAACTGCCAGATTTTTGAGTAGGGGAGGAGGCACCGTGGAGAAACAGGCTGCTATGAAGAACCCACCAGAGGCATTGAACATGTGGTCGCTGCAAAACGTCAAAGGAATTGCAGCACCCAATTGAAGATTTCGATTTGAAGGTGGTATTGATAGACATTTCAACAGAAACTCTCTTTCAGCTTATCATACTGGCAGGCAGCAGCGCCGGTGGGGTGAAGAATACACCCCCACCAAGGATTTACCTACAGCAGGAAGAAAAGCTATCCTCAAGCGATGGTTACCGGTCGCCGACCTGAGGCTTGGGCGGGAGCCGTCCGAAAACTGAAAAGGACATATCGGTCGTGGCGAGAGCCCGCAAAAAGCTGCACCAATCACCACTGGGGGGTGAGGGTCTAATGGTTACTTTTTCAAACCCACTTTCAGGATATAGATAAGTGCCTTATGGATAAAGAACCTTACTAATCTACTTTTTGCTCCAGTGCATAACGATCCAACCATCCAGACAGGACTCCCATAAGCTTATGCAAGGATGGAATGATGATGGCGAGTAATAGAAATCCAATTAAAGCCGCGATCAGGATTTCACCCCAACCATACTGAAGAATATTTTGAGCCAGCGCCAAAACCCAAATGCCTGGCAGCAGCAGGATTGCTGAAGTGATGACTCCCGGGACATATCCTTTGAACCAGAAGCAACCCTGGATGTGGAGAAAAACCATGTGGATCAGCAACCCCAAGAAAGCCCCATACCAGAGCAGATAGTTCTGGAATAAAACAGAAAAGAAACTGATCGCCGAAAAGATTAAAAACTCAATTGCGACTCCAATGGAAAAAGTGGGTGTTTGCCACGCTTTGATTTCACCCAGCCCAAAAGGCCGCCGTTTCGGAAAAATCCGTCCGATCTTCATCCGGTAACGTTTGCCCCAAATTTCGGCCATCAGGATTTCTTCGAAATCATGGATCATGAAGATCACCGGCATAAACCATACTAAAAAAGCCATTGTGTCCATCAGAATGTCCTCCATTAACTGTCACACTTGTGACGATATATTATTCTCATTCTTGCAGCTGACCCACGTATGGCCAAGAATGCAACTCAGCCCCATGCTTCACCCCCCTTTTTCGCCAGTCGTGAAAGAATTGGCTCAGGCCAGCCAACGCCTTTCATTCTTGATGCGTGGCCGTCCTCTCCTGGCTGACAAAAGAATCTTTTCTTGAACCGATCTCGCAATATCAATAATGCCATTTGAAGTAGAGCTGTACAAGGAAAAGGATGATCTTGAGGAATTCAGGAAGGACACCAGCGCAACGAACCGTTGCAGGTTAGTGAAGATTAGCTCTCGTCAAAATCTGCGGTCTGCGCACAAGCAACAGACCGAAATCAGGAACCGAGGATCACCATGAGAACGTGGAGACGAGCAGACAGTGCATGTGTTGAGGTCCTCTCGAACTTAGAACGGCCTTGTTGTCCGGCTGGCACCGTCAAGTGGTTAAGGCCGCTATTTCAAGGTCTTACCCCAATAGCGTCCATCCTATGCGTGGTGTGGAGGCCATTGCCAGAAACAGATGCCTCAACCAGGCAGTCAAGAGTGGAGCGTCCGCACTGCCATGTTGCGCTAAACCCCACGCGAAAGCAATCCGTCATCCCGCTCGCCCATAGCCGCCCGCAACAGGTCTCACTGAGACGACAGTCTTCAGGTAATCCGCTTTCCGTTCCTCGATGGCCGAGGGTTTTGCCTGGAAAAGCCCAATCTTCACCGGGATGGCCCATAGCTCCGGCTGACGCATGTCGGGAATGCTCGATTGGAAGAGGAACCTCAGGCCGAAGTAGGCCTCATTGATCTTGTAAGCGAGGTAGCCGTGTTTTCTCAGTATTGCGGAGAACTCGGTGAGGACCGCCCGGTTGTCCATCTTGAAGGACTGGCGGAGGAGCCGATAGTCGAGGACTTTCTTCTCGAAGGAGAGGACCTTCAGGATATCGCGGACGTAATCCGGCGCGCAGTAGACGATGCCGTCGAAGGACATCGCCTTCCAGACGGCCCTCCGGTTCTTGACGACGAGTTCATTGATGTGCGGCAGGGTAATTTCGGCGAACCTGGTCAGATCCAGCCACTCGGTCATGGGCTTTATGGTGAAAGCAGGATCGGCCGAGGTGATCTCGCATTTCCTCGCCCTGGCGTCGGCGTCCATGATGATCCTCGCAATCGTGTCTTCCTTGGGATCGGCGTGGTGGCGGGCGACTGCGGCAACAACGGTCTCAGTGAAGACCTTGTTTCCATGGGACGCGAGCATCTCTTCCAGCTTGACCTCTCCAACGTATTCGTGGGTGTGTTTCCGGCCGGGGGAAGAACCCCACAGAGATTCGATCTTCCCCATGTCGTGGCCGAGGGCGGCGGTGATGATGGCGGGGAGAAGGAAGTCGTGCTTCTGTCGCAGTTCTTCCCGGGCAATGTCGAGGGCGGCCTTCAGAACGTTGTAGGTGTGGTCGTAGAGGGAGACGCCTCGGAGAATCTGGAGGAAATGCTCATGCCCCTTCAGGTTCCTGTACTCGCAATCCGACATCTTGCCCGGCCAGCCGACCACCGAGGGGGCGTCGCCGCCTTCATAGAGCAGCCTAAGCAGGTCATCGAGGACCTCCATCGAGGCGACCTCAGCGAGGAGGGGCCGGTAAGGGGCGATGAGGGCTTCGTAGTCTTCTATTCTCCTCTTGGAATCCAGCGAGGGAGGCTCAGCGAGGACGCCGGGGAGGAGCGATTGGGCAGCCCGTCTGGTGCTGATCGCCTGTGCTGTTTCAGCGAGGGGAAGATTCAGCGAGTAAGTGCCCTCAACGAGAAGGCTTTCCGTCGCTGAGGAACGGCATCTCGGAGCGGTCCCGTCCGAATTCTTCCTCCGCCGAAGGCGTATCCTCTCTTTGACTTTCCGTGCGAGCTTCTTCAGGAAAGGGAGCATCGCCTCCGGCATATGGAAGTTATTCTTCGCCATGTTCGCGACTACGCCCGGCGTCAGCGTCATGTCGCGCTCGAACGCCTTCGTCATCCAGCCCTCGATCTTCGACGCATTGGCGCGGGCGAAGCCCTCCGTCACGTAGACGGCCGACGCCTTGACGCATATGTCCTTGAGGAACTTCTCGTTTTTCTTTTCTGCCGCCATCCATGCGACGAAGAGGGTCCTTTTCAGTCTCATGTCTTTCTCGCAGTTCATCCATGCGGTGAACATGGCAACCTTCCGGCGAGGGTCCGCTCCTTCCATCCAGCGAGGGAGGAGCGCCATGCTCTCCTCGAGAGGCAGACCCATGAGGGTGCCCAGTATCCTCTCCATCATGCCCGTTCCTCTGCTCGTGGTCATCTCTCTTCTCCTCTCCGTCGAAGTGATATGAATTAATAAATTCATATTATGTGCGTAACTTTTGCGTACCTCGGATTCCGGCAACAGAAAACCCGCGCTCACGCCCGGGTCGATTTCGCTGCTCGGCAAACCGCCTAATGAAGATACTCCGGACGTGCCCGTGCTGGCCCCTGGGTTTGTCCTCATCCTTATATTACTTCTTGACTAAGGTGGAGAGGCGAGCGTTGATCCTATCGATCTGCTCGGCGGAAAGAACCATTCTTTTGGAAAGGATCTGCTCCAGGTCCTTCACGGCTATGGCCCTGACCCATCGGAGTCCTTCGATGTCGAGGACGGCCCGCGGGTTTGTGAAGACGACGGCGCCGTGAAGCCAGAGGCCGTCTGTGTGCCCAAGCAGCTCCTTGAGCTTTCTGATATTGCGGTATAGTTGACCGGAAGGATTTCCCAGCTGGCCCCAATAGCGAGTTCCCCTTCGGCCTGCCTTGATCCGCGCCCAAACCCCGTTCCTATACAGAATGAGGCCGTGATGGTGCTTTGCCTCGAAGACGAAAAGACCGAAAGGGCCGACAAGGATGCAGTCGATGTCGGAGAGCTTGCCGTTGCCGTTCAAGGGGAGGTTGTAATAGGCGGTGTAATCGTCAGGCAGCCCGGACGAGAGAAGCTGGGCCCGGAGAATCTGCTCGCCTCGGATTCCGCACCGATAAGCCACATAGAGGGGACCGCGCGTGGCCACGACGAAAAGGGTGACCACGACGGCCACCGCCCCTGATGCAAGGATCACGGCGATGCCGGTAGCGATCCCGGCGAGTAGAAGAGTCATAGCGGCCATGGCCCAGGCAACGCACGCCACAAGGCTTTTCTTCGCTTGTTTCTCAAGATAGTCAGAAAAGAACACCTCTTCCACGGTTTTCTCCTGTGCCATACGTTACGTGTGGCTGCCGTCAAGGTCAACGAAAGCCGGAAAAGTCCATTAAAGTTGTCCAGAAGCTTGACTTTAGCGGCTTAAGCGGCACTTTCCAGCTTTACTGTTACTTCCAAGGGGATAGAGCGCGATGCTGCCCGCCGCACCCTCATCATCCCGGTTGACGAACTACCGAGAGAGACTGCGAGCTGTATCTTCAGGAATGGGTTGTAAACAGAAGACTTTTACACTAATTCTGTGCCTGCATTTTGCCTGCAAATCGGTTTCAAAATGCCCTATTTTACCCTATTTTTCTAGCCTGCCTGTTTTTGGGGTGATTGACGAAAAGCATTGAAATAGCTTAGAAATATTGGTGGGCCGCGTAGGATTCGAACCTACGACCTCCTGATTAAGAGTCAGCTGCTCTACCGGACTGAGCTAGCGGCCCACGCTTCGTGGCTGAATTAGTTTTATAACACACCGGCGCCAGGATTTCAAACGTTCTTCCCATAATTTGAGGTCGCGGGGCGGCCATATTGCGGCTTCTCGGCAGATAACAAAAGTCCGCTGCCGGGGCCCTCAAGCGCTTGACGCCTCCACCTCCAGTCTGCTCATCGAAACGGCAAAGAACCCCTCCGCGTCGGTCCCGTGCTCCGCTTCATACCCGGAGACTATCTCTTCGACGAACGCGTCCCGCATATCTGCCGGCACTCTCTGGCTGTATGGCATCCACGTGGTCCGCACCCAGCCGGAAAGTCCCTCCCGGCCCTTGTGAAGCATCGTTTTGGGGATGATCTCCACCCGCCTCGCGGTCAGGCCGGCCGCTTCCACAAGGCCCGCGTATTCCTCTGCACCGTAAAACGCCCAGGGGAAGGCAAAACGATCGAAAAAGGGATACCAGGGAGATTTACGGACGACATTGCTTACTACGTCCACTACAGCGCCCGCGTTGCCCTTTCCTGCCATTTGAAGCAGCACCCTGCCTGCCGGCCGCAGCGCGCGCCTGATTTTTACTAGCAGCGGGCCGTGGTCCGGCACCCAATGGAGGGCCGCGTTCGAGAAGACCACGTCGAACTCCCGCAGGAAGCTTATCTCCCGCACGTCCAGGCAGGCAAAGGCAAGCCTGGCGCGATTTTCCGGAAACGCTTTTGTCGCGTGGGCGACCATCTCGGGCGAGCTGTCGATGCCCAGAACGGAGCCGAAATCGAGCGCGTCCGCAATCGCCGCCGTTATTTTCCCGTCGCCGCAGCCGACGTCCAGGACCCTTTCATTGCCCTTCAGACCGAGCTTCGGGATAAGCTCCAGCGCCCATTCCTGTTGTCCGGCCGAATTGCGCGCATAATCTTCCGCGTCCCATCGATACATAGCCTATAATTCTCCGTATTGCGCATTTATTATTGCACGGTACGGGCGCCAAAATAAAGCAGGCCCGCGTCTTACGCATTCCGGGGACGGGGAAGCCAGGGCGGCCGGACCGGACAAATACGCGCGAGAATATTGACTCGGCGCCTTTTTTCGTGTTTACTTTAATCATTGTTCCCCGGTAGCTCAACCGGCAGTAGCGGCTGGCTGTTAACCAGTAGGTTGCAGGTTCGAGTCCTGCCCGGGGAGCTTTTTTATTATCATCACAATGCCGTCAAGGGTTTATATTCCCTGACGGTAAGCGTTGCCCGTTGCCTGCCCGATCCCCATCAGAGAATGCCTGAAACGACGGCCCGTTTACTCCGCCCGTAAAGTCGCCGTATCTCGCCTGCGTCTTATTCTTGACAATTATACTAAAGATTAAATAGAATCATCAGGCATACAGGCTCGGTCGGTCTTGAAGCGGATCGAGTGGATGACATGGGAGACGAATAGATGAGCCAAACGTTAACGCAATTGAAAGAGAGGGCCATAGCACAAAAGGACATAGGGTACAGCGAGGCGCTCATGCTGCGCGGGATAGGTTCAAAAACCCCTTTCGCCCTCATGGCCGCTGCCTCGGAGATAAGGGAGCACTTCAAGGGTAAGCGTATCAATATGTGCGGGATCATCAACGCCAAGTCGGGCAGATGCACCGAGGATTGCAGGTTCTGCGCGCAGTCGGCCCACTATGAGACCGACTCCCCCGTCTATGACATGGTCTCGACGGCCCGGATATTGGATGCCGCCAGGCGGATGAAAGAATGCGGCGCACATATGTTCGGCATCATAACAAGCGGCACCCGCATCGACAGCGAGGCGGAGTGGGAATTAATTTACGATGCCGTGAGGGGAATAAGGGCGGCAGGCATAAGGCCCTGCGCGTCTCTCGGCATGCTCGACGAAGCGAGGGCGGCAGCGCTGAAGGCGGCGGGCCTCTACAGTTACCATCACAACCTGGAGACGGCACGCAGCTTCTTCGATAATATCTGCACGACCCACGATTACCAGGAGGACATAGACACGATACTTTCAGCCAGGGCGGCAGGGCTGAAGACGTGCTGCGGAGGCATCATCGGCATGGGAGAATCGATGGAACAGAGGATCGAGTTCGCCCTGACTTTGAAGGGGCTGAATGTCGATTCCGTGCCCTTCAATATCCTCAACCCGCGGCCCGGTACCCCTCTGGCCGGCGTCTCGCCGGTCCATCCTACGGAGTTGCTCGCGACCATCGCCATTTACAGGTTCATCCTGCCCGACAAGGACATCAAGCTGTGCGGCGGGAAGGAGGCAAACCTTCGCCAATTGCTGCCGCTCGGTATCGTGGCAGGGGCGAATTCCCTCATGACGGGTGACTATCTGACCACACCAGGAAGAGACTCGGCTCTCGATATGGAAATGATAAGAGACCTGGGACTGGAGCCGCTTATGGAGGAGGACTAACCTACCGGAGGCGAAAAGCCAGGAAAGAATGGTCGCATCCGTACCTGCGATGCGGTTCAACTTAATCAGCGGCGTGTTCCCTATCGACCGGCTGTTGTCGTCATTCATCATATCTGGCCATGGAGGCCCCTCTTTTCGTTTCGTCCGGCCTATATACCCTATAGGTTTCGTAGCCTTATCTATTTCCTTTTCTAACGCAATGGCATAATCAACGGGTAGGGATTGACAAAAAAGATAACGTGTTTATATTCGCAATCGAGAGGAATAATGTGATGAGACTAACACTTCTATCCGCTCTGTCTGTCCTGCTCCTGGCCATGGCAGTTCCGGCTCACGGCCAGTCGGTCGCCCCTCCGGGCCCAGCCGGTCCAGGCGCTGTTTATGCGCCCCAGGCGCCCATCGAAGGCGCCGGACCCCCAGGTAGTGCAACCCCCTTCCCCTCTGCTTCCGGCGCCGATTTCCCGGCTACGACCAATCCGGAGGGTTTCAGTACGACGATGCCGGAAAGCGGCGGCGGGACGGGGACGGACAGCACCCTGGGCGGCTCGGGGACAGGCTCCGGCGGGCTGGGCGCTTCTACGTACGCCCCGTTTACTGAAAGCACCCTCGGCACAGGCAGGTAATACCCCTCCAAGATCGGGCGCCCGCCCCTTGCCGTTCGTTTCTTCCCCTTTTACTTCGGCGCGGCTATCACCTTCCCCTTCATGCCCATCTGACGGTGAAGGTCCTTGTTGCAGTAAAATTCATAAGTGCCGGCGCGGCTGAAGGAAACGCCTACGTCAGCGGTCTTGCCAGGAAGGATATCGATGTCCTTGATCGTTTTCCCATCCGGGTCCTTTATCGTGAAATTGTGGTCGGTATCGGTCGTGTTGGTAAGATGGAAGAGGATGGTGCTGCCGGGCGACGTCTGGAAATAGTCCGGCGCGAACTTGTGGTCGCTTATGCTGACATCGGCCTTATTGATCGCCTTCGGCTCCTGGACGACGCCTTGGCCGGTGGCGGACGCCGATACGGAGAAAGCCAGCCCGAGGGCAAGAAGCACGATGCAGGCAATCCTGGTCTTCATGGCGGTCTCCTTTATTATTTTTCCTTGCCCCAGTTAGGCGCGCCAGTCTTCGGGTCGCGGAATTTGTAGACCTTGCCGCCTATCTTTATCTGCGCGGCTATCATCGTGGCCGCCCCTTCGAAGGTAACGAACGAGCCTGTCACTTCGACGACCTCGTGCAGAGCGAGAGGCAGCTTCTGTTTCGTGACGTATCGGTCCGGGCCGACGTGCGCGATTATCTGCTGCCCATTCCCCTCCGGCCGGATGGTAAGGCTCACCCCCGGAGCCATCCCCTGAATGGGGATCAGCTCCTGAATGCCTATGACCTGTCCCTTGACGGTCTGGACGGCCTTCGGGTCATACAGCTTCGTATACTCCTGCTGCGACCAGCCCTCATACATCTGAGCGAGGCCGGCCGATACAGCGGCCAGGCAAACTATTGTCACGATGGCAAATACCGGCAGGCGCTTCTTCATGAGGCCTCCTTGAATGCATGTCGATAGCGGGATTTTCCCTGGCGAAACTTAATGCCACAAGCGGTTTGTGTCAAGCCGGCGGGATAAGCGGGGGTAATGCCTCAGTTGAGGATATGGTGCAGACGGTCCATATAGACTGGTGAGCAAGCGACGGTCTTATTATGTATTCTTCTGCCGCTACGTGCGGCAGAAGGAGCGAGCCTTCGGTTTTATGCTACCACTCGATAAGGGCGCCGGCCCAGGTAAGCCCGCCGCCGAAGGCGTTCAGGACTACGTGCTTCCCGGCAGTTACCGTGCCGTCTTTTACCGCCTCATCGAGCGCTATGGGCACGGTGGCCGAGGAGATGTTGCCGTACTTCTCTATGGTCATGTAGACCTTATCCATCGGCACCTGGAGCTTCTTCGCCATGGCCTGGATGATCCTTATGTTCGCCTGGTGGGGGATGATAACGTCGATATCCTTCATCGTGTAGCCCTTCGACGCAGCCGCCTCTTCTGCGGCCTCCGCGAACCTGCCGACCGCCACCTTGAACGATTTGTTCGCCTCGATCATCTTCAGGAAATGGAGCTTCTTGTCAACGCTCTCATGGGAAATGGGGGTCGTCAGGGAACCGCCGCCGGGCATCAGCAGCGTCTCGCCTCCCGCCCCGTCCGTATGCAGGTTCGTCGAGACGACCCGGTGGCCTCCGTCAGTCTCGGTCAGCACCACTGCTCCCGCCCCGTCGCCCCACAGGATGCAGCTCTCCCTCTCTTCCCAGTTGACCGTCCTCGTCATGATCTCGCCCGCGCATACGAGCGCCGTCTTGTTCGAGCCGCTCTTGATGAACCTGTCTGCCACGTGGAGCGCGAAGATAAACCCGGAGCAGGCCGCCGTGACGTCGAAAGAGACGGCCTTCGTACACTTGAGCTTTGATTCCAGCCAGTTAGCGCCGGCCGGGCAGTGCGTGTCAGGCGTTATTGTAGCGAGCACGATAAGGTCGATGTCGTCGGGCGTGACGCCCGCCGACTGCATGGCGCGCTCGCAGGCGACTTTCGCCAGGTCGGACGTCGCCTGGTCCTTCGCGGCGACATGTCTTTCCCTTATACCCGTGCGCGTATATATCCATTCGTCGGAGGTATCGAGGAACTTCTCGATATCGACGTTCGTCAGCACTTTTTCCGGCAGGTAAGAGCCGGTGCCTATAATGGCCGTATTCTTCATTGCCACCCCTATATTGGCTGCACTAATTTAATGCCACTAATACAACAGATAGAACACCCGATGTCAAGAAGGCTGCAAAACGGGGCGGCACCCAGGCCGTCGCCTTATCGTTCGCTGCGGCTCACGCCGCCTGTATGGTGATTCGATGCGTGAGGAGGTCGATCTGGCTTATTTTACCAACGACTACCCTCTCTTCACCGAAGAGATTGACCATCTTCAAAGTCGGCCCCTCAGGCGTAATGCTGACAACGTCCTCCAGCAGCAATAATTCCTTACCTCCCTGAACCAGGTAGGCCACGGTCTGACACATGACAATTACCTCCACCGTTATTAATTACACCACTTTAGGCGGCCAGACTCAAGTATAATCTGGTTGGGGGACCGGATCCTTTCGCGGCCTTCGCGTCGTTTTTCTAGGCGCGGCTCCTCACATACAGAAGAAGTATGCTGCGTCGCGCGCCGTCGAAAAACAACGCGAAATCCATCGAAAACCTCCGGCCCCGGCTGCTGGGGCGGGCTGGCTAACTTAGGGCATAAGCTTCTTCCTAAAAGGGTGGATTTTGCTTGACCTGTTCGATAGCTAGTGATACAAACGATAATGATTGCAGGGACGTGGCTGAAGACTGCCAGCGGTGAACGGCAGACAATCCTACAATGAGAGACCTGACCGCACGGGCTTTTTCCGTACCCTTATTTTCGCATCAAAGGCTGGGAAATGCAGCTCATAGCTAACGGCCCCGACATTCCCGATGCGCTCTTGCAAGCGCACGAGGAAGGCCGCGTGGTGTTCTTCTGCGGGGCGGGTATTTCCTACCCGGCCGGCCTGCCGGGGTTCAAGGGCCTGGTGGACGATATCTACCACCTCGTCGGCACGACGCGGAATAGCATCGAGCAGCAGGCCTACGAACGTGACCAGTTCGATGCTACCCTGAACCTGCTCGAACTGCGCCTACCCGGTGGACGGCTGGATGTCCGCAAGGCGTTGTTCGCAGCACTCCAGCCGAAGCTACGCCGTAAAGGCGCCACAGACACCCACGTTGCACTGCTTCAACTTGCACGAGGCCGTGATGGAACGCTTCGTTTGGTCACCACCAATTTTGACCGCATCTTTGCGCGCCTTGTGGCTCGCATGAAACTGGTCTTGCAGGAGTATCCGGCACCTATGCTGCCGATACCGAAAAACAGCCGATGGGACGGTCTGGTGTATTTGCACGGGCTGCTCCCTGAGCACATAGACGATATCGCGCTCAACCGGCTCGTGCTGACCAGCGGCGACTTTGGCCTCGCCTATCTGACCGAACGCTGGGCGGCTCGCTTCGTCAGCGAGTTGTTTCGCAGCTATGTGGTCTGTTTTGTGGGGTACAGCATCAACGACCCGGTCCTGCGGTACATGATGGATGCGCTGGCCGCTGACAGGATGCAGGGCGAAACGACACCCCAGGCTTACGCTTTAGGCGACTGCGCACCCAGGCAAGAGACCACCAAGAGGGATGAGTGGAAAGCCAAGGGGGTTGTTCCGGTCCTTTACGAAGTGCCCGCCAGCAACCACGACCATTCGGCTCTGCATCGTACTTTGAAGGCCTGGGCCGAAACATATCGCGACGGCGTTCTCGGTAAGGAACGCATTGTGATGGATTACGCGATGGCACGCCCGTCTGCGAGCACACGAGAGGATGACTTCGTCGGCCGCATGCTATGGGCGATATCAGATGAATCGGGGCTGCCCGCCAAACGATTTGCGGATTTCGACCCCGCACCGCCGCTGGATTGGTTAGAGGCGTTCTCGAAGGAACGCTACCGACACGCCGACCTTGCGCGTTTCGGCGTGCCGTCGCTCGCCAAAGAGGACGACAAATTTGCATTCAGCCTGCTTCGACGCCCCGCTCCATACACACACGCACCGTGGATGATGTTGACATCGGCGGGCCCAGTGGACAGCCAATGGGACCCGATGATCTCCCATCTCGCCCGCTGGCTGGTGCGGCACCTCGACGACCCGGCGTTGATCCTGTGGCTGGCCAAGCGCGGCGGCCGCCTGCACGATCAGTTCGTGTGGCTCGTCGAAGATAGGCTCGACACTTTTACACGGCTGGAACTCGAAGGCAACACGGAGGAACTGGCCCACATTCGGGCTCAGTCTCCGAACGCCATCCCTAGGCTGCTGCTCCGGCCCCTGTGGCGCTTGTTGATAACAAACCAGGTGAAATCGCCTTCGCGTGATATAGACTTTTATCGCTGGCAGAGCCGGCTTAAACGCGAGAGCCTAAACACAACTCTGCGCTTCCAGCTGCGCGAACTACTTGCCCCCAAGGTCACTCTGAACGAGCCCTTCCACTGGCCAGAAGACGACGCCGATGCTGGAACTTCCGAGCATCTGAGGCAATACGTCGATTGGGAGCTGGTACTAGCAGCCGACCTTGTGCATTCCTCGCTTCGCGATCTTGGGAATGCCCAGCACTGGCGCGACGCTCTGCCGGCACTGCTTGACGACTTTCAGCAACTACTGCGCGACGCTTTGGACCTCCTTCGTGAACTCGGCGAAGCCAGCGACCGCACCGATAGGTCATACTGGGATTTGCCCTCCGTCAGCCCGCACTGGCAAAACAGGGGGTTCCGCGACTGGGTGGCCCTGATTGAGCTCGTGCGTGACGCTTGGCTGGTCGTCCGAGAGAGCGACCCCGCCCGTGCCACGCAGGTCGCACAAACCTGGTTTGGCATGGCGTACCCTACCTTTAAGCGTCTGGCCTTGTTCTCTGCCAGCCAAGATGGCTGCATAGCGCCGGACCAATGGGTTGATTGGCTTGTGGCCGACGAAGCGTGGTGGTTGTGGTCCATTGATACGCAGCGCGAAACCTTGCGCCTCTTGGTGCTGCAAGGCTCTCATCTCACACAGCAAACGCGAGGCCGAGCTGGAGACGGCCATCCTGACCGGTCCGCCACGGGCAATGTACAAGGCTGAAATTGAGCCCGATATCTGGCAGCACTTGGTGGATCATTCGGTCTGGCTGCGTCTTGCCAAGCTGGAATCGTCTGGCGGGAATCTCGGTTCGGCCGCAACTGAACGCTTGGCCGCCTTGTCGGCGGTACATTCCGAATGGCGGCTTGAGAAGGACGAAAGAGACGAGTTCTCGCACTGGATGAGCGGCACGGGCGACCCCGACTTCCTTGAGCGCCGGGAACTCGACGTGGCGCCGCGAAAGCGCAACGAACTATTCGACTGGCTCAAAAAGGCCCGTCCCCCTCGAGGGCCTTTCGATGAAGATACCTGGCGCGAGGTCTGCCAAACGCGGTTCTTCCATTGCGCCTGCGCACTCTACGATCTAACGCGGGAGGGGCAATGGCCTACCGAGCGATGGCGCGAAGCCCTGCAGGCCTGGAGCGAGGAGGCACGTGTGATACGGTCGTGGCGGTATATTGCTCCGCTGGTCCGAACTATGCCAGACGAAGCCCTGAACGAGGTCGCACACAGCTTTGCCTGGTGGTTGAAGGCCGTCTCGGAGTCCTTGGATCGTAATGAAGACATCTTCCTGGACCTGTGCCGACGCATCCTTTCGTTGTCATACAAGGATGAGGAGGATACTGACCAGCCTGTCAGCCGGGCAATTAATCACCCGATTGGGCATGTGACGCAGGCTTTACTGAGCCTGTGGTTCAAGCGTAAGCCCAGCGATAACGAGAGGTTGCCTTCGGATCTGAAACCCATCTTCACACAACTGTGCGACATTGGCGTTTCTCAGTTCCGTCACGGCCGTGTGCTGTTGGCATCGCACCTCATTGCGCTATTTCGCGTGGACCGACTCTGGACCGAAGCCCACTTGTTGCCGCTGTTCGAGTGGAAGGCTAATGCCGTCGAGGCTCGTGCGGCTTGGGAAGGCTTCCTGCGGTCTCCGCGCCTCTACCGCCCTCTGCTTATCGCCTTCAAAGCACAGGTTCTCGACACCGTCTACCATTATGCAGATTTGAAGGAGCATGCTGAGCAGTTCGTCACATTCCTCACGTATGCAGCCTTGGGCCCGGAAGAGACCTATTCCCAGCAAGACTTCCAGGTCGCCATCGGCGCATTGCCGCAGGAGGGACTGGACGAAGCCGGCCAGGCACTGGCCCAAGCCTTGGAGGGGGCAGGCGAACAAAGAGAAGACTACTGGACAAATCGCATTCAGCCTTTTTGGCACGGTGTATGGCCCAAATCACGTGAGCTTGCCTCGAAGAGCATCGCGCGCAGCCTTGTCAGGCTTAGTATTGCAGCTCGCGGCCAATTTCCTTCGGCGCTGACCGCCGTACAGAATTGGCTGCAGCCGATTGACCACCCTGACTTCGTCGTGCACCTGCTGCATGAATCGGGTCTGCCCGGACGATTCCCGGAGGAGACGTTGCGGCTCCTGGATGCCATCATTAAGGACCAACCATGGAGACCCCAGGATTTGAAGCAATGCCTCGACGCTATCGTGAAAGCTGCACCCGTACTGTTGGAGGATTACCGATACCAGCGGCTCTCTGAGTATTTACGCCGACATGGCGCCTGATTATATATTTGAATAGACGACAGCCCCTTTTGGCACCCAACAACAGTTTTAACTCGGACTGGCAATTTGGGCTGCATTCCATTGCCAAACCAGTTAAGCCGCCTGTTGTCTCGCTTTCTAGCGGTAATATTAAAGCGCATACGCTTGAATAGATGTGAGGACTTGCAGATGAAATAAGCGACCTTACTCTTGCGGCGGCGGGGGCCGAGGACCAGTTTCGTTCAGAGCGCGAAGTCGCTGAAGGCGCGCGGCGGAGCGTACTTTTCTGTACGTGAGCACGCCGTGCCGAATGCGACGACAAAGCTATGGGCGAAAATGGCCCGGCCCACGCCGCCGCCCACTACACTGGAAAAATTGGAGCGGATACTCTATAATGCCTTGTCCGCTATGAAGAAACAGACCTTCCTCACCATTCTCGGCTTCGCCGTGAGCATTGTCCTTCTCTATTTCTCGCTGCGCGGCATCGAATTCCGCCAGATATGGTCGTTGCTGAAACAGACCAATCCGGGGATGGCTCTTTTGCCGCTGGTTTTTATCGGTACGGCAATCTGCCTTTCCGCGTTCAGGTGGTCGAAGGTGGCGGGGTCCAACGTGCGTTTCAGGGAGACGTTCACAGCGCTGCTCATCGGGATGTTCGTAAACAACATCATGCCTGCCCGGATGGGCGAGGTCGCGCGGGGCTACGTCCTTTCCCACAAGACGGGGCCTCTCCTTCACTTATAGCTTCGCCACGGTCCTTCTCGACCGCTTCTTCGACCTGACCGGGCTGTTGCTCATGATGCTGATCTTCTTCCCGCGCTCCACCCTGCCTCCGGCCATCTCCAAAGCCATCTGGATGGTAATCGGCATGGTCCTGTTCTGCGTGATACTGATTATCCTGTTGTCACGACCGGCCTTCGCGGGCCGCCTGGCCGCGCGGCTCACTTCCCTGGAGCGCTCGTTCCTGTCGAAATTCGGCAAGAGGATCATCGAGATACAGGAAAACCTCTCCCGCATCGGCTCGCCCTTCAAGATCGTCTGTTTCGTCGCCGCCTCCTTCTGCATCTGGTTTTCGATGGCCACGGCGCTGTGGTTCGTCGCCCGCGCCCTGCAAATCCCCGTAGATATCAGGCACATAGCCTTCGTCTGCGCGCTGCTCAACGTCGGCATTACCGTCCCTTCCTCTCCCGGCTACGTGGGCCTTTACCAGTTCCTGCTCGTTTACCTGCTCTCGATTTTCGGGGTGCCGAAATTTGAAGGGTTCACGATTTCGATACTCTATCACGCCTCCTGGTACATCCCTTACACGGTCGTCGGCTTCGCGCTTTCCCTGAGAGAACACCTGCGGATCCGCGATATTCAAAAATTGGAGGCCGCAAGGGAATGCGAGGAGAAGGCCCCTCACCGGACCAGCACCGGCCCGTAAGTCCGAACAGCACATCCTGGCCGCTTTGGGTTCGCCGGAATAAACATTGGCGGGGCCGGCCTGTCTTGAAAAGCCGCTTCTCACTGCGGTTTTCGCCAAATTGACTAATGATGTAACGGATGATAGATTAACGCATGAAATGGATAAGCTTTTTTCGCCGTAAATTCTATTTTTACCTGCTCAAAGAGCTTGTCCTTCTCTTCCTTTTGTCGCTGGCCGTATTTACGTTCATTCTGGTAATGAGCCGCCTAGGCAAGATGGCGGACCTCGTCATCAATAAGGGCGTCGACCTTAAAGACATAATTCTCCTTGTCGCTTACTCATGCCCTCCCTTCCTGACGTTTACCCTTCCGATGGCCTTCCTGCTTTCGGCGGTCGTCGTCCTCGGCAGGCTTTCGAGCGAGAATGAGATACTGGCGCTCAAAGCGAGCGGCGTCAACCTCATGTACCTTTTTATTCCCATCGCGGCGCTCGGCCTGTTCGTCTTCTGCGCCGGTTTCCTCAACAACAGCCTGCTCCTCAGCAAGAGCAGCGACGCGTTCCGGACCACCCTCGCCAACATCGCGAAGAAAGGGATCTCCATCGAGGACAAGGAAGGGATATTCAACGATTCGATACCCGGCGTCGTCATTTACATCGATAAGGTAGACCCGCGGAATAAGATGCTCAGCGGCATCGTCATCTCGGACGACAGGGACGAGGGCGTGCGGCAGACAGTGGCGGCGCAGAACGGCACGGTCAATATCGACACTACCTCGCTCGATCTCTCTTTCAAGCTGAAGAACGGCAGCCTCCAGAGGTGGGAAAAGCACCTCGACGCTTACAGGAGCCTCTCCTTCAAGGACTATACGTTCTCGCTGAACCTCGCAAGCGTCATGCCCAACAGGGAATGGCGCAAACGGCCTTTCGAAATGGACATCAAGGAGCTTCGGAAGGCATTTACGTCGGCCAAGGGCGAGACCAGGTACGAGCTCGCGGTGGAGATATACAAAAAGATCAGCGTGCCCTTCTCCATCGTCGCCTTCGTGCTGCTGACGGTCCCCCTGGGTGTAAAGAGAAAGACGGAGGGGAAGTTCTCCGGCGTGGTTTACAGCCTCCTCATTTTCATATGTTATTATATTATATCCGCCATCATGGAGAACATAGGTCGTGTTTACGAGGCGCCGCCGATCATCATCTGCTTTGCGCCTAACATATTGTTCTCTGCGATCGGGTTTTACCTTATAACGCAGTTGAACAGCGAGGACCAGGGCGGTATATCGCAACGATTGAAACGAACATGGGACCGGCGCTTTGCGAAGGCTTAACAGGTACCTCATAACCAATACGATCAAGCTCCTGCTCATCAGCGAGCTGGCGGGAATCATCATCTTCACGATGATCGATTTTTTCGACCATCTGGATATCTTTACTCAAAGCTTCAGTAAGTTCGTTCTCGGGATCTCTTACGTCGCCTTAAACATACCCAACAACTTCAACCTGCTCATGCCCCTTGCGTTCCTCGTCGCCATACTGGTCCACATTATCATGATGATCCGGGGAAACGAGGTGATCGTCGTCAGGACGGCCGGCATCAGCACGCTCTCGCTCATGAAGCCGCTTATCTGGTTCTCTCTGGTCCTGGTCGTCCTCTCGTTCTGCCTTTCGGAGTGGATCATACCTTACAGCTCATCGTCCGCAGAATACATACTGCGCGTGAAGATCAAGGAAGACCAGACATACGTCGTTTTCAAGAACGACAAGATATGGTTCAAGCGCGGGGGCCAGGTGTGCAACATCGACTTCTACGACGTGAAGAAAGACGTGATAAAGGGGTTGACCGTCCTCGAGCTTTCGAATGAGTACGCGATAAAGAAGCGGTACGACGCGAAGATAGGCGTCTGGAAAGGAGACGACAAAAAGGGCCAGTGGCTCCTGTCGGACGTAACGGAGAGGACCTTCGGCAACGACGGGATAGAGTCGCGGACAACGCATAAGTCGATGACAGGCCTCATCACCGAGCCCCCGTCTGTTTTCAAGATAGTGGATAAGAACCCGGAGGAGATGAGCTATAAGGAGCTCAAGCGGTATATAGAAAGGCTCAGGCGCAACGGCCATGACGCCAGGAGGTACATGGTGGACCTGGACAACAAGATCTCGTTCCCGTTCATCAATGTCATTATGGTGCTTGCCGCCTTCTCCGTGGGCTTACGGTATTCGAAAACGAAGAACGTATCGAAGGGGATATTTTCGGGCATATGTCTGGGTATCTCTTATTGGGGGTTCCATTCGATAGCCCTCTCATTCGGCTATAAGGAGGCCTTTCCGCCCTTGTTCGCGGCATGGCTCTCCAACATGCTCTTCTTCTCATTCGGCATTATAGGGATCGTGACGGTTAAGACGTAAAGACCAATTGGGGATAATCGGGCACTTGACAGCCGGGCGCCCCAACACCTTCGGGGCGGCCGGCGGAAAGGAGATTTTTCGGAATGAAGGCGTACCTAGATATTGAAACAGACAGGCAGGGCCAGGTCTGCGTGATCGGCATATTCTGCCAGCCGGGCGGTTTCATACAGTTCTACGGGGACGACGTGAACCTCGGGAACCTGCAAAACATACTGGGGCAGGCGGAGACGATAGTCACCTTCAACGGCGACAGCTTCGATTTGCCGACGTTGGGCAAGCACCTAAACATGGACCTGAAAGGCGCCTGCTGCTCCCTCGACCTGCTGAAGGTGAAGAGGAGCCTCGGCCTGCGCGGAGGCCTGAAAGAGCTCGAAAAAACGTTCGGCATCAAGAGAAAGACCGAAGGCATGGACGGCTACAAGGCGATACTCCTGTGGGAAAAATATATAACCAAGGGCCAGAGGGGCGCTTTGAGGCTCCTTCTGGAATACAATAAAGAAGACGTGCTGAACCTGATACAGCTCGAAGAGATACTCGATCAGCAGCTTAAGGAAATCCAGGATCGTGGAACAACGGTTTGAGATAGGGGCATCCAGCCGCAGGATAAGGGGGTTGATAGCACTGCCGGGGGCAGACGGCAGGCACCCCTGCGTTATCCTTTCCCACGGCCTCATAAGCTACAAGGAAAGCTCGAAGTACGAAGCGCTTTCGCAGGTCCTTTGCGCGGCTGGCATGGCTGCGTGCAGGTTCGATTACGCCGGCTGCGGGGAGAGCGACGGACGCCTCGAAGAGACGACGTTGAGCGGCCGCG
The DNA here is from genome assembly GCA_963810935.1 of uncultured delta proteobacterium. Lineage (GTDB taxonomy): Bacteria > Desulfobacterota > Syntrophorhabdia > Syntrophorhabdales > WCHB1-27 > CAWEPK01. Next base: position 163,815 of record CAWEPK010000001.1, on the reverse strand, counting down.
TCGCCAACCTCGAAGCGGTCTTTGAGTGGGCGCTCATCCACCCGTCGGTAGACGCCGGCAGGGTCGGCCTGCTCGGGAGCAGCTTCGGGGGCTGCACGTCCCTGGTCAAAGCGGCCAGAGACAGGCGCGTCCGATGCGCATCGTTCTGGGCAACGCCCTACAGTCTCGAAAAGAAGGAAGAAGCCGTCTCCGGGATAAGCTTCGAAGACGCCCTTTACGAAGATTTCATGCAGTACGACCTGCTGGCGGAGGCGAAAAACGTCTCGTGCGCCCTCGTGGTCCACGGCGACCGGGACGAGACGGTCCCGGTGGATGAAGGCAGGGCTATTTACAAGAACCTGAAATCACCCAAGAAACTGGAAATCATAAAAGGTGGGGACCACGTCTTGTCCGACCCCGGCCACAGGACGCGGGCAATAGAGCTTGCCATCGACTGGTTGGGACGGTTCCTTCTGGCCTAAGCAGCCCTATTTCTTCCTGTTCCTGTCTCCCAGGAATCTTTCCTTGATGAAATCGGTGATAACCGTGCTGAGGCCGATGCCGAGGGCCAAAGAGAGGGTCATGATGATCCCCCCGAAGATGATGAGGAAGCTGATGCTGATAATGGTGCTCCCAACGCCAAGGTACTCGAAGACGATGCCGAACGTGATGACTACGAGCAATATCCGCACGCCCTTCGCGATAATCTCCCCGTAGCCGATGTTGGCGTTCTCACACCCGATATAGATCACCCTGCTTAAGAAAGTACTGAAAATGATGCCCACAATCAGGATGATCATGGATATCACTATGTAAGGCAGGGCGCTGGTAATGCGTGAGGCGTACTCCGTGAACTGGGTGATGCCTACCAGGCTGAGCCCGAAAGAAAAGAAGGTAATAACCAGCACCCAAAAGACTATGCGGCTTATGATGGTCGAAGGCTTCGCCTTAACGCCGCCGCGCTCCAGGAAGGTGACTATGCCGACGTCGGCAGCCCATTTGTCGAAGCGGAAGAGTATCAGCGCCTTTTCGACGAGCTTGCGCAGCACCCAGCTTACGATGAAGCCGGCGATCATGACGCCGATCATGAGGAGGACGTTGAAAAAGACCTCCGCGAAGTTGTCCCAGAGGTCGAGGGCCATGTCGCGGAAAAAGGCTTTCATGGGAACATCTTATAGGCTTTTGCCGTGTGTTGTCAACGCATTTCATCGCGATGGGGGACGGGGTGGACCGGGATCTTTCCGTGCCTTTCGCGTCGATTTCTCGGCACGGCTCCTCACGTACACAAAAGTACGCTGCGTCGCGCGCCTTCTAAAACAACGCGAAATCCATCGGAAATCTCTCCGGTCAGCCCCGTCCCCCGACATCGTCAAAAACCCGGAAATAAGCAAGAAAACAGAGTAGCGGGGACGAGTGATTATTTCTTATTGCTTTCGTCCTTTTTTTCACATAACATTATGTACGCATCAGATCGAGGGAGGGTATACGATGGAGCACGTAGGGAGGGAGATCTTCTGGAATGTGGGGCAGACGGCCCGTTGGTTCGCCTATGCCCTCATGGTAATATCGTTCATTTTGATTATCTACGGCATCCGGTCCCGGTACCGGATGTGGAAAATAGGGAAGCCTGAACCATTCGCCTTTACCAATCGGTTGGCAGAGAGGATCGTCTATTACATCAAGAGTGCCATTTTTCACAAGACGATATTGCGGCGCCGCGAGACCTACCCGGGCTTTATGCACCTTTTCATATTCTGGGGCTTCCTGATCCTCGCCATAGGTACGGGGCTGGTTGCCTTCGAGGATGACTTTTTCAGGCCGCTATTCGGCATCACTTACCTGCACGGCAACTTTTATATCCTGTTTTCATTCCTGTTGGACCTTGCCGGGCTGGCTGCCATAATCGGCATCGTCATGGCGATGATAAGGCGTTACGTCTCCAAGCCCGACCGGCTCGACAACCAGAGGGACGACGCCATAGCCCTCATCTGGATCCTGGCCGTCCTGGTAACAGGCTTCCTGGTCGAGGCTGCCAGGCTTGCCTTTAACAGCCCCGCTTACGAGGCGTGGAGCTTCGTCGGGTGGGTACTTTCCGGCCTGTTCGTCGGCATGTCGCCCGACGGCATCAAAGTCACCCACGCAGTCCTCTATTATTTCCATATGTTCATATCCTTCGGCCTTATCGCCTATGTCGTCTTCTCCGGCAGGCTCCTACACATACTTACGTCCTCCCTCAACATGCTGTTCAGGGGCGTAGAGGAGTCCCCGAGGGGTGCCGTGGCGCCTATTGCCGATTTCGAGACGGCCGAGGAATTCGGAGTCAATCAGATCGAGAACTTCACCTGGAGGCAGATTTTCGACCTGGACGCCTGTACACGCTGCGGGCGCTGCCAGGACAGGTGCCCGGCAAACCTGACCCAGAAACCACTCTCGCCTAAAAAGCTGATACAGGACCTGAAGGGCGAATGGCTGGCCGCAGCGGCCGGCGTCAAGAACGAAGACGGGATTCTGGACAAAGTTATACCGGAAGAGACCTTCTGGTCTTGCACCGCCTGTCTCTCCTGTCAGGTCAATTGCCCGGTTTCGATCCCGACCTTCGACAAAACCCTTGAGATTAGAAGATATCTGACCATGACGCTGAGCAAGGTATCGCCCGAGTTGAAGCTGCTCTACAAGAACCTCCAGACAAGGTTCGACCCGTACGGCATGGGCAAAGGCAAGCGGCTCGAATGGACGGAAGGGCTCGACATAAAGAAGGCGACCGAGACAGAGGTCGATGTCCTTTACTGGGTCGGCTGCGTCGCCTCCCTTGACGACAGGAACAGGAAGGTCGCCAAATCGTTTTCGACGATAATGCAGAAGGCGGGCGTTTCCTTCGGCGTGCTCGGCCCGGAAGAGAAATGCTGCGGCGACCCCTTGCGCAGGACGGGCAACGAGTACCAGTACCAGGAAATCGCCCAGGGCAACATCGATCTGCTGAAAGAGATGGGTGTAAAGACGATCGTTACCGCCTGCCCGCACTGCTACAACACGCTCAAGAACGATTATGCCCAGTTAGGCGCAGATTACCAGGTCTACCATCACACGGAGTTCATCAATAAGCTGGTGCAGGAAGGGAAGATCAAGATCAACCCCGTCCTTGAAGGGGTCACTACCTATCACGACCCGTGCTACCTCGGCAGGGTCAACCGTATCTTCGACGCGCCGCGCGAGATCCTGGGGGCAGTGAAAAAAGACAGCTTCGTAGAGATGCCCAGGAACAGGGACGAGGGCTTCTGCTGCGGCGGCGGCGGCGGCAAGATATGGATGGAAGAACATCACGGCAGGATATGCCACGTGCGCATGGACGACGCCATAAGCGTTGAGGCGAATACCGTGATAACCGCATGTCCTTACTGCCTTATCATGATGGAAGACGCAATAAAAGACAAGGAGAAATCGGAGACGATGAAGGCCCTCGACATCTCCGAAGCGATAGTAAAAGGCGTTTAGGCGCCTCAAAAGATGCAATAAGATGGGGGGATGGGTAAGCTCATCCCCCCCTTATTTTTTTCCCTTCAGATTATTCTTCGACCGTAATGGCTTCCAGGGGGCATTCTTCTACGCATGCCCCGCACTCGGTACACAGCTCGGCGTCGACTTTCGCGCTGTCCTCAACGGTTATGGCATCCGCCGGACATACTTCCGCGCAGGCTCCGCAAGCCGAACAGGTTTCTTCGTCAATCTTTGCAGGCATTATCCCGACCTCCTTTCATATATGGGGTAACGAATAGTATACATATCTCAAGATAGCGTTACAATGTCAATAGAAAAAATCAAAAAAACATGACCGCCTGGGCCGATAGCGTCACCTTCGACCGTATCGTGCGCACAAGCGTTACAATCTCCCTCTCCGGGATGCGATATATGCCCTCGAAATTGTATGCATATTCCCGTTGTTTTCCTTCCCTGCCCCCCCTACTTGGCCGGCGGGCCCTGGGTTACCTGGACCAGATCGACCGGGCGCAGCCATTTCGCGTAAGCCGCCTTTACCTCGTCGGCAGAAAGCGCCACGTATCTATTGGCGGCCACGATCGGCTCGTCAAGAGGTAGGAAATGCGTCGAGAGGTAGATCAACTTCTCCGCGATGCTGTCGACGCTCGACTGCGACAGGGGTATCTCCCGGAGCAGCAGGGCCTTTGCCCGCCTTAGCTCCTCCGGAGGGACAGGCGTCGTCTGCATCTGCCTTAAGTCGCGGATAACGATGGCTGATGCCTTTTCCACGTTACCAGGGTCGCAGCCGAAAGTGACGCCGTATATGGAGCGCGTCACGCCGACGTCGAACGTCGATGAGACCGTGTAGACCAGACCCGTCTCCTCCCTCAGATCGCGGAAGAGCCGAGTGGCGTAGAAGGCGCCGCCCAGGACATGGTTCCCAAGCTCGAGGGCGTAATATTCCGGGTTCGACCGCGTGAGGCCGAGAGTTTGCGCAAGGGCGACCTCTGCCTGCACCCTGCTGCGGTTCGGCACGCCGACTATAGAGGGACGGTTCGGCGGGGCCGGAGGCAGGAAGGTGTCGGGCTGCGGCCCTTCAGCCTTCCATGCTCCGAAATGCTTCTCAATGACCGCCCTGGCCGTCTCCGGCGTCACCTTCCCCATGACCACTATCGTAGTAAGGTCCGGCCTGAATACCTTGCGGTAATATGCCCTTACATCATCCAGGGAAAGGGCCTTGATGCTCTCCGGGGTCGCCTCTCTCAAGGAAGGGTCGCCCTTCGGGAAGAGGGACTCGGCAAGCGCCTTTTTCGTGAGGTGATCAGGGCTTTCGAGCCTACCTGCGGCCGTCTCTGAGACCTGCTGCCTGACTATTTTGAAGGCCGCTTCCGGAAACGCGGGGTTCAGCTCGTTATCGGCAAGGAGTCTGAACACCCCTTTCGAAATGGCCGGCGAGCACCTTGAGGCTGAAATCGTCCCCTGCCGATTCCTGCGCGCCTATCTCATCCAGCGCCTTCTGAAAGGCGACGCGGTCGAGGTTTGCGCTGCCGTAAGAGAACAACTGGTCCAACACCTCGTCAACGCCCTTTTTCCCTTTCGGCGTCTCCATGTCGGAATTGTTCCGCACGCGGCCGAAAACGCATACCGTGTCGCTGACCGATTCGGGCTGCACGATGAGCTTCAGGCCGTTCGGCAGAACCGTCACTGCCGGGTTTACGGTCGATTTCGGGATCTCCAGGCGCTTGAGCGCGGCTTCTGCCCAGCCGGGCAGCTCGACGGGCTTTACGTGCGTAGGCGTGAATGACTCGACCCTCCGTCCGCCGGTTTTTCCGGGCATAGCCTTGCCTGAGGATTCCGGCGTGAGGACCGAGACTACCGCATGCTCCATGTCGAGGTACTTTCGCGCAGCCGCGTTCACTTCATCCACCGACACCCTCTCGATGGCCCGTACAGTCTCCTCCGGTGATTCTTTCCCCTCCAGCGCCAAGGCATCAGACCAGGTCTCGGCCAGTCCGAGGACCGAGTTTTTCTTAAGCTCTGCCCTCGTCCGCCTCATTTTTTTCGCGGCCTCGACAAGATCGGGGGGAAGACCGCCCTTGACGGTGGCCTCCAGTATCTTCCGTATCTCTTTCACCAGGGCCTGTGCATCACCCCCCTTCGGGAAGGCTGCGAGGGCGTAGCCAAGGCCCGCCTGCGGCAAGGTATCGAGGCTGAAGCCTGCGTAGAGGGCCTTCCCTTCAGGCACTAGGCTGAATAACGTCCCTCGCTCGCTGCTTAAGGCGTCTGCAAGGACGAGGCAGGCAGGGTAGTCGGGGCTGTCGTAGCCCGGCAGGCGGAATGCGATGATTGCGAGCCCGTACGACTCGTCCGTGGTGAGGTGTATCGTTTCAGGCTTGACCGGCGACAGGTGAAACGCCGGTCTGGCCGGCAGCTTCTTCGCAGGTATGACCTCGAAGCGGGCCTTTACGGCAGCGAGCGCCTTTTGAGGCTCCACGTCGCCGACGACGACAAGGATGGCGTTATTCGGCGCGTACCATGCCTCGTGGAATTTTTTCAGCATCCCCCCCGTCGTCTTATCGAAGGAGGCGACGCTGCCGAGGGGGCTCTCCTCGTAAGGCGTGCCCTTGAACATGCCGGCGAGCAGTTTAGTGTAGAAGATGAATTCGGGGCTCGAATAGTCCTGCGCCACCTCCTGCTCGATGGCCCCCCTCTCCTGCGCCCAGAGTTTCTCACTGTCGAGAACGCCCATCATCCTGATCGCCTCTATCCGTAAGGCCACGTCAAAATCGGCCGAAGGGACGGTGAGGAAATATTGCGTGATCGTCTGCTGGGTCTCTGCGTTGAACTTCCCTCCCATGGCAGCGATGATGGCGGCCAACTGGTCCGCCGAAAGCCCCGGGCTGCCCCGGAACATCATGTGCTCCTGCGCATGCGCCATGCCTTTGAAACCCGCGGGCGCCTCGACCGAGCCGACCATGTAGTTCATCATCGTCGTGACGACGGGCGCGAGCGCGTTATGGACGATGACGACCTTCAGGCCGTTTTGCAGGGTTGCCTTCAGCACACCCTGTTCCGGGCCCGTTGTTTCCTTCGACGCCGCCTGGAGAAGGCAGGCCAGAAGGAGCAAGGCAGCCACGGAAAGCACAAGGATTTTAGGCATCGAAACGAATGGCGGTCGAGAGTTTTTACCCATTCTCGTCTCCTTTGATATGGCCGACCCCGCTGATGGCAAGATAAAGCCGCGCGGATTGGCTGTCAAGATATGCGGACCTGTCATGGCACGCGCTCGGCGGCCTGCAAAATGAGGGTTAACCTTTTTATCCGCCCAGATAGGCAGATACTACGGCCGGGTCGCACTTGACGGCAGCCGAGGGCCCCTCCGCAACTACACGGCCCGTCTCGAGGACATATGCCCTGTGTGAATGGTCAAGGGCCATATGGGCGTTCTGCTCGACGAGAACAATGGAGATGCCCTTTTCCTTGTTTATCGTCCCGACGAGGGAGAAAATCTCGCGCGTTATAATGGGCGAGAGGCCCATGGAAGGCTCGTCGAGGAGAAGCATGACCGGGTCGGCCATGAGCGCCCTGCCCAGCGCGAGCATCTGCTGCTCCCCGCCGGAGAGCGTGCCCGCGTGCTGGTGGAGCCTTTCGGCGAGCCTCGGGAACGTCTGGAGCGCCATGTCGAAGATCGTCCGCCTGGCGTGACGGCCTTTGAGCGTATGGCCGCCCACCTCCAAGTTCTCTTTGACGGTGAGGTTCGGGAAGATCTGCCTGCCTTCCGGGACCAGGGATATGCGCAGCCGCACGATCTTGTCCGGCCTCAGCCTCGTTATATCCCTGCCCTCGAACTCCACCTTCCCCGATGCAGGCTTGGCCAACCCCGCGATTGCGCGCAGAAGCGTGCTCTTGCCTGCGCCGTTGGCCCCGATGATGGAGAGCACCTCTCCCTTGTGCACCTCCATCGCGACGTCGTCCAGCGCCCTGACGGCGCCATACGCTACGGTGAGGCCGGAGATAACCATCAGCATGTGAAGTCTTCCCCCAGGTATGCCTCTATCACCGCTTTGTCCTTCCGCATCGCTTCCGGCGTCCCTTCCGCGATCTTTTCCCCGAAATCGAGCACGACCAGCCTATCGGAGATGTTCATGACGAGGCCCATCTGGTGCTCGATCAGAAGGATGGTCAGCTTGAAAACCTCCTTGACCCGCCTGATGTCCGCGAGCAAATCGCCTATCTCCTTCGGGTTCATGCCTGCCCCCGGCTCGTCGATCAGAAGGAGCCTGGGGCCTGCGGCAAGCGCCCTTGCAAGCTCCAGACGTCTTTGGTCTCCGTACGGCAGGTTTGCGGCAAGCTGGTCCGCCTTACCGGCGAGGTGGAAGAAATCGAGTATCTCCATGGCGTGGCTGAGCGCCGCCGCCTCCGCGCGCGCGGAGGCGGCCGACTCGAACGCCGCGGCGAGCGGCCCGTAGCCCGCGCGTCCTATGATGGGGACGGTCACATTTTGAACGACGGACAGGCGGCCGAAAAGCCGGATATTCTGGAACGTCCTCGCCATGCCCATGGCTACCGCGTGGAAGGGCGCCATGCGCGTCACGTCTTTGCCGAAGACCTCGATCCTGCCCTTATCTGCGCGGCTAAGGCCCGTTATCAAATTGAAGACGGTCGTCTTACCCGCGCCGTTCGGCCCTATCAGCCCCACCGTCTCATGTTCTTCCGCATGGAAGGAAAGGTTATTCACAGCCCGCACTCCGCCGAAGGTCTTCGTGAGTCCTGTAGTCTCCAGCGCCCTCATTTCCTGCCGATCCCCAATAGTCTCGACTCCGTCCTGTGGATAAGCCCGTAAGGTCTGAGCATCATCAGTATAATCAGGAAAACGGGGATGAAGACCCACCGCAGCTCGAGCATGCCTGCGGGCAGCACGATGCGCAGCCCTTCGATGAAGCCCACCCAGACCAGGCCCGCCAAGATCGTCCCCGTGATGCTCCCCATACCGCCCACTATCACGATGATAAGGAAGTCTATCGACTTCAGGAGATCGAAATTGGACGGATGAAGGAACGTGTACAGGTGGGCGTAGAGGCCGCCTGCGATGCCTGCCAGGAAACAGCCGTAAATAAATGCCATCGACTTCATGCGGCCCGTATCGATGCCGAAGGCGGTCGCGGCAAGCTCGTCGTCCTTGATGCACTGCCAGAAAAGGCCGTACCTCGAAAAAATAATGTTCCGCGTCACAGGTATCAGCACTGCGATGACGCCGAAGACAAGCTCGAGGTTCGTGATCCTCGGTATGCCGATAAAGCCCCTCGACCCCCCGAGCACCTCTGCCACTCTGTCCGAGTTGTCGAGGAGGGTGCGCACGAGCATCCCGAAGCCGAGGGTCGCTATGGCGAGGAAGTCGTCGCGGAGCTTCAGGATCGGCATGCCGATGAGGCCGCCGACCGCAGCCGCGAAAAGGCCCGCCACGAGAAGGACGGGCAGGAAGAGGGCCACGGAGTCGATGGCGAAGGCCCACGTCAAAAGGGCGGAAGCGTAGGCGCCGATGCCGTAGAAGGCCGCGTGGCCCAACGAGAACTGCCCCGTGTACCCGTAAATGACGTTGAGGCCGAGGCTCGCTATTATCATGACGAGGGCGTAGAGGACGATCTGCTCGACGTACTGCGTGGCTATCCCGGAGACGAAAAGGACCTTCAGCAGCACGTAAGCAATTGCGCAGCACAGAATGAACCGTCTCGCACCCGCAAAGAACCTCACACCTTGTCCCTCCCTTTACCGAAGAAACCCATCGGCCGCAAGAGGAGGACCAGAAGCAGGATCACGAAGATCACGCCGTCCCGCAGCGTCGATGAGAGGAAGGCGGAGACAAAGACCTCGGAGACGCCGATGACGAGGCCGCCCAAAACAGCGCCGTGGACAAGGCCGATGCCGCCGAGCACGGCGGCGATGAACGATTTTATACCCGGCATGATGCCCATGAAGACGTTGATCTGCGGGTAGGCGAAACCGTAGAGTATGCCGCCGATGCCGGCCAGTGCCGTGCCCACCGCGAAGGTGAAGGAGATCGTCCCGTCTACGTTGATGCCCATGAGGGACGCCGTCTCCCTGTTGTGCGAGACGGCCCGCATCGCCCTGCCGTGTTTGGTCCGGTAGACGAGGAGGTAGAGCAATAGGAGCGATGCCGCCGTGACGCTGAAGACAATAAGCTGGATGTTCGTTATGGCGACGGGGCCCAGGTCGTACGCCTCGACCTCGAAAGGTCTCGGGAAGGCGATGTAGTTGGGAGAGAACATGCTCTTGAGGCTCAGGAAATATTCGAGAAACAGGGAGACGCCGACTGCCGTGATGAGCACCGATATGTTGGGCGCGGAACGCAGCGGCTTATACGCGATTTTCTCTACGAGCAGGCCGAGCAGGGCGGTCGCGCCCATCGTGACGAGGAAGACGAGCCCGAGGGGCAACTGCCATTTCGCTATGCAGTAATAGGCGATGAAGGCGCCGAACATGAAGATGTCGCCGTGGGCGAAATTAATGAGCCTGAGCACTCCGTAAACCATGGTGTAGCCCAGGGCGATGAGCGCGTAGATAGCGCCTAACTGTAGGCCGTTTACGAGCTGTTGCAGCGTATAGGCGAGCAGCTCCATCGCCTACGGCTTAACCGTGGCGACGTATCTGAAGCCGTCTTTCTCCACCCTCAGTATAACCGCCGATTTGATCGCGTCCCCGTTTGCGTCGAAGCTTATAGTCCCCGTCACGCCCTGAAAACCCTTCAACGCGGACAGGGTCTTACGGAGGGGCTCGGCTGCGGGTGCTTCCGCCTTATCGAGCGACTGGAGAAGGATCATCGCCGCATCGTAGGTCAGGGCCGCCAGCGCGTCGGGGACTTCGCCGTGCTTCTCCTTGTAGCGCTTGATGAAGCGCTGCGTGGCCTGCTCCTTCTGCTCCGGCGAGTAGTGGTTCGTGAAATACCCGCCGATGATCGTGCTGCCCCCGATCTTGATGAGGTCCGGGGAGTCCCACCCGTCCGTGCCTATGACGGCGGCCTTCACCGCCTTCTCCCGAAGCTGCCTCACTATGAGGCCCGCCTTGTTGTAATAATCGGGGATAAAGACAAGCTCGGGTTTCCTGAGCCGCACTTTCGTCGCGAGTGCGGAAAAATCGACGTCGTCTTTCTGGTAAGACTCGTAGGCGACGACCGTGCCCTTGCCTTTCTCGAAGGTCGCCTTGAAGACTTCGGCAAGGCCCCGCGAGTAATCGTTCCCGACATCATAAAGCACGGCGGCGGTCCTTACTTTCAGGTTGTCGAGGGCAAACGTGGCGGTCACGCGCCCCTGGAAGGAGTCGATGAAGCACGCGCGGAAGACGAACGGCTTCCGCTTGCCGTTGTATACCGTAACCTTCGGGCTCGTGGCCGCCTCGGTCACCATGGGGGCCTTGTACTGCGTGGCGATCTCGCTGACCGGTATGGCGACCTTCGAAGTGAGAGGGCCGACGAAGGCGAGGGCTTTGTCCTGCGTGATAAGCTTGAGGGCCCCGTTCGCGCCCTCCGTCGGGTCGTTCCTGTCGTCCACGATGAGCGGGGCGATCGTGTATTTGCCAGTCTTCGAGTAATCCTCGACCGCCATCAGGAAGGCGTTCTTCGACGATTCGCCGAAGGTCTTGACGTCTCCTGTGAGCGGGGCGATGAGGCCGATCTTCACCACCTGCTTGGCGTAGGCGGGGACAGCGCACAGAACCAACAGCGAAATTGCGATGATAAGCGTCTTTTTCATGGGAATATTTAAGCGGAAAAGGTGCGTGATGTAAAGTCAAAAGGTAGACGCGGCATCGCCCTAAATGCTTTTTCCTTTTTATGAAGGGGAAGCTCCGCGAGCTTTGCCCGTAGAGGGGGCGACGCCAGCCCAGATAAATTAATACCCTGCTGCAAGCAGCAGGGTATTAAAGCAAGCGTATGCGCCGCGCCGAGCGGGGAGGCTCCATCCGGCTTTGCCGGTGGAGGGGGCTGAACCCCAATAATTGCCACGGAGCGAAGCGGAAAAAGGTCTCCCTGCAGCAAGCTGCAGGGAATCCACAAGTTGATTTGCAGCGCGGATGATGTTAGTTTGAAGGCTATGGAACGCTTCACTACATTGCGTGGTTTCAGGGATGTATACGGGGATGAGATAGGCCGCTTCCGGCTGATCGAGGAGACGGCCCGGACCTATTTCGGCCTGCTCGGCTATAAGGAGATTGAGGTCCCGGTCCTCGAAAAGACCGAGCTGTTCAAAAGGAGCATCGGCGATACGACCGACATCGTCGAGAAGGAGATGTTCACCTTCACCGACCGCAGCGGCGACTCCGTCACCCTTCGGCCGGAGGCTACGGCCGGCCTTGTGCGGGCGTACCTCCAGGCTTCCCTCTACGCGAAGGAGAGGACGAGCAGGCTCTTCAGCATAGGCCCCATGTTCCGCCACGAGCGGCCGCAGAAAGGGAGGTTCAGGCAGTTCTATCAGGTGGACGCCGAGGTCTTCGGCAGCCCCGGTCCTATGGTGGACGCGGAGCTGGTGTGGATGATCGCCCTCGTCGCATCTAACCTGGGCGTGGCAAATTACGCGATGGAGGTCAACAGCGTCGGGTGCAAGGCGTGCAGGGAGGGCTTCAGAGGCGCCCTCGTTGCCTTCCTCGAAGGCCGAAAAGAGGGCCTCTGCGAGGACTGCGTGGGACGGCTCGACAGGAACCCATTGCGGGTATTCGACTGCAAGGTCGAGCAGTGCGGCCGCATTATAGCCGAGGCGCCTGTACTCTTCGATTACCTCTGCCCGGATTGCAGGTCCCACTTTGATCGGTTCCAGGACCACCTCGGAAAACTGCGCGTGCCGTTCATCGTGAACAAGCGGCTCGTGCGCGGCCTCGATTATTACACGCGGACCGTCTTCGAGGCGACCTCGCAGGACATAGGCAGCCAGAAGGCGTTCGCGGCAGGCGGCAGGTACGACAACCTCGTTGAGGAGATGGGCGGCCCGTCCGTGCCCGGATGCGGGTTCGCCATCGGCATGGAGCGCCTTGCCCTGATCGCAGGTAAACAGCCGGAAAAGAAAATGCCGCTTTATTTCCTTGCAGCCGTGGGAGATGACGCGAGGTCCCGGGTCATACCGCTCCTTGACGCATTCGTCTTGGCCGGTATGCAGCTTGCCTACGCAGAGCCCGCAGGCTCCCTCAAGTCGCAGATGAAGCACGCGAACAGCCTGGGCGCCGACTACGTGCTCATCCTCGCGGGGGATGAGCTGGCACGCAGCATAATACTGGTGCGCGACATGAAGGACGGCAGCCAGAGGGAGATGCCCCTCGACCCGCAGGCCCTGCCCGCCCTCCTCAAATCGATTTAAATATTCCGACGCAGCCTGTACATGCGGAACCTGTAAACGGCATAGGTGAGGGCCGTTGCGAGAAAAAAGCGCGCAATGATAAGGATCAAGCCGTTCGCGCCGATGACGACGAATATCAGCGTGTCCTCGATCATGGCGTGGCAGACGGACAGGTATAGCATGATAAGGAACGCCTCGTCTTTCCCTATGTCCGTCGAGCGTATCGAATGGATAATCACGCCCGCCCCGTAAGTAATCCCGACTATTATGCCCGTAAGGAGCGGTATCAGCCCTTTGCCGGACAGCCCCATGAACGTCCTGTTTTTCGCGGCCAGCGCCGCCTGCCTCGACTTCACCAGCTCGTAGAACATAGTGAGGGGCACGATGATGCAGAACAGCATAGCGCAGAGGCGCAGGGCGCCAAAAAGGGAGGTCAGAATAATTTCCATATCAAGTTGAGCGCCATCCCCACGAGCAGGCTGAAAACGATCCTGACGAGGAACATGAAGGACGCGCTCACTCCGGTTTTCTTTGTAATGGGTGTCTCCACCGGCAGGCTGTGTGCTATTCCGAGCATCAGTGCGACGGTCGTCACGTCTCTCGGCGAAAGGTGGAGGGGCGAGAGCACGGCGATGGCCGCGTACATGTTCGCCGTGTACCCCGCTATCAACGCAAGGCCAGCTTCCCCCGGCAGGCCGAACAGGTGCATGAACGGGCCGAAGAACCCGCCTACGAGCTTGATGATCCCGAGGTGCCTGGCAATCTCGACGAGGAGGTAGAAGGGAACTATCACCTTTACCATCTCCAAGGTGACGGAGAGGCCGTTGAAGAAGCCTTTCTTGAGGACAGAGGCGATACCGTAGTTCATGGCGTTTGCGTAATTGTATATTAACCGGACGGTGGGGGCAAGAGGCGGCCCCGGCCGCTTAAATAATTTGCTGGACTTGACATTATTCTACCGTGCCTTATAATTGAATCAGGTGGGAAGAGGGTAGAGTAACTGAGAGGATCCGGTAGCGCACAAGGGGCAGTGCAAACCGGGAGGCGAGAATCTTCTCAGTGAAATATGGCGAACGGGCCGATCCCCAGGATGTTTCGCACACGAGCCTCGACCCACCTCTTTTTTGCACAATACCGTTTGAAAGTTAATGCAAAAAATGTCCGGGCCGTTCTTGACACCCCCGAACGCCACCATTATGTTTACGTTGAGGGTGGGCAATAGTCGGGTGCATCATGCGAGCGCTCCGTAGTTAAATCCGGCAATCCCACCCCGTTCTTATTTCAGCCGCCAATTTGCAGACAACGGATACGTGGCCAGGGACCGCGTCGTGTGAGGCTTTTTACCCGGCAGGCGGCTGCCAGGCCGCCATGTGCTTCAGATAGCTCCAGCGTAACTTTACCGCCTCCTGCGCCTGCTTCACCAACTCGGCCGCAAGCTCCGGCCTGCTCATCCTAAGCGCCCGGTAGCGGTTCTCCCCGTATGCGTATTGGTCTAGCGGCAAGGTCGGCTCCTGGCTGTCGACGGTCAGCGGGTTTTTGCCTTCCTTCAGGAGGTCCGGGTTGTACCTGAAAAGCGGCCAGTGGCCGGACGCCACGGCCCGCCGCATCTCCTCGATCCCCTTCCCCATGTCGATGCCTTGGGCTATGCAGGTGGAGTAAGCGACGACGAGCGACGGCCCGTCGAAGCTTTCAGCTTCGAGCAGCGCGCGCAGCGTCTGCGCCGGGTTCGCGCCGAAGCAGACTTGCGCGACGTAGACGTAGCCGTACGTGGTCGTCATGAGGGCGAGCCCTTTTTTGGGTATGGCCTTGCCTCCCGCGGCAAACTCTGCAATCGCGCCGATGGGCGTCGATTTCGACATCTGCCCGCCCGTATTCGAGTAGACCTCCGTGTCGAGGACGAGGATATTCGTCTTCTGACCCGTCGCCAGCACGTGGTCGAGGCCGCCGTAGCCTATATCATAGGCCCAGCCGTCGCCCCCTATCGCCCAGACGCTCTTGCGTATGATGTAATCGATAACGGAGAGGAGCCTGCGCGCTTCCGGGCGATGCATCGTTTACGAGCAGCTTTTTCAGGTCTTCTATCTTTGCCCTCTTTTCCTCGATTGCCTGCCTGTCGTCTCCGTCCGCCTTGCCGTTTCCGTCGGAAAGTATCGCCGTGATAAGGTCGCCTTTCCGCGCGTCTGCCGACTGAGACATTTTTTGCAGAAGCAATCTGGCCTCGGCAGCGAAGCGCCTGACCGTCTGCCCCATGCCGAAGGCGAACTCGGCGTTGTCCTCGAAGAGCGAGTTCGACCACGCAGGGCCGCGCCCGTCGGCACGCTTAGTGTACGGGATCGTGGGCAGGTTGCCGCCGTAAATGGAGCTGCATCCCGTCGCGTTCCCGATTAGCAGGCGGTCGCCGAAAAGCTGTGTGAGGAGTCTGATGTACGGTGTCTCTCCGCACCCGGCGCAGGCGCTGTGGTACTCGAAGAGGCTCGTCGCGAACTGGCTCCCCTTTACGTTGCGCACGCTGTACCGGGACGGGGGGAGAAGGGGCAGGGAGCTGAAGAACGCGTAGTTGGCGGCCTCCCGGTCCATTATCGGCTCGGCAAGGAACATGTTGATCGCCTTGAAATCGGGCATCGGCTTGCCGCTTCGCGTCCTTCTTGTGCGCCGGACATGCGTAGACGCAGGAGCCGCAACCGGTGCAATCCTCAGCGGCGACCTGCACGGTGAACTTGAGCCCTGCAAGCTCCTTGCCCTTGGCATCCGCCGACTTGAACGCGGCCGGCGCGCTTACGAGCACGGCGGGGTCATAGGCGTTCATGCGGATCGTGGCGTGGGGGCAGACGTACGAGCAGAGGCCGCACTGTATGCATATGTCCGGCTCCCAAACCGGGATGTGCACCGCGACACGCCGCTTTTCGTACTGTGTTGTACCGGTCGGCCAGGTGCCGTCCACCGGCATGGCGGATACGGGCAGGTCGTCGCCCCTCATGGCGATCATAGGCGCCAGGACGTCCCTGACGAAGGGCGGCGAATCCGGCACAACGGGGCCGCGCATCGGCTTGCCGGTTGCGCGGCCCGGCACGGGCACTTCCACGATATTGCGAAGCGCCTGGTCGACGGAGGCGTAGTTCATCTTCACCACTTCCTCTCCCTTCTTTGTGTACGTCTTCTTGATCTGCTCCTTGATCGAGCGGATTGCGTCTTCCTTCGGTATAATCTCCGAGATTACGAAGAAGGCGGTCTGCATTATCATGTTGATGCGGCTGCCCAGCCCCAGCTCTTCCGCGAGGGCCACCGCGTCGATGATGAAGAGGCGCATCTTTTTTTCGATGAGCTGCCGCTGCACCTCGAGGGGCAGGCTGTCCCACACCTTTTCCTTCGGCTGGGAGGTTGTCAGCAGGAATACGCCGCCTTCCGCGGCCGAGGCGAGCATGTCATAGGTTTTGAGGAACGACGGGTTGTGGCAGGCAATGAAGGTGGCCTTCGACAAAAGGTAGGGGTTGCGGATCGGCTCCTTGCCGAAGCGCAGGTGCGAGACGGTGATGGAGCCCGATTTCTTGGAGTCATAGACGAAGTAGCCCTGCGCGTAATTGTCCGTCTCTCCGCCGATAATCTTGATCGTGCTCTTATTCGCCCCGACCGTGCCGTCCGCGCCGAGGCCGAAAAACATGCCTCCAGAAACACCCGTACCCTCGATGGTAAACCCCTGGTCTACGTCCAGGCTCCTGTTCGTAACGTCGTCGGTAATGCCGACAGTAAAGCGGTTCTTCGGCACGTCCGCAGCCAGATTATCGAAGACTGCCTTGACCATGGCCGGGGTAAAGTCCTTCGAGCCGAGACCGTAGATGCCTCCGACGACCTTCGGGAAGCGGTCGAAAGGCGCCTCGTGGGTTTCCATCGCCTCGCCTATTGCAGTACGCACGTCCATGTAGAGCGGCTCGCCCGGCGCTGCCGTTTCCTTCGTGCGGTCCAGCACGGCTATCGCGGATGCGCTTTTCGGAATGGCGGCTACGAAATCCGGGACGGAGAAGGGGCGGAACAGGCGCACTGTAACAAGGCCCAGCTTCGCATCCCCGGAGGCCGCCAGAAAGTCAATGGTGCTGCGTACGGTCTCGGAGGCGGACCCCATGAGTACTATGACCCTCTCCGCGTCGGGCGCGCCATAGTACTCATAGAGCTTGTAAGAGCGCCCGGCGATACCGGCGAAGCGGTCCATACAGTTTTTCGTGATCTCGGGCGCCTTCAGGTAGAACTTGTTGACCGTCTCCCTGCCCTGGAAGTAGACGTCCGGGTTCTGGGACGTGCCGCGCATGACGGGGTGGTCGGGCGAAAGGCCCCTTCCCCTGTGCGCAAAGATCAACTCCTCGTCGATCATCTGCCGCATGTCGTCGAAGGAGAGCTCCTCGATCTTCTGTATCTCGTGAGACGTCCTGAAGCCGTCGAAGAAATGGAGGAAGGGAACGCGCGACCCCAGGGTGGCCGCCTGGGCGATAAGGGCGAAGTCCATCGCCTCCTGGACGCTCGCCGAGCAGAGCATGGCGAAGCCAGTGGAGCGGACCGACATTACATCGGAATGGTCGCCGAATATCGAGAGGGCCTGCACGGCCAGGGCGCGGGCAGTGACGTGGAAGACCGTGGGGGTCAGCTCGCCCGCTATCTTGTACATGTCGGGTATCATCAGGAGCAGCCCCTGCGAGGCGGTGATGGTCGTCGTCAGGGAGCCGGTGGAGAGCGACCCGTGGACCGCCCCGGCCGCCCCTGCCTCCGACTGCATCTCCGTTACCCTCGGCACGAAGCCCCATACGTTCGTCTGGCCTGCCGCGCTCTTGCTGTCGCAAATTTCCGCGATGGGGGAGGACGGGGTGATCGGATAAATGGTGATGATCTCGTTCGTCGCATGCACGACGTGCGCGCAGGCGGTGCAGCCGTCTACCGTTATGCTCCTTCTTTTCATGTCAAGTCTCCTGTATTACATAGATAGGGGTAATATAATACAGGTGTCGCTGGCGGTGAAGCGGCTTGCCTACTTGCGAATAGCGGATCGGATTGACAATGATTGCATGAAGTGTTATCATGTAATCTGCTTGTGCCATCATGGAGGCATTCAAATGGTCAGGACGCAGATTCAGTTGACAGAGGAACAGGCAATAAAGGTGAAGAAGATAGCGGCCCGCCGGGGGGTATCGATGGCAGAGGTTATCCGCGATGCCGTTGAAGGCGCAATCGAGCCCAAAGCACATACAGTTTCAGGGGATAGGCACAAGCGGGCGCTCGGTATAGTTGGAAAGTTCCGGTCGGGCAAGAAAGACGTGTCGAGGAGACATGATGCCTATATAGCCGAGGCGCTCAAGTAGATGGCAGTCTTCGCCGATACATCCGCTCTCTACGCCCTGCTCGACGCAGACGACGAAAACCATGTGCGATCGGCCGAGACCTGGCGACGGCAAATCATGGGGTCCGACGAGAATATGGTTACGACGAACTACGTTCTCGTGGAGACCTTCGCCCTCGTTCAGAGTAGGCTGGGGCTTGAGGCAGTGAGGGAATTCCAGGAAAGTATCGTGCCGGTGCTCTCGGTTGAATTCGTCACTCCGGAAACACATCGCCTTGGCATCGCGGCCTTGCTTGCCGCATCGAGAAGGGGCCTGAGCCTGGTCGATTGCGTAAGTTTTGAAGTTATGCGCGATCTGGGCATTAAAACGGTCTTTACGTTCGACAGCCATTTCCGCCAGTACGGCTTTACGCCGGTTCAGTAAGTACCGTCAGGAAATCCGGCCAAGACAACGATAAAAAGGCGCGAGAAGATCACGGCCTGATAAAGGCGGCCAGTTGCGAAGCGGCGGCCTTGTCGCACAGAAAGGCCAGGCTTCCCCTATGCGGCCGGATGCGCGCGGCCGGCAGGCTCGCATCACCCTCGTCGGCCACCCGCCGGAGCGCCTCCGCCTTGCCCTTCCCCATCACGAGAAAGAAGACGTTTCTGGCGTTGTTGATAACGGGCAGGGTCAGGGTAATGCGGGCAATCCGCTCGCCTTCCGGGGGTACGGCACGCGCAAGCTGTCCCGTCTCCTCCAGTGCGCCGGAGGCAGGGAAGAGGGACGCCGTGTGACCGTCTTCGCCCATCCCGAGCATGACCAGGTCGAACCTGGGCATCTCTTCGGCCGTAACGCCGGCCCTGGCAGCAAAGAAGGCGCGGATCTCGCGTGCGTATTCGACCGCGCAGGCATCGGCATCCGCCCCTCTCACGGGTATGGGATAGACATTCCCGCCGGGGACCGCCGCCGGGTCAAGAAGGTTTTGCCTTATCATGCGGAAGTTGCTGCGGCTGTCGGAAGGCGGCACAAACCGCTCGTCTACCTGGAAAATATGCGTCCTGCTCCAATCGATGTCTTCCGCGGCAGCCGCTTCCCTGTAAAAACCGACGGGTGTTTGCCCGCCCGACAGGGCCACCGTGCAGAACCCACGTTCGGCGGCGGCCGCAGACGATATCTCCCGGAATTTCTCTAGCATGTATTGGTATATCGAGGACGGTGCATCGAAAACGACGATGCTGATGCCCTGCCCGCCCGTCACGTGGTGAGCCAAGACCTGCCTTCCTGCTGCATGAGCGTTTCCGCCCCGGAAGGGCCCCACGTGCCTGCCTGGTAGTTAGGGAAATCGGGAGGTGGGTTCGACTCCCAGCGCTCGTTGATCGGGTCTACTACGCCCCACATCTCCTCTATGGTGTCCTCCCTGACGAAAAGCGTCAGGTCTCCCCTTACCATGTCGAGCAGGATCCGCGCGTAATCGTCTAGGTACGGCGTCTTGAACGCCTCCTTATAGCTGAAGTCCATGCGCACCGGGTAAAGCTGGTTGGAGGAAAAAGGGTACTTGACGAGGAAGCTCAGGGCTATATGCTCGTCCGGCTGGATCGTGAGGGTAAGTACGTTCGGCTCAAGCACATCGCAGGTCCGTCCGAAGAGACGCAGCGGGAGGCTCTTGAACTGTATGCAGATCTCCGTTACGCGCCTCGGCATCCTCTTGCCTGTCCTGATGTAGAAGGGTACGCCCGCCCAGCGCAGGTTGTCGATGAGGAACCTACCGGCAAAGAACGTAGGGGTGGTCGAGGCAGGAGAAACGGACGCCTCGCTCCTGTAGCCCGGGACCTCCTTGCCGTCTACGACACCCGGCCCGTACTGGCCCCTGACCATGAACCTGTCGATATAGTCCGCGTCTACGGGTCTTATGGCGCGTACGATCTTCGTCTTCTCGTCCCTTATAAACTCGGGCACAAAGCCTATCGGCGGCTCCAGGGCCATAAGGGAGATGGCTTGCAGCACGTGGTTCTGCACGATGTCGCGCACGACGCCCGCGCTTTCGTAGAACGCGCCCCTGTGCTCGATGCCTATCTCCTCGGCTACCGTCACCTGCACGTTGTCCACGTAGCGCCTGTTCCAGACCTCCTCGAAGACCGCGTTTGAAAAGCGGAAAAAGAGTATGTTGTCTACGGGCTCCTTGGCCAGATAGTGGTCGATGCGGTATACCTGGTTCTCATCGAAGGCGCCAGTGATGATCCTGTTCAGCCGGGCGGCAGACTTGCGGTCCTCCCCGAAAGGCTTCTCGACCACTATCCTGGTCTGGAACGTCCCCTTGCAGAGGCCGTGGGCCTTCATCTTCTGTACGGCCATCGGCACGACATTAGGGGGCACCGCCATGTAGTAAAAGACGTCCCTGACCCCGCGAGACGTGGGCGGTCCGACCCGCTCGATCTCGGTCCGCAGATTCTCGAAGCTCCCATCCTGCTCGAACGTGCCGAGGACATAAAACATATGGCGGCTGAACTCCGCCCACTTCTCTGCATTCAGGGTCGTGTCGTTGAACTGCTTTGCCGCCTCTTCCATCATTGAACGGTAGCCGTCCGCGTCCATATTTATCCTGTCGAAGGCCAACACGGTGAAATTATCGGGCAGCTCGCCGCCCGCGAAGAGGTGGAAGAGGGAGGGGACCAGCTTCCTTTTACTAAGGTCTCCCGCGCCTCCCATGATGACGAGCGTAAACGGCTCCACCCTCGGCTTGGCCGTCGGGATGTCGCAGGTCTGGAGGTAGCGGCTGTCGATGGTGATCTCTCCCTGGCTGTAAGCTGCGGGCGGCCTCATGTTACGGCTGCCTCCGGCGGACGTGATTGGATGGGAATGGGGTCTTTGGGCATGCGCGTCATTTTATGAGCGAGTTCCAGTCCTGTGAGAAACGCTCCATACCTTTATCGGTCAGCTCGTGCTTTATATCGTATTCGGGCCAATCCTTCGAAAGGTCGACTTTTTGGTAGCGGATGGCTTTAAGGCCGGGGGGCGCGTACTTGTAACCCTCACCGGGTACCGGCAGGCCCTCTTCGCTCCACGATTTGAGCACTTCGAAGGGCGCGGTGAGAATATCCGTGCCGAGTGCGACGGCGGCGAGTACGTGCTCGACGCTCCTTACGCTCGCAGTAAGCACCTCCACGTGGCCGTCGCCTTCACTGTACATTTTGAGTATATTGGCAATGAGGTCCATACCTTTCTCGCCTTTATCGTCGAGCCTTCCTATGAAAGGCGAGACGAAAACGTCGCCCCGGCGGGCGCCCCTCGTCGCAGCGTAGACTGCCGCAGCCTGGCTCTGCGTGAAGCAGAGGGTCATGTTGACGCGCATCCCTTCTTTAACGGCAATCGAGGCAGCCTTGAGCCCCTCGGCGGACGTGGGGAATTTGATGTGGGCGTTAGGTATCCAACCGAACATCTCCCTGCCCTGCTTCAGCATCTGCTCCGCCTTCGTTCTCCTGTCCGAGAAGACCTCAATTGAGACGGAGCCCCTGGGGACCATGACCGAGATCTTATTGACCGTCTGCCTGTAAAATTCCGTGATGGTTTCGGGAGTGAACTTTTCACCCCGCTGAATACGCTCCCGGATGCCGGGGTTCTTTGAGATGAGCGTAGGGTTCGTCGTCTGGCCGTCGAGGAACCCCAGGGTACGTATCGCCTCTTCCGTCTCGTCGGTGTTTCCCCCGTCCAGGAAGATGCGCGTCTTAAGCTGCTGCGGCCTCATAATAGCTCCTTCACCTTTTTTACGATGGCGCTGCGCGATATCTCCTCGTAATCGAGAAGCTCGGATGGGCTGCCGCTTTTCGGGACCTTCCGCACCGCCAGGCTGTGGACTGTGATTGTGGGGGCGGCCAGCGCGGAGCGCACGGCCTCGCCTATCCCCCCTTCGGGGTGGTGGTCCTCCACTGTAACGACAATGCTTAACCCCGACAGCGCCTCCATGAGACGGGCGCCATCGATGGGCTTGACGCAGTAGAGGTCGATCACCCGGATCGGGACGCCATCTTTCTTAAGCTCGTCGTATGCGGCAAGCGCCTCGAAGAGCGTCACGCCGCCGCCGATCACGCAGAGACGGTCGCCGCCGCTTTTCTTCAGCACTTTCAGGCCGCCTATCTCGAATGTCTCAGCGGCCCCGTAGATGACCGGCGTAGCTCCCCTGTTGGTCCTGAGATAGACGATGCCCCGGTGGCCTGCGGCCAGCTCGACGCACCTCTCGGTTGCATATGCATCGGCCGGATAGAGGATGACTGCGTCCGCGATGTTCCTGAACATGGCTATGTCTTCGAGGCCCATCTGCGACGGACCGTCCTGCCCTATGGAGACGCCTGCATGCGACCCGACGAACTTTACGTTCGCGTTCGAGTAGCGGCTCATCCGTATCTGGTCAAAGGCGCGCGTCAGGAAAGCGGCGAACGTCGAGACGAAGGGGAGCTTACCCCTTGCCGAGAGGCCGACCGCTGCGCCCACCATGTTCTGCTCCGCTATGAACATCTCGAAAAACCGGTCCGGGAAAGCCTCTTCGAATATCTCGGCGTACGTCGAGTTGTTCACTTCCCCGTCGAGAGCGACGATATCGGGGAAAGCCGGGTATATGCGCTTCAGCGCGTTCCCGTATGCCTTGCGCGTGGCGACGGCCTCACCGGCCTTATAATCCGGCTGCGCGGCCTCGGCGCGGCTGCGCTTGGGGGGCTCCAGGTCCTGGGGCTGCGCTATCTGCCCCCGGAGCGACTTATCCAGCGGCCCGAAGCCTTTTATTGCCTCGTCGATATCTTCTTTTTTAAGCACTTTTCCGTGCCAGCCGTTCTTGTTCTCGACTGCGGGCACGCCTTTGCCCTTGATCGTGCGGGCTATTATCATTACGGGCTTTTCTTTCGCCTCGAGGGCCTGCTTGAACGCGGCGAAGATCCGGGCGTAGTCGTGCCCGTCGATAACGATGGTCTGCCAGCCGAAGGCTGTGGCACGCCTGTCGTACACCTCGACGTCCCAGCCGTACATCGTCTCGCCTCTCTGGCCGAGGCGGTTGACGTCGATTATACCCACGAGGTTATCCAGCTTATAGTGCGCTGCGATCTCCATGGCCTCCCAGTTCGACCCTTCGGCCATCTCGCTGTCGCCCAGGAGGACGTAAGTGCGGTGCGGCAGCCTGTCGAGGTACTTGGCATTGAGTGCCATACCGACGCCGATGGAGAGCCCCTGGCCCAGCGACCCGGTGGCCACGTCCGCGTACTTGAAGTGGGGCGTAGGGTGGCCCTCCAACGGGCTGCCGAAGGTCCTGTAGCGCAGAAGCTCCTCTTCGCTCACCTGCCCTGCCACGGTCCACAGGGCGTAAAGCAGCGGAGACGCGTGGCCTTTCGACAGGATAAAGCGGTCGTTATTGGGCAGCGACGGCCGCGCGGGGTCATAGAGGAAGAAGCCCCCGAACATGAGGGTCGTGATAAGGTCCGTTGCGGAGAGCGAGGAAGTGGGGTGTCCGGACCCAGCCTTGCTCGTCGCCAAAAGTATGTAGTAGCGGACCAGTTTGGCCAGGCTTTCGAGATACTCTATCGCCCCTCGCTCCATAATTCCGTCCTTTACCGCCGTTTATAGGAAAATTAATACGGGAGCGAAGCGATGTCAATGCGAATGAATGACGCAGACGAGGCGCCGGGCGGCCTTGTCGTTACTTGTCATTTAAGCGGTGCGGGACCCTATCCGATAAGATAAAGTGAGGCCGCCCCGGACGATAGGCTTGTTTGCACAAAAAAGGAGGTTGGCGCTGTGAAAAGTCTCAACATTGGACAAAAACTCACCGTTGCTTTCTCGGTCCTCACTTTCATAACCATGCTTGTTCTGGCCCTTGCCTTCGTGAACATGAAGCAGATGGACGGGAAATTCGACCAGGTCATGAAACGCGATGTGCTCAGGGTCCAGAACACTAACCAGGCAATCAAAACCGTGAATGCTATCTTCCTTTGTTTCGGAGTGAAGCTGATAGCCGCCGATGCGGGGGTCGTGGAAGAGTGGACTCGAAGACTGGTCGAAAAGAGGCAGGAGCTTGGCCGGTTGATGGCGGAGCTCGATAAACTGGAGCAGACCGAAGGGGGCACGGACCTGCTCCGGCGGTATAAAGAATCGTCGGCCAAGGGTAAGCTATCGAACGATAATATCCTGGAGTTGTTGAAGTCAGGCAAGAACGAAGAAGCCAGGAAGTATCTACGCCAGCGAGACGCTCCCCATCTCTTTTAACAGTATCGCCTTGCTGGAACGTCTGGCGGCGTTACAAAAGCAGGATATGGACGCCGCCCATGCCAATGCCCTGAAGCAGAGCGCGACTTATCGCTTGTTCCTTATCGCCTTCGGCATAATTACCCTCGCCTGTTGCGTTGTTGCCACGCTCCTCCTCAAACGGAACATAACCGTGCCTCTGGCGGAAAGTGTAAAGATATCGGACAGGCTCGCAAACGGGGAGCTTGACGTTATGATAACGTCGGACAGACAGGATGAGGTAGGCAAGCTCCTGATTTCGATGAAAAATATGGCTAATAAGTGGAGGGGTATTATCGGCAGGATCAAGGAGACGGCTGATTCCCTTGAGTCGGCAGCGACGGAGTTAAGCGCAAGCGCAGAACAAATGTCGAAGGCGTCCTCCGCCCAAGCTGAACGGACAACTTTAGTTTCCACTTCTTCCGAGGAAATGTCCCAGACGGTGCTCGATGTGGCGAAAAATGCGAGCGACGTCTCCGAGTCTGCAAATGGCGCAGCCAGGACCGCCCGGGAGGGTGAAGATATCGTCAACAGAGCGGTAAAGGAAGTGAAAGAAATCGCGTCCACAGTAAACGATTCCTCCCGCTTTGTGCGGTCTCTGGAAGAGAAATCCAAGCAGATCGGCGAGATTGTCGCGGTGATAGCCGACATCGCCGACCAGACGAACCTCCTGGCACTCAATGCGGCAATCGAGGCCGCCAGGGCTGGGGAACAGGGCAGGGGCTTCGCCGTAGTCGCGGACGAGGTGCGAAAACTGGCTGAGCGCACGGCGGCATCCACGTCCGAAATAGGGACGATGATAAATGGGATCCAAAATGAAGTGGTCAAAGTGATAGATACCATGAGGGATACGGCAGCGAGGGTCGATCAGGGCGTGAGGCTGTCCGGGGAAGCGGGCGGCGCCCTTGCTTCCATTGTAACGAGCGTGGACGGCCTCCAATCGATCATCCATCAAATCGCCTCGGCAAACATGGAGATGAGCGCCGCTTCTGAGGAAATCACCAAGGAGATAGAGCAGATCGCCATCGTTGCGCGTGAAACGTCCTCCAGCTCACAGCAGACTGCCCGGGCCTCGGGTGAGTTGACCGCACTGTCGGGAGCACTGAAGAACGTGGTAAGCGGGTTTAAGCTCTAGACGGGGAGCACCTGTAAGCCTTTTGTTCGTGCGCCGAGCCGGGCCGCCGGCTCGTGTAGGCCCCCGATTTAACTTGACACCTGAATGGGATAATCGTATATTAACGCTATGAACCGCACCAAGGTCTATTTTTACTTCTTTAGCATGCACCCGTGACTTGGTGCTCCGCGAGGGGCATAAGGCCATGGGTGCAAACGGCCCATGGCCTTTTAGTTTATACAGGAGGCCGTGGATTTCACGGCCTCTTTTATTGGAGGGTTAGGTGATCCTTTCGAACAAGATCAGAAAACTGGTGATGGACCAGGAAGGCTGGACGCGGAAGATGTTCGAGGCGGGCATCCGCATGAAGAAGGAGTACGGCGTCGAGAACGTCTATGACTTCTCGCTGGGCAACCCCGACATCGAGCCCCCAGCCGGCTTGCGCGCCCGGCTGATCGAGACCCTGGAATGCGCCACGGTCGGGATGCACCGCTACATGCCGAACAACGGGTACGAGACGGTGCGCGAGGAAATCGCGGCCTACCTTTCCGAGCGGTCCGGCCTGTCCTTCACTGCGACGCACGTGTTCATGACGGTCGGCTGCGCCGGCGGGCTCAACATACTCTTCAAGGCAATGCTGAACCGGGGCGACGAGATCATACTGCCGTCGCCTTTTTTCTGGGAGTTCAAAAACTACATAGAGAATTTCGGAGCAATACCGAAGATAGTCCAGACGCGGCCCGATTTCCAGCTCGACCTGGCGGCCATAGGGGCGGCGATCACGAACAGGACAAAGGCGGTGCTGATAAACAGCCCTAACAACCCGACGGGCGCCGTCTATTCGGCCGAGAGCCTGAAAGGGCTTTCAGAGATGCTTATGGCGGAGAGACGAAAAGGGCGCGAGATATTCATGGTCGCGGACGAGGCTTACAGGAAGCTCGTCTATACGGACGCGCCCCTGCCGGACCTTTTCGGACTTTACGACCTCGTAATGACCGTTACGTCCCATTCGAAGGATCTGGCCCTACCCGGAGAGAGGATAGGATATGTCGCCATCTCGCCGCGCATCGCCGACGCGCAGCTTCTCGTCTCGGGCCTCATGATCGCCATACGTGCGCTCGGCTTTGTCAACGCCCCTGCCCTGATGCAGCGCGTGGTCGGAGAGTTCCAGAGGAACTCGGTCAGCATCGATGATTACAAGCAGCGCAGGGATTTCCTCTACGATACGATCACGGAAGCGGGCTTCGAGTGCGTGAAGCCGGAAGGCGCCTTCTACATGTTTCCGAAGTCGCCCATCGAGGACGAGGTGGAGTTCGTTTTCAGGACGCAGGAAGAAGAGAGGATACTGATGGTGCCCGGGCGCGGTTTCGGCAGGCCCGGATATTTCCGCATAGCCTATTGCGTGCCGATGGAGACGATAGTTAAGGCGCGGCCCGGTTTCTTGAGGGCGGGCAAGCGCTACAACGGGAGGTAGAGGGTTGGTTACGTCGAACAGGATAACAAAGCTCATGGAAAGCTCGTCCTGGATAAGGGCGATGTTCGAAGAGGGCGAGAGGCTGAAGAAGGCCTATGGCGCGGACTCGGTTTTCGACTTTACCCTCGGCAACCCCATCGCGGAGCCGCCCCAGGAGCTGAAGAAGGAACTGTGCGACATGGTCATCTCCGGGACGCGGGGGATGCACCGCTATATGTCGAACGGCGGCTATGAGGAAGTACGCGCACAGATAGCGGGCTTCCACAGGGAAAACTCACGTCTTCCCTTCACCCAGGACCATATCATCATGACGGTAGGCTCCGCCGGCGGCATAAACGTGGTGCTCAAGGCGATACTCGACCCCGGCGACGAGGTGTTGGTGCTGTCGCCCTTCTTCGTTGAATTCATGTTTTACATAGAGAACCACGGCGGGGTGATGCGCCTTGTCGAGACGACCGAAGATTTCCGCATCGACACGGTGGCCGTCGAGGCTGCCATAACGGACAGGACAAAGGCGATCATAGTCAACTCGCCGAACAACCCGACGGGTACGGTCTACCATGAAGACGAGCTGCGCGCGCTCTCCGACCTTCTTGCGCGCAAAAAGCGGGAGGGCCGCAGAATATTCCTCATCTCCGATGAGGCCTACCGCAAGATCGTCTTCGACGGCATTGTGCTGCCCGACGCCTTCAACCTGTATGAAGACACGATCTCGGTCTTCTCCCACTCGAAAGACCTGGGGCTCGCCGGCGAGCGCATAGGCTACATTGCCGTCTCGCCGCGGCTGGAAGACGCGAAGCCGCTGATCGACGCCATGATCTTTGCGAACAGGATACTCGGCTTCATCAACGCGCCCGCGCTGATGCAGCGGCTGGTCGGCAGGTTCCAGAAGAACAGCGTCGACGTGATGGGCTACCAGCAGAAAAGGGACGCGATCTACAATATCCTCGTCCAGTCGGGTTTCAAGGTCCTGAAGCCGGAAGGGACGTTCTACATTTTTCCGAAGTCGCCCATAGCCGACGACGTCGAGTTCATCAGGGTCCTGCAGCAGCACAGGATTTTGGCGGTGCCGGGCGTGGGCTTCGGGAGGAAGGGCTATTTCAGGATCGCCTTCTGTACGGAAATGGACGTGATCGAGAAGTCGAGGGAAGCCTTTCTGGAAGTCGGTAAGCTTTACGGGTAAGGGCCGGGATATTCCCGCGCCTTTTCCCCGTAATTAAAGCCGAATAACAAATACCCTGAAAACAAAGATGCTTTAGCCTCACTTTGCTTCTGTTGTCATTTTTCGAGCCAAGATGTTACAATGGGGAAAGAGCAAAGGAGACGCTATGACGAGTAAAACCATATCCTTCGGCTGTCCCGTCTGCGGGAGGAAGAAGGATTACCCGGTCGATGAAATGGTGGAAGGGGCCCAGATCGAATGCCCCTTTTGCAAGCTCAAGCTGACGCTGCACGGCCACATGCTGCAGGAGGTGCGGGAACAGATTGCGAAGATAGAGGCCGCCAAGGACTGACTTTGCCCCTGGGGAAGAACAATTATGAAGATGGACTGGACCCACATAAGACTCTTGGGCTGGTACGACCACAAGGGCCACGCTTACCTGGTCCCCTGGAGCGATACACGGCCCACTGTGCGGGTTGTCGTTACGGGGTTGCGGGAGGCGGAGATGCCCCTGCTCGACATCCCCGTCCCTGAAGGCGCGCATTTGCAGGCGGTCCCGGAAGAGAGGAACCCTTACGAATACGCCAAAGAGGTAGACGGGTTCTACGCGGTCGGCGTATACGTAGAGGAAGGTTTCGAAAGGACGAAGCGCTAAAAGACCTCTCAAACCACGTTTTTCAGCCCGGCGCACGTTACGCGGCAGGCGCTCCGCCGCTCTGCCTTGCCACAAACCCTTGAGTATTCAGGCCTGTAGCGGAGGGCGTCCCGGCTATTTTCGCCAAATACGTCTGCCCCAGCTTCTCTATGTGCTCGGCCACGTTATCGAAGTAGTTGTAGTGTATCTGCTCCTCATCATTCAGCAGTTGAAACAGCTTTTCGCTTATGCTGTCTCCGTTCTCCCTGCAAATGCGGATGAAGTCGTTGTAGACCGCAATCGTGTCGTCCTCGAGCTGCATGTCGAAGGTAAAAACGGCCTCGACCGGCTGGCCTCTTTCAACGCGGTCAGCGAGGTCGCTCGTCGGCTCTGCGCTTAGCTCCTCGATCCTGTCCGCAAGCATCTCGGCATGGCGCATCTCGTCGATTGCGACCAGCTTCACGTTCATTGCCAGCTCGCCGTAGTCCCAGTTGTCCAGGTTATAGTGCTGGATCATGTATTGGTGAATTGCTTGCAGTCTCCATAGCCCTCGCTTTGTTGAGGACTTCGATAATCTTTTTCTTTTTCTCTTCCCTCCCCGTGACTCGCGCCATTACGGCACCTCCTTATTCCTTTCGGGCTCAAGTGAGCCTCTGGTTGTGAAAGCTTTTACATATTATTATCGCAACCGGGCGGCGGCGCAAGAAAATAATAAGGGAAACCCGCCGTTGACAGGCAGAGGCACAGTTGCAATAATACCATTACGCTTACGTCGAGGAGGCAGGAAGGAGAACATAAGGAAAGTGGTATTCGGCAGGACGGTCATTTCAGGGGCAGCTATACTACTGCTCGTTGCGGCCTTCGGGCAGGCTGCGGTCAGCCCGGATGAGCAACAGAAGATAGAAGGATTGTTAAAGCACGTGGAAGGCATGACGGACGCCCGGTTCGTCAGAAACGGCAAGGCGTACAGCTCGAAAACGGCCGCGTGGTTCCTGAAACGGAAATGGGAGGCGAACCGCGATAAGGTGCAGACGTCGAGGGAGTTCGTCGCACGTATAGCCACGCGCTCCTCCACGACGGGCGCCCTGTATACGATCCGGCTCGGGGACGGTACTATCGTGCCCTGCGCCGACTACCTGAACGGCCTGCTGGACCGGGCGGCGACCGGCATCAACTAGGGCAGCCGGCCCGTCCCCTCCTTTTGAGCCGGGATGATCACCCCTCACCTCATCGCAAAAGCACGTTCAAACCCTTGATTATCGCACGATTTTATTGTATACTATTGCCTCGTAGTCAAGACCCCTCGACAATAAGTCATTCGGGTGCGCCAAAAGGGACCATGTTACAGTCAAAAATACGCAATATAGCGATCATAGCACACGTCGATCACGGTAAAACAACGCTCGTAGACCAGTTGTTCAGGCAGAGCGGCCTGTTCAGGCAGAACCAGGTTGTCGAGGAGCGCTTGATGGACTCGATGGACCTGGAGCGGGAGCGGGGCATTACCATCGCATCCAAGAATGGCTCGTTCTTTTACAAGGGCCACCTGATAAACGTCATCGACACGCCGGGCCACGCCGATTTCGGTGGGCAGGTGGAGCGCGTGCTCAAGATGGCAGACGGCGTGCTCTTGCTCGTGGACGCTGCCGAGGGGCCTATGCCGCAGACCTATTTCGTTCTGAAGAAGGCCCTTGCGCTCGCATTGCCCGTGATCGTCGTCATCAACAAGATCGACAAGCCGCAGGCGCGCTGCGATGCTGTCGTGGACGAGGTCTTCGACCTTTTCGTAAAACTGGAAGCGCCCGACCATATTCTCGACTTTCCCGTCATATTCGCCTCCGCCAAGGATGGCTATGCCACTAACGACCACACCCTGAAGACCGGCTCGATGATGCCCCTCTTCGATATGATCGTGGAGTCCGTCCCCGCCCCGTCGGGAGACCCCGAAGGCCCCTTGCAAATGCTCGTAAGCTCGCTCAGCTATTCGCCTTTCCTGGGCAGGCTCGCCATCGGCAAGATCACTTCCGGCAGCATACGTACAGACAAGGAAATCGTAGTAGCCACGCCGGATAGCACACCTCGCCCCGCGCGCGTAAGGAAGATTTACAGCTTCAGGGGCGCGGAGAAGAAGGAGACGGACGAGGCGGGCACGGGCGAAGTCGTAGCCGTGGCCGGTATAGAGTCGATCACGATCGGCGAAACGCTGACGGAGGCCGCCAACCCCATCCCGCTTGTAGGCATTATGGTGGACCCGCCGACCGTCTCGATGAGCTTCGTCCCGAACGACTCGCCTTTCTACGGCAAGGAAGGAACGTACGTCACGTCCCGTCACCTGCGCGACAGGCTCTTCAAGGAGACCCTGTCGGACGTGGCCCTCAACGTCGAAGAGCTTGAGGACGCGCAGGGGTACAAGGTCTCCGGCAGAGGCGAGCTGCACCTGTCGATCCTCATCGAGAAGATGCGCAGGGAAGGATACGAGTTCCAGGTAACCCGCCCGCACGTCATCCTGCGGGAAGAGGGCGGCAAGACGCTGGAGCCTTATGAGGACCTGATCATCGACGTTGACGAGAACTACATGGGCAGGGTCATCGAGAACCTCGGCGGCAGGCGCGGGTCGCTCCTCGCGATGGACCAGAAGAACGGCATGGCGCGGCTCAAGTACAGGATACCGACCAGGGGGCTCCTCGGCTTCCGCTCGGAGTTCCTGACGGAGACACGCGGCATGGGTGTTATGAACTACGTCTTCGCCGGGTTCGCCGAATACGCGGGGGAGATCAGAAACCGGACCAAAGGGGTCCTCGTCGCCATGGATAACTGCACGACCGTCGCCTACGCGCTGTTCAACCTCCAGGAGCGCGGGCGGCTTTTCCTGGGCCCCGGCGAGAAGGTCTACCAGGGGCAGATTATCGGCGAGCATTCACGGGAGACTGACCTTGTGGTCAACCCGGCCAAGGGCAAGAAGCTTACGAACATGCGGGCATCCGGCTCGGACGACGCGGTCATCCTGACGCCGTACATTCGGATGACCCTGGAAGAGTGCATCTCCTACATCAACGACGATGAGCTGGTGGAGGTCACCCCCGCCAGCATCCGCCTGCGCAAACAGATCCTCGGCGATCTCGAACGCCGCCGCGCCGCTTTAAACGGGTAGCGGCCGGGCTGGCGCCCCGTCGGAAATCCCTCCGGCTATCGGCCGGTTGACAATTAATCCTCCCACCATTAGATTCCATTCAAAGCGATCGATACGAAAGGCCGGGGCAGGCGGTTGCCTCGCCCTGAACTAAAGCCAGGGAGGCTCGCATGTTTGAGGTAAGCGAAAAAGCATCGGAAGTGATGAAGCAGCTCCTCGAAGGGCGCGAAGGGACACGTAGCATAAGGGTCCTGATGACCGAGGGCGGATGGAAGGGGCCGTATCTCGTGATGGGCCTCGACGAGCAAAGGGAGGACGATCATATCTTCACGGAGAAAGGCCTGACGTTCATTGTCGACAAAACACTGCTTGGCAGGGTAAAGCCGATAAAGATCGATTATACAGAGGGTGCTTTAGGCTCGGGCTTTACGCTGCGGTCGGAGCTGACGAAGGCGGCGCCACACGAGCCTCAGAAATGCGAAAGCCTTTGCGAGCATTGCTAAAAACCGGTCGAGCTTAATCCAACGTAAACCCCCTTTTCTTTTGAAAAAAAAGAGATTACGTTGGTTGCATGGGGAAGAAAGCGGCGGAGGGCCGCGACATTAGCGTCAATTCCCTCAAGAAGAGCCGGACGTATGCCGAGGAGCTCGGCATCGATCTCAAGGGAGGAAACGATGCCGAGCTGTTCAAGTGGTTCCTCGCAAGCGTCCTGTTCGGGGCGCGCATATCGGAGTCGGTCGCCGAGCGTACTTATCGGGCCTTCGAAAAACACGGTAAATTGACACCGCACGCCATCATTGAGGCAGGCTGGAATTTCCTCGTCCACCCCATCATGAGGGAAGGCGGATACGTCCGCTACGACGAAAAGACATCGCGCGAGATCCTGCGCAATTGCGAGCAGCTCATCAAGGATTACGGGGGCAGCCTAAGCCGCCTGCACCGTGAGGCCGCGGACAGCCGGGACCTGGAAAACAGGATACTCGGCTTTTACGGCGTCGGCCCCGTGACGGTCAACATATTCCTGAGGGAGTTGAGGCCATACTGGAAAAAAGCCGACCCCGAGCCGCTATCCATTGTAAAAGACCTTGCCGGCAGGTACGGCCTGGACCTGGACAAGATGGACCGAAAGAGCATCTCCTTCGTGAGGATAGAAGCCGGCCTGATAAGACTCAGGAAGACGCTCAAGGCCAGAAAAGCTGCATAAACCCGCCGAGCCTTTCAACAGTCTTTCTCGTGAAGCCCATAATTTGCTTGACCCCAGGCGAAAAGTTAATTAAATTTTAGATTAAGTTGCTTGTTCGTCCACAAGGGGGGACGAGTAGTGGCAAAAATCGTGACTGATCACACGCATGGTGAAGGAGAGGACCGGAGCCGGGCCGCATACCAGGGCCTGCGCCGGATGCTCTACAATAAAGAGCTTGTGCCGGGCCAAAAGATCGCCTACCGGGAGCTTGCGGAGCGGCTGCAGATGAGCCCGACGCCCATCATCCAGGCGCTGAAATGGCTGGAGCTGCAGGGGTTCGTGCGCCACGAGGCGAACCGGGGCTACGTCATGGCGCCGTTCAGCACGAAGGAGATAGAGGAGATATACGAGCTGCGCGAGCTGCTTGAGACTTCGCTGGTCGAGCCTGCCATGGAGCGCATGGACGCTAAGGCGCTTGCGGAGCTGAAGTCCGCACTCGAGGCCCACAGGTCTGCGCAGCGGGAGTCCTACCTGAAAGAAAGGCTTTTCAAAAACAAGGAGTTTCACCTGACCCTTGCGTCGATATCGGGCAAGGAAACGCAAATGCGTATCCTTCAAAACCTGTTCGACATACTTTTTCTCAAGTACGGCGGTAATTATCTCCCCGTTTCATCGCTCCAGTCGGTCGACGAGGAGCACCAGCAGATATACGACTGCATCGTCCGGAAGGACGCGAAGAAGGCGCGCTCTATTATTGCGGGGCACGTATCGAGCGTCAAGCGGCAGGTTTTGGATGCCGTCCGGCAGATGTTGGCAGAGCAGGAACGATCGGAATTCTGATTCGCATCATCATATTGCAAGGAGGTTACGGGAAATGGGACTTAAAACAAGAGAAGAGTATATAGAGTCGCTGCGGGCTTTGCATCCCACGGCTTACATGTTCGGCGAGCGCCTTACGAACATTGTGGACCACCCGCGCCTGCGGGCAGGCATAGAGGCGACCGGGGCGACTTATGAGATAGCGGGCATGGACGAGTACAGGGATTACGTAGTCACGCAGTCACCCCTCATCAACGAGCCGGTCAACCGCTTCACCCTGCCCCCTTCGAGCATCGAAGACCTGGTGGCGCGGGTAAAGGTCAACCGAGGGCTCGGCAACTTCGTGGGCACCTGCCACCAGCGCTGCACGGGGCTCGACTGCCTCTCGACGCTCGCCATCGTCACTTATGACATCGACCGGAAATACGGGACGGAATACAACGCCCGCTTCACCGAATTCCTGAAGCACGTGCAGAAGAACGACTTGGCCGCCAACGCAGGCGTAACCGACGTGAAGGGCGACCGCTCCCTCGGCCCCACGGAGCAGCCGGACAAAGACATGTACATGCGCGTAGTGGAAAGAAAGAAGGACGGCATCGTCGTGCGCGGAGCGAAGGCCCACCAGACGGGGTCGCTGTCGGTCCACGAGCTGATCGTCCTGCCCACGCGCGCGATGGGCAAGGACGACAAGGACTACGCCCTTGCCTTCGCGGTCCCGGCGGATACGAAGGGGGTGATACACGTGGTCGGCAGGTCTACGCTCGACATGCGCGAAATCGACGGTTGCGACATCGGGAACACGCTCTATTCGAAGTACTGCCCGACGGTCATTTTCGACGACGTGTTCGTGCCTTGGGAACGTGTTTTTATGTGCGGCGAGACGGAGTTCGCCCAGGATATGGTAGTAAAGTTCTCGTCCCTCCACAGGCAGAGCCACGGCGGCTGCAAGTCGGGCAAGATCGATTGCATGATCGGTGCGGCCCTGACGCTGATGGACTATAACGGCACCGCAAAGGTAAGCCACCACAAGCAGAAGATCATCGACATGATCCACAGGGCGGAGACGCTCTACGCATGCTGCCTCGCGGCTTCCTACGAGGGACGCAGGCAGCCTTCGGGCAACTATTATATCAACACGGTGCTGGCCAACGCCTCCAAGCTCCACGAGGGCAAGGAAGTGGCCGAGGCGATCCGCCTTATGATCGATATCTGCGGCGGGTTCGTAGCGGACCTTCCATCCGACAAGGACTTCGACAACCCGGAAGTCGGGCCGCTTTTGAAGAAGTACCTCAAAGCGGCGGGCGGCCATGACGTAGGGGACCGCGTGAAGATGTACAGGTTCGTCGAGAAGATGGCCTTGGAAAGCGCGGACACGATCTCCGACATCCACGGCGGCGGCTCGCCTGAGGCGCACAGGGTAACGATTTATCGCGAAACGGACCTTGAGAGCAAAAAGCGCGCGGCCAAAAGGCTGGCGGGCATCAAGAAGTAAGCGCTTAAAAGAAGCAGGCGCGAACACCGGGTGTGGGCAGGCATGGGCGTTATATCATTCCGCAGAATTCATTCCCGTTTGAGTTCCGCCGGTTCGTCTCCCTTCGTCATGCCGGCGGAAGCCGGCATCCAGTATTTTTAAGAGTTTGCAAGTACTGGACCCCGGTTTTCACCGGGGTGACGACCGAGAGAATCGGTGCTTAACTTTGCAAAACGCTCTAAAAGGCCCGGCTTACCCACCCGTTTTTTGCGTCCTATTCACCGGCGGCCCTGGACAGGTAATCGCCTTTGCCGTTTGAGGTGGAATTCTTAATCATCAGCTCGCACAGGTCGTATATGGTCCGGAAAGGCTGGATGTCCGTCAGGCTGTCTACGAACCTGGCCTTGTCCATGGCGATTTTTTCCGCGCTTTCCCCGCGGGCTACCCTTGCGACCGTCTCCAGGTGATAAAGCTCGGCCGCTTTCATGGCTTTTTGCAGGTGACC
Source organism: uncultured delta proteobacterium (assembly GCA_963810935.1). Taxonomy (GTDB): domain Bacteria; phylum Desulfobacterota; class Syntrophorhabdia; order Syntrophorhabdales; family WCHB1-27; genus CAWEPK01. The sequence goes on along the minus strand of CAWEPK010000001.1, from coordinate 127,971 downwards.
CGATACGTCGCCATCGATCATGCCGTTGTGGCTAAGGACGGCCCGGCAGGCGGGAAGAGAGGCGAGCTTTCTGAGGCTCGCGCAGTACTTGTCGAGGGACTCGAAATAGTTGGGCCAGAAGGCGCACTTTCCGGGCACGTAAAAGCCGCCCGCGTCCCCCAGGGCCAGGGTTTTCTCCCGCTCCTCAAAAAGCGAGATATGGCAGGGTGAATGGCCGGGCGTCTCGTAAACGCGCCATACGATGCCTCCCCCCAAATCGATCCTGTCTCCCTCTTTCACGACGGAGTCTACCTGGAAGGCGTAATATTTTATCGGGTCGGGCAGCGCGTCTATCTCTCCCTTTGCCTTCATGAGTTGCGCTATCCCCAGGTCTACGATCTGGAACTGCTTGAAGAGCGTGGTCTTGCCCAGCACCTCTTTGCCCGTCGCGCTCGTGAGGAGCCGCATATGCGGCCAGGCGCGCTGAAGGTGCGGGACGGCGCCTATATGGTCGGGGTGGGAATGGGTCAGGACTATATACTTGATCGTTTCCGGGTCGATCCCGAGATAATCGATTTGGTCGACGATCATCCGGAACGTGGCGCCTGTTCCGCCCTCCACGAGCATCGCTTCCTTCCCTATCGAGAGATAGACGGGAAAGGCAGGGGTCCCCAACTGGAAAAGGTGCCCGGTCAGCCGGATTGGTTTCTGGATGTTGACGGCCATTTAAAACGTCCTCCTTATCGATGGTCTGATGGTGCCCGAACAAGCCGAAAGGCCGTGAGACTTTTGGTCCCACGGCCTTTCAATCGAAACAAAAAAGCCGCGGGCGCGCAAAGGGCTCACCCACGGCTCCTGTCGCTATCTCACGTCAGGGGCAAGGATGAGCCCTCCTAAAAAAGAAAAAGGAATAGTTGTGCGTCGTCACTTTAAGCTCCTCTCCTGTCTGCACGTTCAATGTTGCCGTATATGTATACAAAATTGGCGCCGTTGTGTCAAGCGATGTGAACGGGCCAATTACCGGGACACCCGCAGCGGGTACCCGGTCGCCCCCTCATAAAGAGAAAGGGACACGGCGGCACGGTTTTTCACGATTAGATCGGTGGGTCAGCCCAGCCCGGTTATCGGCGCTATTGTGTCCCGTACGAAAACATTCTATAATTGGGTGGGGAGGGCATAACTATTGATCGAGGGACATATTTACAAGCTTTTCGATGAAGAGCTTAGGGAGCTGAAGGCAAAGATCCTTTTTGAAGGGTCGCTTGTCGAGAAGGCAGTGCGCAATGCCATCGATGCCCTGCAAAACAGGGACTCCGAGCTGGCGAGACGCGTAATCGCTGACGATGACGACATAAACAGGAACGAGGTCGAGATAGAGGAGTTTTGCCTGAAGCTGCTCGCCCTCAGGCAGCCTGCGGCAAAGGACCTTCGATTCATCACGACTGCTATAAAGATCAACTACGACCTTGAGCGCATGGGGGACATGGCGGTCAACGTTTGCGAGCGGGTGCTCGACCTGAACCTGGAGCCCCAGTTGAAGCCGTATATCGACCTGCCTCACGTGGCCGAGATCGCCCAGACTATGGTGAAAGAATCGCTTGAGGCGTTCGTGAAGGAAGACACGCGTCTGGCGTCGAAGGTCATGAGCGACGACGAGAAGGTGGACCATGTTACAGAGCAGGTCTTCCGCGAGCCTGCTGACCTATATGTCAGAGGACCTGAAGACCATCTCACGCGCCACCAGGCTGCTCTTCATAGGCAAATATCTCGAAAGACTGGCCGATCACGCGGTCAACATCGCCGAGCTGGTCATATTCCTGGTGGACGGAAAGATAATCAGGCACCTGAAGCAACCCGTCAGACTCCTTATGAGAATTGCGTTCGGCAGTCTGCTTCTTCTCTTACTCGTGCCCTGTCTGCTCGCCTGCAACGGCCAGGCGGAGGGCGCCTCAAAAGCCCGCAGCACGGTCACTGTAGCAGGCTCGACGTCAGTCATGCCTTTCACCGAAAAACTGGCCGAGCACTTCAAGATCGAGCACCCGCGCATAACGGTCAACGTACAGGGCGGGGGCTCGTCGGCAGGCATCCAGGCCTGCGTCAACGGAACCGTGGGTATCGGCATGTCTTCCAGGGAGCTGAAAGGCGACGAGCTGATTCTGAAGCAAACGGTCATATGCCACGACGGGATAGCCATCGTCGTTAATCCGGCAAACCCGATGAGGAACATAACCTTAGAGCAGATAAGGGACCTTTACAGCGGGAAGCTCAAAAACTGGAAATCTCTGGGCTGGATAGACAGGAACATAGACACCGTGACCAGGGAAGAAGGGTCCGGCACGCGGGGCGCTTTCGAAGAGCTGGTGATGGGCAAGACGGGCATCGACGACAGCACGATGGTGCAGGACTCGAACGGCTCGGTCAAGGAGGTCGTCGCAACCGACCCCTACGCCATCGGGTATATCTCTTTGGGGGTATTAGACAGCAAGGTGAAGGCTGTCGCCGTCGATCGTGTGGACGCAACGGCCGCCAATATAATGAGCGGGAAATACCGCATCGTCAGGCCGTTCCTCTACCTGACAAAAGGAGAGCCCGGCGCGGCGGCGGGTTTTTTTATGGCTTATGTGCTTTCCAGAGAAGGGCAGCAGATACTGAAAAAGGAAGGTCTCATTCCGATTAATGAATAAGAAAGCGTTCGGCAAGGAAAACTTCATCAGGCTCGTGCTTATCCTCTTCGCCCTCTCGTCCCTGCTTTTTCTTTTTATAATTTTCCTCTTCATCCTGACGGAAGGGCTGCCGCTTTTTTATAAGGTAGGGGTCAGAAATATCGTGTTCGGCATGAAGTGGGCGCCGACCAAGGGGTTCTTCGGCATTTTCCCCATGATCATCTCATCATTCATGGTCACCTTCGGCGCGCTCATCGTGGGCGCCCCCCTCGCCCTTGCGTGCGCAGTCTACCTTTCGGAATACGCCGGGAAGAAAACAAAAATAGTGCTGAAGCCGTCTCTGGAGCTGCTCGCCGGCATACCCTCGGTCGTCTACGGCTTTCTGGGAGTCATCTATATCGTGCCGCTTATCCGTGAATACCTCGGAGGTTCCGGTTTCTCGATACTCTCCACCTCGGTAGTCCTCGGGATCATGATACTCCCCACGATTACGAGCATCTCCTTCGACTCGCTCATGACCGTCCCGCCTGCTTTCCGGGAGGGCTCCTTCGCCATGGGAGCGACGAAATGGCAGACGGTTTACAGGATCGTGCTGCCGGCCGCGCGCTCCGGCATCCTCGCAAGCTTCATACTCGGCATGGGACGGGCAGTCGGGGAAACGATGGCAGTTATCATGGTCGCCGGCAACGCCCTCAAGATACCCACGAGCCTTACCGACCCGCTGCGCACCCTCACGAGCAATATCGCCCTCGAGCTGGCATATGCAACGGGAGACCACAGGGAGTCCCTCTTCTCCACCGGCGTCGTCCTCCTCGTGATCATCATGAGCCTGAACCTTCTCGCAAATTTCTGGGTGAAGAGGAGGGTCGCAAAGTGAGGGTGCCTCCGAGGATTACCGACAAGGCGATGCGGGTGGCTTTCAGCGCCCAGGCTATCTTCACTGTTGCCATCCTGGTCGCGATAGTCCTTGTCATCTTCGTCAAGGGCTTCCCTTACGTCACGACGGAATTCATCTTCTCCTACCCGGAAGATATGGGCAGGCTCGGCGGCATTTTCCCCTCCATCGTGGGCACGCTCTTCCTCGGCGTCCTTTCGATAGCCTTCGCCACGCCTCTCGGCATCGGCACTGCGATATATCTCACCGAGTACACGAGGGAATCTAACCTGACCCGCGTGATCCGCTTCGGCGTAGAATCGCTTGCAGGCATACCTTCGATCATTTACGGCCTGTTCGGCTTCATATTTTTCGTCATCAAGCTCAAGATGGGCTGGTCGCTTCTGTCGGGCACCCTGACCATCGCGATAATGGTGCTGCCGACGATCATCAGGACAAGCGAGGAGGCCATTAAAGCGGTCCCGAAGAACCTGCGCACGGTCAGTTTCTCTCTCGGCGCGACGAAGTGGGAGACGGTGACCCGCGTCATACTGCCTTCCGCGGCCCCCGGCATCCTCACGGGCATAATGCTGAGCATAGGCAGGGCGGTGAGCGAGACGGCCGCAGTCATCTTCACTATGGGCAGCTCGCTCCGGCTGCCCGCGAGCATAATGGACTCGGGCAGGACGATGGCCGTCCACTTTTACATCCTCGCCAGAGAGGGCATCTCCATGGAAAAAGCTTACGCTACCGCCCTCGTCCTCGTCTTCTCCATTCTCATCATCAACGTCCTGGCGTACTGGATCATGCACAGGATGATAGCCAGGTATTCCTGATGCAGCACAATACGAAGATACGGGTCAGAAACCTGAGCGTCCGCTTCGACAAAAAGGAGGCGCTCAAATCGGTAGACCTCGACGTCTACGAGAAATCCGTGCTCGGCCTCATGGGGCCGTCCGCGAGCGGCAAATCGTCCTTTATCTCTGTCATCAACGGCCTGATAAACTTCGAGGACAACGGCAGCTTCGAAGGCGAGGTCTATGTCGAGGGCTTCGGGTTGCTCTCTGACAAGACCGATGACACGGCCCTGCGGAAAAAGGTGGGCACCGTCTTCGCCACGCCCATCCCCCTGCCCCGCTCCATTTTCGAGAACGTCGCCTTCGGGTCGCGCCTGAAGGGCGTCAACAAGCGCTCGGAGCTTCACGCCATCGTCGAGGAAAGCCTCAAGAAAGCGTTCCTATGGGATGAGGTGAAAAACAGGCTGAGCGAATCGGCCCTTAAGCTTTCGGGCGGCCAGCAGCAAAGGCTCTGCCTGGCGCGCACGCTGGCTTTGCAGCCGGAGATCATCCTGCTCGACGAGCCGTGCTCCGGCCTCGACCCCATCTCCACGGCCAAGATCGAAGAGGCCATATCGGAGCTTAAGACGTACCATACCATCATCCTCGTCTCGAACAACACGAAGCAGATTGCCAGGGCGTCCGATTTCGTCGCCTTTTTCTATATGGGCAAGCTCATCGAGTTCGGCCGGGCCGTTAACGTCTTCACGAAGCCGGAGCACAAGCTGACCGAGGATTACGTGCTGGGGAAATTCGGATGAGAGAAGACTTTTCAACAGGCTTGCAGACTGCGCTGCGCACGAAAGGGCTGAACCTGCATTACGGCCTCTTTCACGCGCTCAAAGGCGTCGATTTCCAGGTGTATAAGAACTCCATCACCTCTCTTATAGGCCCGTCGGGCTGCGGGAAATCGACGCTCCTGCGCTGCTTCAACAGGATGAACGACCTGGTGGACGGCGTCACCATAGAGGGCGACATCACGATCGACGGCGCATCTATCGAGACGATGGACATCATCGACCTGCGGCGCAGGGTAGGCATGGTCTTCCAGAGGCCGAACCCCTTCCCCTTCTCCATATGGGAAAACATGGTCTACGGCCTGGCCGTCCACGGCATAAGGAAGAGGCGGCACGAGGTGGTGGAGCGGTGCCTGCAGGCGGTTGGCCTGTGGGACGACCTGAAAGACAGTATGAAGCAGCCTGCGCTCCTTCTATCCGAAGAGACGAAACAGAGGCTCTGCATAGCGCGGCTCCTAACGATAGAGCCTGAGATAATCCTACTCGACGAGCCGTGCTCGGCCCTCGACCCGATAGCGACGATGCGCGTCGAAGAGCTGATGGAAGAGCTGAAGAAGGATTATACGATACTGATAGTGACACACAACATGCAGCAAGCCGCACGCGCCTCCGACTATACAGGCTTCATGCTGCTGGGAGAGCTGCTGGAATTCGGAAAAACAGCAGACGTATTTACGTCACCCAGGCATGAAAAAACCGAGGAGTACATCACAGGACGCTTCGGCTAACAGGGGGGCCGGGGTGGACCGGGTTAATTGCGCGCCTTTCGCGCCGTTTTCTCGGCACGAGTCCTCACATACACGATACGTATGCTGCGGCTCGCTTCTTCGAAAAGCAACGCGAAATCCATCGCAATTTCCTCCGGCCCACCCCGGCCCCGTTCGACGGTTTGCCGACTACGGGCGCATCGGGTTTCCAATAATCCTTCCGGCCTGTTAGATTACGTCAGTTATATCGGTAAGGTCTCCGTTTACGGCCATGATGCTCACCCGGTTATTCTTGAAGAGCAATATTTTGCTCGACCGAACCGATAACAGGTGCTACAATCGGTTATGATTGCGAGAACGGGGAGTATGAGTTACTGGAGAAAGGGCTGAGAGGCAAGTTATTTATTGTTTTCTTAAGAGCGTCTCTTCTCTCTATTGTTACTCTTTAAGAGGTAAATTAAGAGTTGTTAGCATGGGGGAGTTCAATGAAACAATGGGTGCTACTCATCATTGTCGTTCTATGTAGTCCCGTTCTTGCCTGTTCTGAGGAGACTCCAGATATTAATACGACTTTGATGCTGTCAACCTTCATGCTGACAGGAGAGAATTCAACGGGCACTGCGTTCATCATCGGGAAACCGACAAAAGAGGCCAAGGGTCGGAGCTACGCCGTTTTGGTTACTGCGGCCCATGTCTTGAACAGAATGAAAGGAGACACGGCCACACTTGTTCTCCGAAAACGTACAGGCGACTCTTTTCTTAAAGTGCTGCACCCGATCCAGATTCGTCGCGGTTCGACCCCGCTTTGGGTCCAGCATTCGAGCATGGATGTGGCGGTAATGTATGTTTCTCTGCCACGCGAAATTGATCTCCAACTGATTGGCATGAGTTATCTTGCAACTGACGAATTACTCCAACGATGGCAGATTCATCCAGGAGACCGCCTATCCTGCTTGGGTTTTCCACTGTTAAATGCGGCTAATGACGCTGGTTTTCCGATTTTGAGAAGTGGACAAATCGCCAGTTTTCCTCTCATTCCAATGAAATCAGTCAAAACCTTTCTGTTTGATTTTAATGTTTTTGAGGGCAACAGTGGTGGTCCAGTCTATTTTGCTGAGTCGATTAGAGGCTATCAGGATGCGATGCAGTTGGGCCCCATACAAGCTATTATGGGGCTCGTCTCAGAACAAAGATTCGCCGAAGAACAAGTTGAAAGCCTCAGAGAAAAGCGCCTGGAGCGGCATATGTTAGGACTTGCCGGAGTCGTCCCTGCCATCTTTATAAAGGAGACGATAGAACAATTGCCCGAGACGCCTAAATAGGCTGCTAAGGCAGATGGTGGACGAAGGTAACTTCTGTAACTTATTGCCCGGGGATGAAAAGGGAACGAAAAGGGGACAGGCTGCTTTTCTCATAAATCTACGTGATGGGGTATGCAAGGCGCATTAACGACAAATGGCGCGCCCGCGTTGCTGTTAAGCCGGTATGATCCGGTATGATATGGATATTGCTGAGGACGCATTGTCCGAGCGTGTGGCGCGTGAAGTACGGCCACTCAAGGATGTGTCGGTTTCGGCCCATAGCCCTTCCGCTAATTCGGTAGTCATCCGGCCGCCCATCCCCAAATTTCCCTCGCCTCCCCGCCCCCTTCAGTGGTACAATCGCTCATGCGCCATCGGTCATGGTGGCTGACGGGGATCGCGGTTTGCGGTAAGGGGGATCAAGACGGCATCCATCGGGGTTTTTTCCATTTATCTTCCTGACACCATAACCACATGAGGCACATAGCAGCTTAAAGGGGGTGTTTTATGAGGCAATGGAGAGGTTGGCTTGTAATTGCGACGTTCGTCCTGGCGGGTACTCTTTGTGATGTGCGGGACGGGCCAGGCCGCGCCGGGCGTATTGAAGGTGGGGATCATAGACGCATACAGCGGCGGCGCTGCGCCGATGAGCATCGATAACCTGAACGGCTTCAAGATGGCTATCAACGCGGTGAACGCGAAAGGCGGCGTCAACGGCACGAAGATCGAGTTCGTGACCAGGGACGACAAGTTCAAGCCGGACATCTCGCTGGCGATGGCGAAAGAGCTGGTCATGAAGGAGCGGGTGGACATACTGCTCGGCACCATCAGCAGCGCGTCGACCCTCGCCGTCTCCGAGTTCGCAAAAAGAGAGAAGGCGCCTTTTCTGAACACGGGGGCGAAGAGCGAAAAGATCACGGGCGAGAAAGGCCACCGCTACGTCTTCGAGATAGACGAGAACAGCACCATGGCCGGCAAGGCGGCGGCCCACGTCCTGGCGAAGAAGCCTTACGTCAAGTACTGGATCGCCGGCGACGACATGGAGTACGGCCACGCCATAACAAGCGCCGTATGGACCTACCTGAAGGCCCAGAAGCCGAACGTGCAACTGATGGGCACGACGTGGTGGAAGGTCGGAGAGCCTGATTTCGGCCCTTATATAACCCAGTGGATGTCGGCCAAGCCCGATTTCATCATTCTCGGCTGCGCCGGGTCGAGCATCATAGGTTTCCTGAAAGCGGCCAAGGCGACGGGGCTCGCGAAGGCGATCCCGATTTACATCCACACGGCCATCGACCACACGATGCTCGCGGCCAACGGCCTGGAGGCCCCTGAGGGCGTGCTCGGGACGGCGAATTACCTTTTCTATTTCCCGCAGACGCCGGAGAACAAAGCATTCGCGGCGGAATATAACAAGCTCTTCGGCAAGTACCCGACCATGCCGTCCTTCAACGGCTACGTGGCCGGCCAGTTCATCATAAAGGCGCTCGAAAAGCTGGGCGGGAAATATAACAACGAGAAGTTCGTCGATGCCCTTGAAGGCATGGTGTTGGAGAAGACGCCGGCGGGCCGCCTGGAGCTGCGGGCATGCGACCACCAGGTGCTTCTCCCCACGTTCGCCGGTGTAACGACCAAGGTACCGGAATATAAGGACTTTCTTATAGCTACAGACATCTACACGGTTTCACCCAAGGACGGGGCGCCTACCTGCGAGGACGTCAGGAAAGCGCGCTCGTCCGCGAAAGTAAGTATGGGCAAAGGTGAGAAGTGCTTAGGCTATTTTCGATGAATAATGCGTAGACCCTGAAGGCGCGCGGCGGAGCGTACTTCTGTTGTACGTGAGCACGCTGCACCGAAGGGTCGCCCGCATTAGGCGCGAAAAGAGCCTAAGCCCCCAATTACCGAATGCTTGCAAAGCATTCGGTAAGGGCGTAATATTCAACAGGAAACAAATTCGCCGTAACATTGGAGGATAAGGTGGCGTTCTCGCAACGGGGTAATGGTGGCGATGTGCACGGCGGCGGGACGGGCGGGGTCGGCGTTAATATGCCGAACCCACGGGTTATCAAGTTCTTCGTTGCCTTCATCCTCTTCTTCGTCCTGCTGGCCATACTGTCGAAAGCATCCGGCGGGCTGGTGGACTGGCTCTGGATGATCGAGCTGGGCTACAGCCCCCTCTTCCTGGGCCTCATCTGGATTAAGGTCCTGCTGTTCGCCGTCGCAGCGGCGTTCGTATTCCTCTACCTCTGGATCAACCTCAAGATCGCGGCGGGCAGGCAAAAGGGCGGCTTCATTCAGTATCAGGGCGAAGACATGGCCGACGTCTACGAGCTCCGCGTGGGGGCCCGGCCGGCGGGCATCATCGCCATAGTCATGGCGGTCGTTCCGGCCCTTATCTTCGCCCTGGGCATATCTTCCGCGTGGGACACCTTCCTAAGATACCTATGGGGAGGCGCTTTCGGCCGCGTGGACCCGCTTTTCGGGCGCGATATCGGCTTCTATATCTTCAAGCTGCCGGCCTACGAGGCGATACAGGGCAGCCTTTCAGGCATAACGTTTCTCGCCATCCCCATCACCTTCGTCGGTTACCTTCTGTACAGGCAGGTAAGGCTCGCCCCCGACTCGCTCAAGAACACCCGCATGTTCGTCCACCTGTCGGCCCTTTTCGTCATCTTCCTGGCCGTCTGGGGCACGGGCCACTACCTCTCCATATTCGGCCTTCTCTATGAAAAGCGGGGGGCGGTTTTCGGGGCGGGCTATACGGACTACCACGTGGTGCGGGTCTGCCTCTGGATCATGGTAGGCGCAACCGCGCTCCTGGCTGCGCTCGTCCTGTGGAACCTGAAGCAAAGGGCAATCAAGACCGTGCTGGTGGGGGTAGGCGGCTACATCGTCATGATGGTGATCGTCCTCGGCATCCTGCCGGCCATTATCCAGTCTTACGTGGTGCAGCCGAATGAGCTGTCCCTGGAAAAGCCTTTCCTTGAGCACAACATCGCCTTGACCAGGCAGGCATACCAGCTCGACAAGGTAGAGGAGCGACCCTTTTCGGCACGCGACGACCTTTCCACCGCCTCTGTCGCCCGCAACTCGGACACGCTGAAAAATATCCGCCTCTGGGACTGGAGGCCCGTGCTCCAGACTTACAGGCAGACGCAGGAGATGCGGCTCTATTACCGCTTCTCCCAGGTGGACGTAGACCGCTACCAACTGCCGGGCGAGGGCTACAGGCAGGTGATGATATCCGCCAGGGAGCTCTCCGACCAGGTGTTACAGCAGGCCCAGACGTGGGTCAACCAGCACCTCGAGTTCACCCACGGTTACGGCCTCGCTATGAGCTACGTATCGGAGATCACGCCGGAAGGCTTTCCCCGCATGATCGTTAAAGACGTCCCGCCCGAATCGACCCTCATCAAGATCGACCGGCCGTCCATCTACTACGGCGAAAATATGAGCGGCTACTCCATAGTGAAGACGGGCGTCGAGGAGTTCGACTACCCCAAAGGGGACAAGAACGTTTACACGAGCTACGCTGGCACGGGCGGCATCCCCATAGGCGGTTTCTGGAAAAGGCTGCTCTTCGCCTGGGAGCTGATGGATTCCAATATCCTCATATCGGGCTACATCAAGCCTGATTCCAGGGTACAGCTTTACAGGACGGTGCGCGAGCGGGTCAGCCGCATCGTCCCCTTTCTCTCCCTCGACCCGGACCCATACCTGGTCGTTGCGGGCGGCAAACTTTTCTGGATTCAGGACTGCTACACGACTTCCTCCCGCTACCCGTACTCGGACCCTTATAGCAGCAGGCTCAACTATATCCGCAACTCGGTGAAGGCGATCGTTGACGCATACAACGGCTCCGTCACGTTATACATAAGCGACCCGGCCGACCCTGTGCTTGCGGCATACGCCCGCGCATTCCCCGGCACCTTCATGCCTGCGTCGAAGATGCCCGAAGAATTGGCCGCGCACATACGGTATCCCGAAGATATATTCCGCATCCAGACGGACAGGCTCGTTATCTACCACATGACGGACCCGAGGGTCTTCTACAACAGGGAAGACGTCTGGGCCCTGCCCACCCAGAAGTACGCGGGCAAAGTCTCACCGATGGACCCGTACTACGCCCTCATCAGGCTGCCCGGCCAGCAGAACCTACAGTTCCTCGTCATGCTGCCCATGACCCCATTCAAGAGGGAGAACATGGTGGCATGGATGGCCGCAGTCTGCGACCGGCCCGACTACGGCCGACTCATCGTCTACAGGCTGCCCAAGGAAAGGCTCATTTATGGCCCCATGCAGGTCGAGGCGATGATCGACCAGGAACCGACCATATCCCAGCAGTTCTCGCTGTGGGACCAGAGGGGCTCCAGGGTAATCCGGGGTAACCTCCTAGTGATCCCCATCGAAAACTCCTTTCTCTATGTCGAGCCCGTCTACCTGATCGCCGAGGATGTGAATATTCCGCAGTTGATCCGGGTAATCGCGGCCTATGGCACCCGCGTGGCGATGCAGCCGACCTTGGAAGGCGCGATCCGGTCCGTTTTCAGCGGTATTCCCACTGTGGCCGAGGTCGGGGCAACCGCGAGAACGGTAGCGGCCACACCCGCAGCCCGTCCATCCGAAGACTACCTCGGCCGCGCGCGCAAAGAGCTACGCCAGGCAGAGGACGCATTGAAAAAAGGCGACTGGGCAGAATTCGGCAAGGCGATGGGGGAGTTGAGCAAGACTTTAAGCAAGTAAGATAAAGGCTGAAGCTATTCCGAGACTTTGTACCCTCTATGGTGACTTTCCGTATCGGCCCGATGGGAGGAGAGGTCAGCCGCTACGTTATCTATTTTGCTACCGAGATCAGCGGCTACGTGATCTATTCTGCTACCGAGATCAGCGGCTACGTGATCTATTTTCGCGTTGAGATCGGCTGCCACGTGATCGATCTTCTTATTAAGCGCGCCAATCTTCACGTCAACCAATTCGAACTTCTCATTCATCTCTTGGCGCACGTCCCTGATTTCATGACGCAGGCCTTCATGACCTTCGAGGATCAATTCAAATTTCTCTTTTACGTCTTCAAAAAGAATCTCAACATATTCCTTCTTCATTATCCACCCCGCGTCTCAGTCCGGCACCCCACCTCGGTCCATTATAGCACAAAGCACCCTTAATTTCCCGTATTGGAGTGCCGAATAAATCATTCAGTATTTTTCCACTCTCAGCCGCTGCCGCCGCGAACAAAGCATTCTGCGCCTTCCCTTGGGCGACGGGCAAAAGCTATTTTAGAACCAATGGACGCGAGAAACGATCACGTATTTTTCGAGTCAGACCACCCGGAATCTACAAATCTTCCAACAACCCTTCCAGCAACTTCTCCAACGTCGCCGCCAGTTGCGAGACGTCTTTGCATGGCAGGCCGTCGTCTCCCCATACGTACCTGAATTTTTCGATGTCTTCGCTCGACGGTTCGCCTATCTGGATCGCCTTCACCGTGACGCCCAGCGTATCGAGCCTGCCTTTCGCCTCTTTCGTCAGCGCCGGGTCGTCGCTGCCGCCGTCCGTGATAAGGACAACCGCTTTCTTCAGGTCCCTGCCCTCTGCCGGAGTCGCGGCCACGCCGCCCAAGGCGGCGGCCACGTGGGCGAGCGACTTGTAATCGGCCGTCCGCCTGCCCGTGCACGCCTCTAACCGCCTGCTTACGGCCACGCGCGTCCGGTAGTCGATTGCGTTGCTCATGCCTTTCAGCTCTTCGTCCTCTGCGCCGAAGCCGCGCACCTCCGTGAAGACGCGCAGATCGACCAGCAGCTCGCGCCTCTGTTCATAGAGCTTCTTCTCGAACTCGTCGAGGGCTTCGGTTATCAAAATGGCGCAAAGGCACTGCTCGTAGCTCTTGCCTCCGGGTGAGTTCTCGCTCATGGAGCCGGAGACGTCGCAGATCAGCGTGAACTCGAAATCGAGGGGCCGTTGCTCGTCAAGCTCCTCTATTCTGATGCCCAGTTGCGTGCGGGAATCGACGATGCCGCTCAGACTGTCGATGTAGGCCTGGGCGAGAAGCGAAGGGTCGGTGATGACCCCCTGGTCCGTGCGCTCCTTGAGCCGCCGCCTCACTTCCTTGCGCCTGGCTATTACCCGCTCGAAGACGGCCCGCAGGGGCAGGATATGCTCCCTCACCTTCGCGTACTGCTCCGCGTAGTCTTCGACCTCTTCCACCGGCACGCCGTGGAGCGCCCTGAACTGGCGCCTGGCCATCTCTTCCGGCGTTCTCAGCTCTTCCTTGCGGCGCTCTATCTCGGCAGCCACGGCCTCTCTGACCTCTTTAGGGGAGAGCGCCCTGGAAAGCCTTTGCTCCGCCTCATCGTACTCGCCTGCGAATAATTCCTCCGCAGACATGGGGTCCACCTCGGCCTCGGCCTTGCCGGTCCCCGACTTTGCGCCGTCGATGCTCAGCTCTGCCGAGTCACCGTCGGCGACGTTTTTCTTCTTCCGCTTCGCCCTCTCCCGTTCCTCCACGTCCTGGTGAAAGAACCTCTCGTATATAGGCTCGATGTAGTCCTTGATCAGATCGAAGCGGTCCGCCGCGCGGCTCGCCGCGTCACATACAAGCTCTATCAGGTCCGTCCCCTCGCCGTCGATATTCCTCAGCCTGTCCAGCTCCGCCCGCACTTCCGGGACACACGCAACCTCTTCATCGGGCAGCACCTTTTCCCTGAGGATAGCATCGACGAACGCCAGATGCCGGGGCCTTCTCGTGTAGTCCGTCTGGGGCATCAGCCTCCGCGCGTAAAGCATGGTGCGCGTTTCGATGTGGGCCGGGAACCTGCGGTCTTCCTCGCGGTTCGCGAGGATGTCGTTGATCTCGTGGTAGAGGAGGTCGAGTCTCCTGCCCCCTCTGCCTATTCTTTTATAGAGCGCAGCGTAGGCTTCCGGGTCGGCGCGCCAGTCCCTGAAGTGCTCGATCTCGTGGCAGACCGCCCACATGCTCTCTGCCGCCGTGAAGCCTCGGCGCGTGAAAAAAACAGGCTCGTAAGTGCCGCGCCCGGCCGCCATGTCTATCGACCAGCGCTCCCCCGGAGCGAAGACGAGGCCGGCGGACTCCGCGTAGTCGGCGATGGCCTGCCTGTTATCGGCAAAGAACCTTTCCGCCGCCTCTATAGTCTGCGCCTCCACGGCGCGCGACATTTTCTTCATCACCCGGCCCCCATACGGGCCATGTCTTTCTCTATGGCAAACGTTTCTTTCATGTAGGCGTTCCGCTTTTTCGCGATGATATACATCCGGTCCCCGGCAAGCGGCCGCAGCGTGTGGATCGCGTCGTATTCGCGCCTGGTTCTCCTGCCCGCTCCGTCGGCGATAAAGAAACCAGCATCGAAGCGCGCCCGGAACATGACCCTGCCGTGGATGTCATAGGGCGCGCTCACGTAAGCGTAGTCGCCGCCCATCCGCTCCGCCTTCTCGCCCACGATGAACTGCCTGAAGCGGTCCACCGCCTTGAAGACCACCTGGCCGCCGATAGCGCGCGGGCCGCTCACTATGTCGTACTCCCCTCCAATCCTTGCGCCGTTTTCATCGACGATAAAGTAGCGGTGGCTGAGCATGGCCCAGAAGACGCATCTGTCGCAGACGTAAGCCGGGTCGCGCACGGAATCGTAAAGGCCGCCTACCCGCTCGCCTTTCTCGTTGACGATGAACCACTTCATCCGCTCCATCGCGCGGAATGCGATGCGCCCGCCCATGTCCTGCGGGTCGCCGATTGAGTCGTACTCTCCGCCCACGCGGCCGGCGTCTTCGCTTACGACGAAATATCGCGTGCCGAGGCGCGCCCAGAAGGCGATGCGGCCGCCTATGGACCGGGGCAGGCTTACGTAGTCGTATTCCCCTCCTATCCTGCGGCCTGCGTCGTCCATTACAAAATGCCTTCCGCCTGCCGCCGCCTGGAAGACGACGCGCCCTTCCACGTTCTGCGGGTCGCCTGCGCTATCGTATTCACCGCCCGCCACCTCATTGCCGTCCACGATGAACGCCCTGCCGCCCCGCACCGCCCGGAATGCGATACGGCCGCCTATGTTCTGCGGGTCGCCGACGCTATCGTATTCACCGCCCGCCGGAGATCCGTCCTCGCTCACGATAAAGCAGTTATCCCCGAGCCGCGCACGGAAGGCGATATGACCGCCTATGGACCGGGGCAGGCCGACTGCGTCGTACTTCCCTCCTACCCGCTCGCCGTCCGCCCCGACGATGAACGTCTTGTCCCTGCGCCTGGCCCTGAAAGCAAACCGGTCGCCGATGACCTGCGGGTCGCTCGCCTCGTCGAATTCGCCTCCGACTTTTTCCCCCTTCTCGTTGACTACGAATTCCTTTGCCCCCTGCGTCGCCCGGAAAACAATGCGGCCCCCTGCGTCCCTAGGGTCGTTGACTACATCGAACCCGGAAAGGTCCACGACGTACTCCCGGTCGTCGCCCGCGTAGACAGGGGCCTCGAACGGGGCAGGCTTGGCTATGCCTTTTTTCCTGAAGGCCTCGATGCTTTTTGCGCCCCTGCCGGCGCCCGGCCGGCCGTAGAGGGCATCGACGATGCGCCGTGAGGATATAGCGGGTGCCGGGTCTTTGGTTGATGTCAACTCAGTGTGCCTGTCTTCCCTGGAACGCAGCCAGCTTGTCGGGCGTAAGGCCGGGCATCTCGAAACGGTCTGCCGTCCAGTCCTTGAAAAAACGGAAGCGGCAGAACAACTGCACGAGGTATACCTGGTCTTCGGCCACTGCGGGCTTGATGAACTCGTTCAGGATATAGTCGTCTATCGGGCGGTCGTAATTGTGCGCCTTCCACGGCTTGACGATGTTCCACAGGTGGCGCAGGGAAAGGACACTTTTCTTTAAGCCCGCGGGCGTACCCCTTGTCGCGTCCGCACCTTCGCCCAGGAAATCGATCCGCTCGCCTGTAAAAATACGCTGTATCTCGGCGGCCGCCTCCGTAAGCCGTTTGAGGTCTTCGAGGCCGCCGGG
This sequence comes from uncultured delta proteobacterium, assembly GCA_963810935.1. Taxonomy (GTDB): domain Bacteria; phylum Desulfobacterota; class Syntrophorhabdia; order Syntrophorhabdales; family WCHB1-27; genus CAWEPK01. The sequence goes on along the minus strand of CAWEPK010000001.1, from coordinate 111,820 downwards.
CGCACGCATCCGAAGCTCGCCCCTTTTGTCTATCAGCGCGGCCAAAAGGATTTCGTAAGCCTCGCCCTGCGGCGGATATCTCACGTCCTCGGACCACCATCTGGACAGGAAGGCCGCATCGAGCTCCTCACGCTTGTACCGGGCCGATTTCACGTTGCCTGTCGCAAGCACGCAGAAGCCCTTTTCTACGGCTATTTCCTCGCCGCCGTTCTCCTGCACCTTGATGCGGTCCCCCGCCCTTCTCGTGAGGACGTGGTTGATGCGCATCAGTATCGAGTGCGGTATGCCGTCCATCTCGTCGATGATGAGCGGCTTGCCCTGTCTCATTGCCTGAACGAGCGGGCCGTACTGGAAAAAGCTGGTCGCCTGCCGCTGGACGACAATGGCCCGATAGTAGCTGCGCTCGACGTCGCCCAATTCGGCGCCGGAGGCGGACGGGTGGAGGCGGCGGTATTCTTCCATTCTCCTTGCGTACTCTTGAAGCCGCTCTTCGTCGCTGCCTATGCCTATCTGCGTCCGGCCGTAGATATCGTACTTCGTCGCCTCTTCGGAGCCTGAAATGAACTCGGGCTCGAACCCGAGGTAGGCGCGCGATACGTGGAGCGCCGTCTCCGTCTTGCCGACCCCCAGGTGGCCCCGCAGGAACACGGGGATGCCCAGTCGCACGTGGCTTAAGATCCGCATGATCTGCGCCTTCACGCTTTCCGTCCTCACGAACCCGCCCGTCATGAGCTGGCGGCGGTATTCGAGGAGGGTGCGCCTCTTCGCCTCGTAGTAGACGTCCTCGCGCCCTATCAGGCGCTCGATCCTCTCGCGCGCAGCACCGCAGACTGCGGCGTACTTTCTTACCGTCTCCTCGTCCGCCGCTGACAGCACGAGGTCCGCCCCGTTTCTGTGGGCGACGAGGTGCAGCCGTGCAAGCTCCGATTTCTCTATCAGTTTTTGCAGGCTCTCGGCGTCCCTGGCCGCACGGATGACGGCTATCCTGTCCGCCGTCTTCTTCCGGTAGGCCTCCGCTACCTCCGGGTCGGCCAGCATCGCGGCCGTCTCCCTGTCGATATCGGCCAGCCGCTTTTTCGCCCCTTCAATCGAGCCTCTCCACTCCCTGGCTGATGCCGATGCGGGCGACCAGCGCCTTAAGGTCGGCGCCTTTCAGGTCTGCGCCCTCCGGCGCACCGATCGCAGCGAGGAGTGCGCCCTGCCCTATCGAGCGCTCTTTCCCCGCGCAGGCGCGCTCGTCGGCGATGACCTGCCTATTAAGGTCCTGCTTCTCCAGGACAAGGCCGGCGAGCCTGTCTGCAACCACCGCAGCCGTGGCGCCGTCGCGCGGGGCTTTTATCCGGCCCGCCGCTCTCCCGCCCTGTCTGCCGGGCGGCCTGAGAGCGGCCGCTTTGCCCCCTACCCCTTTCCGGCGCCGTTCCAGGCGGCCAGCCAGGTAGGAGGCGATTTCTTCCACCGAAAAGGCCCTATTCTTTTCCATCGGTTACCCCGCTCACCAAAAAAACAGGCCGGACCATGACGGCCCGGCCTGCCTGTTCTTTCGGATGGCGCCCGCTCGGGCGGCCTTCTGTCGCTATCCCGCCAGTCTTACCACTTCGGCATGGGCAGCTTCTTGGGGCTCTCCCAATCCTTCATCTTCTTCATCCACGGCGCCCTGTCCACGAACTCGTCGTGCGCAAGCGGTACAGGCGGGTGGCATACCCACATGGGGTCGAATTCGTCCTTCACCTTGAGCATGAATATGTGGTAGTTCGGACCGTACTTCGGCCCGGTGAGGAACAGCGGCTGGTGAGGGCCGAGGAGCGATGTGTAATACCGCTCTTTTATGTTCATCTTCGACGTATCGATGTAGAACTGGTCTACGCCGTTCGTGTCCTCGTCGTGGTCCCAGTAAATGAGGAATTCCGAGTAGCCCTGGTGGCCCAGCTCGAAGCTCTGGAACCATCCCGGGTCGCCGTAGTCGGGCATCAGTGGAGGCGTGTAGCCTTTTTTAACCTTCGCGTAGCTCTCGCCGTGGACGGTCGCCTGCGACATCGACTCGATGATGTAGTCCACCGACATATAGGAGCCGGTCATGAGCCACATGCCCGCCGAGTCCGCGTTCTTGAGCCATGACTCGTCGGTCGGCTTGGTCGGTCTCGGGATGCCGCCCAACTCCGCCATGATGTCGTTGACCACCTTTTCGTCATACTCCATCTGCTCTTCGGAGGTAAAGCCGATGAGCAGGACCCGCAGGATGAAAAAGTTTTTGATGGTATCCTCGTTCTCCTTACCCCAGATGTCCCAGAACTCTTCCTTGCACTCCGCCTTGGCAATCGCCCTCCAGAAGAGGGGCACCTTCGTCACGGCGCCGGCCACCTCCGCATGGCCTATCGCGAGCATGCCCTTCACCTGGGCTTCTTTTGTCGGCATCTGGAAATTAATCCACTTCACACGCTTCTCAGGCAAGCTCAGGCCCGTATTCGGCGCGATGCCCGTCGGCTCGAGCCTTTCCGGCTGGAAGGGCAACAGCTTCACGGCCATTTTCGTGACGATGCCGAGGCAGCCGCGCAGGCCCGTGAAGCCCCTGAGCAAGCCCCTGAGGTCCGGGCCGGGGCCGTCGCCCCAGAACGGGTCGTCGCCGACTGCGAGGGAGCCCATCTTCACTATCTCTCCATCGGGAAGGACCAGCTCCCGTTCCGAGGATCCTCCTGTGCGGCAGCCCGACCCTGTGCGACAGGGGCGACCAGCCGTCGCCGATCAGGTTGGCGATAACGGACGCCTGCGCGCCGCCGCCGCCGATGATGCCGTAGCCGCCGTGGTTGAACGCCTCCTGCTGGAAGGGCGAGTAAATAACGCCCGTCCCGACGACCGCGTACAGGTGCTTCTCGTCGATCTCATAATCGTTAAGCCGCTTCAGGTCGATAAGGAGCTCGTTCTCCACGTGGCAATGGGAGCGCGGCCCGTAAAACCCGGTGCTGTAAGGAACATAGGGCACCTTGTAGCGGTTGCAGATCCTAACGATCTTCTGCACTTCTTCCGTGGTCCGGGGCAGTATCACGACCGCGGGGATCGTACACATGACCCGCTCGTAGCCGCAGCCGGCCTCATACCCACCCGGTCCCGACCTGTATCCCTCGCAGATAGCGGGGTCATCGGAGATATATTTCTCGCCGACGACGGAGTTCAGCGCGTTGAATGCTTGTTTAGATATAGGCATGACTCCCTCCTTAAGCCTTCATCGAGGCAGCGATAACTTCGGCGATGTCCATGACCTTGACGCCATCGCCGTTCTCCCTGACCGCCTGGCTGAAGTTCTGCTTGCACCACGGGCAGGCTGAGACGAGCACCTCTGCTCCCACTTCCCTCACTTCTTCCAGCCGCAGTCTGGCGGAGGAGTTGGCGAGGTCCGGGAAGGCGGCTTTTGTGCCGCGGCCGGCCGCGCAGCAAAATGCGTTCTCTCTTATGCGCGGCATCTCGACCAACTGCGCGCCCGGAATGGCGGACAGGAGGTTCCTCGGCTGGGCGTACAGGCCGGTCGTACCCCGGCGCCTTTTCAGCCTGGGCTCCACCATACCCATCCAGCCCCTCTCGCCTTTCCAGGGTGTCCACGGGTCGCAAAGCCTGCTGACGCCGCACGAGTCATGGTAGGTCATCCTGATGTCCTGGGCTTTCTTGAGTTTCAGCTTGCCGGCCTTCATCAGGTCGTCGGCAAACTCTATGAGGTGGACAACCTTAAACCCGAGGTCGTCCGTCGATATATTAAGGACTTTCGGATAATCGACCTTCCACGTCCTGTAGCACTCGGCGCAGCTCGTCAGGAGCACCTTCGCCCCGCTCGCCTTGACCTTATCTATGTTGGCCTTGGCGATCTTCTTGGTCTCTTTGACCATGCCGACGGAATAAACCGTGTTGCCGCAGCACGACTCGTTTGCGAGCATCATGAAAGGCGTGCCGGACCCGTTCAGGATCTTGGCAGTCGCCTGGGCGATCTCCGGGTTGACGTAGGACGAGGAGCAGCCCGCGAAATAAAGGACGTCCGCCTTCGGCGCAACCTTGATGTCTTTGGTGACCCATTTCTTGCGGTTAGCGGCGGGCGCGCCGAACTGGTTCTGCTTCTTATCGATGTTCTCGGCTATCTTCTTGTGGGCAGGCATGGGGCCCGCGCCGTCCTGGACGGCCCTTACACGGAGCGCCTCCAGTGTAAGCTCTATCTCGAGGTCGAGGTTCCTCTTGCAGCCCACGTCGCAAGCGCCGCACAGGGGGTCTGCGTAAATGATCTCCAGGAGCTTCGGCGTCCACTTCAGCTTGCCGTCAAGGACGGCCAGACCGATCCTACATTTGCCGAAAGCGCCATAAGAATCGAAATCGTTCCAAACGTTACTCGGGCACCGGGTGCTGAACCGGACGCCGGGCATATAGGTATGTTCTACCCAGTAGCAGCCTTTGCACTTGATGCAGCGACTCATGTCGTATGCAAAGTTATCAAGGGCGGTCACGTCCAGGGCGACCGGCTTTTTAGGTGTATCGAAGCGATCTTTTGGCATCGTATCCTCCTTAGAAACAGAGATTTCCGGGGTTCAGGACGTTCTTCGGGTCGAAGACCTTCTTTACCCGCTTGAGGGCCGTCGTGTAACCCGCCGCCCTTTCGTACACGATGGGGGCCAGGTCACCGTAAGGCCGCGAGAAGAAGCCGCCTTCGGCCATCAGGGCCTTCGCCGCCTCTATATAGAGGGCGCCGACGGCCGCCTTTTGCTCGGCGTCGTCCGGGTCGTGGAAGAACGTAAACTCGACATGAGCCGCGCGGTTGTGCTCTATGGGCTGGATATACATGCCGATGTCCGCCATAGGATAGCCGTATCTCGCCGCCACTTCCTCTACGATCTCGACGTAGAGCGGCGTTACGTTCGGCCTGCCGATGAAGAAGAGGCTCTGGCTGCCGCCCTTCCAAGCGTTTTTCCAGTAAGGCTTGTTGGAAGGCCACGGCTTGCGCAGCATCGAGAGGAGCTTACGGCCCGCTCCCGGGAAGCCCGCGAGGCTGTCGGACAGCTTGATCTTCTGGAACTCGGTCTTGATAAGGTTGTTGAGGTACTTCTCTTCGTAAGCCACCTTCTCTTCCGGCCGTCTCTTGAGTCCGCTGATTATCATGACGAGGGACCACGGCGGCAGAGCCGCACGCAGCTTCTCGAAATCGTCCGGCCACTTTTCGGCCAGGATTGCAGCCATATCGACGTTGTTCAGGAGGACGACTTCCTGCCCTATTCTCCTCGGCAGGAGCCTGTACAGGAATTCCTGGACGTACGCGAGGTCTTCGACGGGCGCGCAGTAAATCTTGTCGATCGTCGTCTCGAACTCGATCTTGAGGTTCATCCACGTGACGATGCCCATCGTGCCCTGGGCGCCCTGCAGGAAGCGGTAGAAGTCGAGGCCCGGGCCCGAAGGGTTGGCGCCCTTCGATTGCGAGTCGGGGTAGCCGTTGACGCTCGCGGAGCCGAGCCTGAATATCTCGCCTGTCGGCCAAACCAGACTCGAAGCTCTGGGTCGGCTCGCCGTAGTCGTATACGGTATTGGTCGGCACTTCGCGCTCGAGGTAATCGGTAAGCACGGACCGCTCGGCCAGAGGCAGTAAGGGCATGATCATCCTCATGCCTTTCTTGCTCAGCTCGTCCGTCAACTGCTTCCAGGTTACGCCCGGCTCTATCCTTACCCTGCGGTTGTATGTGTCGATCTCAAAAATCTTGTTCATTTTGGCCAGATCGACGACCACTCCGCCCTGCTTGGGTATCGTGCAGCCGTAAAAATGGACCGGCGAGCTGACCGGGATTACCGGCACGTCATTCTCGTTGGCCCATTTCACCACTGCCGATACTTCTTCGTTGTCCTTAGGCTGCACGACTACGTCGGGCATCCCCGAGGGAACCAAGCTATAATCGCTCGAATACCGCGAGAGGGTCTCCGGCGCGTCGCTCATGTTCCTCTTTCCTACGATTTTTTCCAACTGCTCCTGGTTTTGCATTGTACCCCCTTCAAAATAAAGGTTAAGAGCTAACGTGCTTCCGTCTAAAGCGTCAACCGGGCGCTTGTGCACCTGATTTACGCAGGGGCCTATGGCCCGGTCTATCCTCCAGGCCGGGACCGCCGATTACACTGTCCGACTCATCGTAACCACCCGTCATAAGCAGCATCTTCCTGCCTATCGCATGGGCGGTATTCTTCATTGCTGTTACCATCTCGGGGATGTGCCTGTCATCCATCGAGCCGGCAAGGCCGAAGATGGAAATAGCCGTTGTGGAGTGGTCCCCCTTGAAGACGGGAACGGTAAGGGCGCGCACGCCCCTACGGTACTCCTCGCAGTCAATGGCATAGCCCTCGGTGCGGACCCGCTCCAACTCCTCAAGCAACTTTTCGCGGCTAGTGATGGTATGCTCCGTATACTTGGGCAGGGGCTTATCTCCAACGATGCGGCCGATCTCCTCCTCCGTCATCCGGCTCAGAAACACCTTCATCAGGGCCGCAGTATGGAGCGGAAGGCGCGTACCGACGGGGACCGTGATCTTCATCTCCCGCTTGGGCTCGCCGACTTCTAGTACCCTGAACGACCCATCCATCTCCCACGCGGCCAAAATAGCCGTCTCGCCGACCTGCTCCGCCAGCCTCTCCAGAAAAGGCTTGGCCACAAAAGGCAAGTCCATGCTGCGCAGCACGCTTTTAGACAGATCGAAAAGGGAGGATCCCGGCACGTATTTCTTTGTAACGGGGTCTTGGGCGAGCAAACCTTCTTCCTCGAGTGCCTTCAATATGCCCAACGTGGTGCTCTTCACGATGGAAAGCCTGCGTGATATCTCGCTCACGCCGAGCAGCTCGCTCGTGCCCGTTATGAGACGGAGTATCTCGATGCCTTTCTTTAAAACAGGTGCGTTATACATGCCTACACGTTTTCTATACAAATCTATTTACCACTATGGTGGTAGGCATGTCAAGAAAAAACTCTTGTCATTAAAACATTTTCATGATAAACGTCTCATCGCCTTTGATGCTAATATTGATCGCTATAGGAAACGGAACGATTCAACCCTGTGAACAGGGGGCCACCCGCTGACGAATAGGGCCGTCATTTGCCCATCAGTTTTTTACCTGCTTCCCATGCCTTTCCCACTTCCGCTCCGAGGCCCAGGTACCTGCGGTCTGCGATGGAGAGCACAAAGGGCTGCGTCTTCGCAAGGTCAGGCACCCCATTCGTAAGGAAACGCTCGTCGGCATAGGCCGCGACGATCTCGCCGATGAACATTTCCTCCGCCGGTAATTCGACCCTCTTTACGAGCTTGCACTCCATGCTGTAAGGGCAGTCGTCGATCATGGGCGCACTCCCCAGTTTCCCGTAAAAGACCTTGAAAAGGCCGGACTTGTCGTATTTCTTCCCCGACGCTATGCCGCAATAATCGGTCTCCTCGACCATCGACACGGAGGGGATGTTTACGCTGAACGTACCGTTCCCGATGATACCCGGGTTCGAATAATGCTTGCCCAGGGAGATCATTATGTAAGGCGGCTTGGGATTCACCATACTGAACCACGCGACCGTGAGAAACGTTGGTTTGCCTTCCACGTTGCACCCGACCAGCGAGCATGGCATGGGATAGCAGATGCCTTCGGTACCGACCTCGATTCTTGCCATTAGAACCTCCTGCTTTTTTCTTCTATTGTATCATGACTGTCAATGTGTACAGATAAAAGTCCTTAACAAGTTACGCACTAAAATTGTAGAATGTAAGACCATGCGGGGCTTGAACAAAAAACGAAGCAGGAACGCGGCCGCCCGGGTGATAGGGGCCGCCGTCGCTGCGGCGCTTTGCGTCGCCCTCGTTCTCTGCCTGCCCTCCCCGGCTGTTTCCCGGTCGCCTGCAGGCCGGACGCCCGCCCGCGATGCCGTTCCCGACGAGAAGGTCTCTTTACTGGACCCAACAGGCGGCGAGCTGGAGGCCGCTGTCCTGTACAGGCCCGTCGTCAAGAAGACATCGGACCTCGGCCCCGGGACGCGCAACATACGCATTCTGGTCCATTACGGCCGCACAGAGTTCTTCGTTGCCAACGGCAGGCCCTACGGGTTCGAATGCGAGGCGTTCATGGAGTATGAGAAGTTCCTCAATAGGTTGACGCGGAAGAAGAAGCCGAAGATAAGCATAACGTTCATACCGGTCCGCTTCGAGGAGCTGATCCCTTTTCTTATCCAGGGCAAGGGCGATATCGCGGCGGGCTTCATCACTGCGACGCCCGAGAGGCGGCGCCGGGCGGCATTCACCGACTCGTACATAGACAATGTCTCCGAAGTCTTTGTAGCCCATACGGGAGTCGAGCTGCCGAAGAACCTGAACGAGCTTTCGGGCAGGAAGGTCTACGTATTGCGCGGCAGCAGCTTCGCCCAGCACTTGCATGAGCTTAACGACCGGTTGAAGACCGCCGGGCTTACACCGGCCGACATAGTGGAGATGCCTGCGAGCGCGAACGCCGACGACATACTGGAGATGGTCAATGCGGGCATCCTGGACCTGACCGTCGCGGACGATTTTATCGCCCGCCTATGGGCGCAGGTGCTTCCTAATATCACTATAGTGCCCGATGTCGCCCTGACCAAGGGCGGCGACATAGCCTGGGCCGTGCGGCCGGAAAATGTCGAATTCCTGAAGAGCCTGAACGATTTCATCGACTACGCGAGCACGAACAGGAACATGCGGCGCCGGTACGCCGTTGCCATGAAGCGCTACTTCAAGGACACGAAGTTCATAGAGAACCCGCTGGCGGGCGAGCTTTCCGCCAGGGTAAAGCAGGTGGGCCCGCATTTCAAGGAAGCGGGGGAGAAGAACAAGCTCGACTGGCTCATGATGATGGCGCAGGGATATCAGGAATCGCAGCTCGATCAGAAAGTCAGGAGCCGCAAGGGCGCCATCGGCATCATGCAGCTCCTTCCCTCGACCGGCAGGAGCATGGGTTACAGGGACATCACCAACGCGCACAGCAATATAGCCGCTGGCGTCGCCTATATCGGCTGGATAAGGAGCAATTATTTCAACGAGGAAGATATCCCCCCTGACTCAAAGGTCGATTTCAGTCTCGCCGCATACAACGCAGGGCCGATGCGCATTCAGGCAATGCGGCGCGAGGCAAAGAGGCGGGGCCTCAACCCCAACCTCTGGTTTGACCACGTGGAGCGCGTCGTCCTCGACAAGATAGGCGAGGAAACAGTACGGTACGTGGCCAATGTGAACCGCTATTACATCGCTTACCGCCTGTCGCACGACATCGACAGGGACAGGGACCGGATGGCCGCGCCGTCCGCCGCTCCCCCGGATGCGCAGTCCCCGCCAGTCCCGTAAAACTCGCCGCGCGGACCTCGCTCATTCCAGGATATTTTTACTCGCTGTATCGTCTTATTTGACGTGACCCGTACGCGAAGAGGGCCATGGAGTAGGCAAGGAGCACGGTGAGGGAGACCATAACACTGCCGTCGAAACGCGACGCCCGAATCAGGATGTTCGTATGCGTGAGGGGCATAATGTAGATGATCCACTTGATGACAATGGGCGCCCTGTCCACAGGAAAAAAGGTGCCGCTGAAAAAGGCCATGGGCAGGATGAATAAGTTCGAGTAGGTCGAGGTGTCCTCATGGGACTTGGCCGCTAACCCCGTGACGATGCCCATGCAGGCGAAGAGAAAGCAATTGAGCAACAGGGTCCCGATAAAAAGCAGCGTCACGCGGAAATGCGCCGATATGCCGAAACCGACCAACAGTATAAGAATGGAAGCGAAGACCCCTTTCGTCATACCCGCCAGCACCTCGCCGACCATAATGGAAGATGGACTGATAGGGGCCTGCACGAGTACCTGGAAAGACTTGAAATAGAGCCTGTTGATGGCGATGGCGCCGGCAAGCCAGGCATATGAGTTCGTCATCGAGCTCATGGCGACGAGGCCGGGGATAAGGAAGTCGAGGTAGGTGCCGTGGCCCGTCTGGACGCTCTTGCCGAGGCCGAGTCCGAAGGCAACGAGGTACATCACGGGTATGACCATGGCGGAGAAAAGATAGCCCAGCTTGAAGAGCTTCCTCTTGAAGATGAGCATCTCTTTAAGATATATGGGGTACCATTCGGTCAGCCGCGTCATTAGAGCCGCTCCCCAATTACCGGGGCTCGCGTCGCCCCCTCCACGAGCGAAGCTCGTGGAGCCACCCCCTCATAAAAAGGATGATACGGGAACCTGCCTGGATCGTTTCCTTCATCTTTGAGATAGATCAAGTACCATCCAGCTATGTTTGTCATTACAGCCGCTCCCCGGTAATCTTGATGAAGACGTCTTCCAGGTTGGAACGCCTTATAGTGACGCCGTTCTCCACACTACCGGCCGCTTGTTGGGCCTCCGCCCTGCTCTTGCACATGTGCTGTATCAGCCGGCCGTCGTCATCGACGTACTCGACTACGTAATCCCCCACCTGCGTCTTAAGCTCGGCCGGGGCCCCCAGGGCGACCAGGCTCCCTTTGGCAAGTATGCCGACTCTGTCGCACAGGGCCTCCGCCTCCTCGATGTAATGCGTCGTGATGACGACCGTCCGCCCCTCGATCCTGGCCTTACGTATCAGGTCCCACATCTGCCGCCTTATCTGCGGATCGAGGCCGATGGAAGGCTCGTCGAGAAAGACGACGGCAGGCTGCGTCATGAGCGCCCTGCCGAGGAGGAGCCTCCTCTGCATGCCTCCTGAAAACTCGGAGACGAACGACCCCTTCCGGTCCAGCAGGCCGATGGTCGAAAGGGTATGTTCTATATTTTCGGAGAGACTGTCCAGGCCGTGGAGCATTCCGTAGACGAGCAAATTCTCGCCCGCGGTCAGCTCCCGCTCAAGGTTATTCTCCTGGGGCATGACGCCGATCAGCCGCTTGATCGCTGAAGGGCGCGACGCATCGAGACCCGCTATCGTGAAGCCGCCCGAATCGGGCCTCGAAAGCAGGGTGAGCATTTTTATGAGCGTAGTCTTTCCCGCCCCGTTGGGGCCGAGGAGGCCGAAGACCTCCCCCGTCTCCACCGTGAGGCTCACACGGTTCACGGCCGTCACTGCCCCGTAGGTTTTTGTCAGGTCCCTGATCTCTATCATGGCCGCCTGATCTAATATACACTTTTTCTTCGTCGCACAGCAGGCCAAAGGCGTTTTATTGACAGGCAGCCGGCTGCGTGATACCTTCTTTCAAAATCGAAAAATGAGGGGTTCGAAGCGATGGCTGATACGGCAGTGCGCCGGCTTTGCCGCAGGCGGTCGGCCGGCCCGGTTAAGCTTGCCGAGCAGAAGTCATATACGTTCCACTACCCGGTGACGGTCCGTCCGGAAGACTTAAGCGAAGGCGGGCACCACCTCGGCACGGATAACATCGTCCTGCTTCTAAGCCGAGCCCGCGCGCATGTATTTCACTCCATGGGCCTCCTGGAGTCGGACCTGGGCGACGGGGCCACGGGCATCATTATAGTAGATCTTGCGGTGAGCTTCATGGCCGAAGGTCTTGTCTCGGACGAGATCGTCGTGGATACGCATTTCGACGCGTTCACGCGAAAGGGCTTCTGCATTTATCAAAGGATTGTGAGAGATGGGAAAGTAATTGCCCTTGCCGAGACGTCCGTGTTGATCCTCAACTACCGGACGCGGCGTGTCGTACCCATACCCGAAGACTTTCTGAAGGCCCTCCGCTCCCATCCGGAAATATAATCGCAGCATACCGCAGCAACCCGATTGAAACGAAAAAAGGCAGTCTTATATTGGAATAAGGGCGACGGTGCAGTGCCGTGATCCATTGATACGCCCATTTGCTAACCACTCACAAGGAGGATGCCATGAAAAGGCGGATCGTCTGGTCGGCTGTGCTTGTTTTCGGATTGGTGGTAGCGATTGCGGCATGCAGCGGTCTTCAAAAACCGGTCGTCCTGGAAGCTAAAATGGACTACGTCGTCAACGTTAAGATACTGGATCACAAGTTCGATCCGAACAACTTCCAAATATACCAGGGGGAGACGCTTATTCTAAAGCTGGAGAACATGACCTCCAAGAACCACAACTTCACCATCAATAAACCCAATGGAGAACTATTCCAGGGAGTGGATATCCCGGCCAACAAGACGCTTGACGCAAAGCTCCTCTTCGAGAAGTCAGGAATATACAAGTTTTACAGCAACAAGTTCATGGATAAGATGCACGGCATGAAGGGTCAGATTGTAGTGATAGCAAGGTAGCATATCCTCACGCACGAAAAGTCGATGGCCTCACGGAAAGGGGCCTTTTGATCCGCAGCCGGCCGGGGGCATTCTCGCCGATGCCCCCATCCTGCGCTCTCTTTTGCAATCCGCCCGGTTCTGCCTTATCCTACGGTGTATGAAGGATCCCGTTCAGACTACAAGCGGAGAGCCCATCCTGAAAATCACCGGACTGACAAAGGACTACGGCGGCTTCAGGGCGTTGGACCATATTTCCTTTTCGGTCGGACAGGGTGAGATAGTGGGGCTGCTCGGTCCGAACGGGGCGGGCAAGACCACTACGATCAACATGGTCCTCGGCATCCTGAAGTCGACGGAGGGCACGATCGAAGTGATGGGGAAGAACCTGAACAAGCGCCGCTCCGATATAGGCCGCTACGTCAACTTCGCTGCCGTATACGCCCAGGTGCCCGCCAACCTTACCGTCCGGCAGAACCTCTTCGTCTTTGCCCTTCTCTACGGGGTGAGAAAGATAAAGAAGAAGCTGGCCGCCCTTATGCGCGAGTTCGACCTGGAACGCTTCGCGGACAAGAAAGCGGGCCTTCTCTCTTCCGGCGAGATGAGCCGCCTTAACCTCGCAAAGGCGGTAATGAACAGCCCGAGGCTCCTGCTTCTGGACGAGCCTACAGCCTCGCTGGACCCCAGCATCTCGCTGCTGGTACGGGAGAAGATAAAAGAGTATGTCCGCGTCCTCAATGCGGGCATACTCTGGACCTCCCACAATATGACCGAGATCGCGGAGGTTTGCGATAAGGTGCTTTTCCTGTCTCGCGGGCAGGTCCTCCTCGAGGGCCATCCGGCCAGGCTACCGGCCGAGCACGGAAAGAAAGACCTCGAAGAGCTCTTCATAGCGGTCGCCCGGGAGCCCGTCTCCTTTAAGGAGTAATGCGAATGAGCCTTCACAGGATGCTGGCGATCTTCGTCCGGCAATTTTTCCTTTACAAAAGCAACCCCACCCGTATGGTAAGTATTTTTCTGTGGCTCCTCATCGACATCGTCCAGTGGGGGTTCATCAGCAAATATCTGGGGTCCCTGGGGCAGGATACTTTCGGGTTCATTACGGTCATCCTCGGCGCGATTATTCTATGGGAGTTCATGGTAAGGATCGAGCAGGGGATCATGATGGCCTTCCTCGAAGACATCTGGAGCCAGAACTTCATTAACTTTTTCGCCTCGCCCCTTAAGATAAGGGAATATCTCGGCGGCCTCATAATGACGAGCGTCGCGAGCGGCGCGGTCGGGTTTGTGGCCATGATCGCTTTGGCCTCAGTCGCTTTCGGCTACAATATGCTTAAAATAGGGTCTCTTCTTTTTCCTTTTCTCCTGATACTCCTGCTGTTCGGCATATCTATGGGCATATTCATCTCTGCCATCATCTTCCGGCTGGGCCCCTCGGCGGAGTGGCTCGGCTGGCCTATACCGATGGTGCTCTCGATCTTTGCGGGCGTATATTACCCCATCTCGACCCTGCCCTCCTCCCTGCAGATCATTGCAAAGGCGATCCCGCCGTCGTACGTCTTCGAGGGTTGCCGCGCCGTCCTCGCGACAGGAAGCCTGCCGGCAGGCTATGCCTTCGACCTGACAGCCGGCGCTCTGCTGTCGGCAGCCTATCTTATAGCGACCTCGTTTTTATTCGTCAAGGTTTACGAGGAAAACCTGGAGAAGGGCAGCATTCCCCGGTTCCAGGCCGAAGCGCTCTAAAAGGGCGCGAAGCGCTCGCCCCGTTTACAGAGGCTTGCGCCAGCGGGCGGCGATGAACGCCCCTGTCATGAGGTTTTTTTGCCGCCCTGCCCGCTCAAGCGGGACGGCCGACGCAGGGTCTGTCTCCTTATCGAAATGCACGGCAGTCGCTACTTCCGCCGGGAACGGCGCGAGTGCGCGCATGTCGGCTTCAGACCTGAAAACGGCCTTCCTGAAGATGCTTTCTTTTTCCCCCGCCTCTTTTCTCCTGCGGGCTGCCCAGGGGCTCTCGCTGTTGAGCGTTGCCGCGACCACCAGGCCGCCCGCCTTCGTGACCCGTAAAAGCTCTGCGACAGCCCACGCCCCGTCCTCTACGAACTCCAGGGCCGTTATCGATACGGATTTGTCGAAGACAGCGTCGCGGAAGGGTAGTGAGGCCATATCTGCCACCACCGGGCTGAAGGAGGCACGCCCCAGCTTGCGGACCGAAGACCGGACCATAGGCAGCGAGATGTCCAGGCCCGTGACAAGGGCGCCCGCCGCTATAATCGGCAAGGTGAAGACGCCCGTGCCGCTGCCCGCATCCAGGATGGCCTCCCTGGGCTCCGGGGTAAGCATCTCCATGACGAGCGCCTCCTCGCACGCTTTGACCTGCGACCCGATGGGCGTTTCAAACCACCGGTCGTATCGTTCCGGCCAGTCGTCGAAAAGCTCGCTTTTACTTTCTTCCATCTATTATTCCCGCCGCGCCGGCCGATGCGGCCAGGTTGGCAATGAGGCACCGGTCCGCATGGCACATAACGGGCGCTTCATCGATGCCCAGCCTGCGCAGCCGGTTGATCCGGCTTTCCTTGAATACGACAAGGACCGGCCGGTCGGACCGGAACATCCGCAAGAACGCGTCCGTGCCCAGGAACGTCCCTTTCGAGTCCGGGTACTTCGATCCCATCTCGAGCTCGCCCTTGTAGTCGGCTATGTAAGTTCTTCCTGCCACGTAGAAAGGCAGGGTTTCATCGAAGACCCCGTAATTGACTATGGCAGTATTCACTGTCCGCAACGTCTGCGCTTCCCGCGCCAGCTCCTTCGTAGTGTTGAGGCCGTCGATCATCCGCACTTGGACCATGATCCCCACGCATATCGATAAAGAAAAGGCCGCCAGGAGGACGAACAGCCCGGCCGGCCGGCGCGCCTTCTTCGACGCAAGGGCGGCAAGGGCAACCAGGGAAGCCGACGATATCCATAGGGCAAGGCCGTGCGCACCTGCCGGCATGGCAGTCAATTCGGCCATGTCGGAAAGGAGCCTGTCGGCGCGCCCCGACGAAACGTATAAGCCGGCAGCCGCAACCACCGCAAAGAAGAGCGCGAAACATATGTTCTCGGCCCCCGGCCGGACGCTCCCCCGGCGCATTTCCTGAAAAAGGCAGCCGAGGATGACACATGCGGCAGGAAACAGCGGGAGGATGTAGGGCGGCAGCTTGGAACCGGAAAGGCTGAAAAAAATGAAGACGACACAGCACCAGATCCAGAGGAGCCGCAACTCCCTCCTTCTCCAGAGGCAGGCCACGGCCCTGGGGATAAAGAGCGACCAGGGGAACAGACCGCCGAAAATAACCGGCAGGAAATAATAAATGGGGCCGCTCCTGTGATGCTTCGTGGTTACGAACCTGAGTAAGTTCTGGTCGATGAAGAAGAACTGAAAGAACTCCTTTTCCCTCATGCAGATGGCGATAAACCAGGGGACACAGACAGCGGCGAAAAGGAGAAGCGCCCTCGCGGACGCCAGTTTCTTCAGGAACGAAATCCGTTTTTCAAGGCACAGGAAAATGACGACCGTAACTGCCGGCAGGATAACGGCTACGGGGCCTTTGGCAAGTGCGGCAAGGGCGAGGGCCGCCGAAAACAGATAGAGAAAACGCCTTCTCTCCGTCCTGTAGAATTCATAGAATGAGAAAACGGCAGCCGATAGGAGAAAGGAGAGAAGCATGTCTATCGTCCCGATGCGGGCCATGCCGAAAAAGCCGAAAGAGGTCATTAATATGAGGGCGGACATAAAACCGGCTTGCGCCGAGAATAGGCGGGCTGCAAAAAGATAGGTCGCAAAGGCGCACACCAGCGCAGAAGCCGCGTTCGGAAGCCTGAATGACCATTCATTGATGCCGAAAACTTTGTACGATGCCGCACAGGCCCAGTACAGCAGCGGCGGCTTTTCGAAGTACCGGACGTAATCCAGGTGCGGTACGAGGTAATCGCCCTGCTCGACCATCTCACGCGGTATCTCCGCGTACCTGCCCTCGTCCGGCTCCTTTAATGAATAGGCGCCCAGGTTGTAAAAGAAGACCGCGTAGGCAACGGCAAGGATGGCCGTTAGATAGACTATTCTCGCTTTCCTGCTGCGCTCCGGCGCCACTATAGGTCCTTTCGAAAAGCGGCCTTAACCAAATACCTGCCCGGCCGCTTTTAGCGCCTATTGTAACACAACCTGATTCCGTGACGTGGATTTATTCGATTTTGTGCAGTTCTTAAAGTGTCAGGGGCGGGCCGGAAGGAGAGAGGCCGTCAGTCCATCCGCCCGCCACGCTGACGGGGGCAAGGCTAAGGCGGTAAGGAGAGGCATCCGGAACCGCCCTGCCATCTGTCATCGTCTACAGGACAAGCGATATCTCATAATAACAATAACGCTACCCGTTATATATCATTAAATATAACGCAGCGTCAAGCGGTTTTTTTCGGATAGATGCTCTTTTTTTGTTTTATTAGTATTTACTGGCTGTTATACGCCACAAAATATAGAGTCCGCTGGCTAATGAACGCCCCTACGGACAAATGGCCCACCCCTCGTCAGCTACGTCTTTGAGGAAATGTAATGAAGACTTTTATTGACTAATTAAAATATTCATTTGAAAATAATCGGCGAAGGCGCTATAATGTGGGTTGCGAGGCGGACCGTGCAGAAAACCGTTAAGACCTGGAATGGTGTTTTGCCGCAAGGGGCAGGTACAATTACAATTAGTTCTGACCGCGGGAGGTCTGCGATGAAGGTGCCCAGACAGGATTCCGTGAAAACCCGAAAAGGGCTGCTGGCCGCAGCGGGGAGGATATTCGCAGAAAAGGGCTACCGCGACGCGACGATAGCCGAGATCTGCGAGACTGCCGGCGCGAACATTGCGGCGGTCAATTACCACTTCGGCGACAAGGAAACGCTATACAGGGAGGCGTGGCGGCAGTCTTTCCGGGATTCGATCGACCGCCATCCGGCGGACGGCGGCGTCCCTGCGGACGCGCCCGCCGAGCAGCGGCTGCGAGGGCAGATCAGGGCGCATCTGGAGAGAATCAGCGACGAGGAGAACCGTGAGTTCGGCATAAGTCACAGAGAGGTGGTAAACCCAACGGGACTTCTCGAGGAAGTCATGCGTGAGGAGCTGGAGCCGCTGCGCACCAGAGTGGAGGCGGTCATAAGCGAGGTCCTTGGCGGGAAAGCACCGGCAAAACAGGCCCGTTTCTGCGCCTTGAGCGTTATGAGCCAGTGCGTTTTCCCGGCCATCATCACGCGGGTTGATAAAGCTACCAAGGGCGTCGATCTTGCCTTCTGGCGCCTGAATGAGCAGGATATCGAGGCCTACGCCGAGCACGTAATAGCCTTTTCCCTCGCCGGGATAGACGCAGTGGGTCATAAGACGAAAGCGGGCCGGGCTAGACCGCGCCAAAGGGGCACGTATGCGGAGTGAATACAGACAAATAGCAGTCCGGGCGGCCGGAATAATTATCGCTTGTTTCATCGCTGCCGGTTGCGGGAAATCCGGGGCCGGCGGGCCCCCGCAGGCAGGCACCCCTGAAGTAGGCATAGTCGTCATGCGTCCCGAGCGCGTGACCATCACCACCGAGTTGCCCGGAAGGACCGTCTCGCAGCTTGTCGCTGAGGTGCGGCCGCAAGTGAGCGGCATCGTTACTAAGCGTCACTTTGAGGAAGGCGCAGACGTGAAGGCGGGCGAGCTTCTTTACCAGATAGACCCGGCGATGTACGAGGCCGCATACGCGAACGCAAGCGCGGGCCTGGCCAGGGCCGAGGCAAACGTGACCGCAATCCGGTCGAGGATGGAGCGGTACAAAGACCTGGTGAAGATCGATGCAGTAAGCAAGCAGGAATATGACGATTCCGCCTCTGCCCTCCAGCAGGCGTTCGCCGATATCGAGGCAAACAAGGCAGCGAAAGATACGGCCCGCATCAACCTGGCGTATACGCGGGTCACAGCCCCTATCACCGGCCGTATAGGCAGGTCTATGACCACCGTGGGCGCGCTTGCAACGGCAGGCCAGATAGTGCCCTTCGCCACAATCCAGCAGCTCGACCCTATTTTCGTCGACGTCACCCAGTCCAGCGCGAATCTGCTGCGCTTGCGGCGCAGCATCGAAGCGGGGCGGATAAGGGACGGCGGCCCCGATCGGGCGCGCGTTAAGCTGCTTCTGGAAGACGGCACGCCCTACCCGTCCGAGGGCACCCTCAAATTTTCGGATATCACAGTGGACCAGAGCACCGGGTCGTTCATCCTCCGCATCTCCTTTCCCAATCCCAGGCATGTTCTTTTGCCCGGCATGTACGTGCGCGCCCTCATCCAGGACGGGGTAGTCGAGAATGCGATCCTCGCGCCCCAGCAGGGGGTCACCCGCGACCGCAAGGGCAATGCGGTGGCGCTGGTTCTCGGCCCCGACAACAAAGTCCAGCAGCGCGTGATCGCGGTCGACCGGGCTATCGGCGAAAAATGGCTAGTCGCATCGGGTCTGGCGGCCGGCGACAGGGTGATTGTAGAGGGTACGCAGAAAGTTCGGCCTGGGGCCCCGGCAAAAGCCGTCCCTTTCGGGGCTGCGCCCCAAGCAGGGAAGGCCGCCGGGCCGCCTGCGACGAATTGACCGGGGGTGCATGATGCTGTCGAAATTCTTCCTTGACCGCCCGGTATTCGCCTGGGTCATAGCCATCATAATCATGCTTGCGGGCACTCTGGCCATTTACAGGCTGCCCGTAGCCCAATATCCTCCCGTCGCGCCCCCCTCGATATATATTCAGGCCTTCTATCCCGGCGCGTCCGCGGAAACCGTGGAGAACACCGTAACCCAGATCATCGAGCAAAAGATGACCGGCATCGACAAGATGATCTACCTTACGGCCACAAGCGACTCGTCCGGCGTATCCCGTACGGAGCTGACCTTCGCGCCGGGAATGGACCCGGACCTCGCATGGGCCAAAGTCCAGAATAAGCTGCAGCTTGCCATGGCCAGCTTGCCGCAGGTCGTGCAGTTGCAGGGAATCAGCGTAGGCAAGGCAACGCGAAATTACCTGATGGTCGTCGGCCTGATATCGGAAGACGGCAGCATGGACGGCAATGACCTCAGGGATTACGCCCAGTCGAGCCTCGAAAAAGTGCTTGCCCGCGTGCCCGGCGTAGGCGAGGTGGAGGAGTTCGGGACCCAGTACGCGATGCGCGTCTGGCTCAACCCCGACAAGCTGACCAACTACTCCCTCACCGTGGACGACGTCGTCGCCTCCCTTCAGGCGTACAACGTCGAAGTCTCCGCCGGCCAGTTCGGCGGGATGCCCTCTGTAAAAGGGCAGCGCCTCAATGCCTCCATCATAGTTCAGAACCTGCTAAAAACCCCGGAGCAGTTCGCCTCCATCCCCATCAGGATGAACCCGGACGGCTCCGTAATCCGCGTCAAAGACGTAGGACGGACCGAGCTTGGCACGGAGTTGTACGACGTCGACGTCCTCTACAACGGGAGCCCCGCAGCGGGCATGGCCATACGGCAGATCGCGGGAGCGAACGCCCTGGAAACAGCGAATAACGTCAAGGCAAAGCTGGACGAGATGAGCCGCTATTTCCCGAAGGGGGTGAAGGTAGTTTATCCGTATGACACGACTCCGTTTATCAAGGTGGCCATCAAAGAGGTTGTCATAACCCTGCTCGAGGCCATCCTGCTCGTCTTTCTGATCATGTGGCTTTTCATGGGGAGCTTCCGGGCGACCCTTATACCGACCATTGCAGTGCCGGTCGTAATCCTCGGCACCTTCGCCGTGCTGGGGATCTTCGGTTTCTCCATCAACATGCTGACCATGTTCGCCATGGTGCTCGCCATCGGCCTGCTCGTGGACGACGCTATAGTAGTGGTCGAAAACGTCGAAAGGATAATGCGCGAGGAGGGCCTCTCCCCCGCAGAGGCCACCGCCAAGTCGATGGAGCAGATCACGAGCGCCCTGATAGGGATCGGGCTGGTGCTCGCGGCGGTTTTTGGGCCCATGGCCTTTTTCGGCGGTTCTACGGGGGTTATCTACCGCCAGTTTTCCGTGACGATAATCGCGTCCATGCTGCTTTCAGTGGTCGTCGCACTGATCCTGACGCCTGTTCTTTGCGCCTCCCTGCTCAAGCCCGTGGAACCGGGCTACGAGCCGGGGCAGAACGCGATCTTTTTCCTGCGTCCCATCTTCACACGGTTCGACCGGTTCTTCTTCCGCACAAGGGACAAGTATGTAAATACCGTACAACGCTCTCTATCCAACAAATTCCGCTATCTGATAGTTTACGGCCTTATCGTCGTAGGCGTAGGCCTCATCTTTCTGCGCCTGCCGACGGGCTTTCTGCCCGATGAAGACCAGGGGGTGTTGTTCGCGCAGGTGATGATGCCCACGGGCTCGACGCGTGAGCAGACGCAAACAGTCCTGGACGAGATACAATCGTACTTCGAGAAGAAAGAAGGGGCAGCGGTGAAGTCCTGTATGAACGTCGCCGGCTACGGCTTTTCGGGAACGGGCCAGACGAACGGCATGGTATTCGTTATGCTCAAAGACTGGAAGCTACGAAAAAGCTCATCCATGAGGGCAAAAGCCATAGCGGAGCGGGCTTCGAAGGCCTTCGCGGGCATGCGCAACGCCCTTGTCTTCGTTTTTCCGCCGCCCCCGGTGGTCGAGCTGGGCAGCGCCAGGGGCTTCTCGTACGAGCTGCTTGACCGGGGCGGCGTGGGCCATGACAAGCTGCTGGCTGCCCGCAACCAGCTTTTGTTCATGGCTTCCAAGGACAAGAGGCTGGCTTACATAAGGCCGAACGGCATGGAGGACGTGCCGCAGTACAGGGTCGATGTGGACTGGGCCAAGGCCGGTTCGCTCGGCATTCCCATAACCTCGATACATAACACCATCTCCGAGGCGTTCGGAAGCGCCTACGTCAACAATTTTGTGGAGAGCGGCCGGATCAAGCGTGTTTACGCCCAGGCAGACGCCCCCTACCGTATGCTCCCCGGAGACATCGAGCGGCTATACGTGCGCAACACGGCCGGGAAAATGGTGCCCTTCTCCGCCATCACCACCGGCCGCTGGGCCTACGGCTCGCCGAGGCTGGAGCGCTATAACGGCTCTTCCGCTATGAGTATCTGGGGCGAGGCGGCCCCCGGCAGAAGCTCGGGAGAGGCGATGCGGGCGATGGAAGAGCTCACTGCGAAGCTGCCTGCCGGGATCGGTAACGATTGGACGGAGCTTTCCTACCAGGAGCGGATGGCAAGCTCCCAGGCGCCGCTCCTTTATACATTTTCCGTCCTGGTCATCTTCCTGTGCGTAGCGGCCCTCTACGAAAGCTGGCGTATTCCTTTTGCCAACCTGTTCATGCTACCCCTGGGCCTCTTTGGAGCTGCGGCTGCGACCTGGCTGCGCGGTATGCCGAACGACGTCTACTTTCAGATCGGCTTCCTTACCACGCTCGGCCTGACGACCAAGAACGCGATCCTTATCATCCAGTTCGCCCGCGACAGGATCGCACACGGGGCGGGGCTGGTCGAAGCGACGCTCGAGGCCGCCCGGCTGAGGCTGCGACCCGTCATCATGACCTCGATGGCGTTCTTCTTCGGCGTGCTCCCTCTCGCGCTCGCGACCGGTGCGGGCGCAGGCGCCATGAAAGCCATAGGCACCGCCGTTACCGGCGGCATGCTCTCCGCTACCTTCATAGACCTCTTCTATATCCCGCTCTTCTTCGTAATCGTTTACGGCGCACGGAAGCCGAAGCAGGCAGCAGCTCCTGCCGGGCAGGCCGCCGGGCCTGTCTCCCCTTCCGAAGGAGGGCGGCCATGACCCGAAGGGCCTTCACGATCGCCTTTGCGGCCGTCTGCCTGTCCGCCTGCACGATGATACCCGAATATTCCCGCCCCGCGCCGCCCGTGCCCGCCGGCTGGCCGACTGGCCCGGCATACGAGGGCAACCGGGGAATCCAGGCGGCCCCGCCTGCCGCAGACGTAGGCTGGCGTGATTTCTACACGGACGAGCGGATGCAAAAGGTCATCCTCGCGGCGCTGGTAAACAATAGGGACCTGCGCATAGCTGCGTTGAACATAGAAGTCGCGAGGGGCCAGTACAGGATACAGAGAGCCCAGCTCTTTCCCACTGTCTCCGCCTTCGGGGACACGATCCAGGAGAGGGTCCCGTCGAGCCTTTCGGTCCTGCAGAAGGCACAAACCGTTAAACAATTCGATGTAGGGGTCGGCGTCAGCTCCTGGGAGATCGACTTTTTCGGCCGCATCCGCAGCCTTAAACAGAGCGCCCTGCAGCAGTACCTCGCGACCGAGCAGGCGCTGCGCGCAGCGCAGATATCGCTCATGGCTGAGGTAGCATACGCCTACATGACGCTTGCTGCCGACCGCGACAACCTGAAGCTCTCCAGGGCGACGTTTGTCGCCCGGCAGTCCTCTTTCGACCTGATCGAGCGGCGGTTCAAGGTCGGCTCGTCATCGGCGCTCGATGTGCGGCAGGCCCAGACGCTCCTTGAGTCGGCGCGCGCCGACGTAATCGCTTTTACCCGCGTCGTGGCCCTCGACGAGAACGCACTCAATCTGGTTGTCGGCGCCCCCGTGCCTGCCGAGCTGCTGGCGGAGGAGCTGGCCGTAATAGCGCCTCCCAGGGACGTATCCCCCGGCCTCTCTTCGGATGTGCTGCTGAACAGGCCCGATATCTTACAGGCCGAAAGCCTGCTTAAATCGGCCAACGCCAATATCGGCGCTGCAAGGGCCAACTTCTTCCCCCGGGTGCTCCTTACCAGCACGGTAGGGGCGAGCAGCTCGCAGCTCGCCGGACTGTGGGAAGCAGGCTCCGGCGTCTGGTCTTTCACACCGCAGATCACGCTGCCGATCTTCGACGCAGGCTCCAGGTTCGCAACCTTAGCCGTATCGAAGGCCACCCGCGACATATACATAGCGGCGTACGAGAAGTCCATACAGGCCGCGTTTCGGGAAGTGGCGGACTCCCTCGCCCAGCGGGGCACCATCACAAGCCAGCTTGCCGCGCAGGAGGCGCTCGTCAAGGCGTCCGAGGAGACCTACCGGCTCTCCAACGCCCGGTATATGAAGGGGATCGACAGCTTCCTGAACGTTCTCGATGCCCAGCGCTCCCTTTACAGCGCCCAGCAGGGGCTTATCACGCTCCGCCTGGCCAGGCTCAGCTACCTCGTCACGATGTACAAGGTGCTGGGCGGCGGCGCATAAACAAAACGCCCGGCTGCGAGGCCGGTGCGAATGGCCGGATACTTTTACACTTGACGCACCCACCGGTCTGACTTTAAGCTATCTCGGAGGGCAGACCGAACCGATTTGTCCTTCACCGTTCACCAGGAGGAACAGATGGACAGCGTACTTGAAACAAACAAAAAAAACGTCGCCGAATTCTACGATCTTATCATCAACAAAAAAGATTTCGAATCGGCCCGCCGCTTCATGGGCGACCGTTACAAGCAGCACAACCCGCTCGTCAAGGACGGCCCGGAGGGGCTTAGGGAATTCATAACCTTTCTTAAAACGAACTACCCCGAAGCCAGGAGCGAGATAAAGTACGTCTTCGCCGATGGCAATTACGTCATCCTGCACGTGCATTCCGTCCGCTCGCCGCAAGTGCAAAGGGCCATAATAGAGATATTCAGGCTCGAGAACGGCAAGATAGACGAGCACTGGGACGTCATACAGGACATCCCGGCTACTTCCGCCAACCCGAACAGCATGTTCTGAGAAAGGGGCCGGAAGGCAGGAAAACCTGACCGATAATCGAGGGTTTTCGCGTAGGTGCACGTAAGTATGAGCGGATGCGTGCAAAACTTAGTGCACCTGATAGCTGCCGCATCAAACATCTAGCTTGATAAATTTTTCTCTTGCGGATATATTATCCGCGCAGTAAGGTGAAACAATGGCGAAATATCCTAAGATACCCGAAGCGACGGTAAGAAGGCTCTCGAACTATATGAAGTGCCTCGAAGACCTTGAGCAAAAGGGCGAGAAGGTGGCGTCAAGCGCACTCATCGCCATGATATGCAGCGTGAATGCCGCCCAGGTGCGGAAAGATTTCGCCTATTTCGGCGAATTCGGCATAAGGGGCATGGGCTACAGCGTCAAGGAGTCTGAAGTTTCATATAAGGGAGATACTGGGGACGAACCGCGAGTGGCGTATTGCCGTCGTCGGAATAGGCAACCTGGGCAGCGCACTTTTGATGTACAAGGATTTCCTGAAACAGAGCTACAAGATCGTTGCCGCCTTCGACCAGGACCCCATGAAGGTCATTGGTCACATATCGGAAAAGATAGGCAAACCCATCGAGATCCTCCACATCGACAGGCTCAAAGAAGTGGTGAAGGTGAGGAACGTCGAGATCGGCATGATCACGACCCCGCCGTCAGAGGCCCAGGCTGTCGCAAACCTCTTCGTGGAAGCAAACGTCAAAGGGATCATGAACTTCGCCCCTACCCAGATAAGGGTGCCGGCGAGCGTGGTAGTCAGAAACGTTTTCTTCACGTCGGCCCTCGACAACCTCGTCTACCACCTGTCGAACTGATTTCAGCCGACTGTCCCCGCCCCTACCGGCACAATTACGGCCATCGCGAGGGCTTGTAATCCACACCGGCCGTCATCGCTCCACGCTCGTGGCCTCCTTCCTCAAATCCTCAACCTGACGACAATCAGCAACAATCGAGATTATAAGGGGAAATCATGAGCCTCTGGCGCATATAGAAAGACTGACGTGCAGTCCACATATGAAGATGGACCGCCGAGTAATCCCACGAACCCAGCGGCCCATTAGGTCATGCGAAATTTAAGGCAGCCCTTCAAATCACGGCTGGTACTTCCACAGGTCGTTGAGAAAGCTACCGGTGCCGGCCGAATCCCTGCCGTAGCCGCCGAAGAGCCAGAGATCACCCGACGAGTCGATCCAGGAGACGGAATTTTGTCTTGCCCCCGGCATGCCGGTTGTGCCTGTCGCGGCCCCGAATGTGCCTGACTGCGCTGCGGTCTTGCTGCCCGAGACCCAGGTCCAGGTCGTCCCGTCGAACTTCCAGAGGTCGTTGAGGACGTTGAAAGCACCGACAGAATCGTAGCCCTGGCCGCCAAAAAGCCAGAGGTTGTTGTTTGAGTCGGTCCAGGAGACAGCAGCCCACCTGCCGCCAGGGGTGCCGGTCGTGCCTGTAGATGCGCCGTATGTGCCCCATTGGTTCCCCGCACTGCTACCTGACACCCAGGTCCATGTCTTGGCAGTTGTGTCGAATTTCCATAGGTCGTTGAGCCTACTGAAAGAATCGTTACAATCGTACCCGTAGCCGCCGAAGAGCCAGAGGTCACCCGACGAGTCGATCCAGAAGGAAGGAGCCTGCCTGCCCCCTGGCGTGCCTGTCGAGCCTATCGATGTGTATATGCCTGCCTGGTTTCTGGCATTGCTGCCTGAGACCCACGTCCAGTAGGTCCCATCGAATTCCCAGAGGTCGTTGAGGTAGCCACTATTGGTGGTCGAATCGAGGCCAAAGCCGCCAAAAAGCCAGAGGTGGCCGGCCGAATCGGTCCAAGTTGCAGAATTGCAACGCCCTCCCGGCACGGGCGATGCGCCGCTGTAAGTGCCTGACTTACCGCTTGCGTTGCTCCCGGCCATCCAGGTCCAGCTCCCCCCGGAGAATTTCCAGAGGTCGTTCAGCAAGCCGCCGCCGCCCACCCCATCATTGCCGGAGCCGCCGAAGAGCCAGAGATTGCCCGCCGTATCTATCCAGGAAACGGCCTGGACCCTGGCCCCGGGAGTGCCGGTCGAGCCGATCGATGTGTATGTGCCTGGTTGGTTCGTCGCATTACTGCCTGCGAACCAGATCCAGTTCGTCCCGTTGAATTTCCATAGGTCGTTGAACACGCCATAGTTAGCGCTCGAATCGTAGCCGTCACCCCCGAAAAACCAGAAATTGCCGGCCGAATCGGTCCAAGAGACGCCAGCCTCTCTGCCCCCCAATGTGCCGACAGTATTCGTTGATACGCCGTAAGTGGTTCCCTGGTTTCCCGTTTTGCTGCCCGAGACCCAGGTCCACAGGTTGACCGATACCGGGCCGGACGGGGCTTGAGGGGCGGGGGCTGGGGCTGCTGGCAGACTATCGCTGCCGCCGCAACCGCCAAGCATAAGAGCTGCAAGGCACAGCAAGAGAGTTACAGCCGAGATTTTCCCTATCGATAACATGGAAACCTCGCACGTTGGATTATTTCTGATTAACAGTGATGATACGTCAAGCTTTTTTTATATACCATTGATACAAGGCGGACCGCAATCAGAATCTTACGTGGAATAATAGTGAACGCGGCGATGACCACAGGCCCACAGCCATTGACAATATTCTCGTACGATGTCTGTCCTACCCCTCCTCCTAATCTTTGCTTTCCCCTTGCGGTGTAGCAGAAAGATCCTATATTCTTCACAGATAATCAAATCGGTCGGGCTGCAGTTGCCCCGTTGGATTCGGCAATCAAAAAGGAGTTTTCAATGAGAAGGGTGACGATATATTCTCTCAGCACGTGTCCCTGGTGTAGGAAAGCCAAGAGATACTTCGAGGAGCAGGGCGTGGCCTATGACTACACCGACTACGACCTCGCCGACGATCAAAAGCAGCAGAGCATCGAACAAGACATGCATGATATCGGAGCAGGCGGTTTTCCTGTAGTGAAGATCGGGAGGGACGTCGTAACTGGCTACCACCCCGATAGGTACAAAGAGCTCATAGGCAAAAAGAGTCTTCAATAAGCTCAGGCATTTGGAAGGACGGCACCTTAAAAGGCAACGATTGAGGTTCTTTACCGGCGCCCGTCGCCATCTTCCAAGCTGGTTCCCCCTTTCCCCTCAATCCTTATTTTTCGTCGGGTCCGTCAGCCTGCCGATGAAGATTTATTTCCCGACTGCCTGTCCCTGATCATTGCTTTAGTCGCTTTTGTAACTACCATGCCCCTCGGATGGCTGATAAATGTATGCGGTAGGCTCCTTGGTTTAGAACGGGATGTTATTGTGCCATTGGTTCTGCTTGGCACTTTGAAGAACTTCGGTCTGGCGGGCGGGCTGGCCCTGACTCTGTCAAGCAGGCAGAGCGCGATGCCCGCCACCGTTTCATCAGTCTTTATGATCGTCTATATCATCTACCTCGACATTATGGCTAAGCGAAGGGTGATAGGTAAATGAAAGCAAACAGCGCGGAGCCGGAGTCACAGTTACGTCTTGCTGAACTCCTTTTTCGATGCCCCGCAGATCGGGCATTCCCATGAATCGGGCAGGTCCTCGAAAGCGGTACCT
This sequence comes from uncultured delta proteobacterium, assembly GCA_963810935.1. Lineage (GTDB taxonomy): Bacteria > Desulfobacterota > Syntrophorhabdia > Syntrophorhabdales > WCHB1-27 > CAWEPK01. The sequence continues at coordinate 84,284 of CAWEPK010000001.1, read as the reverse complement.
GCTGCGATCCCTACATCGGGAGCGCCTTCTTCCGGATCGTAGACGTATCCGCATATTGAACACGTGTACTTCTCCATTTTCTTCTCCTTTTCTGGTTTTCTCGATTCCAGAGCTATGTACGTGGGAGCTGTCTTCGGCGATTTCCCGCCCTTTACCTGGTGATAGTAAGCGTAGGTCATGGGATTAGCGGAGCTTACCACGTAGGCATCTACTACCCGGCCGAGGAATATAGTGTGGGAGCCTGCGTCCATGCTCTCCGTAAGCTCGCAGTCCATATAGCTTACCGTGTGGTCAAGGACAATGGGGGCCTTGGTCTGACCGAGCTTGTAATTGATCCCCTGGAACTTCTCGCCGTCCCTTCCGGACTTGAACCCGAAGCGGCCGATAAACTGCATGGGGGCCTCTTCTGATAATATGGAGACGGTAAAAGCCCAACTGCTTATTATGAAGTCATGGGTAAGATTCTGCTTGTTGATGCAGACCGAAACAGTCGCCGGCTCCGACGTGATCTGGCAGACCGTATGGCGATCTGCCCGTTCGGCTTCCCGTCCTTCTGGGCCGAGATGATATAGACTCCATAGCTGCACTGCTGCAAGGCGGTCCTGTTCATTGATATGACTCCTTCAATCTATCCTTTAGCCTCTCTTTTCCATTTGTCCATTCCTCCCAACCTCCCCGTGACAACGGTTACCCTTTCAGTGCCTCTCCCAGTGCCTTTCCCTTTCCCAGCGCTGCCAGTTGTTGTGGAACTCGGCGTGAGGGATAGGGCGGTACCCATGGTAGGTGCTGCGCCATCCTGCAGGCAGTGAAACGATGACGGAGGGGACAGCCCCGATGGCGACGAAGCCCCATGGGCCCGCATACGATACAGACCGGTACCAATGGCCGTGCCATGGCCGGTACCAGTAGCCGCCGTAGAAGGCGATGTCCTCCCCTATCCCAGGGATGAAGTAGGCATAGGTGCCGGGGATGAGGGCGACATCCGGGGGAGAAGCGAAGGCTAAGGGCGGAGGTCCTTCCTGGACGACCGGAGGAGGCGGGGTAGCTGACACGGGCCTGTAGGCACCGGGCACCTGGTTGCCTTTAGAGTACATGCACTGCGTGTAGGCGGTGTTGTAGCGCCTCTGGAGCTCATATGCGGAGGCTGCGCCCGCATTGCTGCCCACAGCCGCACCACCGACGAGGCCCGTCGCTCCTCCTATGGCTGCTCCTGCTCCGGCGTGTCCCGAGGCAGACCCGACGAGCGCGCCGAGGGCCGCGCCCGCGCCCGTGCCTATTGCTGCACCTGCGGCAGTCTTTTGATTGGCCGTCTGGGCAGGGTTCATGCCGTTTATCTGCTGCTCGGCCCACTGCCTGCAGCCGGCGTCTTCCGCCTGGAAGACCTCGAAAGGCTTACCGGGGGCAGGTATGACGGAAACGGTCGGTCCGGTGGGTCCAGTCGCGCAGCCTGCAAGGGCGATGACGAGAAGAAAGAGGAAAAAAGTTCTGACTTTCATGGTGTGATGAGGCTCCTTTACGGCAATGGCGTGTTTCTGAGGGTTCCGCCGTTCCCCGCAGAGTATATTATTGCTGAAAAGCAGCAGCCGATGCAAGAGCTTGCTGGAGTCGGTCCTCCGTAGGGGGTGTCTTCCCGCGCTTCTCCCCTGATGCATCCACGCCGTTGCTCGTTGCCGTCTCCCTCCACTATTGCCTCTTGGTGTTTCTTTTTTGTGGTTATCTGCATTTTCGGGTAATAGTGCACCTTCCAACCCTTTTAGGTGTACTCTTGAACCCAGGAGTATTTATCCACCTATAGTCCCTTACCCCCATCGCTATCCCTCTTCGATCCCGTCCGCCTCCGACAGCGCCTTCAGCTCCATCATTGCGATCTCCGGCATGGACCGGCCTATGATTCCTTCCATGCCTCCGTACATCCTTGTTATGTTCCTGACCACCCTCTCGATCTGCTTCTCCCGTTTTGCCCAGATCTTCTCCATGGCGGTCTTTTCTTTCTTCAGGTCCTGCTGCATCGTCGTGAACGCCTCGACCATCGCCTCTATCTGCTGCCTGAAGGCAGGCCCCGAAAGATACTCGTAGAGCATCTCCATTTTTTCGTTCTTGCCCATGACGGACAGCTTGGCGGCCGCCACCTCGATAAGGCCGGTCCGGAGCGCATGGGCCAGGCAAGCGGCAAGCTCATGCTCGCAGACCCAGACGCCTTCCACCCTCCCGAAGCCCCGCACGCCCTTGGGCAGCACGGACGATACCAGGACGGCGATCTCCGCTTTCGCGTCCCTCTGGTCCTCTTTCAGCTTATCCAGCCAGCCGTCGCTCCACGCCTTGGTGCGCTTTGATTCCCATATCAGCGTGCCGCAGTCGCGCCCGGCCGGGCCGCACACCCTCTGGATGACGTCTGCGCCGCGCACCCCCTTCGCCACCTCTTCGATGGAGTCCGTGGGGAAAGAGGCTGCCAGCACTTCTTCAAGGGAAAGCTCCGCCACCTCGCCCTGTAATTGCTGCGAGCCCGACTCTGCCTTCCGCTGAAGGTCCTCCGCCTTCCGCTTCAAGTCTTCTATTACCTTGTCCTTCTCCGCCTCACGGAGCCGGTATTGCTCGGCAACCCTCTTTTCCGTGTCGCTCTGTATGGCCTTCCTCTCCTCGTCGATCCGCCTGGCGACTTCCAGCCGCAGCGCTTCCCTCGCCTCTTCGAGGTCGGCCTTCTCCTTGCGCAGCCTCAGCTCTTCTTCACGGAAGACGGCTATCTTCTTTTTGCTCTCGTCGAGCTGCTCCCGGAGCGCAGCCACGTCGAGGGCGCTTTTCTCCTCTATCTCCTTCCGCACATCGGCGGCCAGACGGGTCCGCTCCCTACTCATGCGGTCGGCTACCTGCGCGTCTATGCCTTTCTGCCGCTCCTCGACATTCCGCTTCTCCTGCTCGATTCGCGCCTCTGCCTGCGCAAGCGCTGCCTTCCTCTGGGCAAGCTCCACGTCGATTTCACGCGTGAGTTCCTGCCTGATCCGCTGCGACAGTGCCTCGTCGAGCGCTATTTCCTTTCCGCAGTGAGGGCAGCTTATGACGGTGGTCCTCTCAGCCATTCCCAGTCCTCCTTATCTCGCTCTTCAAGTCTACCAGTCCCGTCTATCCGAGGCCAGACAAATCGGCTCGTCCTTTTCGTTCCCCTTTGTACGTTATACCCCTTTGTCTGATATAATCTCCCCCTGGCCCCGCAAACATCCGAAAGGGCCTTTTTGAAAGGAGCGCCGGTGGACCAAAAGCTGCCGAGCAGGGGACTTTTTCATCTATGCGTGGTCTACGTGCTCTGGAGCACCACTTATATGGGCATGCGAGTAGGCGTGGGCCCTTCGAGCGGCTTCCCCCCGTTCATTTTCGGCGCGATGCGTTTTCCGTTAGCGGCCCTGATCTTGCTGGGGATAGCCCGGTTTCAGGGGCTGAACATGAGACCGACGGGCAGGGAGCTGATATCCCTCTGCATCATCGGGAACATATTCTGGCTGGTCGGCCATGGGTTGATACTCTGGGGCGCGCAGTATGCCGATTCGGGCTTCGTCTGCCTCATGGCGTCTACGGTCCCGATCTGGGCGGCGCTCCTGCAAGTGATTATTTACAAAAAGCGTCCGTCCGTTTCCATGATCGTGTCGCTGCTCATAGGCTTTTTGGGCATTGCGGTCTTGAGCTTGTCATCCCCGGCCCAGATGAGGGGCGCCGGTCCCTCGGTAATCGCAGCCCTGCTCATCGGCGCGTTCGGCTGGGCCCTCGGCTCGGCCGTGCAGGCGAGAATGCCCGTTGCTTTGGACACGAAGGTGACGGCGGGCTATCACCAGCTTGCGGCAGGCTTCGGCTTTCTCGCGGTCTCCCTGCTGCTAGGCGAGCCTGCGCCCCACCCAACCCTTTCTGCATGGGTCGCATGGGGATACCTGGTTGTGTTCGGGTCGGTCTTCGCTTTTACGTCATTCGTGATCATCCTGAAGCTGCTGCCGATCAACATAGCGATGACTTATGCCTACGTTAACCCTGTGCTTGCCCTCTTCCTCGGATGGGCGCTGCTCGGAGAGCAAATCACGCTGCGGGTCGTGCTTGGCGCCGTGCTGGTGCTCCTGAGCGTTTTTTCGATCTTCAACGTCAGGCAGGCGCCGCGCGCGCCCGCCGAATCATAGCAGGCTGCAAGAATGGTGGCCCCCTTTCACCGAGATATGATATGTTAGGTAACGGATTGAGGTAGTGATGTTGCGGCTGCAAGCCATCTTCGGGATAATCGTGCTCGTCGGCTTCGCCTGGGCAATAAGCGAGAACAGGCGGAAGGTCAGGGTGGGCGAGATCCTTCTCGGCCTCTTCGTGACCTTCCTTATGGCCTTTCTCATGCTCAAAGTCCCGTTTCTCCGCGGTCTCTTCAACATCCTCAACAAATGCGTCTCCGTGATTGAAGAATCCACGCGCGCGGGAACCTCTTTCGTCTTCGGTTATATCGGGGGAGGACCGCTCCCTTTCAACGAGAGCAGGCCGGGAGCAAGCTTTGTCCTCGCCATCCAGGCCCTGCCCGTCGTGCTTGTGGTGAGCGCCCTGTCATCCCTGCTGTTTTACTGGCGCATCCTCCCGGTGGTCGTCCATGCATTCGCCTGGGTTTTCAGGAGGACAATGAGAGTGGGCGGCGCCGTAGGTCTCTCCGCCGCTGCCAACGTCTTTCTGGGCATGGTTGAAGCGCCGCTTTTCGTCCGCCCGTACCTGGCGCAGATGACGAGGACGGAGCTTTTCATCACGATGAGCTGCGGGATGGCGGGGATAGCCGGCACCGTAATGGTGCTCTACGCCTCGATACTGAGCACGATCGCCCCCGATGCAATGGGCCACATCCTGATCGTCTCGATCATCAGCATACCGGCGGCCATCATGTTCTCGAAGGTGATGGTGCCGGAAGAAGCGCCCTCTACGGAGGGCCGCCTGTCCGTTACGCAGCCTGCATCGAGCACTATGGACGCCATCACCCAGGGCACGATACAAGGTGTCGAGTTGCTTATCAATATTATCTGCATGCTGGTAGTGCTTATCGCCCTGGTCTATCTGGCAAACAGGGTCCTCGGGCTCTTCCCCGCCGTCGCCGGGGAAGCGATCACGCTTCAGAGGGTCCTCGGGCTCATCATGTCGCCCGTAGTCTGGCTGATCGGCATACCGTGGTCGGAGGCGCATACGGCGGGCAGTCTGATGGGGACAAAGACGATACTCAACGAGATGATCGCCTATTTCGACATGGCAAAACTTCCGGCCGGCGCCCTCTCGCCGAAGAGCAGGTTGATCATGATATATGCCCTGTGCGGGTTCGCCAACCCCGGCAGTCTCGGCATTATGATCGGCGGCATGGGAGCGATGGTCCCCGGCAGGCGGGCGGAGATCATCGGCCTCGGCGTAAAGTCGATCGTCGCCGGAACGCTTGCGACCCTCCTGACGGGCGCCATCGTCGGAATATTGAGCTGATCGTGGAGGATGAGAAAATACAAATGACAGGCGCGGAAGCCCTTATCAAGGCGGCGGGAGAAAGCGGGATAACACTCTGCTTCGCGAATACGGGGACAACCGAGATCCCGCTGGTAGCGGCCCTCGACTCGGTGGGCGGCATAAGGGCCGTGCCCTGCGTTTTCGAGGGCGTCTGCACGGGTGCAGCCGACGGGTACGGCCGCATGACCGGGCGGCCCGCCATGGCCCTGCTCCACCTCGGCCCGGGTCTTGCCAACGGAACGGCCAACCTCCACAACGCGAGAAGGGCACGCACGCCGCTTGTCAACGTTATAGGCGAGCACGCATCCTGGCACCGGCCGAACGACCCGCCCCTGGCGATGGATATAGAAAGTCTCGCCGGGGCGGTATCGGGCCGTGTCCGGACGAGCCGCCGCGCGGAGGAGCTGGCCGACGATATTTCGGACGCAATCAGCGCGGCCCTGCGGGGACATGTCTCTACGCTTATCGTGCCGAACGACCTACAGAAGCTGGAGGTGACTTACAGCGGGCGCGGGCAAGCGGAAAGCCGCTTCGATCCGGTCTCGCCGGATGCCGTCGTGCAGGCGGCCCGGCTCCTCTCTGCCGGAAAGAAGACGTTGATGGTCCTCGGCGGAAGGGCGCTTCGGCGCGACGGCCTGCTTGCGGCCTCCCGCATCAGCGCAATGACCGGCTGCGACCTCGTCTGCGTCACGTTCCCCGGCTTCGTCGAAAGGGGCGCAGACCTGCCGGCCGTGCGGCGCATACCCTATCTGCCCGAGCTTGGCCTGGAGCTTCTATCGCCTTATGACGCAGTCGTGTTTGCGGGGGCCGGCGAGCCCGTGACGTTTTTCGGCTATCCGGGCGTGCCGGGCAAACTAATCCCGCAGGACCGGAAACGGGCATCCATATGGCAGGAAGGCCAGGACGAGATTACCTGCCTGAATGCCCTTGCGGACGAGCTTGGAGCACCCGCCTGCGCCCGGATGAAGGAGACGGCGGCGCCTGCCCCTATAGGACTGCCCACGGGCGCGCTCACCCCGGAGAAGGTCTGCCTCGTCCTGGCCGCCCTGCAACCGGAAAACGCCATCATCGTGGACGAGGGGTTGACGACCGCCTTTACCTATTACGCTGCATCGGCCGGCGCGCCTCCCCATGCACTCATGGCAGTGTCAGGAGGGGCGATAGGTCTTGGGATGCCATGCGCCCTCGGCGCAGCCCTCGCCTGCCCGGAGAGAAAGGTCATCAACTTCCAGGCCGACGGCAGCGCCCTGTACACGCTGCAAGCACTCTGGTCGCAGGCAAGGGAGAGTGTCGATGTCACCACGCTCGTCTGTTCGAACAGGAGCTACAACATAGTCAAGATGGAGCTTGAGCGCACCGGCGTCGATACGGGCCGGACTGCGGCAAATGCACTGACCCACCTGGCGCCTCCCGATATAGACTGGGTGCGCCTGGCGTCAGGTTTCGGGGTTCCGGGTGTTCGCGTGGAAAACGCAGAGGACCTTGCGGCAGAAATACGGCGGGCCCTGGCCGAGCCCGGTCCCCACCTTATCGAAATGCCATTATAGGGGCTCAGCGCCCCCTCCAGGCGACCCTTCCCTCCTTACCTCGGGTGGGTGCCCCGGCCGCATGGAGCCACCCCCCCTCGGCGCGGCGCTACGCTTGCTTTATGACCCTGCTGCTAGGCAGCAGGGTCATTTGTTCCTGATGTCTTTTCGTCGCAGGATGTTTTGCTTAGGCGTTATAGCTCTTGACGATGGAGCGCAGGGCTGAGGCCAGGGGCGCAATCGGGCCCAGGCGGCAAAGACCGTCCATAAGGGCCTCGACCACAGTCGTGTTGGTTGCGCTGCGCGACAACTGGAGCTTCAGGGCCGCAAGGTCTGCGATAGCGTCGTTTCGCTCCGCGTCCCCGATGGCGGGGTCTCTCTCCAATATCTCCGCCATGTCGGCAATAATGGCTTCGGCTGCGCGGCCCGCGGCGGGCGGGCTTGCTTCCGACCGTCCGGGGGGCGGCTGCGATGGGCCGGATGGCTCCTCAGGGCCCGACAAAGCGGCCTCCATGGCGGTGGTCACGATGAAGGCGCCGGGGTTCTCCTGGTAACGGCCGATGATGCCCGTGTTGCCACCTTTCTCAACGTAGATGCTCCCTTCCATCGTGATGGCGGCGCTGATGCCGCCCAGAATATCCATCGCTGCGCTGATTATAAGCCCCTCGTCCCCCAGGAAGTTTACGGCCTCCTGAAGCTCCTGCCTGTCCGTGATCCCGAACATTGGAACAAAATCATTAACGAAAAACAGGAAATTAGGGTGCGGCGCAGCCTCGGCAAGCTCGTTAAGGCGCGCGAGAAACAACTCCGCAAGCTCTTCTTTAGTCATCGAATCCTTCCCCCCATCTTTCTGAGCCTCTATTATACCACTATACCACCGAAGGAAAAAACGGCAAGCAGAAGTAGAACAGTCTTGGCCTTTCGTATTGAACGACCGAAGGGGGCCGGGAGATTTTCGATGGAATTCGCGTTGCTTTCCGACGAAGCGAGCCGGAGCATACGTATTGTGTATGTGAGGACTCGCGCCCGAGGAAACGACGCGAAGGCCGCGAAAAGATCCCGGCCCCCCTACTTGGCTACTACGAAGGCGGATGGGTAGTCTTGCATGACTCTTGTATGTGCCCTGTCCGCCATTGCCATCGACCTATACGGTCCCAGCTCCACCCTCCACAACACCGTCCCGTAATTGTCCGCCCTTATCACTTTGAGAAGCCCGGGCTTATATCTCAGCGCCTTCATGTCATCCAGCAGGCAGGCGGCGTCTGTTTTCTGCTCGAAGGCGCCGATATGTATGAAGAACTCTCCCATTATATCGTTCTTCCTCTGCCCCTCGATGGGACCGCAGGTGCGTATCAGCACCCTCGCCAGTCCTTTGTCTACCAGCGCAAGGTTCTTGGCCGCGCCATAGGACAGGTCGAGGACACGTCCCGAGACGAACGGACCCCTGTCGTTTATCTTGAGCTTGATGGACTTGCCGTTTTCCAGGTTTGTCACTTCGACGCATGTCTGCATAGGTAGGATTTTATGGGCTGCCGATATCGCATACATATTGAACACTTCTCCGCTCGACGTCTTGCGCCCATGGAAGGACGGGCCGTACCAGCAGGCCATGCCCCTTTCTTCGTAGCCCTTCGCCGTCACCAGGGGATAATACGTTTTCCCGTTTATATGGTACGGCTTGTGGCGGCCGCGCAGTCCCAGCGGAGTTTTTTCAACGGGCAGGGGCGGCTCGGCAGGGATGACCTCGGGTGGTTTGGCGGCAATCCGCGCTAAGGGGGCGGGTTTTTCCGCCTTGATCTCTGCGGCCGGCTCCTGGTTGTGATTGTCGGTTGCACACGCAGAAAGCGATATGAGGAACAACAGCACCACGCACCGGCGCAAAGGCCGGACGACACTCCCGGAAGCAATTGAATGCGCACGCCAAATCAAAGCTGATGCTCCAGTGGGGGTAGGGTATTACATTTGCCTGGATTTAGTCAAACAGTATTTTTTTGCGAAGGTGTCCGCGCCGCCCTTCAGACAGGCGCCGCCGGCCGGGGGTGGACCATCACAGCCAACGGTCGAGCATGCCGGAGAGTAGCTGCTTTACCCGCTCCAGAAGAGGCCTTTGCCGCCATTCTTCAGGGACTATCTCAATCGACCGGGAGAGGTCGTTTTGAAAGCATACCTCCATATCACGGCCGAAATCGGGGCCAATCACGACCGCATTGATCTCGTCGCTCGCCCCGAGGCTCCAGCGCTCCAGATTGGTCGAGCCGACTGTTGACCAGACGCCGTCCACCACGGCCGTCTTGGCGTGGAGGATCGCCCCCCTGCATTCGTAGACCCTTACGCCTGATTCGAGCAATTCCCGGTAGCGCGACCGCCCCGCCTGCCGGACGATCCCGTGGTCGGAACTTTCAGGAAGGATTATCCGCACATCGACGCCCCTGCGGGCGGCCTCCGTGATGGCCTGCATGAGCCGGACATCGGGCGCGAAATACGACTGTGTTATGTGGACCGATTTTTCGGCTTGGGCAACCGCCGATATATACATGATATAATTGGTCCTGTTGCTTACGCCGTAGCCGGCGCCTACCGCCTGGACCAGATCGCCGCCCTCTCGGGCAATTGGCGGAAAGTACACGGCGCCCGGCTCCGCCTGCCCGTTTTGCTGCGCCCACGTCGCGAGGAAAAGCTTCTGGAATTCGGCTGCGGCCGGCCCCTCTATCATGATATCCGTGTCGCGCCAGAATTGCTCCGGGTCGCCTGAGTGGTCTCCCGGCCGCCGGACCTTGATATACGCCTTGCCTATGTTTATGCCGCCCGTAAAAACGATCTTGCCGTCGACGACCAGCAGTTTTCGGTGCGTCCGGTGAAACAACCCGCTCGGGCCGAGGAGATCGAGGCTGATCGGGTTGAATTCGACGGTCCTGACACCCGCCTCGCGCAGCCTCTCGAAGAATGACCTGGACGTCTCCCTACACCCGAAGGCGTCATATATGAGGTTGACCCTTACGCCTTCCGCCCGCTTTTTTATCAGCGCGTTCGCAAAAAGCCGTCCGACCTCGTCGTCGTGAAAGATGTAGGTCTCGAAATTGATGTTATCGGTCGCGCCTGCGATGGCCTGGAGCATGGAGGCGAACGTCACGTCTCCGTCTACAAGCAGCGTGGCCCTGTTTCCACATACGATGGGGCTGCCGCCTGCTGCCGCAGTCAGGTTGAGATGGCAGCCGAGCACGCCCATGTCTCCCGCTTCCGCCCGGAGGCGCTCCAACATGCGAGCGCAGTCCTGGCCCCGAACACCCGCCCCCGCGCAGGCTATTTTCGGGACCGCGTCGCTTCTATGATACGAATCTAAAAGGGGATGGACGTCCGGCAGGGAGACACATCCACCGGGCAGTAGGCCGCATAAGATGAAAAGCATGGAAAAGAACATACGCAGAGCGTGTGTGCCGCCCCTGCCGGGGGGACGCATCCGCCCGCACCGTTCTGTTTCTTTTCTGAACAGAAGCGCGAAGGATTCAAAGCAAGGCATAAACGATGCGCTCTAATGCGCCTGTATCTCTCTTGTAGAATTTAATACCGGCCGGGGGGCCTTAGCAATGGATAGGAGGCCGGGACCGGTGAGTGGACCGCGGCCTTATTTCCCGCCCCGCAGCAGGTCGCTCAGGTCTTCGATCTCCTGTTTGAGCGACTTCAGCCCGGGCCCGCACCCCGCCGCGATGCTTCCCTCTTCCTTGTCCTTCTTGATGCCCTCGCAAAGCGCCAGCAGGTTCTGGTAATCATCCATCTTGCGGGTAAGGATATCGAAGGTATTCTGGTCTTCCTGCATCAGTTGTTCCAGCTTATGCCCGAAGTCTATCCGCTCCGTCTGCGTCATAGCCGGCGCGCCGTTGGGACGCGAGGCGCAGCCGACAAGGGCGGGCGCGAGCGCCAGCAGACAAAGTAAAAGAGGCTTGACCATCTTTAAATGAATAACAGATTATCGTGCGATTTCAAAGAATAATATGCGGGTGCCGGGCCGGCTTCCGGCCTTACCAATTTTTTCTTGACGTTACCGCTCCGTTCATATAATGATATAATGTTTTCAATGTCAACCGGCGGATAAACGTATCGACGGAAGTCGGCAGCAGAACAGGCGTTTTTTGCGCCCGGCCAGCACGGCGTGAAAGGGAGGGCAAAAATGAATGCGGTTCTCGTTCTGGTCCTTGGTTTCATAGTCTTTTTCATCGGTTATCGATTTTACTCGCGCCACATAGAAAAAAACGTCTTGAAGGCTGACCCTAGGAGGGCCACGCCCGCCAAAATGTTTATGGACGGGGTGGAGTTCATGCCGACGAGCAAGAACGTGCTCTTCGGCTACCAGTTCAAGTCCATCGCAGGCGCCGCACCCATCATCGGCCCGATCATAGCTATCCAGTGGGGCTGGCTGCCCGCTTTGATCTGGATACTCGCCGGCACGTTCTTTATCGGCTGGGTCCAGGATTATTCCAGCGCCATGATCGCCGTCAGGAACGAGGGTGCTTCATTCGGCGGCCTGAGCCACCGTCTCATCTCCCCAAGAGCCCGCATCATCCTGCTTTCGTTCGTTTATTTTTACCTGCTCCTTATTGCTGGCGCCTTCGGCAACGTAGTCGTCAGCACGGCCATCGCGCTGAAGGCAGCACCTATGGCGTGGCTATTCCTGACCATAGGCGGCGTCGTGGCCGGACAGATGATATACAGATGGAAGAAAGACATCATCCTCACGACCGTTGTCTGCGTAATTATCGCCCTTGTCGGCATATGGCTCGGCACCGTTGCGCCTTCCGATAAGGTCCTGGGCGCCGGGCTGGCGAACAGCAGGTTCCTCTGGGCCCTGGCCGCCGTTGTCTTCTGCTATTTCGCGGCCGTCCTGCCGATATGGCGGTTTGCCCTGCCGATTAACTACGTGGCTTCATATATAGTTTTCCTGGGACTCTTTTTCGGGATAATCGGCATCTTCATCCTGCACCCCTCGTTCACGCTGCCGGCGACGACTTCCTTCTCGATCAAGATCGGTCCCGTCTGGCCCATCATGTTCGTCACCATAGCGTGCGGGGCTATCTCCGGCTGGCACAGCATAGTTTCGAGCTCCGGAACTGCGCGCCAGCTCGAGAGCGAGATGGATGCGCGGCCCGTGGGCGCCGGCGTTATGTTCGTCGAGATGATGCTCGCCCTTTTCGCTCTTATCATAGCCGGCACCATTTACGCATCCCCCTCCGAGTACGGGGCGGCGGCGGCCCTCGGGCCGGGCGCAATCTTCGCAACAGGCGTCGCGAAGTTCCTGGGCGCACTCGGTATGCCTATAGCGCTCGGCAAATCATACGGCAGCGTCATGATGGTCGTTCTCGCCATTACCATCATGCAGCTCGTTATCCGGTTTATGAGGGTGGCAACTGCCGAGCTTCTTTCGGACATAAGCCCCGCTTTCAGGAACCCCCACATAGGGACATTCATAGCGGGCGTCCTCACGCTCGTTCTCGTCATGACGGGGTGGTGGCAGTATCTGTGGATACTCTTCGGCGGGGCGAACCAGCTCATGGCGTCGCTTGCGCTCATGCTTGTCACTGCATGGCTCATGTCGGAAGGCAGGTCCTATGCCTGGGCTTTCTATCCGATGATATTCATGTTCATAACGACTATAGCAGCCCTATGCTACACGTCATATAGCCTGCTCTCCAAGGTGGCGATGGGCGCGGTCAAGGGCGAGGCGCTCGTCGGCAACACGCTTATGGGCCTGGTGGGCTTTTTCCTGGTTATCGCCGCTGTCGCCCTGGGCGTCGAAGGTACAAAGGCATTCAACAGGTACCGGAGAGCGAGAAAGGCCGGACGCGGAAAGGCAGCGGAGGCGTAAAAGCTGTTCGGGCGCCCCGCATTGTTTCATTATGTTAAGGATGACACAAGGAGGCATCAACCATGGGGGAAGGTAAAAAAGGCGGCCTGTTCGGAGCAGTAAAGGACTTCGTATATGGCGTGGCCGCTCACGATTCCGCACGCTTCGCGCTTAAGACAAGGGCGAGCATGGAGCACCTTTTCATACTCATAACGATGGGTGATATGCTGGGCGTCCCCATACTACCGCCGTATTACTCCCTGAGGCTGCTGCCGTACGTCGTCCCCCAGATAGCGACGTGGAAGAGGCGTATGCTCAGAGAGAAAGACCTGACGGACGGTTTGGCATAGCGTAAGGAACTATACGGCCCGCAAACTTAAGTTGCTTCTGTTCGACAAAGGGCTCCGAAAATTCCTTACGTCCCGCGTAGCAAGAGGCGTGGGCCGGGATAGGAGCCGGTAAGTGGCTTAGCAGGCGGGCCGCGGAAAGAAATAAGCAAGGAGGTGCGCCATTTCTCTCGCGAAAATATTTGAACAATATCCCGACAGACGGTACATCATGTTCGGCGGGAAAGGCGGGCTGGGCAAAACGACCTTTTCAGCCGCAGCCGCATATTACCTGGCGACACATGGAAAGAAGGTGCTCGTCTTCTCCGTCGATCCCCAGGCTTCTCTGAGCGATATCTTCCAGAAGGATATCTTCGGCAAGGGTCCTACGGAGATAATACCCAACCTCTATGCTCAGGAGATCGACGCGGACCGGCGCATCAAGGAGTACCAGGCGGAAATCCGCAAGAAGATCATCGACATGTACGGCATGGAGAAGATCCCGGAGGAGATAGAGAGCTACATCCAGGCTGCGGCTGCGGAGCCGGCCATGGAGGAGAGCGCCATCTTCGACGAGGTGGTCGACATCGTCGTCAAAGGCAATTACGATTACTACATCTACGATCTCGTGCCCCTCGGACACGCCCTGTACTACCTCTCGATGGCGTCCGTGTACGACGCCTGGATAGGCAAGATTACCAACCTACGCGAGCAGATGCGCGAGTATGACCAGGTTGCGGCGGTCATGAAGCACGAGAAGGAGATGGACGAAGACGCCATCCTGAACGAGCTGCTCTACATCAAAGAACGCATCAATAAGTCTTCCAGCATCCTTACGGACAAGGAAAAGACCGCATTCTTCTTCGTAATCACTGCGGAGCAGATGGTGATAAACGACACGGTGAAAGCAGCGGAGCTTTTCGCGAAGTTCGATGTCCCTCTGAGCGGCTACATCGTCAACCGTGTGCTCTCCAACGATCTCAAGACACAGGATATCCCGGAATACCTGAAGAACCGGCTTACGATGCAGGACCACTACCTGGGCGTTATCAACGAAACGTTCAAGGGCGATATACTGGCGCAGGTACCGGAGATGGAAAGGGACGTGACCGGCCTCGCCATGATCGAGAAGCTCGCCAAAGCCATGTTCGAGGGGTAGCGCAAGGAGGAAGACGTGGATACAATAAGCGTGCATAACAGCATAACGTTGAGCATGAAGAAATTTATGGAGGACAATCCGAAGCTGAAGTACATCTTCTTCGGCGGTAAGGGCGGCGTGGGCAAGACGGTAATGGCCGGCGCGGCTGCGCTCTGGTCGGCGAAAAAAGGCAAAAGGACACTCCTTGCTTCCACGAACCCGGTGCACAGTCTTTCGAACCTTTTCGGACAGGACGTTTTCGGCAAGCCCGTGGTCGTCTGCAACGAGGAACGCTGCCACGCGTTCGAGATCGACACGCGCGACACTATCGAGCGTTCCAAGCAGGAGATACGCGAGAAGATAAACTGGTTCCTCAAATTCGCGGACATCACGACGAAGGCCGAGGACTTCATCGAGTCGGCCACCATGAACCCCGCGTTCGAGGAATCGGCGATGTTCGAGAACATGATGGACCTGATCTTCAAGGACGAGTACGACTTCTATGTATTCGACACTGCGCCTACGGCAAACGCCCGACGCCTCCTCGGCATGTCGAAGGTTTACGGCCTCTGGGTGGAGAAGATGCTCAAGAGCAGGGAGGAGGCCAAGTCGCTTCGCGAGGTCCTGTCTTTCACGAAAAAGGTGCAGAAGGACCCGCTGATGGACTACCTGCTAAGCTTCAAAGAGAGAATGGCTAATGCGCAGACCGTCCTGACGGACAAGGCCCTGACCGCCTTCTTCTTTGTGACCCTGCCGGAAAGCCTGCCCATCGCCGTTATCACGCGCTTCATAAACTGGTTCTACGAGTTCGGCATACCGGTAGGGGGCGTTATCGTCAACGGCCTCATCCAGAAGGACCAGACGCACGCGGACACGGTTGAGTTCGTCCGGAACAGGATCGCCATGCAGGAAGAGCACATGGCAGAGATATGGAACATCTTCGGCGATAAGGTGAGGGCGATAGCGCCGCTCTTCGAGACGGAAGTCAAAGGGGCGGCCATGCTGGAGCGGACCAGCAAGTACGTCTTCGCATAGAAGGTGATGGGCCGGGTAGATTTTCGCTCGTAGCTTTGTCGCACACGGAGCGAAAATCTACCCGGCCCTTTTTCGTTCATTTCCGCCCAAGTCTTCGAAATATGGCCTTTATTTCGCATATTGGGAGAAAAAATTCACAAACCAATTGACTATTACGCGCCCGCATGATAGAAGAAGAAAGGCCAGCCATGACGGGGAACGACAAGAGGGAGATACTTTCTTCCCTTCTGAACTACGGCACCTTGGGCATAGAGATGGGGGTCTCGCTGGCCATCGGATTAGCCATAGGCTATTTCCTTGACCGGTTCTTCGGAACATCGCCGATCCTGACCCTCATATTTATGGGCTTCGGAATTGCTGCGGGAATGAAGCGCCTTTATACGCTCTGGAAGAAGATGGAAAAGGAAGATGAGGGAGACGACCACAACTGACATAGAACGGCTGAATGTGATCATCCTCGTCCTGGGCTCGATCGCCTCCATGGTCGTCATGCGCAATTTCGTCTACGTCTTCAGCTTCGGGGTTGCAAGCGCAGTAATGACGCTCAATTTCCGCTTCCTGAGAAAAATCATGGAAGCCTTTTTCGCCGGATCGAAGATCAACAAGAAAGAGCTTCTTATCAAGCTGCCCGTCAAGTTTTTCGGGATCGGGGGGCTGGTTGCCGTCATCGTGATCTGGGGCAACGTCAATCTTCTCTTCTTCCTCATCGGGCTTTCCACGGTCGTTATCTCAATTCTCGCCAGCCAGATAATAACAGCATTCATGCCGGAGGGTAGGAGGAAACAGAATGGAGCATGAACAATTTACCTGGGCGTCGCTGATACCGGGCCTCCGGTCGCTGCCCACACACGTCTCCAACGGCATCATAGTCTCCGTTTTCCTGCTGGTCATCGTCTTCCTGGGTTATTCCCAGTTGGTGAAGCGCAAGGACTCGATAGTGCCGGACGATAAACTGACGTTCAAGAATGTGGCGGAGCTGATAATAGAGGCGATCTCCGGCCTGGTCGAGGACACGATGGGACCGAGAGGCAAGGAGTTTATGCTGATTATCGGCACCCTCGGCCTCTTCATACTCTTCAATAACCTCTCCGGCCTTGTGCCCGGCTTTTCGCCCGCTACCGACAACGTAAACACGACGTTCGCCTGCTCGCTCACCGTCTTCGTCCTGACCCATTACTACGGCATACGGGAACACGGGGTAAAGTACGTGAAGCACTTCATGGGACCTATCTGGTGGCTCGCCCCGCTGATGATCCCAATCGAGATAATCGGCAATCTCGCGAGGCCTCTTTCCCTGGGTTTGAGGCTTTTCGGCAACATCATGGGGGACCACCTCGTGACGAGCATATTTTTTATGCTCGTCCCCCTTTTCGTGCCGCTGCTCGGCATGGTCCTCGGCACGTTCGTCGCACTTGTGCAGGCGTTTGTCTTTATGCTTCTGTCTATGGCCTATTTTGCGGGGGCTATTGCCCACGAAGAACTTTAATGTAACGATTGGAAGGGGGTGAACACATTATGAAGAAAACGTTAGTGGTTCTTATGCTTACTGGAGTTATCCTGAGTTTTTCCTGCGGCATCGCCATGGCGGCGGAGCCGACTGCGGGACTCGATCCGCAGGTTAAAGCGATGATCGC
The DNA here is from genome assembly GCA_963810935.1 of uncultured delta proteobacterium. Classification (GTDB taxonomy): domain Bacteria; phylum Desulfobacterota; class Syntrophorhabdia; order Syntrophorhabdales; family WCHB1-27; genus CAWEPK01. The sequence continues at coordinate 67,302 of CAWEPK010000001.1, read as the reverse complement.
CATCGCTGCAGGCATAGGCTTGGGCATTGCGGCTGCCGGCGGAGGCATCGGCCAGGGCCGCGCCGTAGCGTCGGCATTGGACGGCATCGGCAGGAATCCCGGGGCTTCGGGGAAGATCATCACCCCGATGATTATCGGTCTTGCCATGATCGAATCGCTGGTAATATATTCACTCGTTATCTCGTTGCTTCTGTTCTTCAAGCTATAGCAAATAAAGATGGGCGGGCGCCTTTTTTGGGGCTGCCCGCCCATCTTTTTAGCCGACCGCCGTCCTCGCCCGAAAAGGCGAGCCGCATTAACCGATTATTTTTCCTCCGACCGCCCTCTCTATCTCTACCCTTTGCCCTGTTTATCGAGGAGCAGTCTTATCACGGTTGCCAGCTCGTGGCGCACTATCGGCTTCATGAGCAGATGGTTGATACCCATTTTTTTGCAACGCTCTGCGTCTACAGCCTCGCTGAAGCCCGTGATGAGGATTATGGGTACGTCCTTGCGTACCGACCTTATTTTCTTCGCCAGGTCGGTGCCCCTGAAATCGGGCATGACCTGGTCGGTAATGACGAGGTCGAAGGCGTCCGGGTTACGGACGAATTCATCGATCGCGGCCGCGCTGCTCGAGAAAGCAGTCACCCGGTAGCCCAGGCGCTTGAGAAGAAGGGTGTTCATATCGACGAGCGGTTTGTCATCGTCCACAAAGAGAATGTGCTCTTTCCCGCCTGTAAGAGCGCCCGTTTTCTCGCTCACGGTCTTCCCCGTCTCGCCAGCGGCTATGGGTAGGTAGACCGAGAAGACGGACCCCTTCCCCGGCTGGCTGCTCACGGTAATGGCCCCTTTCAGCGATTTCATGATGCCGTGCACCACGGCGAGCCCCATACCCGTCCCCTCGCCCGGCCGCTTGGTGGTGAAGAAGGGGTCGAAGATGCGCTCCATGACGGCCTCTGTCATGCCCTGGCCTGTGTCGGAGACGCTGATGACGAGGTAGGCGCCCTGCGCCAGCTCGGAGAGAGCCCCTTCCTGCGCGCCCAGTTGATATTCCTTAACGGTCACTTCCAGCACCCCGCCGTTTTCCCGCATTGCGTGGGCTGCGTTGGAGCACAGGTTCATCATGATCTGCTGGAGGCGGCCCGCCTCAACCAGCACCTTGTCCCTTCCCGGCTCTACGTGATGCCTCACGTCGATAATGGCAGGGATCGACGAGCGGAGCAGCTTCATCGTCTCCGTCACAAGGGGACCGGCCTCGACGAGAACAGGCTCCTGCTGGTCCGCCCGGCTGAAGGCGAGTATCTGCTTGACGAGGTCTCTGCCCCGCTGCCCCGCCTTGAATATCTGCTCCAGGTTGTGCTGCATGGCGCTCCCCTCGGGCGCCTCGTCCAGGGCAAGCTCGGCGTTCCCCAGGATGCCCGCCAGGATGTTGTTGAAATCGTGGGCGATTCCGCCCGCGAGCGTCCCTATCGCCTCCATCTTGTGGGCCTGGCGCAATTGAAGCTCCAGTATCGCTTCCGTAGTGACATCGCGGCAGACGATCACGTAGTTCGTGACGGCCCCGGAAGAGTCCCGAACGGGGGATACGGCCACGTCCAGCTCGCGGAACCTGCCGTCGCGGCCTTTCGGCGTCATCCGGCCGTTCCACTTCCTCTCTTTCTGTATGCGGGCCCAGAGCCCTTCGTAAAAGTCGCGGTCATCGTCGCCTGCGCAGTCCAGAAGGCGGATACCGACGACTTCGGCGGGCTTTTTCCCCCTGACCTGGAGGAAGGCGCCGTTGGCATACGTGACGATGCCCGCCCTGTCGGTCATGAGGATCATCTCCGACGCCTTGTCAACGAGAAGGGCAAGGCGCTTACGTTCTTCCTCGGCGGCCTTGCGCTCGGTCACGTCGCGCAGGAGCATGAGCAGGACGGGCTCTCCGCCGTATGCCGTGCTTGCCACGGACGACTCGATGTAGGCAATGCGGCCGTCTTTACATGAAGCCCTGAGGTCCAGGCGGGACGGCCCGGCTTCACCCCCCTTCTTGCGCTCCAAAAACCCCAGCACACGCTCGCGGTCGTCGGGGTGAACGAAGGAGCTGACCGTGAGGCCGGCGGCTTCCTCCGCATTCTTATATCCGAGGATTTCAAGGCAGCGCGGATTTGCGTAAAGGAAGGCCTCGCCGGACAACATGGCTATCCCGTCGCCGGAATGCTCGACGATTATCCGGTAACGCTCCTCGCTTTCCTTAAGCAGCGAGGCCATCTCAGGATATTTCTTGAGGAGTTGCGATCTGGTTTCTTCACCCGTACGTCTGGCTGACGGGCTACCCGCGTCGAAGACAGGGAACAACTCGTCCTGTTTGACGCGTCGAGACGCCGGCTGCGCCGACTGCGGCTTTAGCTTCTTCTCATCCACGGAACCGCCCCGAGGAACACGCCTCAAAGCAGGGTGGCAGGGGTGCGCCCAAACATACGACCCCGGCGTGAGGCGAACGAACATATGGCCCACGTTCGGGCTAAGGACGTATTATAACAAATCCGATAGTCAAATGAAAAGCGAAGTATGCCGGTTTTTGTTTAAGCGGGATAAGAAAAGATAGGGTATACGCCTTAAGCCGGCCGGAAGCCACCGGGGAACCTGACCGGTCCTGTGGTGGGCTTCCGGGCCTGCTCATCTGGTGCTCGTTGACCACGTCCCCACTGTCCGGCGTTACCGGCCGCGCGAACAGCGAAAAGACGCCTGCCCCGACCGTCCGGGCCTAAGCGATCTGATCGGCCAGATAGTTCTCGATGCCGACCTGCTTTATCTGATCGAGCTGCGCTTCCAGGTCGTCGATGTGGTCCTCTTCGTCTTTCAGGATAGACTCCAGCAAATCGCGCGTGCCCGCGTCCTGCACCTCGCCGGCCAGCTTGATGGTCTCGTTGTAGCCCCGTTCGGCCCCCATCTCCAGGCCCAGGTCGAGCTTGTGCATATCGGCCACGGCTCCGCCTATGGTGATCTTGTTCAGCTTGCTGACGATCGGCTGGCCCTCAAGAAAAAGGATGCGCTCAATAAGCTTTTCCGCGTGTTTCATCTCCGTGATCGCCCTCTTCTTGATGATGCCGGAGATGCGACCGAATTTCCAGTTCTCGCACATTTCCGCGTGGACGAAATACTGGTTGATCGCGGTTAGCTCCTCGGCCAGACGTATATTCAGTTGCTCGATAACCTTTGCGTTCCCCTTCATCCCCAGCCTCCTCGTGAGTTTGATTTGGAGCAGCTTGTCTATTTACAAACTAATGCCTGGGGAGGGGATGGGCAATGGGGGGTTGAAGGAAAAAAACCGCTACTTCTTTTTGCTCTTCCTGGCCGCCATGCGGCGCTCGTCGTAGCGCGGGTTGTTCGTAACGGCTTTCTGCACGGATATGAAGGGCGGCAAGGTTGCGTCCGCGTCTGCTGCCGCTTTGGGCACGTCCTGGCCGGGCGACGCACCGGCTTCCACTTCTACCATCGAGAGCCCTTCGTGTCTGTCCCGGTACCTGTCGATATCGAAATGCCGGCCGTTCCAGAAAAAGGAGGTCCGGTCCTTGACCAGTGCTTCCGTGCCGGGCTCTTTCAGCCTTTTGAGGTTCGAATACTGCTGCTCCGTTATCAGCTCCTCCTCCTCGACGCGCCCGCCCCCGGTCCTGGTCCTGGTGAGGAAATAGAGGTAGGAGCCGTCCTGGCCCCTTCTTTTGATCCATATCTCTTCATCACGGCTTTGCGACTTCAGACAAACCTGCTCTATTTCTATGGTGCGATGGGTGGGCAGCTCTTCCCATTCTATGCTCTTGATGACGTACCTCTCCCGCTCGTCGCGTACGGCGGGTATCCCCAGAAGCTGCGAGATGGCCGAGAAGGTACGGTGCATCTTGCCTTCGAAGTCCGTCCGGTTATCGATGAGCCTGAACCGGGGATGGCCGAGCCAGCTCTCGCGTATCCTGTGGTCTATAACGATGGCCTCTTCCGGGGTCTCGATCCTGGCCTGATTGTTCTCGCCGGTGTAGTGCTCCCTGGCCCCGTCTGCCGCCGTGACGAGATGGACGACCCCGTGGTAACGGTCGCGAAGCTGCGCTTCCCTAAGGCCCTTGCGCTTCAATATGGCATAGAACTCCTCATGGGGCATAAACGCCTTTATGTCTATGACGCCCCGGTCGAGGAGCAGGACCTTCTTTTTCTCAGGGAATATCCTGGTGACGGCCTCCCTGTAGGTCTCTTCGAAGGAAAGCTGCATGTCGAGGATCGCCTCCTCGTACACCAGCACCTGCCTTGGCCTGTCCATCTTTCGCCTGTCGATGCCGTTGCCCGTTATAAGGGTAGCCGTCTCCGGTATGACGAAGACCATGAAGCCGCTGTCGGTCAGTTTTTCCGTGAGGTACGCGAGGGAGGAGCTTTTCCCCGAACACGGACCCCCGGTCAGGACCACCATGTATACCGGCTCTATAAGCTGAGATCCGCCGAACAAGCTTTGCTCCTTGATGTCGCCTGCGTCACGCCCAGCGCGGCCGGGCCATGGGCGCTTCTTCGAAAGGTCCGTTTAAACTTCCTTAGTTCGGTTTTAGTGTATCATCCGGCACCGATCACTTCAAGCTGCGAAAAGATGGGGCAAACAAAAAAGGAGGTGAGTAATTGTTTCTTTCGCGCGGTTTTTAGAGGCCCAGCACGTTCCGCATATCGTAGACGCCGTTTTTCTGGCGGACCAGCCAGCGGGCTGCCTCCAGGGCGCCGCGCGCGAAATTGTCCCTTGAGTAAGCGCGGTGCGTAATCTCCAACCTCTCGCCGGTCCCGGCGAAAAGGACCGTGTGCTCGCCGATTGTGTCGCCGGCCCGGACGCTCAATATGCCGATCTCGTCTTTACCGCGCTCGCCGACCATGCCCTGCCTGCCGGCAACCTCGACCCAGGCGCGGCCCGGACAGGCCCCCTTGACGATCTCCTTCAGCTTCACGGCCGTCCCGCTCGGAGCGTCCTTCTTCCACTTGTGGTGCATCTCCAGGATCTCGGCGTCGTATTCTGCCGCGAGGACTGCCGCCGCCTTCTCGGCGAGCGTGAAAAGCACGTTGACGCCGATGCTCATGTTCGGCGAGATAACTGCCTTTGCCCCCTTCGTGCCCTGCATCTCGGAAAGGCTGCCTGCGGGGATACCCGTCGTGCCGATGACGATTGCCCTGCCATTCTCAGCGCAGAGCTGGAAATTAAAAAGGGACGTCTCCGGGTTAGTGAAGTCGATTACCGCGTCACAGTCGTCAATTACCCGCGCCAGGCTGTCTTCCACCTGGAAGGAGGCACCCAGGGTGTCCGGGACGTCGATCTTGCCGCCTATGAGCGGGTGCATCGCCGTCTCGATAACGTGCGTTACCAGGAAGTCCCGGTCGGCCGCTGCCAGCCTGAGGATCGCGCTGCCCATCCGGCCGCAGGCCCCGGTGACGATCAGTTTTATCATCGCGCCCCCTCCCCCGTGCTATTCCCTGCGAAAGAGACCGTATTCTTTCAGCACTTCTTTTAAGAAATCGCTGCTCTTGCCGGACAATTCGCAAAGCGGCAGGCGGACGTCTTTTTCGATCATGCCCATATGGTAAAGCGCCGTCTTGACAGGCACGGGGTTCGTCTCGATAAACATCGCATTGAAGAGCGGCATAAGCCCGGCGTGGAGGTCCAGCGCCTTTTCCCTGTCGTTCTCCTCGAGCAAGGCCCGGACAAGCTCCAACATCCGCTCGGGCAGGATATTCGATACGACCGAGATAACGCCAGATGCCCCGACGGACATCAAAGGCAGCAGCAGGTTGTCGTCCCCTGAAAGTATGGGAAACTTGCCGCCGGTAAGCCGGTAGACATCGGCCGCCTGCTGAACGGAGCCGGAGGCTTCCTTGATGCCCGCTATGCCGGGTATCTGCGCCAGGCGCGCCACCAGCTCCGGCAGCATGTTGACGCCTGTCCTGCCCGGTATGTTGTAAAGCACAAGGGGTATATCGACCTCTTCGGCCACCTTTTTGAAATGCAGGTACAAACCCTCCTGCGTAGGCCGGTTATAGTACGGCGCAACGACGAGTGCGGCCGATGCCCCCAAGTCCTTCGCTATCTGCGTAAGCTCAACGGTCTCTTTCGTGCTGTTAGAGCCCGTTCCCGCCATGACGGGGACGTCGCCCGCCCACTTGACGGTAAGGAAGATCACCCTCTCGTGCTCTTCGTATGAGAGCGTGGAGGTCTCGCCCGTAGTCCCGCAGGGGGAGATGCCGTCCACGCCTGCCCTCACCTGAAAATCGATCAGCCCCTTCAGGGCCTCTTCGTCAAGCTCACCATACTTGAACGGCGTAACAAGCGCCGTAAAGACTCCTTTCAGGTTCATCGGCCTCCTTCCTGCTTCATCTGCTTTCTATTCCACGGCCTCAGGCCAGAGCGTCCCTGCAATTACCGGGGCTAGCGTCGCCCCCTCCACGAGCGAAGCCCGTGGAGCCACCCCCTCATAAAAAGGAAGAGGCAGTCAACCGGTCCCGTTCCTTATTCCACGGCCTCAGGCCAGAGCGTCCCTGCAATTACTGGGGCTAGCGTCGCCCCCTCCACGAGCAAGGCTCGCGGAGCCACCCCCTCATAAAAAGGAAGAGGCAGTCAACCGGTCCCGTTCCTTATTCCACGGCCTCAGGCCAGAGCGTCCCTGCATATATAATCCTGACGCTGCCTTCCAGGTACACCTCGTCGCCGACGTAGACGCGCAAGCCCTCGCCGCCTTTGGTCAGGAGATTGACCTTGCTTTCGACGAGCCCCTTCTCGTGCAGTATGACGCCCGCTGCCACGCATCCGGTCCCGCACGCGTAGGTCTCTCCCTCCACGCCGCGCTCGTACGTTCTGATCCTCACGTTCTTCGTGTCTACGACCTGGACGAAGTCTACGTTGGTCCCCTTCGGCGAGAACGCCCTGTGGTAGCGTATCGCCCGGCCCAGCTCCTCCACGGGGGCAAGCTCCACGTCCGTCAAAAGCACTGCATGGGGCACGCCCGTATCGACGCTGCTGACGAAAAGCTCTTTCGTACCGAGGTCGATGGGGTAGTCGAGCTTCAGGTCCTTTGGTTTTGTGAGCTGCAGCTTCACTTTCCCGTCGGGCCGCACCTCCGCTTTCATCGTGCCGGCAAGCGTGCCGAAGGAGAGGCGGCTGCCTGCGATCCCCAACAGGTGCGCGAACCTGGCCGCGCACCTGCCGCCGTTCCCGCACATCTCCGCCTCCGAGCCGTCCGCGTTATAGAACCGCCAGACGAAATCGAGGACATCCGATTTCTCTATCAATATCAGGCCGTCGGCCCCGACGGAATGGCGCCTGCGGCAGACCTTGCGCACCAGATCGGCCACATCCGGGAACGCAGCTTCCACAACGCCTTCCCGGTTGTCTATAATGATGAAATCGTTGCCGCTGGCACTCATCTTGAAGAACCGAAGAGAATCCATCCTACCCCTCCAGGAACTCAGGGATCGCCTCGCCGGCTACCAGGTCCCCATACTTCTCTCTTTTCCTGATAACGAAAAACTCTTCGCCTCTCACGAGCACCTCGGCAACTCTCGGCCTCGAATTGTAATTCGAAGACATAGAGAAACCATAAGCGCCTGCGCTCATGATTGCAATAAGCGCACCCGGCGCCATCGCCGCGACTTTTCTTCCTTTGGCGAAGAAATCGCCCGATTCGCAGACCGGCCCCACCACGTCGACTTTCTGCATTTTGGCGTTCGTCTGCACCACGGGCAGGATCTCGTGGTAGGCGTCGTAAAAAGCCGGGCGCACGAGGTCGTTCATGGCCCCGTCAACCACGTAAAAGGTCTTGTTGGGCGCGGCCTTCACGTAAAGGAGCTTCGCTACGAAGATACCCGCGTTCCCTACAATCACCCTGCCGGGCTCCAGCACGAGGGTCAGGCCCATGCCCTTCAGCTCTGCCTCTACGGCACCGGCGTATTCCTCCGGGCGGGGCGGGGTTTCGTCCTTGTAAGTGATACCCAAACCGCCCCCGATGTCCATGTAGCGCAGCTTAATGCCGGAGCCGGCCAGCTCGCGGACCATCCCTTTCAGGGACCGGACAGCGTCGACGAACGGCGGTATCTCGACTATCTGTGAGCCGATGTGCGAGGATATGCCGACAGGGGCAAGGTGGCTTGACTTCTTTATCTCGCCGTACAGGCGCCGCGCGTCGGGCCACAAGAGCCCGAACTTGTTTTTCCGCAGCCCCGTCGTGATATACGGGTGCGTCCCTGCGTCTATCTCCGGGTTGACCCTTATAGAGACGGGGACTTTTTTGCCCAGCTTTTTCCCGGCGTCCGCTATTGCGGCAAGCTCCCCTTCCGATTCAACGTTTATCATAGCGATACCCGACTTCACGGCATAGGCAATCTCTTCAGGCGACTTGCCGACACCGGAAAAGACAATTTTGGCGGCCGGTATCGATGCCCGCAGCGCCCTGTACAGCTCGCCGCCCGACACGATGTCGCCGCCGCCGCCCAGCCGCGCCACCGTTTTGAGCAGCGCCATGCTCGTGTTGGCCTTGCACGAATAGCAGGTTATATGGGGTATCTTTTTGAAGGCACGGTCGAACACGAGGAAATGTCGCTCCAGCGTGCCGTAGCTGTAAACGTAGAAGGGCGTGCCGACCTTCGCCGCGATCTTTTCTAAAGGAACGTCTTCCGCGTGGAGCACACCGCTCCTGTAATTGAAATAGTTCATATCCGTATCCTCGGTCCTTTGGCGGTACTTGACGAGCCTCTATTTTATACCAACACACGCCCTATCCGCAATATCATTGCCGGTTTGTGCAAAGGGCAAGCGTATTGCGCAAGCCACCATCGATTTTTCTCGCCCGTACAGCGTGTCTGATGTTACAATCGGGGTTGCCGCCCCGGCCTTTCGTAACGGGCTTTCGGTCCGGGGCATGACGAGAAAAAGGAGATTACATGTTCCCTACCCATTACCCGGCCGCCTTTTGGGCGGCCGCCATTACAGCAGTGCTCCTTCTCGGCATCTCCAAAGCGGGGTTTGCAGGAGGCGTAGGCACGCTGGCAACACCGCTCGTCGCCCTCACCATAACGGTGGCCGAGGCGGCCGCGATACTGCTGCCGCTTTTGATCTTCACCGATATCCTGGCCCTTTTCTATTACAGAAGGGACTTCGATTCGAAGAGCATGAGGGTCCTCATTCCGGGCGCCCTTATCGGCATCTTCGCCGGTAGCCTCTTCTTCCGCTCCTTTACTGGAAAGGATGATGTGCTGCGGATAGGCATCGGCACGATAGCCCTGCTGTTCGTGATCTTTCAGGTAGCAAGGGAGTATGTCTTCGGAAAGATCAAGCATGCCCCCGGCGTCCTGGAAGGCGTCGGTATGGGCACACTTACGGGTTTCACTTCCACGATCTCGCACGCCGGCGGCCCGCCGCTTGCGGTCTACCTGCTGCCCCAACGGTTCCCCAAGCATATCTATGTCGGGACGACCGCCATATTTTTCGCAGTAACCAATGCCGTGAAGCTGGTCCCTTACAGCATGCTCGGGCTGCTGAAGGCCAGCAGCATCGGCACCATCGTCCTGCTCGCGCCCTTCTGCATAATCGGGGTAAAGCTCGGCGTCTGGCTCAACCGCCGCGTGAGCGAGGTCTGGTTCATGCGCCTGGTCTACTCGATCCTTTTTCTTTCCGGCATCCAGCTTATATGGACGGGGATAGTGGGGAGATAGCAGGAAAGCACAGACCCTTATTCTTTGATGACTATTACCTGCTCCCTCGACGGCCCGCTCTCGTTCCCGCTCTTGTCGACTGCCGTTAAATAGTACGACACGTACCTGATGTTATGGCCGGGCGACGGGTCGAAGAAGTCCAGCGTTGTAATCGGCTCCTTATTCAGTTTCTCCGCCTTCTCCCCGGTAAGCCTGTAGACGTTGTATCCGGCCACGTCCGCCTCCGGGCTCGCCTGCCACGAAATAAGCACGCCGTTGTCCTTCTTCTCCAGCTTCGGAGCAGCCGGCGGTTCCGGAGGCGTCATATCCTTAGGCGTTGCGGTGACAGTGATTCCCTGGCCTTCGAACTGGTAGGTCCCCTCGGTCTTAACGGCCCTGACCTCGTACTTATAGGTCTTCCCGTTTTGCAGGGCCGAGTCGGTGAACGTGTTGGCCTCTATGGGGGCTGCGTTGACCGGGGTAAGCGGGTAAACCGCGCTGTCCCAGCGGTAAACATTGTACGTCAGCTTCTCCGCTTTTTTCCACGATAGTACGACTTTCGAGTCCTGCGCATCTGCGGTCAGGCCTTCCGGCGGCGCCGGCGGCTTTTGCCACTTTATCATGTAGAAGTTCGAGCCGTCCAGCCGGGTGCCCCTGTACGTGTAGGGGAAGACCCGGTATTCGTATGGGAAGCCGGGGACAAGGTCGTCATCGTAGACAAACATCCTGCCGTTCCTTATCGTGTACCCCTGTCTGTCCGCAAGGCGCACGTCCTTCCACGGCTCGAACGCCCCGCCGCACGCACCGCAGCTCTTCAAGAACTGGAAGCCCGCGACGTTCGTAGTGGGCGTCCCGTCCCTGTTCTTCGTGGGGACCGTGAAGGAGAGGAATAGCACCCCGTCCTTGACGTCGCCCCGCAGGTCGTTTATCGTCGCCGGAGTCGGCAGACTCTTCGGCCTGGGGTTCCCTTTCCTTCCACAAGCGACCAGGGCAAGGACGGAAAGGCTAATTACGGCTAAGATAATCTTTTTCTTTTGCAATCTGTCTCTCGACCTCGGCAAAGGAGGCCCCACCCTGCGTCTTCCTGCGCTCCGCCGCGTGGCGCGGGTCCATGTAATCGAAAACCGATTCGTCAAATGCGTCCGACCGGCGTTTCAAATCGGCAAGGTCCATCCCGGCGAGGCGGCGCCCGGTCTCCTCGCATTCTTTGACTATCGCGCCGACGATGTGGTGCGCCTGTCTGAAAGGCACGCCCCTGTATGCCAGGTATTCCGTCATCTCCACGGCAGGCATGAAGCTTTCCTCTACGGCCTTTTCCATGGCTGCCCTGTTGAGGCCCATCCCCTCTAAGGCGAGCGTCATCACCGCGCACGCATCGCACGCTGCCGCCATCCCCTCGAAGAGCGGAGGCTTGTCCTCCTGAAGGTCCCGGTCATACGTCGACGGCAACCCTTTAAGGAGGCAGAACAGGCCGAAAAGCTTGCCCGTCACGATTGCGGCCTTACCCCTGATCAGCTCCAGGGCATCGGGGTTCTTTTTGTGGGGCATGAGGCTGCTCCCCGTGCAGAGGCCGTCCGGCAGGGAAATGAAGGAGAATTCCTCGGTGGAGTAAAGGATCAGGTCCTCCGCAACCCGGCTCAGGTGCGTCATTACCGTGGCAGCGCAATAAAGGGCATCCAGCGCGAAGTCGCGGTCGGAAGCGGCGTCCATGCTGTTGTCCGTGGTCGCCGCAAAACCCAGCTCGTTTTTCAGGAACTCGCGGTCGATAGGCAGCGTCGAGCCTGCCAGGGCCCCGCTGCCCAGCGGCATTGCGTCGCACCGGGCGAGCGCGCCCGCGATGCGCTGTCTGTCGCGCTTGAGCGGATAATAGCAGGCCATCAGATAATGAGCGAAGGGCACCGCCTGGGCGCGCCGCGTGTGCGTGTATCCGGGCATGATCGCCGTTTTCTCTTTTTCCGCCCTCGCCACTATGGCCGCCATCAGGGCCTTCAGGCCCGCATCTAATCTGGCAAGCTCGTCCTTCACGTACATCCGCATATCGAGAGAGACCTGCTCGTTCCTGCTCCTACCCGTGTGCAGCTTCTTGCCCGTCTCTCCGATTTTTTCGATGAGCCTCTGTTCCACGTGCATGTGGATATCTTCAAGGGCCTCCCGGAAGGGCAGCCTCCCTTCGGCTATCTCCGCCTCTATCTCTTTCAATCCGGCGATGATGCGGCCGGTCTCGTCGTCATTAAGGATACCCGCCCGCTTTAGGCCACGGGCGTATGCGATGCTGCCCTCGATGTCGTAATGAAAAAGGCGCCAATCGACGTCTATGGACGAGCTGAAGCGTTCCATGAGGGCGTCGGTAGGCCCGCTGAACCTCCCCTCCCACGGCTTCATAGTCTCTCCCCGAATATGGCGGTGCCGACGCGCACCATCGTCGCGCCCTCCTCTATGGCTACTTCGAAATCTGCCGACATGCCCATCGAAAGCTCCGACATTCCCATGCCCAGGTCCCTGTTGACCGTATCGAGCAGGGCGCGCAGGGCGGCGAAATAGGGACGCGATTTTTCCGGCTCCTCATCGAAGGGCGGCACCGTCATGAGCCCGACGGGCCTTATGTTACGCATGGCCGCCGTTTTCTCGAGGAGCGGGCGCAACGCTTGCTCGGCCGCGCCGTGCTTCTGCGGCTCCTGCGAAATGTTGACTTCGAAAAGGACGTCGAGCGGGTTGCCCAGGCGCTCCAGCTCGTCAAGCAACGCCTCCCTGTCGACCGAATGGACGTATTTAAAAAGCCTTGAGACGTATTTCGCCTTGTTCGTCTGCACGTGGCCGATCATGTGCCAGGTGGGGCCCGGCCCTATGGCGTCTATCTTCCGCTGCGCCTCCTGCACGTAGTTCTCCCCGAAATCCGAAAGACCGAAAGAGGCCGCCTCGCGCACCCTTTCCGCATCCACCTTTTTCGTGACCGCTATAAGCCTTACTTCTTCAGGGCGGCGCCCCGCTTTCCTGCACGCGGCCGCCATCCGGTCGCGCACTGCCGAGATTGAAGCTCCGATGTCGCTCACGAAAGAATGCCCAGGGAAAGGAGGGCCTCGGTGATCTCGCAGATGGGCAGACCGACGACGTTCGAGTACGAGCCCTTTATCTCCTTCACCATGTAGCCGCCCTTTCCCTGCACTGCATAGGAGCCGGCCTTGTCGAAGGGCTCGGTGGTGTTTATGTACTTCTCGATCTCTTCGTCGGTCAGGTCCTTGATGAAGACTTTCGTTTCGGCCACGTCCTGATAGACGATGTGCCTCGACACGTTAAGGATGCAGTAGCCCGTGTAGACCTTGTGCCAGCTTGCCCGGAGCCTTTTCAGCATAGCGAAGGCGTCTTCTTCCGTCTTCGGCTTGCCGAGCACCCTGCCTTTGTGGACGACGATCGTGTCCGCCCCGATGACCCATTTCTCGGGAAAGAGGCTGCCGACCTTCTGCGCCTTTTCGTAAGCCATGCGCAGCACGTAGTCCTTGGGCGATTCCGAATGCCGCCTGTGCTCGTCGATGCCCGGCGGCATGATGGCGAATGAGACGCCAAGGCTCCGGAGGAGATCGACCCGTCTAGTAGATTCACTCGCCAGCACCAGCGCATTTTGGTCGTTTATGTGGAACATGCTACAAAATAATATGAAATGGCTGGCAATTCAAGTCAAATGATCGGTCAGGGAGCCTTAGCTTATACCGTGGGACTTTACCATCGCACCGGCCACGATTAAATTTATGATATATTCCTATGCCGGAGAAACAAGGCGATATAGAGGGAGCCAAAAGAGGTCCCCACCAGCCTCGACAATTAAGACCCGGGATAAAATTCAGCGACAACCCGGAGTTCCACGCTGCGCTGCGCCGGCGTGTGGACGACTATTTTCGACAGACGGGACGGCCAAGACGCGGCGGCCGGCAGATGTACGTGAAGGCTGCCGTTTTTCTCTCCTGCTTCTTCCTCTCGTACCTGGTGCTGGTGCTTCTGGCCCGAGACCTGTGGCAGGGCCTCGCGGCCGCTGTCGTGCTTGCCCTCTCCGTGACGGGGATAGGCTTCAACATCATGCACGACGGAGGGCACCGCAGCTTCTCCGGGCAGCGGTGGGTTAACAGGCTCGCTGCGGCGACACTCGACCTTGTGGGCGCCAGCTCATATGTGTGGCATTGGAAGCACGCCATATATCATCACAACAATGTCAATATAGTGGGATACGACCCTGACATCGATTTGGGTATATATGCCCGGTTTGCGCCGCATCAGAAAAGGAGATGGTTCCATCGCTGGCAGCACCTGTACATATGGGCGCTCTACGCATGCCTCGTACTAAAATTCCACCTGTTTAGCGATTTCTGGCATATCGCGACCGGCATTATCCACACCCATCCAATACCCCGCCCGAAGGGTTGGGACCTCGCTACGTTCGTCGGGGGGAAGGCATACTTTTTTGTCATCGCCTTCGTGTTTCCCATGTTCCTGCATCCAGTTCCGGTCGTCCTCTTCTACTACGCGGTAACCGCCCTTATCATCGGCGTACCGATTGCGGTCGTATTCCAGATCCCGCACTGCACGGGCCGCTCCGATTTCCCCCTGCCCGACGGCGCATCCCACCGTATGAATAACCCTTGGGCCGTGCACCAGGCGCAGGTCACCCTCGATTACGACAGGCAGAGCCGGGTAAGGACATGGTTATTCGGGGGGTTGAATTTTCACCTGGAGCACCATCTCTTCCCCTCTATCAGTCATGTAAACTACCCGGGGATGGCGAAGGTCGTCGAGGAGACGTGCCGGGAATTCGGCGTGAAATATGAGGTGCATCCCACTTTCTGGTCGGGGCTTGCCGAACATTGGCGCTGGCTGCGGAAAATGGGAAGGCCGTAAAGCGAAACTTAAGGGTGCGCGGCTTTATAATCGTCTATCGCCCGGTTGGCCTCATCGACCGTTCCGAATTCAGTGAGCAGCAGTTTCACCAATTGCAGCTTGCCTTTCGCCTCCAGCGGCAATTCTATACCGGTGTTGTATCTTACGACCATTATCGGCCCATTGACCTGCACTAATCTTGCATCATAGTGGGCCAGGAATTCGAGGTAATTCTTCGAGCGGCACTGTTTTTCTTTTGCGCGCGCGAAACTCCTCCGCGCAACAAACTGGCCATTGAAAGGCTTAACGGTACTTTCCATATCTGGCACTCCTCTTCTTACATTCATTGCCTGATATCGTTAATCGGCAACCCATGTGGGGTTAGCCGTTTGGAGTCTACAAGGACAACTTTTTCCTCGTTGGGGGTTTTACTGGCAGCAACCCCGAGCCCCAGGGAGGCTTTTCAGAAATACGAAGAAGCGGTCAGGCGCAGGTCATTGGTGGTAGCCATAATGCAATAGGGGTAGTATACCACGATTATTGGGCAAAAGGGGACGGGCATGGTAATTGAAGTGAAAATGCACAGGGGCTACGTCTGGGCCCGCTCGCTTACGTCGGGTGCGAGAATGTTATAATACTATCTCGGTGCTCCGAACATATTGGGAAATCGAATAGGGGAAAGGGGGCAGTGGAAATGAAAATAAACAGGCGAGACCGATTTATGGCTTTATCGCGCTCCCAAACATATGTGAAGGACTTTTCGAACAGGGATAAGGGGATAGTCGATACTAGAACGCTCCACGAAAAATACGGGCTTTCATGTCTTTTCGGGCCATATTTGCCCATCGATGAGGACCTGGAATGGCTTTTTGATAAGATCAAAATCGGGCTCTTCCCTATAAAGGAAATAGCAGAGGAAGATTTTGCTAAACCTCAAGATGAGCGATACCTTGATCTGCGAGTAGACTTGACCGAAGACGAGGAGACCCTAAAGAAAGCCTTTACGGATATACTGGAGCGGCATAAACCTCATACTAGATCAACAAGGCTGAGAGGTACAACTTACGATAAATGGCAAATCTGGGATTTGCATCATCTTTCCAACTTATCCTTTCTCGAAATAGCGCGTCAAAAGAGTGGTAAAAACTACAAGCGGGGGCAAGAAAAAAATCCAGCTTATAACCCTGAGTTATGGCCGCCCTACAAACGCGTGCAGAAGGCATATGGCCAAGCCGTGAAGATTATTGCAATCGTGGAAGACATGATTCTCCATCCACAAAAACTGCGTCTGGAAAGACCCGTGGTAAGTATTTCGCCCATGGAGCGCTCGCGCAAGCACAAAGATGATAAGGATTGAGAGTAACTCCCACGGCCATCTCATATTTTTCAGGTCAGGCACTTCTCCGACTTGACGTATAAGACAAATCTTATACGTCAAATAGACGTTTAAACTACCCTTTATAACTCAATCTACAAATCTCGTTTTTACGACTATGCTCTTCTCAATCACAAGCGAGGGGCTTTTCCTCAATCCCGATAGAGTTCTTAAACGGAGGGCACAATGCAGCACGGTACGACCAAAGGACTCACCCGTAATAAGCTACCCCACCTGCGTCTTATAACGAACACTGCAACGACGCAAATCCCGAGCACCGATATAAAAACATGCGAGTCCTGCAAAGCCCTTACGGCCGTCCCCTTCCTTCAGGGACACGACAAGCGGCCCGATGGATCGTTCAGCCCTGTTTTCGTGATCGCGGTCCGCTACTGCCCCCGATTCGGCAAGCCGATTAGAGGATGCTAACTGATGAACCGAGCGCCTTCTATTCAATTTTATCTTACGGGTTGGGGTAAGGGTACCGGTGTACAGACGCTCGAATACTTTGACCGACGGGTATGGTGGGAGAGGGGGCCACCTACAACGTCATATATGTACCTCGATTTACAGACGTTACAACGCGTAAACATAGATAAAGTACAATTATAAACAACTACAGGCAACCGGGCCGGAGGTTTTTGCGCAGCCAACCCAGGCTGGAGGTTTTCGATGGATTTCGCGTTGCTTTTCGACGAAGCGAGCCGCAGCGTACGTTTTCTGTACGTGAGGACTCGCGCCCGAGGAAACGACGCGAAAGGCGCGAAAAGATCCGGCCCCCCTCCCCTATAGCCCATGCTTGCATGGGCTATAGGGGAGGGATTACAATGTAACAACGGATGTTATGATAAACGTCATCACCACTCTCGACAACCGGGAGACGCTGGAGCATATCGGCCGCGTTCTTCTTGAGAAGCGGCTCGTGGCCTGCATCCAGATAGTGGGGCCGGTGAGGAGCGTTTACTGGTGGAAGGGGCGCATCGAAGAGGCGGACGAGTGGATGGGCATCATGAAGACGCGGCGCGAGTTGTACGCTGCCGTGGAGAGCGAGATAAAGGCTCTCCATCCGTATGAGGTGCCGCAGATCGAGGCAGTCGAGGCAACGAACGTGCTTGGCGCGTACGGGCGCTGGCTCGCGGATGTGATACGGCAGCAATAAAGCGAACGTATGTGAGCGCCGAGCAGGGACGACCCGCAAAAGCGGGTGCCCCGACGGGCTTTGCTCGTGGAGGGGCTGCTGAAGCCCAATGATTGGGGTTTCAAAGTGTGCCAAAGCTACGGCGGGACAGTCTGATGCAAAAAGCGTGGAGACCAAAGAACCTGCATGAGGAGACTATAAGGTTATGAAGGCTGTCGAGGTAAGGAACGGGATTTACTGGGTCGGGGCCGTAGACTGGGCCATAAGGGACTTCCACGGGTACGAGACGCCGAGGGGCACGTCGTACAACAACTACCTGATCATGGACGACGAGCCAACGCTGGTCGATACGGTCAAGTATGACTTCGCCGACATGACGATCAAAAACATCAGGGAGATTACAGACCCCGGCGCGATCAAGCACGTTATCATCAACCACATCGAGAACGACCACAGTACGAGCCTCGATAAAGTAATGCGGCTTGCACCTTCGGCCGATATCTACATGACCGAGAGGGCTCAAAAAGGGCTCGCGCGCTTCTTCGACCTGTCCGCGTGGCGCATCAAGACGGTGAAGACCGGCGACAAGCTGAAGATCGGAAAGAAGACCATCCTTTTCCTGGAAACGCCCATGCTCCACTGGCCCGATTCGATGGTCTCGTACGTGCCGGAAGATAAGCTGCTCTTCAGCCAGGATGCATTCGGCCAGCATATCGCCTCTTCGGCCCGCTTCGACGACGACTATATTGCCTGCGAGTCGATAGCGGAGCTCGATGACGCGGTGCTCGATTATTACGCGAATATATTGATGCCCTTCGGTCCCCTCATCGAGAAGAAGATCGGCGAGGTGCAGGCCCTGGGGCTGGAGATAGAAGTTATAGCGCCCGACCACGGCATTATATGGAGGCGGGACCCCGGCCGCATACTCCAGATGTACCTCGACATGGCGCGGGGCAAGGCCGTGCCGAGCGTGGCAATCGTGTACGATACGATGTGGCACAGCACGGAGCAGATGACCCAGTTCATAGCAAGGGGCGTTGAAGAGGCCGGGTGCGAGTGCAGGGTCATAAAGCTGAGGGCCTCGCCCATAAGCGTCGCGACCAAGGAATTCTGGAGGGCGCGGGGCACGCTCATCGGCTGCCCGACGCTCAACAACATCCCCTTCCCCACCATCGCCCAGTTCCTCACCTACATAAGGGGACTGAGGCCGAAAAACAGGATAACCGGCGCTTTCGGCAGCTTCGGGTGGGGGGGCGGCGCGGTAAAAGAGGTTTACGCAACCCTCAAGCAGATGGGGCTCGAAGTTTACGAGCCGGGGGTCGAGGTGACCTACCGGCCAGGCCCCGAAGACGAGCAGCGCTGCTACGACTTCGGGTATGGGTTCGCCCAAAAAGTGAAGGAATACAACTCAAAATTCTAAGCATAACGGAGGGAGACATGGCGAAGAGCGCGGACAATCTCAAGGAAGCGTTTGCCGGCGAATCACAGGCGAACAGGAAATACCTGGCCTTTGCAAAAAAGGCAGACCAGGAGGGCTACCCGCAGGTCGCAAAACTGTTCAGGGCGGCCGCCGAGGCCGAAACCGTGCACGCGCACAACCACCTGCGGGAGATGGGCGGCATCAAGACAACAAAGGAGAACCTCGAGGAGGCCGTAGCCGGCGAAGTCTTCGAGTTCCAGAAAATGTATCCGGGCATGATCGATGATGCTAAAGCCGAGGGCAACAAGGGCGCAGAGAGGACATTCACTTACGCAAACGATGTCGAGAAAATCCACGCGGCCCTTTATAAAAAGGCGTTAGAAGAGCTGGGCAAGAACGGGCAGACCGATTATTACGTCTGCCAGAACTGCGGCAATACGGTGGAAGGCGAGCCGCCCGACAAGTGCCCGGTTTGCGGTGTCGCCAAAAAGATGTTCACAAAGATAGAGCATTGCAGCCCTATAAAGCGGGTAGTCCGGCTCCCCATGCTAAACACTGCGGAAGGCGACGACCTCATTGCATGAGGTAAGTTTCCAGCGCCGCATAACCCTGGTGGCCGCCTTGGGCAAACGACGCGCCTATAAACGGCTTCTTATCGCCGCTGAAATGGCGCGGCTCGCACTGTATGAGCAGCGGGCTGCTCGTTTCAGGCAGTGTGAATACGACGGACATCTTTGATTTCTCGTGCAGGGGACGCTTGAAGCCCGGCCCCGCCGAGATCCCTATACCCCCCAAAGAGATGTCGCGGACGGTTCCGGCGAAAGCGCCGCCTGCCGTCTGCACGAGGGCGGGTACTGAGACGGACCGCCGGGCGTGCTGCCGTTTTTCGTCCCAGGCGGCCATTTTCCCCGCCTCTTCGATGTGATCGTAGAGTATCTTCTCTATTGCGCCCGAGAGAGACCTTCTTTCGCTCGTGGAGATCCTTTCAAGCGCAGCCTTTAACTCGCTGTTGATTCTGAAACATATCACCGAGTCTTTCATGGCGTGGCTCCCCGTATGGCCCGGACGGCTCGCTTCATTTCCACGGCCGCCTTCGAAGCATTACGCTTGCTTCCCGACACGGGAGACTTTCAAAACCCCCCAAGCCTCCAGCGGCTTAGCCCCGCCGCCATTTGAGCCTCTTCCGCAGGCCGGCAATACCCAGGAGCCCCGTGCCCATCAATATCATCGACGGAGGGACAGGGACCGGGTTTATGCCGATGAATTCCTGTGAGGAAGTGAGCGGGTCCGGTACATAGACCTCGTAGTTCGCCATGTTTACGCTGCCGTAGTTGGAGCTCTGTCCGGCCAGGGTCAGCCAAGTACTTGTGGAGCTGTTTCCACCGAGTGCCGGAGCGCCCGTCGTGGCGGGATCGAGAATCGTCCACATGGCATACTGGATGGCCGCTATGACATTTGAATTGCTCTGACTGGCCAACTGGCTGGTGAGCCAGAATACCTCCTGGTACGCCTGCGTCGCCGTGGTCGCGCCGTTGCCCCACTTAGGCGTCCCGCTGGGGTTTGCGAACTTCATCGAGGCAACCTGCGTACCTGAGACAGCCACCGCGCTCCAGGTGCTGTTCAGACTTACGGTTGTTGTGTAGTCATCACAGATTAGGCTCATAGGCGCCCCGTTCACCGTCACTGTGGAGAAACCTACATAAGTCCCGTTGTACGTCGTGCTCGGCAGCCCGGTGAGCTTCAAGGTAAAGTCAGCCCGCGCGGCCCCTGCGGCGCCAAGCCACAAAGAGCAGATCACGGCCATGATCAGCGCCGATCTTGTTACAGCCCTTATCCAGATTCGTGCCTTCGGCATCTTATGCATAAAATGCCTCCTTTCTTTTTAATAACTGGCAACCAGGCTGTCTTGTAGAAGACCCTTGGCTTTCCGTCCCACCTTCGCAGATGGTTTGGCATGAGCAGTATAACGCTGTCTGACACTAAAGAATATACGTTGTTATACATCATGTCAAGAACTTTCTTTAAAAATATTTAAGAAACGGACTTTATTAAGGAACAAGGCCGGTATTTGGCCATTATGGGAGCACACCTACCCCGAGGAGAATTCACCCGTTCGACGGCAAATCTTTAATTATAACGGGTGACTTTTGTAATATTGAGTATAACATCATAATGCGCACATGGCCGCAATGAGGAAAAGGCGGGAGCAGGCCCTTGGCGTAGCGGGGACGCTCAGCACTGGCAGTAATAAAACGAGCGGATACGCAGCGCCGAGCGAGGACGACCCGCAAAGCGGGTGCCCCGGCGGGCTGATGCCCGTGGAGAGAGTGCCGAACCCCAAGGATTGCGAACCCCGATCATTACGACAAGTTTGTTGACTTTCCGGGCAAAAATGGCTACTATACTAGTTCAAATTTTTTCCTTCAATCGGGAGATCGTCATGTATGCAATTATAGAAAACGGCGGCAAACAGTACCGGATAACGCAGGGTCAAAAAGTAAGGCTCGAGAAGCTCCCGGGCAACACGGATGACCTGGTTTCGCTCGGACAGGTGCTTGCGATAGAGGACGGCGAGCGCCTGCTGGTCGGCGCCCCTTATATCCAGGGCGCCTCGGTTAGCGGTAAGATAGTGGCTCAGGGCAAGGCCAGGAAAGTCACGGTTTTCAAGTACAAGCGCAGAAAAGACACCAAGAAGAAAAAGGGCCACCGCCAGTCGTATACCGAGCTGCTCGTAGAAAAGATAGAGGTGGAGGCATAACATGGCACACAAAAAAGCCGGAGGAAGCTCAAGAAACGGTAGGGACTCAAGCGGCCAGAGGCTGGGCGTGAAGGTTTTTGGCGGCTCTCTCGCAAAGGCAGGCAGCATCATAGTACGGCAGCACGGGACGAAGATACATCCGGGTACAAACGTCGGTATGGGCAGGGACAATACCCTTTTCGCGCTCGTGCAGGGCATCGTAACGTTCGAGACGGCACGGGAAAAGAAGAAGGTGAGCGTCTATCCTGTTGAATGAAATTCGTCGATGAGGCGTCTCTATACGTAAAAGCGGGGGATGGCGGACGAGGGAGCGTAAGTTTCAGAAGAGAGAAATTCGTGCCGAGAGGCGGTCCTGACGGGGGCGACGGCGGAAAAGGGGGCGATGTCCTCATCGTCGGCACGGTTCGTCTCATAAGTCTTCTCGATTTCAGATACAAGAGAAACTACAGGGCGGAAAGCGGCAAAGGCGGCGGCGCAAATAACAGGCACGGCCGCAACGGCGCCAACCTCTCCATATACGTCCCTCTCGGAACGCAGGTAAACGACGAGACGGGTGCGCTCCTGGCCGACATCACGGGCGAGGGGCAGACCTGGGCGGCTGCAAAGGGCGGCCGTGGAGGCAGGGGCAACGCCCGCTTCGCGAGCCCTGTCAACCGCGCGCCCGTCAAATTCGACACGGGCGACAAAGGAGAGGAGCGCAACCTCAGGCTGGAGCTTAAGCTCCTTGCCGCCATAGGCATAATCGGCCTGCCGAACGCCGGCAAATCGACGCTCCTTTCGCGCCTCACGGGCGCAAGGCCCGAGGTCGGGGATTACCCTTTCACGACGCTGACTCCCTCCTTGGGCGTCTTCGAAGAAAACGATGAGCGGCTGGTCCTGGCGGACATCCCCGGCATCATTGAAGGGGCCTCGCGCGGCAAGGGCCTGGGGCTAACTTTTCTGCGCCACATCGAGAGGACGCGCATGCTGCTCTGGGTCATTGATGCGGATTCCGATGTAATGGCGGATTATACGACGCTTCTGAACGAGCTTACCCTTTACGACAGAGGGACAGCCGCAAAACAGCGATTTATAGTGCTGAATAAGATAGACCTCATAAGCCCTGACGCCCTGGCCGGAAGGCTCGCCTCGCTGCAGGCAGCGGGAGAGGCCGTCTTCGCGGTGAGCGCCGCGACCGGCGAGGGCATTGCGGGCCTGAAGGAACGTATAGGTGAAGTGCATGTCTGATGTCCGCAGGATGGTCCTTAAAATAGGCACGTCCGTCCTGCTCGACGAAAAAAAGAGGGTAAGCCGCACGAGGATGCTCGATTTCGCGCGACAGATAAAGGCCGTGCGCGAACGCTCCGTCGACGTTATCCTTGTATCCAGCGGGGCGGTGGCATGCGGCATGGAGACGATGGGCCTGAAACGGAAGCCTAAGGAGATTGCCAGGAAGCAGGCCCTCGCGTCCGTCGGTCAGGTCGCGCTCATGGCGATGTACATGGACGCCTTCTCGGAGGCCGGTCTCAGCACCAGCCAGATACTCCTCACCCACGAGGACACGCAGTCGAACGAGCGCTGCATCAATCTGCTCAACACGATCGATGCGCTCCTCGACATGGGAGTGGTGCCCATAATCAACGAGAATGACACCCTTTCCTTCGAGGAGATAATGTTCGGGGACAACGACAACCTCTCCGCCCTCATCGCCCAGATCACGAGCGCCGACCTGCTCGTGCTCCTTTCGGACGTCGAAGGCCTCTACGAGAAGGACCCGAAGCACCACCCGGACGCGCGCATCATCAAGACCGTCCGGCACATCGACGAGCGAGTCGAGGCATACGCGCAGGGGACGAACAGCGAAAAGAGCGTGGGCGGCATGAAGAGCAAGCTGGAAGCGGCGAAGAAGGCCGCGGATTACGGCATCCCCACGAGACTCGTGAGCGGAAGCCTGAAGGATGTGGTGCTTAAGGCGGTAGCCGGAGACAAGGTTGGCACCCTCTTCGCCGCAGCCAAGCGCATGAGCAGAAAAGAGTGTTGGATAGCCTTCGCCTTCAAGCCGAAGGGGAAGCTTGCCATAGATCGCGGCGCCCAGAAAGCGCTCGTCGAGAGCGGGAAAAGTCTCCTGCCTTCGGGCATCCTCGTCGTTGAAGGCGCGTTTTCGAGGGGCGAGTGCGTTGAGGTAATGGACGGCGATTCCCGCATCATAGCGAGGGGAATAGCCAACTACTCGTCAGCCGATATCGACAGAATAAAGGGGTCGAAAAGTATTGAGATAGAAAAGAAGCTCGGCTATAAATATACGGCAGAAGTGATCCACAGAGACAATATGGTGATCCTATGAAGGCCGTGGAGATGGCTGCAAGGGCCCGTGAGGCAGCGGGCGCAGCCGCCCGCCTCTCGACAGAGACGAAAGACCTCGTCCTCTCGACGCTGGCCGAGCTGCTGATAGCAAGGCGCGATTACATAATCGCCGAGAACGCGAAGGACGTCGGGAAGGCAAAAGGCGAAGGGCTGGCGGCCAGCCTCATAGAGAGACTCCTGGTGGACGCGAAAACCGTGGACGAGATGGCGGCCGGCCTGCGGGACGTGGCCGGCCTGACGGACCCTGTCGGGGAAATCGTCCGGACGTGGAGGCGGCCGAGCGGCCTGCTCGTCGGCAGGATGCGCATACCGATAGGGGTCATCGCCATTATTTACGAATCCAGGCCGAATGTGACGGTCGATGCCTTCGCCCTCTGCCTCAAGAGCGGTAATGCAGTGATCCTGAAGGGCGGCAGCGAGGCAATTCACTCCAATCTGGCGCTCTTCGCCCTTATCGGGGAGGCGCTCGCGCGCTGCGGCGTGCCGGAAGGCGTCGCCCAGCTCATCGAGACGGGCGACAGGGATTACCTTTATGAGCTGCTTAAGCTAGATGATTATATTGACCTTGTTATCCCGCGCGGGGGAGAGGCGCTTATACGGAGCGTCGCCGAGCATTCCCGGGTACCGGTCCTCAAGCACTACAAGGGTGTCTGCGCGACGTACGTGGACGAGAGCGCCGATGCGGATATGGCCGTTGCCGTCTGCCTAAATGCCAAGGTCCAGAAACCGGCCACCTGCAACGCCATGGAGACGCTGCTCGTGCACCAGGCCATAGCACCGCGCTTTCTGCCCGTCATGCTGCGCGCTTTCGCAGGCGCGGGCGTCACCGTAAAGGGGTGCGCGAAGACAAGGCAGATCGTGCCCGGCGCCGCCACGGCGACCGAACAGGACTGGAGTGAGGAGTATCTCGATCTGGTCCTCTCGGTGAAAGTCGTCGCAAGCATGGACGAGGCGATGGACCACATAAGGAGATACGGCTCTCACCATACGGACGCCATTATCACGAGTGACTATACTAACGCCTGGAGGTTCGTGAGGGAGGTGAACTCCTCGCTCGTCCTGGTGAATGCGTCCACGCGGCTGAACGATGGGTTTCAGCTCGGGTTGGGCGCGGAGATGGGCATAAGCACGACGAAGCTCCACGCCTTCGGCCCCATGGGGCTCGAAGAGCTTACGGTAACCAAATTCATCGCTTTTGGAGACGGACAGCAGAGGAGTTGAATAGCAGCGTAATGGGGTTTTAAGGTGGGTTGGTGGCAATAGGGGTATTTGGGGGGACTTTCGACCCGGTGCATATCGGCCATCTCAGGGTCGCCGAAGAGGTGCGGGAGACCTTCTCCCTGGACAAGGTATATTTCGTGCCGGCCAGGGTCCAGCCGCTGAAGCTGTCGGCCGACTGTGCGGGCGCCGAGGACAGGGTCCGCATGCTCAAGATGTCCCTGGCGGGGAATACGTTCTTCCGGGCGTCCACGATAGAGATCCAAAGAGGCGGCATCTCTTACTCTATCGATACGGTCAGGTATTTTGCCAGGAGGTTCGGGCAGATATACTTCATTATGGGTATGGACGCCTTCCTTGAGATCGGCCGGTGGAAGGATTGGGCGGAATTGATCTCTTCCGCGGAGATCGTGGTAATGGTAAGGCCGGGCAGGGTGTTCAGGGGTTTTCCTGAGGCGCTGAAGAAACAGGTGCGCAAGGCAGGCAAGGCGACTTACGAACACACGTCGGGCAGGCGCATTTATCTACTGGACATAACGCAGCTCGACGTCTCTTCCACCCGGATAAGGGAGCTTGCGCGTGAGGGGAAGTCGATAAAGTATTTGGTGCCGAGCACGGTAGAGCGGTATATTATCAGCAGAGGATTGTACGGAGGATAGTGGAAACGAGCGAAAGGGCAGGTCACGCAGGAAGGGCGGCGTCTGAAAAAAAGGCCAGGGACGTTGTAGTACTGGAGCTTTCGGGACTGACCGATATCGCAGACTTTTTCGTTCTGGCGAGCGGCGCCAGCGAACGCCACGTAAAGACGATAGCGGGGGCGGTCGAGCACGACATGAAGGAAAAGGGCGTAAGCCCTTCCTCCATGGAAGGTTACGACGAGGGGCGATGGGTCATAATTGACTATGGAGACGTGATCGTCCACGTTTTCCTCGAATCGCTGCGAGAAATGTACGACCTGGAGAGCCTATGGCTAGAGGCAAAGCGACACACGGTGGAATAGGCGGCAGAGCAACGGCACGAAGAAGCCCTGCGAAGGAAAAGCGCCCGGTCCCGGCGGTCAAGTCTGCAAAGCCTAAGGAAGCTAAGGGCGCTTCCAAACCGGCCCGGAAGGTAGTTACCACCAGGGCCGTGAAGCCGGTCGCAGCGAAAGGCGCTCCAAAGGCCGGGGCTGTGCGGGCG
Source organism: uncultured delta proteobacterium (assembly GCA_963810935.1). Classification (GTDB taxonomy): domain Bacteria; phylum Desulfobacterota; class Syntrophorhabdia; order Syntrophorhabdales; family WCHB1-27; genus CAWEPK01. Next base: position 41,351 of record CAWEPK010000001.1, on the reverse strand, counting down.
GCCGCCGCCGTTAAGGGCGCCAAAAAGGCACCGGTGAAAAACCGTCCTAAAGAAAAGCGTCCGGTCCCGGCGGTCAAGCCTGCAAAGCCTAAGGAAGCTAAGGGCGCTTCCAAACCGGCCCGGAAGGCAATGACGGCCAAGGCCGCGAAGCCGGTAAAGCCGAAAATCGCTGCGAAGGGAAAACACCCGGCGGTACCCGGCAAAGCTGCCAAAAAAGCGCCGGTGACAAGCCGTCCTAAGGAAAAGCGCCCGGTTTCGGCAGTTAAGGCCGCAAAACCGAAGGCAGGCAAAGGCGCTGCCGGCGCCAAGGCTGTGCGCGCACCAGTCACAGCAAGGGTTGCCGCGAAGGCGGTAAAGCCGAAAATCGCTGCGAAAGAAAAACACCCGGTTTCGTCGGTTAAGACCGCAAAGCCGGTCGCGGCGAAAAGCATCGCGAAGCCGAAAGCGCCCCCGGCGGCGGCCGTAAAGGCCCCTGTCATGGAAAAACGCGCGGCGGCGCCTGTAGAGGCCGCGAAACCGGCGGCGCCCAAGGCCGCCGCCAAACAAGCACCGGCGCCGGTCACCGTTAGGACCCCAATACCGGAAAAACCGATAAGCGCTCCCGAGGAAAGGCGTATCCCGGAGACCGGCAGGGCTGCTGCACCAGTAACGCACGTAGGCCCTCCTAAGGAAGAACGCATAGTGGAGACCGGCGACATAATTGATGAGCACAGGAGTGTCTTAATGAACAAGGAGAGGCTCGAGTACTTCAAGAGAAAACTATTGAAACAAAGGGAAGCTATCCTTGATAAGGCCAAGAAGCTGAAGGAGTATTCCTATACGCTCGGCACCGATGGCATCCAGGACATGGCCGATGCGGCAAGCAACGCGTACAATGCCGATATCCTCATGAGCCTTTCCGACAACGAAAGGAACATGGTCAAGGAGATCGATTCAGCGCTGGACAAAATCGCGAACGGCACTTACGGGATATGCGAGGAATGCGACGAGCCCATAAATGAGAAGCGGCTCGAGGCAAACCCCGTTGCCCGTTACTGCATTACATGCAAGAGGATGATCGAAGAGAAGGGGATATAAGCCGATGAAGTATAAAATCTCGCTGCTTTTCTTTCTCTTGTTTTTCATTGCCTACGTCATGCTCTCTTTTCTGAACTCGGACAAGGTCAGGCTGGAGGTCGGCTTCGGCAGGCCGTTCGAGACGACGGTCACGAATTACATAGCTGCGTCTTTCGTGCTGGGCGTGATCGTTTCCATAGTCGCCAGCTTCTTCGGCGACGCCAGGCGGGGCATAGCAAAATGGCGCAGAGAGAGAAAAGACAGGGAAAGGAACGAGGCCATCGAGTTCTTCGATAAGGCCAAGCTCTACGAGATGAAGGGCGACATCGATAAAGCCGTTGAAAACTTCAACCGCGTTCTCAAGGCCGTTCCCGATATGGAGGAGGCGTATCTTGCTTACGCCGACATGCACGCGTCAAGGGGCGAGCCGGCAAGGGCCGCGGGTATCCTCGACCTCGCGGAAGCGCACATCGGCAAGACCGAGCACGTTATGCTCAAGAAGGCGCAGGTCCACCGGGCGCAGCAGGACATGGGCGCGGTAGAGCGAGACCTGAAAGACCTGCTGAAGGTCAGGGAGGGAAGCCTTGAGGCGATGGGCGCCCTGCGCGACGTCTATATCGGCCGGAAGGCGTGGCCGGAGGCGCTGGAGATACAGGAGAAGATACGCAAGCAGATAAAGACCCCCGATGAGGACCTGCGACTGGCCGGGCTGAAATACGCAAATGCCAAGGAGCTTTTCCTGAGGGAAGACCCCAGGCTTTACGACCAGGTGCTCAAGAACCTGCGGGAGCTTATAGGCGACTTCAAGCGCTTTATCCCCGCTTATATCCTTTCCGGCGCCATATACAGGAAGACGAACAAGCTGAATGACGCGGGCCGGGTGTACGGAAGGGGCTTTGCAAAAACGGGCCACGTCATTTTCCTCAGCCAGATGGAAGACCTCTATCTGGGTAAGAGGGAGCCGGGCGTCATCCTGAAGATCTACCGCAGGCTCATGGACGTCGCGCCGAAGAACCAGCTCCTCATGTTTCTATACGCGCGGCTCTGCCTGAAGCTGGAGATGATCGACGAGGCCACCGACATCCTTACCACGCTCCTCGCCGACGAAAAAGAATTCAGGGGGCTGCATCGGGCCATGGCGGAGGCCTACATCCACAGGGGCAAGCTGGCCGAGGCGGTCAAGGAATTCGGGCTTGCCTTTCCCATGAACCAAGTCTACCTGCCCTTCTATTGTGTCAAGTGCAACGCGGTTAAGGCAGAATGGTCCGACTTTTGCGAGAACTGCTATAACTGGAACACGATCAACATAAAACAGGACGGACTCTTCGTGAAGGAGGCCGAAGACCTGCGGATACTTTACGAGGAGAGCTGGGAGGCAACGACGTGACAGGCACCGTGCTTTCAAACGACAACAAGGTGATCTTCCTCGTTTTCGACGGCCTGGGCGACATCCCGAATCCGGACCACTCGCACCTTACGCCGCTTGAGGCGGCCAAGAAGCCCAATATGGACAGGCTTGCCGTTGAAAGGGGAAGCCTCGGCCGCACTATCCCGGTGGGCATCGGCGTCACGCCGGGCAGCGGGCCGGGCCACCTGAGCCTCTTCGGATACGATCCATCGAGCGTAGAGATAGGCAGGGGCATACTCGAGGTGCTCGGATTAGACATGGACCTAGGGCCGAACGACGTTGCCGCGCGGGGCAACTTTGCGACCGTCAGGGACGGGATCGTAGTGGACCGGCGCGCTGGCAGGGTGGAGACGGCCATCACCAGGCGCCTCTGTGAGAAGATGTCGAATGAGATCCCTGAGATCGAGGGTATAGCCGTGAAGATCGAGCCGGGGGTCTCGCACAGGTTCGGCGTGATATTCAGCGGCGAGGGGCTCTCGGACGAGATGGAAGACGCCGATCCGCACAAGGAGCAGAAAGCCTTCGCATTCGCCGAGCCCAAATCGGCCTCGGCCAAAGCGACGGCCCGCATCGTCAACACATTCCTCGAAAAAGCGCAGGAGGTGCTCAAGGCGGAGGGCAAGGCGAACGCCGTGCTCCTGCGGGGTTTTTCCAAAAGGCCGGACATAACACTCTTTCCGGAAAAATACCGCATGGCAAGCCTTGCTATCGCCACCTACCCCATGTACCGGGGCCTCGCAAAGGTGCTCGGCATGAGCGTGGAGAAGGTACCGCGCGACTACGATGACATGATCGCAGTCCTGAAGGAGCATTACGGCAGCTACCAATTCTTCTTCATGCACGTCAAGGAGACGGACGTTGCCGGGGAAGACGGCAATTTCGAGGAAAAGACAAAAGCCATCGAACAATTCGACCGCGTATTGCCGGATATATGCGCCCTCGACCCTACGGTGCTCGTAATTACGGGCGACCACTCGACCCCATGCCCGCTCAAGGGACATAGCTGGCACCCTGTGCCGCTGCTTATCGCCGGCAGGACCGGCGAGACGGACGGCCTGCCTTTTCACGAGAAGAACTGCCTCAAAGGCAGCCTCGGTACGATATACGCGAAAGAGCTGATGACGCTTGCCCTCGCTTATGGTTCGAAACTTGATAAGTACGGCGCGTGAAATTCTAAAGCCCGTCCTGGACCTCGTCTATCCGACCCATTGCGGAGGCTGCGGTGGCCACGGCGAGATACTTTGCAGCGCCTGCCGCCAATCCCTGGTGTCCCTCGACCCGCCGTTCGTCTGCCCCATATGCGGCATGCGGACGGGCACGGAAGGCCTCTGCGGGGAGTGCATCTCGCAGCGCACCTATTTTGAGAAGGGGTTTTACGGTTTTTCGTTCGAGGGAGCGATGAGAGAGGCCATACACGCCTTCAAATTCAGGGGAAGGACGGACGTGGGAAGGATGCTCGCGCGCATTGCCGGGGGTGGCGCAGTAAGCGCCCTGACAGGCGCCATAGATGCCATCGTGCCCATGCCGGTGACGGAAAGGAGACTCAAGGCGCGGGGCTTCAACCAGTCTTTCATCATCGCAGAGGAGCTATCCCGCTCTCTCGGCGCACCTGTAGACTGCGAGAGCCTCGTCAAGGTGAGACAGACCGAAGACCAGTACACCCTGTCGAAAAAAGAGAGGAAAAGGAATATCCGGGGCGCCTTCTCCGCCGCTGCCGGCGTAGCGGGCCTGCGCCTTCTCGTGGTTGACGATCTCTACACGACTGGTAACACGGCACGGGAGGCTTGCAGGGCGCTCCTACGCGCAAAGACGCGTACGATATACTTCTTCGCCCTCGCAAGAACACCTTAATGAAGAAAGCGCTTGTCATATCCATCGTTGCAGCAGCCCTCATCGGCGGGCTTGTGGTCTCCGCCTGGCTTTACTTACCGAAAATAGCCTTCAACCTGCTCGGAAAGGCGGTCGGCGGCACGGTGGAGGCGGAAGGGTCGAGTGTGGCGTTCCGTGGCGGCCTCCTCGTCTTCAAGCTCAACAACGTAAAGATGAAGGGAAGGATCTCGGGGACCGTCCGCAAATGCGAGCTGCGGCTCAAGCCCTCCAGGGGCGCCTACGTCAAATACTTCGAGATCTCCGACTTCGACATAACGATGAAAAAAGAGAAGGCGCACTTCGTCTTCTATCCCGTGCCCGTCGAGTTTGCGCGGATCGCAAACGGACGGGTCGATTACGAGGGCCACAAGTATACGCTGCGCGAGCTGACCGTATCGAACTTCAATACGGGCGGGACACTTGAATTCAGCATAGACGGCGGCGTCGACGGCGTCGGAAATCTGAAGACCAAGGGCACCGGCATTCTCTTCCCCGATCTGCGCTCCGACTTAAAAGGCGAGTACCGCCTTTCGGCCGTCCACATGGACAAGGTCCTAAAAAATTACGAAGGGCTGACCGATACGGAAGGCACTTACGCGTTCAAGGACGGCCGTTTAGTGATGGACGGCAGGGTGACGGCGTCCTATTTCTCCATTATGGAAGACTTTCTCAAGAAACGGCTCAGCCCCACCCACAACGAGTGCCACATTCATATCGACAGGAAAGGCGATCTCTGCGACGTCACACTGACGGAGCTGGCCTTCAAAGGCACGCCCATCTTTCTGCACTTTACCGCCGATTCGAAGAGAATGTACAGCCTCGATCTGCGGACGGACTCCATGTCAATAACGGACGTGCTGGAATACATAAACCCCGAAGTGCTTTCGGAGGGAGAATGGGGCCCACTCTTTTTCATCAAGGGCGGGCGCATGACAATACACAACTTCGCTTACCGGCGCGGCTCGCCTGTCACCGCAAGGATAGACGTGCGCGACGTGAACGTGGGCGACGGCCGCGTATGCTTCACTGACGTCGCCGGCTCTCTCCAGGCAGACGGTACGGCCCTTACCCTCGACGGCTTCGAGGGAAGGCTGGCGGAGGGACGGATATCGGAAGTCAACGGCCTGCTCCCGTTGAAACTCGACCGGGACGTCAGGATTAGCGGGGTCTTCTCGCTGAACCTTGCCGAGTTGTCGAAGCTCGCCGGGAAGGGGGCCGTCCGTGTGCTTTCCGGCCTGACCGAGGGCGAGGTCCTGATTTCAGGAAGAGAGGGCCAGGGCTTCAACCTGGAAGGGACAGGGAGACTGCACGACGCCAGGTTCCTTTTCCGCCGCATGGCCCTTGAGGCGTCAGGCGGTTATTCGTTCAAAAACGGCGAGGTGACACTTGCGCCGCTCGTCATAGGCAAGGCAGGCACCCAGCTCGTCCTTAAAGGCAAGGCCCGTAAAGACTCGGCCGACATGCAGGTGGAAGGTACGGTCGAAGCCGACCGGATTGAGTCCCTTCTGGGCGTAGCGTACGACCTGCGCGGCACAGTCGGCGTTCGCGGCGATTTCGCCGTGGAAGACGGCAGGCTCAGGGCCGACGGGAACCTTGCTATGAAGGACCTCTCCTTCGACGTACCCCACGTGGCAAGGAAAACGAGGGGGATAGAAAGCGCTGCTTCGTTCCGCCTGCACCTGGACGGGCGGGGCGACGTTGTGGTCGACAACCTCGCCTATACCCTCGGTCCGCTCAATGCCTCTTTGACCGGCAGCTTCGGCAGGGAAAAAATATCGGAGATGCATGTAGATCTTTACGTGCCTAATGTCGAGGCCCTCTCCGGCCTCTTTTTTTTTGGTGAAGACGAGCCCCGGGGCGACCTCCGGGCAGATTTCACCATCGGCGACATGCCGCTGCCGGCGACGCGCCTGCCCAGGCTGAACGGTTATCTCTCGTTAAAGAACGGAGCGCTTCATCCCCCGGCCCTCGTCAATCCGTTGACCGGCATCGACCTTTTCTGCGCCTTCCAGGGGGACAGGTTCACCGTAGACCTCACCGGGCTCCGCTCGGGAAAGAGCGCGGTCTCGCGCGGGCTGCTGCAGGTCGCGGGTCTCACGCACCCTTCCTTCAAACTGGACCTTGACATGGCCCGCTTTGACCCCGCCGACTTCGCGCGTAAGGAATCGAAGCCTTTGAGGTTGCCTGTAATACGAGAGGACAACCTGTTGGCCAGGACGGATGGAGAGTCTGACCATCAGGTCGAACGAGGTCGGCATGAACGGTGCGGCAGGACGGAACCTCGTGCTCCAGGGCGGCTTCGCCGGGCGGACCTTAAGCATCGCCGAGGGGCGGATGGCAACGGCCCAGGGCGATATCTGCTTTGAAGGCAGCGCCAACCTGGCATCTCCCATGCCGCGGATAGAGGTCACGGGGCGTGCGACGGACGTGACCGCGGCCGGCGCACTGGCACTCTTCAGGGGAAAACCGGACATAATGGAAGGAACAGGGTCGATATCCGGATGGATCACGTCCGCAGGGCGGGACGCCGAAGAAATAGCCGCCGGTGCAAGCGGCAGGTTGAGCGTCGAAAGCAAAAACGGCGTGATCAAGAGATGGAATATTATCTCGAAAATCCTCGCCCTGACCAACGTCTACGACCTCTTTACGGGAAAGGTGGACCTGACCCGCAAGGGCCTTGCCTACAAGAGGCTGAGCGTCTCCTTCGAAGGAAATAACGGCAAGTTCCACACGGGCGACTTCCTTATCGACAGCCCTTCAATGATTATCACCGGACGGGGAGACATCGACGCGGCGGGAAAGGAACTGAGCGGCCGGATGACCGTCTCGCCTTTCGTAACGCTCGACAAGGTAATCGACCTGCTGCCGCTGGTACGCAATATAGTCAGGGAGCGGACCAGCGGCTTCCTGTTCTTCGTCTATGATATCAATGGCCCCGCGCGCGACCCTCACATCGAGTCCCGCTACGTGCGGAGCGTGGGATCGAGGCCGGTCTACGTGCTCAGGAACGCCTTTCAATTGCCGAAAGGAGCATGGGACGAGCTGAATAAGGAGTTGGACAGATGAAAATCGGTATGATCGGGATGGGAAAGGTCGGCTGCGCTCTCGGATACACGCTGAAAAGCAAAGGGTTCGATGTGGTGGCTGCCGCCGACCTTTCGCAGGATGCCCTCGATACCGCGGGGCGCTACGTCGGCGAAGGCTGCCTGTACACGAAGGACAACATGCGGGTCGTCGAGGCTGCGGACGTTATCGCCGTTACAACGCAGGACAGGGAAATCTCCAATGTGGCGGCACAAATCTTCCACGAAGCCGGGCGGCTCGACGGCAAGCTGTTCTTCCATACGAGCGGCGCTCACGGCGCGTCCGACCTTTCTCCATTAGAAGAGAAGGGGGCGCTTCTCGGCTCTCTCCATCCCCTCCAGACGTTCCCCGACATCGAAGCAGGCATCGCCTCATTGCCCTCGACCTATATTTTTATCGAAGGCGACGAGAAGGCGATCCCGCCGCTTCAACACCTCGCCTCGAGCATAGGGGCAGAGGTCGTCCACATAGACAGCCGGGACAAGGTGCTCTACCACCTCTGCGCAGTCTTCGTCTGCAACCTTCTGTCCGCGCTGCTCTACTGCGCCCAGGGTATCATGAAGCGGATCGGCATAGACCTGCCGCCTTTTTACCCTATCATAAGGGCCACCCTCGCCAATATCGAGGCAAAGGGGCCGCTCCTCTCTCTGACCGGACCTGTTGTCCGAGGGGACGTGGGCACCGTCGCCTCCCACCTCAAGGCCATCGCCGGTACGGGCCTTCCCGACAAGGTATACAGGGACTTGTCCCTTGTCGCCCTGGAGATGGCGCGCAAGCGGTGCACGCTGACAGCAGAGCAGATTGCGGAGATGGAAACGACAATTATTGGGGCTAGCGTCGCCCCCTCCACGAGCAAAGCTCGCTGAGCCTCCCCCTCATAAAAAGGAAAAGGCATTCAAGCCGGCTATCCTCGCCGCTCACTGCTCGAAGCTGACCACCGTGCGGGCCCCGTCCTCGCTCACGATCTCGATAGCCTTTCCGGGGCCCGATCCGCCCTGCTCCACCCATATTTCCTTCGGCTTGGGCACCGAGTGCTCGTACTCGACCGCGCTGCGGCCCGTCGATATCGTGACGGCATCACCCTTCGCCTTCGGATCGTAATTGATCGACAAAAGCGGCAGGCAGCGACCCACTTCCTCGGCGCCAAGCTCGTCACCGAAGGTCTCCACCCTGACCGGACGGCCCTGGTTCCCGTTCGCGAACTGGTCGAAGAACTTGAGCCACTCGTTGCGCGGCACTTCGGCGTCCCTGTTCATGTTGTGGATCATAAGAACCTACCTCCTCATTTCTTTTCTAACCAATGTAAGTCCCCTCTCCTGAAATGTATAGGCCGGGAGCTTTCACTTGACACGCCGCCGATTGGGTCGTCTAGTATTAAGCACGGTAAATTTGACTCCGGGTAAGACCGAAGGTACATTAATCTGCTATGGACAACCCGCTCGTCTCCATTATAATCCCTACCTATAACTACGGACGGTATATCGGGCGCGCCCTCGCCTCCCTTGCCTCGCAGGATTACAAGCCCTTGGAGATCATCGTAGTGGATGACGGCTCGACGGACGACACCCGCAATGTCATAGCCCGGTCGGGCCTCGACGTGACCTACATACACCAAGCGAACGGGGGAGTCTCTTCGGCCAGGAATGCGGGCCTCGCCGCAGCCACCGGCACCTTCATCGCCTTCCTCGACGCGGACGACTACCTTCTGGACGGCGCAATCTCAATGAGGGCCGGGATACTCCTGAGCAGGCCCGATATCGGCATTGTCTTTTGCGACACCTGCACGGAGGACGCTGAAGGGAACCTGCACTACCGGCGGGAAGCGGCTAAAGACATTGAATCGGACCGCTTCTATGAAGACCTCCTGCTCAGGCACCTGCGCTTTCAGACGAGCACCGCGATGGTAAGGGCGGAGACGGCAAAGCGGTTCTTGTTCCCTGACGACCTCGCCAACGGCGAAGACCTGGTCTATTTCTCGAAGGTCTTCTTTGCCGTGAAGGGCTATTTCATCGCAAAGGAAGCGGTCGTCAACCTTCACCACGCGGACAGCCTGCGGCACAACGTAGGCGAAATCGTCAGGCAGGATATCTCGTTCGTCAGCGCCATCCTCGATGACCCGTATTACGCGGGCGCCCTGGAGTACATGCGCGGGGAGCTGACGTCCAAAAGGCACCTCGAGCTTTTCAGGCGGCTTTACCTTTCCGGGCGGCTGCGCGAGGCGCGCAGCCATTACGCTAAGGCGGTAGCTATCCGGCCGGCGAGCCTCTTCAGGCTCAGCTACCTGTCGAAGGCCGTCCGCTCTTTTTTCAGGCGGGGATAAGGCCGCACTTCTCTTTTTATTATTCTTCGAGCGAAGCGTAATAGGAGTTTTCCGTCTCTTCAACGTTACGAAGCGGCGGATAAGCCTCCATCCATGACCGGGCTACGGGCAGCGCCGCTGCACGCCTTTCCGGGGGCAGATAATACGCGATGGCTTCGGCCAGGGCGTCGGCATCCGCCGGGTCGTCCAATACCATGCCTCCCTCTTGCGAGACGATGGCGTCCGATGCCCCGTTAAACCGCGTGGTAACAACAGGCAGGCCGCACGCGAGGGCCTCGAGAACGGTGAGGGAGCACGAATCGTAAAAAGTCGGATGGACGTATACGTCGCTCGCCCCGTAGACGTTTTCCATCGAGGGCAGCGCGCCGCCGAAGATTACCCTGTCGGAGATGCCTAGGCGGGCCATCAGGCCCCTGTAACGGCCGGGTCGTCCCCTCCCCGCGACAAGCAGGCGAAGGTCGGGACCGGGGATGCGCGAGACAAGCAGCGACATCGCCTTCAGCAGTGTGGGCAGCCCTTTCAAGCGGAAATTGTTGCCTGCAAAAAGGAGCAGCATGGCGTCTTCGCCAACACCCAGTTTCTCTCTCGTCTGCCTACGGTTCGCCTGCGCATTTTTCGGGTGGAAGCGGCCAAGGTCTACAGTATTGAAAACAACGTCGATGAGGTCTTCCGGGAATTTGTAGTAATTAACGATGTCAGTCTTGACCATCCGCGATATGGCGATCACGCGCCGCACGCCCCCTTCCGCATACAGGCGGGACTGAAGCTCCGTGTCGAGGTAGTGGCGCGGCGAGAGGTACCGCCGGATGTACTTGTAGGCGCGGTAGACGGGACTTTCGATGGAAGCGAACTCCTGCCCGAGATAGGCCCATTCCACGCCCCCATGGGGGTTGAGCACTGTAGCGGCGCGGCACTGGGCAACGCCGTGGACTACGTCGAAACGGACCCCGGCGATCTTTTCCGGGTCGAGCCGCCAGAGGGCAAGCGTACGGCGTGTCCGCGAAAAACCTCCGCCCTCTACGACGTGGACGCTGTAAGGCAGTCCGCCGGCCGCCTCGACCTTCGTCGCGAAGACGTGGACCTCGTGTCCCCTCCCGGCCAGCTCTTCGGCGAGGAAGGATAAATAACGCTCCCCGCCGCGGGAAGGGAGAAATTTATCGAGGACTATGGCGACCCTTAAAGGATGCCTTGGCGCGCCCATCCCGCGCATGCCTATCCGCCCCTCTTTCCGAGCGCCATCAGCTTCTCATAAAAGCGCACAAGCTTTTCCGCCTGGGCCTTGTAGTCCCACTCCCCGACAGCCCTCTTCCTGGCGTTGGCGCCCAGCGTTTCCCTCAAGGAAGCGTCGGAGAGCACCTGCTCCATCCTGGCCGCAAGGGTCTGCTCGTCGGCAGCGACAAAGCCGTTGTATCCGTCCCGGACAAGCTCGGGCAGCATCCCAAGGTCGGACACGACGGCGGGCTTGCCCATGCCCATGACCTCCCTCAATGCCCGCGCGGTGCCGTCGCTGCCGGCCCTCATCATAACGAAGAGGTCGAAGGCGGCGATCACGGAAAAGTAGTCTTCCAGGCGGTAGCCGGCCAGTATCACGTCCGAGGCAATCCCGAGGGCGGCCAGCGGCTTCTTCACGCTCTCCTCTATCTGCGAGCTGCGGCCGACGATCACGAGCTTCACCTTGTTCATCCGGCCGCGCAATGTCTTGAACGCGCCCAGGATGCGGTCGTATCCCCGGTCCGGCTTGAGCCTGCCGATGACGCCTATCACAAGCTCGTCCGGCGCGATGCCGAGCGAGGCCCTGACGTCGGCCACCGGACCTTCGTAGATGTGGACGCCGGGCGGCAAAAGGACGGTCCTCTCGGCAGGGAACGCAAAGCGCTCGGTGTCCCGGCTAATGAGCCTCGCGCTGTAAGCGGCAAGGCCGTCGGTCCTTGCGAGAAGGCGGCTCATCGCGAAACCCGCGTCCAGACCGTCCCGCTTATGGTCGGTCCTGACGAGGATCGGGCGGTTGCTGCGGCCGAAGAGGGAGAGGGCCGCCAACGCGTGGTCGTGCGTCAGGTGGGTGTGGACGATATCGATCTTATGTTCCTGTGCGTACCGGCCGATCGCGCGCACGTCGAAGAGCCAATCCCGCATGGAAAAATATCTGTTGAGCCGCAAGTCACCGGAGGAAGGTATGCCGCGCCGCGCGATTTCCTTGCCCACCGTCCGCTCCCGGAAGTCGGCAGGGGCCTGCCTGAAGGCGAGGACCACGTCGATGCCGCATCCGGCCAGCGCTTCGCACAGGGAGACAACCGGCTCAGCCGGGCCGGTCCATTTCCAATCGCTGAAAGTGTGGAGGCACCTCATCTGGCGTAGAAGGCCCTTATTGCGGAGCAGACGTAGACTACCTCATCCTCCCTGAGCGTCGGGTAAAGAGGCAGTGTGAGGATCTCGTCAGCGGCCTTCTCCGATTGAGGGAATGCGCCTTTCTGGTAGCCGAGCTGCTGGTACGCTTCCTGGAGATGGATGGGCGTGGGGTAGTGGACCAGGCTGCCGACCCCGCGCGACCTGAGATACTCCGAAAGCGCGTCCCGCTCGCCGCAGCGCACGACGTAAAGATGATATACGTGGCGCGCCCAGGGTTGCTCGACGGGCAGCGCGACAAACGCGTCGTCCTCCAGGTCCATGCGGTAGATATCGGCCAGGTGGCGGCGGCTCTCGTTCGCTGCATCGAGCACGCGCAGCTTCACGGAAAGGATCGCGGCTTGCAGCTCGTCGAGACGCGAGTTGAAGCCCTCTACGGTATGCACGTGCTTTCCGGTCTGTCCGTAGTTGCGCAGCCGGCATATCTCGTCGTATACGTGCCTGTCGGCGGTCACGAGGCCGCCCGCGTCTCCGTATGCGCCCAGGTTCTTGGTCGGGTAAAAGCTGAAAGCGGCCGCGGCCCCAAAGGTGCCGACCTTCCTGCCCTTGTAGAGCGCGCCGTGCGCCTGGCAGGCGTCCTCCAATATGCTGACCCCGAAGCGGCCGCATACATCCATGATCTCTTCCATCCGGCAAGTATGGCCGTATAGATGGACGGGTATGCAGACCTTTACACCGGGGTTCGCTTTGAGCGCCTCTTCCAGGGAGCCGGGGTCCATCGTCATATCTTCCGGGTCTATGTCGCAGAAGACGGGCGTGATGCCGTGGACGGAGAGGGCCATGACTGTCGCAATATATGTGTTCGGCGTTGTAACGACCTTATCGCCCGCCTTCAGGCCCAGTGCCAGCCCGCCTATACGGAGCGCGTCCGTTCCCGACCCCAGGCCTGCGGCGAAATGGACGCCCGTGTACCGGGCAAAGGCCTCTTCGAAAGCGGACACCTCTTTACCCAGTATGAACTCGCCGCTTTTGCACACCCTCTCGAACGCCCCGGCCAGCTCATCCTTTAGGCCCTCGTATTCCCTCTGCAAGTCGAAGATCTTTACCATCAACCCCAGTACTCCTTCTTGTGCTTTCTGTAAAAATCGGCGGTCCTGCGTATGCCCTCTTCGAGCCCCGTCTCAGGCTTCCATCCGACGACCTTCTTTATCTTCGATATGTCCGTGTAGTAGTCGCCGGGCTCGACCTCTTTGCGTTCCCGCGTGAATTCGGTAAAGCCCACCTGCCCCGAGCCGACAACCTTCACTATTGTCTGCGCAAGCTCGTGGAACGAGACGGGCACGCCGCCGCCTACGTTAAAAACCTCGCCGTAGGCGCCTTCCGTCGCCGCTACCATCAGCAGGCACTCGACCAGGTCTTCGACGTAAAGGAAATCGCGTAGTATCCGGCCGTCGCCGAACACGGGTATCATCTCACCGTCCAGGGCCTTGCGGATGAACCAGTTGAAGACGCCATATTCATCGTGCGCCATCTGGTGGCGCGGGCCGAAGGTATTCGTGATGCGCAGGCACGTCCCCTTTATGCCGAAGATGTCGTCATAGATGAGGACCATCTTCTCCGCGGTCAGGTTGGTGACCGCATAGATGCCTTTCGGGTTCGTCGGATGGTCTTCCGCGACGGGTAGCTTGACGCTTGCCCCGTACTCGCCCCTGGTGCCCGCGAAGATGACCCGCGCCGTTCTGTTGTTGGCCCGCAGCGCCTCCAGCAGCACAAGCGTGCCCCGGCAGTTGATGTCCAGGTCCTGGATGGGGTTCTTCATGCTGTCGACGTGGTTGACCTGCCCGGCCAGGTGAAAGATATAATCCATACCCTTGACCAGGTGGTTCATTGAAAGCTGGTTGCGCACGTCGGAGACATTTACGCGCATCCTATCCTCGATCTCCGCGATATTGAACAGGTTGCCGCCCTGCCTGGGCAGCATGTTATCGACTATGGTGACGTGCGCGCCGAGGCGGACGAGCTCTATCGACAGGTTGCTCCCTATGAACCCGAGTCCGCCGGTAACCAGGACCTGCTTATCCTTTAACCCTTCCATTCTTCTTCTCCAGCTCCCAGAGTCTCGCGTGCTTCATGAAGACGTAGTACATCGTCGAGGCCACGATAATAAGGCCGGGGACGCCGTCGCGAAACCCCCCCTTGAAGATATAGTCGCGCAAAAAACGGAAAAGCGGCCGGCCGATCATGTTCAATGCGCAAAAGCGGCGGCCGGACGCGGCCATGTCCTCGGCGAACGCCCCTGAATACCGGTCCACCGTACGTATCTGGTGGCCGATGTCCGTATACGGCGTATGCATGTAATAGCTCGAAAGGCGGCCCACCTTTCCGTCTACGTGGACCTTTGCGTGGATGCCCCCCTGCCAGCGCCCCTTGTCTTTCCTGTAAAGGCGTATCTCGTGGTCCGGATACCACCCGCCATAGCCTATCACCCTGCCGAGGTAGAAATTCTTCCGCCTTACCATGAACCCGTCGTAAGGCGTCTGTCCGGCAAGCACGCCCTCTATCTCGGCCTTGATCTCGGGCGTCAACCACTCGTCCGCGTCGATGAAGAGCACCCAAGGCGACGTGCACAACTCCTGAGCATATCCATATTTCTCCGCCATGTTCGTCGTCGCTAACTGGTACAGGCGGTCCGTGTAGCGGCAGATGATATCTATTGCGCCGTCCGTACTCTGCGAATCGACTACAACAAGCTCAGGAGCCCAGCCTACCACCGACGCGAGCGCCTTTTCAATGGTCGCGGCGTTGTTGTACGTCACCATGTAGACGGAAAGGGGCAGGCTCACCGCCGCTCCAACTGCTTGACCATCTCGATGATGTCCCTGGTCGAGTGGTCCTTGGGGTCGCCCACGATGGCGATCTGTCCGCCGTACTCCTCGACTATCGCCCTCTCGGGCACCGTCTCCGCCGTGTAGTCGGTCCCCTTCGCGTGGATGTCCGGCTTAAGCTCGCGAAGGAGGTGCTCGACGGTCGGCTCTTTGAATGCTATCACGTAATCGACGCAGGCCAGCGCTGCCAGTATCTCCACCCGCTCGTCGACGGGCGTGATGACGCTCTGCCTTTTTCCGAGGCTCACGAGCGACTCGTCGTCGTTGACGCCGACTATCAGAAGGTCGCCCATCGCTCTTGCCGCGCGGAGGTAGCGCACGTGGCCCACGTGGAGCAGGTCGAAGCAGCCGTTCCCGAATACGATCTTCTTCCCTGTCTTCCGCTCGTCCTCGACTATGGCCTTCAAGGCCGCGAGGTCACGCACCCACCGCCCCATACCCCTCCCCGCCAATCACAGCTTTAAGCTCCTCGGCCGTTACGACGGCCGTTCCTCTCTTCATGACGACTATACCCGCCGCGCAGTTTGCAATCCTTGCAGCCGTATAGAAGTCTGCGCCGGACGAGAGACCGAGGGTTACTGCGGCGGCAACGGTATCCCCCGCGCCCGTAACGTCAGCGATCTCGTCTGTGCCCGATATCGGTATATGGCGCACCTGCCCGTCACGCAAAAAGAGCGCCATGCCCTTGTTGCCGCGTGTGATGAGAAGCGCCTCCACGTTCATGCGGTCCATGATCGACCGACCCACCTCCTCGACTGCCGCGTCCGGCCTCAGTCCGGAAAGTGCATACGCCTCCGATTCGTTGGGCGTTATCAGCGTGATCCCCCTGAACTCGGATAGATTATACCTCGAATCGCCCACGACTATCTTCTTCGGCGATATCTCCGCGATAAGGGCCCTGATGGGTGCATCGATCAGGCCGTACTCGTAGTCGGAAAGGATAACGGCATCGACGGACGGCGCGATCTCCGCAAGCTTTTCCATCAAAGCTGCCCTGCACCCGGCCGGAAGGGGGCCTTCCATCTCCCTGTCTACGCGGATTACCTGCTGTTTCGACGTGTGCGTGTCGCCCGCAAGTATACGCGTCTTCGTCACCGTCCTGCCTTCGTAGCGGACGAGGCCTCCCATGTCGACGTTGGGCAAGGCAGAAAAATGGCCGACCAGCTTGTCCCCTGCCTCGTCTTTGCCTATGCAGGCGACCGGGAAGACGTGCGCGCCCAGGGCGAGCAGGTTATTTATCGTGTTGCCCGCACTGCCGGGACAGATGCTCTCTTCCTCGTACTTGATGACGACAACAGGCGCTTCCCGCGACAGCTTATGGGGCTTCCCGTAAATGTAGATATCGGCGATCACATCGCCCACTACGCAGATGCGCCTGTCCCTGAACCGGTCTATCAGCTCCGGACGGATTTCCACTCAAGGACCTCCTCTACTTTACTGAAGACTCTCTCCGGGCTTAAGCCCTTCAAACATTCGTGGTCGCGCCCGCAGCGCCTCTCGTTGCACGGCCTGCACGGCACGTCCTCAGCCAGCGTATGGGTAAAGCGGCTGGCGTAGGACGTATATCGGTCGTCCATCGGCCCCATGAGCACTATGGTCGGCACGCCGAGGGCGGCCGAGACGTGGCGCGGCCCGGTATCGTTGCCGACGACCACTGAAGCGCGGGCCAGGCAGACCTTCATATCCCTGACGTCCATCTGCTTCACGCTTACCGATCCTGCGCTGCGCGCGCCGTCGGATACGCGCGCGGCCATCTCCTGCTCGCCTTTTCCGGGCAGCAGGTAGACCTTCAGGCCCAGCTTTTCGGACAGCATGTCCGCCAGGGCCGAAAAATGGCCCTCCGGCCAACGCTTCGACGGGCCGTACTCCGCACCGATTATGAATACGGCATACGCGCCCGAGACATCCGGAAAGCGCTCGTCGAACCTGCGCTCTTCATCGTCCGTCACTTTCAGAAAAGGCGTCTCTACGGACCTGGCTATCCCCATCTCATCGAGGATGCGAAGGTAATGCGCGACCGTAGGCCCCGGCTCCGCCCCCTTCCCTTCCGCAACCGTCCGGTGGAGCATGAAGCCCCTCCCGTTCCTGTTGTAGCCGACCCTCTCGCCGACGGACCCCAGAAAAAAGAGGAGGGCCGACCTGAATGAGTGGGGCAGGACTATGCCTCGCCCGAAACGCGCGCCCCGCATGGCATTCACGATATCGAAGAAGCGGACGAGCCCGTTGCCTTCATACGAGATAAAGCGGTCGAAGAAATCGAGGCCATGGTAAAGGTACATGGCCGAAGGCTTGCCCACTGCCCACGTCTGCCCGGCGCCCGATCTGCTTCAGGGCATGCAGGAAAGGCGTGGCCATCACCATGTCGCCCAGCCAATTAGGCAGATATATTATCGTCTTCCCAATCACTCCTCACACCCATGAAGCGGTTGTACCTCACCTCGTAATGCATGCGGCCGGCGTCACGCATCCGCCTGTCCGCGTCCTCTATCTTTTTGGCGACTAAAGGGACCGCAGTTGGCCAGGCCGCTTCGTCGAAAGCCTCTATTTCCGACACGATGCGCTCGTATTCGGGCAGGCCCGCATATCCGTTCACGAAGGCGCAGAAGAAGTCCTTTACCTTCCTGACGTAAAGATTGACGTCGGCCCCCAGGTCCATGCAGGTCTCGTCCGTGAAGTTGTCGAGGCCGGCCATCTTCGCGAAATCGATGGTCCCTGCCTCCTTCGCTATATCGTAGGCCCTCGTGCCCACGTAGGGGAAAAACAGCGTCCACCTGAAGCGCCCCGGCTGCACGCGGGCAAGGAGCTTAACGGTGGCAAGCACGTCCTCTTTTTTCTCGCCAGGTAAGCCTATCATAACGAACGCCGACGTGTGAAGGCCGAATTTGTGCGCAGACGCGAACGCGCCTTCTATGTCCTTATTCGTCATGTAGCGGCAAAGCACGCCCCGGCGCATCCTTTCGCTCCCACTCTCAATACCGAACTTGATTATCCTGCAGCCAGCCTCTTTCAGGTACGATGCCGCCTCGTCGTCGAACATGCGGACGTGCGCGTTGCAGACGAAGCCGATGCGCGTCGCCGCCCGGTACGCCCGGGAGAAATCGCGCAGCCATTCCTTATCGAAAGTGAAAAGGTCGTCGTCGAAAATGAACATCTTTATGCGGCTGTAATGGGTCAGCAGGTAATCGATCTCGCCCATGACCTGCTCCACCGTATGCCGCCTCATGTAGTCTCTCGGCAGGCTGCCCGACTCCTTGTACAGCTTTATGATCTTGTGGTTCAGGCAATACGTGCACCGGAAGGGGCAGCCCCGCGACGCAAGAATACCCACCCACCCGTCCTTCGCGTCGATCATCCTCTGGAAGTCGAAGATATCGTAATCCTTAGGCGGCAGGCGCGTGATGTCTATAAACGGCCGGAGGGGCTCGATGACCGTGCCGCTTGCGCCCCTGTAACCCATGTTCCGGACACCCACCGGACTTCCCTTCCTTACCAGCTCCAGCATGGCCTCTTCCCCCTCGCCGACGCAGACGGAGTCAATGACCTTCTCCGAAAGGCAGCCGTGGGGGTCCATGGTAGGGTGTATGCCGCCGAATACGATAGGCCCTTCATACGATCCGCGAATGGCAGAGGCGATCTCCAGGGCGTACTTGTACTGGTTCGTCACTACGGAAAAGCCGATGAGGTCGGGACGGATCGCGGCCACGTCTTTTTTGATGCGCTCCAGGTCGAGCCCGTAGCCCATCTCCGCATTGACGTTCAAAAGGAACGTCTCTATCCCTTCGGACCTGAGAAAGCCCGATATGGCCGCCACGCCGTAATTGAAGCCGATCTGGGCATTGAGGTTGGGGTATATGAATAAAACGCGCATCATCGCTCCCGCTTCCGGGCATGGGCTTCAAGCACTGCATCGCTCACCTCTTCAACAGTAATCGACCGCAGGCAGACCCGGTCTTTGCAGCTCTTGTCCCTGCACGGGCTGCATGGAATATCCTTCCGCACTATCGTATGGCCTTTGCCGACAGGTCCGTTTACGAGGTGGTCCGTCGGCCCGAATATGGCGACGATGGGTACGCGGGCGAAATGCGGCCAGGTGCATCACGCCCGTATCGCCGCCCACGTAAAGGTCCGTGCGCTTCAAAAGGGCGAGGACCTGCGCCACCGTTGTAGGGCAGGCGAGCATCGCGCGGCCGCCCGCATCGCGCACCAGACCGGCCGCCTCTTCCTCTTCGCCCGGCCCCCAGAGGACCATCATCGTCGCCCCTGTCGCATCGCCCACGCGCCTTATAAGGCCCGCGTACTTATCCATCTCCCATCTCTTGAAGGCGCTCCCTTTGCTGCAAAAGGGGTTGACTGCGATGACCGGCCCGGTTATGCCTTCTTTCGCGAAGAAAGCGTCGATGTAGGCATCGGCGACAGGCGGCGCCTTGAGGTCTATCTCCGGCAGGCCGGCAGCGCCCAGCCTGGTGGCCAGCAGCATGTTCCTCGCGGCCTTATGGAGCCTCCTGTCTGCTCCTTCCGTTTTCTCGTTGTAGACGAGCCAGCTCCCCTTCTTTGGCGAAGGTCCTGTCAAAACCAAGCCTCTTCCGGGTACGCGCGGTCAACGCCAGAAGCGCGCTCTTCGCTATCCCGTGAAAATCAACGACCATGTCGTACGCCTGGCGCCGCAAGGCGGAGCGGAAGGCGGAGAGCGCCGCAGCCGCGGAGAAGAACCGCCCGCTCCTCAAATCTTTGCTGATCGTCCCGCGCGGGAACTCGATGACTTTGTCGACAAAATCCTGGCAGGCCAGAAGCTCGGAAGGCGGCCCTTCAACGAGCCACGAGACTGCCGACGCCGGGCAGGCGGCCTTGATGGCCTGCACTGCGGGCATGGTCAGCAGGACGTCGCCGAGCGAGCTTAGCCTGATGACCAGGATATTACGATACACCGTCATTCTTGAGGACTTGCAGGAGTGAGGCTGGGATCCTTGTCGGTTTCCTGTCGGTGTTCACGCAGATATGTCTCGTCTTCCCCCTGATCACCGTAGTCCCGTCCTTCATAATCTCGTAATTAAAGGTGACGCCCCGCGACTGGACGTCGGCGACGCTCGTCCTTATCGTCAGGAGGTCGTCATAGACGGCAGGGTTATAATACTTGATCTCGAGGCCCGCAACGATCAGCCGGTACCCCATCTCCTCGAAGCTGCGGTAGGAGAAGCCTTTCTCCCGCATAAACTCGCTCCTTGCCACTTCCAGGTAGACAGGATATGTGCCGTAATAGACGATGCCCATCATGTCGGTGTCTGCATAGCGCACGCGCAAGGGGACATCGACGTACTCCATCAGAGTGCCCTCGAAGATTCGGGTCTTAGAAGCGCAGGGTCTCTCCTTTCGAGCACATGCGCAATCGCCCTTAGCGCCCTGTCCTTATCTTCGGGCAGCCAGACCTTGATCGGCAGATAGTTCGAGGCATGGTTCGATGCGAAGAACGTGTGCGTCACGTTCGTGTTGGCGATCATGATCGAAAGCTCTTTAAGGAGTTGATAAGGGTCGGGCGCTACGAACGTCCCCTTCTCGATCTCTTCGGCAAGGAGCGTGCCCGGCACGACGATGATGCTCAGGGCGCCGACGTACTCCGGGTCTATCCTGCTCAAGAACTTGCCCGTCTCCTCCGCGTGTATCTCGCTGCGCTCTACGCCGCCGAGGCCTAGAAGGACAGTGACGGAAAGCGTGATGCCCGCCTCTTTCACGCGCGCCGCAGCCGCAGCCACCTTGTCGAGGGTCGTGCCTTTGTTGACCCGGTCGAGCGTCACCTGGTCGCCAGATTCGACGCCCAGATAGACGATGCCGAGGCCCATCTCTTTCAGGGCTTTCAGCTCTTCAACCGATTTCTTCAGGATCGATTTCGCGTTGCCGTAGATGCCGATCCGCTCCAGCCTCGGGAAGGCGCCCTTTACAAGCTCGAAAATCGGGACGAGCCTCTTCTGCGGGATAATGAGCGCGTCGCCGTCAGCAAGGAAGACCTTTTTGACGTACCGCTCGTAGGCCTTCGCCTCTTCGACGTCTTCGCGTATCTCATCGAAGCTCTTGACCCTGAATTTCTTGTCCTTGAAGGACCCACAGAACGTGCACCTGTTATGCGAGCAGCCGACTGTGACCTGGAGGATGAGACTGTATGCCTCGCTCGGAGGCCGGTAGATCATGCCTTCGTACTTCATTTTTCAATCCTGTATACCTTCTCGCCTTCTCTTATGAAGCCGAACTTCAGGCGCGCAACTTCTTCGAGGTAGCGGTCGTCCTTGTGCAGGCGGTCTATCTCGCGCTGCAGATCTACGTTCTCGGCACTAAGCCGTTTGATCGACGTGTCCACGGCCTGCACACGGCTTTTCAGTTTGAGGTATTCGACAACGCCGTTCTCTGAAAGGCAGACAATGAAAAGCACGACGAGGGCTACTGCGATTAAGCCGTACTTCTTCGCCGCATCCGCCAGCATTATGGTGTTATCTTAACGGCTCAGCCCACAAATGTCAACTCATTCCAAGGGGCCGGCGCAGCAAGGGGATTACTTTTTCTTGCATCATATTCCCATAAAGGCTAGAATGGGGAAGCATGAAGGCGGGACGACAGGATACGGGGGCGCCGAAGGGGCAGCCGGTGAGGCACCGGTTCTATCCCGGTTATCCCCTTCCTCTGGGCGTCCACCTCCATGACGACGGTGCGCAGTTCGCCGTCTTCAGCCGCAATGCCACCGCAGTGAGGCTCTTGTTCTTCGATCATAACGGCGACGTCGAGCCTTATCAGACCATCGATCTCGATCCTCTTCAAAACCGGACAGGCGATATCTGGCACGTATGGGTAGAGGGCATATCGGCGGGCGCGATTTATGCCTACCGCATCGACGGGCCGTACAAGCCGCTGGAAGGGCAGCGCTTCAACAAACATAAGCTTATCCTCGATCCTTATGCGACAGCCCTCTCGTCCAGATCGCAATGGGACTTCCTGAAGGCCAAGGGCTTCAACCCGGGTGGGCGCGACGCGGACCTTTCATTCTCCGCCGTGGACAACGTGGACTCGGCGCCGAGATGCATCGTTACGGGCAACCGCTTCAACTGGGCGGACGATATGGCGCCGAGGGTCTCATGGTCGGATACGGTCATCTATGAGACCCACGTGCGGGGCCTGACGGTGCACCCCTCGTCGGGCGTAAAGCAGCCGGGGTCGTATGCCGGCCTCATCGAAAAGATACCCTACCTGAAAGAGCTTGGCGTTACCGCCGTGGAGCTCCTGCCCGTGCAGGAGTTCAACGAGCACGAGCCTGACAGGCTCAACCCGCTCACGGGCGCGCCGCTCAAAAACTACTGGGGGTACAGCACGGTCTCCTTCTTCGCGCCGAAATCGAGCTACGCGGGCGCGCGCGACGAGGGCGGCCAGGTGGCCGAGTTCAAGCGGATGGTAAAGGAGCTTCATGCAGCGGGCATGGAGGTAATCCTGGACATCGTTTTCAACCACACGGCTGAGGGCAACCACACCGGCCCCACCATTTCCTTCCGCGGCCTCGACAACACGATCTATTACATGCTCCAGCCGGACAAGCGGTTCTACAAGAACTATTCGGGATGCGGCAACACGGTCAACTGCAACCACCCTGTCGTGCGCCAGTTCATCATCGACTGCCTCACCTACTGGGTCATCAAGATGCACGTTGACGGCTTCCGGTTCGACCTCGCTTCCGTCATGGGGCGCGACGAGAACGGCGAGATCATGAACAGCCCGCCACTTCTGGCCGAGATAGCCGAAAACCCGATCCTGCGCAATACCAAGCTGATCGCCGAGGCGTGGGACGCGGCTGGGGCGTACCAGGTCGGCTCCTTCCCCGGGCACAGGTGGTCCGAATGGAACGGCAAGTACCGGGACGATATCCGCATGTTCTGGCGCGGCGACCCGGGGATGGTCGGCATCCTGGCTTCCCGCATAGCGGGAAGCGCCGACATTTACCAGAAGGCGGGCAAAGAGCCCCTGAACAGCATCAATTTCGTGACCTGCCATGACGGCTTCACGCTGAACGACCTCGTCAGCTACGACGAAAAACATAACGAGGCCAACGGGGAGAACAACCGGGACGGCACGGACGCAAATTACAGTTTCAACCACGGCGTCGAGGGGGAGTCGGACGACCCGGCGATAGAGGCGCTCAGGCTGCGCCAGATCAAGAATTTCATCGCCACCCTTTTCGTATCGCGTGGCGTGCCTTTATTTTCGGGCGGCGACGAGTTCCGAAGGACGCAGAAAGGCAACAACAACGCGTACTGCCAGGACAATGAGATATCGTGGTATGACTGGGGACTGCTTGAGAAAAATCGCGCCCTATTCAGGTTCGCCTCCGGGATGGCGGCGTTCCG
This sequence comes from uncultured delta proteobacterium, assembly GCA_963810935.1. Lineage (GTDB taxonomy): Bacteria > Desulfobacterota > Syntrophorhabdia > Syntrophorhabdales > WCHB1-27 > CAWEPK01. Next base: position 18,011 of record CAWEPK010000001.1, on the reverse strand, counting down.
CAAAAGGAACGAGGTGCTCAGCAGGCCGACGTTCTATACGGACGCGGACGTGTCCTGGCACGCACCCGGCGGCGGGCCGCAGGGCTGGGAACACGAGGGTCACAGCCTCGCCTGCATGGTGCACGGCAAAGACGAGCTCTATGTTATGTTCCACGCAGACCCGAATGAGATAGAGTTCGTCATACCCGTTGCGCCAGGCGGCAAGACATGGCGGCAGGCAGTCGATACGTCGAGGACGTCGCCGGACGACGTCTGCGCGGCCGGCTCGGAAATACCGCTCGTGGTGTCCGACCGCTTTACGATGGCCGGACGCTCCTTTGTCATACTGGCAGCGCGATGAAAGCGCCCGTTTTTTATCCCCTTTTTCTCGACCTTCAGGGAAAGCTCTGCATCGTGGTCGGAGGCGGGGCCGTCGCCGGCCGCAAGGTGCGCACGCTTATCGCGGCAAGGGCGCACGTGAGGCTCGTCAGCCCCGCGACAACGAAAGGCCTGGCACAGCTTGCGGCTGAAGGGAAAATAGAGATTGCCCAGAGAGAATACCGGGATGGGGACCTAGAAGGGGCCAGCCTTGTATTCGCTGCCACGGGCAAAGACGAAATAACCCGGCGGGTGAGGGCGGAGGCGAAGCGGCGGGCCATATTTATGAATGCGGCAGACAGACCCGACCTCTGTGATTTCATCGTCCCGTCCGCGATTCATAGGGGACCGATCGCCGTTGCCATCTCGACATCAGGCGTCCTGCCCATGCTGTCGAAAAAGCTGAGGCAGGAAATCGAGCGGTCCCTGACGGCCGAACATGCCGCCTGCGCAAGGCGCATAGGCGCGTTCAGGCGCTACCTGCTGGCAAACGTGAAAAATGCCGGTGAGAGAAAGCGGATCATGGCCCGCGTCGCCCGCGCCGACCTCCGCGCCCTCGCGCGCATGGGCCTTGCGGAAATGAAGAAGAAGTTCCTCTAACTCCGTCTTTTCCCACCCCCGTCTCCCCTGCATTGCCCGTACCTGCCGTCCGGTTCGGTTGAACTTTCCCGGCCCATGATTAAACTTCCTATAATCAAGCAGTAAGGAGGCAGGAATGAGACTGGAAAGAGACGATACCGACAAAACAGTCCGGACGGACACCACTGAGTTCCACGGCCATTGGACGCTTGCCGTAATCCTGGGGGTCCTCCTGATAGCGCTGGGCGCAATAGCCGTCAGCATCTCAGCGGCGGTCACCCTCGTGTCTATGGTTTTCCTCGGCTGGTTCCTCGTCATAGGCGGCATAGCGCACGGGATCCATGCGTTCTCCTACGAGCGGCGACGAATACTGACGCACCTGCTTTTCGCCACCCTGTACGTTGTGGTGGGGATAATGGTCATCACTAACCCGGTTGCCGCAGAGATGGGCGTTACACTGCTTTTGACCGCTTTCTTTCTCATCGCCGGCATATTCAGGATAGTGGCGTCCGTCACAGTGCCGTTCTCGAACAGGTTGTCCGTCCTTGTGAGCGGAATAATCGCTTTCCTGCTCGGCATCTTCCTCTGGGCCGGCTGGCCTGCGACCGGGTTCTGGGTGATCGGCCTCTTTATAGGGATCGAGATGATCTTTAACGGCTGGTCTCTGGTAATGCTCGGCATTGCAACACGCCATGCGACGGGAGAGGAAATCCCGCACGCTCCTTAGGCGAAAGGGAACGACCGACAAGAGATTCTACAAGGGCGGATGTACAAAGGCCGCAAGCAGGCGCGCGTCCGCCCTGATCAGGTCGCGCACGAGCGCAAGGAGCGCCTTGTAAAAGGCAGTTTGCCCCGCAGCAGCCACCCTTTCGCAGAGAAGCGGCACCCATCCGAGCAGATGGCGGGAGACGAAATCGAGGCAATCCTGCGCATCATCCGGGCGGGGTTGGGCCTGTGCGCCCTCGGCTGTAAGCTTCGCGGCAAGGTCTGCGCCGCAAACGGCCCTGAAGAGGAGCTCGACGGCTATGTGGTCATCCGGCTCGCCGAAGGCGGGGTCCTTCATAAACCCTTTAGCCGCATAGGCCCTTGTAACGGCAAGCGTGGCCGGACCGTAAAGGCTGCCGTCTGCGTAGCACGACTCCGTTGGGCAGACGGACTCGTCCCGTCCTCCGAGAAAAAGGCCCGCGTAATCGGCAGCGAGGCGCGCGATCCGCACACCCTTGACGGAATCGAGCACATTGCGGACCGCTTCCCAGACTTCCGGTTCCTGCCAGATATCCCGCGTCTCGTGAAGGGCGGTTAGCTTGGCGCGAAGTCGATTGATCGATTCTCTCGTCGGCGTGTCCGCAAGCACCGCTGCAAGGGACCAATACAGGGCCGAAGAAACGACGAGGGGGTCCGGCGAAGCTCCAGTCATAATTCACAGGTAGAAGACGGAAGGCCGCGTGCCAAGCTCGGGCCTGGCCGGCTTTGCGCCATCCTTTATCAGCCGGGCGACCTGGGAGCCCGGGTTGTCCCTGTCGCCGAAAACCCTGGCGCCGGTCGTGCACGCCTCCACGCACATGGGCGGCATGTTCCGAATGATGCGGTGGAGGCACCAGTCGCACTTGTCCGCCTTTCCGGCAACGTGGCGCCGGTTGGCCTCACCCGCCTTCTTCGCCATCTCTTCATACGGAAGGGGCTCGCTGAAATAGAGCTTTTCCGGGTTGAGCCGCCTTGCGTCGTAGGGGCATGCCTCGACGCACTTTCCGCAGCCGATGCATGCATCCTGCTCTACGATGATAACGCCTTTATCATTTTTGGACGTGGCCTTGACGGGGCAGGCCCCGACGCACGGCGGGTCCTCGCACTGCATGCAGACCGCCACGTCCCACGCGGTGTCTGCGCGCTCGGTGATGCGCGTGCGCGCGCAGCCGGGAAGTGTGAGGTTCTCCATCTTGCAGGCTACCGAGCACGTCTGGCACCCCGTACAAAGGTTGTTAACTATCACCATGGCGTATCTGGCCATAACTCATTCCTCCCTATATGACCGCGCCGGCGGGCGCTTTCCTTACGTTGCAGAGCGCCGACTTGTACGGGGGAAACCCTGATATGGGGTCGAAATCCCGGGTCAGCATCGTGTTTACGTCCTGCTTGGCCCATCCGTGATATACATCGACCATGCCGGCAGTCACCATCTCCGTAAGATGGGCCCGGACCGTGATATGGCCGTGCGTGTTCTCGATAAAGACCTTGTCTCCCTCCTTGATCCCCCTTACGCTTGCGTCCTTCGGATTAAGGTTGACGACCGGTTCCGGCTGCAGTTCGCTGACCCACGGCACGTCGCGCCACTTGGTATGCGTGTAGAACGGCACGCGGGCGCCCGTCATAAGGACAAGGGGATACCTCTGCGCCATCCGCGGGTCGGAGACCGGGCTTTCGAGCGGTTCCTTGTACGTGGGGAGTGGGTCGATGCCGTGCTTCTTCAGGATCGTGGAGTAAACTTCGATTTTGCCCGTAGGCGTGTCGAAGCCCGGCTTCCCGTCCGGCCTGAGCATACCCAGCTCGTATTTCTTCGATTTGGGCGTACCCAGAGGCGGCGAGGCGACCATGCAGCCGTCCGCGTTTTTCAGGCGCTCGACGGTAAGGCCCGTCGGCTTCAGGTCTTCATTGACGACCCCTTCCAGGCTCCCGTTACAGAATTCCTCTTTGAGCCCGAGGGCAGTCCCGATATCGACGATGATCTTCCAGTCTTCGCGGGCCTCGCCGAGGGGCTTGACGGGCTGCCTCTGGTAGACCGACCTGCCGAAGACTGCGGCAGGGGCAAGCCTCTCGAAGCATGTGGCTGCCGGCAGAAGCATATCCACCGAATCGTGCGTCCAGGGGCGATAGAAATAATCGGCTGCGACGGAAAAATCGAGCCTGCGGAGCGCCTTCTGGTAGAGGTGCGGCTGGGGCCACATCTTGGCGTTGCCGCCGAATATCACCATGGCCCTTATCTTTCCCTGGTCTACGTACTCGGGCAGTCTGTTCATCTGTATCTCGGAGACAAGCTCCGCCCAGACGGGAAAATAGCTGCGGTCCGCGCGCAGGGGCTGGAGCTTCGGCAGGAGGTCCGAGCGGCGGCAGAAAACGGGGTGGCCGTCCGTCGTGGACGGCAGGATTGCGGGCGGGGCGACCATCATGCCACCCGGCCTGTCGAAATTGCCCGTTATCGCGAAAAGCGAAAAGACCGCCCGTATGTTCTGGTTCCCGTTCGTGTGATGGACGATGGGCGACGCGCTCACCATAACGGTGCTGGGACCGGCGGCAAACGCCCTGGCCGCCTCTACTATGCGTTCTGCGGGGACGCCCGTTATCTGCGCGGTCTTCTCCGGCGGGAAGTCCTGTACGTAAGTCTTCAGCTCGTCGAAGCCATGCACCCATTTATCTACAAATTCCTTATCGTATAGGTTCTCCTTAATTACGACGTGCATCATTCCCAGGGCAAGCGCCCCGTCCGTACCGGGCCTCAAAGGCAGGTGATAACCGCCCAGGGTGCGCACCATCGGGGTCCGCCGGGGATCGACTATAAAGAAGCGAACGCCCTCGCCCTTTGCTTTGATCAGCCCCTTCATGGCAGTCGCCATCGAATAAGACTGGTTCACGCCCCAGATAAAACAGTTCTTGGTCTCCTTGCCCGGGCCTGCGCCCGGCCTCGGCAGGCCTGACAGGAGCAGGCTGCCCAGGGAGACGGACCGGAAGCAGGTAGAGCTTTCCGTCCCGTAATTGGGCGAGCCGAAAGAATAGGCCAGCCGCTGCAGGACCGGACGCATCTCTTTCGGGTCTCCCGTAAAGAAAGCGACCTTGTCAGCCCCGAATCTGGTCTTTACCTCCTGGAGCTTCTTCGCTATGGTCCCTATCGCCTCGTCCCATGAGATGCGCTGCCAGCGCGCCGGACGCCCCTTGGCGTTCGTCCGCTTCAGCGGGTACCGGAGGCGGTCCGGATGGTACTGTTCCTGGAGCTGCGCATAACCCTTCGAGCAGATCGTATTGTTGGGGTAGTTGTGGTCGCGCCGCGTCTCCAGCCGCGTGATGACGTTGCCCCGCCTGTAATAGACCATGCCGCACATAGGGACATGGTTGCAGCCGTCACAGTACGTGTAGCCCATTTTCTCGGCCTCTGCCTGTGCAAGCTCTTCCGCCGAGGCCCTTCGCAGGAGCCCCCCGCAATCGAGAAGGACCGCCGACGAGCCTGCCACTGCAACTGTTTTTAGAAATTCCCTGCGGGTTTGCCTCATGCCTTCCTCCCCTCCAGGCATTGTGCGGAAGCCCCATTCACGCACAATGCATAGGGAATTCTATAACTACTCTCTGTGCCGGTCAACGGGTTTTCGCACCATCCTGGACAGAACCGGACGGTCTTTCAAGACACTTTCCTCCCGCTCGATTACATTCAGCTTGACTAACCGGCCCTGTCGTAGGATATTTATGATAATGCTGCCTGCGGAGGTGCCTTTCATGAAAGCCGGCTCGCTCGCTATGTTGCTCGTCTCCTTCCTGTTGATGCTCTTCCTCGCCTCCCCGGCCACCATAGCGGCGGACGCGCCGAAAGAACCGATCACGATTAAAATTGAAGGGGCCAAGATGCCCCCTGTCGCTTTCTCCCATGAGGCCCACCAGAAGCGCGGCATCGACTGCGCGAAATGCCACCACAAAGACGCGAAGGACCCCAAAGCCTGTACGATCTGTCACGAGAAAGAGCCGAAAGGCGCGGCAATCCCGGCCAAGGAAGCCTTCCACAATATGTGCATAAGCTGCCATAAAGATATGGCTAAAGACGGATTGAAAGCGCCGACTAAATGTATGGAATGCCATAAGAGATAGCTTTTCGCCGATGCCGACGTCTGCCTTCGACGGGCACGGCTTTCCGGTCGAGCCGCATTGGACGGGTTCCTTGAAAAAGATAAGTCCGGGAAAAAGCGCCGCCTGCCTGCTGTTACTGGCGGTGCTTCTGTTTTTTCTCCCTTCGGGGGCTGCGGCCGCCGTCACCTCGGAGGACTGCCTTGGATGCCACGAAACATACAAAAACGTCAACCACTCGGGTGTCAGTTGCACGGATTGCCACTCTACGATAACGGCATTGCCCCACGAAGAAAAGCTGCCGTTGCCGGATTGCCGCACGTGCCACGACGTGACTGCCGGCCGATACGCGGCGAGCGTCCATAAAAAGAAGGGCCTTTCCTGCAAAGACTGCCATAACGTCCATTACCCGCAAAAAGACAGGCGCACCTGCGCCTCCTGTCATGCGGGCGTGCAACATAAGGGCCTGCCCGCAAGGGCGGACCACATAGACAGGCTCTCCTGCCTCGCCTGTCATGCAAAGCCTGAAAGCACCGGCATGCAAATCCGCCTTTCCATTGAAGGCGCGAAGGGGATAACGCCCACCGCCATCGACAAAAACGGCAACGGGGTCGTCGACCAGGCGGAATGGCGCGCCCTCGAAGAAACGCTTCGCAGCTCGTTCAAGGGGAGATACAGGATAGAGCGGGCGTACAGCGCGAGCGCCGACCCGCACACGGTAACGCCGTCACCTGCCGCCTGTGAAAGCTGCCATTCGGCAGGCGGCCGTCTCGCGTCTGCTAAGCTAATCGTCAATGGACCACAGTCCTTCAGGCTCGCCATAAACCCCCGCATATTCGTGCCCGAGCTGCCTTCACTCAAGGACTATACAAAAACACCGCACGGGATGGCCGGCGTATCCTGCGCAGACTGCCATACGGGTAAGGGGACGGCATCCGCTGCCTGCGGCCGGTGCCACAATGACGCCGAGCGCACTTACAACGCCTCGCTCCACGCAAAAGCCGGGGCCGCCCGCTGCACCGATTGCCACGACCCGCACAAGATAAAACTGTTCGGAGCACTCGGGGCAAAGGAACGCATTGCCATCTGCGCCCGTTGCCATACAGATTACCTCCAAAAACACGCGTGGCTCCCGAACACCGCCCTCCACTTCAACTACCTTGAATGCGCTTCCTGCCACAGCCCGCGCTCCGAAAAAAGCATGGTCTTCTTTTTCGCGCGTAATACCGCACAGGGTGAGACGCGGCTCAACTATAACGATCTGGCCGGACTATACGGGGGCGAGCCCCCCGTACAACTCAAAAGAGAAAGCACGGATGAGGAGATTGGCCGGCTTTTCGCCGTCCTCAACCGGAAGGGCCCGAGTGTCACCATCGACGCGTCCATCAGCGTGACACGGCCTTTCCATGATTATTCGGAAAAGCCGCCCGAAGTCAGGCACTGCGTCTCCTGCCACTCGCGCAAGGCCGGGTTCTACAGCTCGATGTATTTCATGATGCCGGGCGCGTCCGGGACCGGCTATATCCCCGTCAAAGGCACGCTGCTTGCCTCCTACCCTATCGCGCGCTCCGTCGATTTCTTCCTTTTGAATGAAGACAGGCTGAGCGCGCAAGAACTTCTGGGCTTCCTGCTTCTCAGGCCGCTCACACGCGGGCTGGACATTGGCTTCAAATGGGTCGATTTTGCGGGATTCTGGCTGACCATACTGGTCCTTGCCGGCGTCTGCGTGCACATTATCCTGCGCATCGTGGTGAGAAAATGAGGCCGCTGCATCCCCTCTGGCTCCGTATATGGCACTGGATCAACGCGGCCCTAGTGCTCCTCTTGCTCCTCACGGGCATGCAGCTCAGTGTCTCGGGCCTCCATATTTTTCCGTTCGATAAGGCAGTGCTGATACACAAGGTGCTCGGGTTCATTATGATCGCTGGGTTCCTTTTCTGGCTCGTTGCGGCCCTCGTGGATGGAAGCCTGGGCCGGTTTTACAGGCCGCGGGGGAAGGACGTGCGCACCATGTGGCCGCAGGGGCGCTACTATGCCTTTGGCGTCTTTAAAGGGGAGAAGACCCCTTTCCCGGCAACGGCAAGGGAAAAATTCAATCCCCTACAGAAGTTTTCCTACATCGCCGTCCAGTTTATCCTTACGCCTATCATGGCGGCCAGCGGCGTGCTCTTCAGCGATATCGGACGCTTCCGCCGCGCCATCAACTTTATCGGGGGCCTTCCGGTCCTCGACTCGATTCACGGCGGCGCAGCCTATCTCTTCATGTGCTTCCTCATCGTCCACGTCTACATGGCAACGATGGGCAAGACGCCCTTCACGCACATCAAAGAGATGATCACGGGCCGCGCGGACGAATAACGGCCGACCTCCGCCGCGCATGGCAATTCGTTTATACGTCGTGTATAATATTACGTTTCATGATTGCCGGCGGAAACAATGGGGTGCGTGAATGAGCAGTATATGGGCGCTCTATGCGGCTCTCGGTCTCTATCTTTCTTCCGCCTTCTGCTACCTCGGCGCGCTCCGGGCAGCCGGCAACCGGCTTGAGAGAGCGGGACGGCACCTTCTTGTCATCGGCTTTTTGGTCCACCTCGTCGCCGTGGTCCTCCGGTACTTCGTCGCCGGCTACACGCCGATTACCAGCCTTCACGAGTCCCTTTCCTTTTTCACCCTCTGCATGGCGGGGTTTTTCCTCTTCCTGAGGCGCGTCTATAAAATCGAGTTGCTCGGCGCCCTGTTCGCGCCTGTCCTGGTCCTTATGCTAATAGGGGCGCTGGCCGCTCCGGCAGCAATCCGACCCCTGCCGCCCGTCCTGCGGAGCTATTGGCTGCCCATTCATACAACCTTCGCCTTCATAGGGAACGCCGTCTTCTTTTCCGGGTTCCTCGTCTCCATTGTCTACCTGTTCATCGAGCGGGGCATAAAGAAGAAGCGGATACGCGACGTCTCGGGCCGTTTTCCCTCGCTGGAAGTGCTCGACCGGATTAATTACAAATGCATGTCTTACGGGTTTCCGTTCCTGACGATAGGCATCATCACCGGCGCCATCTGGGCCGAGATGGCCTGGGGCTCGTACTGGAGCTGGGACCCCAAAGAGACCTGGTCCCTCATCACGTGGATTATGTATGCAATACTTATCCATAACCGGCTTGCCATCGGCTGGAGGGGGAGGAAGACGGCATACATGATGATCGCGGGCTTTGTCTCTGTCGTGGTCACCTTCATCGGGGTAAATCTTTTCATCGGCGGCCTCCACGCCTATATCTAAGTGATTATGCACATAATCGTCCTCGGCCTTAACCATAACACTGCGCCTCTCGATATCAGGGAAAAGCTCTATATATCCGAAGAGGCTGCGCACGGGCTGCTGGGCGACCTGAAGGCCGCCGGGGCACAAGAGGCTGCCGTCATATCTACCTGCAACAGGACGGAAGTTTACGTCACCGGGCCGGAACAGGAGGCGCAGGGCCGGGCGGCAATCGATGTTCTGACGGGACGCTTCGGCACGGACTCCCTTTCTTCCTATACCTATCTTTTGACCGATGAGGAGGCGTACAGGCACCTTTTCCTGGTTGCCTCCGGACTCGATTCGATGGTCATAGGGGAGCCGCAGATACTCGGGCAGGTCAAAGACGCCTATCGGTCGGCGAGCGGAAGCGGGGCCGCCGGTCCTTTTCTGGAAAAGGTGTTCAACCGGGCGTTTCAGGTGGCAAAACGGGTCCGCTCGGAGACGCGGATCGGTTATAACCCTGTCTCGATCAGCGCAATGGCGGTCGATCTCGCCCGCAAGATATTCGGCGCCCTCGAGCGGAAACAGATACTCGTGGTCGGCGCAGGCGAGATGTGCGAAATCGCGCTCAAGCATTTCAGGAAGGAAGGCCTGGGGGAAGTGCTGGTGACGAACCGCACCTTCGCAGCGGCCCAGCAGCTTGCCGAGCAGATAATAGGGACAGCGCACCCATTCGAAGCTCTGGCGGACCTGCTCGTGCGGGTCGATATGGTGCTCTCTTCCACGGGCTCGGAGAAGCCGATCATCGACAAGACAATGGTTATGGACGCCATGAAGAAGAGGAAGATGCGTCCCCTCTTTTTTATTGACATCGCAGTGCCGAGGGACGTACACCCTGCGGTGAACGACATCGAGAACGTCTATCTTTATGACATAGACGACCTGAAAGACCAGTCGCAGGCGCATCTGGCTAACAGGGTCGAGGAGTCCCGCAAGGCGCACGATATCGTGGACGAAGAGGTCCGCAAGTTCTCGCTGTGGCTCGACCGGCTCGACCTGAACCCGGTTATCGCCCGCATCCGGAAGCATCTCGATGCTATGAGAGACAAGGAGCTGAAAAAGACGCTCCAAAAATTGAAGGACCCGGACGACGAGACCGTCAGGCAGATAGACCTGCTCACTCAGTCGATCGTCAACAAGATCGTCCATCCCCATCTGGCCGCGCTTAAGGAAGACGGCAGCCGTGAAGTCCTCGACCTGATAAAACAACTGCTGCTCGGAGAGAATAATGAAAAAGAAGTGGATAATAGGGACGAGGGGAAGTAAGCTCGCCCTGATCCAGACGGATATCGTCCGGGACGGCCTTTCACGCCTTTACCCTGAGATGGAGTTCACTATCAAGGTCATTAAAACAACGGGTGATTCCATCTGGGACACGCCCCTCTACCTGATCGGCAGCAAAGGCCTCTTCATAAAGGAGATTGAGGAAGAGCTTGTGGCCGGCGGGATAGACCTGGCGGTCCACAGCGTCAAGGACCTTCCGACCGAGCTTTCCGACGGGCTGTGCTTGAGCGCCGTACTCAAGAGGGAAGACCCGAGAGACGCCTTTATCTCACTGAAATACGATACCCTTCTCGGCGTGCGGCAGGGAGCCAGGATAGGCACGAGCAGTATGCGCCGCAAGGCGCAGATCGCTGCGCTGAGGCCGGACATCGAAGTCGTCCCGCTAAGGGGCAACGTTGACACGCGGGTAAGGAAGCTCGAAGCCGGCGACCTCGACGCCGTTATTCTCGCTTGCGCGGGCGTAATGCGGATGGGCCTCCGGGAGAGCATCAAAGAAGCCATCTCCCTCGATGTCATGGTGCCGCCCTGCGGCCAGGGGGCCATAGGCATAGAGGCGAGGTCGGCAACCGAGGCCGAGGAGCTGGTGCGTCCCCTCGACCACGACGCGACCGCGTTCGAGGTGGGCCTGGAGCGGAGGCTGCTCCTGGGCATCGGTGGAGGGTGCAGCGTGCCCCTTGGCGTCAACGCTCAGCTTTCAGGAAACCGGGTCGTGGTGCGCGCCGTTTACGCAGAAGAAGACGGGACCATACTGTTCAGGGACGCGATGCAGGGCGACCGTGCCGAAGGCCGGACGATAGCGGACAGGCTGTTGTCGGAGCTGGTGCGCACCAGGGGGAAGAGCGCGTAACGAATATTCTCATTAGTCCCGATACGACCGATACCGTCTGTTTTTTGCACTTCCTTTTGCCCCGCAGCTTTTCCTTTGACTTATTAAAATATTTGATTTAGGATAGAGCATGTGCTTATTTTCTCAAGGTAAAGGAGGTGACATAATGCACCGTTTGGCGCCCTTTTCTCTTATATGAGCGGTCAAATCCGGCCGCGGAAGACCTAGGTTGGGTCTTCAGGTTCGACGGAAGGAGAGAGAAAGGGGGTCGGTCTCTCGCACAGCACCCGCCTCGCCCTGACTTTTCCCCCGCCTTTTTCCTTCCCTAAAAATAAATCATCGGCTGTGGCCTCGTTTGTCCTTTTGAAGTAGGGAGCGGATCGTTGCGGCAATGTAGCGCGCTTCCACGGGCGCGAGAAACCGCACGGGGCACAAGGAATCTGATGAGGTGAAGGAAAATGGAGAACGTAATACAGCTTAAAGACAATATCCAGCGACTTTGCAGGAACCTTGGAGGCGATAACTTCGGGGATGTAATGGTCGTCGGCGGCGGCATCAGCGGCATACAGGCATCCCTCGACCTGGGCACGGCGGGCTTCAAAGTCTATCTGGTCGATGCTGCGCCGACCATCGGCGGCCACATGGCCCAGCTCGATAAGACCTTTCCCACGAACGACTGCTCCATGTGCATCGAATCCCCAAAGTTCGTTGAATGCAACCGGCATTCCAACATAGAAATCATGACCTATACAGAGGTCGACAGCATAGAAGGCGAAGCGGGGAACTTCAAGGTAACGCTGATTAAAAAGCCCAGGTACATTCATGCGGAGAAATGCACGGGTTGTACGAGCTGCGCGGAGTACTGCCCGGTCAAGTACCCCGATCGATTCAATCAGGATATATCGAAGAACAAAGCCATACACATATACTTCCCCCAGGCCATTCCCCTGAAGCCTTATATAGACGAAAGCTGTCTTTACCTCAAAGAGAAAAAATGTCGTCTATGCGAAGGGGTGTGTAAGAACAACGCCATAGACTTTAACCAGACGGGTGAGAAGGTAGAGGTAAAAGTAGGCGGCATAATCCTGGCGCCCGGCTTCGAGCCCTTCGATCCCAGGACAAGGGCGGAATATCGTTACGGAGAGTTCCGGAACGTGGTAACCAGTATGGACTACGAAAGACTGCTCTGCGCCACCGGTCCTTACGAAGGCGAGATACTGCGCGCTTCCGACAAAAGGCATCCCCACAACATAGCATGGCTCCACTGCGTCGGATCGAGACAGGTCCTGGAGGGCGGCAACAGCTATTGCTCGGCTGTCTGCTGCACCTATACGCAGAAACAGGTAATTTTAACGAAAGACCATGACTCTGAGGCCGCGTGCACCATATTCCATAACGACATCCGTTCCTACGGCAAGGATTTCGAGCGATTCTACCAGCGGGCGGAAAAACTTCCGGGGATCCGGTTTATCAGGAGCTACACGTCGATAGTGAAAGAGGACCCGGAGACGAAAAACGTTACTGTCAGGTACTCGACCACGGACGATGGCGTGAAAGAAGAAGAATTCGACATGGTCGTGCTATCTGTCGGGTTGAACCCTCCCCGCGATTTCAAGGACCTCGCAAAGAGGTTCGGCGTAGAGCTTAACGCTCACGGATTCTGCAAGGTCAATCCCTTCAATCCCATGGAGACGTCTCGTCCGGGAGTTTTTATAAGCGGCGCCTTCCAGGGTCCTCTCGATATCCCCGAATCGGTGGTGACCGGATGCGGGGCCGGCGCTCAATGCGGCGAGCTGCTCGATTACAGGAGGGGGAACCTTTCGAAAGAAAGGGTATATCCGGCGGAAAGAGATGTCTCTCGGGACGAGCCCAGGGTAGGCGTCTATGTCTGTCATTGCGGGGCCAATATCGGAAGGATCGTCAACGTTCCCTCCACGGTTAACTACGCCCTGACGCTACCGAATGTCGTTCACGCCGAGGAAAGCCTCTTCATATGTTCTACCGAAGCAGCCGCGATGCTCTCAAAAGATATTAAGGAAAGGGGGCTCAATCGCGTGGTCGTCGCCGCCTGCACTCCGAGGACGCACGAGCCCCTGTTCCGGGACACCCTCCGGGAAGCGGGGATCAACCAATACTACTACGATATGGCGAATATCAGGGAGCATTGCTCCTGGGTCCACTCGAAGGAAAAGGAAGAGGCCACCGAAAAGGCGCAGGACATCATCCGGATGGCGGTGGCGCGGGCGTGCCGGCTGGAGCCGCTCCAGGAGTTCGACTTGCCCGTTGACAAGAGAGCGCTCGTGGTCGGTGGAGGCATAGCAGGCATGACATCGGCTCTTTCCATAGCCAACCAGGGACATGAGGTGTACCTGGTGGAGAAGGGGAAAGACCTCGGGGGAATCGCGCGAAAAGTGCACTACACCCTGGAGGGGCTGGACGTTCAGGCGTATCTGAACGACCTCATCAAGAAGGTTTATCACCACCCCCTGATACATGTTTATATGGAAGCTGCCATCACCAGCGCCGCCGGTTACGTTGGTAATTTCGTCACCACGGTGAAATCCGACAGGGGAGTCACCGCGATAAAACACGGCGCCGCCGTCATCGCGACCGGCGCCGAGGTATACAAGCCCACCGAATACCTCTATGGGCAGGACGAAAGGGTCATGACGCACCTGGAGCTTGAGGAGAAGATCTTCGCGGGCGACGAGAAGGTCACGGCTGCGCAGAGCCTCGTGATGATCCAGTGCGTCGGGTGCAGGAACGAAGAGAGGAACTATTGCAGCAGGATATGCTGCAGCGAGTCGATAAAGAACGCCCTAAAGCTGAAAGAGATCAACCCGAATATGGACATTTACGTGCTCTACAGGGACATGAGGACATACGGCTTCAAAGAGGATTATTACCGGGAAGCGGCAAACAGGGGCGTCAGGTTCATTCGCTACGAGCCGGAAGAGGCGCCCCAGGTGGCGCCCGGCGAGTCGGAAGACGGCCGGCCGGTCCTGAAAGTGACCGTGACCGATTATGTTCTGGGGAAGAAGCTCGAATTGGATGCCGATATCGTCGCCCTGGCCGCGGCCGTGGTCCCTTCCGCGGACAGAAAACAAATCTCCGGGTTATTCAAGGTCACCCTGGGCCCTGACGAGTTCTTCCAGGAGGCCCATGTAAAATTGAGACCGGTCGACTTCGGGGCGGAAGGCATTTACCTCTGCGGGATAGCCCACTATCCCAAGCTTATACCTGAAACGGTCAGCCAGGCCTACGGCGCAGCGGGCCGGGCCTTGACCCTCCTCGCAAACGATACGGTCGTCGCCTCCGGCTCCGTGTGCGCGGTCGATGAGGACAAGTGCATTTCCTGCGGGGCATGCATTAGCGCATGCACCTACGGCGCTATAGAGTTTTGTGAGTCGCCGCAAGGCAGGAAGGCCAGGGTCACTCCTGTCCTCTGCAAGGGGGACGGTCTCTGCAATCCGAAATGCCCGACAGGGGCTATCTCATTGAAGCACTATACCGATGAAGAGCTGTTCAGCCAGATCATTGCTGCGGCGCCGCAGGAAGAAACCGCTCAACAGATTGATGCGGCCGTTGGAGAATCGTAGAGCCTGAGTATACGAATGAATAGAGAGCCGGTGTCGGTAGCGAAGGAGGTTCGATAAAATGAGTACGGGATCCAGGTCTAAACCAAGGATATTAGGCATTATATGCAACTGGTGCTGCTACGGAGGGGCGGACCTTTGCGGCGTCTCCCGTTTTCAATACCCTCCCTATATAAGGCTTATAAGGGTGATGTGCTCGGCCAGGGTCGATCTGGCCCACATACTGCTCGCCTTTTCGACCGGGCAGGACGCGATGTTTGTCGGCGGCTGCCATCTTGACGACTGCCATTATATTACCAACGGAAATTACGATGCGCTGAGCGTGGTAACCATAGCCAGGAAATTACTGGGGCATATAGGGGTGAACCCGGACCGGTTAAGGCTTGAATGGGTTTCCGCTGGTGAAGGAATCCGGTTTGCCAATATCATGAACGATTTCGGCAGGCAAGTTGAGGAGCTGGGCCCGCTGGGCAAAAGCGAAGGAATTGACAAAGATGCATTAAAGTTCAGGCTTGAATCAGTCAGAAAGCTTATCCCGTACATCAAGCTGGTACAAACGGAAAGGCTGAGACCGCCCCTCTCCTTGCGGGTATCGGGAGAGCAGGAAGAGCGCTACGACAAGTTTTTCAACAGCGACGAAGTGAACAGGATATTTAAGGAAACAATTTTCGACAAGCTCGCTGTCACGCAGATCATCGCCCTTTTGCGGGAGAAGCCGCTGTCCACAGCCGAGATAGCTAAGGCCCTGGGCCTTACCCCGTCGGAGGTGTCGAAGTACCTGAACAGCTCGTCGCGCCAGAGGCTCGTCAGGTACGACGAAAGCGAGAAGCGTTACGCCGTCGCTTAAGGCGGACTGTGCCTTGAGCAGAGAGCAAAAAAAGTAAGGACCGGGACATATCCTATGGACAATGAGAGAATCGACCAGATCATCGACAAGTATCACGGCGATGCGAGCTATCTCATCCAGGTGCTTTTAGACATCCAGGCGGAGAATAGCTGGCTGCCCAGGGAGGCCTTGGGCAGAGTAGCAGAAAAACTCCAGGTCCCCATGACGCGCATCCAGCATATCGCCACCTTCTACAAGGCATTCAGCCTAGTGCCGAAGGGCCGCCACCAGGTCCACATCTGCATGGGCACGGCCTGCCACGTCCGAGGGGCGTCACGCGTCCTCGACACGGTGGAGGAGATAACGGGCATCAAGCCCGGCGAGACGGACCTGGAGCTGAAATTCAGCCTGGAGATCGTCAACTGCCTGGGCTGCTGCGCCTTGGGTCCCGTCATGGAGATCGACGGGAAGACACACGGCAAGATGTCCCCTGTCCAGA
The DNA here is from genome assembly GCA_963810935.1 of uncultured delta proteobacterium. Lineage (GTDB taxonomy): Bacteria > Desulfobacterota > Syntrophorhabdia > Syntrophorhabdales > WCHB1-27 > CAWEPK01. The sequence continues at coordinate 1,934 of CAWEPK010000001.1, read as the reverse complement.
CGGCCGACGTACTGAAAAACTACGATTGAGGAAAAAATCATGCCGCGGATAAACTCACCCGCCGACCTCGAAGCACTCAGAAAAGATATCATCTCGCAGAGAGACCCGAAGAAGACGGTCATCACCCTCTGCTCGGGTTCTGCCTGCCATGCCTCGGGCAGCCGGGAAGTGGCGATCAAGCTCGAAGAAGAGGTGGCAAAGCAGGGCCTTTCTTCCACGGTCGATATAAGGAAGACAGGCTGCCACGGCTTCTGCGAGAGAGGCCCCATCATCGTCATCCGGCCCGACGAGATATGCTACTTCCAGATCAAGCCGGAGGACGTGCCTGAGATCATCTCCGAGACGATAGTGGGCAAGAAGGTCATAGACCGCCTGGTCTACAACGACCCGGTCACCAAAGAAAAGATCATCCACGAGTCGGAGATACCTTTCTACAAGAACCAGGGGCGCATCGTCTTCGGCGCGAACGTCAGCGTTGACCCGAAGAACGTCGACGACTACCTGGCCATAGGCGGATACGCCGCCCTGGCCAAGGCCCTGGGCGCCATGAGCCCCGACGACGTGCTCCAGGAAGTCAAGAAGGCCAACCTCCGGGGTCGTGGAGGCGGCGGCTTCCCGGCAGGCGTCAAATGGGAAGGCTCCCGCAACGCGAAAGACCCTGTGAAATACGTGATCGTCAACGCGGATGAGGGCGACCCCGGCGCCTACATGGACAGGAGCTTGCTCGAAGGCAACCCGCATGCGGTGCTTGAGGGCCTGACCCTGGGGGCTTATGCGATAGGCGCCCACGAGGGCTACATATACGTCCGCCAGGAATATCCCCTCGCTGTCGAAAACGTCAACATGGCCATAAAGACGGCGGAAGAAATGGGCCTCCAGGGCAAGAACATCCTGGGTTCCGGCTTCGACTTCGTCGTCAAGGTACACAGGGGCGCAGGCGCCTTTGTTTGCGGCGAATCGACCGCCCTGATGACCGCCATCGAAGGCAGGGCGGGAGAGCCCAGGCCCAAGTATATCCGGTCCAATATCGTCGGCCTCTGGAGCAAACCGTCCGTCCTCAACAACGTCGAGACGTGGGCCAACGTCCCGCTTATCATCAACAACGGCGCCGACTGGTTCACGCAATACGGCACGGAGACGAGCAAGGGCACCAAGATATTCTCCCTTGTCGGCAAGATAACGAATACGGGTCTCGTGGAAGTGCCTATGGGCACTCCTCTGAAGGAGATCATTTACGACATAGGCGGCGGCATACCGAACGGCAAGAAGTTCAAGGCAGTACAGACGGGCGGGCCTTCGGGCGGCTGCCTGCCTGAAGACGCCCTTGACCTGCCAGTCGGCTTCGACGAGATGACCAAAGCAGGCTCGATGATGGGCTCCGGCGGCATGATCGTCATGGATGAAGATACCTGCATGGTCGACGTCGCCAGGTACTTCATGGAGTTCCTCACCGACGAGTCGTGCGGCAAGTGCGTACCCTGCCGTGAGGGCATGAGGCAGATGCTCAAGCTGCTTACCAATATCACCAAGGGCAAAGGCAAGGAAGGCGACGTAGAGACCCTCGAGGCGCTCTCCGAGACTGCCATAGAGGCGGCCCTCTGCGCGCTCGGTAAAAGCTCCCCGAACCCCTTCCTCTCAACGCTTAAATACTTCAGGGACGAGTACGAGGCGCACGTTAAAGAGAAGCGCTGCCCCGCCTTGTCGTGCAAGGAGCTTATCAACTTCTACATCGACCCCGCGAAGTGCAACGCCTGCACCACCTGCGCCAGGAAATGCCCCTCGGAAGCGATTATAGGGGGGAAGAACCTCATCCATATGGTAGATCAGGAAAAGTGCACGAAATGTGGAACGTGCTTTGAAGTCTGTCCTCCCAAGTTCCGCGCGGTGACCAAGATATCGGGCGTCCCCGTTCCGCCGCCCCTTACCGAAGAAGC